>NZ_FNRG01000040.1 GCF_900107835.1 Oribacterium sp. KHPX15
TGTAAACGGCAAGTAAAAACCAGCAATTTTCGGCATTTAATTTCCAGCAGTTTTCGGCAGTGAAAAACCAGCAGTTTTTGTGGGAACCATCCCAAAATCAGCTTTTTCATCTGATGACAGGGCTGCAAAGGTGGGATGGCTGGTATCATCCCACCTATTAGGAAATCAATCCGTGTTACTCGTAGCTATAGAGTTGTTCCGAGACTTTATCATAATCATTCATAAGATCTTCGTTTTCTTTTGTGAGTTCATGGATCTTTTCAAGATAAAGCCACGTGCTTTCAACTACGTCATTGTATTTATCGAGGAGCTCCTCTTTACTGATCTTGTCCAGATCTTCCTTTTTTATCATTTCATACTGTTTCATCACTAGTATCCTTTCCATCATTTAAGAATGATTTGCGGTTTTCCAATCTATAACTCTTTCCGGATATCTTAATCCTATCGCAGCGGTACGAAAGTCTGTCCAGTATTGCAGTAGCAAGTGCGGGATCATTTAAAAACTCGGCCCATTCCTCAAACCCTTTATTAGTGGTGATTACTATAGCTGTCTGTTCCTGAAGCTCAGATATCAATTGAAAGAACAGATTACCTTCGGTAGGGTTGATCGGCAGATAACCTACTTCATCAATGATTAGAAGATTAGACTTCCGTATACGGTTCATTTTGGCACGACTGCGGCGGTCTATCTCCTCTGTTCTAAGACATTGAACCAGGGACTGCATTGTTGAATAGCTTACCTTATAGCCCTCTTCACAGGCATGGTATCCCAGCCCTATAGCCAGATGTGTCTTGCCCACTCCTGGCGGTCCGGAAAGGATCAGATTGTATAATCCATCTATCCATGTAAGTTCTGACAGTTGCTTGAACTGTTTCTTGGAAATAGCCCTGCAGAAATTCAAATCGAAATCCTTCAGGTACTTTGGATATGGGAATCCGGCATCTTTTACACGTCGCGCCTGAGCCTTGTCATGGCGGTATTTCAATTCTCCGGTAAAAATGTTTGCAATGAAATCAGTATAAGTTTGTTCCTCCTGTTCTGCCTTATGTATCAGGGTTTCTATGCTGTCTTTTGTATTGTATAGCGACAGCGAAATCGCTTGCTCTTTTAGTTCTGTTAACTTATCCATTGACAGCACTCCTTTCATTCATCGCATTCTCGTATGCACTCAAAGACCGGATATCCGGTTTGTCTACACGATATTTTTCAGGAAGAGAAGTACTGTCACGTTTTTTGATGTTCTTTTCTTCAATAGTTGCCTGTGTAAGATATATGATGCTCGATTTCAGATCTCCTGCAGAATACAATTCCTTCTCACTGCAGTATTCAACGCCCTTTAAGATGTCATCACGGTTCCATTCCTCAAAAAGCTTTTTTATGACACCAAGCTGATCCCTGTAATAGCGAGGTTTTTCTTGATGTATATGTTCAAGAAAAGGTCCGACCAGCTCATCGTTATTAAAGAGTTCCCTAAGCAACTTCTCCTGTTCTTCAACGGACTTTGTCTTGTCTCTTTCTGAACGTTCTGAGTGACCTATCAGTTTTCCTTTTTCGTGACAAAGCGGGTGTGTTGCATATATCTCACCAGTTATGGAATCAGTTATTGATACTTCGTCGGTTTCTTCGTTGATTTTCATATAGACGCGCACACCCTTGTGGTATGTCCCCACCGGAACACGATACCTGTTGCTTTTATAAAGAACAAGATTGTCTTTACGGACGGCATAGTCTATACTGTTTTCATTAGCGATAGCAAAGCTATACTCAGAGACCGGAACCAAGTATTCCTTTTCGAGGGCGAATACTTCATCCGGTCTTTTGTGTGTTGTGCCATGTACGTCATGATTAGCGGTGCGTCTGAGCCATGCTAAACATGCCTCATTAAAGCTCTCTATATCTGTGAACATACGGTGATCCGCAAAGTTGTACTTGGCGAATTTGACCACGTTTTCTACCGGACCTTTGGATTCAGGATCAGCACCATGACATAGAAATATATCAAATCCTACTTCCTGAAGATAACTTTGGAACCCGGCGGTATATATGATATCGCCATGGTTTTCACTTACAGCCAACACCTTATCCTGATCATATACGATCTGATGCGGACGGCCTCCAAAATAATCAAAAGCCTTGATGTGAGCCATTATGAAAGTTGTTGTGGTAAACGGTCTTTCCTGCCACATAACAAATTTGTAGCGGGAATGTGCAAGTACCATGGCAAAGCAGTAAACCTTCTTCTGTCTGCCGGATTTCGTGGGCACATATATCTCACCCATATCCACTTGTCCTTGAGCGCCTGGATCTCGCTCATCAACTGCTTCATATTGTCTTTCAGTTTCCGGTTTCTTTATGTCGTATTCTTCCCGGATGCTTTTCACGTAGTTCTGAAATGAACGTTTCTGAAAGTCCAGTGTTTCTAAGGGACTTCGTTCCTTGCACCAGTCATAAATTTGGGCAGCCGTCATATCCGGAAACTCCGTCAGCCATTCAACAATAAGTTCTTTGTATACGTCCGGCTTTCTAACCCTGTGTTTTTTCTTTGTCTCTTCATATCCATCGGGGGACATATCCCAATACTTTGAGACTGTCTCTCTGTTGAGCTTCAGTTTCCTGGCAACCTTTGATTTCCTGAAGCCTTTGCGTTTGAGTGTTTGAATCTCGGCATATTTCATCCAATCAATCATCCTTTCTTCACCTCCTAGCATGCAATTATAGACATGCATAGGAGAAATTCATATGATTACCGGAATTCCATTCTCAAACTGCTGGTTTTTCACTGCCGAAAAATGATGGTTTTATAATACCATTTACACCTTTTTACTTACTTTATTTTTAGTGGTGCATCAAAGTTTTTATAAACTCTTTCTATACAGTGCAATGCTTCATATCTATGCGGAAAAGCAATATCTCTATGGAATACAATTCCTTTATCATTTTCAATAAGTTTTAAAAAATATCCCGTATCCTCTTTTGATATATGGAACAGTTCCGTTGAAGACTTCATCAAACTTTTTAAATCAACAATTGCTTCTTCTGCTTCCTTATAAGTGGTATAATCACCTGATATAGCTAATGGTTGATTGTTGTTATTATTTGGAAATAGACCAAAGTAGTAGCCCTTTCCGCCCTTTTTTATGAAATACTTGTACCCCATTGCGCTTACCATTTCCTATCTTCATAAGGAGTATTTTCCACTCCCTTTGACTGCAAATCTCCTACCATCCTATCAAGCATAGGCTTCCACAGCTTTTTAAACCAATCTGTTTTGCCGAACCATTTTACTAGAGTGGGGCTGATGGCGTAATATGTGCGAATAAATGCACGGCCGTACCAAGTCTCTGCTAATGTGAAATCACGGTAGCGGCGAAGCGTCCATACCTCAGGGCAATCATAGGAACCGTACACTGCCGTTGCAACATAGCAGCCAGCGAAAGCAATCATGCCCGGTTGAACATAATCAGGTTCATATTTTTTGATAAGATTTGTTATTGTTTTCGTCATTTCTGGAGGCGCAAATTTATTATAATCCTGTGAATTTATCGTTTTGAATAAATTAAGTGAATTTTTAATATCTCCACGTTCTTCAAGTTCACAGGCGCATTCAAGTAATATTTTGGCACACTGCAATCCAATCTCATTATATGTATCAATTGAATTGAAATATGTTTTTGCCACCTCTTTTAGAGTTGTAGCCCCTTTTAAACAAGCTATGGTAAGCTCATCAAACGCTTTTTGCCGTTCCTCATCATCATGTACATTATCATCAATCAGCTTAAAAGTAGGAATAATTGACTTTGCTATGTTTTGTGCATGGAAAGGTAAGTGAGATACATTGATATTATTTACTTGAGTATAAAACACGGAATAAAAGTAGCTTTCCCAATCATTAGGATTGGATTGAACTATTAGACCATAATATTTTTCTGCATCAGCGATATTAGATGTTTCTTTTGCCCGTCTTGCTAACTCATATAGATTCTTTAAATCCTGAGTGTTATCTATCTTTATAACACTACCGCTTACATCAACAGTACCCTCAATCATTAATTTTTTTGCTTCCTCAAGAGAATACCTTGTACCACAATGCTGACACACAAAATAACCATCTTCTTTGACAAATTCATTGCTCCCACAAAGTTCGCAAACTATAGCTTTCATTTTATCCCCTATCTCTATACTGAATACTACTATTATAGCGGGTCGACATAAAATCAAAGAATTATAAAGAATTAATACACGAATAATTGTGAATAAATCGTTACTCCATATATTTTGACACCAAAAAGAGAAGCCAAAATAATCAACCTCTCCATTAAGTCTCTATCATTGTAAGCAGCTTTATTGAAAAAGAAAATCGTGGTCATCATATTTCTATGACAGCCACGATTAATATCAAAGAGACATCTTACTATTCAAAGAATAGGTATTGTTATTCTATAGCAATAAGCTTTATAGAATTATTATCATAGCTTGCAATGCCATAAGCAGTATTCTTTATTGTAGCATTAAAGCCATTTTTAGCAGAGAATTGTGTTACTATAAGTCAGGTTTCTGACCTGACCTTTTTGAGTATATTCTGTTTTCTTTTTAGGAGCTTCTTCTTGTAAGCAGCTCTTGGCTCGCCATCTTTCCTGTATAAGTCTAATATACTTATTTGACCTTCACAGCTGTAGTTACGAAGAACAGCAAAATTGTCCCTAATATCTTTAGCGGTATCCATTATACTTCCTCCGGATTCCTTTTCATTTTTCAATATAATTATGGTTAGGGATCATCTAAATAGACTCCCGTTTCGTTCTTAAGCTAATTTTTTTGAGTTTTTACGCCACTTGCCCGGGGATTCTCCGAAACGTTCTTTAAACTTCCGGGTGAACCAGCTTCTGCTCTGGAAACCACAGCTTTGCGCTATCTCATCGGATGTAAGTTCAGATGATAAAAGCATATTTGCTGCCTGTTCCAGTTTCATTTCAAGCATCTTCTTTGAGAAGGTCACACCTGTGATCATCTTAAATCGGAAGCTTAGATAGTCAGGATTGTACCCATATTTTTCAGCAACTTCGGCAAGTGTGCATTCATTATAATGATCTCCCATATATTTCATGAGCTTTCCAAAACGGTTTTGAGAAACCATAGTGCTGTTCGGAACGATCAATGAATTTTCTCTCGCACGGTCAAGTTCCGTCACGATTGCAACCATCAGAAGATGTGTCATTTTCTCATGATGTGAATCGCTTAGCTTTAGTTCCTGTTCCAGTGCATCAAAAGCAACTAGTACGTTCCGGTCGTTCTGACAGGAGAAATACAAATACTCACTGTTTCCGGATTCATCATGTATGAAATCATATATTATTCGGCAGTCTGCAGTCTGGGAAACAAAAAGCCCGTCAAAGAAATCACGCCGGATCGAAAGCACACTAAGGTTTGATCCTGCATCACAATTCCAGCTTATATTTTCACGGCTCAGGATCAGATCACCCTTACTCATAGTGAATCTTCGGCCTGCAAATGTCAGGGATGTCCTTCGCTCTGCGCGCAAAATGGTAAAGTAATCCGTCAGCCCGCCTTCTATTAAATTCAAAGTAATAGTTTTCATGCCCATATCTTATCACATAATTTTATAAAAAGCTAAGATTAGAGAACAATTTAAACAAGATACGAACATTGTTAAAGTAATCACAAATCAGTAAGCTAGTTTTATCAATTAAACATTCCAGAGAGGGATAAAGACATGAGAAAGAATAATTGGAAACTCCAAAGTCTTGGAGGATTAGTTGCTTTGTCACTTGCGTGCAGTTCGCTTTCCGCATGCTCAGCAACTTCTACACCTCCTGTAAACACTGAAGCTACTGCAACAGCCACAGAACAGGCTAGGTCCGAAGCAGCTTCTGAGGTAGCAACAGAGGTTCAAGCATCTGAAGGAACTTCCGCATCATCAACCGAAATCACGGATGGAACCTACAGTGCTGTAGGTACTGGTTTCAGTAACGGTGAAGTACCTGTAACCATTACTGTTGAAGGCGGAAAGATCACAAACGTTGATATTGATGCTTCAACACAGACAGATGGTTACGGAAAGACAGCTGCAGACGAACTTGCAAAGGAAGTTGTTGATGGTCAGACATATGATATTGATGTTGTGTCCGGCGCCACAATGACACGTAATGCTGTTTCTGAGGCAGTAAAGAGTGCAATGTCTGAAGCCGGATTTGATGTAGATTCATTAGCTAAAAAAACTGAATCCGGTGAAACAGAAACTGTTGATACAGATGTACTTGTAATCGGAATGGGTGCTTCAGGTTCTATGGCTGCATTAAAGGCTGCTGAATCCGGTGCTCATGTATTGGGTGTTGAAGCTACAGAAACCCTTGGAGGCATGGGTAATGCTGCACAGGGTATGTTTGCAGTTGGATCTGTTGAACAGAAAGACCGATATGGTGAAAACGGTGAGGAAACAGATGAAGAATACTGGTTCAACCACCTCATGCAGAGTACCGACTATCTTGGCAATGGAGCTCTCATCAGCCGTTTTGTTTCAGAGGCAAAGAATACAGTCAGCTATATGCTGAATCATGGTGTTGGATTCTTCCTTTCAAAGCAGGCACAGCAGATTGCTCATCTTGACCAGGAAGTTGTTTACCACAGATGGAACAATGCTGATCCATTCAAATATATTGGTGAATCCCTTGAAAGAAGCGGCGTTGAGATCCGTTACGGCACAACAGCAACTGAGCTTATAGTAGATGGTGAGGGTGCTGTAACAGGTGCAAAGTGTACAACAAGTGACGGCGGTACACTGATTGTTAACGCAAAGTCCGTTATCATGTCTACCGGATCATTCGCTAATAATCCGGAACTGATGAAGGAAACCCTCGGCGAAGAGCTTTACAATAATTCTATGGTATTGGCCGGATCAAAACTTCCCGGACTTGAGATGATGTGGGATATCGGTGCTGCTAAGGGTGAGCTTCTTACTATGAACCACGGTGTTGTAACACTTAATGCAGGTAATGAGATTGTTTCTCAGCTGACATTAAACAGTCCGATTCTCTGGGTAAACGGTCGTGGCAAGCGTTTCATGGATGAAGATCTTCTTAAGGATACTGTTGAATTCTCCTCTGCAGTAGCTGCACAGGGCGGCATTGCATATACAATCGTTGATCAGACTACTGTTGATCGTTGGACAGACGAATCTCAGGAAAACACAGGCACATGGGTTCATTACTGGGATCGTTACGGCATCATTGATGAGAATGGAGATCCTACTATTTACCATGCTCCTATCTCAAAGGAAGACTGGACTACAGGTTTTGAGCTTCTTACAGAAGCAGGAGAAGGCGGAGTATTTGATACAATAGCTGACGCTGCAGCGTTCATTGGCTGCGATTCAAGTGATCTTGAAGCAACCATCGCAAAGTACAATACCGCGGTTGAAACAGGTGACGATACAGAATTCTACAAGGATAAAGAGTCTCTCGTTTATACTGTATCAGAAGGTCCTTACTATGTAACAAAGGGTCATTCAGGAATCCTTGGCGCATTAGGCGGTGTTAACACAGATGAGAACCTCAATGTTCTTAATGAACAGAATAAGACAATCAAGAACCTCTATGCAACAGGTAACAACGTATCCGGCATCTCAATCGCTGCATACCAGAATGTTGAAGGTGTCGGTCTTGGCTTCTCTCTTACATCCGGAAGACTTGCCGGCGCTGCGGCTGCTGAAAATGCAGGTTACACAACAACAGAGGATACAACCGAGTTGACTGAAACAGGTAAAGAAACCATGAAAACCGCAACAGAGCGCGGTATGGACGGAAACCTGGAACATTAAGAATACCGTCATAGAATAAGCTAGAATACAAAGACTGTGAAGAATGATTTCTCATTTTTCACAGTCTTTCTTTGTTTACCTTCAATTAATTATTAAAAATGATAGTCATTTCTGAAGCTGCTTTGCTATGATTGCGCGATCTTTGCCCTTAATCTCAAGAGCATTCAATGCATCTTCAAGACTACACTTCATATTCTTCATCATAAGCTTGATGTTGTTTATTGTTGTCTGCTCGGCTCTTTCATCTGCAACCTTATCAGCTAACTTTGTAAATGATTCACACATAGCATCACGTCCTTCCTCTGTTTCTTTGAAATGCCTGACTCCATCTGCAAGAGGCTTAAAATAAATGTTATCAGCTTTCTTGCAGTTAAAGTCATGTGCCAGTTTACCAAAATCATCCTTGCCACGATATTTACCGTTCACGTAAATAATATGGGCACCATCATCGAATGCCTCCCCTGTTTCTCTAACAGTCTTGTCTACATGATATATAGGCCTATTTGCCTTAAACTTATCATGCTGGCAAATGAAGATAACATAAGTATCTCTGATGGATTTGAACTCCTGTTTTTTCTTTAAAAGCCTTGAATCAATCATGCTCTGATGATATCTTGCCCTCTTTATATGTGAGCCTTTTGTATTCCTCTGAACTTCAACATCAAACTGAACACCTTTATCATCAACTGCAACTATATCAAGCCTAATATTTCTGCCACCAGGATATGCACTTTTAAGCTCCACCTGTCCCTTTACACGTATAACTTTGATGTCATCCCTTTCAAGAACTATTTTCAAAAGCAATTCAGCAGCTTCAATGTTTCCATCGAAGACCTTGCTCATCAAATCATCGTCAAATAGAGTTAAATCATCTATCGCCTTTTCAAGTTCGGCATTTATCTGAGCGCTAAGCTCAGTTCTTGAGATTTCTGTGTCTTTTTCTTTCTTCCCCATACACACTCCTTCAGGCTAATAATATCACTCTACCACAAGCCTTACAATTAGCAAAAAGGCGATTTAATGCAATCTTTATAAGTGGTTTTTGAGGTCGCAAATTGCGACCTCAAAAACCAGATCACCTATCAGCCTGTTGGCTTTTCCTTGACGATATCCGTTCACACCAATTACGATGTTACCACCTGGTCATCTTCCGCCTTCCGCTTCTTTTCTATATCTATAGTTATCGCTCTCATCCTGCCACGTATCTCACATTCTTCAGAACGCTCTATGTGCTTTAAAAGTACTTCGCTAGGCAGTTCCGCTGCAATCTTTTGGGTAGCCTTATATAGATTCGGATATAAAACAATCTCATCAATGTACTTGTTTCGTCCACTCTGTTCTGATCCAAAGAGGTCTCCTGATTTTCTCAGGAACTTAAGATCCTTTTCCGCTATCTCAAATCCGTCATCCGTTTCAAGAAGTGTCTTTATGTTCTCGTTTTCTGTATCCTTTGATACAAGCACACAGAAAGAAAGTTTATCTCCTCTTCCGACACGGCCCCTAAGCTGATGCATCTGAGATAACCCGAAGCGCTCTGCATTCATTATGAGAATAAGTGTTGCGTTTGGAACATCAACACCTACTTCGATAACAGTTGTTGAAACAAGAATATCGACCTTTCCATCATGGAAATCATTAAGTATTGCATCGGTCTCCTCGTTAGAAGTAACACCGGTCATCTCCTCTACTCTGTAATCAGGAAACATTTCCTGAAGCTTTTTCGTTGCCTTTTCCGTGGAAAGTACACCTTCTGT
This sequence comes from Oribacterium sp. KHPX15, assembly GCF_900107835.1. Lineage (GTDB taxonomy): Bacteria > Bacillota > Clostridia > Lachnospirales > Lachnospiraceae > Oribacterium. The sequence continues at coordinate 9,590 of NZ_FNRG01000040.1, forward strand.
GGTTGATCCCTTCTTCCCGTCTACAATCATAGGGCAGACAACATATATCTGTTGGTGGAGATCCAAGATCTGCTGAATATATTTCTTTAAGTGTATTCCGTTATCGTAAAGAGTTCTTACACCTTTTCTGTTTCCGGGCTTTTCCTTCACGCTGAATATCTTAGTGGTGTCCCCATATATAGCTGTTGCAAGGGTTCTCGGGATAGGTGTTGCCGACATTCCTATGTAGTCTATTGATTTAACAGCTTCACGCTGCTCTACGCCGAAACGGTGTTCCTCATCCACTATTGAAAGCCCTAAACGCTTAAATCTTAGACGGTCAGACATAACGGAGTGGGTTCCCACAATCAGTTTACAGTTACCATTTGCTATCTCTCTAAGCATCTCGTCTGTTTCGGACCCCTTCTTATTAAGAGTATCTGAAACGATGAGGGAAGCACTCATGGATGTTCCTTTTATAAGGCTTAAAAGCTTATCATAGTGCTGTTTTGCAAGTATCTTTGTAGGGGCAAGGAGAACAGCCTGAAAGCCGTTTTCCGCAGCAAGGAGCATTGCGAGGAACGAGATTATGGTCTTTCCACATCCAACATCACCCTGTACAAGCGCATTGACATAATTCCCCTGCATCATTTCATATTTTATTGATTCATAGGCACTTCTCTGTCCGTTTGTCAGTTCATATGGAAGTGATGCTATTATCTTTTCTGTAAGCTCGCACTTTGTGATCTTGATTCCTCCTGATGGAGTATCTCGCTTCTCCAGTTCCATCCTTCCCGCAAAATTAAGGATGTCATTGAATAGAAGACGTTTCCTTCCTTCTACAGCTTCTTTCATTGTTGAAGGGAACAGAGCCTTTCTCACCGCCTCATTTATCTCATCAAGATTTAATCTTGATAACAGTTCTTCCGGAAGAGTATCTTCCTCACGATCCTTTAGCTTTTCTTCAAGAAATGCCCTCATTTTTTCTTCGGAAATACCTTTGATTGAGCTTAGGACCGTTTTTACCACCATGTTCTTCTCGACATCAATTGTGAATGTATCAGGTGATACTATTGAAAAGCCCTTGTCTCCGAATTGCGGATTATAAGAGAGCTCGCCGCCGATAAGTACATCACACTGCAAGGTCATCCAATAGGAATAAAGCTTCTCTACTCTCTTTGTGGCAAAGAAGTTCATAACACCAACGTGGTAACCGGTCTTTTTATTAATAACCGTGCATCTTAGCCATGCGGCTCCCTTACTGCTTGTGCCGGTCTTTACATCGATTATTCTTCCAATTATGGTCACATGGCAGCCATTAAGCTCCTGTGAAACTCCGGTCTCCACGGTATTATCCATATAATGGAGAGGCAGAAGTCTATGGTAGTGGTATTTATTTGTGATATGGTTCTTTTCTAATGTATTTAACTGGGCCTTGGTTAATTCCCAGGGAAATGTCTTTTTGCCCATGAAGAAATTCCTCCTATAGTACTACTACAATTATGGTAGATAATTTTTAGGAGATTATATTGCTGATAGATATTTTAGAAATATTTTCGTATAGACCTTTTTAATGACTATTATTTTGCATCAAGTTCCCAGAGTTTTGCATAGAGAACCCTTAGCTGACCGGAGTTATCCCGTACTTCTGACGGAGTAAGATTGTTATGAACAGAATGGAAATTAAGAAGTCGGTTTACCTGCTGAATACCTGTGATTATATCCTGTCTTCTTCCTGACTGGTCTGATGAAATCAAACTATTCTGTGCCTTGTTTTTGAATCGTTTTGCTTGTCTTTTCTTATAATCTTTCATCTTTTTTCGTATCCAAAGTGATTTATTCTCTTTTTATTAAAACACATACTGTATTCAGGATGCAATATAGTGTTTGCATAATATTATCTCAAATTATTTTACTACTTAGATTTCAGAAATCGCCTTGCGTCTATGATCATGTGCCTCCTTCGTCCTAACATACCTTTGAAAACAAAAGCTGAATAACCGCATTGCGACATATTAAAAAATGTGTAAAAATAGACGATGAAGCAATTATTCGACTTTTTGTTACGATTTTAGGAGGACTACATATGACATTCAATGAACTAGTTGAAAAAGTACGGAAGCTTTCTGCTAAGGCTGATGTTTCTAATCAAGATTTTATTGCAGTCCAGATAAACATTACCGGAAAGGAAAGCGGTGTTTTCTATGTTGAAGTTAAGGATCACAAAATAAATGTTGAGCCTTATGAATACAATGACAGGAACTGCGCAATAACAATGAGCCTTACGGATTTCAATAAGCTTATTGACGGAAAGCTTGATCCCGTCGCAGCATTCACCGTAGGAAAACTTAAGGTAGATGGTGATGTTGGAAAAGCTGTAGAATTCTCAAAACTGTTAAAGCAAAAGAAGTAAAAATAAGAGTAAGATTTCCTCACCGTGAGGACTATAAACCATATCCTGACGGTAAGAAGAGATACTGTTTTCTCACAAAAAGACCGGACTGAGACATGCTCTTTCCGGTCTTTTTATTATGCAGTTTTCTTTTTATCAAAGAACTGAACAATGTTAGCACATGTTTTTATGCGCTCTTTTAATTCCTTTTCCAACTCTTCGTAAATACCCCCGTCAAAATATTGCGGTCCCATGAGATCATAGATCATGGAAGCTCTTGGTGCGTCCATCGAGCCATAGTATGCAAGAAGTTTCTGATATTCATCCAGCATTTCTTTCGCCCTGTCTTCTATCAAAGAGTAATAATCTCTTTTGGATCGAGAATATAGCTCGTACATGGATAGATGTAAGGGTGTGCCATTTGAAGGCGAAAGCATAAGTGCTCTTTGCTCTTCTGGTTTCAATGTAAGCTTCGGGTAATCCGGAGCCTTTCCGTCCAGAAGATAAAGCTGCACTCCGCCCATTGCTTCGGCAATAATTTCGTACCCGCGTCCTTTAGGTACTTTGCAGAATTCACATACCATCTCTATGATATTGTGAGATCCACATCCGGCAAAACACATTATGTTTTTCGGATGTACCACACAGTTAGACGGGTGATGGTCTTTCTTTCCCTGAACTCTCTCGTGAAACGGACAATACGTCCAGTACGTGCTGTCCATTGCTTCGTATGACAGGGAACTAATGTCAAGACTTTCCACAAGTCTGCCGTTAGCAAAAAGCTTCATCCCGATATGGAATGCAACTATCCTTGCATCGGCATCCTGCATCAATCTTTTTATGTCAAGATGCATAATTTACTCCTCCTTCCTTATGTAATTTATTCACATTAATTATGGTCGGCGTTATTTGAAATAAGAGACATAATAATAATTAATTGTTAACTTTGATGAAATTAGGTTAAAATCATTGCAATAAGGACAGAGCCAATTTATAATTCCACTTGTGTTTCACAAACTTTTGTATACATTTTAATTTTTTGAAATATACTGATAGAAAAAGAAAAGCTATCATAATTAATGTAAAGAGTAGTACGTGCAATATTCTTATAAATGCACTTTTGCATAGGTAATGGGGAGGTTTTATGGTATCTGTAACGGTAGATAACAAAAAAAGCGATGAGCAGGGTAAGTCTACATGCAGCGTTCAGGTGTCATCAAAGACAACGATTTTCGAGTTATCATCAGAAATCGCACAGTCATGTGACGGATTACTTGAACAGTATTATAAGATCCTTATGGCACAGGAACAGAAGGGAAAAATCGAACCCGGTAAGAGCGACGAGCTTTTTGATGCTGTCTTTGATCATGTAGCCGAAACTCAGTCCAAAATGAGAGAGGCCATGAGAAGAAAGCGTTCAACAGTAGCTGTTCAGGAAGTCACTCCTGTAAGAAAACTAGGATAATGAATTCTCAAAAAACAAAAATCATCCGTATCCGTATTAATGGATACAGATGATTTTTTTATGAAGCACTGGCGGTGTCCAAGTACGATTACAACCTAAATAAGCGAGAAAGCCCACGGTTTTAACCGTGGGATGAGAGCGTATTAAACCAAAGATGATATTTTCAGCCAAAATACTGAAGATATCGTCTTTTTTATTTGACTCATGTGTATATTATATGCTATATTATACACATGAAGAATGAGTATAAACATACAAGAACTACTGTATCATTGATAAACTATCATCTTGTGTTCTGCCCAAGATACCGTAGGAAGATTTTTAATATTCCCGGTGTCGAAGAGCGATTCAAAGAACTGACTTCAATTGAATGCCAGACGCACAATATAGATATCCTTGCCATGGAATGTCATATAGACCACGTCCACATGTTTGTGAGTGTATATCCTCAACAAAGTATCCCTGATATTGTAAAACAAATCAAAGGCGCTACATCACATAAGCTGCGTGAAGAATTCTCGCAGCTAAAAAATATGCCGTCTTTATGGACACGTTCATATTTTGTCAGCACAGCAGATAATGTCAGCTCTGAAACTATAGAATGGTATATCAATACACAAAAAACGAGGGATTAGATGCACGTACTTAGACTGAGTCTTGCGACAACCGAATATGATGAACAGGTACTTGCAGACCGCTATTTTATGATATCCCATATCCATAACGTCGTAGTCAAGCATGCAAAGAAACTGCTCAGACAGCTTGACTACAACAGGGAATATCAGGCCTCAAAGGATGAATATACGGCACTTTTCAAGGAAAAGAAGGCTGCTGAGAGCAGCCACTCCAGATTCCCAAAAGAGAAATCTAATCGGATGAAGGAGCTTTCTGGTGTCATGTACAGCATTCGGCAGGAAATCGGGTTTTGCAAGGCAGGTCTTGAGTCCTATATCAAGATCTGTGGCAGGAAGTACAAAAAGCATATCTCTTCACAGCAGGTGCAGAAGGAAGCTGACCGTGTATGGGACGGTGTGGAGAAGGTATTGTTCGGTAACGGAGAAGAGCTTCATTTCAAGAAATACCGGGACTTTGACACCATCTGTGGCAAGTCTGCTACTAACGGGATCAAGTTCGACAAGGAATCGTTCAGTATCGAGTGGAACGGACTACATATAAGGTGCAGGCTCCCTCGCAAACACAAGGATGTTGAAGCAGGAATGCCATACATCATGGAATCTATCGATCATAAGGTTTCCTACTGTGAGATAAAAAGACGAATGTTTCCCAATGGCTGGCACTACTATCTGAATGTATACCTTGAAGGGGATGCTCCGAGAAAACTAAAGACAGTTGGCGATGCAGATAATCGGACAGGACTTGACCTCGGAACATCGACAGCCGCTACAGTATCGGACAACATGGCGACATTGGAAGAGCTTGCTCCTAAATGTTATGAGTTCAACAGAAAGATACGTAACGTGTCAAGGCACATGGATCGGTCAAAACGTGCTTCTAACCCCAATAAATACAAGCCTGACGGTACCATCGACAGAACGAATAAGGATAAGTGGGTGCTCTCAAAGACCTATCTCAAATCTCGTGACAAGCTCAAATCATTGTACCGGCAAAAATCCGAATATATTAACCAGTCACACAGACAGTACATCAACAGACTGATAACTGACTCGATAAACTTCATCACGGAAAATATGAACTTTAGTGCCCTTCAAAAGCGTTCGAAGAAGAAGGCTGAGCGTTCGGACAAGGTCTCTGTTGTGGCAAAGAAGGACGGTACTGAACAATCCATCCGTAAGTTCAAAAGAAAGAAACGTTATGGTTCATCTATGAACAACCGCTCACCATCAAGATTCCTTGTACTGCTGGAACAAAAGGTAAAGTTATATGGTGGTGCATTGTATAAGGTGGACACATGGAACTTCAGAGCGAGCCAGTACGACCACACAACGGACACAAACACCAAAATCAATATTAGCGACAGGTTTAAATCGATAGACGGACATGAGGTACAGAGGGACTTATATAGCGGGTTCCTGTTAAAGAACAGCAATGGAAATCTGAATCACCCTAACAGAGAGAAATGTATATATGAATTCGACAGCTTCATTAAGCTGCACGATGAGTTGATAAGTAATATGAAGGCTGATGGTAAGAGCATGAAGGCGTGCTTCGGTTTTTGAGCATAAAAATACTGCCCGGAATACCGGACAGTATTGTACAGCTACTAATATTTTTTTAATGGTCCAGACGTAGACCATCCTTTTGGAAAGTAGGTACACGCGTATCGAATTCTCGGGTAAACACTGAAATAACCGGTCATATCCTGCCCTATATGGTCAGGTGGAATCGGGTGAATCTAAGTGAGAATCCCACGGATTTATCCGTGGGAGTACGTCAAGATACTACTTATACAACTGTTCAAGTTCTATATGTTTTATCTCATCGGTCTCTTCTGCGGCAAATCCTGCCCTTGAAAAGAATACATATTTATAGCAATTAAGGTCAGTGCTCTTAATCTGGCTGATCTCTTCATCTATGACTTCTTTAGATGTCTTCCTTTTCCTGAATTTCACTTCATAAAAAACATACCCGATCTCATCCTGTGTAACGACATCAAATTCCCCGTTAGTGCGTGTCTTTGGATCATCATAATAATACTTTCCAATTTTCTCGATAACAGGTTCGATATTTCCAAGTCTGTTCTGTCTTATAAGATACTGTCTGCAGATTTCTTCAAACTTGTGTGGCACATACTTTTCCTCAAAATCCTTATCAATGTATTTGTCATAAAATACATCCGAATCCATGATCTTAAGCTGAGACAAATGCTTGAAAATATACCTGAAATAGAAAAGCGATAGGTTGTCACAAATATAATATCCCGCTTTTTTCTTGTTTTCTTCATCGTTGATAGGAGCTTTCTTTTCGACCACTTCCATCTTCATAAGTTTCTCAAGAACATCTACCAGCGTAGGTCCACTTGATACATGAGACTGAGAAAGAATATCGCTGTACTTTGAGAACCCTCTGGCAAGTGCTGTGAACACTTCATTTGCATTGACTATTTTTGAAATCTCTGCGTTTAGATACATGGAAACCTCATTTTCCAAACGTGCTCCCGGTGATGCGATTAGGTCTATGATGTTTTCCTTCACGGTTTTCTTATCATCAACAAGTCTATTGAAGTATGGAATCCCTCCGAATACTGAGTATATTCTGACCTTGTCTTCTAAAGACATGTTTGGGTAGAACAACGATGATTCATAATAATCCATCTGTTTAAGATCTATGACCAGATCTATTCTGCCGAACAAGGGATTAGAGTGCTCCAAAAGAGACTTCATTATGTCTACATAGGAACCGAGAATTATGAGCTTTAGCCTTGATGTTTCCCGATATTTATCCACAAGCGACTGAAGTATACTATCAAGTCCTTTTATGTTTTCCCTGAGGTAAGGATACTCATCCAATACGAATACAATTTTTTCTTCCCTTGCAAGGTTAAAAACGTAGTCCATCAATTCATCAAATGATGTATATCCCAATTTGGGTAATCCTTGTTCTTCCGAGATCACCTCACAAATACTCTGCACATTACTTGCTTCTGTCACCTGCTTGCACTCGTAGTAAATACTTTTAATACCTGAGTATTTAATCGCCTGTTTTACAAGCTCGCTCTTTCCCACTCTTCGCCTTCCATATATGAGTGTCATCCTCATGTCATCAGAAGACATTTCTTTATGTAGTTTATCTAACTGCTGTGTTCTTCCATAGAAATTCATTTTACTCGGTTCCTTTCGACTCGGTTACTCCCGAACTATAATAATTATATGAAAGGTAAGTTCTTTTGTAAAGTTTTATTCGGTATGTTCCGACTCGGTCGTAGCCGAATAATCATTGCCAATATTTATTTTAAGATAATTCAAGCTTTAATAAGTACTCTATTTTTTCAAGCTTAACGCAATTTCAAATTTTTCCGAAAGATCATACACTCTGTTCTTGAACTCCGGATTTTTAGACCAAGTATCATCGTCCTGTTCATCCGCAAACCACGAATCAATGTCATCAGAATTGTCTACTATGTCTTCGATTTCTGCATCCTCTGTGAAGCCTCACACGACTAAAGTCGCGTGCTTCCAAATTTAACACAAAAGAGTTTCTGGATTTTCCCGAGAATCTTTTATATTATCTCCTTTAGGGAGACAGAATTCCTTTCTACTATACAGTCTAAACTCAGAGATCACGCGACACTCAGGTTGCATAATTCCGCATTAAGACTAATTAACGTAGATAAGGTGCATTGGCTTCTCTTGGCAGCCGCAGGGACTTTTGCCTGCAGTGCCAACCCTTCGCTCACGGTCAGGGATTTTAAGATCTCACGGACAAAGTATCTTGATCC
>NZ_FNRG01000020.1 GCF_900107835.1 Oribacterium sp. KHPX15
TACAAATTCAAATATGAAAGCATAATGAAACGCCGTGGTAAGAAACGTGCTATCATTGCGATCGCCAGGATGATCCTTACAGCTGCCTATCAAATGCTGTCTACAGGCGAAGTATGGAATCCAACCGATCTTTACAAAATTGATATGCCAGAACCTCTCAAAGAAAAACAGAAGGAAAAGGCTATCAAACAAGCCATGAAACTCTTAATTGCCGAAGGAATACTAAAAGAATCCCCGATAGCTTCATGACATTATTCTAAATAATCAATATTATTGCTAAACGCTATTCTTTGGATAGCTTGTTTAAGTGCGCCAGTTTATGGCTGTCCTCTACTATCTTTCACACTACTACTCTAAAGCCGGCAGCCCCCAAATCTGCCGGCAACCCTCTGAAAACCGATGATCAGATAATATGCACTCTATCATCTTTATATAATAAACAAACCGGCTATAATAATGTTCTGCAGCGGGGTTTTATATGGTAGGCATTCGGGAATGACATTAAAAAAAGCAATGCGCTATGTTTTTCAGGAGATATGCCATAAATATATTGACACAAAATTCACTTAATGCTATGCTTGTGTCACAGTGCATATGGCACAGAGAGGGGCGATATCATGAAAAAAATGACAATTGAAGATGCTTTAAAAAGAATCAAAGAGTTGGAAGACGAAAACGCAAGGCTCAAAGAAGAACTTGAATACTACAAAAATAGAAAAATCGGCGGAAGAAAGAAACATGACGAGCAGTGGATGCAGGGCTATAATGACTTCGTTGTCCAGTATGAAAGTGGAAAGACCATAATGGAGATTGTAGATACCGGTTTATGCAGCCGTAGGACAGCTTACAGATACAAGACTTATTACGATGAGCTCAATAAGATGAAAGATGATAAACAATAATTACGGAACTATGTGAATCTCAATCCTGTATCTGAAGCAAAGCGTTATTTTCCAGCTCCGCAACCTGATGAGCAAATCTAAAATATATTTGTCCTGCCGCTGTAGGAATCATCTTTCTGTTTTTACGTAAAAACAGACTTGCTCCAACATTATTTTCAAGTTTGGAAAGGTCTGGGAAATGACGGAAAGGTATTGAAAGGACTTTGGAAGGCGAAAGAAAGAGGCGTTTTATTTGATGCCAGCAATGGTCGCAGCAACTTCGATCTTGACGTGTGTAAGGAAGCCTTGGCTCAGGGTTTCACACCTGACATAATAAGCAGTGACAAAAACACCTAAAGCTTAAAGAAATAAATGATAAATATTCTGACCAGGTGATCATGACTCATTAATGGGCAAGTCAGCTTATGTGTTCTGATAATTGGGCCGACAATATATTTAGTTGACTTATAGGAGAAAAATGCTTTTCGCAGGAGGAAACAGAATGATCATTAAAGCTGTAAAACTATTTGAAAATGGATTCATGACACAGTTCCTTGCATTTGGCGGAGAAGGAAAAGAGGGTATAGACCCGGGCAAAAAATATCGGTCGAGCCTTCAGAACTATGTGATCGATACCGGAAGTGAAGTCATACTTGTAGATACTGGTGTGCCTTCTGAAATGCCGGAACAGGTGCCGGATGAGAAAACCATGATTTATATGGGAAAGAAAGTGGCAAATTATGTGGATGCACTTGCTGATGCCGGGTATAAGCCTGAGCAGATCAGCAAAATTCTGATAACCCATAAACATGCCGATCATACCGGAGAATTGCGCGCTTTTCCAAATGCAACGATTTATGCTGCAAGAGAAGAATGCAAGGCAGATGAACTTAAAACATTTTCAAATGTTGTGCCCGTGGACTTTACGGATGGAGCCTATAAGAACTTTAAAGCCTCAAAGAAGATTGCCGACGGGGTCTGGTTTATTGAGGCGAAGGGACATACAACAGGCAACAGCATTGTGATCGTGGAGGACGGTAATCTGTTTTACATGATCCATGGGGATGTAACCTATACAGATGAAGCACTTTATGAAAACAAGCTTTCCATTGTGTTTGAGGATGTTAAAGCTGCAAGGGATACTCTGGATGCGGTACGAGAATTTATAAAGAACAACCCTACGGTATATCTCTCTACACATACACCGCTGGGATATGAGAACCTCGAAGAGAAGAAGGTTATCGATCTCGATAATCCTCCGGAGAGTAAGCCTGTAGGTGAGATTTCGGTCGGTAAGGCAACTGGTAAGTACGTTTGCACGGTTTGCGGATATATTTACGATCCTGCTGAAAATGACGGTATAGCTTTTGAGGATTTACCGGATGATTGGAAATGTCCAAAATGCAGGCAGGGCAAAGAAAAATTCAACAAAGCGTGATTTAAGCTTTGCTTTCTGCTACAGGCTTTGATCAGATAATCAGTATAAAATATTCGGTAATCCTGTGGAAACCGATGATCAGATAATATGCGCTCAATCATCTTTATTTAAATCAAACGGCTGGATCATGTCGATCTAGCCGTTTTTTTATACTGATTGTCCGTCCGGAGTTTAGTCTAAGCGGTCTCCGTTACCATATATTTCCGCAAACCTGGCAGAAAAAGATGAAGAGCGGCCACCTGCATAAAGATGTGAAATGTCTCCAAAAGAAGAAACTCTGAACTGAGCTATCCCCTTACGTCTTTCTTCTGAGTATATCACGGTGACAGAAGAGGGAGCGGCACAAAAACCATGCCAAAGCTGCATGGGAGAGATGTGCAGAAGGTGAGCCAGAAGAACGCATTCTACGCCGAAGTGACAGAATAAAGCTATAGTATCCGTATTGGCATTTTCAACCCGAAATAAATTATTATCATGACGGTAGCCATGATTTAAAAGAAGTTCATCCAAACCGGAAGTAACTTTATGAAATGCTTCAGGGACAGGGCTTTCTTTGAAAACATTGGCATCCAACCAATGATCAGCATCGTAAAAAAGAGGTTCCTGTGTCCAGTCCTGAGGCAGCCAGTCCCATGAAATCTTCTTTTGGTTTTTTACGTCCGGTCTGTTGATCAAAGCTTCATTGAATTCTCGCAACCAGGGAAGTGTAACTGCTGGTTTTTCGAATTTTTTCAGAGTAAGGGAAGCAGTATCCTGAGCACGTCCCATTGGTGAAACATAAAAATCCCTGATGTCTTCTGTTTTGTAAAGACGTTCTGCCAGAAGTGCTGCTTCTGTCCATCCGGTTTCTGTAAGTGTATCATGTTCGTAGTCCGGGTCTCCATGTCGAATGATCAGTAATTTCATAAAATGTCTCCAACGAATAAGCGATATAGCAATTATTATCGTATGAGTAAATGCGTTTGTCGAGAGTCAATTCTTCAGTAATCCTTAGTTCTTGATATCAGAGAAATATTCCAAAATAGTCCTGAATGTAATCAATGAAAGCAGATACGGCATTTGAGATATACCTGTCCGGATGACTCAGGATGTAAAATGTTCTGAGACTCTCCTGATCCTGAAGCTTGAAATAGTTGAGATTTGAATCCTCATATTGTAAGTGCTGTTAGCTTTGTGGTAAGCATGATACTTCTTCCGATTTTCTACCCGTTCTATTGAAATCGTAAAAGCTTGAAGTGAAGGAAAGAAATACATAATATATCAGGTGCAGAAGTGGGTGGCATACGTGTTTGCCACTCACTTTTATTTTAGAATTTTTTTAGAAATAAAATGAAGAAAGCCTATTGACCTGGAGTAAACTCCAGGATGTATAGTGAAGATGTCGAAAAGTTTTGAAGACAGTAAAGCTTTCTCCGAATAAGAGAGGATTATATGCTAAGAAAAAATATCAGTTTGGTCCTGTGGCTGATTCTTATATGTATTTTTACGGCATGTGGAAATGGCACAGCAAACGCTTCAAATTCATGGGCGTATACAAGACTTGGAAAGATTAATTTATCACAGGAAGAACTTGAAAAATTGCTAAGCCATGGTGATGTCACTATCACATTAGGCATAAATTAGGAGGACTTATGGCAAAGAAAGTATTGATAATTGAAACAAGTTTAAGACAAGATAGCAATTCTGACAAACTTGCAGATAGCTTTTCGATTGGGGCAAAGGATGCCGGAAACGAAGTGGAAGTTGTTTCGTTAAAAGGAAAGAATATCGGTTTCTGTACCGGATGTTTTGCCTGTCAGAAGCTGGGATATTGTACTATCAAAGACGATGCAAATGAGGTCACTGAAAAGATTTTGGAAGCAGACGTGGTTGTATGGTCTACACCTATCTATTACTACGAGATGAGCGGACAGATGAAGACCATGATAGACCGTGCAAATTCTCTTTACCCAAGAGATTATAAATTTAGAGATGTTTACCTGCTGTCTGTGGCTGCGGAAGATGAGGATTATGTAGACGAGCATGCTGTTGGTGGCGTACAGGGCTGGGTAGACTGTTTTGAAAAGGCAGAGTTCAAAGGAAAGGTTTTTGCCGGCGGTGTAAATGACCAAGGCGATATCGAAGGACACAAAGCATTAAAGGAAGCTTATGAAATGGGCAGATCCGTATAAGGAGAGTATCTGAGATGATAAGAAAGCCATACCTTTTGATAAGATTAAGGATTTCTTTGAGTATAATTTGAAATAATAAAGTTTGAGGACAAGGTTAGAGCGCTACATATCTGATGACGGAATGCCTGAGAAGGATACCGATTTTATAAGGAAATAGATGGATTGATGAGGTTGAAAGATGAATAAAAAGAAAAAGATAAAGCTAAAGGAAAAAAAGATTTTGCAGGTGGCTCAGGATTCGGATATGATTATAAAAAAGAAACCTTAAGGAGGCTCACATGAAAAATACCAAAAATGCAATATGGACATTCAATAAGGATATAGATTTTGAAGAGTGCGGTAAAGGCGTAAAGAGAAAGATTCTCAGTTATACCGACGAAATGATGGTGGTTGAGAATCATTTTGAAAAAGGCGGTATCGGTGCCATGCATTCTCATCCACATACCCAGATCACCTACATAGTCAGTGGTAAGTTTGAATTCACAATAGGTGAAGAAAAGAAGATAGTAAGTGCGGGAGATACTCTTTTAAAGAAGAACGGAATTGAGCATGGCTGTGTGTGCCTTGAGGAAGGTATACTGCTTGATTGCTTTAATCCAATGAGAGATGAATTCGTAAAAGATTAATAAATTAAAGATAAAATGGCTCATCCGTTTTTGGCGGATGAGCCATTTTATCTCAAGCTTAAACTATTAACCCATCGAGAAAAGTTTGGGTATCACCTGAAAATGTCGGCATTGTTTACCCGATCCATATCTTCGCAGCAGCTAGTGACACATATATTGCATCCATCTTAGTGAAGTCAATCCCGAAGGTCTTTTCCAGCTGATTGATCCTGTATTTTACAGTATTGAGATGGAGGTTCATGGCGTCTGCGGTTTTTTGTTTGGAGCAGTTAAGCTGAACATAGTGTTTTAATGTCTCGAAATATTCTGTTTTATATTCCGCGTCATACTTCAGTATCTCAAGTATTTCCGGCATGATGAAGGCTCCCGCTTTATCACCGGAACCAAGGCGTATGCATTCCTGAATAAAGGCATCATAGTGGTCTTTGAAGTATTCGGCTTTACCGTTTCCGTTTAGAAGAGCTATGTCTGCCTGGATCGCATAGGATTTTACCAAATGTAATTTCGCAAAGGGAAGGCTGTATCCAAGCCGTACTTTTTTTCTGATAAGCCGGTCAGGTATATCATGCCCATTGCATAGAAGAATATAGCATTGGTTGCTGATTATGGCACCGACAAGCGTTGGGTCGGAGCTTCTTATATCCACAAGGAATGCCCGGAGTATCTCGATGCGTTCTTTGTCCTTAACATCAGCCTTAACTATATGATAGGGCGGCTTTCCCAGGTATCCGACATTCTCAAGGATTTTTCGTCCGGTGTGTTCTGATTCCGGTGTGTCTTGTAAGAGTAATGCCAATGCCTGCTCATAGGTGGTTCCCGGTGTTTCCGATGAGACCCTCAGATACACGGCAGCGGCATTGCTTATATTGATGACTTCGTCTTCAGTCATATTTTCATGGAGAACAATGGTGAGTTTTCCTATGGGTCGTCTCTCGTAAATGATATCCATGATCACAATGTCTTCATCTATATGATCATCATGTAAGAAGACGGGTTTTCGATTTCCGCTTACTTTTTCCAGAAGTCCGTTATCAACCCAGGCATTAACTCTTTCCATGGTTTTGCCGGCGTCAAAATCGATGAGATAATCCCTGGCATCCGGATCATGTGATTGGGCCAGAACCCTGTAAGAGCCATCCATTATCCAAAAAGGATTTTTAATGTTTAAGGCGCAGGCATCCACGAAACTCTGCAGATCCTTTGATTTTGTTATTATTTCAAATAATTCCTGTTTATTCATAAGGATGATTATAACAAAAAAGACGGAGAAAAAGCATTTGGCATGTGCTTTTTTCCGTCTAATCTTTTCTGCCCACAATTTATTGCTCAATCCGCCGGTGATGGTTAGCTAAGATTTGACCAATGTTTCAGGAACAGTAGGGTTTAATTTTCTTTTAAGGTGATCATTCAATCAGCCTTTAGCGTAGTTTGCAGCTTCCTCACCGCAGATTCTTCCGCCTGAGAGTGCATTCATCATAGTTACACCCTCAACTAAAGGATAAGAATTGTTGAACATTTCTGCAACATCATTTCCGGCTGCATAAAGTCCCTTGATCACAGTTCCGTCATCCTTGATTACCTGAAGGTTTGAGTTAACAAGAACTCCGCCGATACCACCAAGTGAAACAGGTCTTGCCTTTACTGCGTAAAGTGTTCCGTCTCCAAGGCTCTTCAAATACTTAGAAGCCTTTCCGTATACAGGATCTACGCCATTCTCGCAGGATGCGTTGTAGTCTGCCAATGTCTTCTCAAGAGTCTCAGCATCGATGCCCATGTTTGCTGCGAGCTCGGAAACATTAGCACCCTTAAATACGATGCCCTTTGAAACTCCGTCCTCGAGAGCAGCACGGAATTCGGTCCAGCCTTCATCGATTGAGAACATAGGGATGGTAGGCTCATAAGCTACTGCTGTATCAACATCCAGTGCCTTTGCGCCGCCCTCTTCGAGAGCCTTTACCATATCCTCTGAAATGATGGAATAGAAATATTCACCCTGTGTAGCTGCCGCATTTGAGCAGAGAGCTGTGTCATAGTTGAGGTCTTCAGGACAGAATCTTGCGGCACGTCTGTTTACCCAAACGCTTGTAGGCATGTAGATAGCCTTTGCGATCTCGTCCTTGCCCTGACCGGTCTGGATACCTGAATAAGAAGTTACACCGTGATACTGCTGGATAGTCTTTCCTTTTCCTGCACCGATGGCACGTGACATGGTAGCGCCGTCACCGGTCTGAGTACCTGTTGTAAATGTCTCAAGAGGGAATCCAACCTCTTCCTCGATCATCTCGGCATTGGCACCGAATCCGCCTGTTCCGAGAACAACTGCCTTACAGGAAATATCGTAGGTTGTGCCGTCCTTTGCAGTTGCGATAACACCTGTGATGGCATCATTCTCAGCCTTGAGTTCGGTTGCCGGTGTCTCGAAGTAAACCTGGCCGCCGGCCTCTGTAAACTTATCGATAAGAGTTGTGTAGTAGCCTGCTTTGTTCTCCTGATCCTTGTAGATGTGATAGGTCTGGAAACCGTCAGCGTGAGCAGCCTGCTCTGTACCCATAAAGGTGAATTCCATTCCGTTCTCCTCGAGCCAGTCGATGGTCTCTCCGGAGCGGTTGGAAATGTTATAGAAGAGCTGTCCGTCATCCATCCAGCAGTTATAATCCTGCCAGTATTTAAGAACATCAGCGGTTGTAAATGTTCCTGCAACACCTGCCTCCTGCTGATCCTTTGAATCGATACCCATAGGACCACCTGCAATGATGGATACACCACCGGGAGTTGCGGCTTTCTCCAGGAGGATTACATTAGCACCGTTCTGCTGTGCGGTAAGAGCTGCGGAAACGCCGGTTGCACCTGCTCCAACTACAACTACATCTGCCTCAAGTTCCTTTACTTCAGTTGACTTGTTGGCGCCTGTATCCTTTGAAAAGCTGTCAGGATTTCCGCCGGCTGCGGTAATGGCACCCTTTACTGCCTCCATGATGGCATCTGAGGTAATGGTTGCTCCGGTAACGGCATCAACAAAAGGTGTTCCGGCATCAACGATAGCCTTGGGAAGCTGCTCCAATGCTGTAGTAGCAACTTCAGGGGTTTCTGTATTGTCGCCGATGGTTACTTCAGCTATTGCACCGTCCTTGATAACGGTGGTAACTGTCATTTTTCCGTTACGTCCGTCAACAGTGATGTCGTAGCTTCCGTCCTTAAGATCTCCGCCGGCTTCAGCGCCATCTGCCTGAGTTTCTTCCCCTGTTTCAGCAGCTGCTGTGGTTTCGCCTGCAGCTGCTGTTGCAGTTTCTGTTGTACTTGCTGTTGTTGCCTCAGGAGTTCCTGTGGCAGCGCATCCTGTCATAACCATTCCTGCGATGAGAACAGTTGATATGATTTTTCTCTTCATGATATTTCTCCCGTATTTCATACTACAATAAATAACGTTAAAAAATTAACATGTACTTATAATCGCATAGCTTAATAAAAAACGATATGTCTGTTTCGGACAAACGGGTTATTGAAAAATCATCATGGCGGCTAATGGTTATCACAATGAACCGAGACTTGGCATTGACCTGATTCCTAGTGTAGAAGAGAAGTATTATATATAAAAATCATAGCTATAGTGTTATGATGACAGGACAGCAATGATATTTTTTATTCGCATCGGGGTATTATTTGATGGTGTAAAGACCGCTATAAAAAATTTAGTCAAGGAAAAAAGGCTCTAGTGAACCTTGCAGGAGGAATCATTATGAATTTAGGTATAGTTGGAACAGGTAAAATTGTAGTTGATGCATTGTTTGCCATGCAGCCGATCAAAGATATAAAGCTAAAGTCGATATTTGCAAGACCTCGAAGCCGTGAAAAGGGAGTAGAGCTTGCAAAGAAATATGGTATTACTGAAGTCTTCACTGATTATGATGAGATGTTTGATAGTGGTCATGTGGATACGGTTTATATCGGACTGGTAAACATGGTTCATTTTGAATATGCAAAGAAGGCACTGGAAAAAGGTATAAATGTAATACTTGAAAAGCCTTTTGTCGGAAATTATCAGGAGGCAAAAGAACTGATCGACATTGCAAAAGAGAAGGGCTGTTTTGTTTTCGAAGCAATTACGGTCCTTCACAATGATGTGATCCTTAAGATGAAAGAGGCATTGCCAAAACTCGGACGGATCCGCATGATGACGGCCAATTATTCTCAGTATTCCAGCCGATATGACAGATATCTTGCCGGAGATGTTGACCCTGCCTTTGATCCTGCATGCCTGAGCGGTGCTCTTAGGGATATCAATGTCTACAACATCCATTATGCCGCGGAGCTGTTCGGAAGACCTGAAAAGGTTTCGTATCATCCGAACAGAGGATTTAACGGGGTGGACACCTCAGGAACTCTGGTGATGGAATATGACGGATTCTCTGCTGTATGCACCGGCGCCAAAGATTCTGACAGTCCCTGTTTTGTGACTGTTCAGGGTGAAAAGGGTTATATGAAGATTGATGGAAAACCGAATGTTGCACCGAATCTTACTATCGTGACTGTTGATGACAGCGGTGAACTTGTAAAGGATGCAGCAGGTGCCATGACACGGAAAACAAAAATAGAAGAATTTGTCCCGTCGGAGACTCATCACAGAATGACCCGGGAATTCATTGATTTTGCCCGGATCATAGATGAGAAAGATTACAGGGAATGGGAAAGGTATGCCAGGGAAACGCTGGATGTGATGAGTGTTCTTGACCGGTGTTGACCATATCCCGGATATAGCAAAGGTCTTTGAAATATTGACAATAAGTAACCGAACGTTTACAATTACAAATGTAAACGTTCGGTTACATTTGTGTAAAGGTATGGTGTCAGGTCCTGGAAAGGAAGTAAATATGGGTATAACAATCAGACTTGAAGAAGAAAAAGATTATAGAAATGTTGAAAATTTGATACGGGATGCTTTTTGGAATGTCTACAGACCCGGGTGTATGGAGCATTACGTTATGCATTGTTTTCGGGATGATCCAGCATTTATCAAGGAGCTTGATTATATTATGGAACTCGACGGAGAGCTGATTGGGCATGCTATGTACTGTCGCTCGGAAATACTACTTAACGATGGAAACATTAAGCCGGTCATCACACTGGGACCAATCTGTATCGCAAATGAGTTTAAGCGAAAGGGATATGGCAAGCAGCTTTTGGACGCCACTCTTGAAAAGGCTAAGGAGGCGGGTTATGGAGCCGTAATCATGGAAGGAAATATCGACTTTTACGGAAAGTCCGGATTCGTTCCATCCAAATCAAAGGGCATACGCTATGCCGATGATCCTGAGGCAGATTATCTTCTTTGTCTTGAATTGAAGCAGGGATACCTGGATGGAATCGATGGGACATGGACTGATCCGAGCGGGTATTTTGTCTGTCAAAATGATCCGGAGGGATTCGAGAAGTTCGAAGCCGGTTTTCCCTTTAAAGAAAAGAAAAAACTGCCGGGCCAGTTATTCGGGTGAACAGCTTTCTGTCGCCGGTTATTGGGCTGATTGACAAAAGATAATCGGGAGTTTACGCTTCAAGTAAACTTCCGGTTACTTTTTTAACACATACGTTATAAACGAGTAGCCCTGTTTAATTCGCTTATGATTTTTAGGTATAAATATGAAAACGACTAAAGATGAAATATTACTGGTATCCCTAAGGCTTTTTGCTGAGCGTGGTTATGATGCAGTTTCCATCAGTATGATCGCGGATGAGATCGGCATCACAAAAGGAGCACTTTACAGACATTTTGTCAGTAAGCAGGAGATATACGATAAGATACTGGAAAAAATGACAGAGCTTGATGCCGAAAGGGCTCAGGAGGACAATGTCCCCGTCGAAACCAAAGAGGCTCAGGCTGATTCGTATGAAAACCGCAGCTTTCATGAGTTCTGCTGTTTTGCTGTTAATCAGTTTGATTTCTGGACAAAAAATGAATTCGCCGTGGCATTCCGAAAGATGCTTATGCTGGAGCAGTACAAAAGTCATGAAAAGATGAAGCAGTACCAGGAAATGATCTGCGAAGGGCCGGTGAAGTATTCGGAAGATTTATTAAGTGCCATGATAAAGGAAGATAAGTTGAACGATAAAGCAAAGGCACTTGGTGCAAGAAATCTCGCCCTGGAACTATATGCACCTTTGTTCCTGATGATACAGCTTTATGATGGCGGTGCAGACAGGGATGAACTGCATGAGCGTCTTAATGAAATCATAGGAGCATATGAAAAAAGATATAAGGCTTCTTATGAGGGAGATATTTCCAAGAAGTAATAGCTTATCTCAATCCATCGGAAGATGAGTTTTTACAGATTATCCTCACCCCATTTCTTCAGTTCAAGAAGGATGGGGATGAGGCTTTTTGTTTTTTCGGTAAGATTGTATTCTACCCGAACAGGCATCTCGTCATATTGTTTTCTTTCGACAAGCCCGTCTGCTTCCAGCTCTTTCAATGAGTTAGCGAGCATGGTGTTAGTGATCCCATGTATGGAGCGGTTCAATTCCCCGTATCTCACTACTTCATTCTTATCAATGACGCAAAGGATCATTATCTTCCACTTTCCGCCAATCTTGTCAATTATTCTTTTCAGCCCACAATTCTGTCCGGCTATATCTTCACATAATGGTTCATGGTTCTCTTTTTTTCTCATGGTATACTTTTCCTTACCAGGTAAATAAAAACTGTGTACTTGATATAAAATCTATACCACATATAATAAGGTTATCATCTGGGAAACACAAGTAGTCAAATAAAGTTAAAGGAAATAGCATAAGATACAAATGCAGAAAGAGGATATTGAAAATGAGAAAAGCTGTTAATGATATAGACAGATGTGTTGCCTGCGGGGTATGTGCCCTGCAGTGCCCACGAAATGCCATATCTATTTATAAAGGCTGTTATGCGGTAGTGGATACCGGTAAATGCGTGGGCTGTGGTTTATGTGAAAAGGCATGTCCTGCGGGTTCAATAAAGGTTACGGAGGTGGAAAATGGCAGTAAATAAGAAAAAACACTGGCATGACTACCTTTGGATCTGGTCAATAATCTATTTTGCTCTTGGATTTTTCAACATCCTATTTGCATGGCTCGGAATGATAGATTTTATTCTTCCGCTTATCTTTGCCGCTGTAGGTGGCAATAAATGGTTCTGCAACCATATGTGTGGCAGAGGACAGCTTTTCTGGGTGCTTGGCAGGAATTTTAAATGTTCAAGAGGAAAGCCTGCACCCAAATGGCTATCATCAAAATGGTTCAGGTATGGATTTCTGTTATTCTTCCTCACTATGTTCGGAACCATGGTATTCCAGACATATCTGGTGTTTTCCGGAGCAGGGACACTAAGAAAAGCAATAAAGCTTTTCTGGACCTTCAGAGTTCCGTGGCAATGGGCTTATAACGGAAGCGTACTCCCTGACTGGGTAGCTCAGTTTGGCTTTGGATTCTATAGTCTGATGCTCACATCAACACTTATAGGACTTATAGTGATGGTATTGTATAAAGAGAGAACCTGGTGTTCTTTCTGTCCTATGGGAACGATGACTCAGGGTATTTGTAAGATTAAGGCAAAGGAAGGTTTTAAATAATGACATTAGAAGAAAGAGCAGAATTAGCTGCGGAATTAAAGAGCTCAGGAGTATGCAACTGTTCGCAGGCAGTGACAAAAGTATTAGCTGACCAAACTACACTTACTGAAGAGCAGCTTCGACAGATATCCTCCGGATTTGCTGCGGGAATGGGCAATATGGAAGCCACATGCGGAGCCATGATAGGTGCAGCAATGATAGCAGGCCTCAAAACAGAAGGTAAAGGTGCTGTTATGGCAACAAAGAAAATTCAGGAAGAGTTCCAAAGAAGATGCGGAGCTCTAAAATGCAGAGATCTTAAAGCCATAACAGACGGAAAACCGTTATGCGCCTGTGATGATTGTGTGAGGAATGCAGTCATGATCTATGGCGAGTTTATGGGATTATAATTAGGAAAAATACACTCAGCCGAAGAAATAAGGCCGGTTCTCATTTTATGAGAACCGACTTATTTTTTTCTTATAATTGTTAAGCGAGTCAGGAGAGCTGAGATGGCTTTTCTACTTTGTAATCTGACCAGCTGCTAAGCTTGTTAGCGCCTGACAGATCTACACTTTCTTTATAGTCGCCGGTAACTGTCACAATGTAGTTTGAATCGCCGGAAACTATTACATTTCCGTCCTTATCTACGATGGTCACAGTCTTGCCGGATGCATCAACGATCTTACCTTCTGAGTAAAGATTTGTAACAGTTGAGTTATCTGTAACAGTCCAGGTTGAAGTGCTGTCGATGTAAACAGAAGCGTAGCCGTTTCCTCCGTTACCTGCATCAGACTCATCGTCCACGAAGGCACCCTTAAGTGTTGAGCCCTCAGTCATGTAGAAGTCAAGCTGAGAGATGGAATCCCAGATGACATTACCCTCCATGTCCTGAGAGATGGCTGTAAATGTTGTGTCTGCGCCGTTTGCTCCTGTGCTTCCCCATCCGCGCTCATTACTGTTTCCGGTAACTCTGAGGAAGAAGTCATTGTCTTCAGCATAGGTAATGTCTACATCTTTCAAAGTGAATGTGGACTGGGTATTTGTTGAGTAGAACATGCCGCCGTTCTTTGCTGTAAGTGTACCGCCGTCCATCTCGAAGACGGAATTACCTACTTCTGAGTCTCCGGACATGGACTGATAGAGGATGACATTCCATGTAAGCTTGTTCTGTGAAAGGTCAGCCATGTTACCTGAAAGGTCACAGTTGAAAAGTCTGATCTCATTGTCACCTTCGATACAGATGGCTTCTGAACCGTTTGCTGTAAGGGTTGCTCCGTTAATGCTTATGTCGGCAGTTGAGTATACAGCCGGAGAACCGCTTCCGTTTGAAACATAGGTTCCGCCGTCCACAACCATCTTTCCGCCGCCTCTGTCAGAACGGATGGCTGCTGAAGACTCGCCGTTTGTGGTTACAGTATCATTCCAGGCATAGAGTGTTCCGCCGCCGGCTACGTGGATACCGCCGGATGTGTCCTTTGCTGTAGTGATGGTTGTATCAGCCACGTAGCTGACACCCCTATCGTAGGCAAATACACCTGCACCGCCCTTGGCATCGGTTGTGATGGTTGAGTTGGAAACATAAGCTGTGCCGTCTGTTGCAAGAACAGCCGCACCCACACCGTAGAAGGAACTTGTGTCACCACCGGTTGAATCAGAGGAGTTTCTTGTGATGTTTGCGTTCCTGATGGTGGCGGTTGCACCGTTTGATACGAGAACTGCATTCTGATCTGTTCCTGTTGATTCGATGTTTCCTGTGAGCTCTGCGTCTGAAGTTATATCATTTACGGCAGCGTAGCTTTCAGGCTTGGAGGAACCGCCGCCGGGCATATCACCGGGACCACCCTGACCGTTGCCACCGGGCATGCCGCCGTGGCCGCCCTGGCCATTACCGCCGGGGCCACCTTGTCCGTTACCGGGTTCAAAATCACCGCCGCCATTTATGCCGCCGGGGCCATCGTGGCCATTTCCATCCGGAGCGCCCTGACCACCTTCACCATTTGGACCGCCCTGAAAATTGCCGTCGGAACCACCCTGGCCGTTTTCGCCGTGACCGTTTTCACCGTTTTGCGCACCCTGACCATCAGGTCTGTTGCTCTGCATAGCATTTCCTGAGTTATCCTGTGTTGCTTCAACAGTAGTTGCTGTTGTTGAAGAAGCTGATGAGCCGCATGAGCTAAGCATTATAGATGCTGTAAGTAATGTTGTTGCTGTGATAGCAATATTTTTTCTTTTCATTTTTTTATCCTTTATAGTTATAGAGTGTATTTGTCTGACGAAGCGTTTTTGCTTTCGATGGGCATACTATATATCCGAAAGCTTAAACTATGCTGAAACAAAAAAATAAAGTGAAAAGTTTTTTGCTATGGTAAACCATTTGGTATTTCTCCAAATGGTTGTAAATCAATTCCGGTGGGTAAAACAGGATATCATTCTTGACAGTAAATCTATACATTTTAGTAAACTTGCATTAGAATAAGTAACAGACGGTTTACTTATCAGAGGTACATAATTCCCCCTCCGGACTGTTAATCTTTCCGGATAAAGGAGTTGCTGCAAAACTGATTTGTAAACTCTACAGAAACAATTAAGCCGAAGGTAGGTCATGCCCCGGATCATCTGATGGATTGGATCCAATGCTCAGTAAGGACAGGGCGGCTACCGATTTAAGACAAAAAGGAGATGACAACACAAATGAATGCTTCTGAATTAAAGGAATTGAAGCTCAAAGCTGTTGAAGTGAGAAAAGGTATTCTTACAGCCACACACGGTGCTAAGTCCGGACATCCCGGTGGAAGTCTTTCCTCTGCAGAGATGTTTACCTATCTGTATTTTAAGGAAATGAATATCGATCCGAAGAACCCTAAATGGGAAGATCGCGATCGTTTTGTTCTTTCAAAAGGTCATACTGCACCGGGTCTTTACTCGGCTCTCGCTCTTCGCGGTTTCTTCCCTGTAAGCGATCTTCCTAATCTTCGTCACATAGATTCTTATCTTCAGGGACACCCTAACATGAACACTGTACCTGGAGTTGATATGTCCACCGGTTCTCTCGGACAGGGTATCTCGACTGCAGCCGGAATGGCAAAGGGCGCAAAATATCTTGGAAAAGATATTCATGTTTATACACTTCTCGGTGATGGCGAGCTTGCTGAAGGACAGGTTTGGGAAGCAACAATGTTTGCTGCTCACTACAAACTCGACAATTTCTGCATCATCGTTGACCTTAACGGTCTGCAGATCGATGGCAGGACCAAGGATGTCATGAATACAGCTCCTGTTGATGCAAAATTCGAAGCATTTGGCTGCAATGTTATCACTATTGATGGTGACGATTTTGAGCAGATTGAAAACGCGTTTGACGCTTTCCACAAAAACGCAGGCTCTGAGAAACCGACTGTAATTCTTATGAAGACTACAAAGGGTAAGGGCGTTTCATACATGGAAGACCAGGCCGGCTGGCATGGTAAAGCTCCAAATGATGCAGAGTATGAACAGGGTATGGCTGAACTTGAAGCTGCCCGCAAAGAAATTGAGGAGGCGTAAATCATGGCTGATATAAAGAAAGTTGCTACACGTGACAGCTACGGTAATGCATTAAAAGAGCTCGGCGCTTCTGCATCAGATCTCGTTGTTCTCGATGCGGATCTTGCAGGTGCTACCAAAACCGGCATATTCCAGAAAGCTTTTCCGGATCGTCATTTCGACTGTGGTATTGCCGAGTGTAATATGACAGATGTTGGTGCCGGTCTCGCGGCAATGGGACTTGTACCATTCGTTTCCACTTTCGCAATGTTTGCAGCAGGACGTGCTTACGAGCAGGTACGTAACACCATCGGTTATCCTCATCTGAATGTTAAGATCGGTGCCACACACGGTGGAATTTCTGTAGGTGAGGACGGCGCTTCACACCAGTGCTGTGAGGACTTTGCCCTTATGCGTACCATCCCGGGTATGACTGTTATGTGCCCTTCAGATGATGTTGAGGCAAGGAAGATGGTTAAGGCTGCCTATGAAATGAAAGGCCCTGTTTATATGCGTTTCGGCCGTGCCGCAACACCTGTATTCCACAGTGAGGACTATAAATTTGAGATCGGTAAGGGCGAGGTACTGAATGAAGGTACAGATGTAGCCATCATCGCTACAGGTATTATGGTACCGGAGGCTATCGAGGCATGTAAGACTCTTCAGGATAAGGGCGTATCTGTTTATCTCATCAATATGCCTACTATTAAGCCAATTGATGAAAAGCTTATCCTTGATGCAGCAGAGAAGTGTGGAAAGATCGTAACCGTAGAGGAGCACAATATCATCGGTGGTCTCGGAGAGGCAGTATGCTCCGTACTTGCAGAAAATCATCCTGTACCGGTTAAGCGTGTAGGTGTTAATGATGAGTTCGGACATTCCGGACCTGCCGGAGAACTTCTCAAGGCATTCGGTTTATGTGCAGATAACATAGTTGAGCAGGCACTTGCACTTATTGAGAAAACAAAATGATAATAGTCAGAATAATGTTTTATTAAACAGGATTCTATGAACCAAATGAAAGACGGCTCTCTATCACATAGAGAACCGTCTTTTTTTTTAGAGCGTCCATTTAACCACCGTTGACGGTTTTTGCCGGTGAGAATCGTCAACGGTGGTATAAGTAAAATGGAGACTCTTGTCAGATACAGTTGACTTTAGTCTTCAGTATTTGTTATTCGTTTCGCCCTTGCTGCACGTTTGCGTTTTTTCCTGTTCTTGTAGGAAAACCAGTACATAACGCAGTTGATCATAAAATAGACTGCATTACAAAGAAGAAAACGCACCCAGGCTACATTATGATAAAAAATAAGGGATATAAGCAGGCAGCAGATTGCGAATCCTATTGTGTTTAGAGCACTTTTTTTAAGTATAGTCGACATAATATGTAATTCCTTATTATCGGCCGAAACAGAAGCAGTAAAGACCTCTGTTCCGGCCGGTTTTTTTAGCTAAATTTTCTTTCCGGTAGACTCTTGGGTCTGTACTGGATATTACTAACCTGATATACAGTAACAAAGGCCTGGGGATCCACAGTATCAAGAAATGTCATAAGCTTCTGGAACTCATGCTTGTCCACAATGGTGATGATCTCTTCGTGCTCATCGAGGTGATAAGCACCGATAGCTTTATAAATGGTAGCACCGCTGTGAAGATCATTAAGAATAAACTGTCTTATTTCATCATTCTTTGGAGAAACGATGCAGACACGACGTTTCAGATTATGGTCAAATATAAAATGATCCAGCACGATACCATTGAGATATGTTCCCAAGAGGCTTAGCACTACTGTTTTTACATCATATGCAAGATATGAGGATAATGCTATGCAGATTCCGGCAGCCGACAAAGCCTTTCCCATTTCGATACGGAAATACTTGTTTAGGATCTTTGCCACGATATCAAGTCCTCCGGAGGAAGCATTTCTGTTAAAAAGGATGGCAAGGCCAATGCTTACCATGAAAGTATAGCATATGACATCAAGAAGTGAATCCCCGGTAAGCGAGGAGATAGCAGGAAAAAACTTTTCAAAAATCCAGAGATATATGGGAAGCAGGATAGATGTATATACTGTTTTGTATCCAAATTCACTTCCACAGGTGAAGAAACCTATGATGAGAAGGATGACATTCAAAAACATGGTTATCTGTGACATGGTGAAGGGTACAAAGTTAACCAGTACTATGGCAAGACCGGAAATGCTGCTGATGGATGCATGAGTAGGTATGAGTAAGAAATATACGGCAGCTGCAATGATGGCGGTTGCAAAGGATAAGATAAAAAGTTCCTTTAATGTTGAAAATATTTTCATAGGGCACCTCTGTAAATACATAATTTTATAATCAATTCCGGACATACAGATTCCGATCTGTTGGGACCGAAACTATAGCCATAGCAATAACTTCAAATTACAGCTCGTATATTCTAGCACCAAATCATCACAAAACCAAAAGCTAAAAAATCTTTTCATTGTCACCACTTTGCACCATATCGATACAGGCGTTGCGTATTTTTGCAATAAGGAATAAAGTTAAAAAATACACGCATTGCTATCTTTGGCGTACTCAAACCACATGGTAAAGTGGTATACTGTTACCATGTGATTTTTTATGTTAATGTTGTCATGCGGGCGTTTCATTCGTGACGTATTAAACATAAAAATTCATGAAAAATCTTTATGAAAGCGAGTAACTGCCATGGAGAATCATAAGTCCCCCCTGGTAACGATCTGTTCGTTTATCGTGGATAAGCGAAATCTGTTTTTCCTGATCTATGCAATTCTCCTGATCTTTTCCTTCTTCTCCCAGAACTGGGTGTCGGTGGAAAATGATCTTTCTGCCTACCTTAGCAAAGATACTGAAACAAGGCAGGCCATGGATCTCATGGAGGAGGAGTATACCACCTTTGGATCTGCCAAAATCATGGTATCGAACATCTCCCTCAGGGAGGCTTTTTCCGTGTGCGATACCATAAAAGAGACTCCCGGTGTTTTTGAAGCCGGCTTCCTGCCGGAATATCTGAATCCTACTTCCGGAGAGGTGGCAAAGGAAGATGAAGAACTCACCATAGATGAGATAAGGGAGCATTATAATGATTCCTCCGCACTTTTCAGTGTTGTCTTCAAATATCCGGAAACTGATGAGCGATGTCTGGATTCCCTGAACAGTCTAAAGGAAAAACTAAGCTCCTACGACCTTCATATTTCAACCACTCTTGGAGATGTGCAGGCTGAAGCCATCGAAGAGGAAATGAAACTGATCATCGTTATAGTGGCGGCGGTTGTGGTTCTGGTTCTGATTCTGACTTCGGAAACCTTTGGAGAGGTGCCGGTGCTTCTTCTGACATTTGGATCTGCGGCCTTTATCAATAAGGGAACCAACTACATGATGGGAACTATTTCCTTCGTTTCCAATTCTGTGGCCATCGTTTTGCAGCTGGCACTGTCAATCGACTATGCCATTATCTTCTGTAACCATTTTAAGGAACAGAGGCAGTATTATGATACCCGCGATGCGGTCATCATTGCCCTCAGTCATTCCATCCCGGAGATTTCCTCCAGCTCCCTTACTACGGTTTCAGGACTCCTTGCGCTTCTTTTCATGGGCTTTGGTCTCGGAAGAGATCTGGGACTTACTCTTACAAAATCCATCATCATAAGTCTTTTCGCGGTATTCACTCTGATGCCGGGTCTTCTTGTGCTGTTTTCCGATGTTATGATGAAGACAAAACACAAAAACCTGGTTCCGAAGATACCCTTCGTGGGAAAGTTTGCATATGCGACAAAAGCATTCATCCCGCCCATATTCCTGGTTGTGATTATCGTGGGCTATTTCATTTCTTCAAAGTGCCCCTACGTTTACGGCTACTCAAATCTGAAAACTCCTATCCGCAGTGCTGCCCAGATCACGGAGGACATGATCAGAGATACCTTCGGCAGCAACAATATGATCGCCATCAATGTCCCCAGCCACGACTACTACAAGATTTCCCGAATTGCGGCCTCTCTGGAAGCCATGCCTGAAGTAAAGAGCGTAACTTCTCTTGCCAACACTGAGGCCAAGGGCGGTTATATGGTTTCCCAGCCTCTGACTCCGAGACAGTTTTCGGAGATGGCGGATCTTGACTACGATGTGGCTGCAATGGTTTACGGCATGTACGCTTCAGACAAGGACGAGTACGGTCACATCATAGGAGGTATCGACAAATACAAGATTCCATTCCTGGATGTGTTCACGTTCCTTCACGGCAAAATAGACGAAGGTTATGTGGATCTCGATGAAAAAGACCGGGCAGATATCGACGATACCTACGATACACTGGTTATGGCAAAGAAACAGCTCAGGGGCGAGAATTATGAGCGAATGCTGGTGTTCCTGAATCTTCCGGAGGAAAGTGCGGAAACCTTCGCTTTCCTGCGGGGACTTCACAAAGAGATCGATCCCGTTTTTGAAGACGATATGGATAAAAACCCGGATCTCCATGTATATGTTGTGGGAGAGTCAACCTCCGAGATGGATCTGGGCACCCAGTTTGAAACGGATAATGTTATCGTCTCGGTAGTTTCACTTCTCTTCGTTTTAGTGATCCTGCTTTTCACATTCAAATCTGTGGGCATGCCAATCCTTCTCATCATGGTCATCGAGGGATCCATTTTCATTAACTTCTCCTTCCCGACCATTATGAAGGAAAACATTTTCTTTATCAGCTACCTTATCGTTTCATCAATTCAGATGGGTGCCAATATCGATTACGCCATAGTTATCGGCTCACGTTATGATGAGAACCGTAAGACCATGGGACGTAAGGAAGCCATCATTGAAACAGTAAACTTTGCTTTCCCGACAATTATCACTTCGGGTTCCATCCTGGCAATTGCGGGAACCGTTATCGGATTCCTGACCTCTGACGGAGCCATCGCCGGCATCGGCCAGAGTCTCGGACGAGGTACAATGCTTTCAATGTTCCTGGTATTGTTCGTTCTTCCGCAAATCATTCTTTTGGGTGACAAGGTCATCGCTGCGACAAAGTTCTCTGTTGCGAGACCGATAAAGTCAAGGGAGGAGAGCGGCATCATCAGAGTGGACGGTCGTATACATGGACATATCGACGGACAGATCCTCGGTACGGTACACGGCATCGTTCGCGGAGATGTGCGGGCCAACATCATTTCCGGAGATATACAGAAACTTGCTGATAATGAAGGACAGAATTTAGAGGAGTATCTTGATCATGAAGAAAAACAGTAAAAAAATAATGAAGACAGCCCTCCTCTGTATGATGATCCCGGCGGTGCTGATGAATACACCCGGAATGATATATGCGGCTGAGACAGTCGCTCCGGAGACCACGGAAGTAAGTTCCATTGATACTGGTTCCGATAAAGATGACTCCATAAACAACGGTTCCATAAGTACCGGCTCTGAAAATAATGATTCAGAGAATAAGGATACCATCATCATAAATTCCATAGAGGACTACAAAAGCTTTGCAAAAAAGTGCAGGGCTAATGTCTGGTCCAACAACATAACCGTTAACCTTAACACGGATCTGGATTTTTCGGATGAAGCGACGTTCCCAACGATTTCCTACTTTAACGGAACCTTTTTGGGAAATGACCATAAGATCTTAAATGTAAGATCCGGAAATCCCATGTTCCGCACTATCGGTCCCGCAGGAACAGTACAGAATCTGGAACTCTCCTCTGTTGTCACTTCGGAGCGTGATAAAACTGCGGCCTTTGTTTCAGAGAATTACGGTCTCGTGGAAAACATTACCGTGAAAAGCAACGTGAGCGGAAAGACCACGACCGGTATACTATCTGCATTAAACGGCGACACAGGCGTGATCCGTGGGTGTCATGTTTCCGGAAGCCTTGAGGGAGACAATGCTACAGGAGCTATAGCCGGAAGAAACGAAGGACTCATCGAGGATTGCAGCAGCTCCGCAAGAGTCAATACTTCGGTTCGGGAGAGCAGCGTTTCCACGGAGGATATCAAGGATATCCTGGAAAATATCCTTATAACCAAAAACATTAACAATGTTGAGAATTTCAAGAACAGGGTGGATACCGGAGGCATTGCGGGATATAACCTGAGAACAGGAACCATACGGAACTGTGAATCTACCGGGGACACAGGCTACAGCCATATCGGCTACAATACCGGTGGCATCACCGGGCGAAACGGCGGAGCCATCGAAAACTCAGTGAACAAAGGATCCGTCTTAGGGCGTAAGGATACCGGAGGAATCGCAGGTCAGCAGCAGCCGGAGATTACGGTGGATTTCTCACCGGATGTGCTAACTTCTCTTTCTGATGAGATAGATCAGATCAGCGTCCTGGTGACAGATACTCTGAACACAACAGAGGGTATGACCAACAGCACCTATGACCGCCTGAACGGGATTTCCAGAACCCTTACGGAAGTCAAGAACTCAACAAATACTATGTATAATGCTTCCCTGGAGCGTTTCGACGAGCTTGCGGAAACCATTAATTCAAGTACAGAGATACTGCTTAATGCTGTCGGAGACATAGGCGGTGATATGGACTATCTGGATGACAGTCTGGATGACTTAAGCCGGATGTCAGATAATCTCAGCGCTTCCATCGACGATCTCGCATATGCATTTTCAATGTCTGATGCAGAAAAGAATGCTTTGATTGCCCAGAATAACCAGCTTCGGGAGGATCTTAATTACAGCAGTGCATTTGTAGCTGAAGCACAGAACCATCTGCTTCCCGAGGTACCGGAAGCAAGACAGGCAAGGGTTAACGAAGGTGCCACCAGAATTAACCGTCTTTTGGGTAATGTACGCGCCACCCGCACTATGCTTGAGGGTCTCCGCAGGCAACGGGAGCTGATTGCAAATGGAACTGTGCAGACTGATTTTAATCGCAGGAGCGCAGCTCTCAATGCATCAGTCAGCAATATTCTTGATTCTCTCGGGGATATGGATAATGCCTCATCAGGTCTTTCAAAGTTCAGTTCGTCTTTGGGAGGAACACTTACAGGCATTTCAAACGGCATAAACATTAACGTGAAAAGCAGTCCTGTTATCCGGGCAGCGGGAGACAAGCTTTATGCCCAGCTGGACAGTCTCTCTGCTCAGCTTGACAGCTTAAGTGCCTTTGGCCGTGATGACAGCATGGAGGTACTGAACAATCTGTCGGAAATCAACAGGCGTTTCAGCAGCATTACTGACCTTTTAAAGAATGAACGTGACCGTCTTAATAACATTGCGGATAACGGCGGAGTATTCAATGACACTTCCGCTCCCGGAAATTCCACTTCCAGGATCATCGGATGTAAAAATGCAGGAAATGTTTCCGGCGACATAGGTGTAGGCGGTATCGCAGGAACCATCGGTATAGAATATGACCTGGATCCTGAAAAGGATATAATAAAGTCAAACGACAGGTCTCTCGATTACAGCTTCGGAGCTTCAGCAATCCTTATGGGTTCTGAGAATCTTGCCAATGTTGAAGGCCGCGGAAATTACACCGGAGGAATCTGCGGAAAGCTGGAGATTGGTTACCTCTCAGGCAACCAGAATACAGGTGACGTTAAATCAGAAAGCGGACATTTTGTAGGTGGTATCGCCGGCTACTCCGATGGAACACTTGATCAGAATACCGCAAGATGCCGTATTACCGGTGAAAAGAATGTAGGCGGCATCGCAGGATACGGAACCACACTTACCTACAACAGTGCAGCAGTCACTATCCTTGGTGATGAAGAGTACGCTGGCTCTGTCGCAGGAAAGATCGATAAGCTTGATTCTGATGTACTTTGGGGTAATGTCTACTACGGCGGTAACTACGGCGCCATCGATAACATTGATTACGCCGGAATGGCTGAAGAGTCGCCGGCTCCTCTGGGGACACTTCTTGTGAAGTTTATGCTTGGTGGGAATCTTATCGACATAAAGGAAGCAGCTCCCGGAACACTCCTTAAAGACGTGGAATTTCCTGAGGTAGAAGAGAAGGAAGGTTTCTTTATACAGTGGGATCAGCCGTTGGATACAGTTATAGAAGATGACATCGTGGTCAATGCTTCCTATTACCTTCCGGTGGCGCTGTTGAATGCTCCTCAGAATTATATGGACAGCAGTAAACCCGTACTTATCGTTGACGGACAGTTTATGGAAGAGGACGTTTTGGGCTTCAGCATGCCGGAGGAAAACCACTACATTGTGGAAATTCCGGAGGACGGTCTCAGTGAACGAAAGATCCGTGTACATAAGCCGGAATGGAAAAATTACAGCTTTACCGTAAACGGTAATGTACAGGCAACGGAAGACTTTGGCGACTACCTGATCTTCGTCACCGGCGAAAGAAAGCTTGATATACAGATGATCAAGGATGTAATCCCCTGGAGAGATATAGCTAAAGTTGTGGGAGGCATCGCGCTGGTGATACTGCTGATTACTTTGGTGAACAGATTCAGGAAGAAAAAACAGCCTAAGAAGAATGCGACTGAAAAAAGCTGACAAACAGGAGGATAGTACATGTACAGCGCTGATGATAACAGATATGAAAAAATGGAGTACAACAGATGTGGTGCTTCGGGACTGAAGCTTCCGAAGATATCACTGGGACTCTGGCATAATTTTGGTGATACCGGGAATTATGAAAACATGGTCAATATGTGTACCACTGCCTTCGATAACGGAATAACACATTTTGATCTTGCAAACAATTATGGTCCTAAGCCGGGAAGTGCAGAGATTAATTTTGGAAGGATCATGAAAGAAGTTTTCCCGGGTTACAGAGATGAGCTTATCATTTCAACAAAAGCCGGATATGACATGTGGCCGGGACCTTACGGAAACTGGGGAAGCAGAAAATACCTGATTTCAAGCCTTGACCAGTCTCTTAAGCGTATGGGACTTGATTATGTAGATATCTTTTATCATCACAGAATGGATCCGGAAACCCCTCTGGAGGAAACCATGGGGGCTCTTCAGCAGATCGTGAGAAGCGGAAAGGCCCTGTATGTCGGATTATCAAACTATAACGGTGAGACTCTGGAAAAAGCCTCAGCAATCCTTAGTGATCTCAAGGTTCCTTTTGTCATCAATCAGAATCGTTACAGCATTCTTGACAGAACTATCGAAAAGAATGGTCTCAAGGAGAAAGCGCAGGAACTTAAGAAAGGAATTATCTGTTTTTCACCTCTTGCACAGGGACTCCTTACTGACAGGTATCTTGACGAAATTCCTGCTGACAGCAGAATCCGCACTGACGGAAGATTCCTAAAAGAAAGTACGGTAATCGAAAAGAGGGATGCAGTAAGAAGCCTTAATGAGATAGCAGCTGAGCGCGGTCAAAAGCTGTCAGAAATGGCACTTTCCTGGATATTGAAGGATGACTGTATAACATCGGTTCTAGTCGGAGCTTCAAGACCGGGTCAGATTTTGGATAATATAAAGGCACTGGAGAACACCACATTTACTAAGGACGAGCTGGATAAGATCGATAGTGTATGTAATGGATGAAACGGACTAGATGCCGGTTTATTAAAAATAATTTCACTAGATGTTTCTTGAATTATTTTTAAGGTGTAATGGTAAAAAAGATTAACGTTGGTGGCTTTGGAAATTTGCAAAGTCGCCAACGTTAAATATTTTCTAGGTTTCAAACAAATCCTCGCCGGTAATGATATTCTGAGCTATGTCAGAATATTTATTATATTTAAACCCATTTCCGCATATCAGAGTTACATGAATAGCCCCGGTAGAACCGGACTCTTTTTGAAAGTCGGTAACTCTGTTTTGGAGTTTTTTATATTCATCTTCATCTAGAGCATATTCTGAATTTGTGAATTTCATCTCGCAAAGATTGGTGACACCATCTTTCCTTGAAATGATGAGGTCAATCTGAGCGCCTTTTTCTGATTCCTGACTTCTCCAGGCAAATTCACTGGTTTCTATTCCACTGATGCCCAATACTTTTTTGATTGTGTCTATATGGTTAAAGCAGACTATTTCAAAGGATGTCCCTCTCCAGGAATTGTATCCCGGGGAATTGATATATGTATTCCATGAGTCGAACTTCTTATCTTTAAGAAATTTTATAGCAAAGAGAGTGAAGGGATCTATAAGCTGGTAAAAGGAATCAGTACTTCCCTTTGTGATATCAGAATATTTACGGATAAATCCACATTCTTCCAACTCTTTGAGATCTTTGGTTAAAACCGAACCTCCTCCGATGTCGGATTCCTTTGAGAGTTCTGTTCTTGTCATGCCACATTTCTTCTTTGCCAATGCTTCAAGTATGGCCATGTGTTTTTCTGGTTTATCAAACAATGAAAGGAAGAGATTGGTGTATTCGTTATTCAGTTCACCGTGTTCTTTAAAACATAACTCGTTTATATTTTGAGCCAGACTTAAACGGGAATCCAACAGATTAAGGTACAAAGGAACTCCGCCGAATACCATGTAGCTTTCAATCATCTGGCTTCTCGTCATCACTATATCATTTAGCTCATACATTTTTTCGCACTCTGAAAGAGTAAACGGATTTAGATGTATTTGTTTTGTTATTCTGTTATGAAACCCTTTTTTGTTTGTCAAAAGATTAGTGATTATCCAGGAAGTGGCTGAACCACAAACGATCAACACTAGATCCGCCTGTGAAGATGCCCAACTGTTCCAGAAGTAATCTAAAGCACTTTTGAAATCAGACCTTGCAGTATCCATCCATGGAAGTTCATCAAGAAATATAACTCTTTTATTATTGAGAGGTTCCCTATAAATCTTTTCGCTTTCAAGAAGTTGACGGAGACGGCCAAAGGCTTCGAACCAATCTTTTGGAGGCGTTTTATCATTGTATCCATATGAGCATAGACTTTCGTTAAAAGCTCGTAGCTGGCTCTTGGTTTTTGAATCAGTCAGACCTGTAGCATAAAACGAAAACTGACGGTTAAAATATTCTCTTACAAGATAGGTTTTTCCTATTCTTCGCCTTCCGTAAACTACGACAAATTCCGGTCTTTTTGATTTAATGCATTGGAAAAGGCTGTCTTTTTCATGTTTTCTTCCGATGATCTTCATATCGCACCTCTTTTGTGGCATAAATCGCCAAAAGTAAACTATTAAACATGCTTTTGGCGATTTATAAGCCCTAAAATAATTATAAATCGCCAAAGAGAGTTTTTCAACTAGTTGTTTATGAGTTTTCGGTAAATGAAAAATGCGTGGGTTTGATTTTATAGCTCAACAGAGCTTAATTTTAGTGAATATATGGTCGATTCATGAGATAATGAAGAGGAGTTTATTTTAGTTGGAATGAAAGAGGTAGAAGATGACTGATAAGATCAAAATGTCTGCCAACGAGGCATTGGAACGACTTAAAAATGGCAATAAAAAATACGTTGAGACCGGACTTAGCAACGGTGATGTTTCCTACTCAGTCAGGTTAAAAACTTCAGGTCATGGGCAGGAACCCTTTGCTGTTGTGGTGACCTGTTCAGATGCGAGAGTGATTCCGGAAACCATTTTTTCTGCAGGAATAGGAGAACTGTTTGTCATCCGTGTTGCGGGCAATGTTATCGACGATCATCAGCTGGGAAGTATTGAATATGCCGCAAGCCATCTGGGCGCCAGGCTTATCGTGATCATGGGGCATACAAATTGCGGAGCCATCGGTGCTGCCTTCCATCCCGATGATGATAACAAGTATATCAGATATATACTTCATGAAATACGTTATGCTATAGGCGATGAAACAGATCCGGAAAAGGCCTGCATACTGAATGTTAAGCATAGCATTGAGACTGTAGAAGAAAGTCTGGAGATAATAAAAGAAGAACATGAGCACAGCCTGAAGGTGGTTGGCGCAGTTTATCATATCGATACAGGTGTGGTGGAGTTTGTGTGATAAAGTACATCGTATCCGAGGACGAAAATGGTTTCAAAAAGTAAAAAGGATACAGACAGTGTTATAATCACTTTTGGGATTGTTTTGCTGCTGATGGAAATCTGGAAGCAGCTTATGATATGGAAGGTGGAGTTTGGAGGAAGGTACGAGATATGGTATTTTCCGTTCCAGCTTTGTTCTATGCCTATGTACCTTTGCCTTATGTATGCGGCTTTGGCAGGACTTAAAAGCACGGAAAGAATCAGAGCAGTAATACTTACTTTCATACGCGATTATGGATTTCTTGGTGGTATCATGGCACTCATCGTGCATGACGGACTCATACACCCGGGGTACGCGGCATTGACAGCCCATGGATTTATATGGCATGTGCTTATGCTGGTGCTGTCTCTGTATATCACGTTTAATGGTTTAGCACTTCCGGGAATCTCCGGATTTGTAAGTACACTTCCACTTTTTCTGATTCTTTCGAGCATGGCAGAGATAATAAATGTCATCTTCCATGAGCTGGGTGATTGCGATATGTTCTACATTTCCCCATATCATAACAGTTCTCAGATTGTATTCAGGGATATAGATGCCATAACGGGCAGACCGCTGGGGATCATAATTTATCTTATTTCGATGTGCATCGGAGCACTCGCGATTCATTTTATCCTGGATACGATATACAAAAAAATATAAGAAAAATTGGTGAAAAAGATGTATAATTGTACAATGTTAATAAATAAACGATCTCAAGGAGGCCCAATATGGCAAAAACAGCAATAATCACCGGAGGTTCACGTGGTATAGGAAAGGCAATGGCTCTTAAGCTTGGAGAGCTTGGCTATGATGTAGTCATTAACTACGTAAGTGAGTCTTCAAAGGCAAAGTCAGAGGAAATCGCAGAGCAGCTTAAGAAGGATTACGGCGTAGATTCTCTGGTTGTAAGAGCAGATGTCAGCAAGTACGAGGACTGTGAGGCTCTCGTTAAGGCTGCGGTTGACAAGTTCGGTGAGAACATCGACGTTCTCGTAAACAACGCAGGTATCACCAACAACTGTAACTGGATAGACATTACCCATGAGCAGTATGAGAAGGTTATCGCAACCAATCTTATGAGCCTTTTACATATGACTCATCTGGTTCTTCCTCACATGATCAACCACTCCGACAAGGAGCATCAGGCAATGATCGTCAATATCTCATCAGTTGGCGGACTTACAGGTGTTATCAACCAGGCAGATTACTGCGCAGCCAAGTCCGGCGTTATCGGTCTCACCAGAGCCCTTGCACTTGAGTTTGCAGGAAGAGGCGTACGTGCCAATGCCATCGCTCCGGGCATGATCATGACAGATATGCTTCGCGGCGTTAACCAGGACGAGCTCAATGCTCTTGCCGGAACAATTCCTGAGGGATATATCGGTGACGTTTCCGATATCGCAGGTGCTCTTGAGTATATCCTTAAGGCTCCTTATCTCACAGGTCAGGTTATCTCACCTAACGGTGGATTTGTGCTTCAGTAAAAATAAGATATTCAATATTTATGGAAATTTAACAGGTGGAGTGTTCTCTGGTGAGAACACTCCACCTGTTTAGCATTTATATAATGCCGGAACATCGCCGACATATAATGTTAGAAACGATGCGTGATTTTTACATATTAATTATTCAGGAGGTAAACATGCGAAGTAAAAATTTTAAAGCACTTAGATTTGCGGTTGTTCTGGCTTTGATCATGTCACTTTTTTCTATCACATCATTTGCCGGATATTGGGAGCAAGACTACTACGGCGACTGGTACTATGTAAATGATTATGGGTATTATGCGACAAACCAATGGGTTGGCAATTATTATCTCGGAAGTGACGGTGTTATGCTTGTGAACTCATGGACACCGGACGGTTATTGGGTAGGTTATGATGGAAAATGGGACGGACAGCCGTCACGTTACGCTAGTAATTACTATGGTTCAGGTAGCAGCTCCTCATATGTAACCACATCCGGTACTTACTATGGCTGTTTATATGACAGTGGCTATGGTATAGCACATCTTTACTCAGTTTCGGTCGGTAGTGATGTTCTGACAGTTACAGGTACCTTAGATTATTATCCTGGTGATAACTGGGAGAACACAACTCAGATGAGTTACGGTACATATCAGTTTAAGCTTACCGGTCAAACTAGATATGGGGAAGGTACTGATGAAGGGTTCTACGCTATGAGTAAATCAGATTTTATAAATAGCACCGGACCGGTTCTGTATATAACAGTTGCAAATGGAGTTGCAACGGAGCTTTGCTACGGAGCTTGATAAACGATTCTGATAATTAAAATGGACGGTTCTCATTGAGAACCGTCCATTTTGTTCTTCTTCTTAATCCCACCAGTAAAGACCATGAATTATATCTATGTGGTCTCCGCTTACTGTAATGTCGTAAACTCCGGCCGGTGTATAACCGCTGCTTTCGTCGCAGAGACGGGCCATCCAGCTGAGTGGATTATCCCCGGACTCCCAACCATCAAGCTCCTCAGGTTTTTCGATAACCGTATCCTCATCAAGGATGTAGCCGGTGGCTCCGTTATTGACGCTTTCATTCGGAAGCAGGTAGCATTCCTTGCTTGTCAGTGTTCCGGCTGCGTAGTGCTCGGGCTTATTCTGAACAGTGTATTTCTCAAAACGTTCGGATTCTTCCCTGCCAAAACCACCTTCTTCACGGCCTATGCTGTCCGGCATCAATCCATTCATTACATCCGTGTACCAGTAATCATAGGATACCGGAAGGAAATCTACATCTTTGGTACGAACATCCTCCCAATCCATGCCCCATGGACGGAGATAGATATAGTATCTGAAGCTGCCATGATCATCCTCGTATTTGCAATTAACTTCAATCATATGGTCATAGTCACTTACGTCGGAGGCACCGGGGTCTACCATCCAGTCCGCATGCTGAACATTTTCCTCATCTGTCAGGAATGAACCTTTCTCACTCTTCATGCAGCCTGCATCTGTGGTGCCGGGACCGAAGCTGACCTCTACTTCACAAATAAGCTTTTCTGCGGAGCCTTCATCATCCCAAAGAACGATTCGGCCGGTGTTTTCACTTTCTACAAAGATTGATCCGCAGACATCATATATGCTGTCTTCCAGTTCCTCGTAATCACCGTGGCAGGATTCTAACTTATACCATCCGTACCAATCCTTATCCCAGTAGTCAGCATAGGGAGATGACTTGGCCTTTCCGTGTTCTCCTAATTCAGCCTGCGCGTCAGAGCGTACGGTTGTGGCTGCTGCGCCTGATCCAGTTTTCGTTGTCTCTTCCTCTTTCTCTTCTTTTGATTCCTCAGAAGATTTAGATTCAGTATCGGACTTTGTTTCAGTCTGCTTTTCTGAGTCGGTCTTACCAGCTGCCGTATCCTTAGGGCAGAAGAAAATATAATACTCACCGTCCTTTATATAAGTCGCCTTAAGACCGTCATCCTCTACGTCCCAACTAAGCTTGACATCTTCGGAATCCACCGAACCGTAATCATTGAGATTGGACCAATGCAGATTTTTGAATTCTTTGCCCTCGATTACAGCGTCCATGGTATGATCGGCACGAAAACTCATCTGAAGCACATCAGCTGCGATTTCGTCAGTTGGATCTCCCAGAATGTCCGTTACTGAAACAGACTTCCAGTCCTGAATCATAAACTTCTCTGATTCCGGAAGATACAGTGCGGGGTCAGCAGCAGGAGTGCCTTCTTTTGCGAAGGTAAAATCCATTCCCATGCCCAGCATATCCTTGACAA
This sequence comes from Oribacterium sp. KHPX15, assembly GCF_900107835.1. Classification (GTDB taxonomy): domain Bacteria; phylum Bacillota; class Clostridia; order Lachnospirales; family Lachnospiraceae; genus Oribacterium. The sequence goes on from NZ_FNRG01000020.1 coordinate 31,877, forward strand.
CAAAACAATCCTCCCCCAGTTCACCGGTGATGTCTGTTCCCTCTACGGTGATGGTAATGGTTGTGTCATCCTTTTTCCATTTGACTTTTTCGGATTCCCCGTTTACTGTCATGACGCCTTTACCGTTGCCTTTTAGTTCGATTCCGAAGCCGGAAAGGTCGTCTCCTGTCATGGCTACGCCCATCATTTCACCGATTACAGGAATGTAATTTCCTTCCATCGGGTCCGATTGCTTATTTTCGTCAACAGAATCTCCACCGCAGCCTGTAAGGCAGAGTGCAAGGCAAATCACAAATGCCATTACAGCTGCCAAAAGTTTGCGTGTTGCTTTTTCATCTTTCTTTTTTTCCATAAATCCTCCTAAACTTCCTTAATAAAACCGGGACGTTTCTTCAGAAAAAATCCCTCACTTCTCATATTATTTGTTTCTGATGAAAAATTAAAGCATTTTAATTAAATTTCCTCTTATAGCTTATGATTTATAAGAATAATAAGGGGCGAAGTACCCCTCTGAAAAATATGGTCCTTACAAACCGGAGTTGCTTATCAAGCATGATCATTGTGTCGAAGTACATTTATATTGTTTGAAAATGAATAATATTTTTCGATCGAACGTAAAGGAGACAGAGAACATGCTGAACATACTTGAAAGAGACACCGAAGAACTGACAACTCTTAATCACAGTACAAAGGTTTTTCACGATGCACTGTCAAATGTTAAAAAAGGAGAGACACGTTTCCATGTAACAGACCCGTCCGGAAGCGTACCTGACTACGACCTTGAATATATCGATAATATGATGATGTTTCCTGATCAGCTAAGGGGACTCATCCTGAAAATGACAAAAGGGGGTGCAACATATGCCCCTTTCCTGAATTATGATGAAACAGATCTCGACAATATCTGTCTGAGATTTCTTGATCAGTTCAAAAAGATAGAACTTGATGTTGTGGATGAGTACAGTGTTAATGTTGTCAGCATTGCACTTAAACATACAGATTTACATGTATATGTTACCGATGAGAAGATCAATTGGTTTATATCCGATCCGGACAGAGTACATATAGTTGAAAGTCTCCCGACAGAACGTGATAAGGATACACTCAGAATCATCGCCGGTCCTTTCGAGATGGGTTACACTAAACGTGACTGGACATATCTCAGCTCTGTTGCAGCATTCCAGAATCTGTTTTTCTGGCAGGCTTTCACCGGCGGCAGAAAAGGCCCGTTTAAATATATTGATGTTATGTTGTCTGATATTACGGGAATAGGCGGTCTGTTGTCGTATGTATCTATGTGTTCGCGTGCGGGAGAACCTCGGGGACTTAAAGCTTTTTTGAGCCCCGGTTGTACCAGATATCCGGATGAACTCCTGAGTAAATATTTCCAGATGGATCCTAAGCCTGAAGATTCAACTCCGGACAATACACTTATGTTGGGGAAAATGATGTCTGTTTTCACCACATCCTGGTATGTAAACCAGTATCCAAGCAATTTCGATGAGAGCATCCTGAAGGAAGCATTTGCGGCAGAAATGCGTGAATATGCAGATGCCATCCTTGGAGACAGAAAGGTTCTTGGAGTACTCGCAAGAGGAACAGATTATGTGACCATGAACCTTGGTGCAGATCGCCGCCATGCCACACCTGATCAGATGATATCAGTCATCCGTGAATGGATCGAGGAAGACGGTTATGAGAAGATATTCCTTGCAACAGAGGATAATGATAATTTAGAAAAAATCCGTGCGGCATTTCCGGGTAAGGTGATGGCCATATCTCAGGAACGACATACTGTTTCAGAGATGCAAAAGAAAAATGCTTCGCTTATATATGAGTTCGAACAGAAGTTAAATACCGGTAAGGCTTATGTGGATGCCCTGGAAGACACAACTGTAAACTACTTCTATGCACTTTATATCCTGGCAAGGTGCGATGCATTCCTGTGCTCAGGTCAGTGTAACGGCTGGGATACCGTAAGATCCCTTAATGCCGGTAAGTTTAAACGCGAAAGAAAACTGATGGTTGCGATGGAAGGTGATCCGGCAGTCGAGAAATGGAAAGAAATAAGACCGGTTACTGCAGGAATTTTTGCGAGAGGAGCCTATCCTACAAACAAAGCATTTTTCATGACTTATCGATTTGACCTTAAGGAACCCGTGAATCCTGATGCCGTTAAAACGGCCTGGGATAAAACTCTTAAGGTTTACCCCTACATGTCCTATGCGGTGGCAAACCGCGGAGGAAAACTTGTTTTACTTGAAAACAACCTTCCTTTTGTCATCAAAGAGACTGCGGAAATAGTAGAGCCCTATGAAAGAAGCGGAAATTTCCATTCAGTAACCTTCTGCTATATGGCTAATGCTCTCTTCGTTTACGTTGATCACGTGCCGGTAGACGGAACCGGCTTCCAGTTGGTGCTTGAGACATTTTTCTATCATTACTACTGCGCTTTGGACGGATGTGAGTATCCGGTTCCCGAAGGCGTTCTGACCGAAAAAGACGGAGTGGCACCTGGTCAGGAGGTTGATGCTTACCTCATGTCAGATCCGATAGATCCGAAGACTATGATGGGTAAATTGGCAGGTGGTAAGGTGTTTACCCTGAAAGAATCAATCTTAGATGATTTATTCGCTAAAAAGGAGGATTGCCGTGGATATTGCATCAGCGTGAACAGTGATGAGATGATGAGCTATGCAAAATCTGTAAAGGGCAGTCCTATGTCAGTTCTTGCAGTGACTTTTGCAAATGCTCTGGAACGTGAGAATCCGGACAATAAACTTCCCATCAGCGTGATCTCTCCAGTGAGTGTACGAAAGGTTATGGGCAACACCAACTCTCTGCTCCATCAGGTAGTTCACAATAATTATAATTTCACACCGGAGGAACTCACTGGAAATGACGATGAAGCGTTGAACACGAAGTTCAGAGAAACTATGAAGGGATTCACTTCGGAACAGAATATCCGATTGATGTGTGGCGTATATCGCGGAATCTGCGAGGGTTATGCGAAGGCTTATGCTGCAGGTGCTCTTGACAATATAATCCTTGAGACAAGAGCGAAAACCAACAGTGCCTTCAGCGTGAGCTATCTGGGAACACTCCGCACCGGTGATTACGGAAACAGGATACGCATGACTGCGTTCCATGTAATGCAGGAGAAAGGCATTATGCTTCAGACAACTGAGGTGGGAAAACACTTCTATATAGACTGGTACCAGGGCTTCCCGGGAGATAAATACGTTAAAGCCATGAGAGACCTTATGCTGGAAGCCGGTATGAAGAGCGTAAGCATCGAAAGAGTTGAATGATGTCAATGAAGGGTATAGTAATATGAACAGTAATTTACTGTCTGCACGAATATGTAGTGAATATCCGGAACGTATCGCAATCACGGATGCTGACGGAAGCTGCACCTATGCAGAAATGGAAAGAGGAATCCGTGGCCTTTGCAGAAAGCTGAGGGAAATGGGCGTCCGTAAGGGCAGCCGCGTCGCACTGTGGGGTTACAACACATCAAATTGGCTGATTGCCTTCCTGGCTATTGTCCGTGCGGGAGGTACTGCCGTACTGGTGAATTACAGTATGAGCAGTCAGGAGGCAGCGGAACTTCTGAATATGACAGAAACCCGATTTATACTCTGCGGAGACAATGCAGAAATAAAAAAGGATCCGTCCGCCCTGCAGAAGTTCGCTTCCGAGACTTCCATTCCGACGGAATGCTGTCTGGACATACGATCCTCGGTACAGAATCTGGCACGAACATTCCGGGATGTGACGGAAGAACCGGATGTCCGGAGCGAGGAAGAAGCGGGAGAAACCGCGTTTATCATTTTTACATCCGGAACCACTTCTCAGCCAAAGGCTGTTCAGATTTCTCAGCAGGCTTTGAGTTTTGACGCAGAGGTTTTTAACAGAAATATAAGTGAATATGCCGGTCGCAGCGTGTGCATAGCAGTACCATTGTTTCATATCCTTGGTCTCCTCATGAGCTTTGCCTATCTTTGCCGCGGGAGCACGGTTTGTCTGCCTTCAAATTACAAGCCGGACACATTGAGCCGCATGATCGACGCCTGCCGTATTTCTGACATAGCAGCCGTTGGCGCGGTATATATAGGTCTCAGTGAAGCGGAGGATTTCGAGGAGAAGGTTGTACCTTATCTGCATCTCTGTATGATCGCGGGAGGTATGTCTACCCCTGTACAGATGATGCGGCTGGAGTTGGAGTATGCCAATGCAACCTTCCTCAACATGTACGGTCAGAGCGAGGCCGCTCCGCTGACTATGGTGAGACCAACCGATATGGTAGAAAAGCGCGCCCAGACTGTGGGTCAGGCTGTTGACGATCTGGACATTCGCATCTCGGATGGGAAGGGAGGATTCCTGCCCCAGGGCGAGATCGGAGAGGTGGTCGCACGTGGCCGGAATCTCATGAACGGTTACTACAATCTCCCAAAGGATAAACAGCCCGTGGATGATGAAGGATGGCTTCATACCGGCGATCTCGGTTTGTTTGATGAAGAAGGGTATCTGTATCTTGCCGGCCGTATCAAGGATGTCATAATTCGTGGTGGTGAAAACATTTCTCCTTCCGAAATCGAGAATGCACTGAACCAGCTTGACAATATCCGGGAGGCTAAGGTCATGGGAGTGCCTCATCCCATCTATGGAGAAAGTGTGGAAGCCTGCATCACAATGACTGACGGAGGCTCAAGCTTCGATGAAGCAGGCATCAAAGAACGTCTGCGCGGTATGATCGCCCGCTTCAAAATCCCATCCCATATCTTCCTGTATGACAGTTTTCCTCTTAATGTAAACGGGAAACTTGATCAACGTGCCCTTCATACGGATCTGTTGAACCGGCTCAAGCGAATGATGGTTAATGAAGAGCTGGCGGGAGGCATTACCGTATTTGAACTGACGGTTAAAAACAGCCGTTACGCCATCGTGCCGGTTACCAGCCTTGTCAGCGAACTGGCGGAGGACCTGGGCTTCGGCAAACGGCGAATCATGTCTATACGCCTTGCTGTGGAAGAAATGCTGACCGAGCGCATCATGGATGCATATTCCAATGCGGGGAATATCCGGGTAAAGATTACGCTTATGCCGGAATGGCTTCGTATTACGTTTAGTGATGACGGTGCTGAATATTTCATCGACAAGAGGCGCGATACTTCCATGAGTGCAAAAATCATCCTAAAGGACGTCAATAATTTTCACACCGATTATGTAAAAGGAAAACCCGAATACTGCATGGAATTTTTGTATGAGAAAGATATCAATATCCAGCAGTTTCTGATAAATAGTAAAGGAGATGAGTAAACTATGAGTATAAACCGTCCGACATTTCAAAAAAAGGAATTAGCCCTGTCATCCTCCCCTTATCTCTACGTGTCCAAACAGCTTAAGGCTTATACCGTAGAAATCAACCACAGAGATCCTGTAAACGGCGACCTTCTGCAGAAGGCTCTGGACCGCACCTTGGAACGTATGCCTTATCTGTCAGACACCTTCGTGAATGAAGGCCGCGCCTTTTATTACGCAGAGGATTCGCTTCCTATGGAGGCCGCACATTTTCATGGTATCCGACATGTTGGCGGGGAGGAAACCAATTACCACATGCTTGATGTGACCTTTGACGATCACACGACCTGGTTTACCATGTTCCACGGTTTCTGCGACGGTCAGGGAATTTATACCTTTTTGGAGACTGTGCTCTATTATTATTACTGTCTGAAAGACGGGAAGGAATATGAACCAAATGGCATTCGGACTCACCTGGATCCGAGGACAGATGAGGAAACCTTTGATCCATTCACTGTAAAATATCCGACAGATCCCGGTTTTAAGATGCCTGAAGGTGGTTTGCAGAAAAAACCTTACAGTCTTCCGGAAACGCCGGAAGGACCTGGGGATGAAGTGCGGGATTATGGTATCAGGATCCCCTCCGGGGAACTGATGTCATATGTAAAGGGACTTAATTCCTCGCCGTCGGTGGTGATATCGATGCTGGTTTGTGAAGCTATTCAAAAAGTGCATCCGGAATGTGATGCTCCAATCGTAGCCAACATTCCACTGTCAGCCAGAAAGATTCTGGATTGTCCGAAAACCTTCAAGAACTGTTCAAGTCGTGTTGTGCTGCCCATAACCGGCACACCTATGGATGCGATGCCCTTTGAACAAAAGGCGGCTGCGCTCAGGGGTGTGTTGAAAATGCAGCTTGATCCAAATATATTGAGGACTGTTTACAACAATGTCATCGGTCCGAAGTATATCGAGCGCATGACAACTCCCGGAGACTATTGGGAAGCCGTGGAGCAATCAAATAAATCCATGTCCATGATATGCCATGACACCTTCTATACGGATTATATCGGTTCCCTGCACACTACGGATTATACTGATCAGATTACAGGTATACATTTCCTGTGCGAGCCACCGCGGGGAGGCAAACTGCACCTGAATATCATCGAGCATAACAGCAGTTTCCAGATCAATTGCCTGGCGCTTTTCGACATTTCGGTTTATGTAAACGCACTTATGGATGTTTTGGCGGAACACGGCCTTGGCGCTGAACGCGATCCGGACCGTAGATTTAGTCTTCCGCGCACTCAGTGGAGAGATTCCATGGGGTTAATTGAAACCGGTACCTTGAACACTTAAGGTGGCGTGACAATGGGGGACCATATTCAACGTTCCCGGGTATGGAAAAAGCAACTACATTCTTTGGATGCATGATGGGACAGGTGCCTGTCTTTCCGTATACGGATGCGGCGCAATTTCGGACATCTTGGGCCATTTTGTCTGACACTGGACTTATACAGCAAATTATGCTAATACTTTAAAGTGACAAAATAAAGAAACTTTCGAGGAGAACCGGTTACATGATGACTGACGAAGAGAAGAACAGGAAGCTTAGCGACCTTGTAGATATTATCAATAAAAATTACGAAGATGTTGATCTTTTGAATGCTTTAGGCAAGCGGAGACTTCCGGATCGGGACAGGATCATAGTTATAATCAAAGCCATAAGAAGACTTATGTTCCCCGGATATTTCGGGCAGGTTGCATTTGAAAAAACCACTTCCCATTATTTTGCGGGAGAAATGATCAGCTCTGTTATCGAGGAGCTTAAAAAGCAGATAGTTATCGCCCTTAGGTACGGAAAAGAGGATCAGGGCTTTTCTGAAGAGATCAATGCCAAAGCCGAGGAGATAAGTTATAAATTTGCGGAGCGTTTTCCGGAGATTTTGAGAATACTTCTCACCGATGTAGATGCAGCTTATGACGGTGATCCCGCCAGCGGCAGCAAAGAAGCGGTCATTTTTTCATACCCGGGATTTAACGCGATCTTTGTATACAGGATAGCCCATGAGCTTTATCTTCTGGGTGTGCCCTTTATTCCGAGAATGATGACAGAGTATGCACACTCTCACACCGGTATAGACATTAACCCCGGTGCAAAGATCGGTGAGTATTTCTTTATCGACCATGGAACCGGAGTTGTTGTAGGTGAGACTACGGAAATCGGCAATAATGTAAAGATTTATCAGGGCGTAACCCTGGGCGCGCTTTCCACCAGAAAGGGCCAACTGCTTTCCGGCGTCAAGAGACATCCGACCATCGGGGACAATGTTACGATCTATTCCAATGCCTCCATCCTTGGCGGAGATACAGTCATCGGCGAGCATTCCACCATCGGAGGCAGCTCTTTCATCACTGAATCGGTTCCTCCATATACAAAGGTCAGCATCAAGAACCCTGAGCTTACCTTCAAGGGCAGGGAAGAAGATGAAAACTCCGGCAAGCTGTATGAGTAACTGATGTGAAATTGCTTTTACGGGTATTTGCGCCTCTGCACAAATTGGAGGAATTTAGATTAATACTGTTCAAAGACCATCGATTTCCCAATGAAATCTGATGGTCTTTTTTTGTGGATTTTTAGTTATAATTATACTGGTATGGAGCATTGAATCATGAGTGATAGTGAAAATGGATAAAGACTTTGATTCCGGATTACATGGGATGTAAAACCAATAAGGGAGGCAGAATGATATATTTGCTTTCGGCGGATTTCAAAAATTTAAATGAACCACTTTCTGACTGGTCAGATTTTCTTGATGAAGACCGGAGGAAAAAGGTGGACAGATACAGATTTTATAAGGACAAGGCTCTGGGTACCTTCGCTTATATTCTTCTGAGATATGCCCTGAAAAAGGAATACGGCATTGAGGAAAAGCCTAAGCTTATATATGACTCTTCCGGAAAACCATACATCGACGGCAGCGATATCTGCTTTAACTTCTCCCATTGTGAAAATGCTGTTGCCTGTGTAGTGGACAAGAAAACTGTCGGCATAGATTTACAGAATTACACGGAGACATTAATACAGGTGAAAAAGCGGTTTCTGACTGAAAAAGAGATGAAGCTCTTTGACGGATCCGGAGAAGAGAATGAGGCTGGAGTTATAAGAACTCTCGCGCGGATCTGGACACTGAAGGAGGCCTATGGAAAATATCGTGGGGACGGACTTATATATGATATAAGGGAGAAGGATTTCCTTAGTGTGAATAATAGCCCTGAATGGCAGCAATATGAAGATCTGAATGTATATTCAGAAGAAAAGGAAAACTTTGCTGTAAGCGTGTTCTCGGGAGCTGAGATGAAGCTGCAAAAGCTAAGCATTAAGGATATAAGGCTTGATATATCGTGCTGAGTTAATGCCAGATGTTTTTGAGAAAAATATGAATCAGTTATTTGGCAGGAAAGATGCTATCCGAGCTGTTACGATTCTAGTTGGTACTTAGTAATAAATAGAGGTTGGATATGGCTATATATCGTTTGGACAAAAATGAAATATGGTTCCCCATGCCATCGGAAGCCGAGGATGACGGGCTTCTTGCTGTAGGAGGGGATCTTTCCTTGGGGCGACTTCTGCTTGCATATACTCATGGGATTTTTCCCTGGTTCGATCCCGGGGATGAAATTCTCTGGTGGTGTCCCCATAAGAGATATATCATCAGACCTTCGGAAATACACATTTCACATTCCATGAAAAAATTCATAAGGCATCATGATATAAGCATCAAGCTGAACAGGGATTTCCGGGATACCATGCACAGATGCAGACTTCAGAGAGAGTTCAAAGAGGGTACATGGATCTCCGATGAAATGGAGGCGGCTTACGGAAGACTTCACAGGGCCGGATATGCCACGAGCGTTGAGTCATTTATCAATGGCGAACTTGCCGGAGGACTGTATGGCGTTTCTATAGGCAAATGCTTCTTTGGGGAGAGTATGTTCAGCGAGAAAGAAAATGGCTCCAAACTCGCGCTTATTTTTCTTGCCAGGTTCCTGGAGGATCAGGGTTTCAATATGATAGACTGCCAGTTCCATACAGATCACCTGGAGAGTATGGGCGGCTGTTACATAAGCTATGAGGAATATTGCAAACTTCTGGAAGAAGGAATAGATGAAGATTGGGAGAAAAATTAGGATGCAAACAAGAACAGCGGTCTTGACAAAGTTGATATGTCTAAATTTGCTTAATCTCTTTTAGTTATCCGGAATTTATCCATAAAAAACCACGGGATATGTGAATTCATATCCCGTGGTTTTTGCTATATAATAATGTGAGAGATACAAAAAATATGTAGCTTTGGTGAATGTCTTCGGATCCTAAGCGAGACATGGTAAAATCAGAAAATATTATAATGACAGAAAAGGTGGTTAAATGGCTACGCAGGCAGCGATACAGGAACGAACAAATATCAAGCTTCGTGAACCAAGAAAATATAATGTGATCATGCATAACGATGACTTCACCACGATGGAATTTGTGGTTGAGATTCTCGTTGAGATATTTAACAAGAACGAGATTGAAGCAGAGTCACTTATGATGACTGTTCATAAGGGAGGTAAAGCAGTTGTAGGCTGTTATCCGTATGATATAGCGGTGTCCAAGGTCAATGCTGCCAAAATACGTGCAAAGAGTGCCGGTTTTCCCTTCAAGATGACAGTCGAGGAAGCCTGAGTGATTTAATTTATATATTTTGGGACTGTCATACCCCCGGATAAAATGATTCAGGTAAGTAATAAGGCAGGGATAAAAGAACTGTACAGCTTATTTGCCTATGAAAGGATAGTTCAATGAATGTAACGGAAGAGCTTGCGGCAATTATAAATAACTCATATACAACAGCCATAAAGATGCATTATGAATATGTCACTCCAGAACTGGTACTGCTGGAGATATGTTCTCATGATGATTTCAGACTTGCTTTCGGAAATTGCGGGGGAGATGTAAAGGAACTGGAACAGGATCTGGTGAACTATCTTGAAGGCTTCGTGGATAAAAAAGAAAAAGGCGGACCTGAAATGTCAGCCGGTATGGAGATGGCATTTACAATAGCCCATAATCAGGCAGTAAACAGTGGCAGGTCAGTAGTGGAACTCAGTCATTTTCTGCATGCCATTTTTAATCTTAAAGAGAGCTATGCCGCATATTACATGAACAAACAGGGAGTTGACGAAGTGTCTCTGCTGGAGGAGCTTCTTTCTGTCTATGAAGATGAGGATGCGCCTTTGATTTCCGGAGAGAATGCAAGTTCGGGAGATAAGAAAGAGGAAGAACCTTTGTCTGATTTTGCACCTTGCATAAATGACATGCTTCAGAATGTGAATCCTCTCATAGGAAGAGAAGAGGAGCTGGAAAGAACCATTCAGATCCTCTGCCGAAAAGACAAGAACAATCCCCTTCATGTGGGAGAACCGGGAGTCGGCAAGACTGCCATCACCTATGGACTTGCCGAACGTATAAATCAGGATAATGTTCCGGCCCCATTAAAGGGTGCGAGAATATATTCATTGGATCTCGGAAGCCTGCTTGCGGGAACCAAGTATCGCGGAGATTTCGAAAAACGTCTTAAAAAGATACTTTCCCGTATAGAAAAAGAAGATAATCCTATCATTTATATCGATGAGATACATAATCTTTTAGGAGCCGGTGCCACCGGTGAGGGCAGCTTTGATGCTGCCAATATCCTGAAGCCGTACCTTGCGGCAGGAAAGATACGCTTCATCGGAGCTACCACATTTGAAGAATATAAAAAGCATTTTGAGAAAAGCAAGAGCCTGGTGAGAAGGTTTCAGAATGTGGAGATCAGAGAACCGGGCATAGAGGAGTCCATAAAGATACTTGAAGGACTGAGAACAAAATACGAAAAGTTTCATGGAGTAGTATACGGAAAGGGCGTACTTGAATATGCGGTGAGAATGAGCGCCCGGTATATCAATGAAAGATTCCTACCGGATAAGGCCATAGACCTTATTGATGAAGCGGGTGCCTACAGAAAGATTCATCCTTTGGAACAGAAAAGACAATCCGTTGGTAAGGAACTTATAAATGAAGTTCTCACAAAGATCTGCAGAGTCCCCATAAAGGCTGCCGAAACCGATGAGCTTTCAAGTCTCGCAACTTTGGAAGACAGGATTCTGTCGCAGGTTTACGGTCAGAATGAGGCTATTAAACAGGTGGTTAATGCCGTCAAATTTTCAAAAGCCGGCATGATTGAAGAGACCAAGCCCCTGGCCAGTCTTCTTTTCGTAGGTCCTACCGGTGTCGGAAAGACTGAAATAGCAAAGACGCTTGCAAAGGAACTGGGCATTTCTCTTGTTCGGTTCGATATGAGTGAATACGAAGAAAAACATTCTGTGGCAAAGCTGGTGGGTGCTCCCGCAGGTTATGTGGGATACGAAGAGGGCGGACTTTTGACAGAGGAGATCCGTAAAAATCCGAATTGTGTATTGCTGCTGGATGAGATCGAAAAGGCTCATCCCGATGTGTTCAATATTCTGCTTCAGGTCATGGATTATGCCACATTGACCGATAACCAGGGAAGAAAGGCAGATTTTAGGAATGTCATCATAATCATGACCTCCAACGCCGGAGCCACAAGACTCGGCAAGGCAGGCATTGGCTTCCTTGCCAAGGACGGTACCAAAGATACTCTCATGGAAGAAGTCAAAAAGACATTTCAGCCGGAATTCCGTAACAGACTGAGCCAGATAGTGGTGTTCAACAGCATGGATGAGACCATGGCAGAGCTTATAGCCGGAAAGAAGCTATCTGAACTTAGTTCAATGCTTAAGGCGAAGAAGGTTGAACTGAGCTATACAGCAGAGGCTGTTCAGCTCCTGAAGAAAAAGGGAATAAGCAGGGAGTACGGCGCAAGAGAGATTGACAGAGTTATAGGAAATGAAGTCAAGACTCTTCTTGTGGACGAGATTCTTTTCGGAAGATTGAAGAAGGGTGGAAAGTGTGAGCTTGACGCAAAGGACGAAAAATTTGTTGTCCGTTTTGCTTCAAAGAGGAAGAACTGATTGGCTGTTTTTTTCTTATTATGTCCGTTAAATTGCCGAAATAGTATTAGAGGGGGCAAACTATGGACAATATGGAAAATAAGAGAATCCAAAGACCTTTAAAGAAAAGTATCCAGTACGGGTGCATTGTGTTTGTGCTTGTACTTTGCGTGTTTCTCGGTGTCAGCATATATTTTAACTATAAAAATCTATTCATAAAGCAGAGTCAGGACCATATAAGACAGATAATCAACTATGTAATCGGATATATTGATAATGATGATCTGAAACAATGTATGGAAACCAATGTGGAAAGCCCAAAGTATAAGGAAATGATGGCTTTTCTTGATGATGTCAAAGAAGATCTGGATCCGCAGTATCTCTATGTCATAAAACCATTAAGTGAAGATGACGGAAACCACGTTCTGGTTCTTTTGTCGGCAGAAAACTATTATGATCGTTATGAGTACACAGAGGGGAATCTGTACCTTGGAGATGTACTTGAGGACGAATACACTAAAGAAGAAGTGGATCAGATGCGTGTCATAATGGGAGAAAAAGATATTGTATTCATGGAGAGCATTACCTACTGGGGACATTCCTATTGCGGTTATTATACGCTTCATGATTCCACAGGGGCACCGTATGCAATTTTGGGTGTAGATATCGATCTGACTCAAATGTCAAAGGATATTCTGTATAAAACCCTTGGTAATCTGGTGATCATCATAATCACCGGCGCGGCATTTATTTTTGGTTTCATTACCTGGGCATCAAAAAACATCACGGATCCTATTGAGATGCTGGAAAGAAGTGCCATCAGATATATCAAAAGAAGCAGGGAAGTCAGTTCCCCGGAAATGCTTATATTTGAAAAGCCTGATCTGAACATAAAAAATGAGGTTGAATCTCTGAGTAATACAATCAATCAGATGACGGAAGATATGAAGGACTATATGTTCCGGATTATTTCTGCTGAAAAAGAAACCATTCATATGAAGGAGGTTGCAAATACCGATTCTCTTACAGGTGTAAAGAATAAACTTGCATATGATGATGAGGTTAAACAGTTAGACATAAGATTAAAAGGGAATCTCATCAATGAGCTTGGAGTCATCATGATGGACGTTAATTACCTTAAGAAAATTAACGATACCTACGGACACAAATACGGTGATCTCCTCATACAGAATTTCTGTTCCATCGTATGTGACATTTTTGTACATTCTCCTGTATACAGGATAGGAGGTGATGAGTTCGTCATAATCCTGCAGAAAAATGATCTGGCTAATTCAGATAAACTGCTTAAGGAATTTGAAAAAGCTCTGAATGAACGTGCAAGCGGAGAATTCAATCCATGGGAAGCGCCTTCAGTTGCTGTAGGTGTAGCTTACTATGACAGGAATAAAGATACCGATGTTGAAGATGTTTTCCGTCGCGCGGATGACGCAATGTATGAGAGAAAGAAGGAAATGAAGGCGGAACGTCTGGATTAAAGTGCAAGGTATGGCTATCGTTTCTCAGAAGCGATGAAAAATCCCGGATTCATCGGCATTCAGGATATAAAGAATGTATATGCTCCTATGGGATTTTCTGAATTTAAAATAGAGGGCAGAAGTCTGGGCAGCGCATTGATCCTGGAATTTTTGCTGTACTATATGACCAAACCTGAGTATCAGCTTAATGTAAGAGAAGCGATATATCTTGACAGTTCACTGGATCTTTTCTGAGAGAACGCTCCGGCTGAATAAAAAAATTCAAAAAAAGTATTACACGATAAAAATTTTTCTGATATAATCTCGAATCGTTAATTTTTTAAATGAAGATGCAGGTCAGGTATCATTGGAAACGCACACCTTTTTGTGGTGATAACGAACAACACACTGAAGTCTTCCGTTTTTTGAAAGGAGAACCTTAGCGTGTTACCACAGAATAAGTTTCAGGATGTTATTTTCACATTATTTATGGCATTTGTCATGGTTTATGCAATGATCTGCTACAACATTTCCCTTAATGTCGGCGGAATGCAGAATTTTGTTTTTATTGCCGCATTTAAAGAAATGATGATCATGTGGCCTATAGCCGTAGTGCTTGAGCTTCTGTTCGTTGGAAAGCTTGCACAGATTCTTGCGTTCAGATTTGTTACACCGGGTAAGGATCCGATGATAATGATCATACTTGCGATATCCTCTATGTCGGTATGTCTGATGTGCCCATTAATGAGTCTTGCAGCAACAATTCTTTTTAAGAATGCCGGTGCAGAATTTGTTTCAGTCTGGATTCAGACCACAGCCATGAACTTCCTTATGGCACTTTGCTGGCAGATATTCTTTGCAGGCCCCCTTGTAAGAAATGTATTTGGTTTTTGTGTCAGAACCTTTTCCAAGCAGAGCAAGGTGGCTGTTTCTGAAACAGTATAAATAGAATGTCCATAAAAAAGTGGTGTCGCTTACGCGGCACCACTTTTTTATTTCCTACAAAGAAAATCAATACTGCTTAAGATGGATAGCGAAACCTGCGATCATCTTATCAAGATAGATGAACTTCATGGTGCCGTCCTCATTGTAGGTGGCACTATCTTTCTTTACTCCCATGCCTCTCATTTCAAAAAATTCGGCAGCCTTTGCAACATCGTGAGCACCGATTGCAATATAAAAGAAAAATGCAAGTATAAACATAATTCTCTCAGAAAAGATCCAATGAACTGTCAAGATATATCTCTTCTCTTACATTAAGCTGATACTCGGGTTTGGTCATATAGTACAGCAAAAATTCCAGGATCATCGCGCTGCCCAGGCTTCGTCCTTCTATTTTAAATTCAGAAAATCCCATAGGAGCATAAACATTCTTTATGTCTTGAACACCTATGAATCCGGGATTCTTCATTGCCTCCGAGAAACGATAGCCATACTTTGCCTCCGGAGAAACACAGATATGATCTTCACATTCTTCACCGAGACTTTTTCGACTGACGTTTTCGTAACAGTTCTTTCTGTCGTAGCAGCCGAACCAGCAGCATTCATTGCATAAAAATTCAACCTTGTGTTTCTGTGCTGTAGTAAGTGTGTTTAATTCATCAAAGCGTTTATTTAACCTGAAATCCGGAACAACATATCGGAATTCTTCCCTGTTAAGTTCATCCTTGAAATCCTCAAAGTCTGTCAAAACTTTGGTGGTTGATGAGACGAAATAAAATCCCGGATGATTCTTCCAGATATGTTCAAGCAGCAGATCGGAATGAATGATCACACCATTCTTAACACCGTTGACATTTTCAAACAGGTCACATAGACGATTACATTTCCTGTCATAAAGATGCTTTTCATTTATCAGTGAATTACTGAAAGTCAGACGGGCAGAAACTTTATATTCTTTCATCATTGAAACTACATCATCCGGATTCTCATCACCGAACCCTACACGTCCGCCGCCCCAGAGGCAGTCTCCGGGAGCCCCGTATATAGACCCTATGTCGCACCAGTCATAAAAGTAATCCCGATGTTCTCTGAAAAGCGGCAGAAATATTTTATATAGATCATAAAACTCAAAGAGTCCTGGAAGGTGGTAATGAATTGTAACCATAATATGCCAACTCCTTATTTATAAACGTGTATTTTTTGACCGTTTATTTCTGACAAACGGATTTAATCTATCAGACTCATAAGCCCAACTGTATTAGGAATGAACAGTAGTGTCATAGTATCAAGAAGAATTACGCTTTCTCTGAAATAGATTACTGCTATTTATAAAGACTATTATTTCATTCCACAGATTTCAGTATCTCATGTATCACTTCATTTAATGCAAGGGTCGCTTTTGAGTGATATCTTTCTGCTGAAATGGCTGTTGAGAGTTCTACGCTTGGAGCGTCTTTTCCGAGAGACAGGAATTCTGCATTTCGGAAATAATGTCTCGAACTATAGTAAGTGAAGGCAAGCCCCTGTCCGTTGGCAGCCAGTGAGGCCGCGAAAAGGGCGGACAAAGTGTTGTTGTAAGCGATAGGAGTTATGCCGTTTTTTAAAAACAGTTTTCTGGCTTCACGCCCAAGGATCGTATCATAATCACTTAACAGAAATTCATAGTTTTTGGTGTCCTTAATGTCTATACGCTTAGTGATCTGGGAAAAGCTATGCTGTTTGTTTATTTTGGCCTTACTGATTATGGGGTGGTTTGGACTGGTTACAAGACATATTTCGTCTCTTATCAAGTTTTCAACATGAAGTCTGTTGTTCTTTACCTTGTGAGCCAGTAAAGCTATGTCGATATCACCGTTCAACAATAGCTGTTCAAGTGCCATTGAATTCTTTTCCACAATCTGGACATGGATATTGGGATATGTCATATGAAAAGCATTCAGCACCGGAGGAAGCAGATAGGAACCTCTGAAGGAACTAATGCCGAGAATTACATGTCCGGCATCCAGGTTGGAAACATCCTGCATCTGATCCTGTACTCTGTGGTATTCGGATAAGGTGTGATAGGCATAATCGATCAGAATCTGCCCGGATTCAGTAGGACGGACACCATTTGAAGTACGGACAAATAACTTGTGTCCCAGATTACTTTCATAGGTGGTCAGGAACTGGGAAAGACTGGACTGTGCCATATAAAGTCTTTCCGCAGCTTTGGATATGCTCCGCTCTTCGTATATTGCTATCAGATAATTCAGCTCTTTTATTTCCATAACAATCTCCATTCCACCGTCAGGCCGTGACACAATTAGTGATGAAAAGTCTTTTTTACAATATTCCCCGCCAATTAAATTTAAAACAATCATCATTTAATTTAAGAAGCGTTGAAATACTGCCACATATCGGAAAAACCGATATGATATATAACAAAATATCGTATTCTGCGATATGCTGTTATTAATTATACTCACGTTAAAGATTTATGAAATACCATCAGGCCTGAAAAAACAGATATTTCATGATAAACCGATGTACATCGTAAACGGGTGTAAACATTGGCATCCGGAACACTAAAGGGAGCATATAAGGAGCCAACTGGATCTGCATCTGTATGTCAGACATTAAAGCTCCCAAAAGCAACATTAGTTAAGGAGGAAACATGAGCAGAGTATCGCTTAAAGGTATATGTGATATGCATGTACACACAAATCCGGATCTGAGAACCCGTGCTTATAATGATCTGCAGCTGGCTGATGCGGCTGTAAGAGTCGGAGCCAGAGCGATAGTGATCAAATCACATCTCGGATTTACGGTGAATCGCGCTGCTATAGCAAATGAGTATGTAAAGCGGGTTTACGGAGAGAATACCGGTTTCACCATGTACGGTGGTGTTGTAATGAATAAAGTTATCGGTGGCGTTAATCCCGAGGCTGTTGAGAAGGGACTGAAACTCGGAGCCAAGGAAATATGGCTTCCGACACAGTCAGCAAAACGTCACCTTGAAAAAATGGGGCAGAATCCTGCTGACGGAATCGAACTGGTCAGGGATGGAAAAGTCATACCGGAGCTGATGGACGTATTTAAGCTCGTAAAGGATTATGATGTTGCTCTCGGAACCGCACATGTGTCACCTGAGGAGGCATTCACAGTGGTGGAAGCTGCAAGAGATGCAGGTGTTAAAAAGATCATTATCACACATCCTGAGTGGTGGGTATGTGATTATTCCATTGAAGATCAGATAAAGCTTGTTAAGGATTACGATGTTATCCTTGAACGCTGCTATGCCCAGAACATGGGTAAGGGACAGCCTTATCATCTGAATCTAAAGGAAAATGCAGAACTCATCAAGGAAGTCGGATATGAACACGTTATGGTAGACACAGACGGTGGTCAGGTCGAGAATCCGGACTGGGAAATAGAGATGTATGAGTATATGCATTATCTTGTAGAGTACGGAATACCTATCGAGCACGTTTACCACATGACTAAAACAATCCCGTACAGACTTCTAGGAATTGAAGAATGAGATATTATAGGTTGAGTGATTAGGAGGATAAAATGTTAAGTGCAGTCATCATACTGGCGATCGCTGTGGCGATCTACCTTGGATATAAAACCAAGATTAATACAGGTCTTTTCTGTATCGTTTTCGCATATGTGATAGGTTGTTTCATCATGGGGTTAAAGCCTAAGGAGGTTATAGCTTTCTGGCCTACGAACACCATGTTTGTTATACTTTCGGTATCTCTTTTCTATAATGTTGCCGCCATCAACGGAACACTGGAGAAGATGTCCGGTTCACTGCTTTATGCGTGCCGAAAATTTCCGGGAATGCTTCCCTTTGCGCTCTTTGCGGTAGCTGTAATTCTTTCGGTAATGGGAGCTACATACTTTACTGTTCTTGCCTTCCTTGCACCCATAACTCTTGTTATCTGTGATGAGTCAAGAATGGATAAGGTTACCGGCGCTGTAGCCATTAATTGCGGTGCTCTTTGCGGTGGAAACTTTCCAACTTCAAACCTTGGTGTAGTTTTCAGAGGTCTTGCGGATACTGCTTATGAAGCAAGCCCGGAACTTGCTGCTGTTGACAGCTTCGGAATGGAAATGCAGATTTTCTTCTTCTCCATGATCTTTTCTCTTATCCTTGTTGCTATTTTCAGATACGGAACAAAGGAAAATAAAAACATCGGAAAAGGCGTTGTGTTTAACAAGCCTGAAGCATTTACAAAAGAGCAGAGTACAACACTTACACTTATGATTGCAATGATGGTTGTGGTACTTATTTTCCCTCTTCTCAAGATTCTTATGCCGGGAAATGAAAGTATAAGCTACATTGCGGGAAAAGTTGATGTAGGTCTGGTTGCTATCATTTTTGCGGTAATTGCATTACTTATGAAGCTTGCTCCTCAGAAGGATGCCATTGCCAGAATTCCATGGAATACCATCATTATGATCGCCGGAGCAGGAATGCTCATTGCAGTTGCAGTTAAGGCGGGAACCATCGAGATGCTCAGCCTCTGGGTAGGTTCAAATGTTCCTAAGCCACTTATTCCGATAGCATTCTCAATTATTGCTGCTATCATGAGCTTCTTCAGTTCAACCACAGGTGTTGTTGCGCCGGCACTTTTCCCTCTTATACCGGCTCTTGCAGCATCTACCGGATTGTCTGCTCCTGTACTCTTCGCATGTACAGTGCTTGGTGCCCAGTCAAGTGCCATCAGCCCGTTCTCATCAGGCGGATCACTTATACTTGGATCCACACCAAAGGAAGAGGACAGAAATACTCTGTTCAACAGACTTCTTATGGTTGCGGTTCCGGTAAGCGTACTGGTATGTGCTGCTTATAATTTCGTAGTGGCGATGGTGCTGTAAAATAATATGTGATAAAAGCTGCTGATACAATTGCATGTATCAGCAGCTTTTCAGATACTATGATGACATCAATATATAGGGATTTGTAAGCTATATTCAAGGATATTTTTACTTATATATCATAACTATTGTGCCGACTTTCCTCGTTACCGCTGTAGGGAGAAATGTTAAAGCCACAGAAAATGATAAAACAAATAGTTTGAGGATATATATTTTGAGGTGATAGAGCGGATACATCAGCTCCCGGAGGCTGTATTGTCGCTGAGAACCAAGGGTGTTATAATCAAGGAAATGGCAAAAGTAATCCGGAGACTAAATGAAAAGAGAGAAAATGTCATCAGGAAGGTAGGTGATATAATGATGGACAGTACTTTAGAATGGCTTAGAGAATATGATGCAGCAGTTGCAAAGGGAAAAGTTGAGGGAAAAGAAGAGAAGCTTATTTCTCAGATATGCCGCAAACTTCGTAAAGGAAAAAGTGTAACTCAGATAGCTGACGAGCTTGAAGAGAGCGAAATCAGAGTCCGGGTCATTTGTGACACCGCAGCTGAATTCGCTCCTGATTATGATGAAGAAAAGGTGATAAAAGCAGTGCTTAATCCTGTGGAGGATTGAAGCAGGTAATAATGTTTTTGTTTCATGTTTAGCTATAAATGAATATGCAATATAAAAGTTCCGGATGTAAGGTATGCGATGTCTTATATCCGGAGCTTTTTTAATGAAATTTTTACTTATATATCATAAGTTTAATGTCGACAGTTATAGTAGCTGTATTTAGGGGTGAGGGGATACTATGAACAATTTGGGAATAATAGCTGACAATTATGAACTCAAGCTGAATGCTTTAGCAGAGAGCAGAGAGCAGAGAGCAGAGAGCAGAGAGCAGAGTAGAGGCTAACTGCGCTCTTTTTGCGTCCTGCGGGGCGCTTGAAACTGCATATTACATTCATGATGGATAACCGTCGGATTTGACGGGGTTACTATACCCTGTCAGGTTCGGCGGTTTTTGTTATACAAGAGTTTTATGAAGGAGGAATTACACATGAAACAGAGAACAGGAAGAAAGCTGATTGGCTTTTTGTTCGCGCTGGCACTGGTGCTGGGGCTGATGTCGGGGATGAGCCTGACGGCTTTTGCGGCAACAGAGTATAATTTATGGGTGGGCGGCACTCGAGTGACATCTGAAAACTGCGCTGACATACCGGTGAATACAGATTATTTTACCAAAGAAGGAAACGGAAAAGCAAGTTATGACAATGCCTCAAAGACACTTACATTGGATAATTATGTTGTTAAAGGTAATTGGGCGTATGATGGTAATTCTGGAAATTCGGTGATTTATTGTTCAAATTCGACTTATTTGAGCACAATTATAATAAAAGGCAATGTTTCACTAACACAAAATGATGAATCTGGTGCGTTTTTTACTATAGATACGAATATTAATATAACGATAGAGGGAGTAGGGGATAACCCTACGCTAACTATTAGAAGTGGCAGCACAACGAGTGCTGCAAGTGTTGGGATAAAGGCTTACAATCTTACTATAAAAAACTGCACGGTAGATGTACAAGCGGGCAATGCGACTTCTAGTGTGAGTAAGGGCATTCAAACGAATAATCTTACAATAATTAACAGTAATGTTACCGCAACTGCGCAAAATGGTTCTTACAGTTATGGTATTGGTGGAGGCGGAACGGTAACGGCTGATTTTGACAATAAGAGCACTGTTACAGTCAAAGGAAACAAATATGCAATAAATGGATCAGTGAAGCATGCATCCGCAGGCACGGGTTATGAAAATTATGATATGTCGGATGAAAATCCAGCAGCAATTGAGCCATCTCCAGACGAAGCAAAGACTTATAATACCTATAAGGCAATTAAGTTCGATCCGCCACCACACACCCATGACTTCACCTACTCCGC
The DNA here is from genome assembly GCF_900107835.1 of Oribacterium sp. KHPX15. Taxonomy (GTDB): domain Bacteria; phylum Bacillota; class Clostridia; order Lachnospirales; family Lachnospiraceae; genus Oribacterium. The sequence goes on from NZ_FNRG01000020.1 coordinate 53,449, forward strand.
AAGCGGCGCGACTATCACGGCAGAGTGTACTGAGGGCGATTGTACGCTGCCTCTGGATGACAACAACAAACATACAGTAACGCGGACCCTGAGTGCCGCCGATGCGACCTATACCGGCAGCGCCTATACGGGAGCAAGCCTTTCCGATACGACGGCTTGGACGGGGGCCGGACTGACCGCGCCGACGATAGTGTATGAAGGGCGCGGCGATACAACCTACGCAAAGAGCACAACCGCGCCGACGAATGCGGGCACTTATACCGCCAGCATCACGGTGGACACGGACAAGACCGCAACGGCGGATTTCACGATCAGCCCCATCGCGCTGACCATTGACACTGCGACGGCAACGAACCGCACATACGTTAAGGACAGCACAGATGTCACGATCAGCGGCGTTACGTTCAAGGACAGCAGCGAACAATCGGTGGCGCTTACGCTGGGTGAAGATCAAGATTACACCGTTACCGGCACGATGACCGATGCGAATGCGGGCGACGGCAAGACCGTCGATGTCACCGTGACGCTCAAGAACACCAATTACAGCCTTGCGACGAATACCACGACCACCACAGTCGATATCAGCAAGGCGGACGCACAGACCATCGCGGATGTGGAGGTTTCCCTGCCTTATACGGCGACCTCCGTTTCCGAGTCCGTGGCAGGCGTAATGCCTGAGGACGCGGGAACGCTGACCTACACGGCGGGAACCGCAAGCAAGACTGGCAACGTCACGGTTTCCAACTTTGCCGTGGATGATACCAGTGGCGCTGTGACCGCTACGCTCTCCGACGGCGCGACGGGCAATACCGTCACCCTGCCCGTGACCATCGGTTCCACCAACTATGCCAATTCCACGGTCAATGTCAAAATAACCCTCGCGGATAAGGGCACGCAGACCATCATCGCAGAAAACGTGACTGCAACCTACGGCGATACAGATAAAAAAGTCAACGCAACAACGGATGGTGATGGCGCAATCAGTTACGCTGTGAAGGATGGCAGTGCTGATTACATTGACGTGAACGGCACCACCGGCGTACTGACGATCAAAAAGGTTCCGGAAGATGGCAAAGCTTACGTTGTTGTGACGGCAGCGGAGACAGATGCCTATGCACAGGCAACTAAAGATGTGACTGTAACGATAAGCAAGGCAAAGGCAGTCCCGGCTACAGTTACTGCGAACAACCGTACCTATGACGAGACAGAAAAGCCCCTTGTAACTGTTACCGGCGAAGCCACCGGCGGCAAGATGCAGTATGCCCTCGGCACTGCAACTGAAGCTACTGAAGCTTATACTTCAACCATCCCTGCAAAGACGGAAGTTGGAACCTATCATGTATGGTACAAGGCAGTAGGTGATGATAGTCACGCTGATAGTGATCCTGATGTGGTTTCAGTCACAATCAAAGAAAAATCAGAGCCTCATGAACATGACATCAAAAAAATGGATGCTAAAGAACCGACATGTACTGAAGACGGTTATAAAGCACATTATGAATGCACAGAATGTGACAAGTGGTTTGAGGATGCGAATGGATCAGCTGAAATAACTGATAAGACTTCATTCATCATAGATGCCATCGGTCACAAGTGGGATGATGGTGAGATCACTAAGGAAGCTACGTATGATGAAACCGGAATCAGAACCTACACCTGTGAAAATGATTCTTCACATACCAAGGAGGAAGAGATTCCGAGGAAGACTAGATCTGAAGATAACAGTAAAAAACATGACAGCAGCAGTGAAAGTAGTGGCAGCAGCGGAAGTTCATCAAACAAATCTTCATCTTCAGGCAGTGCAGAGATTCAGGCAAAGGTTGATCAGATTAACGATGCAACCTCCGGTATTCCTGAGAACCATCAGGTTGAGACAGGCGTACCTGCCAGCGATGTTGGCGGAAGATGGGGAAGCAATGCAAATGCTGACACCTGGACATATACAAAATCTGATGGAAGTCTTGCAAAGAGTGAGTGGATGAGCCTTGACTATAATGGCCTCAGATACTGGTACTACTTCAATGAAGATGGAAATATGCTTACCAACTGGTTTGATTACAACGGTGAGAGATTCTATCTGATGCCTCAGAAAGATGGCTGGCGTGGAAGAATGGCAACCGGCTGGAAGAATATCGACAATAAGTGGTACTACTTTGATATCGTACCTGGTTCAACACAGGGAAAACTGTTCCGTTCGTCTATAACACCTGACGGACATGTAGTTGGTGCTGATGGTGCATGGAACGGAGTTGGTGAGACACCTGTTGGACAGGAGTAAGGAGGATATGATGAAAAGAAAATTGTACAAAGGACTAGGAATGTTAGTTATGGCAGGCTTCCTTGTTACTGCTGTAGGAAAAAATGTCAATGCCACTGAGAATCAAGCTAATGAGAATACAGTGAGCGGTTCTGAGCAGGATCAGAATGATTCAGGTAATGATAAAAACGACAGCTCAGAAGGAAATGACTCATCTGATGATAAGGACACCAATGCCACAGACAATGATAATACAAAAGGTGGAACAGATACCGATGAATCTGATGATAAGTCTGCATCTGACAAGAACACAGATGATAAATCTGATGAAGTAGCTAACGGATCATCTGATGATTCAAAAGGTACAGAGAACACAAAGGATACAGATAATACAAAGGATAAAGACAAATCCGAAAATGATAAGTCTTCCGATTCCGATGATGATGCAGATTCAGTAAAATCTGGTGAAGACAAAATCGATGATGGCGATTCAGACTCATCTGATGATGACAAAACCTCTGATACCGATGAAGATTCAGAAAACAGTGATAAAGCTGACTCAGATGCAGATAAAACTGATGAGGAAACAGGAGAGTCTGTAGAATCAACAGAAGACCTGGAGGAGACATTGGCAGAAGATGAAACTGTTGCAGAAACTGAGGCGGTTTTGGAGGAAACTGTACCTGAGGAGACGACAGCTCCGGTAGAGACATTGGCCCAGGAAGAATTAAAGAAAACCGAGTATCTCACCATGGAAGATATCGCAGGCCTTTGGAGCATCGATGATATCACATCATATCGATTCAAGAAGAACGGAACAGGTGCACTGGTACTTCCGGAGCACAGCTACAGTTTCGATTACAAGCTTGAGGAAGATATACTTGAGATCGATTTTGAAAAGTCTAATCTTAGAGATTCAACATTTAAAGTATCTGTTGTAGACGGAGTTATGAATCTGCAGTGTCTTGATGAGTATTTCGAGAATGAATACGAGCTGCAAAAGGAAGCAGATTGACTGGAAGATGCAATGATGTTAATATACTAATTGAAAAGAAGTGCTACCGGTAGACGGTTAGCTCTTTAAGTAAACAGTTACAAAAAATAACCGCTTAGTTTGTGAGACTGGGGCGGTTATTTTTTTGCTATCTTATAAACAAGACCAATGATTGCAACTATCAAAATCCCGAATTGGAATAAATCAGAAAAACTAACCATGGTGCCCTCCTTTCTGGAGGGTCTTACAAAGCCCTCCGTATAGAGAGCTAACCGCCTACCGTTTAATACTGGTAGCACGGTATAAATTTTAGCAAACATACATTCGGGAGTCAATCGCGATTATTATGTTATGGAATCAATATTATATAGAGCATAACGATAGTGAAACTGAAGAACAGATTATGGAAAAGAGATATTGGGCATTTTATAATCCTCTATATATAATATTACCTAAGGAGGTCAGCAATGCGTAAAATTCTAATGATCGGTACCGGAGGTACAATTGCCTGCAAACAGACTGAAGACGGATTGACACCGGGGCTTACTCCTGAGGATATCCTTGCCTATATTCCGGCAGTAAAAGATGTGTGCGAAGTTGAGGTTGCCCAGGTTCTTAACATTGACAGTACCAACATGACCCCTGAGCACTGGAGAAAGATCGTAAAAGCCATTGAAGATAATTATGAAAAATACGATGGGTTCGTGATCTGTCACGGAACGGATACCCTGGCTTATACAGCGGCAGCCCTCAGCTATATGATTCAGGATTCTGAAAAGCCGATAGTTATTACGGGTTCACAGAAGCCTATCAACATGGACATAACGGATGCCAAGACAAACCTTCTGGACTCATTCATTTATGCTGCCGACGAAGAATCCAGGAATGTCTCAATCGTGTTTGACGGCAAAGTAATTTGCGGAACCAGAGCGAAAAAAGAAAGAGCAAAGAGTTACAATGCTTTTTCAAGCATCAATTTCCCTTACCTTGCGGTGATACAGGACGGTATGCTGATTCGCTACATAAAGGAAACACCCAATGATAAACCAGTAAAGTTTTACTATGAAATGTCAGACAGAATATGTCTTTTAAAACTGTTCCCGGGAATCAAGAGCGACGTCCTCAGCTATATTTTTGAAAACTACGATGTGATAGTTTTGGAGAGCTTTGGTGTGGGAGGAATTCCTGAGACTCTGATGGAAACCTTTTACAAGGAAATGGACCGGTTCAGTGATGCTGACAAGCTGGTGGTCATGACTACCCAGGTGGCGAATGAAGGCAGTAATATGACCGTTTATGAGGTCGGCCGCAAAGTGAAGCATGATTTCCATATGATCGAGGCCTATGATATGACTCTTGAAGCCACCATCACAAAGCTCATGTGGATCAAGGGTATGGGCTGCAGCAAAAAAGAACTTCGCGAACTGTTCTATACCGAGATCAACCGGGATATGCTTTTTGCAAACAGGAAACAAAAAAGCCGTTGATAAGGAATTTAATCAACAGCATCCTCTTTTGAGGAACTCTGCAGTTTCTTTTCAGAAGTAAACTCTGCATAATATAATTAAAGATATTCTATATTGAGTGGAAAGGAACTAAAAAGCTCAAATAATAGCAATGTTAAAAAGATGAGGAATATATATACCGGGAGGTTTTCATGATTTTACTGGTAAATGCGTGTGTACGTGGTGAATCAAGAACAAGGAAGCTTGCGGAGAAACTGCTTGAAGAAATCGGCGGAGACCGGGTGGAGGTCAGACTGGAGGATGTGGTTTTTCCAAAGACGGATGAAGCATTTTTAAAGAAAAGAGACAGTCTGATAGCCACGCGGCAATTTGGGGATGATTACTTTTCTTTGGCAAAACAGTTTGCGGCAGCAGACACTATTGTTATAGCTGCCCCCTACTGGGATCTGTCGTTCCCTGCTGCGCTTAAGCAGTATATAGAACACATAAATGTTCTGGGGATTACATTTGAATATACTCCCGAAGGAATTCCAAAGGGGCTTTGCAAAGCGAAGAAGCTTTATTATGTCATGACTGCAGGTGGAACTTTTGTGCCGGAAGAATACGGATTTGGATATATAAAAGCCCTTGCACAAAACTTCTATGGAATCAAAGAAGTGGAGCTCATCAAGGCAGTGGGACTTGATATAGTCGGGGCGGATGTTGACGGGATCATGAAGGAAGCAGTCAAAACAATATAAAATAATTATTAGCCGGATTCGGTGGATATAAATGAGGAAATATGAGTATTATACATAAGATATATAAGTCACAAATTAATCATTATACTCTTAAAAAGATTACAGGAGTTATTCTGGCTGCCTCTATGGTTATCACCATGGCGGGTTGTGAGGCAACGTCTGTCCCTGAACCAAATCCTATACCTGAGTCTGTTTCCGAAGAAACGACTGCAGCTGGAAATAAAGAGACTGTTCCTGGAATCGAAGAAACTACCCCTGATACTGAAGAAGTAAAAAGACAGGCTGTAGAACAGGATGAGAATGGGTACCCTTATCTTTCCGAAGAGGTGGATGAGGAATATCAAAACGATCTTTTCAAAGAGGGCAACAGTTATCTTGATTATAAGGTAGAAAGAACAGGAACAGTTAAGGCGCTTAGAGCAGACACAGCTGTGCTTAAGCATGAAACCAGCGGAGCTACATTATACCTTATCAGAAATGATGATAAGGAGCTGGGCTTTGATATAAGCTACCGGGTTCCGCAGCTTAACAATGCTGACATACCGCACATTTTCGAACACTCTATACTTGCGGCTTCGGATAAATATCCGGCCACGGATCTTTTCTTCGATATGTCAAATACTACCTACAATACTTTTACCAATGCTATCACCTACAATACATGTACTTCATATCCGTTCAGTACCCTGAGTCAGGGTCAGTTTATAAAGCTTTTGGATGGCTATATGAGCTGCATGACTTCTCCAAAGGTCCTTGAAAATGAAAATTATTTTAAACGTGAAGCACTAAGGTATCAGCTATATGACATCGATGATCCTATAACACTCAGTGGAGTAGTTTTTTCAGAAGATATGGGAGGGATGACAAGCGGACAGGATATCTCTTGTTATGCAGTAAATGAAAGTTTATATCCGGACTCGATAATGAGTTATGCCAATGGAAGATGCTATACAGATCTTGAAAACCTGAACTATAGTAATCTGCACGAAGTATATAATTCATATTACAGATTTGATAATTCATTGATGATTCTTTACGGAGATATGGATTATAAGGCTGTACTTGAATATCTGGACCGGGAATATCTTTCAAAGTACCCTGAAAAAGAAGAACCTGTAAATATCCCGGAAATTGTTGTTCCTGATGGTTATGTAGAAACCGAATATGACATTCCGGTTTATGAGGATGATACTTCAGGCAGTCAGAACAGTATAACGTATGCTTTTGATCTTTCCGGGTTCACTCCGGAAGAAGAACGCGAACTACTTGTATTCACGGCTCTCATGATGGATTCTTCTTCTGTTTTTATGAAAGCACTAAGAGAAGAAGGACTTCAGTGGAATACGTTTTCGACGTTGTCTCCTTATAATGCATGGTATCCTGTGTATCAGGTGATGGTTTACACCCAGGGAGAGGATATTGACAAAAACGTAATAAAGAAAATTTTTGATGATAGTCTTTTGGAGGTTTCTGAAAATGGATTTCCAAAGGAAATCTATGATGTTGTAATAAAAGAAAGAGAACTGCAGGATGCTTTTGAAAGAGAGAAGGTTACATTCATAGATACTCTTTCAGAGGCAATCGCAGTACCCTGGACAAGAACCGGAGATCCAATGGTCATGGAAACAGATGAAGCAGCCTTTGAAAAGCTCATTCAGGATCCTGATCAGACCAGGGTAAAGGGACTTGCAAAGAAGCTTATGGAGGTGGACCGCAAGGCACTGATTTACTGTAAAGAAAAGCCGGGGCTTGCAGAAAAGAAAGAGCAGGAAATAGAGGATTATTTAAAGAACTTAAAAGTTGATATGTCGGAATCGGAGCTTCTTAAACTGATAGAAGATACCAGGGATTTCGATGAATGGAATGAGGAAAATGTAACGAACAAGAATACTGTGATCAATGTTTCCGATCTGCCTGAGCCGATGAAATATGACACTCCTGAGATCACAAATCTCGGAGAATGTACCGTGGCAGCAGTTCCCATCGAACAGGAAGATATATATAGCGTAAGCCTTTTTTATGATACTTCAACTCTTAAGCAGGAAGAACTTTTTGACCTCGTGCTGTATTTAAATCTTTTGGGCAATGTTTCCACAACAGAAAGATCAAAGGAGGAATTTGACCGGGAAAGCAACCTGAATGGAAGCATAAGCACAGGCCTGTCCGGAACAGATTTTAAAGAGCCTTTCGACAGATTGTATCTGGAAGTATCATTAGGCGGATTCACAAAGGATTTCAGCAATAATCTCAGTCTCATGGAGGAGATGCTGACAAAATCCGATTATAAAATGGAGGAAGTACAGGAAATAGTACAAATACTTAAAAATAATAGTGATCCTTCCAATATCAGTGCTAATAAAGCAGCAGTAACCCTTGCAAGGGCTCTTTCCGGCACAAGCACGGGCTTTGAATATTACATAATGAAAGGTATGCATGATTATCTTACCGGAATTGAAACCGCACTTTCGGAGAATGATGGCGCGATTGAAGAATTGGCAGAAAGAATGAAAAATATCCGGGATAAGATATGGCATAGTGATCATATGATCATGGGAATAGCTGCCTCACCGAAGGGTATCGCTGAAATAAAAAGTGAATGCGGGAAACTTATAGACAGTATGCCATCGGGAACAGGTGATGATTACCGTGAGTCTTATGATTATGGCATTCCTGATGAAAAACGGGTAGGTATCATTGTCAGCAGTCCTTTGCAGTCTATGTGCGGCGGGTATATCCTGGAGGATTCTGAGTTCAAGGGCAGATACCTTCCGTTTTTGGAGGCGCTTAATGACAGATACATTATTCCTGAAATGAGATATAGAAACGGTGCATATGGCGCAGATGTCAACTACAGAATTGAAAAAAGAGTAGTTAGTATAGGTACCTCAAGTGATCCTAACTGTAAAACAACGCTGGAGGTTTTGGATGAAGCTCCATCCGCTCTGAGGGAAATGAGTCTTACGGGGGAGGATATTGATACGTACACCGTTTCTGCTTTCAACAATGTTATAAAACCTATGGGTGATATCAGCCGTGCAGAGTCAGGCATTTATACATTTTTTGCAGGAAATGATCCGGATTATCTGATAAAAATTGCTGAAGATATGAAAAAGGCAACACTCGAAGACCGGAATGGTGCGGCTGATGTAATGGAAAAGGTTGTCGGGGACGGATACTTTGTGATGGCCGGAAACAAGGCAAAACTTGAAGAGGATAAAGACTGTTTCGACAAGGTATTCTCCTTTAGTGAATGACAGAGATGAGTTATCCATAGGGGAAGGTTCCTGCGATTGAGAACCTTCTTCTGTGGATTTTTGCATTTGCTGAATAACAAGGTTTTAAAAATTAAAAAATTTGAGATATAATTAAGGGTATGATTGTGCATCAGAAATATGTTTAATAAAGGCTGAGACATTGTATGAGCATGGAAAAAATAAACGAGAAAATCAATTATGATCACCTTACCGGTTTTCCTGATATGAACCGGTTCTTTGAGCTTGCTGAGGATTTTTTTGAGTCTAATGCAGGCTGCGGTATAGGTTCGGCCATGCTTTTCATGGATCTCTGCGGAATGAAGGCATTTAACCAGAGATATGGGTACACAGAAGGTGACAGACTCATCAGAGAAGTTGCAAATCTTCTTGTGAAATACTTTGGTAAAGAAGGCTGCTGCCGTACTACTGCCGATCATTTTACTGTCTATACTTATTCGAAAGATCTTGGAAACAGGCTCTGGGAGTTTGTTAAGGAATTCAGGACTGTAAACGATGGCAGGACATTACCGGTCAGAATAGGTGTATATGATTTCAAACAGGGACGGGTTGGAGCAGCCATAGCTACAGACAGATCAAAAATAGCGTGTGACAGCTGCGGAAATATATTTGAATCTACCGTGCGCTTTTTTGATGCAAAAATGCTGAAAAAGTTTGAGGATAGAACATATGTCTTTGAGAACCTGGACATAGCTATGGCGGAGGGATGGATAAAGGTGCATTATCAGCCCATTATCAGAACCTCCAATGGCAGGGTGTGTAATGAAGAAGCACTGGTAAGGTGGACAGATCCGGAAAAAGGTAATTTTGCTCCGAGGAAGATCATTTCCATTCTGAATGAAGCTAAAATTGCGTATAAACTGGACCTGTTTGTTCTGGATGAAGTACTGAAGAAATTAAAAAGACAGTCTGAGGAAGGCTTATATGTTGTTCCAAACTCCATAAATCTCTCGGGAACAGATTTTTATTCCTGCGATATCGTTGAGGAAATAAGGAAAAGGGTTGATGACTCGGGAGTTGACCGTGGCAACATAGTGATCGAAATAACAGAGAGTGTAATCCTTGATGATAAGGATTATATGATGGCACAGATAGAGCGATTCAGAAAGCTTGGATTTTCAGTATGGCTGGATGATTTCGGAAAAGCAAATTCTTCGACAAATATATTGCAGCAAATTCATTTTGACGTTATCAAGCTTGACGAGACCTTCATCAGTAAGATTGAAAATAATGAACGAAGCAAGATAATCATCACAGAACTTGTAAGACTTGCAAGCGGACTTGGCAGTGAGACTGTTGCCGAAGGTGTTGAGACAGTGGAACAGGCTGAATTTCTTGACGAAATCGGATGTACAAGACTGCAGGGGTATTATTTCTGTGATGTAGTAACTATTGAACAAATATTCAGGAGATATAAAGAAGGAAAACAGATTGGTTTTGAAAATCCAAAGGAGTCGGAATACTATTCTGCATTGGGCAAGGTCAATCTTTATGACATGTCTTTTTCCTTATACGGAGACGATGAAAAGCTTGGCAGCTACTTTAATACCATGCCAATGTTTATAATTGAGGTCTCAGATGATGGAACAAAGCTTGCCAGAGGTAATAAATCTTTCAGGGATTATACAAATATTCATCATCCGGGAATGCTCAGTAAAAGGTTTATTACGAAGGCAGAGATCAATGGTAATATTGGATCTGATTTTCTAAATGCTATGGAGCAGTGCAGTAGAGACGGAAAACCGACCATAGTTGATGTAAGAGAAAAGGATAAAGGCGTAGCGCATCTCTTCATAAGAAGAATAGCAATAAATCCTGAATCCGGAGTGGTTGCTCTGGCAGTAGTTATTCTCAGTTACATTGATAATGACTTAGAGTTAAAGCATAAGGAAGCGCTGGAACGAATTGAGCAGGAGAGAAAGACTTACAGCAGGATAACTGCGCTGTCCGGAAACTACATATGCGTTTATACTGTGGATCCCGTAACTGATCACTTTGTCCAGGTCGTTCTTGATAACAGGTTCAATGAGGTTGGACTTTCAGGCGAAGGTGATGCTTTCTATGATCAGGTGATAGAAAGGGGAAGTAAGGTTGTATATGTCGAAGATAAGAGCATGTTCATATCAAGTTTTACCAAAGAAAATATATTAGATGAAATTGAAGGTAAGGGTGCCTTTGTTCTGAGAATTCGAATGATGTTTGATGGAGAGCCCAGGTTCACCTGTATAAGAGCCGCAAAGATTGAGGAAAAGGATGGTCCTCAGATAATTGTGGGAATAATAAACGAGCATGAGCAGGTAAAAAAAGAAATGGAATATGCCCGAAAGCTTAATGCTGCAAGGAGTATTGCAAATATTGATGCTCTTACCGGGGTTAAAAACAAGCATGCATATATCGAAGCTGAGGAGCAGCTGGATGACCGATTAAGAAATAATGAGGATTTGGAGTTCGCCCTGGTCGTATTTGATCTTAACGGACTTAAGGAGATCAATGATAATTTCGGACATCAGGCAGGAGACAGATATATAAAAGAAGGCTGCAGTCAGATTTGTAAGATTTTCCAACACAGCCCTGTATACAGGATTGGCGGAGATGAATTTGTCGTGATTGCCACGAATCATGATTATCACAATCTTGATGCACTTAGTGCTAATTTTTCTGCATTGAATGAAAAAAATATGGAATACGGAGGAGTTGTGATCGCCATGGGAGCTGCAAGATATAATGGCGAAAACAAAGTGTCCGAAGTATTCAAAAAAGCAGATGACCTAATGTATGAAAACAAGAAATACCTGAAGGAAAGTGAATGATAAACAGGGGGGTCCATAGTTGAGCAGGGAACGGCTTTCATGGATAAAAGCCGTTCCCTGCTGATTTTAAATCCATCGGAGATAGTTCATCTTCGGCTGGAATCGTCCCCCGATGGCTTGCGATTGAGAACAATCCCGTAGCTTCTAAGTTCACTCTTCTAAAATAAATTTTTCGATGACTTCGGCAACACCGTCATCATCATTGGTGTCGGTAATGTAGTCGGCGCGGTACCTCAGAGCGTCCTGGGCATTTTCCATGGCGACACCTAGTCCGGCGAAATCTATCATGGTGATATCGTTTAAGCCGTCACCGCAGGCGATGAGCTCCTCGCGTTGAAGACCAAGTTTATCAAGCAGCTTCTTAAGGGAGGCAGCTTTTTCTATGCCGTTGGGAACTATCTCGAGGAAATAGGTTTCCGAGAAGAAGACATTGATCTTATCTCCGTACTCCGCCTTTATCATTAACTGAATTTCCCTGAGATGTGAATAGTTACCTACGCAAAGGAATTTGCATACCGGACCGTCAAGGGCAGCGCAAAGATCCGGAACCTGCATGAGGGGCACACGGTTTATCTTTGCCTCAAGCTGAGCGTAGGGGTTTTGGTCATCAAGAGTGACTATGCCATTTTTGGTGTATGTCAGGATCGTCACATCATAAAACAACTTCCCATAGTCTATGATGTCCGGATAAAATTCTTCCGGTAATGTTGTCTGCATGAAGGTTTCACCGGTGCGTCCGTCCACGATATGGGCACCGTTGAAGGCCAGCATATATCCGCCTGTCTCTTTCAGGTTCACCATCTCGGCCACCGGCAGGATTCCGACCAATGGTCGGCCGGAAGCCAGCACAATATGCACTCCTTTATCCGCAGCCTTTTTCAATGCTTCCTTATTTCGTTCTGAAACTTCCTTTTGGGAATTGGTAAGTGTTCCGTCCAGGTCCAGAGCTATCATTTTATATTTCATAAAAACTCCATTCTGCCGCCTTATGTTCGTAATTCATCTATGCTGTATCAATCCTTTAATTAAAACGTTTTTGGGATAACGCTTATTTTAAATGATAAAGCTATTGGCTGTTTAATACAACCCTGCTTCAGGTATTTTATCTGGGTTTTGAGGAAGCATGGCAATCAGATTGACTTATATCATTTGTTGAACTATCATTCTAATTAACTCAACACTAAAAATCTTATAATGCAAAGAGCTGAAGCAAACTTAAAAAACATCAATGGACTAAAAAGGAAGGGTACACTGAGCCCCTTCCTTTTTTTGATAATATTTTAATCTGCCGCCTTGAGCGATACGAATATAATCAGGACTGCCGGCAAGTGATACTTTTATCCATTCGATTTCAGAAAGCTTTTTATATTTTCCATTGACCTCTTTTCCAGATCCTTGAAAACAGCTTTTTCATCTTCGGATAGCCCCTGATATCTAAGGTTGTCAAAGTCTTTTAAGGCCTCATCAAGCTGCTCCTCTATACGTTTTGCATCATCCAAAACATAATAGGCGCGGTATCTCTCTGAGAAAGAGGCATTAGCTTCATCCTGGGCAGGACGGATACTTTTTTATAAAATACCTTGATTTCAATTTCTGAAGAGAAGTGACAACCGTAATAAGCGGAAGCTTTGTATAATCGACGACCATCATTTCAGTTACAGGATTAGCAGTCTGATGCATGTATAGAAGTATCCTGAGATCCTCAGCCTTCAGATCATTCTGTATAGATATGGGCTTAAGATAGTACTCAAGAAGCTTATCCCTGTAGTAATTGCCGGAAAAAACAGTGTCGCATTCATCCGGATGGTACTGCACTGATACTGTCTCTGTTCCAAGCTTTTTAGAAATGGGAGTACCGGGGATGACAAAGTCATCCTTTGCAAAATCAATCAGGAATCCCGCAATTTGAGCCCTTCTGAGATCATATTCCTCCTCATCGAAAACATTTCTGTAGAATCTGTCATAGTACTGCATTACATTGGTCTTCATGTTGACTATCTTCGTCAGATTCATGTTTTGCGAAACTAAAGATCCCTCAGTCTTTACATAATAGTATATGGGAGACTTGACCACTGCGATGCGCTCGGCATGAAGCAGATACTCCATATTGAAAATGAAATCCTCGCAATAACTGAGCTCCGCATCCATTCTGAGTTTATAGCGGTCAAGCAGTTCCTTTTTGTAGAACTTATTCCAGATGACACCATAGTAGTAGTCTGCGGGGTTCGATAGCATGTAATCCGCATAGTCTTTCCTTGATAGGATACGATCAGTGTCAATGTCTCCTTTTTGCGACAGGTGTTCCCCCACAACGCGGTAAAAATCCGCGATAACCATGTCTGCATCCGCTGCTTCTATAGCCCGGACGAAAAGCTTTGTGGCATCAGGAGTGATCCAATCATCTGCATCCAGAAACTGTAGGTATGCTCCGGTTGCCATATCTATGGCCATATTTCTTGTATCGGAAACTCCGGAGTTTTTCTTATGTACGGCTCTAACTCTGGCGTCCTTTTCTGCATACTCATCTATGATGGAAGGAGAGGAGTCTTTACTTCCGTCATCCATGAGGAGCAGTTCGAAATCTTTATATTCCTGGTTGAGAATACTGTCTATACATTTTCTGAGAGCTTTTTCAGCGTTATATACAGGGATGATTATACTTACTTTGGGCATTTTAAACCTCCACGATTATCTCTATTTCGCTCTTTTCTCATTGAGCGATGATGCCAGATAAGAAAGACTATTGGTCCTACAATTAAAAGGATGATCCATGGAACCGTAATATACCAGTATGCAACAAGTATTATCCACACCCACATCATGTCATATCGGAGCGCATCGAATCCGTAGTACCATTTGGCGGGTGGGATAAAGATGCTTAGTTCAGGGACGCCAACGAAAGCGTCCCTTATACAGCATACCAGTATAAATAAGAATGGAAGTAGTCCAAGTATTAGTAATATGTAGGAAAAAATAAGCTTTTTATCTTTCATTTTATGTTTAATGAACCTTGTAATATTAACACAGAGAAACAGACACTCAGAGATAATAATCGCCTTTAAAGTGCTTGTATACTCTGTGTAATACTAATTCTTGCAAAGTTTCACCTCCACATATTTTCAGTCTGACAGTTACTCGTGTATTTCTAAAGGAAGTCCGTCTGGATCGTGGAAAAAAGTCATTTTCTTTCCTGTGAAAGAATCCAGTCGTATAGGTTCGCAAGTGATCCCCATAGCTTCCAATTCTGCAACTGTATCATCTACGCAATCTACACGGAAAGCAAGATGCCTTAATCCGTAAGCTTCCGGAGAAGAACGGAGCGGATGATCCTTCATTATAAATAGCTCAAGCTCGCAGTCTCCGAGTTCAAGATCAATCTTCCAATCATCACGTTCCGGTCTATAGTTTTCCCTGATAATCTTAAAACCAAGCTTATTGTGATAAAAATCCAATGCGATATCTTTGTCGGAACAAATCACGGCTATATGATGGATGTGGTTTAAGTTCATGCTCTACTTCTCCCTTATCGTATTTTAGATAATTATACCAAAGAGGAATTTACAGAAACAGCGAATTTCTTCCAACAGCAGTGCTCAGTACCCATACCATGTTCAAAGGATTCACGTGTAAGGATCTTTCGGACCAGTTAAAGCCCATCACTGACCACTGGAAAAATGAGGGCATAACCTTTGATGCTATCTGCACCGGTTACCTCGGAACTGAAGAGGAGATCGATACGGTAATAGATATAATCGAGAACTTTAGAAATAAAGACACCCTTGTCTTTGTTGATCCGGCAATGGGATATAACGGAAAGCTTTATCCGGCTTTTGATGAGCACTATGCAAAGAAGAATGCTTTGTTGTGCGGAGTAGCTGACATAATTGATCCAAATATCACTGAGGCTAGCTTTATGACGGATATTCCTTATAAAGATGACTATACTGAGGAATATGTTAAAGAGCTTCTTCTGGCACTTTCGGGATTCGGCACGGAGACGCCAATCCTAACCGGTGTTGCGCTTTCTGAAGGAAAGACCGGAGACATGGGGTATGATTCGAAAACAAAGGTTTTTTTCAGCTATCAGAATGATAAGATCGCTGCAGCATATCATGGAACCGGCGATATCTTTTCAAGTGTCCTTGCAGGAGCATTCGTGCTTGGGATAGACAGGACCGAAGCTCTTAAGATAGCAGCTGATTATACGGCTCTCACCATTTCGGAAACTGAAAAAAATCCTGAAAAGCCATGGTACGGTGTGGACTTCGAGGCAACTATACCGGAGCTTGTGGAAGTGTTAAAAAAAGTATAGGAAATAATTCCATAGGAGATGTCAGCACCATTTGGTACTATACTTATAGAAACGAAGGAGTGTAGAGACAATGGCATATAAGATTCAGTCAATTAATATTGAAAATCTCGAAAGATACGGAGAGATATATGCAGACGCTTTTAATGGCGAACCGTGGAATGATCCGTGGAAAGTAGAAGATGCCATCATACATGTAAAAGAACTATTAGAATCAAAGCAGTCGTATGGTTTGGAATGCGTAGAAGAAGGCAAGGTTGTTGGATTTATTTTGGGTACATCAATGCTGTTCCATTATGGCAGGACTTTTGAGATTAATGACCTGGCAGTAGATCCGGCATATCAGAGACGCGGTATAGCAAAACTTCTCATGGAAAAGTGTCTTGCTGATATAAAAAATCAAGGGATGGTAGGTGTGCACCTCATTACTGCCGGGGAAGGCGTTCTACCCGAATTCTACGAAAGGTATGGATTTAAGAAAGAAAATGAAGTGATTCTGATGGGGATGGAATTATAAGAAATCCAATTGTGATAGTATAAGGCCTGTGAAGTATTAGCAGTATCTTCACAGGCCTTCTGTTTGATTTATTCTGCACCGGTTCCTCCGGCATCCGAAGCTACAGCATCAGCTTCTACTATTTCCGGAGCGCCTTCAGGTGCTTCGGTTTCGTCTATATCCGTCTGATCTTCCGGCTTTTCCTCTTCGTCTTCCCAAAGAGACTTATGTTTCTTTTTGGTTTTCTCAGACATCATCCGCATTTGCTCTGCCATGGTGTATAGTTCCGGAAACTTTTCCATCAGTTTCTTTAGATCCTTTGCAGGAACTCGGTCACCCCTTCCGTAACGAATAGCTACCTGCATGCATTTGCTCATTTCTTCGCTTTCTTTGGCATACGCATCAGCTTCATTTTTTGCTGCCTGTATATTCTGGAGGGATACCTGTAATTCCGTGACCATGGCAGTATAATCACAGTATTCCTTATGTTTTTTAGAGAGCGCCTGGTAACTGAGTTCAAGTCGGTCATAATCTTCCTTTAATATGTCAGCTTTTTCCGGCTCTTCTTCCATTATTTTTGCCAATGATTCCTTTTCGTGACGAACCTCGCTCATCCTCGTCGTATATTTTCTGATCTGTTTCCCATAAGTAGTGAGGGCATCATTTATCGTTAGTTTTGGCATGACAAACCTCCTGAGATCGTGTTCAGTAACTTAAATACTTCCTATTGGGCTTATCGGCAGATTCAGGACAATTTATATAGAAAAAAATATAAAAAAAAGCCGAATCGGGAATAGATATGAAGGGCGTTGATAATGGTAAAAGTCTTATTTTTATTAAAACAGCGCCCGATTGACGAATATATAGAAATATATATGTATATATACATATATCTGTAAATAACAGACGATTATCTTGTTTTGGCTAAATCCAAGAATATATGTTCTCTTTCTATGTACATTTTTTTCTTACCTTATTTGCTACGATATTTATAGGATAAGAAGAACAAATAAGCCTCATTGGAAAGGATTTGATTCTTCTTACATCTTAAAGCATCCGTGACCAATACAATGGCGGATGCATTCGATTTAATATTGTTTTTAGAGTCACTATAAAATAGAAAATATATAGGTATTTATAGATTCTTTATTTCTGTATCCTATCATATATGGTAGAATTTATATGTTGGTGTAACCCTAAACTGGTCTAAAGAGGATAACAGAAATGAAAGTTAGCTACAACAAATTATGGAAATTACTAATAGATAAGGGCATGAATAAGACTGAACTTATGGAAGCCGTAAGGACCAGTCCAAATACCATTGCCAAAATGGGAAAGAATGAAAATATCTCCATGGATGTCATAATGAGGATATGCGAATGCCTTAGTTGTGATGTTGGCGACATTATGGAAATGATCCCGGATGATGAAGGAGACACGCGTGAAAAGAAATAAGTATAGTGCCGGGGCTGTTAAGTTTTCATTCTGGTTTATGGAGTTTAGAAAAGAAGTTTAAGGTTTTCAAGAAGTAGGAAGGTATCTGATATGACGATAAAAGAGGTCTTAGAAAAAGATGAAAAACAGATCTTTGACCGAAAGAGTATAAATATCAATCCGGCTGATTTGTCTGACACAATATGTGCTTTTGCTAATGCAGATGGCGGAACTGTGGCTATAGGCATATCTGATAAAACACGCAGGATTGAAGGTGTTGATTATCATACCGAACAGTTAAATGAGATTCTCAGGACACCTATAGACTTTTGCAATCCGACAGTACCGGTCACTACAGAGATGATTGAATGTACCAACTATGAAGGTAAACCGGATCATGTTTTACTGATACATATTGAAGCCAGTCCTCTTCTTCACTCAAATCAGGCGGATGAAGCATTTATACGGGTCGGAGATAAAAGTAAAAAACTGGATTTTAATGATCGTATGACACTGATGTATGCCAAAGGTGTCCGTTACTATGAAGATGAACCTGTGGCTGATGCAACGATTCAAGACCTTGACATGGATTTTGTGCGGAGTTACTGCAATAGGATCGGATACAGCAAGTCTCCTGAGGAATATGTCAGAGAAAATAAGAAGTTTGTTACGGTGAAGGATGGTAAAGACCAAATATCTGTGGCTGCAATCCTGCTGTTTGGAAAAAATCCGCAGCTCTATTTCCCACGGGCCTTTATACGCTTTATCCGCTATGACGGCGTTGAGGCTAAGGTTGGCAGGGACATGAACGTAGTTAAGGATGTCATCTTTGAAGGCCGCATCCTGGAGCAGGTCGAAAAAGCGGTTGACTTCATAAAAATCCAGATGAAGGAGAAGACCTATCTTGGTTCAAATGGTATCTTCGTGACCGAAGAAGAGTACAGCGAGTTCGTCCGAACAGAGATTGTGGTCAATGCAGCTACCCACCGAGATTATGGAATAAAAGGTACAGACATCCAGATCAAAATGTTTGATGACCGTCTGGAAGTGGACAGCCCGGGGAACTTTGCAGGAATGGTAAAGAAGGAGAATATTCGATATACTCATTTTTCCAGAAATCCTAAGATTGCAGCTTTCCTTAAGGATTACGGTTATGTTAAGGAGTATGGCGAAGGTGTGGATCGTATGTGTAAGGAACTGGAAGCTGTCGGACTGCCTGATCCTGTATACGATAACAACACATTTATTCTTAAAACGACGGTGAATAGTGCGTCATATAAGGCTCAATCGGCAACTTTTGCGTCGATTCAGCCAAATGGCGCGTCGATTGAAGGGCAAAACGCGTCGATTCAGCCAAACGACGCGTCGATTGAGGAACAAAACGTGGGTATTCAGCCAAACGACGCGTCGATTCCATGGAAAGATGTATTACTAGAAAAGTTACATGAGAAAGAAGTAGCTGAAGAACTATCCCAAAAGGAAGTAGTGGATATCGAAACGGCAATTAACAATATAGAAATAATGCAGGTCATTACTTCTAATGAAATAATGCAAATTCTTTCCTGTAAGACAACAAAAGCACGGTATATTTTAAAACTGATGGAAACGAATGATATCATAATTCCGATAAAGGGTAAGGGAAAAGGTAAGTATTTGCTGAATACTAACGATTTCAATGTAAAAATAATAAGTCAAAATAAACCAGGTACGATAGGAAAAATCAATGGCAGAACTTAACTTAAAACAGATAATAGACAGGTTGAATACAGAGATTACTGGTGAGACCCGTAAGCTCGTATTTTGGTATGACGATAAAGCGGAATTTGAGGAAGATATAGATTCTGTGGAGCTTGATAATGCCAAGGTCTATAAGCTGGAGAAGGACAATCAGTTTTATACGAAGTATTTTTGGAAAGGGAAGATACTACAACAAATTATCTGATATATGCACCGTTTCCAAAGGTTTCGTACATCGATAAAAGAAAACAAAAGGGTGCTCTTTGGATATTGGGAGGTTCCGAGCTTCAATCTGTTGTAAATAAAGCCAAGAAATTAGGATTTACTTTCATTTACAAAGAAGGCGGAGGAAAAGTGACAAAAGGAAAAAATGCATGGTGGTGTAAGAAATAAAGCTTATACCTAATAGTTTTTAAAAATAATAAGAAAGAAGGTATTAAACATGACAAAATTTGAAACACTTCAAAAAGATATGATCGCTGCAATGAAGGCAAGAGATAAAGCTAGAAAAGATGCAATTTCTTCTCTTATATCAGATGTTAAGAAAGTGGCTATAGACTCTGGATCAAGAGACAATATAGGTGACGACCTTGTGGATCAGGTGATTCTTAAGTCTCTTAAGACTGCGAAAGAACAGATCGATACTTGTCCGGACGATAGAGCAGAACTCAAGGCAGAGTATCAGTTCAGATATGATGTAATCAAGGAATATGCTCCTTCTATGATGTCTGAGGATGAAATTAAGGCATTCTTGAAGGAGAAGTTTGCTGAGGTGATAGCAACCAAGAATAAGGGAGCAATAATGAAAGAGATAATGCCGGTTCTTAAAGGTAAAGCTGACGGCAAGGTGATCAATATGGTAGTTGCAGAGCTTTGTAAGTAAGCACCAGAAAGAGTAATCACATGGAATTAAAGAGTAACCATATGAGAGTTTTTACAGTTTATTGGAATTTTTTTAGTTTGCTGTGCGATCGCAAAGATAACCATAGCATTGCTTAGAAATAAGAAATCATAGTCATGGAATACATGGATGCTTTCTATAGAAAGATTACAGGAAAGAAAAAGGAGTGACTTATGGATTTTAAATCGACCAAATACTGCACCTGGCTGGAAGACGAGAACGGAAAACGTATTGCAGTACTTGAATATCCGGAAGTTAAACCCGGGATAGTAAACCTTACTCATACAGAAGTAGATCCGTCTATGAGTGGACAGGGAATAGCCGGAAAAATAACTGAACATGTAGCGAACCTTCTTAGAGAAGATGGCCGTAAGGCTGAGCTTTCATGCTCCTACGCTATAAAATGGTTCCAGAAACACCCTGAGTATGCAGATGTTTTAGCTGATCCTGAAGCAGAAGCAGAAAAGGCAATGAACCTCGGCGGTCCGGCTTGTGGGATAAAACGGCCTAAAAGCTAAGGTTATTCTTTCAGTTTTGGCAACGGAATGGTGTTCATATGGATAATCGTAGAGAATGGTCAATTTACCGGGATGAATTAGTCAGTGCTATAGTAAGCCTCGGATTCCCGGGCGAATTTGGCAACCAGATAGCAAAGCAGCTAGGAAGTCCCAAAGCCATGCAGAGAATGATAAGGTATCTAAATAATGTGAGACCACATAGTGCAGAAATATTGGCAGCGTAGTGGCGCAGATTTATGGGGAGATGGTGTAGAACGGAGGCGGCTATATGGCAACATACGTAATTTCGGATATCCACGGACAGTATGATATGTTTATGGATCTGCTTGAGAAGATTTCGCTTACAGATAAAGATAAACTCTACATTCTCGGGGATATCATTGATCGTGGGCCATATCCTATAAAGACTATGCGAAAGCTTATGGGGATGCCAAATGTGATCTGCCTTCTGGGAAACCATGAGCTTATGGCTCTTAATTGTCTTGAATTTCTCATGAACGAGATCAATGAAAAATCCATAGCTGATTTAGATGCAAAGAAACTAAACGACCTGGTCATATGGATGCGGAACGGATGCGGTACGACCATAAAGGAATTCAGGGAACTTGGCAGAGAAGATCAGAAGGATATCATTGAATTCATAAAGGATTTTTTGATATATGAGGAGGTTTCTGTTTCCGGAAAAGATTATCTTCTTGTCCATGCCGGACTTGGGAATTTCAGTCGAGAAAAAGATCTAGAAGACTACACTCTTAAAGACCTTGTATGGGAAAGACCAAATTACGATATTCAATATTTCCCGAACAAGTATGTTGTCACAGGTCATACTCCTACTCAGATCATCAGAGGAAATCCAAACCCCGGATGCATATACAAAAACAAGGGTAACATTGCCATTGATTGTGGAGCATTCATTCCAAACGGACGTCTTGCGGCATTCTGTCTGGATTCAGGAGAAGAGTTTTACTCGTATACTGATACAAATGAGAGATGAGAATCCAATTGGGTGATTCCGGTAAAGGATGCTAAAGTCAGAGGTGAACTGGATAAAAGGGTATGATTATCATCATTACCGGTGAATCTCATATAGGAAAACATATCATTTCCATTATGTCTATGGTATTGGCGATAAGGCGCTGGATGTTTCGCAAGCTTACGGTGTAAGTATTGCATATTCGGATATCAGTGATCCCTTTGCAGGTTACCACCTCAGGTATCTGAATACAGGTAAAGATGTCGAGATCCCGGATTGACAGAATACCATGATCATCAATTGAGCAATTCAAGTTTGTAAGAGGCAAGCTCTTGATAAAGTCATCAAATAATAATATGAAACACATGATTAAATATATATTGATGCTCTGCATTGTTTTTTCTCTTTCAGGGTGTGGGAGCAGGAACGATAAAACATCTTACGATCCAAAGCTTATAGAAAATATTGTCGAAGAAATGGCGGTGGATTATGGTACCTACGGTGTGGAGGCAAATGACAGAATAAATAAACTGTTAAAAAAACTGGCCGAAGAAGATGAAGTAGCAGGAACAAGATGGAATGAAATCATGGATTTATGGAGTTCCGAGGAGCTTGGTCAGCCACTCCATTACGATATCTTGCCGGATGGTCTGCCCGATACGGACGAACTCTGCATCGTTGTTCTTGGTTTTCAGCTGAACCCTGACGGAACAATGAAAGAGGAACTTGTTAAGCGCCTTACCGTTGCTCTTAACAGTGCAAAAAAGTATCCGAATGCGTATATTGTCTGCACGGGAGGCGGAACAGCTTCCGAAAACGAATCCGCTTCAGAAGCCGGTGAGATGGCGAAGTGGCTTTTTGAGCAAGGAATCGAGAAAAAACGTGTCATTGTGGAAGATAATTCTATCACCACCGCCCAGAATGCCATTTTCACCTATGACATTCTGACATCGCTCTATCCGTCGGTAAAGAAACTTGCAATCGTGTCGAGCGATTACCATATCGCAACAGGAGAGCTGCTTTTTAAGGCTGAGTCGATCCTCAGGGCTAATGCTCCGGGTAATGAAAAACTTGAGGTGATCTCCAATGCCGCATGGAAGGCACCTTCCGGGTCGCTTTCTACCATGTTTCAGGCAGGAGCGCTCATAGAGCTGTTCGGGGACGTGGAAACGGCTTTCGATATCTACTATGACAATTATGATATCCACGGGCTGCCTCCGCTTCATTGAGATATTATACAGATTAAGCATACTTACTATCTGGAGGAAAGATTGTGACAATATCAGAGATTTTGAGAAAGATGATTGCTTATTCTAAGCCATACTTGAAAGGATAAAGGAAAAATGAGAACACGGGAAGAAGCAATAGATGACATGATACTGGCACTTATGTATCTTACACGTTTTAATGACGGGGAAGGCAGGCCCTTCAATGAACTTGCGTGGAAGAACTATGATTTTGATGCTATTGAAAGGCTTGATAAGGAAGACCTTATCATTAATCCAAAGAATAAGTATGCATATCTTACGGAGAAAGGTCGTGAGAGAGCAAGACGTATGCTGTCAGAACTTGATGTAAAAGAACCGGGGATATATAAACGTTTTGAGTTTTGTGAAATCAAACCTGAGTTATCAGATGAAGTTGTGAAGATCGAACAGATATGCTTCCCTCCAAATGAAGCATGCACCCCGGAACATATGAAGGCACGTATCAAAGTTGCGCCGGATCTGTTTTTGGTGATTAAAGACAGG
>NZ_FNRG01000077.1 GCF_900107835.1 Oribacterium sp. KHPX15
ACTTAAACTTCCCACATAAATAGTGGGCATCGCACCTTGAAAACTCTATATTCTAGACTATAAAAATACAATTACGCCACTTTGTAATCACTTGTCAGAGCATCCTGCATATATTCAGGCAATCTGAAAAAGAAATCCTTATAGATTTCTTCAACTTGTTCGTCTGTGATATGAAGTATGTTCTTTATACTTGCAGTCATAGCCTCTACGAGTATGAAAAGAGAATGTTGGAATGTAATGTCTTCCATTTCCTGTAGCAGTACATAGAAGATTTCTCCTATCGTACGTTCGTCCTGATCTTTTCTTTGATATACAGAAAGATACATGTATCTGGCAAATACGATGGCCACATGAGCAGTAAGTGCATCGTATGAAAGACTATGGCATTCGGTTCTGAGTTGGAGCAATGATTTACATGTTTTGAAAAAAACTTCAATATTCCATCTTTTGCCATAAATACGGATGATTTCATCTTCGGATAAGGACATATCTGTGCATATGATTGCAAGCCAATCCTTTTTATTGGATCGGTTACGAACACAAACGATCTTGGCAGGAATTGATGGTTCATCCTTGGTTCCCTTACCTACTTTTACATCTACAGAGAGAAGGTATCTAGAACGCCCACGACGTTTCCTGTTTCTTGAATATATCTGTTTGATGTTAAGTCGACTGCCTTCATACTCATAGGTGATCTTGGAGCTGATCTTGACCATAGCTATAGTATTAAGATTCATCTCCTTGATTTTTAAAATGGTATTAGGATTTGAGAACCAACTATCAAACAGTACATACTTGGCACTGTGTCCGGCATTAACGGCATAGTTAAGCAGTTCCAGTAAAACATCTGGGGCCTTTGTGACAGCCATTTTTCTCCGTCTACCGGCAAGAGAGCGATTATCAACTTTGGTAAAATCTCCAAGCTGATTGGTTTCGTTTGAAGAAGCCAAAAGACTGAAGTTTATAGGAACAAAGGAATTGCCGTCAGACCAACTGAGAGTCAGAAGACGAAATCCCTTTTTGTATTTCATGGATACATGATCAAATACTTTGGAAGCCATTTGCGTGCACTTATAACCGGCTCTCTCGTAAAGAGAATCGTCTATGATAAATACATCTGCACGATCATCGCTTGTAAGCGGGTCAAAGAAATTCTTTATAACCGCTAATGCAAGTAAGGTTGTAAAACGAAGCCAGTTAAATCTCGGATCATTCAAAAACCTATAAAAAGTATTTTTTGAAAAAGATCCTGAGAAGTGGTTAGTCTTCATCTGCATGTACATGCTGCTTCTTGAAAAAACATTTACAAACTTATACCGAAAGATATTTATTACAGGGATTCCCTTTTGCTTTTCGGCATTGCATTTACGGAGTAAGTTACCTACCTTAAAGGTTGAAATAAAATCCGAAACTGAGCAATTAATTTCTTCCTCTGAGTGCTGTCCTTGTGGTAAGATATGCATATGGCGTAAGTCCTTTCTTGGTAAATGTTTTGTGGTAAATTCATTATACCTTATTTGAAAGCGACCTATGCCTTTTTATTTGTCTAAAGTATAGAGTTTTCAAGGTGCATCACACCTTTTGGGTGTGGGAAGTTTGAGT
>NZ_FNRG01000069.1 GCF_900107835.1 Oribacterium sp. KHPX15
CCAGAAACTCTTTTGTGTTAAATTTGGAAGCACGCGACTTTAGTCGTGTGAGGCTTCACAAACTACTATAAGAACGAGCCTTTCATCAGGCAGCCGTTGCCGTAAAATGGGGAGAATACATTATGAACCTGATTAAGAAAAATTTATCGATTTTGCTGCTGATAATGTCTATGGCGGTGGTCCAGACCGGATGTGAGCAGATCAGTGCTCCGGCCATAGAATTTAAATCCGCAAATAAATATGATTCCGCAACTGTAAGTTATCTCGGACCTGAGGGAACCTATACTCAGGAAGCCTGTGGTGTGTTTTTCGAAAAGGAGGGAACGTACACTCCATATAAAACAGTTTCCGAAGCGGTAGAAGCATTGATCAATGGTGAGAGTAATTATGCGGTTATTCCTCAGGAAAACACTATTGGTGGAGCCGTGACAGACTATGTCGACATCGTTATCAACCAGAAGGAAGTTTCCGTTGTCGGTGAAGTGGAATTGCCCATCAATCAAAATCTCCTGGTTTTGCCCGGAACTGAAGTCGGAAATATAGAAAAGGTATACTCTCATAAGCAGGGTATTGCCCAGGGAAAGGACTGGCTGAAGGAAAACCTTCCGAAGGCGGAGATCATCGAAGTATCCAGTACTGCCGAGGGCGCAAGACTTGTAGCTGAAGAAGGTAATGCCTCTAACGCTGCCATTGCATCTGCTGCCTGTGCCGAGGTCTACGGACTTGAGATTCTGGCGGCGGGCATCCAGAATAATGACAGCAATAAAACCCGGTTCTACGTTCTTTCAAAGGATAATCCGTCTATGGATAAGAACGAAAGAATGGCATTTGTGGCTTCCGGAAAAGCTGAAGGTCTTCCTGGACTTTTGGCTCATCTTGAAAATGCAGGAGCAAAGCTTGTGACGATCCATGACAGACCAAGAAAAACCGAACTTGGTGAGTATAATTATCTCATTGAGTGCTCAGACTTAAGTTATGAAGATTACGAAAAGCTCCCAGGAAATCATTCCTTTGAATTCAGGTATCTTGGGGAGTTCCATGTCAATTACCCCGACCCTAAAGGGTCTGGGCTTGTAACTCATCCGTAGGGTCCTAACGTCATAATACTATGCTCCCTTGCTGTGCAGGTTTAACTACATCCCCGTGGTACAACGGGACTATGGTTACATCACCGGACGATTGACTTACGCCCGCGTTTTAAACAGTCAGGTCATGCCCAGCTGTTTTGCTTAATCGATTTTTCTGCTCCCAAACCTTGGATTAGTATCTCCTGATACATACATGGTTCCGAGTTCATACAGGTTCATGGCACCTATACGATCATCATTGGAATGATAACCGCAGGCATCACATATATACTCATGTATATCATGATGTCTGTTGAGCTTGTGTATCCTGCCACACTTAGGGCATCTCTGTGATGTATAGGATGCATCAACCTTTAGTACGAATGAGTCGGTTTCCTTTACCTTGTAGGAAAGGAACTGTTCCAGCTGATAGAATGCCCATGACCTTAACTCGCAATTCTGTGCCTTGTTCCATGTATTTAGATTCTTATCGTCAAAGCTTACATCCGTAAGGTCTTCAATCACAAAGAGTGTATTTCTGCCATATCTGTTGACGAGTGTCTTAGATAACCGATGATTTACATCGGTCATCCAACGGTTCTCTCGGCCCGATATAGCTTTAAGCTTACGCTTTGCAGATTTTGTACCTTTGGACTGTAGTTCAGCCCTGACTTTAAGAAATGATGTGCGTTTTATGATAGTCTCAAGAAGCCGTAATTACGGGCTATCTTTTGTTACAACGGCCGGAACTCCTATATTAGCGAGTCTGACCAAAAGCAAGAAAGGCAAGTGCCCTCTTTTGCATTCTGCGAGACCTCCTTGTCCTGCAGTTTGCTCTTGTTGCTGTTACCCCAAGTGCCTTTATGCTATCATCTCTGTTTATAGATTTAACTTCCGTTGACAGAGTTGCACCAGTCTTTCCATAGAAAGATGGGGTATTAAGGATAAGCGCAAAAAGGATGAGGATACAGGCTGTTAACAAGTAAAGATCATCTGATTCACCTGTTTTTGGTGTAGAATGATGTCCCGTTACTGTTACTACAGGCTGCGGTACCTCAATGGCCTTAGGCTCAGGGATTACCTCCTCGACAATAACAACTGGCGTTTCAGGATTATTGATGTAATCCATCTCGCTGTTGTCATAAGTGGTAATACCGCCACCGCGTGTAGAGTGACTCTTAGCAGGAACCTCCTTTACAGCTTCTGTCTCAGCGACAGTTTCTGTTTCGGGTATGGTCTCCGGTTGAGTCTCAGCTACATCAGAGTTCTCTTCGGCAACATCGGTATCAGAATCTTCGGTGTTGGAATCTGTATTCACATCTTCCTTTTCCTTGTCATCGTCACCATTGTCTGAGTCAGCATCATCTGTATCCTCTGAATCTTCTTCTGCTTCATTAGCATCAGAATTTTCATCAGATTCAGCAGCTTCCTCTACATCGGATACCTGGTCTGCGTATACCACAATCGTCATTGCAGAAAACCTTGCTACATCAATGCCTGAAACAATCAGGATAATACAGAAAACAAGGCCAATAAAATTAGTAAAAAAACGAGACATCTTCATAGCGTCTCCCCTCCTGCGCTCTCAACGCAAAGAACTGGGAGTCATAATGTAGATTTTGCGATCATTATCGTCTGTAATCTCCATATGACTCATTAAAATGTTACGTTATAAGTATGGAAGGGGATTTTTCAGATAACGTTTAAAATCAGAGAAAATGCGAGAATATGAAACAAAAAAGAGCAAATACCGCAAAATTGGTATTCGCTCTTTCTATTTATTGATTTTAATCGGAATATTACTCTACCGGATTAACATGTATCATTATGTGTTTTACATTAGGATACTTGTTTTCGACACTGTTATGAACGGACTCTGCAATTTCATGAGCTTCCACAAGGGAAATGTCTCTTTGGGCCGCGATTTCAAGATCGATATAGATCTTGTTTCCAAACTGTCTCGTATGAAGCAGGTCTATGTGTTCAACTCCCGGCTGATCTTCAATGAAAGTCCGTAGATTTTCTTCAAAATCCTTATCACAGGATGTATCAAGCATTTT
>NZ_FNRG01000056.1 GCF_900107835.1 Oribacterium sp. KHPX15
ACTTCCACCATCGGCAATAACGAACTCTTCAAAGCTCATGGGGAACATCTCAAGTCTGTCCACCTTACCTACTGGAAAAGATATTCCCTCTTTCCTCAGAGAAACGCCTAAAAGAGATCCTGCAGCTACAATATGAAGGTCGCTCATATTTTCACAGAAATATTTGAGTGACTGTATAGCTCTGGGACAGTCCTGTATCTCGTCAAAAAATACCAATGTTGATCCGGGAGTAATCTTTTTTCCCCTAACCACACTTCCGAGTTCGTCTATTATTCTGTCAGTATCAAAATCGTAATCAAATACGGACTTTAATCCTTCATTTCCATCAAAATTAAAATAAGCAAGATCTTCAAATTCACTTTCTGCGAAAGCTTTTATCAGAAATGTCTTCCCACATTGACGAACGCCTGTCACAAGCAAAGGTTTTCTGCGCTTTTTATTCTTCCATTTTTTTAGTTCTTCAAACGCCATTCTATCCATAAGAATTGCTCCTTACATCTAATATATCTACAAGCAGATAATAACGTTTTTCGACCGAATATTCAATCATAAATCGCATTTTCCGACCGAATAGCGAAAAGCAAATCACATTAATTGACCGAATCATGTCGCAAAGGCTGCGCTTCCTCCCAACAGCTTGTTAAAATATATAATCAAAAAATCAATTGAACCATCAGCATATATGCCACCGTCCCTGACAATATGCTTACCAGCGCGTTTTGCTTCCATATCTGCAGTCCTGCCACGATTGCAGCTGCAATAAGCTCCGGAAAACCATGGGGTACAGCTATAATATGCTGTGTGTTCAGCCGTTTTTGTCTTTGTGAGCATAGATCATTAATCCTTTACAATTTTTAACGGCATGTTCCTTATCACATCGAACGCTCCTTAAAGATCAGGCATTGGTTTTAAAGCATCTACTGCGCAGCCCTTCCGGTGCCAAGCGATATGACAACGTCCAGTTTAATAGACTTAATTCTACACGCGGCTTGACAAGAAAAACTATTGAACTATATCTTTTCGCATATTCAAGACTCATTAACAAGTTTTCCTGTCATATGTTCCGGCTCCAACATGAGGCACTGAACCCTAGGCAGCGCATTATTAAGCTCTTTTTCAAGATATTTCTCATCATCTGTAAACTTCCTCACAAGCTCTGTACAGATTTTTCTGGTCATATCCACATCTTCTACTAATCTTATTCTTCCGAAGGTTATAACACTTGTGATATTGAGTGCCCATTCACCTTCTCTTCGGAATCCGTCATTGAATACACAATAGCTTGCCTTATCGCAAGCCTTGATTGCATCAATCTTATGCCCTTCCTTGGCACCATGAAAATAAATACTTCCATCTTCCTCACAATACCAATGGTCCATAGGGATTCCATATGGATACCCATCGTCTCCTATCAAAGAAAGAACGCCTCTCTTTGTTGTCTTCAATATCTCAATGCATTCTGCTTCAGATATCTGCTGTTTAAACCTTCTCATTTTTCTAAACATAATAAATCCTCTCTTACCCTAACTAAGAAAATATGCAACAAGATCGTAAATTTGTTATATGTAGTCCTTTCCCGCTCTTATAATTCCATCAATCCTATTAACACAGCTGTTACATTTCATGAATTTTGGATTCCTTTATAAGCCAATCACAACATATCACTTTAAATCTACGGCAAAATAGCAAAAACCGGAGGTCGAACCTCCGGCGCATCTTTTAATTTAATATATTTATCTCATCAACATACTTCTGAAGATCTTCAATTGTTGCACAATCTTTTTGTGATACTTCATAAGAGATATACACTTTACCTCGCTGATCTTTAATTCTCCATTTCCGGGCAGTCTCCATAACATCATATGTTTTTCCATTTTTTACAATTTCCATGATATTTTTTCTCCACTTTCCCTTATTATGTTCAAGACATTATTTACGTCTGTTGACAAATACCTTCTTGTTAAAAGGTACCACATACGTACATTCATAATCAATAGCTATGATCTTACTGGACACAAAGACAGACCCATCTCTCAGAAAACCTCTGGAGCTGATCATAAAAGCAGGTGTATTTTTTTTACTATTCAAAAGTATAGCCTCTTCTTTGTTAAGCTGTGTACAACTATATTTTGTCATAAAATGTGAAATTTTATAGCCTTCTTCTATGGCAAAGTTCTGAATAGAATCTTCTATTATCTCTGGGCTCATGGAAGGGAACAAATTGCATGGCATATATCCTGTCTCAATCTGAGTCTTTCTGTAGTTCGTTATTCGTACTCGTTTAAACTCCCATATCTTACACTCAGAACTGATATTGAAAATCCTCTGTAATTGTGTAGATGCAGCTACTTTTTCAAGTGAAATGACTTTCGATTCTATCTCAGTATACGGAACCAGCGTCATTGAATTATATACCATGGGGTTTCCCCTCATATTCTCATTTACAAAGAAACCATTTCCCTGCTGAGATGATAAAAGCATCATTTCTTTAAGATGTTTCAGAGTCTTCTGAATTGTCTGTCTGGAAACCTTATACTGAGCAGCAAGCTCCCTTTCTGTTGGAAGCTTACTGTTCCTATATTGATTTTGAAATATCTTACTTATAAGATCTTCGATTATAAATTCTGTCTTCGGAGATGACATAATAATTCCTTTTGTTATGGTGTAACCACTGTTCCATCCGGTATACGGCTCTGAGTCCACTCATGAGGACGATATACACAAGGGTATTTCTCAGCATCCTCCTCGTTAAAATCCACTCCTATACCCGGACGTTCTATAGGATAAAAATATCCCTCTTTGGCCTCATTATACCCCGGAAACAACATTTTGGTGTTATCCTTCAATTCTATATTCTCCTGTATCGCAGCATTATGGAAGTGAATATTTAAATGAGTGTTTACGGCCACGCCTATAGGAGTAATATCTGATGGCGTATGCCATGCTATCTGTACTCCGAATGCTTCACATAAATGTGCGAGCTTTATCGCAGGAGTAATTCCACCAAGCTGTGACACATGACATCTGATATAGTCGACCAGACGATTTTGTATAAGATATTGCCATTCTTTTGGATTATTAAATAACTCTCCTGTCGCGATAGGTGTAGAGCACTGCCCTCTTAACTGCCTGAGCCATTCATTTTGATCAAGAGGCATAATATCTTCAATGAAATAGGGTTGATACTCTTCTACAGACTTGGCGAAATTAATGGCCTGATTTGGTGTTAAGCGTTCATGCACATCATGAAGGATATGAAATGCATTACCATATTTTGTCCTCAATTCTTTGAACATATGTATGGTTTTTCTTATATAATCATCCGGATCAAAATATGCTCCCTGGATAGATCCTTCAGGAGTATTTAACTCTTCAGGCTTACCGCCGTAAAATCCAAGTTGGCAACGAATATGTTTATAGCCTTTTTTATATATTGCATCTATCTCGTCATAAAGTTCATCCAATGTATCTGCCACAGCGTGAGTATATGCCTGGATTGCGGTTCTTGATCTTCCACCCAGAAGCTGATACAGTGGCATATCTGCAATCTTTCCTTTAATATCCCACAAAGCCATATCTATTCCTGAGATTGCATTATTCAACACAGGTCCGTTTCTCCAATAGGAATTATAGCTCATAAGATACCAAAGATCCTCGATATTATTAGCATCTCTTCCTATAAGGAGTGGTTTCATATATTCCTCTACCATTGTCTTTACAGCAAGTGGTCTAAACTGAAACGTGGCACATCCTACACCATACACTCCTTTATCAGTAAATACTTTAACCACAGTAAGATTATGTCTGTCAGGTTTAACCACATAACATTTGATATCCGTAATAAAGACTGGTTTCATAATAAATTTCCTCTTTTCTATCCATTTATATCAAGTTCTGCAGCATATCACTTAACGCTTAGTTAATCAAAAAACAGCCTATAATACAATAGTTGATTTTATTTATGCGTATACACGAAAAAAATTAGTCCAATTTTTATAAATCCTAAGTTAAAAAGCACGTATTTTAAGGATTTTGCCCTCAATCCATGATAAATTTGACTAATTTGCAAAGATTACACACATATGCTAAATTTTGCATATCAAAACTGCAGCGGCTGTAACAAAGTGTTGAAAATATTTTGAATATGTATTTATGTATCGGGAGGGAATATGGATACTAAAGAAAAAATAGATTTGATCATTAAAAATGTCGGAGGCAAAGAAAACATCAAAAATGCCTGGCATTGTGTGACTAGACTCCGCTTTGAGTTAAAAGATAATTCTAAAGCAAATATTACTGAACTCAAATCAATTCCCGGAGTCCTTGGGACTTCTTTTGCAAAGGATCAGTTCCAGGTCATCATCGGTGTAGGTGTAGATAAATACTATGAGGTTCTGGTAGATGAATTAGGAATTGATGCTACAGCACCTGTTATGGCAGACGAATCTGAGAAAAGAAAAGATACTGTCACATGGTTTATGGATGTGGTATCAGGAATATTCGGACCATTAGTGCCAGCAATCGCGGGCGCCGGAATGATAAAGGGACTTATGGGCGGTCTGGTAGCACTTGGTGTAATTACAAATACAACAGACACTTATAAAGTCATAGACATGCTTGCCAGTGGTGTTTTTAATTTCCTTCCATTCTTCATCGCTGCTTCAGCTGCAAAGAAGTTCCGTACAAATCAGTATCTTGCTATCGCCATTGCTTCCATACTGATGTTCCCTACAATGGTAAGCACTGCTCAGGCTGGAGAAATAAGCGCTTTCCATATCCTTGGGTTAATACCTGTTCCGGTATTCAATTATTCCGGATCAGTTATTCCGGTCATCTTCGGTGTTTGGGGTCTTAGCTATATCCATAAATGGGTTGATAAGATTGTTCCTACCGCAGCTAAGACAGTTGTAGTCCCAACTCTCACCTTGTTTATTTCCGGACTTTTTACTTTGCTTCTTGTAGGTCCGGTTGGCATCTATTGTGGCAAGGGAATAGCTTGGATCATAGGTTCTCTTTTTGAGGTCTCTCCTACATTGGCAGGAATTGTTATGGGTGCGATTCGACCAGCATCAATCCTTGTAGGAATGCATCATGCAATGACTCCTATCGCATTAGAAAATTTTGCTACTCTTGGATACGATCAGCTTATGCCGATGATGTTCATAGCAAACCTTTCCATTGTTGGTGCTGCAGCTGCTTGTTATTTCAAAGCAGAAACTCCTGAGGAGAAACAGATAGTTGGATCCTCTGTTCTTTCAGGCATCCTTGGCATCACAGAGCCTGCTCTTTTCGGTGTACTGACCAAGTACAAGAAAGGTTTTATAGCCGCAACTGTTGCAAGCATTATCGGAAGTGCCTTTATAGGAACTTTTGGAGTAAGACTGTTTGGATATATCACATCCAGCATCTTCAGTATCCCTGCTTACATTGGTCCTTGGTTTGTATATGCAGCTATTGGCTGGATCATGACCTTGATTATATCATTTTCATTATCTTACGTTCTTGTCGTAAAGATGGACAAGTCAAACGCTAATGCTAAATCTGTTTTAAAACATGATGTAGCTTGATAATCTATTAAAGACTTATAAATAAAATCCCAGTAATGCTCCCTTCAAATGGATTCATTATTGGGATTTTTCTTATACGTTCGCTTATCTATTAAAAAAGATTATTCTGTATCCTGAATCCAGAAATAAGGAAAGATAAATATTTCATCCCTTCTGTCAAATCTTTATTTGTTTCTTTCTGAATTAATATATGAGTTTTATCTGATAACCGTCATAAACCACGATTTACCACTTGGATCCCGATGCAGATAAATAAGTCTCTGCTGATTATTAACGATCAGCTTGCATTGATATACCA
The DNA here is from genome assembly GCF_900107835.1 of Oribacterium sp. KHPX15. Lineage (GTDB taxonomy): Bacteria > Bacillota > Clostridia > Lachnospirales > Lachnospiraceae > Oribacterium. The sequence goes on from NZ_FNRG01000056.1 coordinate 5,866, forward strand.
GATCATTGCTTGTCACATATACCCCATCTGGCATAGTTCTTGTCTCCTGGCCGGATAGATCTTTGTAGCCTTTTATTGTATAGTCTACTCTTTCACCGTCATTATTAGTAAATCTAAGCCTTATCGGTATTATTGTACCGTCGGTATTGTGCTGAAGAATCACATCTACAGGAAATCGTTTGCTCATTTTAAAACCTCATTTATCGAACATAAGTTCTGATGCTTATTATACTCCAATTTTTTTGAATATCAAGAACTGATGTTTTGAAAATAGCGAGCCGAATATAAAAACGGCTAACTCATGACATTTTCGTGAGTCAGCCGCTATTTATCAGGCTTATTTATCTATTGCATATTCCTGTTATATAAGACACAAAGCAAGCAAAATCGCCTATACGCTTCCTGTAATCTCCAAGCTGTGATCTCCATGAAGCATCACCGCCCTCATTCTCTACTATTCTTGCGAGAGTATTTAAGGAAGTGATCACAACGTTATGAGCCTTTGTTCGGCCGTCGTCAGCATTCATCTTTTCTTCTGTACTCATGGTTTCCCATTGATTCCTTATATACGTATATCTGGCTACACGATCTATAAATTCATTCCAGAATTCATCCTTATCTTCCAGCTTGCATAATGAGATGCTTTCTACCAGTTTAGAATATATCTCCATACACTCTTCGATTGTGATAATGTTTCCTGCTTCATGTTTTAAATATGCTTCGTATGTATTCATGATATTGTTTGTATCTCCTTCAGCCACTCCCATACCTGCAATGGACTAATATTCTGATCCTTAACACACTTTTCCATCAGATTAAACCAACTTTTGCAATGGTCAAGGATTATGGTGTATCTGACGTAAAAAGTTGTGGGAAGTGTTTACTCCCATGTATCCGCCATAAACTGTTATAAGCGTTACTTTCCTTTTTTTCCCTTTTTATTATCTATCTTTTTTACGCTATCCTTCATAGCTTCGTTGGCTTCTTCATCCCAGACCGTCCTCTCCGGTCCTAGAGTACCGTACATTGTGTTTTCAAAAGAGTAGGTCATTTTTGCGGTTCTTATCAGTCTTTCATTTTCTATGTCATCATTAAATGTACCCAGCCGATTATAAATATCCTGTGTGATTTCGTAATTGTACTGCTCCCGACCTTCGCGACTGGTATATATAATCTCTGCAAAATACCGATTTATATCCTTATCATGATATGCAGTCCAGTTATTGCCCTGTTTTTTATTCACGGACTACTCCTTCCTAAAAGAATAAGTCCTGATATGGTTCTTTGCCTCAGCCCCTGACTCGAAATATCTAAGTAGAATCTCTGCACATGCCCGGGAATCGCTGTCGGCCTGATGGTGATTAAGGCTTATCCCATAATGATCACACAGGACATTAAGCTTATGACTGATGCCAGGAAGCAGTTTTCTTCCCATCTGAACGGTACACATATATCTGACGTATGGTTTCCAGTCTATACCGTATCCCTCAAGGCAGTGCTTTAGGACTCCAAGATCAAACAC
>NZ_FNRG01000003.1 GCF_900107835.1 Oribacterium sp. KHPX15
GTATGAGGGATACCCGGTTTCTCGCCGACAGGATTGGCATTCCAGTTGGCAAGATTGGATTTATAGGAAGACACTTTTCCAAAAGCGGATGCAATAGCGGCTCTTCGTAAATAACATGGAAATTTATACAGGTATCCGGAAAAATCATACTTCGTTGCAGGGCGAGCCTTTGTTCTCAGAGAAACGCTTTCACAAAAGTTGACGGCATCTTTTGAATTAGAACATTTAGAAGCGTCTTTCCATTCGTTAAGGCATACATTGATATAAAAATCGACAGCACGACAATAAAGCCTTGCTGTGTCGTCGAAGGCTTTAGAGCTTTGCTTGATTCGGCTTTTATACAATGTATGGATTTTCATTAACGCTCTTTTTGTGAATTGATATAGTTTATGATCTGTTCTCTACTGCGGTCGCTTACAGTGACCACACAATATGACGGGTTCCACAGATGTCCGCCCCAAAGTTTTGTTTTGATCTCCGGATGTGAAAGGAACATCCATCTCGCAGTGTTACCTTTAAGGATCTTTAACATACGTGGGATTTCGAATTGTGGCGAACAATCCACCAGCATATGTACATGATCAGGCATTATCTCCATGGCTGTGATTGTAAATTTATAGTCTTCTGCCATGGATTGCAGATAAGCCTTGATATCATCGCTGATACCACCCGTCAGAACTTTACGTCTGTACTTGGTACACCAGACAATATGATACTGCAAGGAATAAATGTAACCCCTACCATATGTCAGGTCATTTTTGTTCGGTAAATCAAATATATTATCCATACGTTTATGATACCATATGTATAAAGAAATCGCAACTTCCCAACAAAAAAGCCGCCTAACTCACGACTAAAGTCACGAGAATGCGGCGGCAATTTTTCAAGGCATTGGCAAAGGGTGTGACAAATGCCCTGAATCCGGGAGTTGTAAGGGCATCTTCAGAAAAGTTTCTCTGCAGCCTTACTGTAGTTCATCTCCGAACACAGAGTCTGGAATATAATTATCTGCTGGATGGTCATGGATTTCTCCTGTCAATCAAAACGCAAGCAGAACTTGCAGTATATCTAAAGAATACTTACTTTTAGTAATGCTGTAAAGATGGTATCGTCCATATAAATAACAAGGGACAGAATTCCACCGGGGACGTTTCTCACCGGCGAAAACTGTCCCAGGTGGAATTCTACAGAAATGCTCGAAGGAGTATATGTAGAACATAGAAAAAAGACAGCGAGTTATTGTAGCGGGAAAATAAAACAGGTTTAATGTAGGAGGAAATCATGGCAAAGAATATTGTATCAAGAAGGGACTTTGTGAAGGGACTTGGAGCAAGTCTTGCATCCATTGCGGTTGCGGGACTTTACGGCTGTACAAATCAGGATGTGCCGTCTGCGGAATCCACGGCTTCGGCGACTACGGAAGCGGCCTCTTCAGTGGCTGCAGCGGCGGCAGAGACATTGGCAGAAACAGAGCTTGCAAAGGAAGCGCTTAATGCTGCGACTAAGTCACTCAGCTATACCCCGGGAACTTATGAAGCTGTTGCAAGAGGCATGGCAAGTGACGTGAAGGTTATCATGACCTTTGATGCACAGAGCATTACCGATATAAAGATTGATGTGTCCGGTGAGACAGAGAATATCGGTGCAGCTATCGGGGATGAAATGTCCGGGAAGGTGATGGCTGCTCAGGGCGCAGACATTGACGGTGTTTCAGGTGCCACAGTTACCAGCAACGCTATAAAGACTGCGGTTCTTGACTGTATGTCTCAGGCTTCCGGTCAGGAAATCACTCTTTCGGATGTTGCTACGGAAGGTAGTGCACAGGACTGGCTTGGAGAAGCACCGGAAGTAGCAGAGTTCGATATAAAGGAAACCGTTGACTGTGAGGTTCTGGTTGTGGGAGCAGGCTCCTCGGGACTTTTTGCTGCGGCAGCTGCGGCTGAGAAGGGTGCAAAAACCATCCTTATCGAGAAGTTTGAGCATGATAAGGCTTCCGGAATCCGTGACACTATGGCTGCCTGCGATTCAACAGAGCAGAAGGAGGACGGTCACAATGTCGATAAGAATGAGGCTATCAAGTATATCTGTGACTGGAGCCAGGGGTATGCAAAGCGTGATATCGTAAAGGTATGGGCGGACCGTTCCGGTGAGACCATGGACTGGTTCAGGGATGTGCTCAATCAGGGCGGCATGGAGTTCCGTCATGAGTTTGATGATGACAGTCTTCCGTCAAACTACAAGTTCCTTGAGGTAGGCCACAGCGTTCAGTATGACGATACCTATTATGAGCAGCAGACCATGGATAAGGTTCTCGAGTATGCAGAGGCTAAGGGTCTTGAAACCAGATATCAGGTCAATATGATAAAGCTTGAAAAGAATGATGCCGGTCGTGTAACAGGTCTCATCGCAACCGATAAGGACGGAAATTATGTTCGTTACAATGCTTCCAAGGGCGTTATCATCGCAACCGGAGGATACAGTGCAGATGAGGATATGCTGAGACAGCTTCAGCCCTGGACTCTGGAACAGACATGTGTGAACTATTCAAAACCGGGAGCTAAGGGCAGCGGAATCAAGGCTTGTCTCTGGGCAGGTGCGGTAATGGATACCACACATACATCCATGATTTTTGAGCGTGGTGCCATCAAGCCTGATGAAGTTGGTAAGGCAGGAGAGCCCACAAGAGGTGCGCTTTTCTGGATGGGATCTCAGCCCTTCCTTAAAGTAAATCTTAACGGACAGCGTTTCATGAATGAGTCACAGCCCTATGACTATATCATGCATCAGGCAGCTCAGGAGCCATTCCACACCTACTGTGAAGTTTGGGACAGTAAGTATACAGAGGACTGCCGGAGATTTGAGACTCACGGATGCAGCAGACTTTACGAGCACAAGAACGGAACAGCTCCTGTATTCACCATGGATATGGTAGTGGATATGAATGAGGGTCTTATCAATGACGGTTTCATCGTTAAGGCTGATACTATAGAAGAGCTTGCTGAAAAGCTTGGAATCCCGACTGATAACTTTAAAGCTACCGTGGATCGCTACAATGAACTCTTTGAAAAGGGTGAGGACGAGGATTACGGAAAGGAAGGCTTCAGACTTTCTTCCATGAAGGAGGCTCCTTTCTACGGTGTTCGTCAGGCCGGAGGATATCTCATCTGTTCTCTTGACGGTATCAAAGTTGACCGGAACATGCATGCTCTCGGTCAGGACTTTAAACCAATCGAAGGTCTCTTTGTTGTCGGTAATGATGCCGGCGGATATTACAATGGCAGCTATCCAAATTACCTCGCCGGAACTCAGGCAGGAAGAATCGCAACCTTCGGAAGACTTGCAGGACAGCTCGCAGCTGAAGGAAAATAATTTTTTTAGAAGATTTGCAGGGGAACACCGAAGGAGAAATTCGGTGTTCCTTATTTTGTAATAACAGGGTATCAGATAATACTTTCAAATAATGGATAAATACTTTATACTTTGAAAATGTTCATATATTAAAGAGAAAATGAGGTATCAAATGAAGATAGCAGTAACTTATGAGGATGGTCAGGTGTTCCAGCATTTTGGAAAGACCAAAGAGTTTAAGCTCTATACGGTAGAGGATGGAAAGGTTGTTTCAAGTGAAATTCTTGGATCCGGCACAGCAGGACATGAGGCTCTTGCAGGTGTACTGAAGGATGCTAAGGTTGAAACATTAATCTGCGGTGGACTCGGAGGTGGTGCACAGGCTGCTCTTGCAGAAATGGGCATCAAGGTTATTTCGGGAGCAGCCGGAAATACAGATGAAGCTGTTGAGGAGTACCTTGCAGGAAATCTGGTTTCCCAGGGTGTAAACTGTGACCATCATGGGGAAGATCACCATCACGGTGAAGGCCATCATTGCGGACATCATTATCATAATGAAGAGAGTGAAGAAGCAAGTGGCTGCGGCTGTGGACACCACGATGAAGAAGGATGTGACTGCGGAGATGATTGTGAAGGCGATTGCGGTGGATGTGGCGGCGGATGCTGCGGCGGTAGTCGTGAAATGAGCATCATTTACGAGGGTAAGAATGCCGGTAAGTCAGTAAGCGTTCACTACACAGGAACCCTTGACGACGGAAGCAAGTTTGATTCATCTTATGACCGCAATCAGCCATTATCCTTTATTGCCGGTGTCGGCATGATGATCCCTGGATTTGACATGGCAGTAGTGGATATGGAAGTCGGAGAAAGCAGAAGCATTCACATCGAGCCTGCAGATGCATACGGCGAGTACAACGAAAAGAAGTTAGTCACCATAAATGTTTCGGAAATTCCCGGAGCTGAGAGCCTTGAGATCGGACAGGATGTAATGCTCATGAACGAAATGGGAATGCGTTTCCCGGTTACAGTAAAAGAGAAGACTCCAGAGACTGTTACATTCGACGGTAACCATAGACTTGCGGGAAAAGCGCTGAATTTCGACATTACACTGTTGGAAGTGGCTGAATAATGATTAATGAAAAAGAATACTATTGTATTCACCCGCGGCGGATAATGATCTGCCGCGGGCTTTTTTTCTCAAAATTTTAATAGTAATTTATTATCGATTACACATGCGTTAACTCGTTACATATTGAAAGTATTGTAATGTATTTCAGTTGACGGGTATATATTGTATACTTGTAGTAGTTTTGTTAATGAATCTGAACATACGGGGGCGTGACCTGCAAGTCACACGGGAATTATGACGGACGAAAACATTGAAACAAAAGAAAATGAAAAGTTGATAAAGAATGAGATAGAAAAGGTTCAGGCGCTGCTGGAGCCCTATGGCTTTTCTTTTTTTGAGCTTGCTGTCTGTTTTCCGAAGGGAGCCAAGGCTAAGGGGGCTGTCGCCGATTCGGTGGCAGTACTGGTTGAAAATCCAGCCTTCTTTTCCATGATGAGATCAAATCTCGAGCTTCCAATGAAGGAGCTTGTAAAATACAGTGGAGCGCCAAGGAAGATTATCGAGAAACACAGGAAATATATCATTGCGGCGGCGGAGATACTGAACGGAGAGTTTCCGGAGCTTGGAGAATATTTTTCATATATCAGTAAAGTTATCAGGAAATAACCGATAATACTATAAATCTGTTTCGGGAAAATACGGATTGGATATATGAATGAAATGTTTAAATGACATAGAAAACAGGAAGTGATGATACATGAAAGCAGTAGTTCTGGAAGTTAAAAACGGTAAGGCGGCGGTTCTCAAGAAGAACGGTGACATTATCAGAATAAAACAGAATGAGTTACAGGCGGGGGATACCATCGATATTGTCGGGACCACCCGCGGTACAGGAGCCGGACCGATTGCGGCAGAGATATTGAAACGTCTCGTGGCAGCAGCATTTATGGTGGTGGTTCTGACCTTTGTGGTCTGGTATACCTACAACGCGGCATTTGCGGTTTCCTATGTGTCTGTGGATGTAAATCCATCACTGGAGTTCTCATTAAACCGTTTTAACCGAGTTATAAAGGTTTATTCGGTAAACGACGAAGCCATCACCTTGGAAAAAGAACTGGAAACAAAACATCTTATAGGTAATACTCTGGGGCAGGCGCTCAAAAAGACAGTCGAGGTTATGGAGGAGCAGGGGCTTTTTGCTGATTCAAAAAACAATGCGACATCAGGAACGGGCAAAGGTGATACAGCAGGGAAAGAAGCGACCAAAGATAAAATATCCGGGAACGGGAAAAATACATCGACAGCATGTATCCTTCTCAATGTCTCGGGATCGGAACCTGAAAGAACCGGGCTGCTTGTAGATGAGATAAAAGAAAGTCTCAATGAAATTTCAGGAATGACCAATGTGACTACCAATTCGGACAGCAACGGAACCGGCAGCAGTTATTATCTGATAAACACGGCTGATCTTACAGAACATAATATGGCGTCCAATCTTTCGATATCCACGGGAAGGTATCAGGCGATACGTACCGTTGAGGCAAGAAATTCCGTCAGAACATCCGATAAGACGGATACAGCGGCGGTAGAAAAAAGAGCGTCAGAGATACAGATTGACAAGAGTCTTGCGGAACGCTATAAGGAGGCATCCGTAGAGGATCTCATGAAGGGCGTCGGTGCCGTAAAGGGTACGTACAAGGCACCCGAATTAAAGAAAGATGACGGCAAGGTATCCATCAGTAACCTTGACATCCAGTATGAGACTCATGAATCTGTTGAAGGCTTTGAGCCGGAGACGGTTCCCGAAATGTATGATGTAAACGGAAACCTCATTACAGGTGACTGGGCTGAGATGGAAACATTACCGGAACAGTCTTTCGGTGAAGATCCGATAGAAGCTGCGGCAGAGATAAATGAAGGATATAATGCAGATTCAGAAGGCAATGACGTTCCCGCAGGTTCTGCAGGAAATGAAAATGCCTATGAGTTCGGTCCTTCAAGAGGAGATACTTCTGTCACTGTTCCTGAAACAACAGTTGACCAGGGAACTATATCCCCGGGACCCCAGGTTCCCGTTGGTCCGTGGATGCAGATTCCATATTAAACTGAGATAAAAATTAATTTATAAAAAATTGCGCCGCCAGTTGAATCCGGAATATTGGATTTGCAAGTAAAACTCAGCCGGGTATAGGTAAGCCGGAGTCAATTGGCTCAGGTCTGTCTATACCCGGCTGAGTTGTTACCGGTTCATACTGGATTTCTTACGTTTTCTATCCCTTTTATCGCGGTTTTGTTTTCATACATCAGGACATCCGCACGGTTAACGGCATCGAATACATCTTCCGAAGCATTTTTTGTGATTATACCGTAAGCAAAAGACATATTAAATATGCCGTATTTTTCATCGGTATCCTTGCGCTTTTGGAGTTCTTCCAAAATGGATTTGCATTTTGTTAAGTCTTGTCCAAGAAATACAAACTCATCACCGCCGGTTCGGTATAACCGTCCATAAGGTTCCAGTGCATCAGCTATGGTGCAGGCATTGGCCCTGAGATACTGGTCTCCGCTGTCGTGACCGAGACTGTCGTTTACAACCTTCAGATTATTGAGGTCTATGCTTGCGACCACCATATCTTCCTTGCCTGAGTTTTCAAGGGCAAAGTTTTTATAGGCTGTACGGTTTGGCAAACCTGTAACCGGATCACGTTTCAGGTCGAGGTTCAGGAACATGTAGTAAGTAAAGTTAAGACCTATAGCCATCAATATAGGTATGATCTCGCCCTGATAGGAAAAATCATAAAATATCACACCGGTAATGATCAAAGCCAGAAGCTGCTGCGCAGTGAGACGTTCGGTTCTTGTTGTACGGTATTTACCTACGATTATGGAAAGGATTGTTGGTGAATAGATGATCAGGCACAGAATAGGGCGTAACCACCAGAGAGGTCCTTCTATATATTCACCTTCAGGGGTTACGCTGAAATATACCGGATATATTAAATTCAGGAACATTTCCACAGCATAGATAACAGCCAGTAAGCCAACGAGCCTGCCCTTGGTGGAATTGAAAAACCTGACCTTAGTGCACTTTATAAAAAGGAATGGCATGATCATCACGCCCAAATAGATCAAAGTATAACACCATTCAAGAAACTGTTTATGTCCCCGACCATAAACACAATGTACAACGTTGGTTATGATCGATAAGATAATGATCTCAATTGAGCATAAGATGATTCCGCTTTTTATGGTTTTTTGTATTGTATGATCAGACTTCAGCTGGATCAGTAAAAACACAATGGTCAGGATGGCAATCCAACAATTGAAGTTTAAATAACTGACGGCATATTCTATTGTTTCTCTTAAATTTGCCATGCTTTACACTCCAAAAGGAAAAATTTTTTCATAAACAAACATGTCATTATCGGCTTTCCTGAATATGAGCCATTTAAAATACAATGATACCAATATTGCAGAGATTATCTTTTGGAGAGAATCAAAACCCATGCAATAGAGCGTGGAAAATCATTGGATTTTCATAGTTTAATTGACTTTTAAAAGTTGTCGAGAGCCAGGCGGTAAGATCTGGCTCTTTTATTTTTGCCTCAAAATATATGTCAGCATTTCCACGAATGCTATCATGACTGTCTGCTGGTCAACGGCCATGAAATTGTTTGAGATGTTCGGTAAGAGAAGAATATTTGGAATAGGAGTATGTTTGGTTCTTTCAATATTACAGGTTACAAGCCAGAGCTTATCTGTTATGGATGAGATTTCCTCAATTATGCGCTGGTAGCTTTTCATATCGTGATAGACGCTGAAAATGATAACTGTTGTGTCTGAATCTACCAGCTTTTCGGAATGCTCATAGCTCAGAAGATCCGAGGCAACAAGGCAGGGGATGCCAAGGTCTGTGAGATTCATCCGGAATTTATCGCAAACTATCTTATTTCTGTATCGTCCAAAACACATAACTTTATCAGATGAAAGTATGTCAGTTGAAAGCTTGTTTAGTCCATCACCACATGCCTCCGGTATAGACATTATGGCATCGGAAAAGGAGCTTGCGATTTTTTGAAGAGGATTGTCGGAAGCTGACTGTGCACTTTCGGAACGGAGCCAGGCATCCATTTCATATTTGAAATCCTTATAGCCGTTAAAACCCAGTCGTTTGCAAAATCTCAGCATGGCTGAAGTAGAGACGTCGGCAAAACCCGCTATCTGTGTGATGGTGAAGGTGTGTATGAGGTCAGGATTTTTAATGATCATCTGATAGAGTTTCTGTTCATTCGAGGTGTAGGAATCCTTAAATTGATGCATTTTTTCTATGATATTCATTAATCTGCTCCTGCATTTATAAAAAAAACATAACGTTGTCAATAATATATCAAAAACCCGTTGCATTATCTATAGCCGGATGATAATATTGCCACAGAAAACCGTATCTAATTGACAAAATTGTCAAAATGAACTGAGAGGTAAAAAATTATGAAAAAACTAGAACTGGGTAGGAAGATTACTTCAGTGGTTATGGCAGGTGCCATGACAGCAACAGCACTTGCAGGTTGTGCGGGAAACACACCTACTGCAACAACTGCAGCACAGGCAGAAACAACTGCAGCTGCAACAGAAGCAGCAACAGAAGCTCCGGCAGCAGAGGGAGGAGCGGTTTCAGGAACATTTACAGGATCAGCACCTGGAATCCACGGTGACAGCAACCCTGTAACAGTAACATTGACACTTGAAGACGGAAAGATCGCTGACGTTAAGATCGAAGGTCCGGGAGAGACAGACGGTATCGGATCAAAGCCTATCGCAGATTTCCCTGAGAAGATGATCGCAGGAAACACAATTCAGGTTGATGCTGTTTCCGGTGCAACCATCACATCAGATGCTATCGTTAAGGCAGCTACAGCAGCTCTTGCAGAGGCAGGACTTAAGCCTGAAGACCTTGATTCAATAGAAATCGATGCAGCAGTTGAGCCTCAAGAGGATATGACCATCGAAACAGATATAGTTGTAGTTGGTATGGGTGGCGCAGGTATGACAGCAGCCATCACAGCAGCTGACGCAGGTAAGAAGGTAGTTATCCTTGAGTCACAGGTAATGGGCGGTGGAAACACTGTTCGTTCAACAGGTGGCCTCAATGCTGCAGGCACAGAATACCAGAGCAAGAATGAGTTTACAGAGGGTGACGGTGTTGAGAAGACTCTCAAGACAGCTGCTACGGATTGGGCTGATAACAAGACTATCACAGAGCTTGCTGCAACAGTTCAGCAGCAGTGGGATGCTTACCAGGCTTCACCTGAAGGATATTTCGATTCTCCTGAGCTTATGGCTCTCGATACAATCATCGGCGGACACGGAATCAACGATCCTGAGCTTGTTGATACACTTACAAAGAATTCAGCAGGTGCTATCACATGGCTTAAGGAGCACAACGCAGAGCTTTCATCTGTTGGTGCTGCCGGCGGTGCTTCAGTTAAGCGTATCCACAGACCTGTAGATGCAGAAGGCAAGACACTTTCAGTCGGAGCATTCATCGTACCTGCTCTTACAAAGAACGTTGAGGAGAGAGACGGTATCGAGGTTTACTACAATACAACAGCTAACAAGATCATCATGGAAGACGGCAAGGCAGTTGGTGTCGTTGCAGAAGGTGAGACCGGAAATGAGATCACTGTAAATGCCAAGGCTGTAGTTCTTGCAACCGGTGGTTTCGGTGCAAACCAGGAGATGGTTGAAGAGCTTAAACCTGATCTCAAGGGCTTCTGCTCAACCAATGCTGACGGTGCTCTTGGCCAGGGTATCAAGATGGCACAGGCTGAAGATGTTAATGCTGACGTAGTTGATCTTGATCAGATCCAGATCCATCCTACAGTTCATATTGATGAGGGCGGCAATGCACACCTTATCACAGAGGGTGTTCGTGGTGACGGTGCTATCCTTGTAAACAACGAAGGAAAACGTTTCTACGATGAAGTTGCAACAAGAGATAAGGTTTCTGCAGCTGAGATCGAGCAGACAAATGGTACTGCATGGCTTATCCTTGATCAGAAGATGATCGATGGTTCAAAGGTATATAAGGGCTACCTTGATTCCGGTTACGGCTATACAGGTGAGACTTATGAGGAGCTTGCAGAGGCTATCGGTATCCCTGCAGATGCATTCAAGGAGACAATGGAAGGCTGGGCTAAGATCTGGGCTGACAAGAAGGATGAAGAGTTCGGACGTACATCATTCTCTAATGAGAACGACCTTGCAACAGCACCTTACTATGCAATCCTTGTAACTCCCGGTATCCATCACACAATGGGTGGTCTTAAGATCAATACTAATTCAGAAGTTATCAACAAGTCAGGCGAAGTTATCCCTGGTCTTTTCGCAGCCGGTGAGGTTACCGGAGGCGTTCACGGCGGAAACCGTCTTGGCGGAACTGCTGTAACTGATATCATCGTATTTGGTCAGATCGCAGGAAACAGCGCTGTAGAGTATGTTGGATAATAATAAAAAATAATAAAGTGATCTACACTTTTGATGGCGGTCGGGTTATCCCGGCCGCCTTTTTATATCCCATCGGGAATTCCACCTGGGACGGATGTGAATATGCGACTGAAAAATTGTTTTCCAAATGTAAGTATATCGTTTCTTTTGAGTTTACTGATGTGAATGATTTATATAAAATTATCTTAGGCCGATAATCAATGTATAGGGCAATGAAAAAGGAAGGTATGCTGATTTGAGAACGAATAGAAACCATAATCTGATACTGGCTTCAATTGTGTGTCTTTTTGTTGTCTTTTGTTTTACCTTTGGGGCTTTAGCAGACCAGACCACAGTTAACAAAGAGGTTCTAACGGTGTGTGTACCTGTTGATCGATGTCCGGTATTCTATCTCGATGATAATAAAGAGGTGATAGGTATCGGTGCTGATCTTATGAGGGCGGTAGCGGATAAAGCAGGATTCGAGGTTGAGTTCAGGGTTATGAAGGAAAAGACTCTTAAGGATGCCCTGGACAATGAGGAGTATGACATTCTTATACCCTTTGGCAGCGCCATAAAAAGTTCTTCAGGTCAGAGCAGCATAGTTTCCGACAACCTGATGCAGACCCCCTTCACTATAGTCACAGTAAATCACCGAAATATTACATCTTTAAATAAAATTAAGGTGGGAATGCTTAAATCCCAGGGTGGTGTGGCTGAAACCATAAGCCAGATGTATCCCGGAATGGAGATCAATCTCTATGAAAAGATAGATGACTGTGTTAAAGTCCTTCGTAAAGGTGAAGTTGATGCTCTTCTTCACAATTCCTATGTATGGAGTTACGTCCTTCAGAAGCCTTCTTACAAAGACCTTTCTGCGCAGACATCAACCATATTCTCCATGGATTTCAGAGTGGGTACGAGAGATACGGCTGAAGGCTATGACATTATAAAACGACTTAATCAGGGAATTGACGGACTTCCGGATACCGTCAGACAGGGTATCGTACTTGATTACACTTCCCGTAAGTTATATCAGTATAACTTTTTTGATTATATCGATGAGTATAGAGTTGTCCTGCTTCTTGGTTCATTACTGTTTATATCTTTACTCATTATCACACAGCAGAAATACCGTTCTTTTAAACTACAGCAGGAGCAGAAGATGCGCGAGCTTATCGACCATGACCCCCTTACGGGAGCGCTCAGTATCAATGGTTTCAGAAAAAAGGTTGTGGAGATTCTGAGAAATAATCCTGACACTAAGTATATTCTTTCTTACAACAATATCAGGGATTTCAAGTATATAAATGACCGCTTCGGTAAAGAAGCAGGTGATGAGCTTCTGACCTTCTGGGCTAAAAAATCCATGGAGGTAATGGAAGATGATGAAGCTATAGGTCGAATGGAAGGAGACCACTTTGTTGTTCTGAGACACGCAGGTGGAAATACGCAGCTTAAGAAAGATGAAAATGATGTAATCAATCATATAAGAGATTTCTTTATAAACAGAAATCATGATAATAAGGTCAGAATCTGCAGCGGAATTTATGTGCTTACACCTGAAGATTACAGGAATCCCGATGTTGATCATATGATTGATTTTGCGAGAGTAGCTGAGAAAAAGGTCAAAGAGAACCTTAAAGAGAGCTATGGCTTCTATAATCCCGATCAGTGGGAAAAGGGAATGAGATCTGCGGACATCATCGGAAATCTTCCGTTAGCAATCGGCTCCGGTGAGATACAGGTATGGTATCAGCCTCAGGTTAACTTTGAAACCGGAAAAATCATAGGAGCAGAGGCTCTGTGCCGATGGAATCATTCCAAGCTCGGCTGGATAAGCCCCGGGGAGTTTATTCCTGTTCTTGAAGAGTCCGGATTGGTTTATGATCTTGATTGTTTTGTTTGGGAAAAGGTGTGTCAGGATCTTCAGAGATGGAACGGGCAGGGAATCCACAGAACTGTATCTGTAAACGTCTCAAGAAGTGATATCAAGGAACAGGTTGATATCCCTAATCACTTTAAAGAGCTGATAACAACCTACGGTCTGACGCCGGATCAGATTCATATAGAAATAACCGAGACTGCCTATGCAGAGGACTCCGCTCTTATCATTGATGCATCAAGGCGATTAAGGGAATATGGATTTGAAGTTGAAATGGACGATTTCGGTAGCGGATATTCAGCGCTTCGTATGCTGAAGGAAATACCGGTTGACCGTATAAAACTTGATTTCCGTTTCCTTACTGCAAACGGTGACCCGGAAAAAGGAAGAATCATCGTTTCCTATATGATAAAGATGGTCAATGACCTCGGCATGAAGCTTATCTCTGAAGGTGTAGAGGAGTTATCCCAGGCAAAGTTCCTTCAGGAAAATGGATGTTCAGAAATGCAGGGATACTATTTCTGTAAGCCGCTTCCGGTGGAGGATTTTGAAAAGTTCAGTGAAGAGACGATAACCGGGTTGTTGAAAAAAGAAGGTTAAGTGCGTGAACTTAGACAGCTATAAAAAAATTTATTAAGATTTTTTATGGATTTAAATATTGATGATTTCTATTTAATCTACTAAAATTGTCTCTGAATATTTTTTTTATATTATAAATCACCTAAAGGAGGATAATTTTTTATGGGTGTAGCATCATTGGTATTAGGTATTATTGCAATCATTTTTAATTTTATTCCAATTCCGGGTATGGGCTGGTTATCAACTATTCTGGCAATCATTGGAATTATTCTTGGTGCATTGGGAAGAAAAGATCCTGCAAAAGCCGGTATTTCAACAGCCGGTATGGTTTGCTCTATAATAGGATTAGTTATATCCCTTATTTTCTATATAGCATGTGCAGCATGTGTTGGAGCTCTGGCTTACGCATAAGGATATATTGTAATAAGAAAGAGACCCCTGCCTTTGTGCGGGGGTTTTTAATAAGGAGAAAATGCATTTATACACAAACTTCTTTGGTTTGAAAATCCCATCATACGGATTATGTATTGCAGCGGGGCTTGTTCTGGCCAATATTGTTGCAGTAATTATTATAAAAAGAAATAAGCTTGATTTTAATGACTTCATTATTCTCGAGGCATATTGTTTATTAGGGGCATTTACAGGTGCTAAGGCGCTGTATCTCATTGTGTCGCGAGAATATATAGATTGGAGCAGGATATCGGACTTTAATTATTTTAATGAACTGATACTCGGAGGATTTGTATTTTACGGTGGTTTTATCGGCGGTTTTCTCTTTGCCTACATTGCAGGCATAGCTCATAAGATTGCTGCAGGCACCTATATCAGAAAGCTTATTTTTTTGATTCCTTTTATGCATGCCTTTGGGCGAATAGGTTGTTTTATGGCAGGGTGCTGCTACGGAATTCCCTATCATGGGGTTGGAGCAGTTGTATTCCCTGAAGGTTCTTATGCTCCTGCCGGGGTAGAACTTTTTCCTATTCAGCTGGTTGAAGCTGCAGCACTGATGATCATTGCTCTTATCATTTTTACAGTTCAGATCAGAACGGATCTTAACTGTACAATCGAGATGTATCTTTTTTTATATGGTGTTGTAAGATTCTTTCTTGAATTTCTGAGATATGACAGTTTAAGGGGACACCTTTCGGAACTGTCTACATCACAATGGATCAGTATATTAATGATCGTTTCCGCGATCATATCTTATAAAATACAATTCAGTTCGAAGGCCGTAAGAGCTGAGAATTAAGCAGCCGGTCATATTTATTTTTGAGATATAAACGGTGAATACCGTGAGTTAATAGATTAGAAGGAGGATGTTATGTTTTGTTCTAAATGCGGAGCGTATATAGATGATAATGTCAAATTCTGTCCGAATTGCGGCAATGTAATCGGTCAGAGCAGTCCAAATGTAAACGGTTCGGGCAGTCCTAATGTAAATGGTTCAGGTAGTACCGATGTAAACGGTTCGGGCAGTCCTATTGTAAATGGTTCGTACAGTTCCAATGTAAACGGCGAGGCTGTTAACAATTGGAATCATGATTACAACACGGAAAATTACGGGAAGATGTCAATCAAGGCCACAAGTGTCGTTGCATACATGACCTGGATAGGATTCATTGTATCATATTTTGCCGGAGACAGGGAAGGCGCAAAGTTTTATATGAATCAGGCTTTGGTTTTCCACGTGTTCAGAATGTTTTGTCTGATCCCGTTTGTCGGATGGTTATGGGCGATTTTTATATTGATATGTTTTATTCTCGGTGTAATCTGGGCCGCCGATCAGGTACCAAATGAATTGCCGCTGATAGGCAGAATAAGGTTGATCCAATAGCTTTTTTATGAATTCAGCCGGATGTTGGCTCCGGAAAAGAGACCAATGAATGGATAAAACATTATAATAATGAACGGACAAATGAGTAGTCTGTTCCAAAAGGAGATATATCGTGACACATTTTCAGTACAAAACAAGCGGAACCTGCAGCAGACTTATAGATTTCGAGCTGGATGATGAAAAGAAGGTAAGAAATGTTTCTTTTGTGGGAGGCTGCAACGGAAACCTGAAAGCCATCTCCCGTCTTTGCGAAGGCAAGCCTGCAAGTGAGATTGCAGAAATCCTTAAAGGTGTAGACTGCGGAGGAAAAGGAACCTCCTGCGGAGACCAGCTTTCAAGAGCGCTGGAGGAAGCACTTGAGCAGGTGTGATATTTTGAAATTGAAGAAGTATTGATTCGACAAAGTGGGGGTGTACAGTGCATGAGCATTGTGCACCCCGCTTTTTTGCGTTTATTTAAATGTATTTTTTTAGAAAATTAGATATCTAAAGAAAGTCTATATTATTACGACATAGTGACAAATAATGTGGCAAGATGTATAATTTATAAGTGTGTTTTAGTCTGTAAATAGTGAAAAATGTAGAGTTAGTAATCTGTGAATGAGTCGGTTTAGTTTTATTATTATGACTATTGACAGTATTTATCGACAAACATAAAACGAATCAATCCTTGAATAATCCGGAGGAATACTTGAAAAAACTTCAAGTTTACTTTCGGATTATGTTTTGGCTGATGAAAAGAAAAAAAGAGGGGAAAAGGTATGGGCTTATTTAATTTTTTAAAACCAAGAAAACCATATACGGATAATGAGAACGTAACCGATGATCAGGAACAGAATCAAACAGGTGCATTTAAAGGAGATTTGGCCTACTTTAGCGAATATTCAAATTCTACTGGTACGGTCTATCAAAACACCGAATCGGGAAAAAACAGTGGGGAAACGTATGGCATTGACAGTGAGGACAGTGAAGTATACATGACCTTTGAAAATCATGCAGAGTCCTTTTGGAATTGCCCCGAGTGTGGCACGCATAACGATTTGCAAATGACGGGGTGCGTTGTTTGTGGTTTGAAGAAGTAGTGGAGGCGGTATATGTTTTGTAAGTGGTGCGGTAAAAAAATTACTAACAATGGAACGGCGTGCCCACATTGTGGCAGGGAACAAATTCCGTTAGTAAATGGAAATGGGTTTTGGGATTTATGTGATGCCAAACCGCCTGAAACAAATGAGATCAAATCATCTGAAACAAAAGAAAACAAGCTACCTGAAACAAAAAAAATCAAGCCATCTGAAATAAACGAAATAAGTCCAAGGGTGAAAGAACCTGTAAAAGTGGAGAATAATTTGGATAAAAAGGAAAAGAAAAACAATAGGAATAGCGGTCCATTGCTTGTGGTAACGATGCTGTTGGCATTGATATCGATGATTGTTTCCATATCATGCGTTGTCAGCCTGAATAGGATAAAGGAGCTGGAAGATGATGTTAATGGATTGAGGAAAAAAATCACATCGCAGGCGCCTGAGCAGACTTTTGATATCAGCGGATCAGAGGAAAGCATAGAAAGTAAAATCGCCGATATTGAAGAATCTTTGAATGATAAAATCTCTGAGCTTAAAGAGCATATTGAGAAATTAGAACATGAGATTGCAGAGTTAAAATCAAAAAACACTTCCGATAGCGATAATACCGGCGACAAACAGAATTTTAAAAAAAATGATAGGTCGGATGAGCCTTTTGACAGAAATTCCAAAAAGGCTACAGATTCAAAGTTGTATAATTACTAATGTAAATGAAAACGATGTATCTGATGAAGATGAATAATCGATATGGGGGGATTATGAGTAAAAAAATAAAAGGTGATAAATTGACTATCGTTGCATATACGGGTCTTGTCATAGCGGTTTTGTCAGCATTTACAACTATTGTGGGTTACACCAATAGAGACGGGGTTCATAGAACGTTTACCATAATAGATTTTCTTAAAGATGCAAATGGTTTTGGTTCTTTCGTATTTAATGAGTACACGGGTAAAGGACTTGTTGTCTTCGCCCCCTGGCAGTTGTATGTTCTGATTGCTTTAGGTACAGTGGCAATTATTTGTTCTTTTATTGGACTTATGAAGCTTTCCAAACAGACAGATAACCGTGCATCGTATGCATTAACAATTCTGGGCCTTATAGGAACCATGGCTCCTTCGGTGGTTTTATTTATCGAAATATTTATGCTGAAATCAAAGTATCTTGGAGAAATATCATGTGGTATCTATCCGATAGTTTCACCAATTGCAATGATCGTATGTATTGCTGCAGCTGTAAAAATGCGTAGAAGGAATAATCAGTTTAGAAAAAAATTCAAAGAAGCAGAAGGACTGATTTATAGAGGTGGAAATCTATAATATATATGAACTAAAAAAATGATTTAAATGGAGGTTTATTATGGGAAGCAATTACAAGATTAAGTACAACGTTGATATGGTTTTCTGCATCGACGTAACAGGAAGTATGGATCATATTATAAAGATCGTACAAAACAACGCTTTGAATCTGTATCAGGACGTTAAGAACTGTATGGAGCAGAAAGGAAAGCATATCGATACACTGAGAGTCAGGATTATTGCATTCAGAGATTATTTGGCTGACAACGAGGATGCTATGCTTGTAACTGATTTCTTCAGACTTCCGGAAGATGCCGAAAAATTGAAGAAATGTGTTGGCAGTCTGGTAGCCAAGGGAGGCGGAGATGATCCAGAGGACGGATTGGAAGCATTGGCATACGCGATAAGATCTAAATGGAATACAGAAAATGCTAAAAAGCGCCACGTTATAGTTTTGTGGACAGATGATGATGCACATGAACTTGGATTCGGAAAAGATTCTGAATACTATCCGAAGGGAATGGCTTCCGATATACGCGAGTTGACCTCCTGGTGGGGAGATGCCGGAGACCCCGGATATATGGATCAGGAAGCAAAGCGTCTTGTACTTTTTGCACCGGATATGCAGGGCTGGAAACAGGTTTCAGACAACTGGGACAAAGTTCTTCATTATCCTTCCGAAGCAGGTGACGGCTTAAAGGATGCGGAGTATGGCCAGATTATTTCTGTTATATCCCAGACAATTTAAGATTTTATAGAGGTAGCATTACCGTGGATGATAGTTTGTTTACTGCAGCAGGTTCAAAGGATTTCCTGGAGTTATTGGGAACGCACTTTCTGATCTGTAATGAAAAAATTCTGACCAGGGGTGAGGACTGTGGTTTTGAAGCATATACAGTGGAAGCAGGGATAATGGGCGCTTTTGATGGGTGTGGCGGACTGGGTTCAAAGACATGTTCTGCTATTTCCGGAAAAACTGAGGCATATCTTGCTTCCAGAGCAGTGGGAAATGCCGTACGTATGTGGTTTGATGCATGTTCTTCATTTGGATATAAATGGGATTCGGATTTGCTTAAGAAATATATCATTTCCAATCTTACATTGTGTCAAAAGAACTCGGGAGAAGAAGTTTCAAAATTAAGGGGAACGATGGTCAGATCTTTCCCATCTACAATCGCTGCAGTTGCTTTTAGTATTGATAAAGAAGGGCTGAAATCAGAACATATTTGGGCAGGGGATTCAAGGACATATATTTTGGATTATTATGGACTGGCTCAAATCAGCGAAGATGATATCAAAGGCGAAGATGCAATGAGTAACCTGACCAGAGACGGTGCTCTTACAAATGTACTCTCTGCTGATGAAAAATTCATACTTCATACCCGTACGTTTCCGATAAAGCACCCTTGCATGGTTATTGCTGCCTCTGATGGATGTTTCGGGTATGTTTCATCACCTATGGAATTTGAACTTATGCTTTTGGAGTCTTTGATTAAAGCGCCTAATGTTGATATATGGCAAAAATCATTGAACGAGGATATTTCAAAGAGATCCGGTGATGATCAGACAATTGCGATTGCGGCTTTTGGCTTTGATGACTTTGTTTCGGTTCAGGAATATTTTAGAAACCGGTATGAAGCAGTATCAGACATTGTCCGGAGATTTAATGCTGCGGAACCGGATAAAGGCATATCATTTTGGGAAAGCTATAAGCCTAATTATTACCGGTATGCTGTAAGAGAAGAGTAATATGGATTGTATTAACATTAATAATTATTATCTGGATGGACCTTTGACTTGTGACAATAGTGGTTTTTCCAAGTGGGGGATTGGATTACGGGCAAATAAGAAATATTTTATAAAAGAATTTTTGGCCCCGGTCTATCCCTCAGAGGATGCCATGTTTACCGAAGAGAAAAAACAAGAGAGGATCAGAATATGCAATTCATTTGTTAAGGAAAAGAAAGAATTGTATTCTGCCATCCGTGATGCTGATGATGGACACATTGCAGCCGTGGAACAATTCTTCAGGGTTGGATCAAAGTACTATATATCAACAAAAGCATATGTTGACAGGCAAATGTCGATTTCGGATTTGCAGGAATGTATGTTTACGGACAGGCTTCGGCTTTGTTGTGCTGTTGCACACTCAATGGCTAGGATTCATGAGAAGAGAATAATACATTCGGATATCAAGCCGGATAATATACTGATCATTAACAACAGGTATATTCCAAGACCATATATCATCGATTTCGACTGCAGTTTTTTTGAATACAACAGTCCAAAATTGGGTGAAGAACTTAATGGTGACATGGTATATCTGTCACCGGAAGGATTCCTTCACATTGCAGAGATAGAATCGAATCTTAGCTGCAAAATGGATGTTTTTGCATTAGGACTTGTGTTCCACCAATATCTCACCGGTGAAATGCCGGATTTTGATCATAACGAGTATCAGTACGCATACGAAGCTGTGTTGGATGACCATCCATTGGATGTTGGAAAGATCAATAATGATTATTGCAAGGTCATGATTCAGAAAATGCTTGCTAAGAAACCCGAAGACAGACCGGATATGAGAGCGGTTTTTAATACTTTAAATGCGGTGTTTCTTTCATTGCTTGGCAGATCACTGCCTGAAAAAATAGAAGAAAAGAGAGTAGAAAAACAGGAAGAGGAATATGAGTTTCTGCAATATGCAGGAGATTTATAAAGGGGGATTGTTATGGAAAAGGAAAATGCAGGCGGTTCAAAACTTACGGTCAGGAAAGTATTACGAATTCTTTCTATCATATGTATTGTGATGGTGTTTTGCCCGTCATTCATAGCGTCTTTTTTCAGTTTTGAGATGCAGGTATCTGTTATGGCGGCTGCTGGAGGAATTACTATTGCAGGAGAAGAAGCAGTTGAACCATATCCAATAATGTATCTTTGTGTGATTATTCCAATATTATTGCTAGTTCTTTTGTATAAGAATAAGCAATCTGATGAACAGAATACTAGTGCCATTTTTTTGATCGGACTAGTTGATGCTATAATGTGGCTATATTTTAGAAAAGTAACGGAGGATATAGCCAGTCAAAATTATTGCCTATTTAAAACAACAGGATGGTATGTTTTAAATATGATCTCATTGGGCATGATTTTAGTGATGTCCGGTTTAGTTGGCCTTCAAAAGTTGCAGATGGATGCTGACATTAATGAGTTGCTTTCCCGTGTTGAAACAGAAGATTCTCGTGATAAGATGTCAGAATCGACGAGTCAGATGTCTAGAGTAATAAGTCATCCGGCAGAAAATGTATCAAATAATACAGACGGTGTTGAAACGGAAAAGAAGGATGTTATCAGATTCTGTGGAAAGTGCGGTGGTCCTTTGGTGTCTGGTGCGGATTTCTGTCCATCCTGTGGTGCACCTGTGTTGAAGAGATTTTTAGAAGAAGCTGAGGCAGCAAGAAAAGGAGCAGAAGTACAAGTCAGAAAAGAAGAACCTGCAAAGAAGATGACCGTAGAAGTTTCTAAAACAAAAGAAGTGCCATCAACTCACGATGATGATACAGATGATCAGATTTGGCATCGAGGGTCAGATTTATTATAAAAGGGCCTCCAAAGTTCATGAAGGCATCCCGAGCGTATTAAGGGGCAGACTTAATTGTGTCTGCCTCTTTTATTGTGAATGGATTATGGCGATGTTATAATTTTAGCAGGTTATATCGAAGTTGGTCTTCAATATGGGAGAAGTAATAAGGAAACTTGAAGGGTGAAAGGTGACAGAATAGTGAAAGCATAAGAGGATGCAGTCAGATCAGTCTGAAATGTTCCTTTTGTCAGAAAAATATGCTGTTCATCAGCTTTTTCACTGAAGATAATATTAGGTAGTAGTATATAAACATAAAATAAAGGAAACAGATAAAGCAAATCTATGTTTACGTAGTATTATATTAATCTTAATGTTTTAGCAGGTGTTAAATGAGCGAGTTTAAAATCAGGATTAAAGAAGCTAAACAGGTCGATAGTGATTTTCGCCGTTATTCTGTAAAATATAACGGACTTTATTCTGATATAGCAAATGTAAAGCGAAATATAAGATGGGAAGTTCAAAACAGATCTGCCATCGATGGTAGGCTTACACAGCTATTGAGTGATATGAGGCACACTAACGATATTTTAATAAAATGTACAACTACACTACAAGAGGTAGTTGAGGAGTATATCTCAACGGAGACCGGATTGATTGGCGGTAATGTTATTAAAGGTATTGGTGCAGAAGCAGTTGCCGTGGGTATCACAGATAATCCATCATGGGTAAATGATAATCCTGTGCAATTTGGTGATGTAATCCATACAGTTGAGGATATTGCGGGTGGATTGATTGGATTTAATTATAATAGAGCTCTTGAATTTTTAAAAGGAGCAACAGGTCCATGGGGAAAGTTAGTTTCATATGATCCCTCTAATCCGTTTAGTGGCATTGCAGGAATTATTGGTGGTTTTGCAGACTTAGTGGATTCACCCACAACGGAATGGTCCGATCTATTTTTAAATCCTAGTACTTTTTCAATGAGCGACTCTGTGGGGCAGTATTTTGATTTTTCGAATGCAAGCAAAGCGACTTCAGCAGCTTGCAATTGGGCCATGAAAATTTTTGACAGTGGAGTTGAAAACTATGAAGAATATCAAAAAGGTGGAATGACTTTGGAAAGATTCTTTGTAGAGACAGGAAATGAGGCAGGATTAGCAGTGGTGGAAAACATAGCCCTTACTGCAGCAGTGGGTGCAATTGCAACAGCTGCCGGAATCACTACGGCTCCGGCCTGGTTAATCGCAGGTGGCGTAGCAGTCGCAACTATAGTAGTGGATGCCGGACTTAATGGGATTGTACAAATAGCAACAGATAATCCAAAGGCTGAATGGAAAGATGAGCTTTCGGATCTCTTTCTTGACTACGCAGATGATCCAATGGGCGGAATAGAAGCCGTTACGTCGGCAGGACAAAACTTTTTTAACAAAACAGGCGCGAAGGCAATAGAATTAAAAGATACCGTATGTGAGTGGGGTTCATTAATTTTTAGTTGATAAAATATATTATTTTAAAAGGAGATACAATTTATGAAGAACAATGTTAGAGAATTACTGCCTATAGGTTCAGTTGTTATTTTAAAAGAGGCAAAAAAGAAAGTAATGGTTTTTGGTGTTAAACAGGGAGATAAGGCTACTGGAAAAGAGTATGACTATATAGGCGTAGTTTATCCTGAAGGATCTATGGGTGAGGGAACTCAGTTCTTCTTTGATCATGATGCAATTGATAAGGTATTCTTCAAAGGATTTGACGATGAAGAAAGAACTAAATTTATTGATAAGTTAGCGAATTATTATGACAACAAATAATGTATAAACTATAAGAATCAAACCGGGGAAGAATTACTAAGGGGCTGTATATATACAGCCTCTTATATGGTGTATTTATGGATAAAATTTTGCTGGGAAGATACAAAATAATAAAAGAAATAGGCCGGGGCGGAATGAGCGATGTTTATCTTGCTGAGAATATAACATTGCATAACTACTGGGCGATTAAGGCAGTTCATAAACTAAACAGAGGAAAAATCGAGCTTCTTTCCGAGCCCAATATTCTCAAGAATCTAAATCATTTCGCATTGCCCAGAATTGTTGATATCACAGAAGATAATGAAAATCTGTATATCATCATGGATTATGTTGAGGGAACCAACCTGAGGAACCTTATAGAGAAGGAGGGCTGTATCAAAGAAAAGCAGATCCTTCAGTGGGGTGTTGAATTATGTGATGTTCTTGGGTATCTGCATGGGCAGAAGCCGCCTATCATCTATCGTGATATGAAGCCGGGAAATCTGATTGTTGACAGAGATAACCATCTTAAGCTGATTGATTTTGGTATTGCCATACCGGCTGATGATGCCGGCCAGGGTGCTATTTTCCTTACCAAAGGATATGCAGCTCCTGAGCAGACCAATGTTCACTCACAAAAAGACAGCCGGGTAGATATATATGCCCTGGGCGCAACATTGTTCGCCATGGCAACAGGCAAAAGTCCTGCACAGTACGGATTTCCGCTGCCCATGGCAAATTCCATAAATCCGGATCTGACAGACGGATTCAGTACAATTATTCAGATATGTACAAGTGTTGACCCAAAAACACGATTCCAAAATGTTGACCAGTTAAAGCATGCTTTGACTCATGTCGATACATATAATCAAAGTTACCGAAAGCAAAAAAGAAAACAAAGAAGCAGAGCAGTGGCATCCATAGTCGGAGTGGTTTTGTCAATGGCTGTATTGTTCCTGGGAATCAATATTCATTTCAAGGAAAAACAGGAAGCTTATAACACATTACTCTTAGATGCGGCAAATGCTGCAGCAAAAAGTGATTTTACAAATGCCGAATCACTTTTTCAGAAATCCATCGATATGGAACCAAAATTAATCGAAGGCTATTTAGGTGTTGCAAGCACATATCAAAAGGAACAGCAATATGATAAGTGCCTGGATTACATAAACAATACGGTCTTGACATTATTTCCGGACTCCATCATGGATAGCAGACTTAATTATATAATCGGACAGACATATGAAGGAAAAGGAAAAAATCAGGCTGCATTAAAGTATTATGAAGCAGCCGCAAATTATGATACTGAGAATCCGGGGTATCTGCAGGATTATATCATTTCATTGATAAATGATGATCAGATAGAAAAAGCAAAAGAGCTTGTACCAAGATGGGAAACTATGAGCGATTCCGTGGATTTAGAAAACTACATCGATGTAAGAACTGCCATAGATACAGGGAACGCAGATGAAATGCTTAAGGTGCTGGATAACTGCATTGCCCAAAATGATAATGAATCCATAACCGTAAAAGCCATCATTGATGTTTCTCAGGAATTACAGGATCATGGAGACAAAACTTCGGATGTCAGCTGCTACACTAAAGCTATAGACATGCTTGATTACTATAGTAAAAACATCCGGATTGAATTGTATCCTGAAATTACGGAGCAAAAAGGAAAAGCAGCGTATAAGGCAGCATTGGAAACAGGTGATAATGCATACTACGAGGAGGCTGCTGATAGTTTCCTGAAGGTTTTGGATCTCGGGTACAAAAAAGCTTATCTGTACAGAAACATTGCCATGATCAGACAGCAACAAAAAGATTTCAAGGCGGGCGAAGATATCCTCGATATCATGGAAAAACAGTATCCGGATGACTATCAATCATGGTACCAGAGAACAATGCTTCGTATAGCGGAACAAAGTGAACTGCCTGCTGAACAGAGAGACTATTCCGGTGTTCAGGATGCCTGGGATCATGTAAAGTCCATGACGGAAGGTACAGATACTGAAGGTGAAGTGAGTTCGCTTCGAGGATTGATAAAAGATCTTGAATCCCAGGGGCTTGTTCGGGAATGATGCAACAAACATGGAGTCTTAATTTATTTAAAAGAAGTTGTGGATCAGATATTTAGGCTCAAAAACAGCGATAATTCAGGAGGATTACTTTCATGGGAATGATTCTTATCTGCGTCGGAACCGTAGGATTGATATGCAGTATAGTGGGATTTATCATTAATATCTGGAAATATCGGCACTGAGAAAAGTGTCCGGTGTTAATAAATAAGAGGGAGAAGAGTATATGCAACAGAGAGCAGCTGCAAAAGTATCAGCGACATTGATTTTTATCGGTGCTGTGGTGCTTGGATGTGGAGTAATGTTTAGTCTGAAAAACGGACCGGTAAGTTACGGTAATCCGCCTGAAAAAACAGTACAGGACTACATCGGTGAAGGACAAAAATATTTAGACAGGGGAGATTATAACGAAGCTATCGTATCATACGATAAGGTTTTGGAAATTGAAAATGATAACCTGGATGCCATAGTGGGACTCGCAAAAGTTTACCAGAACAATCTGTCCTATGAAGATTCCGAGAACAGTTATAAGCGTGCACTTGAGCTGGATGGAGAAAATCCAGAAATAGTACTGAGTCTTTTCCGGTTATATATCATGGAAAACAAGCAGGAAGAAGCAAAAAAATTACTTGAGGAAAAGCTGATTTTACAGGATCCGGAAATAACAAGAATGTATGAAAAGGCCAAAGTTTCGGAGCCTAAATTCAGTCTGCCTTCAGGAAGCTATGACAGCTATCAGAAGCTCACATGTTCTGAGAAGCCGGAAGATTGTCTCATCTACTATACAACTGATGGTTCAGAGCCGACGATCAACAGTGGTAATGTCATGAATGAAGACGGTGTGGTTATTTCTGACCCGGAAATCCATGTAAAGGCTAAGGCTTTTAATGGATTAGGGTATGGAAGCGACACGGTTTCGCTGGATTATATAGTAACAGTTCCGGTTCAGAAGGTATCAATTTCAGACTATAAAATAAGGAACATACTATCACAGGCTATATCAGGAAAGAATAACAATAATTCAGATATTTATAACTATCAGCTTGCAAAGATAGATAGTCTGTATCTCATTGGCGATGAAAGCTGGGATTATCAGTCCTGGAGCAGTGCATTGTTTTCAAATAGAGGATACATATTACAGAATGAAAAAAATAGTATAAATAAGGAAGGATCCTACAGCAATCTTTCATTTTTGCAGTATTGCACTAATTTAAATGAACTTGCGATTGCATGGCAGAAGAATGTTGACCTTGTTCAGATAGCTGCGTTACCGAATTTAAAGAGGCTGTCTTTGGTTCATGATAATTTGACCGATATTACTCCTTTATCACAGTGTACAGGGTTAAAACAACTTGCTCTTGGATGGAATGATCTGGAAGATATTTCACCCCTGGCAGGTCTTACTGAACTTGAAACATTGGGATTATGGGATAACAAGATAAAGGATATTACTCCTGTCAGTGGATTGAAAAAACTTAATATGCTTGATTTTTCAACTAATCAGGTGTCGGATGCTGCTTCTCTTTCGGGTCTGTCAAATCTTAGAGAACTTTGGATGTATGAAAATCAGATAAGTGATCTGAGCTTTACAGATTCTATGGAAGAACTGAATGTACTGATGGCATCGGATAATCCAATTACCGATTATGGGAACATAGTAAATCGTGCCCATGATTTTAATCGTATAGATCTTAAGGAGGAGTAATGGAACAGTATATTTTTGCGATCCTTCTTGGGACTGCGGCTATCCTTGCATTGCTGAGTCTTTTTAAGAAGTGGACCTATTCAATATATTACTGCATAACAGCTCTTTTTATAGCTGCATGTGTATTTGGAATTAGTAAAAGTAAAAATTCAGCACTAAGTTATACCGAAGCTGATGATTTACGTCAGAATATATATGTTGCAGCAAGCCTGCTGGAATCAGACAGGGTAGCTGACGCTTATAATGCTTCTATGGCAGCGGGCGAAAACTCATCAAATAATCCTGATGTGCTGCTGTTACAGGCATTAACAATGAACTTAACGGGAGATTATAAAAACAGCAATGCAGTACTCACAGAGTTAAATGACGAAAAATATAAAGAAAAAACAGATTTGATTAGCCTTGATAATTCTGACAAAGCTGCTGTTTCCTCTGATGATTATAAAAGTATCGCCGGTGAAATAATAAGTGGCTTAAACGTAAGTGATGAAGAGAAAACAAAGTGGGAAATGTTACGTGATCTTCGATATGAGCCGGATTTTGGAAATGATGCTTCTGATTATGATACATCATCTCTTTCCGGAAGAGATCTTCTGATGGCTGATGTCAATTCAGCCGAGAAATCTCATGACTGGAGCAGCGCTTATCAGATCACAAAGGATATGGCTGCAGAAGGAAACTTCAAAGCACAGATCATGATGTCCGAGATGTTTGTCAAGGACTACGTTCCGCATGATTTTGCAAAGGAAGATATAGAGATAGATTCTATTTTAAAGAAGATAACGGATCTTCAGGTAGAACTTGATGAATTATCACTCTCAGCGGAAAGCAGCAGTGATTCTGAGGAAAAGGACCTGAAAAACAAAGAATACGAATTGAAGAAAACTGAATATGAAATGACAAAGAAAGAACTGGAATTTGCTCAGGAAAACAGAGGCGTTAATTATCTCAGAAACATAACTCCCGATGCAAACGGAACTTACGCATATCATATTCAGCTTGCCAGACTTTTATCTCATGCCGGACGTGATGACGAATTCAAAAATGAACTTGATAATGTCTTTTTATCGAACAACTTTAACCGTGATTACTGGCTTGGTACAGAATGTATGATTCTTGCAGATAAATATCATGAATACTTTAACGATTATGCAAAAAAAGATGAATTCGAAAGTTCTGTAAAGATGCTCCTTCAGGCATTGACAGGAAACCTGACAAGCAATGATGAGGTTTTTAAGGATGCTTTGGAAAAATATCTGAAGGATTTATACACAGGAGTCCGTATTACTGACATTAAGACTATAAATTATCCTGAAATACATGCAGTAATTTCATACGCGAGAGATGGTGAACTGACAAAAGAGGATATCAGGGTAACGGACACAGGGGATGCACAGAGTGATTTTACGTTAAGTAAGCGAGAAAACTCCGAGGAGTTATCAGTTTCTATCGTACTTGACCGTTCGGGTTCCATGGAAGGACAAAAATTAGTTACAGCTAAGAATGCAATTAAACGATTTGTTGAATCAATAGATACAGGCATCAATTTAAGTTTCGTTGTATTTGACAGCGATGCAGTAATAGTTACTCCATTGACTGATTCGAAAGATATTATTTCATCTTCAGTTAACAGCATTTTTACCCAGGGTGGAACAAATATAGGAAGCGGAATTAACAGAGCACTACAAACATTACAGGGAGTATCTGGCAGACATGTGATTGTTCTTCTTTCAGATGGATATAATTCTAATGAGGATGCGCTGTTGGATAAATCTATAGATCAGGCCATCATGGATAATACTGAAATCTTTACGATCGGTATGGAGGGTGCAGACGAGAAAACCTTATCAGATATTGCCAACAGAACCGGAGGAATATACTCCAGTGCAACAAGACCGGGAGAACTGGAACAGGTTTATGCTTTTATACAAAAGGATATCACCAATACTTATGATCTCAATTTCACAGTGAAGGAAAATGGTGATTCCGACAGATATGTAACAGTGGAGATGATAAATGTTCCTTCTTATGATACTGAAGAGTATTATATAGGTCTTCCAAAGGTTATTGATTCATCGGTATTTGATGATGTTGCATCAAATTATTATCGTGAAGTCGGTGGAAATGGAGGTAACAGAAGATGAAACTACTAAATCGTGTTTTTTCATTTTTATTGATTTCATGTGCATTAGCATTTTTGTTCTACTTACTGTCTGCTGAAAACTTCAGCGCTGATATTGCATTTGTTAGACCCAGTTACTATCAGGCTGAATCTTCGACAAACTATTTCCCTGTTGGAGGGGTGGCTGCGTTTATAGGAATTGTAAGCTGTCTCTTTGCATGGTTCAAAGTCCGCCATAAAGACGGATTGGATAAAGAAGAATTATATGAGCAGACTCTCAGACAGAAAACCATCACCAATGACATCACAAGCACTTTGGGAGAACAGCAGGCTGCAACAAGTAAATATATGGAAACAGTCGGAGATAATAGTGAAATCAGCTTGCAGAGTAATGAGACAGGTGCAGTATATGATGACGATGAAACAGTTGCATTGGATAACGAATCTGATGATATAACAGTAGCTGTGAACGATGAACATGATGATGAAACAGTACCTGTGAATGATGATTCAACAGTAGCTGTAAACGATGAGTTTGATGATTTAACAGTACCTGCGGACAGTGAAATAGGAAACAAGGAGGAAGTATTATGACGGACAGCATAATGAAATACAAGCGTGCGCTTAATATCAAATCTTTTAATCCGGTTTTATATACTGTTATGGGCTTGTTAATGATGGCGATCCTGACATCCTGCAATGCCAGCAAAGAGCCTGCAACGGTTAATGATGCCGGTTACGGTCAGACTTCAGAGCATACTGAAAAAGGAAACGAGCTGTTGAATTCCGGGGATATAGAAGGCGCCGCTGTCGAGTTCAGGGAAGCAATGAAGCTTAATCCAAAAGATACCATGGCAAGACTTGGTGCTGCAAAGGTACAGATCAAAAGAGAGTCATATGATCTTGCCAAAGACAGTCTGGAAACTGCCATATTGATAGAACCGGATAACAGGGAATTGTATGAAACCTACAAAGAACTGTGTGTTCTGAGCGGTGATATAGACTATGGCCAGGATTTGTCAGATTTGGCCAGAACTAATAAACAGCAATGGTTTATAGATGAGTATGTTCCTGAAGCACCTGTTGCAAACATTAAAAGCGGCAGTTATAACCAAATTAAGGAATTGGATTTCCAAAACATTGATGGCGCTGAAATAGTGTTAGATATAGAAAATGATTTCAATAAGCTTTCGGATGTCAGGTACAGAAAACCATACACATTAAGAAGAGGTGAAACAAATATTTCGGCTTACAGTGTTAAGAACGGAATTCCATCTGAATCTGTTGAGTATGAGTATTCGATTGATTATGACCCGATAGAAGTACAGTTCGAGGATGCAGCTTTCGAAAAGGTTATCAGAGAACATTTAGGTTTTGATGACGAAGAAGAAATCTACGATACCGATCTTGAGACGATTATCGAACTCGACGAGGTGAATGGATATGAATATAAGCTTCATTCTCTTAATGATCTGAAGTGGATGACTAATCTTGAAGTATTGAGACTTTTTGATCAGCATGAGATAACAGACTGGGAGGGATTGCTGGATACAAACATAAGAGAGCTAGATTTGCTGGATTGCAACATAAGTGATGTTTCTTTTTTGAGCGATAACGTTATATTGGAAGGCCTTAATCTGGAAAATAATAATATTTCGGATATATCTTCATTGGCGAAACTTACAAATCTTACATATATAGATATTCATGGAAATCCTGTGACAGATATTAGTCCGTTGAGTCAATTG
Organism: Oribacterium sp. KHPX15; assembly: GCF_900107835.1. GTDB lineage: Bacteria > Bacillota > Clostridia > Lachnospirales > Lachnospiraceae > Oribacterium. The sequence goes on from NZ_FNRG01000003.1 coordinate 30,595, forward strand.
GAGTATCTTGATGACATTGAATTAGATGGAAATCAAAGTTCAGGTTTGGAGCAATTCAAAAATTTCAATAATATAAGGTATTTAAGTATTAGAGATGGGGTCATGTTTGATGTTGGATCATTGAAGAACCTGAAAATATTACGTACTTTGGAGTTAGATAATTGTGGATTAACAGATATTTCATTTATTTCCGGATTAAGTGAATTGGTAAATTTATATCTAAATGATAATGAAATTACAGATATAACACCGCTCTCGGGATTGGAGAATCTAAAACACCTGTATCTTGATAACAATAAAAATCTTTCAGATCTTTCTCCTGTTTGTGGAATAAGAAGTCTGACAAATATTGGTGTAAGAGGTACTAGTGTTCCTGAGAAATTAGATTTGATATTTGCAAATCCCAATTGTGAGATAAGGAGATAAACAATCAGTTTTATAAAATAACCGGAAGTCTATTTACAGAGACTTCCGGTTATTCTTGAATCTTCATAATAATTTGGAGTTTCCGAGCGGATTGAGGGGTAGACTTAAGTGTCGGCCCATTTTATTGGTGGGGTCTGACATTATATCTTGATAAAGATGCATCTGAACACATTACCTTTGGTTTTATAGGAAATGTCGGTTAAAATGCATTTTGTCACCATATTATGCATTCTGTCAGACTATGATGCAGAAGACTTCCTCAGATGATATTATGTTTCCATGCGAAGAAAAAAACTAATTACGCCAAATACCCGAAATTAGTTTTTTTATCACAAATATTTTATAGAAATGATGAAAAAAAATAAAAGTTGGGTATAATGGGTAAGGTAAAAAAACGATTATTGGGAGGAATAACAATGTTTTGTAGAAAATGTGGCGCAGAAAATGCAGACGGAAATAAGTTCTGCAACAAATGCGGACAACCACTTAGTGGGGAGACAAATGGAATACCTAAGATGGCTCCGGGGTCTCAGATTAATGTAAACAGCGAAAAAGTAAAAGAAGAAGCCACCAAAGTGGTAAATAAAGTAAAGGCACTGCCTAAAAAGACATTAGGTATGATTTGTGGTGGGGCAGTTCTGTTGATTGTTGTACTTGCTATTATGATTAATAATGCAAATACAATAAATCTTGACAAGTATCTGACATTGAAATCAGATGGATTTGATGGTTATGGAAAAGTTAAAGCTTCAATCGATTGGGATGCGATTGATGAAAAGTATGGCTCCAAGCTTAAGTTTACCGGCGCTGCAAAGAAAGAGCTTGATGATAAGTATTTAGACAGGTATGACGCTATTGATCTTGTACGAAGCTCCATAAGTGTAAGTATTGATGATAATTACAGTCTGTCCAATGGAGATGAAGTTTCATATAAATGGAATATAGAAGATGAATTATCAGAGTATGTAAATTGTAAACTTAAGTATAAGGACGGCAAATATAAAGTTTCAGAACTTAAGGAAATCGGATCTTTTGACGCATTTAAGGATCTGACTGTTGAGTTTTCAGGAACTGCACCTAACGGATATGCAAACCTTAATTACGTTGGCTCAGAGCTTAGCTACTATGATTTTGATTGTGATAAGACAAGTGGTTTAAGCAATGGAGATACAATTACTGTAACCATTGATTCAAGCAAGATCGAGTACTGTGCGAAGAATTATGGCAAGGTTCCTGAGGCTACCGAGAAGACATATACAGTTGAGAATCTCGAAAGCTATCTTTCCAAACTCAGTGAACTCAGCAAAGATTCTCTGGCTGAGATGCAGGCTCAGGCTGAAGATGTATACAATGCCTATGTAGCAAGTTGGGATGATGATGAAACACTCGAATCATTGACATATATTGGAGACTATTTACTAACATCAAAGAATGGCAAAGGTGATAATGAGATTTACCTTGTATATAAGGTTCAGGTTCATGACACTTATGAAAATGATGAGGCTACTTATGATAAGATCAATGATGTTTACTGGTATATCGGCTTCGACGATATTAAGATTGGAGCAGACGGAAAGATAAAAGTTGATCTTACAAGTTACGATAGTCCTTATGATCAAGTCACTATAGACTCAGGACTTAGTTCAGGATGGTTTGGCAGAAGGGGATGGTACTATGACGGTTATAGTTCACTAGATGAACTCTATAAGAAAGTTGTTACAAAGAATGTTGACTCATATAATCATGAGGATAGCGTTGATGAAAGCCTGGCACCAAAGACAGTTGATACAGGAGACGGTATCACATTAAAAGAATCTGACGCCGCAGATGAATCAGATGCTGCGGACGAAACAGAAGCTGAATCTACAGGTGCGTAAATCCAATTAAAAAGACTTTATATGTATCAAAAAGTCTGAAATATAGTTAAAAAACTCCTGCCTATATCCTATAAAAGGGATATTGGGCAGGAGGTTTTTGTATTCATCGGATTATTTAATGATTGGTTTTTGTCGATGTAAAGATAGTGGCTAATTAAAAACCGATTGCAGGAAGCAGAGGTGATTTTATGTATTGCATGAGATGTGGTTCGGAAATCAAGGAAGATCAAAGCTTTTGCATGAAATGCGGAGCAAAAGTAGAAAAGATAAGATATGAGTCGACACCATCAGATGTAGATACATCAGCCCGGGATTCATCAAAAGATGATCCCACAGATGATGTTCAGCGTGGATCCGGATCAGAGTCAGGTTTAACAGAAGGTAATGCAGAAGCCCTTCGAGCAAGACCGACAGAAGGTATTGCGGATGCCCTTCGTCCAAATCCAACAGAGGGTAATGCAGAAGTCCTTCAGCCAGGGCCAACAGAAGGTAATGTAGATGCCTTTCAATCAGGACCTGTATATGAAGAACCGGGAATTTATCAACAACCGGGTAATTATGAACAACCTGGAATCTACGAAGAACCAGGATTCAACGAATATCCTGATGACATGGAAGAGCCTGAGCCTGCATCTGTAAAACCGAAAAAATCCGGGAATAAAGCATTGATCGCATTGTCTGTGATTCTCGTTTTATCGATGCTGATGGTGGGTGGTTTGCTGGTTTATCGGCAGATGCCCATGGTGCGCTACCAAAGGAACATCAAGGTGGCTCAAAAGTACATGCTTGAAGGGGATTATGAACAGGCGATACTGGCGATAAAAGAGGCCATAGACATTGAACCCAAAAAAATGGATGCGTATCTTCTTCTTGCGGATGCATTTAAAGAGATAGGAGAGGAAGAAAATGCTATCAACACAGTTGAAATAGCTTTGAATTATTTCCCTGAAAACAAACGTCTTACAGAATATCTTTCTGAACTGGAATTAAGTGTAGAGACTTCAGAAGACGTAGAGGATTCTGATGACGAAGAAGATTCCGGTAATATCAGGAAAGGATCCGATACTAAAAAATCCGGTATGGTTACACCTGATGATAAAACCGCAGTCTCCGCAGCATCCGAAAAATCCGAAATAGATTACGACCGTTTAAAAAAAGAGATAGCACAGCTCATGCAAGGAAATATGGTCTATATTTCATCCGATGTTTCCCAGTATCCTTTAGTGCGGGTATATTTCCAGATTAATGATGCAAATGGCAATGTTCAGACATTATTATCGCCTACTGCTGCGATTCGTGAGTCGATTTCCGGCGGAGCTTTTATCGAGCGTGAGATCAAAAAGATAGAGAAGCTTGAGGGCAACCAGGGAATAAGCATTGACATCGTTGCGGATAAGTCAGGATCCATGGACAGTGACATTAATCAGGTGAAGTCTGTAATGAGTCAGTTCGTAAACAGTCTTGATTATACAAACGGCGACCGTGCCGAGCTGCTCGCTTTCGAAGACAGCGTTATGTATATGTGTTCCTATACCAATAATCCGGTATATCTCAACAATGGAATTCTCGGTATGTCTGCATACGGCGGAACGGCGCTTTACGATGCCATTTATGAGGCCGTAACCAATTCCTCCGGACAGGCAGGTGCGCATTGCGTAATTGCATTTACCGACGGACAGGATAACAGTAGCGTATTTAATTATCAGCAGGTGGTTGACTATGCAAGGGCAGTATCGGTGCCAATCTATATCATCGGCGCCGGTAGTGTGGATACGCAGACATTAACATATATAGCGGATCAGACAGGCGGCAGGTACTGGAATATCAATGATCTCTATGATATGACGGAGATTCTGAACGAGATTTATTCCGAGCAAAAGGATATGTATTGCCTTGAATATATTTCCCAGGCAGATGCAGACCGCTATGCTCCGAGAAGTATCGAAAGCGTAGTTTGTGATAAGGACTCGAACTACGGTGCAAGTACAACCACAAGCTTTACACCCGCCAGAGTCATTGATTATGGCAATCACTCAAGCCGTTACGAAGTTGTGTTACAGGATATTTCCTGGGCCGATGCCAATGCTGCCGCAATCAGAAAGGGTGGACATCTTGTAACTATCACTTCACAGGATGAGATGAACCAGGTTTCGGCATTGTGCGAAAATGCAGGAATCAAGTACTGCTGGATGGGCGGATACACCATGATGGATTCATCAGGATGCTATGGCCACTGGATCACAGGTGAGGACTTCAATCAGTACCAGGCATGGTATCCCGGAGAGCCTTCACGTAACGATCTGGATGGAACGGAAGAGAAGTATCTCATGCTATGGAACATAAAGGGTGTCTGGAGCTGGAATGACGAAAGAATCCATCCTGCGGGTGATCCTGAATTACAGTACTACAGAGGAAAAACCGGCTACGTAATAGAGTATGAGCAGTAAATTGAATAGGATTATCTATGATGATGCTTAGTAAAATAAGAAAAAAAGTAGTGCTAATGCTTCTGGCCCTTTGTTTGGTCAGCTGCGCGCGACCGGTAAAGTCACCGGCGAAGGAAGCCTCCAGGGAGACGGTCCTGGAAAACGGGATAGGGACAGAGACGGAGACAGGAACGGAGAACGCACAGGGATCCGATGATGAGAAGAATGCGCCGGAATCTGTTAATGATAAGGAAACGGTTTCCGGAGAATCACAGATAGAAGTAATTGTTGGTGATAAAGCAACAGGTGACGCTGAGAAAGGTGAATTGCCTCCTCCGGCAGAAATTGCAGAGTCTCGGGTGGGGGAAGCAGGAGCTGATTCCCGTGTGAAAGAAATCGATGCTAATGCTCCTGTCGATTCTGGAGTGGGAAAAAGCGAGGTTGCTGCCTCTGCTGATTCCAAGTTGGAGAAAGGCGAGTCTGCTGCCGCTACCGATGCCTGGGTGGAAGCCCGTCTTTCCGGAATGACGTTGGAAGAAAAGGTGGCGCAATTGTTCTTTGTTACTCCCGAAGCACTGACCGGAGTCGGGCAGGTCATACAAACAGGTGATACTTCCCGGAAAGCATTTTCCGAGTACCCTGTGGGAGGAATCATATATTTTGCCTGGAATTTACAGACACCTGAACAGGCAAAGCAGATGATAGGCGGAATGTCTGAGTATGCTCTGTCTGAAACGGGAATTCCGGTGTTCCTTGCAGTGGATGAAGAAGGCGGGAGAGTTACAAGATTTGAGAAAAATCCGGAGTTTGGGATAGAAGATATTCCTGCCATGAAAAAAATCGGTGATACAAAAGATCCGGAAGAAGCGTACAAGGTGGGTGCGACCATAGGTGAGTATCTGAATGAATACGGTATCAACCTGGACCTTGCGCCTGATGCTGATGTGTTTGTGGACGCTAATAATACTGCAATCGGGGATCGTTCCTTTGGCTCGGATCCATATCTGGTTTCGGCGATGGCATTGGCCTATGCCGAAGGTCTAAAGAGTCATGATGTTTTGGCGTGTTATAAGCATTATCCCGGGCATGGCGGTACAAAGGAAGATACGCATGAAGATTACGCGTATTCCTATAAAACGTTAGATGAACTAATGAATGATGAACTCGTTCCATTTTCTGATGCTGCAAAAAATGACATCCCGCTTATCATGGTTTCGCATATTTCGCTTCCTGAGATTCACGGAGATGATACGCCTGCGTCATTGTCAAAATACATGATCACAGATGTTTTGCGTGGTCAGTTAGGGTATGAAGGTTTGATAATAACCGATGCCCTGGATATGGGCGCCATTTCGAATCATTATTCACATGCCGAAGCGTGCCGGAAAGCACTTCTTGCCGGAAATGATATGCTTCTCATGTCCGGAGATTTCCGCCCGGGTTACGAAGCGATACTTGATGCTGTAAAAAGCGGAGAGATATCCGAGGACAGAATCGACGAATCGGTGAGACGGATACTTAGGACGAAAAAAAGGATTGCATGAATGATTTTAAACAACAGGTGATTGTTTCCGATGAAGAATTTGGAAAACTAAAAAACGGATATCAATAATCAACACTCCGGAGCTGAACCAGAAGGACAGGCTCCGGAGTGTTTTTTCTTGAAATGGTGCGTAATGTCATTTATCAGCAAATAATACATTTTGTCAGATTACGATCTTTATGGTACGCGCAATTGTTAATATGTGTTCATACAAAAGAAAGCAAACAAAAAAAATAACACATATTTTTAATCAAGGAGGAAATATTAATGTCTATTTTTTTAGGTTTCATCCCTACGGTATTATTTATTCTGGTAGTTACATTCTCGAAAAGTCATACGGTTCAGCACGATAAAGAGGAAATAATGGTCGCTCGTATCCATTGGGGAATACTTATTCCATCATGGTTTCTATCATCGTTATTTTTGTTCTTTGTAGGTTCGATCATAGAAAAAATGTGAGGTGGGAAAATGAGTATTTTCGGTTTTGGAGTAATGATATTATTTATATTGGTAATTATAGGTTTTTCCCAGAGTTGGATATATTACTTAACTACCGAATTATCGGTTTCATCCAACCGGTTGGTAGGAAAAAAAGGATTATTTAATGTTAAACGTATTGATTTTCCTATAGAACAGATCACATCTGTTGCAATAAGAACAACCTTCTGGGGACAGATATTTAATTATTCAACCATAGTTATAACTGTTGCAGGAACAACCATGTATTTCAAAGGTATAGAAAATGCAGCTGAGTTCCAGCGCTATTGCCTGGATCTCTTAAAGATAAATGAGTATAAGAAAATTCATGAGCAGGCAGAGGCAATGTCTATGGCGGTTTCTGCAGCAATGAAAAATACACAGCCCCAGGTAAGCACTCCGGAATGTTCAAGTATTGAAGATAAGATCAAAAAGCTGACAGATCTGAGTAATCTCAGACAGCAGGGAATTATTTCGGATGAAGAGTTTGGAAAGCTGAAGATGGAGATTCTGTAAAGACTAAAAACGCTGAAGATCTAAACGATTTTTGGCGTTTTTCTTTTTTGAAAGATGTATTATATTTGAAAGGTACATATTTTAAAAAGTGTTTAGGGGTACGTATGGAAAAGAAATCAAGTCCGATTATTAGCATATCTGTTGTAACAGTGATCCTTCTGGCTGCGCTTGTGGGGATACTGGTATATTTCAATCTTCCGGCACAGCGCATCAGGCGAATGCTTAAAACTACAAACAAGTACATCGCAGAAGAAAACTATGACGAAGCAATTCTGACATTAAAGAAAATGCTTGTGATAGATCCGAAAAACGAATATCTGTACGTCATGCTTGCAAACACATATGAAAAAAATGGCGATATAGATAAAGAGATAGAATTTCTTCAGGAAGCTGTGACATTGATGCCGGATAATCAAAATCTGGCTGAGATTTTTTCAGATGTTAACCCTGAGGTCACCATCTCCGAAGCCGAAGTAACATATAAGGAACCGGTAAGCAAAAATGGCTACGAGGGTGAACATAAAAAAGATACCAATGTAATAAGATTTGATGAGAGCAAACACCATTTAAATGAATGGGTAAATGAAACTGATGGCGCCATGATAGTTGAGACCGTTACATCTGCTGAAGAGACTAAGATTCGGACATCAGGTGCAGAGCCAAGTGCTATTTACAGACAGGTTTTAGGTCTTCTTTCATGTGGTATGATTTCAGTTGATGCAAACTATATCAAAAATTATTACGGAATCGATGCATCACAGCTTGAGGGTTATGTATTCGCTATGTCTGAGGATGTAACACATGTAGACACAGTTGCCATCCTTAAGGCAAAGGATGCTTCAAGCGTGGCAGCACTTGCAGGTCAGCTCAGTGCAGTTCAGCAGCAGAAGGCACAGGAGCTTCAGGATTACCTGCCTGATCAGTATCAGATTGTTGCAGCAAGCTCAGTTAAGACTTACGGTAACTATGTTTACCTTGTAATGGCTCCCAATGCAGCAGCTATCGAGCGGACTATCGTTGATACCTTGACACCTACTGTGGAGACCAGAGTTCATACATCAGACGTAGATCCAGGTGCTATTTACAGCCAGGTTATAAATACAGGACTTCTTCCGGGTATGATCACAGTTGATGCAAACTATATTGAAAACTATTACGGAATCGATGCATCACAGCTTGATGGATATGTTTTCGCCATACCTGAGGATGTAACACATGCAGACACAGTTGCCATCCTTAAGGCAAAGAATGCTACAAACGTGCCGGCACTTGCAGAACAGCTTAGTGCAGTTCAGCAGCAGAAGGCTCAGGAACTTCAGGAATATATGCCTGATCAGTATCAGATTGTTGCAGCAAGCTCAGTTAAGACTTACGGTAACTATGTTTACCTTGTGATGTCTCCCTATGCAGCAGCTATCGAACAGATTATCGCTTCAAACATAAGTTGATCTTGTCATTTATTAAAAAAAGCCGGAATGCATCCTTTAATACATCTTTAAGAGACCATAATCTATAATATCATCATGATTTGGAACACTTTATGTGTGTACATAATATAAAACGTTCAGGGGTAAGTATGGAAAAGAAATCAAGTCCAATTATAATCATTTCCGTCGTGACGGGCATCCTTCTGGTATCACTTGTCGGCATGCTGGTATATTTCAATCTTCCAGCTCAGCGTATCAGGCGAATGCTTAAGTCTGCCAATAAATACATAGCGGAAGAGAACTATGACGAAGCGATCCTGACATTGCAGAAGATGTTGGAGATAGATCCGAAGAATGAGGATCTGTATGTCATGCTTGCGGATACATATGAGAAAAATGGAGATATCGATAAAGAAGTTGAATTTCTTCAGGAAGCTGTTACTTTGATGCCGGAAAATCAGAAGATATCTGAAGTGCTTTTAGATGTGTATCCGGAGGTCACTATCTCTGAGGCAGAAGGAACATATAAGGATCCGGTAAGACTGACCCTGGATGCACCGGGGGATAGTAAGATATATTACATTATCACCGGAACAGGATCGGGTGATACAAACTCAGCTGATAATTCAGAAACCGGCAACAAAGAAAATGAATACAGTGAGCCTATAACCCTTGGAAAAAACGGAAAGTACAGTATCGAGTATTATGCGGTAAGCAAAAATGGCTACGAAGGTGAACACAAAAAGGGAACCTATGTAATAGAGCTTGATGAGAGCAAATATCATTTCAATGAGTGGGTGAATGAAGCCGACGGAAGACATTACTATGAAGCCGATGGCAAATCTGTTACCGGATGGAAGAAGATAGGTGAATTATGGTACCTCTTCGATAAATCAGGAGTGATGCTTACCGGACTACAGGAAGACAACGGAAAGACCTATTATCTTGGAACTGATGGCGCTATGCTCACCGGATGGCAGGAAATAAAAGGGAAGAAATACTACTTCGATGAAAGCGGAGCCATGCTTAAGAACCAGTGGATCGATGACACATATTATGTCGGGGCTGATGGCGCAATGCTCGTAGATACAGTGACACCGGATGGAAAGAGAGTAGGTAAGGACGGAAAGAAGATGGATGAGGCTTGGAAACAGGCTTATATACAGAAAATAAAAGAGTTGGAGGCAGCATATTCACAATATGGTGACTCATACGATCATCAAATTGGCTATGAAATAAGTTATCAAATTGGTTATGTGGATGATGACGATATTCCTGAATTAATATACAACCGGTTTACAGGAGAATCCGGAGCGATGACATATTATGCTGGTAAAACAAGTAGTATATGTACTAGTGGAGAAGAAATGAAGAATGGTTCAGGTTACATAACACGTTCGGGATTGGTTTTACTATATGAAGAATACGGTGTTTTTAATTATACCGGTTCTGATTATATTGTGTATAGGTTAAAATCAGGGGAATTTGTCAAGGAACATGATTTTGGATGGTATAAATGGAGAGCGAATTATGAAGATCATGATGAAGTATATCTTGATGATAATAGTGCGGACACCTTTTATGATGAGGTAGCTTATAACAACATTGAAGCGCAAATAAAAACCATCTATGATATATCAATGGAAGCGAACGATTTATATAATGCAGAAGAAGCAATAAGAATTATTGAAAACTGGTAACGATTCATGAATTGGAATATCTTTTGTGTGTTCAAATTATAAAAAGTATATAGGGCTTCGTTTAGGTACTACAGAAAATAGCTTATAACACTTGGAAGGAAGCGACTTAGCAACAGGACTTTGAAATAATACGGGAGCATTCTATGAATAAAAAAATATATACACTACTAATTGAATTTTTGTTACTTGTATGCCTATGCGCCTGTGCATCTAATGCCCAGAAAATACAAAAGCAATTGGAAATTGGAAACAAATTTTTAGCAGATCTTGAGTTTGAACAGGCAATTTTGTCATTTAATAAAGTGATAGATATTGATCCTAAGAATATAGATGCTTATCGAGGACTCGGAGATGCCTATTATGGAGAAATAAAGGATGCCAGCGATTATAATACCATTGATATGCTCTATTTAAACTCAACTAAAAACTATGGAATTATTATCGATTTAATAAATGATGGAACCGGCACTACAACTAATGATATATCTTTAGAAGAAATCAGTAAGAATGTACAAGAAATCTTATTAGAGTTATATTGCGAATGGTCAGAGTTGGCAATAAAAGAAGGTGATAGCGATCATGCTGTAAATATATTGAAGGATGGATATACAATACTCGGTAATGATGAATTATTGGAGAAATCTCAAACTATTAGTAACATAAGAGAGGTAGAAAAGATTGTTGAAGACTTGGATATTACATCAGAAGGGTTCAACATCTTAGATTCTGGAAATGTTGATAAAATAATTGCTTTAACAGATATGTTTAATGGAAAATATATTTCCTGTGAAAATGGCAATGGTTTCGGATTGTATAAAATAGATGGAAGTTATTATTTGTTCTGTGGAAGCTTTGAAAAAGGTTTGCGTGAAGGTCCGGGATTGTTAGTACTTATAGTTAATGATGGTAATGATACCTATGTGAAATGTGAATGGAAAGAAGATGTGCCCTATGGAAGAGCAGAGTATTATAATGGTTCTAGTAGCGAGGAATTTTACGGAAATTTTCAATTAATTAATGGGTTGTATGATGGAGAAGGTACATATGTGTTTAACCCAGAATTGCCAGAATATTCGACAAAAATGATTTTTACCGTTAATAAGGGAAATATTGTAAATCTGGGAATTGATCCTGATGTTGATCACTATTCCGGTTATACATTTTACTGTTATGCTATTAGCTCAGAAAGTACTGATGCTGCTTATTTTTATCAATTTCAAGATTTTGAAGTTACTCGAGGAATGCCTGGGTATGCAGATAGCTTCAGAATTAATAATGATAATGATAGTATTGTTTTAGTTATGGGCACATCAGGAATTAAATTGAACCCTGTAGAATAAAGTAATGAAATTTTGAAGAGCTCATTATAATGATGATTTTTTAAGTACAACTAATTTGGTTACGGACAAAAAACGAGGCCACGCTTCATTGCGTAACCTTTTTTGTGTATTTGTTTTTGCAAATTGTTTCATAAAGATTGCTATAAAGATATCAATTAAATGATAAATTTTATATAAAATGATATAATAATAGCAATAAGTAACGAGGTGCAATCATATGGATTATTTATGGGATATGCCGTCAGACGTAACCAAAAGACTGGCTTTAAGAATGAAAAATATAAGAAAAAGAAAGAGACTAACACAAAAACAATTGGCAGGTAGGAGCAATGTCAGTTATGCCACATTGAGAAAATTTGAAAAAACCGGACAGATATCGCTGGAATCATTTGTAAAACTGACAATGGAACTGGGAGTGGTAAATGAGATAAACGAATTATTTACCCGACCGGTATATAACAGCATTGAGGAGGTTATAAATGGAAACAGATAAAAAGCTTGATGTGTATTATCACGGCAGGCTTGTAGGAACATTAGCGGAAACACCGGATAAGAGAATCGCGTTCCAATACAGCACTGAATGGCAAAAGACCGGATTTTCCATAAGCCCGTTCTCACTTCCGTTAAGGAATGACGTATTTATTCCAAATGAACGATCGATTGACCGATTTGATGGTTTATTCGGAGTATTTGCGGACAGCCTCCCGGACAGTTGGGGTGGATTGTTATTGGATAGATATCTGCAGTCTATTGAAATAAATCGTGGAGATATAACAACACTCGACCGACTTGCCTACATAGGCAAGTCGGGAATGGGAGCCTTGGAATATCTGCCATCAAAAGAAGCTGACTATGATTTGGATAACATAGGCTTGGATTATGATGTGATAGCAAAAGAGTGCGAAAACCTAATGTCAGCAAGGTACTCCGACCAGCTTGACATGCTTTACAAATTGGGAGGTTCAAGCGGCGGTACACGACCTAAGGTAAACATTAAAGAAGATAACAAGGAATGGATAGTGAAATTTCCTGCGAAAACAGATCCCGACATCAGTGGCAGGAGAGAATATGATTATTCATTGTGTGCTAAAGACTGTGGCATTGTTATGACCGAAACCGGGCTTATACCGTCCTCTGTATGTGCCGGATATTTTAAAACTGTTAGATTTGACAGGGTACAGGGAGAAAAGATTTTCACCATTACATTTGCAGCACTGTTGGAAGCTGATTTCAGATCCCCGTGCTGTGATTATGAGACATACCTGAAAATGGTGCGGGTTTTGACAAAAGATAATGATTCTGACAAAAAGCAAATGTTTAAAACCATGTGTTTCAATGTTTTAACCCATAACAGAGATGACCACACAAAAAACTTTTCATTCCTTTACACTGATATGAACGGATGGCGTCTTGCACCTGCTTACGATCTGACCTACAGCGACACATATTGGGGTGAGCAAACTACGTCTGTAGGAGGCAAAGGAAAGGATATCACCAAAAAGGATCTGATCAAATTAGGTGTAGGGGCAGGATTGTCTGCCTCATACTGTGAAGAGTGTTATTTGGAGATAGCTGAAAAAACAGTTATGCTGAAACCATATCTTACCAATAGTTAAAGTAATAAAAGCAGGACTGGAGAAGTAGAAAATGTTAATCATTCAAGAGATGAAATAATTTCAATGATTAGAAATAAATAATAAAAACTACAGTTCGAAGTTTTTCGTTGTTTGACAGAGCAGGCTGAGAATGTTAAGATAAAGGCGTAAAGACAAATAAAAAAGGATGACCCCGGTAACGGTAGGCAATCCTTAAAAACTAACTACAAGAGTAGCCGTCCAAGAGTATTGCGAGTACCGGGGCGGCTATTCTCTTGTGCTTTTGCTATTGCGTCCGATGGCGTATCCGAGACCGAACGCTGACAGCGCAAGGCTGATAACTGCGATTAATCCTTCTATCGTCAACATCTGCATTTACCTCCTTTCCGGTGAAGACTAAGAGCATATGCTCCGGTACAACAGTTCCGGTTCGGAGGGCATATCACAATCTGAATATTCGACCTCCGAACATATCGGAAGGCCTACCGTCCATCACACTTTCGTGCTATAGGTGACATCCTGGATGCGTAGTTTATCATAGAAGATAATTGGATGTAAAGGAATAATTAAAGACATCAGAATCTGTGTAAATGTATTAAATCTGAAGCTCCAGTTAACCGCAATATGGTTTACCGGAGCTTTTTTGCATTTCATCCCCATAAGATGGTTATTTATCATATTTTTATACAATTTCAAGAGACCATCAACTATAATATCATCATTGAATTGAACATCTTCCGTGTGTTCATATTGTAAAAAGCTACATTCAAGGAGTAAGCAAAGATGTTTTGTATTAAATGTGGAAAGAAAATAGAAGATTCCCAGCAGTTTTGCATTTATTGCGGAGCAAAACAGCCCGGTTCATTTGATGTTCAGAAGACCGAAGAAGAAAAGAAGATAAATCATGAGACTGGAGAGCAGGGGTCAGAATTTTTTCATAAACCGGAATCTTTCCAGGGATCAGAATCTTCTCAAGGTTCACAATCATCCCTTGGATCGGAATCTTCTCAAGGTTCACAATCATACCGGGAATCAGAATCCTCTCAGGTACAGCAATCATCCCTTGGATCAGAATCCTCCCAAGTACAGCAATCATCCCAGGGATCGGAATCCTTCCAGGTTCCAGGAGCTTCTCAAGAATCAGATTCTTCTCAGGGTCAGGGATCTCTCCAACAACCGAATTCTTTCCAACAGTCGGCTCCTTATCAGCAGGCAAACTCATATCAAGAATCTGCTCCCTATCAGCAGTCAAACGCTTATCAACAGCCTGCTCCCTATCAGCAGTCTGACCCTTACGATCAAACAGAATTCTCATATGATAATCCTGAACCAGCCCAGGCGCAGCTTTTAGATACACCTAACGGCGGTTCTAAAAAGCGTTCCCGTCTTGGAGCGGTGGTAGCGGTATTGGTTTCTGTTTTAATACTTGTGTTAATACTGGTCGGAGGATTGGTATGGTGGAATCAGCCTGCCAAGAGAGTAGAACGTTTGATACAGGCCGGACAGAAATATTTGGCTGAGGCAGATTATGACCAGTCGATCCTGAGCTTCCAGAAAGCGATAGAAATTGATCCGAAGAATGCAGATTTGTATTCAGATTTGGCGGGAGCTTACATTCAGAAAGCACAAACTGCTTCCGATGACGAAAAAGTCAAGTTATATAAGCTGGCAAGTAATAGCTATAAGGAAGCATTGTACTATGATGAAGATAATACTCAGTTAGTAGCTGATATATCTGACCTGTACGTGGAGTGGTCGGATTTTTATATTGATCAGCAGGATTATGATGCTGCAATTGATCTTATAGAAAAAGGTTTAAAAATTGTTGATGAACAGGTACTTGAAGACAGACTGAATGAGCTGACAACAGATAGTTTTGACTCATCAGCGCCTGCAGACAGTAAAACCACGGATTCCAAACCAACAACCAACAATCAGAGTACCACAAGGAACCATACGATCACAAATAATCAACCGAAAAGCCCAGTTTCACTTTTTGTACGTCAGGTGGAGAATACTTCATTCCCACAAATTCATTTTTATGCCAGTGTTCTGAACGGTAATAATGAATCTGTCGACAATCTGAAAAGAGAGGATTTCAAGATCCAGGAGCTTCAGGCAGACGGTTCTATTCAGGATGTTCAGATCGATGAAGTGTATCAGGTTATTGATTCCAAGACAGCTTACATCGATTTAGTCATTGACAGAAGCAGCAGTATGAGCGACAGCATGATGCGGCAGGCCAAAAATGCCGCAACCGCTCTCATCCAGAATATGAAAGATGGTAATCAGGTTGAAGTAATTTCATTTGATAGCTACGTTTATCAGGATTATCCCTTCTCTTCGGACCTGAGTTCGGCAATATTCTCCATTGACGCAATCCAGCCATATGGTAACACAGCATTGATGGATGCCCTATATACTGCTGTGTACAATACTTATAAGGTCGGGGAAGGAGCAAAGTGTGTTATCGCCTTTACCGACGGAGAAGAGAATTCAAGTAACTATACAGTAAATGATGTAGTGAATATATCTCAGAGCACAGGAATCCCGGTATATCTCATTGGAATAGGATCAGGTGTTGATGAATATTCTCTGAGAGATATTGCTCAAAAATGTTCGGGAGAGTACTATTCTGCCTCTGACGTAAATCTGGAGCAGGAGCTTAGTGACATTTATAACAACATATATAAAGATCAGCAGAACAATTACATTTTCAAGTACACGAGTAAGAATGCCTCTGACACCACAGGTGCAAGACAAATCGTTGTAAACATGTCCGATAATTCAGGATATACAGGTTCCTGCCAGAAGGAATTTGTTCCTGTGGCACAAACCGCAATCGATGCAAATTTTGGATTTGATGTAGATAATATCATCCCGGACTCAAGCTACAGAGCATTGACCAATGCAGATCTTGAAGGTCTTTCTCTTGCCAAACTCCGTATCGCAAGAAATGAAATCTTTGCACGCCACGGTCGTCTGTTTAAGGATAATCTGCTGAATCAATGGTTCTACTCGAAGGGTTGGTATCTGCAGATACAGCCGAAGTATTCTCCGAGTGAATTTGACAGATTGAGCCCTTATCCTATCAGCACACTTGAGAATAACAACATTGATTTAATAATTGCCAGGGAAGAATATATCATGAATTACGAAAATATATTCCCTAATGCAGGAAATATTCCATTATCCACCTATGATGTAGCTCTTACAAAGGCAGTTTTGCAGAAGGCACTTACGCAGGTTGCCTCTTACCCACAGACATCCGTCAGGGACCAGAACATTGCATTTATCCAGAATGCTATTGCTAATGCTACGATGTGATGGGTAGAACATAAACATTGAGTTACGAAAATCACCGCTTGGTTTAAAGACTGGGCGGTTATTTTTTAATGTTGTAGCTTCGACAAATTGGTGTGCTTTACAATTCATCAGCAAATATTGCTGTATATCATATTATAATCTTATTCATAGATACAAATGATAATATGTTTATACAAAAGAAAAAGTCTGAAATTACAAGAGAGGTACGAATGGAAAAGAAATCAAGTCCAATTATAATCATATCTGTTTTGACAGGAATCCTTCTGGCAGCACTTGTCGGCATGCTGGTATATTTCAATCTCCCGGCGCAGCGTATCAGGCGAATGCTTAAGACGGCAAACAAGTTCCTCGCTGAAGAGAACTATGAAGAAGCGATACTGACCTTGCAGAAGATGATAGAGATAGATCCAAAGAATGAAAATCTATACGTCATGCTTGCCGGAACATATGAAAAAACAGGAGACACAGACAAAGAGATACGTCTTTTGCAGGGAGCCCTTGATGTGCTTCCGGAGGCAGAGGACTTGTCGGAAGCATTGGAACAGGCATATACGAATGTTACCCTGTCTGAAAGAGAGGGAACATATAAGGATCCTGTTAGTCTGGTACTAGATGCACCTAAGGACAGTAAAATATATTACAGGGTTACCGATGCTGGAGTGGATGATACATATTCTGCTGATGATCCGAAAACCGGCAGCAAAGAGAAAGAATATAGTGAACCCATAAGTCTTGAAGAGAATGGAAATTACAGCATAGAGTATTATGCGGTAAGCAAAAACGGGTACGAAGGTGAACACAAAACAGCTACCTATGTTATAGAGCTTGATGAGAGTAAGTATCCTTCTGATGAATCTTGGAAGCAGGCTTATATTGATGTTATAAATGGCGGAGAATATTTTAATACATTTTGGGGTGATTATGATTCCGGTTTTGAAGATCCAGATGACGAATCTATTGATCCTGAAGCCAAAGTTTGGAATTATACATATGTAAATGATGATAACATTCCTGAAATAACTCATATTGGCCATTATTCGAATTATTTTTTATCGTATTTTGATGGTGAAGTTCAAGGATTTGGAGGTGGAAAAATATGGTTCGAATTTAAACCAGGAACAGAATTTATTATCAGCCACCTACCACGAGAACAGGAAGTCTTTAAGATTGGACCTAATGGTCTTGAATCAATTCAAGGCTTCTATACTGCTAATGGTTCTTTGGGAGAATTCTACTACGTTGATGATACAGAAGTCACAGAGGATCAATATGATTCTGCATTCTCACAATATTATGATCCTGAAATGAAAGAGCCCGAAGGCAAATACTCAACAAAAGAGATCATCGAAATAATAAATAATCTGTAATGATGTGTTGTATTACATATATAACTTAAAACGTTTACATTAAAAATATAGACATTAAAGACGCCGAAAAACTTGTTGAAGAGTTGGATCTATCTTCAGAAGATTTCGACATATCATTTACAGATAATGCAGATAAACTAATCGCAATAACAGACATGTGTAACGGAAAATACATTTCCACTGAAAATGGTCAGGGCTTTGGTTTATATGAAATTGACGGATTATACAATTGAGAAGCAACCATTGATTTTGAAGGGGAAGAAAAAAATTTCTTTAGTATGAAGGATGGCAAACTCGTAAATCTTGGTCCAGATCCGGATGAGCCAGGATACTATTTTTGCGCTGTTGATGAAAATGGCGAGCTGTCTTATTCCGGTGAAGAGGAAATCTTCGAATTTACAGCAGGCATTCCGGGCTACGCGGAGAGTTTTAATGCTTTTTGGGGAGATTAATTGGACTCAATGCCATGCATTAACCAATTAGGCATTTTCAATCTGATCGTATCAACTGATTTATTGATGGTTGAAATAATTCAAAACGCTAAGAATCTGAATGGTTTTTTAGCGTTTTTTATTATATGAAGATGTATAATATTTGCGGGGTACATACTATAAATAACATTTAGGGGTAATTATGGAAAAGAAATCAAGTCCAATTATAATCATTTGTGTTTTGACAGGGCTCCTTCTGGTAGCACTTGTCGGCATGCTCATATTCTTCAATCTACCGGCGCAGCGAATCAGGCGAATGCTTAAGACTGCTAACAAACACATAGCAGAAGAAAACTATGACGAAGCTATCCTGACTTTGCAAAAGATGATAGAGATAGATCCTAAAAACGAAAATCTATATATAATGCTTGCAGATACATACGAAAAAAACGGCGACATCGATAAAGAGGTTGAATTCCTTCAGGAAGCCGTGACTTTGATGCCGGAAAAACAAAAGATATCTGAAGTTCTTTTAGACGTATATCCGGAGGTCACTCTGTCTAAGAACTCAGGAACATATACCGATCCTGTGACACTATCAATGTCTTCATCGGGAGAAAGTGAGATTTTCTATAAACTTTCCGGAAGTAATAATGAAAGTAAATATTCATCCCCTATTGAATTCGGAAAAAACGGAGAATATACCATTGAGTACTATGCATTAAGTGAAAACGGATACGAGGGTGAACACAAAACAGCCACTTATACAATAAAACTTGATGAGAGCAAATACCATTTTAACGAGTGGGTAGATGAGTCCAACGGAAGACACTACTATGATGAAAACGGCGTATCAGTTACAGGTTGGCTCAAGCTTAAAGGAAAATGGTATTTGTTCGACGGTAATGGTGTAATGCTCACCGGTTTTCGTGAAGACAAAGGAAATACCTATTATCTAAGATCTGATGGAATCATGGTCATTGGTTGGCAGGACATAAACGGAAAGAGATATTACTTCGATGAAAGCGGAGCCATGCTCAAGAATCAGTGGATAGACGACACATTCTATGTAGGTGCAGACGGGGCCATGCTCGTTGATACAGTGACTCCTGATGGGATCACTGTGGATAAGGACGGCAGGAAACGAAGGAAATTAACAAATGATCAGGCATGTGATGCATTCGAGAATTATTTAGATAAAGAATGGCCTCAATTAAAAGAGATGACAGAAAGAGGTGTAAACTGGGGTTGGTGGTTAATGGAAGAGGACAGTGACGAAAATCAGGTTGTGATTTTGTTTAGGTCCTATACAGGTGCATATACATATTATTATATCGACCGTTATACAGGCGAAACCTTATATAGATGTGAACAACTTCCGGATGGAACTCCTATTGAAGAACCATTCGAAAAGATGAACATCTGGGATTATGTATACTAAAAGCCAGGGTTTATTGTTTTAAAATAATTAGATTTGCATCTGTAGAGTAGAAATAAACGGTTATAAACGTGATTTATTCGCTGATGAATGGTTAAAAGATGTCATTCATCAGCGAATAATGCTTTTTATCAGAATTCAAACCACTATATAAACACTGATGGTAATATGAGTACATACAAAAGAAAAGCAAAACAAAACACACAAAATAAAAATTCAATTCAAGGAGAAAACCAATTATGTCAATGTTCAGAGTAAACACAAGCACACTTAGAAGCCAGGCAGAGCAGTTATCAACCTTAAATGAGACCTTCAAGACTCAGGTTGCAAACCTTAGTGATAAGGAAAATGCTCTTTCAAACATGTGGGAAGGCGAAGCAAGAACGGCATTCCATAATGCGTTCCAGCAGGACAAAGAACAGTTTGATGTTTTCTATCAGGGAATAAGGAATTTCATCACAACATTGGAAAACGATGCAGCTGAGTACGACAATGCAGAGGCACAGAACCTCAGCACTGCGCAAACCAGAAAAGCCTGATAGCAGGTACAGAATAAGAGAAACCAGACCAGAAATTAATTACAAATATACAATAAGATAAACAAGGATTAATACTTAAAACCAATCAGATCTTAATACAGGTACCGGATAATACTTACAGAAAAAATCAAGGGAGGTACAGGTTGGATCTGAACCAGAATTAAACATTAACGAAATAATAATTAAACGGAGGAAATAAAAATGGAAGGACAGTTAAAAGTAACACCGGAGGAGCTTCAGAACGCATCATCAGAGTTTTCAAATATAGACAATACAGTGTTAAACACCACATCGGAAATGATGACACTTGTAAAGAACCTTACATCAGCATGGGAAGGTGAGTCATCACAGTCATACATCAGCAAGTTCAATGAGCTTGAGGATGATATGCAGAAGATACATGCAAAGATACAGGAGCATTCTCAGGATCTTGCAGAAATGTCAACAGTATATACCAATGCAGAAAAGACAACAACCGCAGCAAACCAGGCGGTTTCATCAAATCTGATCAACTGATTGAAGATTGGGATATTTTAAAACACTACTGTTTCAAAGTATGTTGACAAATCATCGCATTGACGAAGATAAACAACGATGTTAAGATATTAATTGAAAAGAAGTGCTACCGGTAGACGGTTAGCCCTTAAACATTTAGTTACAAAAAATAACCGCTAGTTTGCGAGACTGGGGCGGTTATTTTTTTGTTATCTCATAAACAAGACCAATGATTGCAACCATCAGAATTCCAAACTGGAATAAATCAGAATAACTAACCACGGTGCCCTCCTTTCTGGAGGGTCTTACAAAGCCCTCCGGATGAAGGGCTAACCGCTTACCGTTTTGTACTGGTAGCACTCTCAAATTTTAGCAAACATACATTCTGATGTCAATTGATGACCATTCATATATCAAGGGTAAAGCGATTTATGAAATAGGAGATGATTTATCGGTTTTTCTATTTGGGGAAGATGTATAATATTTTAAGGCTATATACTATAGAGAATGTTTAGGGGTAAGAATGGAAAAGAAATCAAGTCCAATTATAATCATTTGTGTTTTGACCGGAATCCTTCTGGCAGCACTTGTCGGCATGCTTGTATTCTTCAATCTTCCTGCACAGCGAATCAGGCGAATGCTTAAGACGGCCAATAAATTCATAGCGGAAGAAAACTATGACGAAGCGATCCTGACCTTGCAGAAGATGATAGAGATAGATCCCAAAAACGAGAAACTGTACCTTTTGCTTGCAGACACCTATGAAAAAAACGGTGATACAGAGAGTAAAATAAGCCTTTTGCAGGAGGCTGTTAAAGTACTACCAGAGGCGGTGAGCTTATCGGAGGCATTGGGACAGGCAGAGTCAGATGTCGATAAATCAATATTTGCAAACTCACTTACAATTCAGCCGGGAGTATACTACCAAACTAACTGTACGGTAAAATGGGAGGATTTATCTTCCAACAGGATGGAGCACTATGAAAAAGATGAGCTGTTACATGGAACAGAGCATTACGGAGAAGACTTAGATAACTATATAGTGATAGAAGAGGAAAACGGCATACTAAAGTTTCATTGGCAAAATGGCAAATATTTTAAAATGACAGGATCATTTGAAAAAAATATGGATGGATCATATTCTGCATTTAATGACACAGAGGATTACACGAATGATTATCCTAATGCCAGTATCACATCAATAGCATCTTTATCAGATACAGAAATTATGATTTTAAGTATCGGTGATGGCGCGGGTTACAGCGAGTCATATATTACGATGAAAAAGAATCAATCTGAGATATTAAATAATAAGGCCGTGTCATCCGCAGAGGCCGGAAATGGATGGAAAAAAGCTTATACCAACTATATAACAAACCTCGGAATCAAATATGATAGTTCGGGGTATGCCATGTATATATATAAGTTAGTTAATATAGATAATGATGAGATACCGGAACTATATATTAGTTTTGGAACAACTGCTGGTGGAGATGCTATTTGTACTTATTATGATGATCAATTAATTGAGCAGACATTATCAATTGAAGGGTTAACATATTTGGAGGGACAGAACATTTTTAGAAATCAAGGTGGAAGTATGGATGAATACTTCGACCAAATATATTCTTTGAAAAATGGACAATTTATATTGCTTCATGAAGGAGAATATGGTGCTGCTGATAATTCTCAATTGGTTTTCGACTCTGACGGAAACCCAATATATAATTACTATTGGGATGGAGCAGAAGTCAATTCTGAAGAGGAATATATGAGTTTGCTTAAAAGTTTTTATGATGTTCAAAAAGCTATTTCCCCATATGACGGTGCAGATTTTGATGGAACACGTATGCGTTATGTGGGAAATGGATTGTGCGATTATGCTGAAATTTTAGATGCTATAAATGCTTATTAAATCACAGGTAACTTGATTTTGCAAATTTGGAAGGATGAATAAATGAAAAAATTGTCGACGCTGTTGATGGATATATTATTGATAGTATGTTTATGTGCCTGCGTATCAAACACCCAGAAAATACAAAAGCAATTGTCATTCATTAACTAATACTGATCAACTGATTTAGTAAAAATTGATATATTTCAACCCGCTAAAGATCTAAAAGATTTTTTAGCGAGTTTTTCATCGAAATGTATTATATGTGAAGGGGTTATATTATTTGGGAATAATAGTTGTCTCTCATTAACATTACATATGTTCATACAACATCATCCGTGAGGCGATGCAGGTAATCATTGCATGTATCAACTATATCAGCAGGAGCCTTTTCTATAAAGATTGCACCTCGTTTTACCAGGTCTACCGTTCGGATCTGGAAACATAAAACCACTCCTTGAGTTTTCGTTCTTTTGTCCAATTCCACTTCAAGAGGATATGATTTCTGCTTTGTTGTTATCGGAAGAATGATGTTAAGATCTCCGGGAAGAGGGACAGAATTCATTACAATAACTGGTCTATAATTGCCCTGTTCATGACCTTTTATAGGGTTTAGGTCTACTTTGACGATATCGCCTTTATTGAAAGTCATAATAGTTCGCCTCCGACATCTTCTCCCCAGTCCATTTCATTGGCATCACTAAGGTCGGATTGTGTGATTTCAGAAAAGGGCTTTCCATAGAACTGCTCAAACATTTGGGCAGTGGTTTGATTTTTTCTCACGAAAAGTCCACCGTCCTTTAATTCACAGTCTACTTGTTCACCGGCCTTTAGTCCAAGAGTCTCAGTTACTACAGCAGGTATCCTTATTCCAATGCTGTTTCCCCATTTTGATATAGTTATGTTCATGGTTAGCCTCCTTTGCGATATACATTGTATATCATTTCGCTAAAGTTTGCAAGCATGGATATTTAGCATGGGAAGATGTATTATATTTGATGGATTTATTCAAAAAAGAATAATTATTGATAAGTATGGGAGAACAGGCATGAAAATCTGTCCTAATTGCAAGAATATGATGATCTAAATAGAATTATTAAAAATGTCGAAAACAGCGTCAATATATATCAGGAGAAATTCAGCTGTATAACAACCTATGAGTACTAATCATAATTGTAATGGTTCAATAATCTGTATTGACATTGGAAAGAAAGGCATATATTTAAAGTAATCGAAATTGACCCCAAGAATACGGACGCTTATATGGGCCTAGGTGACGCCTACTGCCATTTATCATCAGATAATGTTTTTGCCGGATTTCAATCTTAATTATAGATACAAATGATGAAATGCCTTCATACAATACAAAAGTAAAATGGCGTGATACTTTGGATTAAAGAATTGCTTAAATGCTGAAGGAGATAAAATTAATGAGCGATGAAATTACGATTGAGTCAAACCTTAGGTTGGTAGAAGACAGAATAAAGGCTGCATGTGAAAGAGCAGGAAGGAATCCCTCAGGAGTGACTCTTGTTGCAGTAAGTAAGACAAAGCCTTTTTCCGACGTCCTGGAGGCAAGGAAAGCCGGCGCTAAAGAGTTCGGCGAGAACTATGTCCAGGAGATGATGGATAAGATAGAAGAAGCTGAAAATGTACCCGATATGGCTCTAGTCAGGTGGCATATGATAGGACACCTTCAAAAGAATAAGGTCAAGTACCTTATCGGGCATACGGCCCTTATTCATTCTGTTGATTCCTTATCCCTTGCCGAGCAGATCGAAAAGGAAGCAGCAAAAAAAGATGTGGTGATGCGGGTGCTTCTGGAAGTTAATGTTGCAGAAGAAGAGAGCAAATGGGGATTTGATACAGTGTCCGTTAAAGAGGCTGCCGAAAAGATTCTTGATTTTCCTCATGTGAAAGTTCTCGGCCTCATGACTTCTGCACCGTATACGGAAGATCCTGAGACCAACAGACAGTTTTTTAGAGAGCTTAATGCTTTGGCCCATGAGCTATATGATGATAAACTCATAGCCAATCAAGACCCTGACTTCAAACTCCCGGTTCTTTCCATGGGTATGACCGGAGATTTTGAGGTCGCAGTGGAAGAAGGTGCCACTATGGTACGAGTCGGAACCGCTATATTCGGAAACAGAAGTTACAGGAAATGATTGGCATTTTTTAAGCTGTTCGTATTAGCCAAAAATAAAAATATATTAAAAATGGCTAATAGAATCAACCGCCATTCAAGAATCATGGTAGTAAGATTGAAAGAGCCTGATCACCAGATATTTTAAAACGCTAAGAATCTGAATGGTTTTTAGCTTTTTTTATTTTATGAAGTTGTATAATATTTGCGGGTACATACTATAAATAACATTTAGGGGTAATTATGGAAAAGAAATCAAGTCCAATTATAATCATTTGTGTTTTGACAGGGCTCCTTCTGGCAGCACTTGTCGGCATGCTCATATTCTTCAATCTACCGGCGCAGCGAATCAGGCGAATGCTTAAGACGGCTAACAAACACTTAGCGGAAGAAAACTATGACGAAGCTATCCTGACCTTGCAGAAAATGCTGGAGATAGATCCTAAAAATGAGAATCTATACATAATGCTTGCCGATACATATGAAAAGAACGGAGACATCGAAAAAGAGGTAGAATTCCTTCAGGAAGCTGTGACTCTGATGCCGGAAAAACAAAAGATATCTGAAGCTCTTTTGGACGTATATCCGGAGGTCACTCTGTCTAAGAACTCAGGAACATATACCGATCCTGTGACACTATCAATGTCTTCATCGGAAGGAAGCGAGATTTTCTATAAACTATCCGGAAGTAATAATGAAAGCAAATATTCATCTCCTGTAAGCTTAGATAAAAACGGAGAATATACCATCGAGTACTATGCAGTAAGCAAAAACGGATACGAAGGTGATCACAAGACTGCCACCTACGTAATAAACCTTGACGAGAGTAAATATCATTTCAATGAGTGGGTGGAAGAAGCTGACGGAAGACACTACTATGATGAAAACGGCTTATCGGTTACAGGTTGGTTCCAGCTTAAAGGAAAATGGTATCTTTTTGACAGCAATGGTGTAATGCTCACCGGTTTCCGGGAAGACAAAGGAAATACCTATTACCTAAGGTCTGACGGCATTATGGTCACCGGCTGGCAGGACATAAATGGAAAACGATATTACTTCGATGAAAATGGCGCCATGCTCACAAATCAGTGGATCGATGACACCTACTATGTAGGAGCAGACGGTGCTATGCTCGTTGATACCGTAACACCCGATGGAAAGAAAGTCGGTAAGGACGGAAGGAAGATAGATGAGGCATGGAAGAAAGCTTATATTGACGTTATAAATGGAAAAACAACACTTTCATATAGTAATGAAAATATCTATGAATTTTGCAGATTTTCGAAAGATTCAGCATGTTGGAATTATGCATATATAAATGATGACTTAATTCCAGAGCTGATATGTACGATTGATTCTAGTCCCTTTGTGATTTTCTCATATGTAGATGATCGATTAATAGATAAATTGGGTGAAGATGCGTCAATTAAATATACTTATAAAAAGAATCTTATTTATATATTTGAAGGTGAATATTATAGCAGTATGAGTTTTATGATTACGCCAAACGGATTTGAACAGATTCATTATATTGGTAATGCTTGGATTAATTATAGTAATGGTATACCTATTGAGGGTTATTATGATTATCATTTCGATGGTAAATCTGTTACTGAAGAAGAATTTAATGTATTAAAATTCAAGTATTTTAATGAAGCAGATATGATAGAACCTCAAGGGAAATACAACAGTACGGAAATGATAGAAATTATTAATAATATGTAGTTATCAAGAAATCATCGCATTGACGAAGATAAATATCGATGTTTGGATATTAATTGAAAAGAAGTGCTACCGGTAGACGGTTAGCCCTTATATTTAACAGTTAAAAAAATCGCTTAGTTTGCATACTAAGCGGTTTTTTAAAAATGCAAAGAAACCTACATCAGCATGTGAAGGTGAGTCATCACATGCATACATTAAAAAGTTTTATGAAATTGAAGATGATATGCAGAAGATCCACACAACGATCGATGAGCATGTTCGGGCTCTTTATTCAATTCCGTATTTCAGATACATTTCCTGTCGTTCTTCAGAAGTTGCGTTTAAAGCCTTGTTGAATTCTGTACTTCCGGGATCAAGCTTCTTTAGAAGTTTGGCGAGCATATCTTCGCCCTTGGATTGACCTTCAATGCGGCCTTCATTACGACCTTCGATGCGTATGTCATCCATTAATTCTTTCCATGCATTACCCATATTGACATGACCTCCTATTGCGTTTTCTGTTGAAATCTTTGCACCGGCATATTCATTTATCATATTAACAGTATCTGTACTGATATTTTCGTATCCACCTGAATTCAGTATATCACGAGTTGCGGTTTTATTATCTGAAATCTGTATGAATTTTAATACGGTACCGAGTTCGCTGTTGAATCTGCCAAAATCACTGATTTCATTTGGGGTTATAAGATTGAGTTTATAGTTATTCACATATTTCAGTAGTTCCTCTGGAATATCGCCAAACATATCATAAAGAGATCTGGGACCGTCCCAGGCGTTGTTATCAAAACTTATACAAAGTGTGATCACCGGCAATAAATGATCTTCTTTTGAAAAACCTGAGATCTTCTCAGCACCATTTAGATCCTTTGCTTTTTCGTGATTCCTCTTTATATCGTCAACTTGAGCCGTATAGTTCAATGCATCGTACAGATAATCCCTCACCGGCATGGCATAATGCACATCTGCCTGACCTTCAATGCCAAGAAGGACAAGGGTTGTTTGCCCGTAACGCTTGATATTGCAAAGTTTCAAAACATCTCTGAATTTTTGATTTGCAAATAATTTGCCGGTTTTATAGATGGCAGATAATTCTGTGATATCCTTTTCTGCCAGATCCGTTGGTTTG
The DNA here is from genome assembly GCF_900107835.1 of Oribacterium sp. KHPX15. Taxonomy (GTDB): domain Bacteria; phylum Bacillota; class Clostridia; order Lachnospirales; family Lachnospiraceae; genus Oribacterium. The sequence continues at coordinate 58,410 of NZ_FNRG01000003.1, forward strand.
ATCAAGGGTTTTCCATCAAACAAATAATAGTTAAAGGCATCAGCAAAGATTTCATTCTGTGCAAGATACATTTTTGTAAGAACATCTTTCTTTCCCATATATTTACAATTTCACCTCCGGAAAAATAATGAGATGCAGTTCATTTCATTATGCAAAAGACAGCCGTTATGTTTTATGGTCGTGTCTTAGCGTTTTAATTAAGGATGGATTTAAATCTGGAATCTTTTTAATGATGTACAAATCTAAGATGATGAATAGGATATTTTAAGATTGAAAAGAACTGCATATTTTTTAGATGTGAGCATCATATCACAACATGATACATTTGCATATCGTCTAAATTCAGACTATATGATGTTTTGATATAAGAATGACGGCTGAGCTGTTACGATATTTCGTAAACGTCAGATCAATTTCTAAATAAGGAAATGATTTAGCCCTTTTCTTCTTTGGGAAGATGTATAATATCTGAGGGGGACATACTATAAAGATTATTTCGATTATATATACCATTCATCAGCGAATAATGCTTTTTATCAGACTTTAAACCATTACATATATTTCGATGGTAATATTTGTACATACAAAAGAAAAGCAAAACAAAAAACAAAATCAAGGAGAAAAGTAATTATGTCAATGTTCAGAGTAAACACAAGTACACTTAGAAGCCAGGCAGAGCAGTTATCAACCTTAAATGAGACTTTCAAGACTCAGGTGACCAATCTTAGCGATAAGGAGAATGCTCTTTCAAACATGTGGGAAGGTGAAGCAAGAAATGCTTTCCATAATGCTTTCCAGCAGGATAAGGAACAGTTTGATGTATTTTATCAGGGAATCAAGAACTTCATCACTACACTTGAAAACGATGCAGCCGAGTACGACAAGGCAGAGGCACAGAATCTCAGCACTGCACAGACAAGAAAAGCATGATAAAAGGTACAGAATAAGAAAAACCAGACCAGATAAACTTAATAACAAATATACAATTAACGGAGGAAATAAACATGGAAGGACAGTTAAAAGTAACACCGGAGGAGCTTCAGAACGCATCATCAGAGTTTTCAAATATAGACAATACAGTGTTAAACACCACATCAGAAATGATGACACTTGTAAAGAACCTTACATCAGCATGGGAAGGTGAGTCATCACAATCATACATCAGCAAGTTCAATGAGCTTGAGGATGATATGCAGAAGATACATGCAAAGATACAGGAGCATTCTCAGGATCTTGCAGAAATGGCAACAGTATATACCAATGCAGAAAAGACAACAACCGCATCAAATCAGGCGGTTTCATCAAATCTGATTAACTGATTGATTAAAAAATGAGATGTTTAAAAACGCTAAGGATCTATATGATTTTTAGCGTTTTTGTTTTACTGAAGATGTATAATATTTGGAAGGTACAGATTAAGTCGAATTGGATACTTCTAATTCTTAGGATATATACGAAGCAATAAACACAGGAGACAATATATGAGTGAATTCAATGTCAAACCGGAGCAATTAAAGCAAATAGCAGAGGACATCAAAAAAGTCGAAAAAGACATAATGAATTATTCCGGGAATATCAACAATCTTTCAAAACGTCTGTTAAATCATTCTACGTCTTTGTCACAAGCCAGCCGGGCACTTACACAGACGGCGGAAAGGATAGAGGATAACTCGATTTCATTTAGACAGTTGGCGTCTGTTCTGTCTTCTATTGCATCCGTATATATTCAGACAGAAACCAGGCTTGCCGGTAACAGTGATATTCCTGAGAAGATAAAAGAAGCGGTAAGTAAAGCACGGGAAACTATACAGAATTTAATACGTGACGGGATCAGAATTGCCGGAGGTACTTCTTCTCTGAATTCTTCATATGATGGAGATCCGGTTGATATGACAAACGGAAACTATGTGGATGATGTAGAAGAACTGAAGATTTACGGACCTTCTGATCTTAAGTTCATCCGCCACTACAATTCCCGGTATCTTAATACCGGAACCATGGGTATAGGGTGGTCGCATAATTATGAGATTTCGTTGTTGAAAGATGAAGATCTCCTGATCGTGATATGGGGAGATCAGACGAAGGAGGGCTTTGTCAAGGAAACAGATAGTCTATATAAAAGTATCGATGGCGGAACAGATTATCTGACTGTGACAGAATCCGAGATAGATTTACATACTACCGGAAAGACAACCTATCGCTTTGATCATAATGGGCATCTTACGGAAATCCGGTACCTTTCCGTCATCCGGAATCTTTCTTTTACCTACGATGAAAACAAGTTGTCACGCGTAGAGGATCATTACGGAAATTTCCTTACATATACCTACAATGAAGATGGACTTTTGGAATCGGCGGCAGATCATACCGGGAGAAAAGTCTCATTTGAGTACGACAAATCCATGCTTGCTCGCGCTGTGGCATCGGACAATCTTTCAATTGAATATCGCTATGATGAGGCCGGACATCTGAATGAAACTGTCGGACCTGATGGCATTGTGCGCTTACATAATGAATATGATGCCGCGAATCGCGTGACATATCAAAAGATGGCGGACGGCTCTGAAGCATTTTACGCTTACAATGGTGAAGAAGTTCTGTTTACAGATAGAAACGGTGCGCAAACAATCTATGTTCATGATGACAAAGGCAGAATTCTTGAAAACAGATATCCAAAAGGCACAGAGCGATTTGGCTATGACGAGTGTGGAAGACGCATCTCGTATTTAGATCTGAATGGCAATGTTTACATCAGAAAATATGACGAGAAAGGTAATATCTCAGAATATGTTGATGCGGCAGGAAATATAAGCAGATATGCCTACGATGATAACGGGAACACCATTATGACAGAGGTTCCTGATTGCGGAACGACCTTTGCCGAATATGATGAGCAAGGGAATCTTATATCTCTTGTAGACAGCATGAACATTAAAACCCTTTTTACCTACAAGGATGGTCTTTTGGCACAGGCGAAGTATGCAGACGGTAATCAGGTTTCATTTGCATATGACGAAAAAGGAAGGATGGTGCAGGCAACTGACGAAAGAGGTTTCACCCAGAGATTTGAGTACGATGATCTTGGACGCCGTACTCTTTTTGAAGATGGCTGCCATGCAAAAACCACCTATACTTATGATGCAGCCGATCGTATAAAAACTATCCGGAATGAGCTTGGACAGGATAAGACTTATCACTATGAAAACGGTCGACTTGTAAGTGTAAAGGATTTCGACGGCTTTTCAGAAAGCTGGACATATGATTCTATGGGGCAGATATCCACTCATACGGACAAGGCCGGAAGGATAACCGGATACTCTTATGACAGTATGGGTAATGTCTCCGAAATTCATTTCCCTGATGGAGGAGTAGTAACCCGCCGTTATGATGATATGAACCGGTTGGTAGAAGTAAAAGGTCCGGAAAAAAGCACTCTCCGTATGGAATATGACGGCGATGGAAACTGCATTTGCAGAGATGAAGATGGATTTATCCATGAGTATGTATATGATTCCATGAATCATGTGTCAGAGATAAAGGAAAACGGTCATCTTCGCAAATTCACATACGACAAGGCCGGCAGGATAAAATGTGTTGAGCGGGAGGACGGAGAAATCTTCGAATATCAGCATTTGCCAAATGGAAAAGTCGTATCAGCCCGTAAACCCGGAAATCTCGTCTACAAGTATGAATATGACGTGCGTGGCCGTCTGGTTTACACATCAAATGGAATCAGCGATATAACCGGATACGAATATTATTCAAACGGTCAGATCAGCAAGGTGTTATATCAGAACGGAACATTCCTTCAAAACGAGTATGATCCTGAAGGCAGGCTTATCAGTGAAACACGTTCTGATGGTTATGGATTAAGGTATGAGTATGATGCTCTGGGAAGGCGGTTAAGCACAACCGATACGGATGGTCGTAAAAAGAGTTGGAATTATGATGCAGACGGCAATCCTACAGAAATAACGGATAGCCTCGGGCGTAAAACAGAATACAGATATTCACCGGTTGGGAATCTGCTTTTTGTAAAAGATCCTCTCGGAAATGTGATTCGATACGACTACGATCCCATGAACCGGCTGATTGCTGTGCTTCAGGCTAATGTCTCTGACGAAAAAGCTGCTGAGATATTTGAAAAGCCTGAATCATACCAGAATCCCGAAAACAAAGACATTCACCTTACAACATGGAAGAGAAACAGAGATGGTCAGATTACAGCCAGAACTGATGCGCTTGGTAATGTCAAAAAATGGCAGTATTACGATGACGGTCAGGTTTATAAGATCTGGGATGAAGAAAACAGATGCACCGAATATAGATATGATGAGGCTAAGAGGCTTTCTTCGGTAATATACCCGGATGAGAAAAAAACGGAGTATACATATAATGCTATGGGCTGGATGACAGGAGTGACTGACCGGACTGGCTGCACTTCGTTTGAATATGATGCTTATGGACGTATGACTGCTTCAACTGATCCAAATAATCAGAAATTTGTATATGAGCTGGACGCAGCCGGTCGGAGAAAAGGACTTGTTTATCCCGACGGAACAAAGCTATCCTTCGGATACAATGAAAAAGGACAGTTAGCGAATATTGATGACGCCGGTTTTGCAGCCGGATACCATTATGATGATTTTGGAAGAGTTTCTTCTAAAATAATTGAATGGGCAAAGAATGATGCGGAGCATAGGCATTCGCTTACAGAAAAGTATACGTATCTGCCTTCCGGAAAGCTTTCCGGAATGACACAAACAAAGGATTCCGAACTGATTTCGGAGTACGCATATCGTTACGATGAAATCGGAAACATGATTTCAAGGCAGGAAGTATTTTGGGACAATGGAAATAAGAGTGAAACCGACATAGCTTATGAATATGATCCCATGAATCGCCTGACAAAAGTATCTGTAAAGGATCAGGAGGGAAAATTATCCACTGCTGAAAGTTATGAATATGATGATTATGGTAATCGGATAATCGGTTACAGGAACGGAATCACAACTAAGAGCATGTACAATGCAGAGGGACAACTTACAGAATGTTGTTCCTCCGGCGGTGATACACAAGGAACTACATCGTACTTCTATGATAAAACAGGACGTTTGATCCGTACCAAGGGAAATCACCGGTCCGAGCGAAAATATGACACAGCAGGTCACCTGACAGAAATCCGGGAGGGAGATGATTTACTAAGGTTAAATGTCAACAGTCTGGGACATATCATTAGCGAAGAAGATAAAGAAGGCTCAGTGAAAAAATTCTGGGTTGATTACAGTCTGGACGCACTTCCGATCATGGGTATAAATGATGGTGGTGGATGGACCGGTTATATTCGTGATTCTAAAATCCTGGGAAGCTTTAACGGAAAGAACAGTAATGCTTTTGTATGCGATGAAAAAGGAAGTGTTAATCGGATTTTTGATATGGATGGACTTCCTTCGTGCGGAGGAGGAAGGATACGCTATGATTCCTTTGGAAATGTTGAGACAGGTGCCGCATTCGCAGAAAGCGGGTCACCATTCGGATATACCGGATTGTATAAACCTTTAACAGGGGACACATGGCGTACAGGAAGTCGTGAATATGATCCCGGAATCGGAAGATTCATGGCAAGGGATGATGATCGTTATGTGAAGATAAAGCGTCCCGAAACCCTTAATCTGTATCAGTATTGTTTTGCAAATCCTATAATATGGATCGATCCGGCAGGAACAGACTGCTATATATTCTATAAGGCTGATTCTGCAGACTGCTCATTTAACCAACAGAAACAACTTGCTAAACAATATGGTTATGATATTTCTCATGTCCACATGATACCGTTTTCGGATAAAGCAGCTTTTATGGAAGACTGGAATTCAATGGGAACTGTGAATGGCGAGAAGGTAGATATCGATACGGTTATTATCGAATCACATGCAAATCCTTATGTTATAAGTGATAACGAAAATTTCACTATGACCACCGCCGATATACAGAATCTTCAGAATAAAGATATGGATAATCTTATTTTAGAGGGATGCAATACAGGTCATATGGATTATGTTGAAGAAAATGTTGCAACAGCATTTGCACATAAAACCAATGGTGCTCCTGTACTGGCAGCGGATGGAACGGTGTATTATGGTAAATCCATCTTCCCATGGTCTAAGGCGTGGTATGATCCGAAAGATGATAAACACTTCAAGTCTTATCGCCCTGAAGGCAGCAACCGAAAAGCAGACGGATGGGTAGTTTATCAGGCGGATGAGAACGGAGAAATAACCACTCACAAGGTTGGAAAGAAAAAAATGAACATTAAAAAAATGCTAACGGAACTGAGAAAATATCCAAAAACAAAAAGCAGCTGCAGTGGTTGATACGGAGGACCCGGTGGAGGAATAATGATTAAAATTCGAAACTTCAGCACTATAGTTCTATTGATTATTATTGTTACGATAATAGGGGGATGCGGTAAGGATATGAATTTATTCCGAAAAAAAACAACTGAAAATAAGACAACTGAAAAAAATACAGAAGATACAAAAACCTTGACTGCCTATGAAGAAGACGCTAAAAAGCTGACTACTTATGCAGAAGACTTGACCGGACTTACATTAAAAGATATATGTTTAAAAGAAAGCGGCGAAATCGAGTCGCAATCAAGGGATGAGTATGCATACATCTGTCTGGATTTACAGGATGGTGGAATAAAAACATTAGAAGAAAGGCTTGATGCTGCAGGAAAAGAAGCATTGAAGGGATCTTTTACTGTTCCGGGATTTAATGGTCATGAATTGGCTAAAAAAATGAAAAGTGAAACGATCCTGGGCTGGTATACCTTTTTTTTAAAGGGTAAGGGAAATGCTATGACAAGGTCTGTTGAAGTATTTTTGACAGAGGATGAAGAAAATAAGGGATATATGTATCTTTTTGGTTAAAAAGATGCAAAGGTGGTATTGATGAATAAAGTCAAAATTGCAGGAGCTATAGCGCTTCTTTCTGCATTACTCCTGATGGGATGCGCTAAAAAAACAAAAACCCCGGCGGTTGATCCATTACAGGATCCCAAACCGGGAACAATTGCATGGGGAATGAAATACGGTTCGTCAGATAGAATCACAACCCCTAGCATCACAAGCAGAATGGACGAAACATTGGCAGGAGATAGTGTATCAGATAACAAAGAAGTGGTAATACTGGGTACCGGCGCATCCACGGAACACTGGGATGAAGCAACTGATCCGGTCGCTCAAAAGAGTCTGGCGCTGCTTTTGCCTGCAGATGATGAATATGATTTTAAATGGGCCAACGATCATGAGTCATCTGATATTATTAAATTTATATATGCGAGAGACGCAAAAGCAAATGAAGAGATATTTGGATATCCCAAACCTACGGAACAGGAATTATATGCGATTCTGGAATCAAACAATAACATATCTCAAAAATACAAAGAATTTATCCGGGACTTCATACATAAATTCTTAACCTTATATCCCGAAACCGACTTTTCGGTTTTCAAACATAACCTGGAAACACTTGTTGTTGATGAATTGACTGAAAGAGAGATACAAATGAAGGCAATGTCTTTCGGCACCGTTGCCTGCTATTTGAACAATGAAAACACCATCTGCGTCAGACAAGATAATGAAGCCATGGATACAACAACAAATGATTATGTAGTCCTGACCCATGAACTAATGCATGCCTGCAGAATCTGCAAATCAAAGGATATTAACGGAAAACAGATAAACGTAAAATTCTATGATGATTCAGATATGGGATTGTATGAAGATGAAGCATTGATCACTCAATTTGCATATGAGATGCAGGGGTTAGGAAATAAGTCGATTTATTATACATTCCAAACGAATATTTACAGGCAGATGCTGGAAGGAATGGATTACGACGGTGCCGATTATATGAATCATTCAGTTAACTACTTTATCGAAAAGCTCCAGGAAAAGTTTGATAAAATCGGAGTCGAGATTCCTGCATATCACTTTGTTAATCTCGTAGATGCATATGCAACTATTCATTACAAAGATTACGATGAACCGGCTTACAACAGTTTTGAAGATATGTTTAAAGCAATAACAGTAAATTACACCGCAACTCATTTAACCCCAGATATGACTTACGAGGAAACAGAGAAGGAATGGAATGCTTTCTGGGATGACATTTACTTCCATATTGCTGAATTATCAACTCCGTATCCGGAGCTGAATCAGGAATGCTTCAGACCACATTGGGATGAGCAGGTGCAGAAGCTCGGAATAAGCCGGCAATAATGAGATAAAATAAAACGCTAAAGATCCGGAAGATTTTTAGCGTTTTATTTTATGCATTTACCTATAAGTTTTCCACAAGTCTTTGCCATCCTGGAATGACGAAAGCATAGAAATCTTTTTTTTATAAAATTCTTTCAATTTAGGGATGCGGACCTGTCGCTCGTAAAGATCTTTAGTATAGATATCAAAATCCATCTGAGCCTTATTGAGATCCACAGCGTTTCGGTCATGAACATATGAAAGCAACTTGATTTCCCGTTCAACGAAAGAATGTGTTTTGATCTCATCAATCCTGATTTTATACATCTGATCGTAGGGAATATTATAAAACATGGAATTACCGGAATCATATATTGGTGCAAAGCCTAATAACTCCAAAGTATCGGGATTCCGCAATACCGATATATTATTCATATGCCTGTCAGTGTTGGACAGGAGATAATCGGTCATTATTTCGTAGTCCATGAACCTTGTGAAATATTCTTCCGACATACCTAATTTAATGCAGACATCTTTTAGGGGGAAATAGAAGGATTCATTTTGACGTACCTTTACGGTTTGCAGCAATTCCCAGGCACTAATGCTTTCGATGTTTTCACTGCAGTAATCGTATGATAAACAGCCAATTCCTTCTAAGTCCCCCTCAACCTTGAGGAGTGTGAGTGAATATTCGGTAAAATTGTCGAAGCCCTGCTGTTTATGAAGATTGGTTGCGAATAGTTCATTCAGGCTTTGCTGGTAGGACTGTCCATAATTTCCCTTGATCATGTAACGTTTACCGGTGTTGTCAATGCACCATTTCTTTTGAAGTTCACCTTGAGAGGTGGCAAATTTGAACTTGGTTTCTTTTCTGATATCTATGACATGGTCTTTGTTTATGGTCAATTCGCCAAATGTATCAACAAAATCATTTGAAAATAGATTCACATCTTTCCAGGACAAGTCTTCGCCACGAGGTTTGATCCAATAGCAGTCGGATAGACTAAGAGCAAGATTATCAACTAAAGCACTGTTTGTTGAAACATATCCAAGGCGTTGGAGGGCAGACTTGGCACCGGCACGGGTCTTGGGAATGGCTCTGTCCTTCCACCAGTCATGGAATTTCATTTCGTTCATTTGTCCGCCCAAAGGGAAATGTTCCCAGGCGTCCAGGTTTTTTCTGTATTTTTTCAGACTTCCGTCCTCAGATATTTCCATGAGGCATACGGGAATATCCTTATGCATTAGGAAGTATTCTTTCACATTGTTTCTTGTCATGATTTAACTCCAGATAATGTCTTCGTCCTTGTCCCAACTGCAATCCTGTTCGAACTTCTCTTTAATCTCATAAAATGATTCAAATAGATCCGATACATAAAGCGGCAGATTTTTAGGTTTAACGCTTTCGATATCACATTTGATTTGTATAGAGTTTCCAACTGAATCATACAAAGTACCGGAACTCTCTTCATAGTAGTAAGCCGTGCCGTTTTGGGTAACGATTTCTCTAGTGATGTCTTTCGAGACCGGCAACAGCATGGAAATCATTTTGATGATATATGGTGCAGGCTTTGCCTCTCCCTGTTCCCATTTGCGTAACGTGCTGACAGGGATACCGAAGTGATCAGCAAACTGAGTTTGAGAAAGACCGGTTGTTTTTCTGTATTCTTTGATGTTAATGCTCATTTTAGGGCCTCTTCGCAAAACAAAATAAAGTAAGAAGATAACTAACCAATATGGTTATAATTAAATATATACTAATCTAATTGGATACACAAATCAACTAAATATTAAAAGGAATCTCTTTAAACTTCCCATATAAATAGTGGGCACTTTTTGGTGTGGGAAGTATGAGGGATTTACAGTAACAGTTAAGTCTATGTACTCAGGAGTACACAGACCGAGTTATACCTGTAAATCAAAAAATATTTACCATTCATCAGCAAAAAACGCTTTTTATCAGAATATCAACCTATACATAGCCGCCGATGATAATATGTGTACATAACAAAGAAAACAAAACCACAAGATAATAAAAACATTCAAGGAGAGAAAAAATCATGTCAATGTTCAGAGTAAACGCAAGCACACTTAGAAGTCAAGCAGAGCAGTTATCAACTTTAAACGAGTCCTTCAAGACTCAGATTTCCAACCTTAATGATAAGGAAAATGCTCTTTCAAACATGTGGGAAGGCGAAGCAAGAAATGCTTTTCACAATGCTTTCCAGGCAGACAAAGCACAGTTTGATGTATTCTATCAGGGAATAAAGAACTTCATCACAACACTTGAAAATGACGCAGCTGAGTATGAGAAGGCAGAAGCGCAGAACCTCAGCACTGCACAGACCAGAAAAGCATAATAACATTTACAGAATAAGAGAAACCAGACCAGATAAGCTTAATAACAAATATAGAATAAGAGAAACAAGGATTAATACTTGAAACCAATTAGATCTCAATACAGGTACCGGATAATATATACAGAAAATAGCATGGAGAGTACCGGTTAGATCTGAACCAGAATTAAACATTAACGAAATAATAATTAAACGGAGGAAATAAACATGGAAGGACAGTTAAAAGTAACACCGGAGGAGCTTCAGAACGCATCAGCAGAGTTTTCAGGCATTGATAAAACAGTATCAAATACAACACAGGAAATGATGACACTTGTAAGAAATCTTACATCAGCCTGGGAAGGTGAGTCATCACAGGCTTATATCAATAAATTCAACGAACTTGAGGATGATATGCAGAAGATCCATGCGAAGATTGATGAGCATGTTCAGGATCTTTCCGAAATGGCAACAGTATATTCCAATGCTGAAAAGACAACAACTGCAGCAAACCAGGCAGTTTCATCAAATCTGATAAGCTGATCGACAAAAAATGAGATGTTTAAAAACGCTAAGGATCCTAAAGATTTTTGGCGTTTTTTATTTTTGGGAAGATGTATAATATCTAAAGGGCGCAGTATATCAAACGAGTACTTAAACAGGTATGAATGTTTTATCATTCTTAGACTCATATAACAACCCAACATGAAAATCACACAAGAGACCAACTATGAAGACTTGTCCTAATTGCAAATCTAAAGTAAATGATGATACACTGTTTTGTTCTGTCTGCGGATTTTATTTCGAAGAAGGAACTCTTAAAAATAATGCTTCATCCGGCAAAAATCCATTAAAGGGTTTGCTTATAGTCCTGGTAGTCATTCTTATCATTCTGTCCATGGCAGTCGGCGGATTCATCTGGTGGAATCATCCGGCAAAAAGGGTTCAGAGATTATTAGATCTCGGTCAAAAGTATCTTGCTGAGTTGGATTACGACCAATCCATAATCACATTGGAAAAGGCACTAAGAATAGATCCAAAGAATTCTCTGCTTTATTCAAATCTTGCTGAAGTTTATGTTGTTAAGGCTGATCATATTTCAGAAGAAGAAAAACTGAATCTTTATGAAACAGCGAATGAAAACTATGAATATGCCATGTACTACGCTGGAGAAGATGATGCGAGGTTAGTAAAGACAATTAATGAATTCTATCTTAACTGGGCGCAAATCTACATAGATCTTAAAGACTACGAAATGGCCAAAAACATATTGAATCAAGGCTTTGAAATCACTGAGCAGGATGAACTGAAATCTGAACTTGAAGAAGTAGAAAATCAGGAAAAATCGGAAGCTAAAACTGATGAAGGGAATAATCGGAAATCAAATCAACTTCTTTATAATGAGAATGCACGAGCAATTATCATTGATGTGTTTCAGGTTTATCAGCCTAAAAGTTTTGACACAGTATACACTGGCCCAGGGAGGAATGGATCCTATCACACTAATTGCAACTATACATATGATGAGACAGGAACGCTGCCCATTACTGTTGTATTGGATAATAAAACAGAAAGAACTATTAAGTATCAATATGATATTAACGGGTATCCAAATTATATGGAACTTCATGAACTAGCAGATGATTATTCAGAAGAATACTTCTATGATAATGAAGCTAGATTAACTAATTCTGTATATCATAACTTGCATGAACCTCAAGATCCTATTAATTATAAACATGAATATGATGAAGGTGGTATATATCAAGGTGTAACAGTCACTACGCAAGTTCAGTATCCGTTTTCATACAAATATGAATACGACGAAAAGAATCGCATCAAAACTGAGCTTTACGAAGACGAATGGTATAAAATATCTACATCCTATGAATATGACGAACAAAACAGAATAATCAAAGAGACAGAATCAAGTATTCGTGATCAATATCAATACACCACTGTCACAACCTATAATTATTAAATTTGATTACTGGGTGTTATCATTGCAAACTACTTTTTGGGCAAAATAGATAATCATCTGTAGGTTACATGAGGAGTCACCTATTTACCGGAAGGAAATGTTTAAATTAATCCATTCATCCTGTTTTTCCTGCATTTCGTCAGGATACACGCATTAAATTCTAGGGTCATGTATAATTACTATCAGTTAATAAAAGTCTATATATTGCGGCAATATTTTTCTTCGGATAACTTTGAAAAAATGCTCGAGGGCATTGAGTAGTTGCAAATTTAAAACATATATGGAGGATGAGGCAATGAATTCTGTTTTTCTGGACAACGAAACAATATCTTTTCTTGCTGACATTTATGCAAGGAAAGAAATCGATAAAGAAACTATCTTGCGGAATAGTAAAAAGCTAGAAGAAATCTTCAAGACCGAGGGTGATGCCAATAACAATCAGGATGACAACGAATATGAATCATCTGTTAGTATGTCTCAGATATTGATAGAAACCTATATAAGGAGTTCTGTAAGGGTAGTAGTTGAGTTTCATAAAAAACACAAAATTGTAAAAAGAGGCTATTACTTTGATGATGATCTGATTGTCTTGCTAGAAGCGTATCGTGATGGTGGGGAATTCTTATGGCTTCCGACTATAAAAAACCTGATGGGATCTCTGGCATATATGATTAGTGATCAGATTATAGAGTGCGGAAATGAGGAATTCAAAGGAAGTTTGAAGGTTCAGGTCAATGAAGGTAACTACATGGATTGCCTTATTAAAGGTGTCACTGAAGAGAGGTACCAGAATCTATTGAAAGAAGATCGCTCACAGGACGAGTATCTGTGGATCAGGGGTATTTCATCGATAAAAGGGGAGAACTGTTTTGCATATGTGATATTCAAAAACCATTGCGCATTTTATTTTTATCAGGATAATTCAGGATTCTGTTATGGCTGTGCAGACCGCTCCACGATTGTGAATATTATCGGAAAATGGATGTTGTTTCAGCATAGAGAGTTGATAGTACAAATGCAGGAGAAAGAGGTATGAGATTCAATATTCGACCAAATTTAGTAAATAATGCAGCAGCTGATATGAAAAATGTTGATAGGAACTTAAGGAATGTACAGATGGAAATAAGTAATATAAGTCGTCAGATAAATAATGTTTCTGACTCTTATCTTTATATCTCAAAGGTTCTTGAAAAAAAAGCTGACAGTCTGGAAACATTGATCTCGAAATTGTCAACCATGGAGGATGGCATTGAAAAGGCTGTAGAGTTATATCTCAGCTGCGAAAAGAAGCTAATGGGTGATCTACCGAATGCTCTTAAGGCAGAAGAGAATTCTACTAAAAAAAATTCTTTTTTTGAGAATCTTCAAGATTGGTTTCAGACTGGCATATGGGGTAATCGTGAGAAAGCAGATCGCGTTCGCAGGGATAAAGCCATGGCAAAAGAGCTGAAAACCATGATAAAGTCAGATCGTTATTCCCAAAAAAACTGGAAAAAAGCATCTGTTGAAGAAAGAAAACAGATACTGAGGGATTTATTTAATGAAATGCAGGCAATCTATGGAGTTTCCCTCAGTCTGTTAACAATCGAACCTATACCTTCAGATCCAGGATATACTACTAATGGATATTATAGCGATTTCTATAGAGGCGTGTGGATCAATGAGGATTTGTTATCCGATCCGTCACATTATAATAAGATTATGAATACTATGGTGCATGAAATGAGACATGCATATCAACATGAAGTGGTACGTAATCCCAAGAATTTTATGGTTGATGAAGAGACCGTTAAGGAATGGAGTGATAATTTTGAGAATTATAAGACCACAGCTAAAGACGGGTATAGTGCATATCGTGATCAGCCTATAGAAAAGGATGCAAGGCAGTTTGCGTCATGGGTGATATGATGAAGAAAATAATAATTATAGGGGTGATGTTACTTATGGGAATCGGAAGTATTATTGGGATATTATCAACAAAAAAGGCACATATGCCGGTTGAACCTGTAGAGATTGTAGAAAATAACGTAAACCATGAAGAACATTCAACAGAGGAATTAAAGGAAACAGGAATAGAGGGTGAATTCGCATTTTTACAAGAAATAGCCTCCTGTGATGAAACACAGGCAATTAAAATTGCAGCAATATTTGAGGATGTTACAGGTCATAAACTAGATAATGCGGAGGAGGTTTCTGTAAATAAGCAGTATTTGTTGTTAAAAGTAAAAACTGCGGATAAAAATTATTACCTTACCATTGGGAAATCAAAGCTATTGCAAAAAATCAGTGAGGATTCTGAAACAGGAAAAGTCTTGTATCAGATTATTTTTTAAAAATTTCATAGCAATAGTGTTACACTTAGTCGGTTTTTAACATAAATCATGTAACTGATGATACAATGACACATGTCTATCCATAAAGATGTGGGAAGGTTTAAACTAATATTATCGCGATTTATATAATGCTGTTTGCAAAGACTCTATTTTGCAATGTGCTAAGTTTGAGTAAAAATATGCTGGAGGAAGAACTATGTCCAATTTTCATGTTAAAAAGAGTGCGATGGATGCTGCCGGTGGTCAGATGGATAACGTATCAAGAAAGATCATCAGCCTCAAAAATCAAATTGAAGCCGTGGTGCGTAAAATGAATATGAAATCTTCTGGGTATGATAGAGTACGCAGGAATCTGAATGCAGCAGTGTCGGCTCTAAATTCAAAGACTGAAAAAGTTAGATACCTTTCAAAAGCTCTGGAACAAATCACAAACGAATATGTGAATACGGAGAACCGTATAATAGGGAATAGCGAGGCGACCGGAACAACCATTGGGAAGATGTTGGAGAACATCCGAAATCAAATTGAAGATGTAAAAGGATCTTTGGGCATGGATTCTGCGGCTGTTTTTAGTAGTGACCCGGTCAATTTGGGCAACGGTAATTATGTCTATGAAAAGAACTTCTTTGACTATGACACGCCAATGCCGCTGACTTTTAGAATGTTCTATAACGCGTGTGGAAGCATAAATGGTTCTCTTGGCAAAGGCTGGCGTCATTCATTCGACAAGTTTATCGTTATTGAAAAAGATACCATAAGTTTTATTAATGAAGATGCCTCTGCACAGATTTTTAGAAATGGGGACGAAGGTTATCAGGCAGTTCACGGAGCGGTTGGCTCGCTTGAAAAAATTAAGGATGGATACAAATATACAAATGACGAGCATGAATACTATTTCTTTTCCAATGAAGGAAAGCTCATAAGGGAAGAAACTATTGACGGCTGGTGCATTGATCTTTCATACGATGGAGATAAGGTGAAGCATGTTTCTTGCACTGATGGAATTGGAATTAGCTTTGCTTATGATGAGGACGGGCATCTTGTTGGATTGGAAGATAATACGAGCAGGAAGGTGAAATTCCGCTATGTTGATGGTAATCTTACGGAATTGACCGACCCGAATGGTTACATCACTGCATATGAATATGATGAGAAAAACCGACTGACCCGCATTATTTCTCCGACGGGCGACTTGTCAGTACAGAACACTTATGATGATTTGGGCAGAACGCTTCAGCAAAGGTTTGCTGATGGAGGTACTGTCACATATCAATATGACGATGCAAATCAAAGCATCGTTATGCGGCGCCAAAATGGTTCCGAGGTGGTATATTACCACGATACACTTTATCGAAATACGCGCACAGTCTATCCGGTTGGCGAGGAAAATATTGAGTACAATTCAGAAAACAAACGTGTTTCCTTTACTGATAGGCTGGGCCGAAAAAGCCGTTATGCTTATGATGCAGGTGGACGGCTTGAAGCTTTTACAAATCCGTCCGGCAGTCAGCTTACATTCGGATATAATCAGCGTGGACAGCTCAATGAAGTTGCGATGGACGGGGAAATACTCGGAAAAGCTGATTATGATGATAAAGGGCATCAAATCAGACATACTGATGCAAACGGAGCGGCAGTTGAATTTGAATATGATAAGTTGGGCCGTGTAATATCGGTTAAGCATGAGGATGACAGCGTTACTGCTCTTCAGTATGACGAGTCCGGAAATGTGATCAGCGTTAATGATCCTGTTACCGGAACAACGAAATATGAATATGATAAGGCTAAACGCGTTATCTGTTCCATCGATGCATTGGGTCATGAGACACATTATGAGTACGACGCCATGGATCAGCTCACGAAAGTGACCAATGCAGAGGGAAAGAGCCGTGATTATGAGTATGATAGCCGTGGAAATCTTGTCAAAGTAAAAGATTTTAACGGCGGTGAGATTACCGTTCGCTACAACTCGATGAATAAGCCCGTTGAGATCAAGGATGCAGACGGAAATGTCACAACATTTGAATACGACCTGATGTCGAACCTTGTTTCGAAAAAAGCAGCTGACGGAGGCGTTACAGAGTATACATATGATACAGAAAGCAGAATGACTTCCATCAAGCATCCTATGGGAGGCATTGAAACAGCCGAGTACGACGCGGTAGGAAATCTTATCCGACGGGTCGACGCAAGCGGCGGGGAATTTGTTCTTGCTTACGATGAACTGGATAGGCCTGTTTCAGTAACAGATCCTGTTAAGGGCACCAGAACAGCGGTGTATGATAAGCTCGGAAATGTTACGGATATAAAATACGAGGATGGGACAAGCGAACACTTTACATTTGATTTGGAAGGAAATCGCCTGTCGCACACAAACCAGACCGGTTACACACGCAATTTCAAATATAATTCACTTCGCATGATAACCGAAATTTCGGATTCTCAGGGAGTTATCGCAACATTCACATATGGAGCGGGCGGACAGCTGCTTGCTGAAAAGCATATGGATGGTGCTTCATTGGCATATCAATATGATATAGCTGGTAATGTTATCGATGTTGCTGATAGTATACGGGGTAAATGGAAATTCCAATACGATTCACTTAATCGTGTTGTCCGCGCTGAGCATGTTGGCAGTGGGGTAGAGAGCTACGAATACGATGCCATAGGAAATATTTGCGCAGTGATTGACGGAGAAGGAAATAAGACAACATATGAATACTCAAAGGCAGGTGCGCTCCTTAAGGTAACCGATCCTCTGGGAAATGAAACAGGCTATCAATATGACCCCTGCTATCGACTTAAGGAGATTCTACAGCCTGAAAGTGGGCATTTTGATGCAGCCGCATTAAACGAATTCAATAAGGAGCAGCAGGTTCGCACAACGTCTTACCAATGGGATTTGGACGGAAATATGGTTGCGATGACGGATAGCGGTTCCGGCAGTATGGAGTTCTCTTATGACGGTTGCGGAAGAATCATTTCCAGGAAGGATCAGGAGGGAAACAGCACATCATGCACATACAGGGCTGACGGCACAGAGGATGTGTTGAGATTTGCTGACGGACGAACAGTTCAATACGAATATGATGCTCTTAAGAGACTCGTTCAGATTGAGGACTGGCTTGGCATCACTAGAATAGAGCGGGATGCTGCAGGACGTATTGTTGAAGTAACTGAACATGATGGAAAGCATACAACCTACGAATGGGATGAGAGAGGAAAGTGTATTCAGCTTGCCTATCCTGACGGCAGTAGTGTTAAGTATGGTTATGATGCATTTGGACGGCTTGCCCACAGCAGAGTGGGGGATGCCCAAATTGCATATGATTACTTTGATAATGGCCAGCTTCGCAGTCGTTCTTTCAATGATGGAACACATACAGATTATGAATATGACATAGCAGGAAGAGTGTCATCGCTTACCCACCACAGAGAAAGCGGGGAAATAGCAAGGTTTACATATGAGTATGATGCCTGCGAGCGGAAAAGCCGTATCGTCGAGAAGCTTACCGGAGGACCGGAATCAGATTACACATTCAAATATGATCCGAGAGGCAGTCTGGAAAGAGTTCTTCGCAATGGCTCTCTGATGCAGTCGTTTGAATACGATGTTTTCGGAAATCGCAGTAAAATGACAGCAAATGGTCAGGAGACGTTGTATTCATATGACAATCTCAATCGCTTGCAGTGTAGATCTACCAACGGCGAAAAGCACACATATACATATGACAGAAGAGGCAATCTCACCGGTGAATCAGTCAATGGCGTCAAAAAGCTCACAATGCACTTTGATGCGCTCAATCGCCTGACAAGAGCGGCATCAGAAGCCGGGGAGGCGGAGTATCAGTATAATGGCATGGCAATGCTTTCAAAAGTGTCATGTGTGATGGGTGGAGCGAACAAAGAGACTCGGTATCTATTTGACTATGCGGATACACAGAATCGTCTTCTTGCTTCATCGTGTGATGACAAGTGGGAAGATTATGTTTGGGACACTCAGTTGGTTGCTGCTAAGAACGCAGATGTACAGACAATTCTGCTCATGGATGAGAGAATGTCTAACCGTGCTGCATTGGATGGGGCTGCGACAAGAGTATTTGCATATGACGCCTTCGGCGGATTTGGGGATGACCCTGCACCTCGAAGTGGATTTGGTTTTTCCGGTTATCGATATGACCCGATTACAGGGTATTATGATGCCGGATGGCGGCAATATGATCCGACAAACGGTCGATTCATAAGCCAAGACCCGATTGCAGGCGGACTTATGACGCCTATTACCTTGAATCCGTATCTATATTGTCTGTCTGACCCTGTTAATATCGTTGACCCGACCGGAATGATTGTTGCATGGCTTGCGGGAGGAATTGTTGGTGCAGTAGTAAACGTCGGGACTAAATTTGCCGGCGATGTTGTAAATTCGGTCAAGAATGGTAAGTGGACAGGAAGCTCTTGGGAGAGCTATGTCGGCGCGGCAGCCGGAGGTTTTGTCCAAGGAAGCGTATTTGTCGTTGCCGGGCCGGCAGCAGCAGGCGCCGCCGGAGCGGTAACAGAAACGCTTGTGACCAACGGACTCAGTATGATAACCGGAAGAGAAGGATATCGTAAGGAAGACGGATACGGTATAGGAAGGCTTGCGGGTGATACCATTGTTTCCGGAGTAAAAGGCGCAGCTGCAGGCTTTACGTGGGGCGCAGCTGCCAAGTATCTCAAGATACCGGGTATAACCTCAGGACGTGGGAGCATGGTTGCAGTTTGGAAGCAGGTCATGACAAAAGCACAAAGAGGTATCATTGCAAATGTGACAATGAAAACACTTGGTAAGGGTCTTCTCAGTTACGGCGTTGTCAAAACAGCTGACACCATTATCAGCAAGGGGATCAGTACAGTAAAAGAGGAAGCAAAGAAGTTTGTTAAGAACAAAGCTATCGATTTAATTAAGTATATCTCAAATAAGGATACTGCAGGCGTAAACGGCATTGCACCGACAAGCCTGTGCGGAGTACTCGGCGGCGCAAAGGCTGCAACTTGTGCGACTGCTTAATCGGACAGATCAAAAACGGGAATGCAGGCACTGATGTAATGTGCCTGCATTTCCAGCCTTTAGTAAATCAGGAGGGTTCTCATGTTCTCAAAATTATTCTCAAAAAAAAGTAAGACCGTGGTATGTTCTTCTCGGCTCTTGTTTGACATCCTGGCTGACGACTTGAATGATGGTCTCTGTACAGATATTTTTTTTACCGTTGAAGGTCATAAGCACCGCTTCGGAGCTTGGGGCGATAATGGGGAAACGAAAAAGAATGTGATCTTTTACCTGGATAAAAGTGAATATGACAGCCTCGAGAATCTCAAAGCAGAAGGTACTATCAACGGGGCAAATTTCTACGACGCCAATATGTCTGTTATAGTTACGGAGTGTAATGGATGCTATCCTGAAAGCACACCGAGGCTGCTTGCGTTAATGACTCAAACTACGCACCTTTAAACATTGTGTGCTTGTTAAAAGCCGGTTAAGAAACAGGTCAACACTTGAATTCTTATCTACATGGGATTAGGTACTTTTACACTAAGTATATCGGAATGGGCAGCTTCAAATGTCACTTATAATGTCACTTTTGGAGAAGGCAGGGCGGACTGTTCGCTTACATGTAGCTCTATCTACTGCGAATAGCAGAGGTGGAGTTTTTTTCTTAAAGTGACAGCCCATTTTGTTTTATGTTATTTTATCAATATTTAATGTATTTTATCATTTTTTTACATAAATATTAAAACTGATGATAGAATGATACATATAAAAGAAGTTGTACTTTTGAAGATTAATACTATACAAGAATGGATACATCGCAGAGAATCCTGGATGTACTCAGAAATACAGGGGGTGGAGAGTATGGAAAATACTTATAAAGGAACCTACAGCTTTTAGAAAAAATGTGACCAATAATGTATAGAAGAATATGAGTGGTGATTATTATGGAATATAAAATATATCAACTTACATATGAAGGTAATGTTCTTCAAAACAACGAAGACAATTACTATTTAAACGGCCTGTACAAAACCGACACAGGCAGAAACAGGGATGCAAATGACCTTGTTGCAAATGATCGTGCTTTACTTGGTGTCTTTGATGGAATGGGTGGCATTGAGAATGGCGAGATAGCATCATTTATTGCGGCCAAGGCCATGAAAGATTATCAGGAAGGCTTCACTGAAAAATACCAAGAATATGTTGAAGCTGCCAATCAAAAAATATGTGATGAAATATCCCATAGAGGTGAAGGAAGCATGGGATGTACATTTTGCTGCGCCGAGTTAGATGGTGACAAGATGAAATGCTTTAACATTGGCGACAGCAGGATATATCACTGGCATGATAATGAACTTAAACAGATCAGTCAGGATCATACGGAGGCTGACAGACTGGTTTCTATCGGGGCCATGAGTAAAGAAGAGGCAAGAAACAGCAAGTATGGACATGTTTTAACACAGCACTTAGGAATAGATCCTGAAGAAATGATGATAGAGCCATTTGCTTCGGATGATATATCTTTAAAAACCGGTGATTGTATACTTTTGTGCAGTGATGGACTTACGGACATGGTTTCGGACGAGCGGATTTCAGAACGTTTAATGGAAAACGTCACTGCAGAAGAAAAGATATGGAATCTTCTCAGAGATGCATTGGATTCCGGTGGCAAAGATAATATAACCATTATTTTGGCATTTTGTGAATAAAGGGTAGTTTCGGAGTGTCTGTGGATTGTTGAGAAATCCGGGAAACGTTGAAACAAAAATATTGTACACTAAGAGTATTTTCAGAGAATTTCCAGATTGATGTGAAAATTGGAAAAACTCTGAGATAAATATAAGGTTATTATAGGGGAAGAGCATGGAGAATTCTTATTACAAGGGATTGGAACCTTTTTGGGGTGAATGGTACATCGACAAACTTATAGGTGAGGGAAGTTTTGGTAAAGTATTTAGAATTATCAGAAATACTTCGTCAGGGCAGGAGGAAGCGGCATTAAAAGCCATAACTATCCCTCAAAACAACTCGGAATACTCTGAGATGCTGTCATATGAATCTGATGAACACACTGTTAATGCCTACTTTAAGGATGCGGTCATGAACCTGAACAAAGAGACTCTCCTTATGGCAGCATTACGCGGTAATAAAAATATCGTTGAGTACCAGGATCATGTTGTCAATGAACATAAAAATGAAGTGGGCTGGGATATACTGATCAGGATGGAATTACTGACATCTCTTACAAATCTTCTCAGAGAGCGTAACCTGAAAAGAGATGAGGTTGTCAAACTCGGAATCGATATATGTAATGCATTAACCGTCTGCCAGAAATACGGCATCATACACCGAGATATAAAACCAGCTAATATTTTCATTGACAAGAATGGAAATTATAAGCTAGGTGATTTTGGTGTGTCCAGAGCCATGGAGAAGACCCAGGGATTCATGTCCAAAAAGGGAACCTACAGCTTTATGGCACCGGAAGTATATAAAGGCGAAAGCTACGGAGTAGCGGCGGACATATACTCCCTCGGAATGGTAATGTATTTTCTCATGAATGCGCGTAAGATACCATTTCAGCCCTTTGAAAGTAAAGGCTTAAGTTTCCGAGTCAGAGAAGAGTGCCTGAACAGACGTATGTCAGGAGAAAGAATCCCTGCGCCTACCTTTGCTGACAAAGCATTGGCAGAGATTATTTTGAAAGCGTGCGATTTCAACCAGGAAAACAGATATCATTCTGCAAAAGAAATGGCAGATGATCTCAGCAAACTGATCATCATAAATCAAAAACAGGATGAACAGACATGGGAATCATCACACATAGAAAGCTGCAAAGAAAACCGTCCTGAGGCACAGTCGGTAAGCACAGAAAATATAGATAATTTGAATGTAGTTCAAGAAAAACATGAGGGACAGATAAAATCTGGAGAATTAGTAAATCGTGAAGAACCGGAAAAACCTGAAGAAATAATAGACTATGATTCAGATTCTGACAGAACTATCGCAATGTTTGAAACATTACCGTTATCCCATAATAGCGATGTAAAATCGCAAGATCAATACACTAAGCCTGTTGAAAAAGTGACGGATACGGTAATTGAAAACAAGACAGAGATAGCTCATGGATTTGGGAATAAGATAGAAGATAAAACTCCTAAAAGTGATCCCGCGCCGAAGAAGATGAAAAAAGTAATTTTCGGTATATTAATAGCCATAGCAGTATTGATAATCGCAGCGGGCCTTTTTATTAAATTTAGTGGAAATGCTATTTCAAAGTATGAGCATGCTATGGAGTATTATTTAGAGGGGGATTATACAAAAGCAAAAGAATTGTTCGAAAAAGCTGCCGAAGATGGAAACACAGATTCCATGTACTGGTTGGGATTAATGTATCATGATGGAGAAGGCGTCTCTCAAGATTATGCCAAAGCCAAAGAGTGGTATGAAAAAGCCGCCGAAGGTGGATACGTAGGTGCCATGAATAATTTGGGAGATATGTATAGAAATGGAGAAGGTGTCTCTCAAGATTATGTCAAAGCCAAAGAGTGGTATGAAAAAGCCGCCGAAGGTGGAAGTACATCTGGCATGTTTAACTTGGGAGATATGTATCATGATGGAGAAGGCGTCTCTCAAGATTATGCCAAAGCCAAAGAGTGGTTTGAAAAAGCCGCTGAAGGTGGATACGCAGGTGCCATGAATAATTTAGGAGTAATGTATCAGAATGGAGAAGGCGTCTCTCAAGATTATGCCAAAGCCAAAGAGTGGTATGAAAAATCCGCCGAAAGTGGAACCGCAGATTCTATGTATAATTTGGGCGTATTGTATGCTCTCGGAGAAGGTGTCTCTCAGGATTATACCAAAGCCAAAGAGTGGTTTGAAAAAGCCGCTGAAGGTGGATACGCAGGTGCAATGTTTAGGTTAGGTGGAATGTATGCTTTTGGAGAAGGCGTCGACCAGGATTATTTAAAAGCCAAAGAGTGGTATGAAAAAGCCGCCGAAGGTGGAAACACATATGCCATGAATAATTTGGGAGTAATGTATGAAAATGGAGACGGTGTCTCTCAAGATTATGCCAAAGCCAAAGAGTGGTATGAAAAAGCCGTTGAAGGTGGAAGTACAGCTGGCATGTGTAACTTGGGAGATATGTATGAATATGGAGAAGGCGTCGACCAGGATTATTTAAAAGCCAAAGAGTGGTATGAAAAAGCCGCCGAAGCCGGAGAAACAAATGCCATGAATAATTTAGGAATTATATATGAAAACGGACTTGGTGTCGAAAAAGACGCAGCAAAAGCTAAAGAGTGGTATGAAAAAGCCCGCGAAGCCGGGACCTAAAGCTTTATTGTATGAAATAAAGTTAACACTTCGTTACTGTAGAAAAAAGAAACAATATCTTGTATAATTTCTTTGTGAATTTAAGACATTATTCACAATGGTTGGATTTTTTGGAGGATTAGAAATGTTTTGTATGAAGTGTGGGGCACAAATTGAAGAAGGCAATGCATTTTGCATGAAGTGCGGTGCCAAAGCCCCTAAGATGCAGCCCAATGTGCCCGGAAATGCGCCCGGCAGAACTGATGTTGATGATGACAGAACCGTGATGGCGGACAATCCGTTTTATCAGGCTCCCAATCTTGACGGTTCATCCGGTTTTAACAATAATTCCGGCTATAACAATGCTTCCGGCTATAACAATAATTCCGGCTATAACAATGCTCCCGGTCCTAACAATTCTTCCGGTTTTAAGGGACAGCTTAGCGGGATGGGCCAGGGCCAGAATGTAAACCATCCACAGAACAACTTTAACCGGACTGTTCCTTCCGTGAACACTTATAATGGCCCTCAGGCTCCGTTAAATTCAGGCTTTAATAACATGAACAATGCTGCCAATGCCGGCAACCATAAAGGCAAGCAGCCAAAGGAAGCAAAGCAAAAGAAGAAAGGCTCCGCAGGACTTGTGGTTGCCATCATTTTCCTGGTTTTGTCTATCCTGGCAGTGCTTGGTGTGGGCGGATATTTTGCATATCAAACCTTCTTCGCTGATTCCCAGTATGAGGCAGTGTCCATCGATGATGAATTAAGTGCTACCAGTAAAAAGAAGGATAAGGATAAAGATAAGGATAGTAAGTCTTCATCCGGTAAGAAGTCAAGCAAGAAATCCGAAACAGAAGAAGAGGAAGATGATAAGGATTCTGCCGCAGGTGCCGCAGATGCCGCTGAAACCGAAGCCGCTGTAGCAGAGACCACTGTTATAGAGACTACCGCAGAAACAACCGCAGCTTTTGTTCAGCCTGTTTATTCTCTCAATTACAAAACAAATTACAGCTTTGCAGGACTTATGCAGGTACCTATGTTAAATGTAACCGAGTCTTCATACCTTGTTCAGAAGGATACCGGTTATATAAACTATGGAAAAAATGCATTTGACGGAGATCTGAAAACCAGCTGGCAGGATGGAGTAAGCGGAAACGGCTTAAATGAGTGGATCCATGGTAAATTTGACAGAACATATAACGTTAAGGCAATTTCATTTGCTTTGGGAAATCACAGATCAAAGGATTGGTATTTAAAGAACAACCGTCCTTCTATTCTTTGCATCACTGTGGGAGAATGTTACTATGATATCGTATTCCCTGATCAGTACGAAGAATTCGTCGTGGAGTTCTCTGAGCCGATTCCTTCTGATTTTATTCTGGTTGGAATCGGAGGCTGTTATCCGGGAACTAAATACAATGATATGACTATTGCTGAGATTGGAGTATATGGAAATTGAGTAACAGGTCAAGAAAAAAGCCTGAAGGGTACAATGAAGAATCAATAAAAATCATATTAATGCTGGCGTGTGGACTCTTACTCCTGTCAGTGATACTTCTGGCTAGTTTATTATTTGTTATCAATCGGGATAAAAATAAAGAATCCACAGAAATAGTAGTGGAAAATGATATTTCGGAAGAGGAATTTGCAGCAGAATCTGAGAATAACGAGCAGATGGAAGAATTCCTTCCCGGAACCGAACCGGTCACCATTACAGAGGCTGAAACTCCGGTAGAAACAACTGAGGAAACAACAGAAGAAACTACTCAGGAGGAGATCACTACCGAGGCACCTACAGAACCGGTATATCTTGATAATCTTAACGATTACAGTGCCGGCGATCTGATAAATATGGATTACTTTGATTTTGATAATCCGGAAAAGTATTTTGTGATGCATGACATCACTGTGGGAGATGATGTTTACAACAGGATCATCGGAAAGTCATACAGGGAGAACAATTATGTTCCGCTTAGTTCACTGACTTACATCACCATGCCCCATTACAACTTTAATGGCGTAGTGCAAATGGGTGAAATAATAGTGAGTAAGGACGTTGCCGATGATGTTATAGGAGTTTTCGAGACACTTTTCAGAAACAAGTATGAGATTTACTCCATGCATCTGGTTGACAATTACTGGACAGGTGACCCGGATTCTACCGATTCTGCTTCCATCGATGTTAACAACACATCGGCCTTTAACTACAGAACTGCAACGGGAAGCTCAAAGCTTTCCAATCATGCTTACGGTAAGGCCATAGACATTAACCCTCAGCAAAACCCATACGTATCATATAAGTCGGGATCACCTAAGTGGTCTCACAGCAATGCTAATGACTACATCAAGCGTGATACGGGTCTTGCTCATGTAATTACACATGATGATCTTGCATACAAAGTATTTACAGAGTATGGCTTCAGCTGGGGTGGAGACTGGAATTCGGTAAAGGATTACCAGCATTTTGACAAAAACTGATTTTTGAACCTGGATCTTTACATAGAATGAGGCCGATTAGATCTGCATATGTATGTCAGAAATAAGCGGCGAAAAAATGCGTTTTTTAGAGGAGATCAGCATGAGAAAGCAATGCGCTTTACGAATGTTTAAACTGATAATACCGGTTTGTACATATGTTGTTATGATGACGGCTTGTCATAAAAAACCGGAAATACCTGAAGATAAAGGCAGTAAAGAAAAGATAGTTCAGAATGATGTTGCAGAAGAAATTACAGAATCTTCAATTGAAGATGAAACGGTCGCTCTGGATTCAACCGGAGCGACTGATTTTGTTTCGGGAACTTCCGGTGAGAAAGAGAGTGATACTCTGGGATCCGTCGGAACAGAATCCGCCGAAGCAGAATTTGCCGGAAAAGAATCTGCCGGTACAGAATATACCGGTGCAGGATCCATTGAAACGGGATCCACTGAAATAAAAGAGTTTACCGAACCTGCAATAGAGGTTATCGACACGCTTGACGGTCTTTCTGCAGGTGATGTCCTGACTGAAGAGCAACTGGATCCTCAGGACATCGACAAGTACTTTACAGTTTCTGAAATCACAGAGGATTCAGATGTTTTCGCTTTTATAAACGGGAAAAGCTACAGAGTACAGACAAGTATACCTCTTGGGAATCTCAGATACTTAAAGCTGCTTCACTGGAATTATGAAGGGATGCCTCAGGTGGGGGAGATCATCGTAAATAAATCCATTGCCGGGGACGTAATTGATATTTTCAAGAATCTTTACCTCCAAAAATATGAAATATACTCTATGAAACTGGTGGACAATTTCTGGACCGGTGATCCCAATGATACTGATACAGCCTCTATGAATGCCAATAACACTTCGTCTTTCAATGATCGTAAAGTTGATTATAGCGGAAGTACATCGAGACATAGTTATGGTATGGCCATAGACATTAATCCAAGGGAGAATCCTTATATTCTTTATGACGGGTCGGGACATGCATATACAACTCAGGATGAACAGGCGGTGACATATATGGATCGCAGTAACCTGAGACCACATATGATGACCAATGATGACCTGTGCGTAAGACTGTTTAAGTCGAAAGGTTTCAGGTGGGGTGGAGACTGGAGCAGTCTGAAGGACTACCAGCATTTCGATAGAAAATAGTTTCAGAACGTGTTTTTAAGGGAAGAGTAGAATGATTAGACAAGGTGAAATTCTGAACAATACATATCAGATATTGGATGAGCTTGGCTCCGGAGGCGGTGGTATCATTTACCGCGCAAGACATCTCAGACTCAATATCGATGTTGTGGTTAAGCAGGTAAAGGATGAAGCCAAAGGTGTACAAAGCGTAATATCCGAGGCTGATGTTTTGAAAAGACTCCATCATACCTACCTGCCGAGAGTCTATGATTTTCTGGAAATTGATGGTGAAATCTATACCGTAATGGACTTTATAGCCGGTATGGATTTACGTAAAGCTGTTCAGACAAACGGTTATTACCCGCAGGATTTAGTGTTGAATTGGGCAAGGCAGCTGGCGGAAGCTTTAAGCTATCTGCATAGTTCTGAGCCGCCTATCATCCATGGAGATATAAAGCCTGCCAATATCATGCTGCAGCCCGATGGAAGCATTTGCCTTATAGACTTTAACGTTTCGCTGGTATTTGATGAAAATAAAAGAAAACTCACCAGCATAAGTGAAGGCTTTTCTCCGCCCGAGCAGTACAGAAACAAGATGATGTATGACAAGATGACGGGCAACACCCAGTCACGGGTCAATGCAGGAAATCTGACACAAAATGTCTTCACGGACAACAGCGGACGTTCCTATACGGCTGTATCCACTATAGATGAGGAAACCTCTCAGATTCTGGAGCGAACAGTCGGACGTGGTATCGATGAGCGTTCCGATATATACAGTCTTGGTGCCACACTTTATTATGTATTGACAGGTGTTAAGCCCAGTTCCCACTATTGGGAAAACCCGCCTATAACTCAGTATGATATAAAGTTAAGTGAAGGTTTTTCTCATATCATCCTGAAGATGATGGCCCTGGATCCGGAGGAACGTTATCAAAACGGTATGGAGCTTAAGGCCGCTTTTGATAATATTTACGAACTGGATTCGGTATACAGAAGCTACCGTCACCGTAACAGCGTACGTACTTTTCTTACAACTCTGCTGTTTTTGGGCGGTGTTGGTCTGTGTGTTGCGGGCGGTATCACCATGAAACGTGAGACCGATATAGATTATGTGGACGAGCTGCTTGTTGCGGATCAGGAGATTTCCGAGGGTAATTATGATGACGCGGAAATACTCATAAAAGAGGCAATGAGAAAGAGGCCTAAACGCGTAGAAGCGTATGTGTCGGAGACAAAGAGACTTTATATGACTGAGGATTATGATGGAGTCATAGAATATGGAATGTCTGCCATCAATGGTCCCCGTTTTGATGTAAAAACAGAGGAGGATCAGCGGTCTTCAGGGGATATAGTTTTCCTTATGGGAAATGCCTACTACGAAAAAGAAGAGTATGCCGATGCGGCAAGCTGTTTCAAGTCAGCCATCGAACGTAATGATGAAAATGGTGATTATTTTCGTGACTATGCCGCAGCATTGGCAAAAGAAGGTAATCTGGAAGAGGCCCAGAAGTGTCTTGAAATGGCAAAAAAACTGAGACTTGGAAAAGATTCCATATACATGATAGAAGCTGAGGTTTCCTACATTAAGAAGGACTACAGTAAAGCTATAGAAGATTTCATGAATACTCTTGAATACACTAAAGACGCGATCATCAAGCGCAGGTCTATATCGTTTATAAGTGACTGTTACAGCAAACTTGGTGATTTTACGTCTCAAATTCAGTTTTTGGAGCAAAATGTAAATCAGCCGGATTCTTCCAGATCAAGTATTTTGTATCTTGCCAGCGCATATTTTCAAGCGGGACAGTACGATAAAGCTGCTGAGATGTTCAATAAATCCATAAGTCTGGGGGATACTCAGATTGAAACAAGAATAAATCTTGCAAGCTGTTATGAACAAATGGGGCAGTTGGATGCAGCCGAAAATACTCTCCTGGAAGCTGCAAAGGCATTTCCTGACAGGTATGAGATATACAGGAATCTTTCCTTCATAGAGAGTCAGAAACAGATGCGGTTTGCAAATGATCAGCGTAACTATAACACTATGCTGGGATATTACGAGAAAGCCAGTGAGCTGTACCGTAAATCAGGAGAACAGGATCAGCAGATGCTGCAGCTTGATAATATGATCCAACAGGCAAGGGATGGCGGATGGTTTAACTAATTGTCCGGAAAACGAACAGGGAAAGAAGGATGGATATGACTATTGGAAATATTATGTTTTTTGCCGGATTAGCCATGATAACTATTTCTATTATCATTACGCTGGTTTCATTGGTTACTTCAGGTATAAGAAAAAGAAGACTGGAAGAGTATTTAAATAAGAATTATGGACAGGATAATTGATTTTCTAAAGGTATACGGGATAAGAGTCCTTATAGGATTTGTTATTGTCTTTTTGATACGCTTGATCTCCGGATATTTCAAGAAGAGAAAAGCAAAGAAAGAGGAAGAAAGATATGCGATTCGTGCGGTTCGTGAGAAGGCATTGGACCAGGCAATCATAAATCCGAGGACAGACATTTCCGAAATAAAGAATAAGGGAAATTACACTCAGAGACCGTATTCCGTATCTTATAATACCGGTGATTCCATGCAGCAGCAGGAAAACAGCAGCAGGGAATATGCAAAATCCGGTAAAAAGCAAATGCTCCAGTTAACAGAGCAAAGTGATTTCGTAAACAGAAAATATATGTACCCGAGAGAGCAGGGTATCATAATCGGAACTCAATTCGGAAAGATAGCTATCCTGTCTTCTCTGGGAGGAGACGGGGAAGTTCCTTACTGTGAAATATTTTTTTATAAGGGCTCGAATTATATAAGAACTTCGGGGCTTAAAGAAGTCGTACTTGAAAGACATAAAAAGAAATATGCAATCGATCAGAAGGGAATGGAAATACATGATGAGGATATGATCCTCATTAATTCCACAAGTTATATTATTTCGTTTGTATAAGTCCATGAAAACAATGATCGATTTGGTTCAGGTTCTCAATAGTTTGAAGTTTAATGATCGTATAGAGATTGAGAGGCAGGTATGAGTGTAGTTTTATCAGTATACAGTATGGCGGCATATAAGGAGTATGTACTCCCGGCAGTCCGCGATCAGGATCATGTTATAGTTATTGACAGCAGACTGTTTAAACTGGCTAAAGATCTGGAGATACATCTGGAGGAAACAGATGGAAAATGGTATTTTCAGACTTCGGATAAATACAGGATTCAGTATGGAACAGAAGTTAAAACTGATTCCAGAACAGTTATACGCCCTGATGCCAACTACAAGATTCTGGCATCCAACGGAAGCAAGTTAAGTATCATTACTTCTGTCAAAGAGACTTCCTTCCAAAGCTACACAAAAGTTGTGCTTAACGGTATTCAGGATATAAGTATCGGTAGTGATGAAAATAACCTGATCCAATATTCCTACAAATTCCAGGGTAATGAATATATTTCACACAGAATGGCCATCATCCATCTTTTACGGAGCGGGGCCGTTCTTGAAGATGTGGGAAGAAACGGTATCTTCCTGAATGATGTCCATGTAAATGGCAGAGCTAATTTGAAATTTGGCGATCACATCCACATCTGGGGCCTGGATATGATCTTTCTCGGAAATATTCTGGCAGTCCGTCCGGATGCAAACATTAAGATAAAGAATCTTATGGAATGGGGCGGATACACGGATGACCAGACTGATATTGTAGAAAATCATGAAGTTCATAAATACGTATATCACCGTGCTCCCAGAAATATCGAAAAGATCAATACAGAACCTGTTGAAATAGAGGCACCGCCAAATCCCAAGGAGATAGCGGAGATGCCTTTATTCATGATGATAGGACCGGCTCTCACCATGGCAGTGCCTATGGCGTTAAGTTCCGGAATTGCCATCATAGGAAGCAGAGCTTCGGGATCTACCGGAAGCATGTTTATGTATACAGGTATCATAACCGCTGTTTGTTCTGCTCTTATCGGTGCAACCTGGTCCATCGTAAATATGCGTATGAATAAAAAACGCATTCAGAGTGAGGAGAATCACAGATTTGAGGCATACAGTGAATACCTTATCAAGTGTGCAGATGAGGTAAAACAAAAATATGAGAACAATGCCGTAGCATTACTCAAGATGTATCCGGGTCCAAAGCAATGCATCTCACCGGAAATGCAGGTGCAGAACCATATGTGGAACAGAAATGCTACACACAGGGATGTACTTTCTTACAGACTGGGACTCGGCGATATTCCGTTCCAGGTTGATATCAGTATTCCGAAAGAGAAATTTACTCTTGTAAATGATTCATTATCTGACAGACCAAAGCTGATAAAAGAAAGTTATAGTATGCTTAAAAGCGTACCTGTGCTCGCAGATCTGTTTGAAAACAATATAGTTGGTATCATAGGCGGCGAAAGAAAAGCAGGCGCTTATGATGTTGTGTACAATCTCACTGCCCAGATTGCATCTCAGAACTGCTACACAGATGTAAAGCTCGCATATATCTATCAGGAGGATCAGGGAGAAAGCAATAACGCGTGGGAATTTGCCAAGTGGCTTCCTCATGCATGGTCACCGGATAAAAAGGTAAGATATGTAGCTGCTTCTGCCGGAGAGGCCAGTGATGTTTTCTATGAGATAGCAAAGGTTCTCAGAGAACGAAGTGAAGAGATGAGTGGCCTGAGCAGAAAGCATGAAGGCGTTTACAAGCCGCACTTTATCATGTTCGTGGAAGATCCTTCTATTCTTGAGGGAGAGTTAATTGCCAAATATATCAACGATCGTGAGAATCCTATGGGTATCACGGTGGTACTCATGTCTGAGAACTATGAGAGTCTGCCCAATACCTGTGAAAGCATAATTCAAAATGATGCGGAGTTCCATGGCTTATATAATGTAAGAACCGGAGAAAAGGTTGCCATAAACTTTGACCACGTTGAAAAAGAAGAATTGGAAGCATTTGCCAAGAGGATCAGTAATCTGGAGGTTACGGAGACAGAACAGGGCGGAGACATTCCAAATGCCATCACTTTCTTTGACATGTACAATGCAAAAAAGCTTGAAGACTTTAATGTCGGGGAAAGATGGAAGAAGAACCGCGTATTTAAGTCAATGAAGGCACTGGTTGGACAGATGGCCGGCGGAACTCCATGTTATCTTGATGTACATGAGAAGTATCACGGACCCCACGGACTTGTTGCCGGTACTACAGGTTCAGGTAAATCCGAAACTCTGCAGACTTACATGCTTTCACTTGCACTGAATTTCAGCCCGGATGATATTGGTTTCTTTATCATCGACTATAAGGGCGGAGGAATGGCTAACCTTTTTAACGGCATGCCTCATGTTCTCGGTACTATTTCCAACCTTTCGGGAAACCAGGTATTCAGAGCCATGGTATCTATAAAGAGTGAAAACAGACGAAGACAGCGTGTTTTCAACGAAAACGGTGTTAACAACATCAACGCATACACCCAGCTTTACAAGAATGGTGAAGCAGATGAGCCGATTCCGCACCTGTTCATCATCATTGATGAATTTGCCGAGCTGAAAAGAGATCAGCCTGATTTCATGAGAGAGCTTATTTCTGTTGCCCAGGTTGGTAGATCTCTGGGTGTTCATCTGATTCTTGCTACCCAGAAACCGGCAGGAACCGTAGATGACAACATCTGGTCCAACTCTAAATTCAGACTCTGTCTCAGAGTTCAGGATCGTCAGGACTCCATGGACATGCTCCACAAGCCGGATGCTGCATTCCTTACACAGGCCGGAAGATGTTATCTCCAGGTTGGTAATGATGAGCTTTATGAACTGTTCCAGTCAGGATGGTCAGGAGCTTCCTATGATGAAGAAGAAGGAAACCAGAAACAGATCATAGCTACCATGCTTACAACTACAGGTAAAGCTGCTCTTGTAGGAAGTCACCAGAAGAAGGTTCAGAAAGAACAGCAGAAGCTTAAATGGTTCAAGGAACTTGAAGCGGTTATGACCGAAGCGGTTGGCCGTGTAATGGATGAAGACGCGATACTTAGCGAAAATGATCTGACACAGGAGGATGAAAACAAGATCATCGAGACAATGTATGATTGTTTCGAGAAGCATAATATTGAATATCAAAAGAATGATTACAATACCAGAGCTCTCAGGAGCTTCAGAGGTTTATATCTGAAACTTAAAAACACTATGGATAATTTCGCTGCTGCGAATCCTGAGGAACGTGCAGAGACAATGATAAGTTTCGGTCAGTCGGATAACCTTAAGCTTCCTGAGCGAAAAGACCGTACACAGCTTGATGCTATTGTTGAATATCTCGGAAAAGTTGCCGTTGCCGAGAAGTACAGACCTGTACGCAAGTTATGGCTTCCGGTTCTTCCCAAGATGCTTGGACTTACAGAGCTTGCCGGATTTACCGATTCTGTCTTCAATGGAGCAGAATGGCCGAAGTATGATGAGAATTTTGAGCTTAAGACCATGATAGGACTTGTGGATGATCCTGAAAATCAGATACAATTCCCTATAGATGTTGATTTCACACAGTATGGAAACATTGGCATAATCGGTATAGCCATGAGTGGAAAGAGTATCCTGATGCAGACTATACTGTTTGGTTTGTGTGAGAAGTTTTCACCTCAGTACTTCAATTTCTATGGTCTGAATTTCTCAGGTGCTTCCATGAATGCACTGGAGAAGGATGTACATTGCGGCGGAATAATAAGAGAAAATGACCTCGATAATATAGGTAAGTTCTTCCGCATGGTTCGTAAGATGATCGAAAAGCGTAAGGCGCTGTTTGAAGGTGGAAATTATGTTGAGTTCATCAAGAAAAACGGTGTAAGGGAAGCTGCTGTTGTCATCGCAATTGATAATATTGCCGCATTCCGTGAAAAAACAGAGAATAAATATGATGATGAAGTGCTTCAGCTTACAAGAGAGGCAAATTCCTACGGTATTTATTTCCTCATTTCCGGAGCGGGTTTCAATTCCACAGAGATTCCTAACCGTATGCGTGACAATATCCATTATGTTGTTTCACTGGAGATGTCGGATAAATTTGCATATGCGGATGTTCTCAATACCATGGCAATCAATGTGATTCCGGAACCGGGAATCCATGGCCGCGGACTTATATTGATAGACGGAAGGACACTGGAATTCCAGGCTGCTGTTTCGGCTGTGGCTGAAAATGATTACGATCGTAATGATAAGGTAGCAGAGATGTGTGCTGCCATGGCAGGCTGCTGGAATGGCGATAAGGTTCGTCATATTCCGATCATTCCGAGAGAACCTTCATGGGATGAATTTGTTGAACGTGAGGAAGTACTTGAACTTCTGGCTGATGATCGCCACATGCCGTTTGCATATGATATGGATACGGCAGACATATTCTCAATTGATCTTTCGAGAGTATATACATATACGATCCAGGGCAAGTCAAGAACAGGAAAGACCAACCTGCTTAAGATACTTATGCAGTCTGCTGCTATGAGAAAGGCAAAGATTGTTGTCATAGAGAATGAAGGCCAGACTCTTCAGAAGATAGCCAAGAAGCTGGATGCTGATTACATTGATAACTTTAAAGCATTCTATGACTTCATGCTTAATGACTTTATCCCTGTTTTTAAGTCCAGAAATGCTCTGAAGAAATCTTTCATCGACCAGGGCATGGAGGAAGAGGAAATCTATCAGAATATGCATCAGGAGCAGGAATACTGTGTATTCATAGCTGATATCTGTGACTTCACAAAGATGCTGTACAGCGATGAAAACAAGAGTACGAATTTGCATGGAGGAATGGCTAACCTTCTTGATAAGGGATTCCTGCACAATATCTACTTCTTCACATGTCTCGATCAGGACAGAAGACAGGAAGTTATCGCGAAGGATGTATTTGAGAAGTATATGAAGTTCAGAACCGGATGCCACCTGGGCGGCAATGTAATTCAGCAGCGTACCTTTGAGTTTGCAGGTATGCCTATGAGTGAGCAGAGCCTGGTAACAAAACCTGGAATCGGTCTGACTCCGGGAGACGGTGTTGACTCATATCACAAGCTCGTGATCCCTTATATTAAAACTAAAAAGTAAAAACGATAACAGTTCAGCCACTAGCTCCGTCCCATGGTCTTACTGCTGAACTGTTACCGGGAACGATTTATGATGTAATAATCGGAGATTTAGATGGTAAAAGTAGTATCCCTGTTTGAAAATGAGAATGAAAAACAGAATATAGAAAATGCGATACACCATTTTGCAGCAGTTTCATCTGATGAAAAGTGGGAGCTGCATAGTTTTTTCAATGTTCCGGAACTGGAGGATTTTTTGAGCAGGGATCCTGTTGTGGATCTGGCAGGGTGGCATATCCTGTCTGAAGAAAAGTTTGAAACATTGGCCGGCTTCAGGTCAGGTCATAAATCAAGCTTCATCCTTCTGATTACTGATTCCCGTATTTCTCCCATGAAGTACCTGCGCCCGGCTATAGCGCCCAATGCATTGCTGCTAACTCCTTATAATGAGGATCAGCTGCATACCGTAGTCGGAGAACTGATTGACGCGTATATGGGAGAATTCTATAAGGATTCCATGGAGGAATCATTTCTGATAGAGACGAGAGAAGGATCCCAGCGAGTTCCGTACTCTCAGATTTATTACATCGAAGCCAGAGATAAAAAGATATATATAAGGACACAATCCGAGGAATTTGGCTTTTATGATACTATCGATGAAATGATGAATAAGCTGCCTGAATACTTTATCAGATGTCATCGCAGCTTTATCGTGAATATGAAAAAGGCTGTCAGATTTATATCTGCAGATAATATAATTGAGATGCCGGGAAAATTTGCTGTGCCTGTTTCCAGGAGTTACAAAAAAACTGTAAAAGAGTTTAATCTGGTTTAGGGCTTATAAGATTTCTACATATTTTGAATGTCAGGCCATTGGTGTGAAAAAACTTTTCATCGCTATTTGTACCGTTGAGCGATAGCGGAATAATGGAGATTTATATGGACTTAATTGAACAGAGTTATATTTTTACAGACAGAGAACTCTTGATCCTGCTGGCGACTTCGGGAATTGAATGTATTTATGGCTTTGAGCTGCCCAAAGAGGGTGATGTTACAAGAGAAGAGATGATACATTCGCTGCACAGTCTTATCTCAAAAAAATTTCTGATTTCCGGAAACATCCCGGGTAAGCCCTATGATTTGGGAGAACAGATATATCCTTTTTTTTCAATTATTAAAAATGCAGAGTGTACCATTGAAGCTGTATCACCGGATGATGAACGTCAGATGATTTTCTATAAAGCCGGAGACAGCTTTACAATGATTGAAAGAGAAGAGAAGTTTAATGATAAAGAGGAAGACCGTTTTCGCTTACGGACGGTAACTGCCCCGGAATTTGAAGACCTGTTATCGGATATGCCGTCTTCCTTTGGTGCAGAGAACCTCCTTAAAGAGGAAGAAGCTCAGAAATACCTTAAGATATCACCGGAAGTATATGAAACCGGACAGAATATGTTAAAAGGAAGAGTTCCGTTAAGTGAACCGGCACATGATTTCCTGAGTGACACCTATTCGTATCATGAAGAGTTCAAGGGTTATATTGAATTGAAACACGATAACAAGGATAAATGTCTTCGTTTTGTGATAATGGAGCAGGGAGTATACAAATATATCATCTTTGATGATGATGTGAATGCTGAGATAAATATTTATACTGAAGAAAAACAGAGTCAATTGATCAGTCAGTTGCTGAATATGTAAAGATTGATACATTTATAATTAAAGATCCGATGCCGGTATGGCAGAGAGGTAATAAAGATGATCATTGTAGACATAGAAGTACCATCGGTTGGAAGAAAATACAATTTCAGTCTGGATGAGCAGATGTCCATACACACTTTGATACAGGAGATAAATGAAGTCATCTGTCAGAAGGAAAACTGCTATCTGGATAATAAAAAGTCCGAATTGTGCCTGTGTGATGTGGATAAGGGCAGATTAATGAATGAAAATCTGTCTTTAAGCCAATATAATATAAGAAACGGAAGTCATTTGCTGTTGGTATAGGAAAAAAGTGCAGTTCATCATGAAAACTGGTATTTTATCAGCTTTTTGGATATTTCTGACACGGATAAGATATTATTTAGATACAAGTTAAGGAGAAAAAAATATGTTTCGTGTAATCCAAAGATCCTTTATGGATCATGATGAAAAAATGAATTTCGTCTCAAAAGAGCTGATACATCTTAGTGATGAAGTTGAGCGTATTTCAAACAAGTTGAGAAGAATTTCCTCAGAGTATGAAAACGAAAGCTATATGCTTGCAAGAAAAGCAGATGGTTTACTTGAGAAAGCTGAAACGGTCAACAGGATGAAACGCACCTGTCAGTTGATACTGGAAAACTACAGTCATACGGAAAATGCCATAATCGATTATGCAGAGGAAGCAGGAAGTCACAAGAATCAGATACAGAGAATGAGAGCACAGACTGTTTCATGGGCAAATAAGTTTTTTGATATATAAATAGTGAGGTTTGATTATGAATGTAAAAGAGATTGAAATCAGTACGGACAGACTAAAGGCAGATGTTGAAACATTAAACGGTAATATCACACAGCTGGAAACACAAATGAGAAATATGTTCAACTCCATGCGTGATCTTGATCGCACATGGGAAGGACCGGCACACAGTCAGTTTGATGCTCAGTTTTCGCAGGATCTGGAATCCTTCGAAGAAATGATAGGAACGCTGAATGAGTTGAATAATGCGTTGAAACATGCTGCGGATGAGTATGATAAGTGTGAAAGTAAGGTCTATAGTCTCGTTATGAGTATTTAGGTATAAGGAGTTGTGGCAATGGCAATCAATGGTAATGTAGAATTTAAAGTAAAAACCGAAGAACTGGTTGCAAAGTCTTCAGAAGTAACCGGTTATATTAATAAGACAAAAGAATTGTTCGAAAACGTACTGGAGTTGGTTGAACATTCCAATTATTACTGGGTGGGTCTCGCGGGAGATCATCACAGAAAATTATTTACGGAAGAAAAGCCAAACATAGAAAAGATATTGCAGCGACTTTCAGAGCATCCACAGGATCTTTTACAGATGGCAGGGGTTTATGATACAGCAGAAAAAACTACTGCTGCAGCAAATCAGGCTATTTCAAGCGACCTGATAAGTTAGGAGGGAGATACAGATGGCAAGTAAACACAAAATCAAAATGGATTTCAGAGAGGCAAGAAAGCAGGCAGATGAACTTGATGAAATAGCCGATAATCTGCATAATGTTGCAGAGAGAGATCTGGAACAGGCCATGACAACATTGAGCTCCGGATGGAAGGGTGAAAGCGCCAGTGCGTATCTGGTTAAAGTTAATAAAGTAAAGGAAAAAACAAACAGAGAGGTGCAGGATCTGCACAGTATTGCTTCAGATATACGAAGGACAGCAAGAATCATATACGAAGCTGAAATGGAAGCATGGCGTATCGCACATGAACGCGATTAATGGTTTATAATTTAATTAATATATAATTCCAAGGAGGAACAAAAAAATGTCAATGTTCAGAGTAAACACAAGTACACTTAAGAGTCAGGCAGAACAGTTATCAAATTTAAATGAGACTTTCAAGACTCAGGTGAACAATCTTAGTGATAAGGAGAATGCCCTTTCAAACATGTGGGAAGGTGAAGCAAGAAATGCTTTCCATAATGCTTTCCAGCAGGATAAGGATCAGTTTGATGTATTTTATCAGGGAATAAAGAACTTTATCACTACACTTGAAAATGATGCCAATGAGTATGACAAGGCAGAGGCACAGAATCTCAGTACGGCACAGACAAGAAAAGCTTAATATTAAAAACTGAAAAAAAAAAATATTTTTAAAAATAATCGGATCTTCATAAAGGTGCCGGATAGTATTTACAGAAAAGAATAGACGATACCGGTAGGATCTGAATCAGAATCAAATCGAAATAAATAAAATATTTAACGGAGGAATTAAAATGGAAGGACAGTTAAAAGTAACACCGGAGGAGCTTCAGAACGCATCATCAGAGTTTGCTGGAATAGATAGTACAGTACAAAA
This sequence comes from Oribacterium sp. KHPX15, assembly GCF_900107835.1. GTDB lineage: Bacteria > Bacillota > Clostridia > Lachnospirales > Lachnospiraceae > Oribacterium. The sequence continues at coordinate 98,374 of NZ_FNRG01000003.1, forward strand.
CACAACATCGGAAATGATGACACTGGTAAGAAATCTTACATCAGCATGGGAAGGTGAGTCATCACAGGCATACATCAACAAGTTTAATGAACTAGAGGATGATATGCAGAAGATACATGCAAAGATTCAGGAGCACTCTCAGGATCTTGCTGATATGGCAACAGTATATACCAATGCTGAAAAGACAACAACCGCAGCAAATCAGGCAGTTTCGTCCAATCTCATAAATTAAAAATAAAATTAATGGTATATCAGGGGTTGCAGGTCATGATATGGGCTGCAGCCCTTTAAGGGATTTTAAGATTGATACCATATTAAAGGAAATTGATCATAGTTACGGGGAAAGAATCAGTTATGAAAAAGTTGCAGGTTTTTCTTATTACGTTTTTTATGCTTTTGTTATGCGTGACAGAAGCATTTGCTGCGGAAAATGGAACTATTCTGGCCAAAGAAACAGACGGGCAGAATCTGGTTTTATACGTTCAGAGTACAGGTGATATCGAAAGCGTGGAAGCTCAGGTGGGAACTGTCAAGGCATCATCGGTTGATGTTAAGCTCTCAAAAAACGGAGAGGTTCCTATCGATACATTGATTTTGATTGATAATTCGCTTTCAATTTCAAAAAAATATCGACCGCAGATTATAGAACTTGCAACCAATATAGCAGCAAATCACATTTCCAACGAGACAATAACAGTTGCGACTTTTTCTAACAACATTAATTACCTCGTTGAAAAAAGTAATGATTATACTGCGGTAAAGAGTGCTATCGATGGGATTGAATTCCAGAATCAGGATACATATCTTACAGATTGTCTGTATAATATTTTTTCAAGTTTGTCTGCTAATCCGGATGGGATATTCCACAGAATAATTGTTGTATCTGATGGCGCAAGTGAAGAAGATTTAGGATATACAATGCAGGAGGTTAAAGACCTCATCAATAAAACCCAGTATCCTATTTATGCTTTCGGATGCAGTGGAAAAAACAATAAAAATGAACTGGAAAATATGTTTTCACTTTCCAGACAGACCAATGGAAAGATCTGGAAAATGGATGATATCCAGTCTGTTATGGACCCGGTTAAGGAAATAAGTTTGGATAATGATATCGCCCGGATTTCACTTACTCTGCCTGATGATGTTATGGATGGTTCGGAAAAAGGTGTCCTTCTTTCCATGAATATAGGTGGTCAGGCCATCACATCCGAAACTCGCATGAATATGCCATTTTCAGAAGGAAAACAGGTTGTGGAAGAAACCACAGTCCGGGAGACTGAAAAAGAAACCCGGGAAACGATAGAAGAAACCGAAGCTGAAGATGAAGGTCAGATGGATATAATGAAGTATATCCCTTACATTGGCGCTGCTTTCTTTGCGGTATTGCTGATCGTTGCCGGCATTGTCTTTTTTGTTGCAAGCAGTAAGAAAAAAGCAGAAAGAGACAAGGTGGTGCCGACTCCTGAAGGTGCCGGATCATTCGGAAGCGGACTTGCACCCTCATACTCAACAGAAGATGAAAAAACAGTTATGGTGGATGATTCTTACGGGTTACAGGGAGACCGCACTGCGATGTTTTTATCGGAATCTCCGGTAAAAACTCTGGTGCTTGAGGACATTTCAAATCCGGTAAGACATTATGAAGTTCCGCTTACAGGTAAAGTAGTAATCGGAAGAAGCCAGAAAGGCGATTGTCAGCTGGTGATAGATGAAAAGTCAGTATCACACAGACATTGTGAGATTTATGACATGAACGGTGAGTTATATATCAGCGATCTTGGCTCACGTAATGGAACAAATGTTAATGGGGCCAGAATAGTCGGCCAGGTTAAACTAAGCCTGCCAAGTTCATTGAAACTTGGAAATAATGTATTTAAAATAGAAGTGCGGTAAATAAAAGTCTATGAAATATATATTTCAGGGATTATCCGATCAGGGAAACAGTCCTGTGAAGATGAATCAGGACCGTATATGTATACTATCTCATCCGGACTGTTGTTTATTCGTTGTTTGTGACGGTATGGGAGGAAGTGATCATGGAGAAAGAGCCAGTGAAACACTTGTAAACCATATAACGGAATGGTGGGATAATAACATTAACAGAATATGCGATATTTTATCATTTAATGATATAATTGACGGTATAAGGCAGTGCATCACCGAAACAAGTAATTATATATGGGAAACAACCAGAGAAAATGAGTTCTGCGGTTCTACCATTGCAGCTTTACTGGTAAAGAATGATAATTACGGGATCATCTGGGCAGGAGACAGCAGGATTTATGAAATTCATAAACGCTTATTTGGTCTGGATGTTAAACAGTTGACGGTTGATGACGTATGGGAAAATAAAGCAGAAAATATTGCCCGTAAAACAGAGTCTGAGATAAGAAGTGACAAGAACTATGGTCATTTAACAAATGCTATAGGAATCAGAAAGAGCGTTGCTTTAAATATCAGGACCGGAACTGTTGCTGCCGGTACACTATTTGCTCTTATGAGTGATGGAATATATAAATATATAAACAGAAATGACTTTAATAAATGTATGCAGACTGCATTACATGAAGATGTGAATAACAGTATTCGGCTTATTAAAGAGATTGTTGATAGAAATGGCGCACCGGATAATTATTCAATTATCCTTGTAGCTGAATCTAAGCAATAAATAATTTTTTTGAGAGAGGTAAGTAGTATGAAATGTCCTAATTGTGGAACAGAATTACCGGATAATGCGGTTTTCTGCGGAAAATGCGGATTGAGTCTTGGAGATCTACAGGAAAAAAGTGTTAACACTTCTGTAGATGAAGGAACAGACACTACCGAAGCAAAAGCAGAGAATGGCGTGAGCGACGTTCAGGAAAGCGTAGCTGATGCAAGTGAGTTTTTCAGTAACGCCGGCAGCAATGAAGTAAAGGATGTATTTGCTTCTGAAGCATCAGGCACTGAAAGCAGCACTTCTGAGGAGAATGTTGCTAATTCAGAAGCTGAGGTAAAAGTTGAGAAAATGAGACCTGAAGGCGGTAAGACATGCCCCAATTGCGGAAATATGCTTCCTGAAGGTGCTGTATTCTGCGGAAAGTGCGGCTTTAGTTTAACCGGAAACAATACCGCCGGCAGTACTGCTCAGTCAGGTGGAGACAGCGTATGTCCAAATTGCGGAACGCCTCGTAAAGACGGAACAAGTATGTTCTGTCCAAAATGCGGTTACAAGTACACAGATACAGTTAATCCGGGATTTAATGCTCAGAACAATACAGAAGGTACCGGTATTAACGCTGATATCTTAAAGAAATCTCCAAAGAAATTCATTCCGCTTATAGCTTGTCTTTTGGTGATTTTGGGAGTTGCGGGATTCTTCTTATATAACGCATTCTTCTCTCCGAAAGTTCGTTTCTTTAAGATGCAGGCAGATCTTATAAATAAGACCTATATTGAACCGTTTAATAAACTGGTTAAACCTTATACCAAAGAGTTCTCATCTGACATTACTTTTTCCGGCAATTCAGAGAATTCAGGACAGGCATTCAAAAATACAAGTGCAGTTTTGAAGACAGATTTAAAGAAGGATTCAATTACTTTGAATGGTCTTTTGAATTACGATGATGAAACAGCATTTGATGTATATCTTTTTGCTGATAAGAAATCGGTATCTGTTAGTTTCCCTTCATTGAATGGCGATTATTACTATGCTGATCTTAAGAAGCTCACATCAAGTCTTGATATGGATATCGACCTTGATGCATACAATCCTAATGTGTTGAATGATGTTTCAGATACAAAGAAATATTCAAAGATACTCACACGCTACGGTAAACTGTTCATGAAACAAATGAATAGTAAGAATCTGACTGTAAAGAAGGATCGTAAAATCGATGCTGATAGCGTAGGACTGTCTTGTCTTAGCAATGATATGAAGGGCAGATATACAGAATATATCTTTAAGCCCACTGAAAAAGATATAAAGAACTTCCTGAAGGAAGTCGGCGATACTATGAAGAAGGATAAGGAGCTCAAGGAATTATATGAGGCCATTATGCTTACATCAGCTGCTTCCGGTGGTATCAATAAATACAGATATGGCTACGGCTCATTCGGGGATACTGATTATGATGAATTCGTAAGTGAATATATGGACAGCATTGATGATATAGCTTTCGGACTTGATGATCTGGAATGGGCAGTATATGCAGACGGAGGCAAGGCAAAGTTTATAACTATAAGTAACGGTGGTTACAACGTCCTCTCAATGGGAGTTTTTGAAGATAAGGATGAGCATCACGATGCTATATCTATGGGTTACAGCCCTATATATGAAAACCAGTATGAAAAGAATAAGGATGGTACCATTTCTGGCAGAATCAGTGATTTACGATATGAAGATGTAAATTTAAAGAAGCAGTCTCCATTCGGTATTTATTATGGTAAGTATAGTATGGATGGCGTTGTTTTGAATGTTGAGGATGGTGAACGCGGTACAGATCACATTATAAGAGGTGAAAATTACAGTAACGGAAAGTACAAATTTGTTATAAATGCTACCAAGGGAAGCAGCGTTAAGAAACCTTCCGGAAATAAGGTGGACGTAAGTGACTACGATGCTTCAGATTTTGATCAGTTATCGAATGATTTAAGTCAGGATTTATCTGATTATATGGATGAAAATAAGGATTTTGCCGAGTTATTCGGTAATCTGGGTTACTACTTCTAAGAGGCAATGATATGACTCATGAAGAATCCCTGACTTACTGCTCATTGCAAAATGTTGAAAAAAGTTTTGCAAAATCAGGCGTAAGCATCGGTCCAGTATCACTTGATATTAAAAGAGGTGAAGTGGTAGGAATCCGGGGGATTAACGGTGCCGGCAAAAGTACGTTGTTTCGTATGATTGCCGGCATCCTTAAGCCGGATAAAGGTAACATAATATATAATCCTGAAGTCGAAAAACATATTGCATATGTACCACAGGAGTTGTCTCTTTATGAAGCATTATCCTGCAAAGACAACCTCATTTTCTGGGGGAGTGTAGCAGGACTGAATAAGGAGCAGGTAATGATACGCAGTGAGTGGCTGATGAAGGAACTGAATCTGACTTTCTGGTCAGATCAACAGGTTTCTGAGTGTTCCGGAGGAACAAAAAGACGCCTTCATCTCGCTACTGCACTTATGCGTTTGCCTAAAGTTTTGCTGCTGGATGAGCCGTCGGTTGGAGCTGACGATGAGTCTGCAGGTTTGATTTTACATAATATAATGCATTTGAAATCTCTGGGTATCAGTACACTTATAATAAGCCATCGAAAGGGAGAGCTGGAGCAGATTTGTGATCGTATATTAACCTTGCATGAAGGACATCTGACCTAGACATTAAGAAGATGGGCCGGTGAAAAAATATCTCATTATCGGCTGTGCTTTCGACTGTAAACGATGGAGTGAAGATTATTATGCTGCATGGAATCAACTCAATCAGTGCATACCTGTATAAGGACATAAAACTATTTATAAATAAAGCAGGAATCATTACTTTGTTGTTTCCTATCGTGCTGTATATCGGAATGTTTTTCGGGTTCAAAGATTTTTCGGGAGCCAATGTTATACAACCCTTTCCGATCGCTATTCAGGATCAGGATCAAACGATAATGTCCCGCACTTTGATAAAGCAGATGAAGAAGGTTGAACTATTCTCTGAGGTAAAGGTCTTAAGGGATGGTGCATCTCCGGAATCTGCTTTTGACAGTGGGGTGGTTGCGGTGGTAACCATACCCAAGGATTATTTCTACGCTTTATATACAGTTGAAGACTGTCCTGTACAGTGTTTGGTTAATTATAATAATCCCATTGGATCTAAGTTATTTACATCGGTTTTTACATCTATTATGGGCATAGTTGCTTCAGATGAAAGTGCTATGCGCGGGGCGTATAATTATATATATAAAGATGAGATAGACGATGTAATTAGAAGTGAAATCAACGAAAAGTCCTCATTATTATTGTTAGATGACGCATTGGGAAGACAGCGCATTTTTGATTCCCAAATCACGGAAAAATCAAAAGAAACAAATAATGAGATATATTCTATTATTTCAAGTTTATTCCTGATAGTTGTCCTGGGAATGATGATCACCGGATTAAAAACTATTCCTGAAGAAAGAAAACTTGGAATTATCCCCAGAATAGAAGCTATGGGTGGTAGTTCCAGGTGCTTTTTAGTGTCAAAATTTATCACGGTGTTTTTGATGCTGCTGCCTGTGATCATCGGTATTTTCCTGTTGGTGCCTCATGGTTTATTTATCATTTTAATCCCATTTATGGTCGCATTGATATTTATGGGATTTATTGAAATATATATCATTACGGAGATCTTTAAAGATAGCCGCTCTATCCAGTTATGCGGGAATATATTTCTTCTTTTATCATTAATTGCAGGCGGTACCTTATGGTCCCGCGCAGCTTTACCGGGTGTGTTAAGGAGATTGTCATTTGTTTCGATTTCATATCATATGGCAAATGCTTTAACAATTACACCCGGTTCTTTGGAAGATATCAATAGATTTAAATTTATTTCATCTGTAACCGAACTGGCAGTTACGCTTATAGTGCTTATCATGGTTCTGGTTTTTATCCGTATCATCAAAAAATCAGGAGATATGATAACCGGTCCCGGATATATTGATAATGTCAAAAACGAAAACAAGGATGGACGATTATTCAATCATGCTTTATTGAATATGCTTTTGATTAGGGTTAAATATGTTTATGGAAACATATTCTGTCCGGCTGCCATCATTTTAGTTGCTTTTTTGCTGTTCGGTATAGTGGATAATGCTGTGAATTACAGAGCTGAATCTGTTGTAATTACAGTAGAAGATAAAGATAATACACCTGAGTCACAGGCCTTGTTAGCCAGATTAAAAAATTGTGATTCCCTGACCATTCAGGATAATGGTCAAAGTGATCATTCAGGGTTTTTAGACAGAATAAAGGATATTTACAGAAACGGAAATGTGCTGCCTGAGGGACATCTCATTATAGAACCGGGTTTTGGGAACTCCATCAGCAATGTTGAAGAATTTACAGTACATTATGAATCTGAAGGAAAGGTCTTTTCAACACAGAGTACCAGAGAAATCATAGCAAGTGAAATTATTGCAGAGCAGAGTTTTTATAAGGCACGTAAAATGGCAGAAGAAAAGTTGGGTAAAAAACTCAGCACCTCAGAATCTCATCAACTTGCTTTAGCTATAGAAGATTTCAGAAAGCATATGCCGGCTATATATACAATGAGCAGCATGGGAGGAGAGGAAAAGCCTGATCCTTTTATTCCCGATGCCATGGCGCTGTCATTTTTGGTGGTCACATTATTTTCTTTTACATTAACTGCTGTTTATGGAAACAGGGACGCAAAAGCTGCATCGATTCGTATCAAACATCTGTTAAACGGACGGAATTTGTCACTTTATGGTGATGTTATACCTGTTCAGGTGGTTCTTTGTTTGATTCAGTTTAGTTGTCTCAGGTACTGTGATTACTTATCCATATCTGTTTTTGCAGCATGCATTTTATACACTTTGCTCATCACTATGCTGGGACTGCTTGTTGCAGGTAAAACACATACAGAAGGGAGAGTTGATGGCCTGGCCTGCTTTATCGCTATGTTCTTATGCCTTCTCGGAGGTTGTTTTATCAACATAAATGACATAGAGGGAGCAGTGCATTATGTTACATGGTTATCTCCTGTAGGATTGGCTCAAAGCACAATAAAAGGAGAATGGCAGGCTGCCATCCTCCTATGCATAGAAAATATTCTGTTGTTTTTTAGTATTTATTAAAAAGAATATCTTTAAGTTTTAGTTGGTACCGCCCGGTTTGAAAGATTCCAGGTTGGTACCACATTTTGTACAGAATGCAGAACCGTTCTCTACTTCACTTCCGCACTTTGGACAGAACTGTTTAGGGAGTTCAACAACAGTAACATTAAGAGCTTTGCCGCAGGATGTACAAAAAGTAGGTGAACCATCGAGAACATTACCGCAATAAGGACATACCTTTTGTGTTTTTAATTCGGCGATTTTTTGCTGAGCTTCAGCAATGGTGTTGCGAACCATATGAATCCGGTTTATCATGCTCTCGTATTCAGGATTATCAATCTTGAAATTATTTTCATAAACGAATAAACCTAATTTACTGAAATCTTCAGTCAGCTGTTTTTGACAACTGCTTATTTTGGATTCCAGATCCATGACCTGTCCCATGTTTTTGGTTTTATTAGCAAGAACGTTTCCTGCCCCACTGATTTTGTCGCCAAGATTATTGAAAAAACTCATAGAAATTTTCATTACCTCCTGCAATTAATATAGAATGCAATAACTAACTAATTAATTAATCTTATTATATATAAAATATTAATTAAAATATAGTATATGTTACGAATAGTGAAATTTTAGTTATTTTCATCAGCCATAAGACTCTTTAAAAGAATTCCGCTTTCTGAGAAATCTCCATCAGTCCAGGCACCCGTAGTGCTTATGGTTCCGGGTTTTAAAATGGCAGAGGACTCAGCCTTGTTTGAAAGGTTCCAACCGGCAAAGGAGAGATTATTTTCCTTTATGAGACTGAACCATTTATTTGCAGAGTTATAATCAACAGCTCCGTTTCCGGAGGCATCGCATGTGGAGAACTCGCTGATGAAAACCGGAAGGCCTGCGGCTCTTGCAGCCATAAGCTTGTTTCGGAGATCATCTCTATGAGTGGCTGCATAAAAATGAAGAGTATACATCACATTGTGACTTAGCTCAGGAGATATGGGATTTGCAGCTGCCTGATCTACATCCTGAGACCAGGTAGGGGTTCCAACGAGGATGATGGCGTCGGGAGCATTGGCCCTGATAACGGGAATCACCTGCTCAGCATATGCCTTTATATCGTTCCAGGAGGTTCCGCCGTTTGGCTCGTTACAGATTTCGTAGATGACATAAGGGTTATCATTGTATAGGGCTGACATGCCGTTGAAAAAGCTTTTTGCTTCTTCGACGTGGCTTAGAGGATTTCCATCGCTCAGTATGTGCCAGTCAATAATAGAATACATGCCAAGAGAGGTGCAGCTTTGGACGCCGTTTTCAATTAAGGCTTTCAGCTGTACTGCTTTTTCGTTGGAACTGAGATATCCGCCTTCCTCTGTGTACATGGCAAAACGTATGAGATTACAGCCCCAGTTATCCCGGAAGAATCTGAAGCAGTCGGTATTGATATATTCAGGAAACCACTGGATGCCATGGGTGGAGATGCCCTTCAGCTGTTTCTTTGCTCCGGTACTGTCACAGAGATTCGGACCGATGACCTGAAGAGATGCGGAGGCCGTCGTTTGGTTTTGCGCGTCAATGACCTGATAAGTATTACCTGGAACAGTTGAAGCCGGGGATATGGAAACTGTAAAAAAGATGATGGATAAAGTTATTAATATAAAATAGAATCTTTTTTGCATATTGATTCCTTTCGGTTTGTGGGCACTTTGGCTGCAGATATATTAGGGCATAAATAAGTAATAAAAATAAAATAAACTGTCTTCACTATCATATTAGTCGATAAATCATCGCTGTTTCATAAGCTGATCTCAAAATTTCATTATATTGAAGACCTGACCTTTTATGCATTACGGAGAATATGATAGAATGAGATTCATGAGAATTATTATATGCGACCTTTAGGAGGAAATTATGAATATAGCAAAAATAATCGATCATACAATGCTTAAGGCGGATGCAACTACTGAAACTATCAAAAAATACTGCAGTGAAGCAAAGGAGTATGGTTTTGCTTCTGTATGTGTAAATACATGTCACGTTCCTCTTGTGGCTGAAGAGCTTAAGGGCAGCGACGTAAAGGTTTGCTGCGTTGTGGGTTTCCCTCTGGGAGCCATGAGTACTGCGGCAAAGGCATTTGAGGCAAAGACAGCGGTTCAGGATGGAGCTGATGAGGTTGACATGGTCATAAATGTCGGTGGCATGAAAGACAGAAACTATGAAATGGTGAAAGCCGATATCAAGGCAGTGGTTGATGCAAGTGAAGGCAGAACCGTGAAGGTTATAATCGAAACCTGCCTGCTCACAAAGGATGAAATCGTGAAGGCCTGTGAGCTTTCGGTTGAAGCCGGAGCAGCTTTTGTAAAGACTTCAACAGGTTTCTCCACCGGCGGAGCCCTTGCATCGGATGTTGCTCTTATGAAAAAGACTGTTGGCGACCGTGCAAAGGTAAAGGCCAGCGGCGGAATCAGAACCTATGAGCAGGCTATGGAGCTTATTAATGCCGGAGCTGATCGAATCGGTGCGGGAAATGGTGTGATACTTCTATCCAAATAATAAGAGCCGGAGGGCATCCGTTTTTAAACGGATGCCCTCCGGCATTTATATTTATTATTTAAGCAGTATAGCTATACGGGCTGTAGTTTGAAACCCAGACACCTGCGGAGTTTACATAATAGCCGTCAGGTGTTGTTGTGTTTGTGAGCATGGCACCGTCAGCACCGCAGTAGTAGTACTGGTAGTCCCAGAGGATCCATCCGGTCTGCATGTAGCCGTAGGAATTGAAATAATAGAACTTGCCGTTTATCTGCTGCCAGCCGTTTGATGTCCAGGAACCGTCGGGATTTCTGTACCACCAGCCGTACTGATCCTGTATCCACTGACCGTTTGTGGAATTTGCCAAAGTATTGGCCAATGTTGTCGGACCATATACAGTTGAACCGGTAAGACCTGTCACATAGGAACTTGAGGTAGAAGAAGTAGTGCTGTTGACACTTGAGTTATAGCTTGAGCTAATGTAGCTTGCCTCTGTTTCTGTTACGTAAATGTCATCGGACTCTTCCCAGTCACCCTTATAGGAACTTGTGTATATTGCACGTACCTTGTAACTGTAAGTACCTGCGGATGTGAAATAGTTTGCAAAGCTGTAATAAGTATTGGTGGTTGTTACGGTTGTAAGAAGGGAGCTTCCTCTGTAAAGCTTTACTTCATATTTTTTCGCACTTTCGGCGGCTGTCCAGTCTGCAATACCGTTTCCGGACTGCCAGTCTGCATCATCGATATCAAGGTCAAGAGAACTTGACCAGTTGGTGTATACTTCATCAAGATCCTTAAGAGTATAAACGATTGTGAGGTATCCATGGCCGCTGCCGCCTGAAACTGATGTTACTGTACCGTCATCACCGGTTACCGTTACAGTGGATTTTGTTATATTCCACTTATATTCATCACTGTCTTCAAGGGCCAGCTTGATCTGTACCTTTGGGTTGTCATCTTCATCCCATCCATCACTTGGTGTATTGGTTATAGTAGCACTGTAAACATCATATAAAGATGAATTTGTTGTAACCTCTACATCACTGGAAGTTGAACCAATGGATAGATCGGTTGCCACATTGATGGTTACAGATGAGATCGCTGTTCTGTCGTCCGCGTATGCGGGTACTGATACAGTAGCGATCATAGAAGCAGCAGCTAAAGCTGCCAATGCATATTTTGTATTCATTTTAAGCCTCCTTAGGTTGTATCTTTTATTCTTAAATCTAACCTATTTGTTTTCAGTCGATAGTCCTATACAGGAAAGTGATCTGCAATCCCGCGCAGGTTTTGTAACTGATGGCATCATGATAACAATGCACGCTGAAGCGAAACTGAAAAAAATTTACTCAGATTTTAAGAAAACATGAAGATTATTACAACCTTTTTCGGAAAACCATTGAAACCACAGAAAATTCCAACGTGGACTCTTATCGCCGGAGCTAACCGTCTCCGCTGGAATCAAGGCCTGAAGCAGAGGATGCAGTGGGTGGCACGTGGTTTTGATCTACAATATAAAAGCAGGATGCCGGTCAGGGCACCCTGCAAAGTCTCATTTACATATCTATCTTGTCATAATTGTCGCTGTCACTGTAATTGTCATCCGGATCGGAATAGTCGTCTCCACTGGAATCATATTCTGCCTCTTCGGAATTGTCGTATTCATCATCCGATTCTTCTTCGGAAGAGAAACGTACTTCGAAATCAGGTATATCTACCATCAGATCCTTAAGTGTATGCTTGAACTTTTTAAAGAACTGTGGCTCTGATTCTGCAAGCTCTTCAAAATTTTTTACTATAAGCTCGCAATCCTCCAGGACTTCACTTAAATCTTCATATAAAGAATCCAGACTTCTTTCGAAATAATCAGACACCGGGAGCTGATCAACGATGGCGTCATATAATTCATCTCGGTCTGTTACGTCGCTAAGGTCAAGAACATACTTCATGGGTTCCTCCGTAAAAATATTAGCATCCTTGCTAAAACTACTATAATACAATAATGATAAATGTGCCTTTAACAGGCCACACTAAAAATTCACTACACATATAGTTATTAACGGCAAAAATCTGAAAATGATTATACCTGGATTAAAAAAATTATAGGCTATTTATCATTTCGTAATAAAAAGTCAGATTACCGTACCCTAAAAGACATGGAATAAAGCCAGCTTTATGTTAAAATAACTTTATAAGTGACAGATTGTCACTTTGTTTACAGAGGAGATTAGTGTGAAAAATATTTTTCGTCACAAATTGTGCCACCGGTCAAAAGCGGTGGAATGGAGATTTATATGAAAAAGAGATTTTACAGCTTCATAGGACTTTTGTCCGGGCTTATACTGTGTTCCATCACAGCATTGGCACAGGAATACAACAGTGTATCCATAACAGTTACAAAAAACGGAAGCAGTTTTTCTGTGTCGAATTATTCGGCCCTTTCCGGGTATAAAGTTTCTTCTTCCAGTAAGAGCGATGACATCCTTACTATAAAGATGAGTTCCGGATCCGGAAATTCCTGGTCCGATAAAATGAAAAAGAGTAATGTTTCAATTTATGGGGATTACACCAACTCTGACATCGAGGAATTTGAAAGGGTTTCAAGCTCTCAGATAACTATAAAGCTGGATGTTTCCGAAGAATCGGGTGTCTCTTCATACGTGGAAACCACCGACAAAGATTCTGCCAATGTTTCAGGCACTGCAAGTTCAAAGAAGTCGAGCAGTTCTTCAAGCAGCTCTTCAAGCAGCAAAAAATCTTCCAAGAGCACAAAGGTGACGGATGTAACCTTGAATGCGGAAACCGGCCGGGTGACCTGGAGCGGTAATGCCGATGAGTACGACATTATTTTTTATAAGGATGGTGTGAACCTTGCAAAGGTATCAACCAAGAAGGAAAAATATGATTTTCACAACTATTTCTCCGATGCCGGCATTTATTCCGTGGCTGTCCGTGCGGACAACGGATCCGACAACAAGGGAAATTATGCTATCTCCAATGTGTTGAACCTTACATCAGAACAGGCTGCCGCCATCAAAGCCAATATTTTTGGAACGGAAACAGTGACTGAAGATAGTACCGTAAACTCATCCTATACAACATTATCGCCTACAGCAGATGCAAACGGCAGCTGGCAGCTGGATCAGAATGGATGGTGGTATCTCAATTCCGATGGAAGCTATACCGTTAATAACTGGCAGCAGATAGGAGACAAGTGGTATTATTTCAATCAATACGGCTACATGCAGACCGGATGGGTGGCATGGCAGGGAGCTTACTATTACCTGGGAGACTATGGAATGCTGACCAATTCATGGACTCCTGATGGTTATTATGTGGGAAACGACGGAAGATGGCTGGAGGCTCTGGGACATAATGCTGCATATGGAACCCGGCAGAACGAGGCTTATGATGTGACATCTCAAATGATACTCGGATATCAGAATGGATAAATGAAAGAAACACCGGAAGAAATCCAAAACCAGAGGGGACGGTTCTACTTGGCACTATATTTGGAAAGTGCCAAGTAGAACCGTCCCCTCTGATTTTGAATCGGATATCTTTTAGAGTCTTTTTATGCGGTTTCCGCTACAATATCTCTTGTGGTTTTCGGATGAGATCCGCGAGTTGAAGTCTTCTCAAGGTTATATTCTTTAAGCACTGACTCGAACTTATCTGCAGGGACAGGTCTTGAAAAATAGAAGCCCTGGAAAAGATCGCAGCCGTTTATCTTCAAAAAGGCTGCCTGCTCCTGAGACTCAACGCCCTCGGAAATAACCTGCATATCAAGACGCTTTGCCATCTCGATAATGGAATCAATGATTATCTGGGAGCGGATGAGGTCATTACTGTCGTGTAAAAAACCCATATCAAGTTTAAGGATATCCGCCCGGATGTTCTTAAGCATGTTTAAAGAAGAATATCCGCTTCCGAAATCATCGATTTCGATTGCAAAGCCCGCGTTATGGAGTTTTGCAATAAGGTCAATGTAAAGGTCCGGATTGTTAATGAAGCTGGACTCAGTTATCTCTACATTCATTTTTTTAGGTGAGATGTCATACTTCTCGACCAGTTCCAAAAGCTTTTTCTCTATATCAACATAGTAAAGATCCTTCGGAGAAATGTTAACCGAGATACTCAGATTCTTCTTTTCCGGGTCGTTCTTCCACTGTGACAGCAGCTTTGCGGCGTTCTCCCACATATAAAGATCCAGTTTCCAGATAAGCTCTGATTCCTCCAGTATCTTTATGAACTGTGAAGGTGAAAGGATCGTTCCGTCCTCCAGGTTCCATCTGGCTAATGCTTCCGCACTCATGATCTCACCCTTGGTATTGGCCTGAGGCTGCAGATACATGACAAAAGCTTCGTTCTCCAGAGCACTTTCGAATTCGCTGATGATCTTTTTATTATAGATACGGCTTTCCATAATGGATTCGTTATACCATGCTGCGGATAAAGGCTCATCTATCTTTATTGATTTAAGGGCAAGCTTTGCCCTGTCACACATGGAATATACTTCCATATGAGGATCGACAATCTCATAGATGCCTAACTGGATATGAACACGGAAGTTTGTTGTGGTTATGATTTCGGAACAGATTTTAGGTAAACACGAAAAATCTGTGGTTGAGAACTTATCCTTATCCACCAAAAGAACAAACTGATCTACCGCTATCTGCCCGTAGGCGGCATAAGAATTCCTGTGATCATACAGAAAATCCTCAATACAGGTGAGAATCTCATTCCCTTTTTGAAATCCGAACATCTGATTGACCAGCTTGAAATCCCTGATGTTTGAGCGCACCAAAAGATATCTTTTATCCGGGTTTTTATCCAGGATATGTCTGGCTATTTTTGCGAAATTAATCATACTATTCATTTTACTCTCAGTCATTTTATTTCCCCAATGAATATTTAATATTCCCCCAAATATTAAAAATTCACTAACCAGGTATCATAATTAAGATTTTAATTACATTCTAGCTTAAGGAATTGGGAATAGGCAACAGAATTCTTCGAAATTTTTAATATATTTATGTCATGCGGTTGCTATATAGCCATGGCCTATACCAAAGCTTCATTTATTTATGAAAGTTTTATCGCGCGATTTAGCGTATTTAAAACTTTTTTCTTATCACCGGACCATAATGGAGCTATAAGAAGCTTTTTGGGACCGTCTCCGGTTATACGGTGTACAACGGTCTCTTTTGGTAAAAGCTTTAAACATCTGACTACAAGATCGCAGTATTCCTGAAGCTCCAGCACATGAAACGGATGCCGGAGATATTCATCCCCAAGCCGGGTTCCTTTCAGTACATGGAGAAGCTGCAGCTTGATACCGTCAAGCACCGGGGAGAGAGAAGAGAGGTATCTCACGGTTTCAAGCATATCTTCTTCAGTTTCCCATGGAAATCCCAGAATAACATGGACGATTACCGTAAGACCTGCTTCTTTAAGCTTCCTGTAGGTGTTTTCAAAAACCGGAAGAGTATATCCCCGATTAATACGTGATGCGGTGTCTTCATGAATAGACTGCAGGCCAAGCTCCACCCAGATTTTCTTGCCATACTGTGCCTGCAGAAGTTTCAATGTCTCAAGCATATCGTCCTTTATGGAGTCGGGTCTTGTTCCGATGGACAGTGCAGCAACCCGTGGATCACTAAGTGCTTCTGCATACATCGCCTTCAGCTTTCCTGTGTCACCGTAGGTGTTGGTGTAGGATTGGAAATAGGCTATATATTTATGCTCTTTCCCGGCAGGCAGCTTTGCCTCAACTTTTTTTATGGCGAAATCTATCTGTTCATTTATGGGAAGCAGCGGTGCGGCAAAATCTCCGGAGCCTCCCTCTGAACAGAATATGCAGCCTCCCCTTGATACGGTTCCGTCCCGGTTAGGACAGGTACAGCCTGATTGAAGAGAGATTTTATAAACTTTTTGACCATAGGTCTGTTTTAAATAGTCTGATAGTGATAAATAATTCATTAATGAAACCGTTATATATAATATGCTGAAAAAATGCTAAACTAAAAAGTGAATTAACAATGGCTTTGATTTAAATTTGTTTTAGGTGTAAACATTATCCGGATCATCCGGGGCACATGTTTCATTTATTATAATACAGGAGTATGAGATTTATGAAAAATAAGATTAGACGAAAGCTGATAGGGTTTTTCCTGGTGGGACTGCTTATAGCGGCATTTGCATTAACCGGACGCGCAGATTTTGGAAGCTTTTCCGGTGATTCCGATTACAGCTCGGGAGGCTGGGACAGTGGCTCAAGCTGGGACAGTGGCTCAAGCTGGGACAGCGGTTCAAGCTCAAGCTGGGGCGGAAGTTCAAGCGGCTACAGCTCGGGAGGTTACAGTTCAGGTTATTACGGATCGGAATCAGATGACGTTCCCCCAATAATCATCATCGCTGTAATCATCTTCATCATTCTTATGATATATTTTATGAGAGCGAATGCGAAGATGAATTCCATCCATGCCAACAAATCTGTCAATGTTAACACAAGAAGACAGGCACCTAAGGGTAAGCCTATCGATACTTATAAAGAGATTGATCCTGACTTTAACAGCTCTGAGCTTGCTTCCAGACTCTCCAATGTCTATGTGAAGCTTCAGAATGCATGGCAGGATAAGGATCTTTCAGAAGTACGACCATATCTTACCGATAGTTTCTATAACCAGGCGGATCGTCAGCTTGATGCCTTAAGAAGAAACAAGCAGACAAATTATATTGAAAGGATCGCTGTACTTGCGGTTGAGCCTATGACCTGGTATCAGGAAAACGGTATGGATCACATTATTTGTGAAGTTCGTTCACGTATAGTGGATTATACTGTTAATGATGAGACAGGAGCATTGATTTCCGGAGATAAGAACAGAGAAAAATTCATGACCTATGAGTATGATCTCTGCAGAAAGACCGGAATAAAGACAACTGCAGAGACGGGACTTAAGTCAGTTGTATGTCCTCACTGCGGAGCACCTCTTGATATCAATCAGACAGCTAAATGTCCATATTGCGGATCTATCATAACCATAGAAAATGAAGACTGGGCTATCGACAACATTAAAGGTATTGCTCAGCAGACAGTATAAATAGCATATTTGATCAATATCTCGGGGAAATGTTTTGTACGGCATTTCCCTGATGATGAGTTTAAGGATTAAAAGAAAAAAGGAATAAAAAATGTCTATAAAGTTTTCCAAGCAATCCGGGATTTTATTTGAGAAATTCTTTATCAATCTGAAATGGATGATATTTGGCATAATTTCAGGAAGCCTGATAGGAACTGTAGCCGCCTTATTCGGAAAAGCCATTGCCTGGGTTACAGCTTTAAGGGCAGCTCATCCGGCGATACTGTTCGGATTACCTGTTGCGGGAGTTGCCATAGTCTGGTACTACCATGTTTTAGGGGCGGATTCACCAAAAGGAACAAACCTTGTCATAGATTCCATACATAACGATCAGAAAGTTCCTTTTCGCATGGCACCGCTTATCATAGTTTCCACTGTCGTGACTCATTTATTCGGAGGTTCAGCCGGAAGAGAAGGAGCGGCGCTGCAGGTTGGAGGTTCCCTGGGGGATGCCCTGGGAAGACTGCTTATCGGGTTTAATGATAAAGACCGGAGACGTACCATCATGTGCGGCATGAGTGCTTCCTTTGCAGCATTGTTCAGAACGCCATTGGCAGCCTCAGTCATGCCTATAGAGATGAGTACTGTAGGAGTGATGTATTACTCCGCATTTATGCCCTGTGTGGTTGCGGCTCTTACGGCTCACGTTGTTGCAGGAATCATAAACCCGGGTTCAGAAGAAACCATGATAATTGCGAATGTGCCGGAGTTTTCATTTAAGCAGGGTGGACTTACGGTTCTCTTCGCGCTCTACTGCTCATTGGTGGCAGTACTTTTCTGCTCAGTACTTCACAGCTCAAAAAAGCTTGCAAAGCTTACTGTCAAAAATGTTTATCTGAGAGCTGCCATCTGCGGCGCGATAGTTGTGGCACTCACATTGATAGTAGGCTCCCAGACCTACAACGGAGCCGGTGCTGCCATCATAGAATCCTGTGTTCTCGACGGAGCATTTAAAATTGTACCCTACGCATTCCTGCTGAAAATGCTCTTCACCGCTGTAACACTCTCAGGAGGCTTTCAGGGCGGCGAAATCGTACCCACGCTGTTTGTAGGTGCCACCTTCGGACATGCCACTGCCGTCCTTTTCGGAATGTCCCCCACCATGGGCGCAGCTCTCGGAGCCACATTTGTCTTCTGCGGAGTAACAAACTGTCCCATGACCTCGATCCTGATCGGCTTTGAACTCTTCGGTTTCGAACTTTCGCCGTTTATTCTTTTGGGCGTAGCTATTACTTTCCTGTTCTCAGGAAACTACGGCCTCTACGGCTCACAAAAAATTCGCTACAGCAAATACGACCCCGGCAGAGTAGATATCAACGCACACTAAAAAAGGAGGGCTTACCCTCCTTTTTTTTAGCCTTCCAACGCCTTTTCGTCTATAGCGAGCTTAATACATCCCATGATACCCTGGTCATCATTCAGTGACGCAGGAACGATATAGTGATCAATATCCGCAAGCTCCGAAGTTTTCAGATAGCCGTTCAGCATCTCCTTTACCTTTTCACGGATGAGAGGGAAGAGCTGAAGCTGATGCATTACTCCGCCACCCAGAATGATGATCTGAGGACTCATGATAAGGATAATATTGCAAAGCGCCTGAGCAATATAGAAAGCCTCCATGTCCCAAACCTTTGCATCATCCTTAAGCTCGATGGCCTTCCTGCCCCAACGCTCCTCAATAGCAGGACCCGCTGCCATACCTTCCAGACAGTTTCCGTGGTAAGGACAGTGACCCTTGTAAGTATCCCCCTCATAAGGAAGAAGCTTCATATGTCCAAGTTCAGGATGGAGCATTCCGTGAACAAGCTTTCCATTAGACATTACTCCGCCGCCCACACCTGTTCCGATGGTGATATAAACAGCATCAGTAAGTCCTTTGGCCTGTCCGTAAGTTATCTCTCCCAGCAGTGAGCCGTTAACGTCGGTATCAAAGCCGATGGGAATATGCAGGGCATCCTTCATATCTTTAACAATGTTGTAATTTGCCCATTTAAGCTTCGGAGTAGTGGTGAAGCTTCCATATGTGGGTGACTTACGGTCCAGATCGATAGGACCGAAGGCGGCTATGCCCAGAGATTCAATGTTTTTGTTCTTAAACCAGTCAATGATCTTTGGCATGGTTTCTTCCGGAGAAACAGTTGGAATCGAAATCTGTTCCAGAATCTTGCCGTTTTCATCACCTATGGCACATACCATCTTGGTTCCGCCTGCTTCTAATGCTCCATATAACATATGTTGTCCTCCTGAATACCTTGACCGTCAGACCATCGATAATCTGCTTTGCGAAAGACTGACGTATGAATGTGATTATTCATATAAACCTTATGCAATCCACAAAAATTGTGAAAAAATAAACTAACTCGATTGTAGAGGAGGGATTGTAAAAAATCAATAATCATAATAAAAAAAGGAAATAATATTTTTTTTATAAATACTCTGTCATTTCATTGCTACGACGAAAATATTTTCTTATAATTACGTTTAGGGCAATATTAATTCTATTTAGAACGTGAACTGAAAATCTAATAACAAAGGACAGGCATTGATATGTTTGAAAGCATTAAATTGGAGAAAGAGTTTAAGGAGCGGCTTGATAAGCATTATGATGAGCTTAAGTGGCTCTATAGTGAGCTGTATCATAATGATCAGCAGGCCTTTGACTATTTTTTGTGTATGCTTCATCAGTACTATGAGGAACGTGATCCGGATCTCCGGGAATGGGATGAAGCAAGAGAACTGGTTCCTGACTGGTATCGCGGAAACGAGATGCTGGGAATGCAGATGTATGTGAACTGTTTTAATAAAACTCTGAAAGGTGTTAAGGAGAAGATTCCGTATCTTAAAGAGACGGGTTCAAATTATATTCATCTTATGCCCCTTCTGGAAAGCCCAAAGGGACGTTCCGACGGAGGATATGCGGTTTCTGATTTCCGAAGAGTACAGCCGGAGCTTGGAACTATGGAGGATCTGAAGGAGCTTGCGGAAGAATGCCACAGGAACGGAATGAGTGTGTGCATGGATTTTGTCATGAATCATACTTCCGAGGATCATGAGTGGGCCCGTCGCGCGAGGAATGGTGAGAGGGAGTATCAGGACAGATATTTCTTCTATGATAACTGGGATATCCCCAACAGGTTCGAAAAAACCGTACCACAGGTTTTCCCGACTACGGCGCCCGGAAATTTCACCTGGTGTGAGGCGGTTCATAAGGTGGTGATGACTACCTTTTATCCATACCAGTGGGATCTCAACTACAGAAATCCGGTTGTGTTCAATGACATGACTGCTAACATGCTGAACCTGTGTAATCACGGTGTTGATGTTATAAGACTTGATGCCACACCATACATCTGGAAGGAGCTGGGCACCAGCTGCCGGAATCTTCCTCAGGTACATACCCTTGTGCGTATCATGAGAATGGCTTCCGAGATCGTATGTCCGGGAACACTGCTTCTGGGAGAAGTCGTAATGGAGCCAAGCAAGGTAGTTCCGTACTTTGGTACCATCGAAAAGCCGGAATGCCATATGCTTTACAATGTTACCACTATGGCAAGTACCTGGCATACTGTGGCGACTCAGGACGTGAGACTCATGAAGCATCAGCTCGGACAGGTTTTTGCACTTCCGAAGCAGTATGTTTTCCTAAACTATCTGCGCTGCCATGACGATATAGGATGGGGTCTCGACTATAACTATCTTAAGCAATTCGGGGTAGAAGAGGTTTCCCATAAAAAGTTCCTTAATGAATATTTCTGCGGAGCACATTACGGCCTTGATTCAAGAGGCGAGCTTTACAACAATGACCCTAGACTGGGAGACGCAAGACTATGCGGAACGACAGCTTCTCTTTGCGGCATTGAGGCAGCAGAGTATGAAAGAAATGACTGGAAGCTGGATATAGGAATACGGCTTGACATAATGCTGCACGCATTTCTGCTTACCCAGAGCGGAATCCCTATCATCTATTCCGGAGATGAGATAGGTCAGCTTAATGACTACACTTACCATGAGGATCCGGAAAAATGGGATGATTCAAGGTATCTCCACAGAGGTGCCTTCAAATGGGATGAGGTTGCGGCAAGAAAATCTCCCGCAAAGAGACAGGGACGTATCTATAAGGCTTTAAGAAAGCTTGAGAAGCTTCGTTCAAAACATATAGTTTTTGAATCCGGAGCAGACTGCTGGATCGTGGAAACCTACAATGATCACATCCTTGGAATCGGCAGATATTTCCATGGGGAAAAGATGATAGGTCTCTTCAATTTCTCGACTCAGGATGAAACAGCCTGGATCAACGAGGAAGAGAAATATATAGATCTGATGACCAATAAACGGAGAGAAGCAAAGGCTGTTGGAATTCCGGCAAGAGATTTTGTATGGCTTATTGCCAAGTGCTAGAAGTTTAAAAAGACCTTTATCTGTTTGGAAATCAAGGTTTTTATTCAGAGAACCGGACAGATAATATTTTTTAATCAATAATTGAAGTTTTATAGTGCAATATTGTTAAAAATTTGTTAAACTATATCTATGTCAAACGATTGACATAGATTTGGAGATGACCGGATATGAAAAATAAACTGATTTTCGTAGACATTGACGGCACTCTTACTCCCGCGGGGACCAATGTTCCGCCGGACAGTGCTGTGGAAGCCATAAAGAAAGCCCAACAGAACGGACATAAAGTATTTCTCTGTACAGGAAGAAATTTTGATATGTTAAAGCCTGTGCTGAAATATGATTTTGACGGAGTTGTGGGTAGCTCCGGAGGATACGTTACCTGTGGTGATGAGGTTCTTTATGACTGCCCCATGAGTAAGGAACAGCTTGATATAGCTTTGGAATCACTTCATAAAAACGGTGTGTTCTGTACCATTGAAGGGAAGGATGGATCCTTTGGAGACGCAAACCTGAAGGATTTTCTTGACAGCACCGAGGGCGGTAATTCCGAAATAGAGCGCTGGCGAAAAGCTCTGAGTGAAAATCTCGGTATCCGCCCCATGGATGAGTATGACGGGCAGCCCATTTACAAGGTAGTCATCATGGCAAGGGAGAATTCCCAGATAGATGAATGCAGATCGCTTCTTGAGAAGGATTTCAGCTTCGTTATACAGGATGTTCCTGCACATGGATGTGTCAATGGCGAACTCATTAACCGGAAATTCGATAAGGGTAAAGGCGTAAGGCTCATTGCGGAGCACCTGGGAATCCCCATCGAAGACACCATAGGCTTCGGAGACAGCATGAATGACCTTGAGATGATAGAGACCGTAGGTGTTTCTGTATGTATGGCAAACGGCTCCGAAAAGCTCAAGGAGATTTCCGATATCGTCTGTCCGTCGGTTACTGAGGATGGTCTTGCCAAGGCATTTGCAGATCTTAAGCTCATATAAAGCGTTGAGTACAGACCGGTCAGGACATAAACAGCCTGATGCCTGATGTGTCCGGATTCGAAAACCGATCAATCGGTGTGATGCAGGCAATATAAGATCTGAAAACCGGCCGGCTGTTTTTCATGGAGACAGCATTAATCAAATAATCCATGCTTTCAATCGTGCATGTCTGCCGGGGGGTTATGTGGCAGATTAGTGTTATATATCTAAAAGCGAGGTAAATAAAATGGCACTTGATTACAGAAAGTGTGCGCAGGAAATTGTTGACCACATAGGTGGTCGTGATAATGTCGCACAGGCAGCGCATTGTGCAACGAGACTCCGACTTGTTATCAAGGATAACAGCAAGGTTGACAAGGAGTATCTTGACAATGTTGAGGGCGTAAAGGGTATGTTTGAATCCAATGGTCAGCTCCAATTGATCATCGGAACAGGAACCGTAAACAAGGTTTACGATGAATTCCTGAGTATCACAGGTATGACAGCAGCTACAAAGGATGATGTAAAGGCAGCTGCAGCTGCCAAGCAGCCACTGTGGAAGCAGCTCCTTAAGCCTATCGGTGATGTATTTGTACCGATTCTTCCGGCTATCGTTGCATCCGGTCTTATGATGGGTCTTGTAGAGGCTCTCGGAAAGATTCCGGGACTCAATTTTGCGGGAACAGACTGGTATGCTTTCCTTGATATGGTAGCGAATACAGCATTTGCATACCTGCCTGTAATCGTTGCAATTTCGGCAGCCAGAGTTTTCGGCGGAAATATCTTCCTGGGAGCAGTTATCGGTCTTCTGATGATCCACTCTGCCCTTACCAACGGTTGGAATGCTGCAGCAGGATATGATGTATGGTACCTTTTCGGACACATCAGGATCACGGAATCTTATTCATTGTTCCAGATAAATCAGCTTGGTTATCAGGGACACGTAATTCCGGTAATCATTGCGGTGTTGCTTATGAGTAATGTTGAGAAATGGTTCCATAAGCATGTTCCGGAAATGCTGGATCTTTTCATCACACCGCTTTGTACAGTTCTTATCACTGCTCTTATTACATTTACTATTATAGGACCTATCTTCTCAGGACTTGAAACCATGGTTCTCAACGGAGCACAGGTTCTTGTAAAGAACCCGCTGGGCGCTATGGTAATGGGTGCTATCTATCCTGTTACCGTAGTTATGGGTCTTCACCACATGTACAATGTAATCGAGGCCGGAATGCTTTCGAGTGTTGGTCTCAACACCTGGATGCCTATAGCATCGGCAGCGAATTTCGCACAGTTCGGTGCCTGTCTTGCAGTAGGTCTCAAGTCTCAGAGCAATAAGACAAAGGTTATCGCGGTTCCTTCAGCTCTTTCAGCTGCCCTCGGAATTACAGAGCCTGCAATCTTCGGTGTAAACCTTCGTTTCTATAAGCCTTTTGTTGCAGGTATGGTGGGCGGAGCCATCGGTTCAATCTTCGGTGCCATCACAGGAATCGGTGCTACAGCTTACGGTGTAACCGGTATCCCGGGATATCTTACTATCAATAATGCAGGAGTTTATACAGTTCTTCTTCTGGTTTCCGGCGGAGTAGCATTTGCAGGAACCTGGAGCTTCTGGAAGGAAGAGGTTAAAAAGCCGGTAAATAAGCCTGTGGATGAGGCGGCAGAGACCGTGAAATTCGAGCAGAAGCCGGTTATAACCTGTGAGGCAGGAACAATTCTTGCACCTATCAATGGCAATGTAATTCCACAGGACAAGATTCCTGACGGGACATTTGCATCAGGTGTACTTGGTGCGGGAGTCGGAATCGAACCTGAAGGCGAAATTGTTTATGCTCCTTTCGATGGAGAAGTTTCTTCAGTGGCAGAATCAAAGCATGCCATCGGACTTAGTGGCCCCGGAGATATGGAAGTTCTTATCCATGTGGGAGTTGATACCGTAGCCATGAACGGAGAGGGCTTCGAGCCTTTGGTAGAGGATGGTGACAAGGTTAAGGCCGGCCAGCCTATACTTAAATTCTCCAAGGCTGCCATAAAGGCTGCCGATCACCCGGATGTGGTTGTAGTTCTTTTAACAAATAGTGACGATTATAAGCAAGTTAGTGTATAATGTGATATAATTGTATAAGTACTTAAATAATAAAGGAGATTATCAACATGAAAGAGATCGAGTTTACAGTTAATGACCCTAATGGAATCCACGCAAGACCTGCAGGTATCCTTGTAAAGGCTTTAAAGGCTTTTAATTCAAAGGTTACTATCTATAAGGGTGACAAGAATGCAGATATGAAGAAGCTTCTTGCTCTGATGGGTATGGGTGTTAAGCAGGGAGATACCGTCAAGATTCAGATCGAAGGTGATGACGAAGAGACATGCGCAGCTGAACTTGAGAAGGCACTTAACGATAATTTCTGATCAAAAACATAAGCTTCTCGGAAGACCGGAAGGTAACTTCCGGGAGGCTTTGTTTTTTGTCTTTAAAAAAGGGAGAAAAGTATGCAAGTTGCAACAGGTAAAAGCGTTCTTAACGGAATAGCAATCGGAAAGATCAAGGTTTATACACCACCAAAGGTGGTTATCAGCGAAAGTCTTGTTGAAGATACAGACGCTGAACTTGCTCGTTTTGACGAGGCCCGTGAAAAGGCTATCGATCAGCAGAATGCATTATACGAAAAGGCAGTTATCGATGCCGGCGAGGAAAGTGCAGAGGTTTTCTCGGTTCATGCAATGATGCTTGAGGATGATGACCTCATCGACGCTACAAAGGAGATCATTGTCAGCCAGAAGCACAACGCAGAGTATGCCGTAAAGACAGCTTTCAACAATCAGGCACGTGTTTTTGCCGAGATGGATGATCCATACATGAAGGAGCGTTCAGCAGATATCTATGATATCGAGCAGGCAGTTCTTAATGTACTCTTCGGTATCGATCCCGAATCAATGCAGGGAACAGAGCCTTGCATCCTTGTGGCTAATGATCTGACACCTTCAGAGACCGTACGTCTTGATAAATCACTTCTTCTCGGAATCATTACGAGAGAAGGTTCACTTAACAGCCATACAGCTATCCTTGCAAGATCCATGGGCATCCCTGCACTGGTTCAGTGCGGTGACGTGGCAAGTAAGTGGGACGGTAAGATGGCTATACTTGATGGTTACAATGCCTGTGCTTATATCGAGCCTACAGATGATCTCATGAAGTCTCTTCAGAGCAAGCAGGATGCTGATAACCGTCAGAAGGCATTACTCCAGGAGCTTAAGGGACAGAGCAACACAACCATCGATGGAAAGACCATCAAGGTTTATGCAAATATCGGCGGACCTTCAGACATTGGTCTTGTTCAGCAGAATGATGCAGGCGGAGTTGGACTCTTCCGTTCAGAGTTCGTATATCTCAACTCTAAGGATTATCCTTCAGAGGATGAGCAGTTCAATGCTTACAGACTGGCAGTTGAGTCACTTGCTCCAAAGCAGGTTATCATACGTACCTGTGATATCGGTGCCGATAAACAGGTTGACTACATGAACCTTGTAAAGGAAGACAATCCGGCATTGGGATGCCGTGCAATAAGACTTTGCCTTACAAGAAGGGATTTCTTCAAGACTCAGTTGAGGGCACTGCTTCGTGCTTCTGCTTACGGAAATCTGGGTATCATGTTCCCGATGATCATTTCCGCAAGAGAGCTTAATGAGTGTAAGCAGCTTTTAAAGGAGTGCACAGATGAGCTTCTTGAAAAGGGAGTTACAATCGGTAAGTACAGTATCGGTGTTATGATCGAGACTCCTGCAGCTGTTTTGATAGCGGATGAGCTTGCCGAAGAGTGTGATTTCATGTCCATCGGAACCAATGATCTTACTCAGTATACATTGGCTATAGACCGTCAGAATGCGGCTCTGGATCCTTTCCTTGATACTCATCATCCTGCAGTTCTGAAAGCAATTAAGATGACTATCGAGGCTGGACACCGTCACGGTGCATGGGTTGGAATCTGTGGTGAGCTTGGAGCAGATCTGACATTGACAGAAACATTCCTCCGCTACGGAGTTGATGAGCTGTCAGTAAATCCGGTATCCATCCTTGGACTCCGTAAGGTAATCCGTGGAATCGATCTTCGTAAGACTCCGGGAGAGACTGACTGATGATACAGAGCCAGAGGGCATCCATTTATAATCGGATGCCCTCTGGCTCTGTTTGAACTTATCTCTAGCGGAATTGCTCAAATGATTATAGTTATTCTGTAACAGTGACCTTGGTCATTGTAACGGAGATTTTAGGGGCGTCATTCCAGTCGGTAGGAATGGAAGCGATACGGTCAACTTCGTCCATGCCCTCTGTAACCTTTCCGAAGGCAGCGTACTCACCGTCAAGATGAGGTGAATCCTGGTGCATGATGAAGAACTGAGATCCTGCGGAATTCGGATTCATGGAACGAGCCATTGAGATGACTCCGCGGGTGTGCTTCAGATCATTCTTTACTCCGTTAGAAGAAAACTCTCCTTTGATAGACCAGCCCGGACCGCCCATTCCGGTTCCCTCAGGATCTCCGCCCTGAATCATAAAGCCCGGGATTATACGATGGAAAGTAAGACCATCATAAAAACCATCTTTAACAAGCTTTACAAAATTCTCTACTGTGATTGGTGCGATATCGGGATAAAGCTCGATCTTTATGTCCTTACCGTCATCCATTGTGATAGTAACTATTGGATTTGCCATAAGTTATTCCTTTCATTCGATTTAAATGATTACAAAAGCATCCGTGGAATACCCATTGGATTGCTTCTCAATATCCCGTGAAAAGCTATGAGTGCTTTATCGGAGATATCTTACAACTCCTTGATTTTACCAATTATTCTCAGCTGAAACAATAGAAAATACAAAGGCGAAGAGGATTGATATGGAATGAATACAGATGTTTTGTTCTTGGTTAGATACATCTAACTTGCGCGTTGACAGTTAGCGACAACTAACCTATAATAATTTTCGGTTAGAAAAGACTAACCACAGAGACAAACTAAAAACATTGGCTAAAGAGGCTGAATCAAGGAGGTTTTAAAAATGGACAAGATTTATGTAGTTTACTGGACACAGTCAGGAAACACTCAGGAAATGGCTGAGGCTGTAGGCAAGGGTATTGAAGCTGCAGGAAAGACAGCTGAGGTTGTTTCCGTATCTGATGTTTCGGCAGACGTACTTAAGGATGTGGCAGGCTTTGCACTCGGATGTCCTGCAATGGGAGCTGAGGAGCTTGAAGAAAGTGAGATGGAGCCATTTGTAGCTCAGGTAGAAGCATTTGCAAATGGAAAGCAGATCGGTCTTTTCGGCTCCTATGGCTGGGGTGATGGTGAATGGATGCGCACATGGACTGAGCGTATGCAGAAAGCCGGCGCAACAGTAGTTGGGGGTGAAGGCGTAATCGCAAACGAAACACCTGATGAAGCTGCCAAGGCTGCCTGTGAAGAGCTCGGCAAGAAGCTTGCTGCAATCTGATAGGTTTAGGATTAGTGGGAGGCGATTTATCGACCTCCCATATTGGATAAGTGAAGTACTTGTATCGACACAATGATGCGTACTTCGGGGAGATAAAGGTAGAGTATTATTAATAGAGATTTCGGAGGGCTTATGGCAGACGAACTCAGTGAAAAAATTTTGAAAAACTGTTCACAGACACTGGCCGGATTAAAGACCGGGTCAATATTTAACATATCTGATATGCCTGTCAGTGTTCTGGAAGAGCAGATTTCAGAGCTAAACGAGAAGCTTAACTCACTTGGCGTTTTCATAGAGAGAGTTAGAAGCAAAAAGAACAATTCCCTTATATATGTTTATCGGAAAAGTCAGCTTGAAAGAGACCTCACAAATTCCGGAGCGATAAATATTCTGAAGGACTTCGGTTATCCCTATGCAGAGACATTAACCGACAGTGCTCTGGAAGAAAAGGTTAAATATCTCATGAAGCGCCTTTCCGACTATGACTGCTTTCCTCACGAAATAGGTCTTTTCCTGGGCTTCCCCGTAAAAGACGTTGAAGAGTTCATCCGCCATGAAGGCAGAGACTGCCTCGCCTGCGGCTTCTGGAAAGTCTACTGCGATGAAAAGAAAGCCCTGAACACCTTCCGCCGCTACCGGATATGCGCCCGCATTTACGAAACCGCCGCCGCCCAAAAACGCCCAATCGAAGAAATGACAGTGGCTGCTTAGTTGCTCCAGTTGCAATAATCCCTTGATTTTTCTGGAGTAAATCATTATGTAAAACTTCCGTTTTTGTGCTACAATATAAGGCAATAGGGCGAGTCCCGGGATTATAATGAAAAAAGAGGTACCATCGATTATGGCAGAAGAAATCAAGAACGAGAATGTTAAGACAGAAGCACAGAAGGCAGCCGAGAATGTTGCTGAAGATCTTGCGGTTACAACCGGTGATGTAAAGGATCTTGCTGTTGCGGCAGCAGCCGAGATTAAGGAAAAAGCTACGGCAGCTGTAGAGACAGTAAAGAAGGTTGCTGAGGAGAAAATCCCATCCATGGATGACTTTAAGGACGAGCTTGAGGCATCATTCAAGAAACATGCCAATGCAAAGCGCGTTGACATGAGTAAGTGGGAGAAGATTCTTGATGACTTCGAGAATAAGAATACCATTCAGGTAGAGATCGCCGAAGCTGTAAAGAGCGGTGTTACTGCTACAGTTAACGGACTCAGAGCATTTATCCCTGCTTCAAAGCTTTCACTTAACTTCATCAAGGAAGAAGAGCTGAAGGACTGGATCGGCAAGAAGCTCAATGTTCGCGTTATCACAGCTGAGCCTGAGAACAACAAGCTTGTACTTTCCGCAAGAGAAATTCTTCGTGAAGAGCAGGATAAGGCAAAGGAAGAGAAGGCTGCAAAGATTCAGGTTGGTCTCGTAACAGAAGGTACTGTTAAGACTCTCAAGGATTATGGTGCATTCGTTGACCTTGGTGATGATGTTCAGGGACTTCTCCACGTATCGGAGATTTCAAACAAGCGTGTTAAGTCACCTTCAGATGTGCTCAAGGAAGGACAGACAGTTCAGGTTCAGGTTATTGCCATCAAGGACGGAAAGATTTCTCTTTCTATGAAGGCACTTGAGGCTGAGAAGAAGGAACGCAAGGAGAAGGAAGAGCGTGACGACTTCCGCGCAAATTACAAGGAGTCAGGAGCAGCTACAGCTACACTTGGCGATCTTATGAAGAAGAACGGAATCAAGCTTAACTGATCAGTATAAAATAAAAAATGATTGCATTAGGACATCGGAATATTTTCCGGTGTCCTTTGTTTGTACTTGCCGAAATCCTGCACATAACATATAATCGTCGTTGCTGTTTCGAAGAGGATAATATAGGAGCATTGTTCAAGAGATTTTTTGCAGCCTTTTATATAAAGGAAAATGTGCTTTTTCGAGAAAATGCTTTAATTGGAATTAAGAACTGAGGATTATATGGACGCAACAATCAGAGAAATAACAATAGATGAATTTGAAACCTGGCCTAAGGAGAGCTATACCCTTATAGATGTCCGGGAGGAACAGGATTTTCTTACCGGCAAGATGCCGGATGCCATGAGAGTAGATCTTGTGGATATTGCGGATAAGAATCATGTTATCCCCAAAGACAAAAAAGTTGTCCTTTACTGTAAGTACGGAGAGCTTTCCCTGGCCGCTGCCGACAATCTCGCAGATCAGGGGTATGAAGCCTACAGCCTTCAGGGAGGCTACGGTAAATGGGTGCTCCGCCAGATACAGAGAGACCTTGATTCAGAGCAGAGACGAGAAGACATTGAGAAATCACTTCGTAAGAAGTTTAAACGAAATATCTACGGCATGTTCGTGAAAGCCATCTGTGATTACAATCTGGTGGAAGAGGGAGACAAGATTGCTGTCTGCATTTCCGGCGGTAAGGATTCTATGCTTATGGCGAAGCTGTTTCAGGAGCTTAAGCGTCACAACAAGCTTCCTTTTGAGGTTGTGTACCTCTGCATGGATCCCGGCTACAATGAGGCGAACCGCAAGATCATCGAGAGAAATGCAGAGCTCATGGGTATCCCTCTTACCATCTTTGAGACAAACATCTTTGATTCGGTTTATAACATTCCAAAGTCTCCATGCTACGTCTGCGCGCGTATGAGAAGAGGATACCTTTATAAGGAAGCACAGAAGCTGGGCTGCAACAAGATTGCACTCGGACACCACTTTGATGATGTGATCGAGACAATTCTCATGGGAATGCTTTACGCCGGACAGTATGAGGCCATGATGCCGAAGCTTCACTCCACCAATTTCCCGGGGATGGAGCTCATCAGACCGCTTTATCTCGTACATGAAGCAGAGATAAAGCATTGGCGAGATTATAATCACCTTAACTTTATTCAGTGCGCCTGCCATTTTACAGCCACCTGCTCAACCTGCCACACTGACGGACAGACAAGCTCAAAGCGTCTTGAGACCAAGCACCTCATTGAAAAGCTTAAGGAAACAAACCCGTACGTTGAACGAAATATATTCAGCGCCATGGAGAATATAAGCCTCAATAAGATCCTCGGATTCAAGCGCCAGCATGTGAAGCACAGCTTCCTTGAGTGGTATGATAATGAAAACGACCTGAAGATCGGCGTTTTAACCGAAGATGAGATACAACTGGAGGATGAAAAGCGAAAGGCTCAGGAACTTCAGAAGGAAAAGGCTCGTATCGATTCCATGCCGAAATCCGAGCAGGCCAGAAAAAATGCAGAAGAGAACAGGAAGAATGCAAACTTCCGGAAGTAAAACTAATCTATTGGTTACAGTTCTCACTAACGAGAATCGTCCCCGGTGAATAAATGACAACTTGAAGGGAAATATGTTCTATATGGAGGGACATATTTCCCTTTGGCTTATGAAATATAGATTTTCAATATATAAATGCTGATTCAGCAAGATAAATACTATGATTCAATCTGACTTTAAAAATATATCACAATTTGATCCTCATACTCTCATGGAGCATTGCGAACTATGCCCGAGAAAATGCGGAGCAGAAAGAAATGCCGGCAAAACCGGTGTCTGCGGAGTTTCCTCTGATATATATGTGGCGAGAGCGGCACTTCATTTCTGGGAGGAGCCTTGCATCTCCGGAACAAAAGGATCCGGCGCTGTTTTCTTCTCCGGGTGTACGCTTAAATGCGTTTTCTGTCAGAACTATGAACTTAGCCACGGGGAGAACGGGAAGAGAGTAAGCATTGACCGCCTTTCTGAAATCTTTCTGGAGCTTGAGGAAAAAGGCGCCAACAACATTAACCTTGTAACTCCGGACCATTATATTCCGGAGATTCGTGAAGCTATGATTTTAGCAAGAACCCGGGGGCTAAAGATCCCTAACGTTATAAATTGCTCCGGTTATGAGACTAAAGAGCTGTTAGGTATGCTGGATGGGCTCGCTGACATCTACTTGGACGATTTTAAATATATGGATGCTGAAAAAGCGAAGAAATATTCCGGTGCCGGGGATTATCCCGAAAGAGCAAAAGAGAGTCTTGCCGAGATGGTGAGACAGTGCCCGAAGCCGGTGTTCAATGATGACGGAATCATGCAGAAAGGAGTCATCGTCCGGCATCTCCTGATGCCCGGCATGGTGAGAAACGGAAAAGCTGTGGTGGATTACGTATATGACACTTATGGCGACGATGTCTATCTCAGCCTCATGCACCAGTTCACTCCATTCGAACGCCTGGAAAAATATCCCGAGATAAATAGAAAAGTCACACATCGTGAATACGAGCGCCTTATTAACCACGCAATGGAAAAAGGTATAACTAATGCCTTCATCCAGGACGGAAGTGTTGCAAAGGAAAGTTTTATCCCTGACTGGAACGGAGAAGGAGTGTAAATCCGCTGAAAGCTATCTGGAACTGTTCCTGCCGGAACTGTACCAGATGGCTTTAACATTTTGGGCTGAGTCTTCAGACGAAGCTACGTGTGAGTAAATAGGTGTCCTACATCTTCGGATTACGCGAGTTTGCCTAAATTGTAATACAATCATTCGGATTACTCTTGTAATTGCCGACAAATTGATTTAGAATATGTTTAGTAAAACGGTTAACTTTTATGCAATTAAGGAGAAATATAATGAGAATTGCGTTAATTAATGAGAACTCTCAGGCAGGAAAGAATGCCATGATCTACAGCTCTCTCAAGAAAGTCGCAGATGAGAAGGGCTACACAGTAGATAATTATGGTATGTACAGTGCAGAAGACGAAGCACAGCTCACCTATGTTCAGAACGGAATCCTTGCAGCTGTACTTCTCAACAGCGGTGCGGCAGATTTTGTCGTAACAGGCTGCGGAACAGGCGAGGGCGCAATGCTTGCACTTAACTCATTCCCGGGCGTTATCTGCGGACATGTAGAGGATCCGCTGGATGCATTTACATTTGCACAGATCAACGATGGTAATGCTGTTGCCCTTCCTTTCGCACTTAAGTTCGGCTGGGGCGGAGACCTGAACCTGGTTTACATTTTCGAGAAGCTCTTCTCACAGCCCTTCGGAGGCGGATACCCACCAGAGAGACGTGAGCCCGAGCAGAGAAACAAGAAGATCCTTGACGAAGTTCGCAGGCACACCCTGAGACAGGACCTCGTAGAAGTTCTGAAGGAACTCGATCCAGAACTTGTAAAAGGTGCTTTCCGGGGCGAAAAGTTTAAAGAGCTTTTCTTCGCCAACTGCAAGGACGAGAAAATCGCAGACTATATCAAAACACTTGTGAACTGAGTTCAAAAAATATCTCAGCTTTACGAAAGAGCAGGTCAGAGCCGGAGGGCATCCATTTAAATGGATGCCCTCCATTTGATTAAGTGAAATATATTTGTAAGTCCTGTTTCATTGCATAGGTTTGCAAGGGCTAGTATAATTAAAATGTTTTACTATGCATAAAGCAAACATATATACAAATTTAAAGTTGCTCAGGCACTTTAGGCAGGAAATAA
The DNA here is from genome assembly GCF_900107835.1 of Oribacterium sp. KHPX15. Classification (GTDB taxonomy): domain Bacteria; phylum Bacillota; class Clostridia; order Lachnospirales; family Lachnospiraceae; genus Oribacterium. The sequence goes on from NZ_FNRG01000003.1 coordinate 132,191, forward strand.
ATGACAAATTACACCAGATACAATATTGATAAAACCCTGGACGCGCTGGATAACACCAAAGGTAAGATAGGTTACCGTATCACTCACTTCTTTCAGATGAGTCTTATTATCGGAGCAGTATTCGGAAGTATCATCGCCGTTGCTTTCGGCTTTGGTATGTTCAGAGGTGTTTTGGATTCTGCACCGGACCTTAAGTCCATACATGTGGGACCCACAGCATATGCCTCCAAGGTCTATGATACTGAGGGAAACGTTACGGCAACCCTTGTACAGGAAGGGTCTAACCGTGAGAGAGTAAAGTATGAGCAGATTCCTGAGGATCTGATCAATGCTTTTGTTGCCATAGAGGATGAGCGTTTCTGGGAACATAACGGAATAGACATTAAATCCATACTCCGTGCCGTAAGAGGTGTTGTTTCAGATGATTCCTCGGCCGGCGGCGGATCAACGATTACCCAGCAGCTTATAAAGAACAATGTTTTCGGCGGCGGCCTCAACGAGGGTGCCTTTGAAAAATATGTCCGAAAGTTCCAGGAGCAGTATCTGGCTCTGGAGCTTGAAAATCAGCCAAACATGACAAAAGAAGAGCTTAAGCAAAGCATTATTACCGAGTATCTGAACACCATAAATCTTGGTTCCAACACTCTCGGAGTTAAGGTTGCTGCCAGACGCTACTTTAATAAAGAAGTTAATACTCTGAATCTTTCTGAATGTGCCGTAATCGCTGCCATTACCAAAAATCCTTCAGGTCTTAACCCTATTACTCATCCAAAGGAAAATGCAGCAAGACGTGCTCAGGTTCTCTCCAATATGCTTGAGCAGGGCTATATTACAGAGGCACAGTATAATGCCGCAAAGGCTGATGATGTTTACGCACGAATAAAGGACGTAGACATTCAGAAATCTTCTCAGGTGGAGGAGCCATATTCATATTTTGTTGATGAGCTTACAGAGCAGGTTGTACAGGAGCTTCAGGACAGACTGGGTTACACAAAGGAGGAAGCTACGGATCTTCTGTATTCAGGTGGACTGAGCATTTATTCCACACAGGATCCGAGACTCCAGGCAATAGTTGATGAAGAGGTTAATGATCCCGATAATTATGATACCGCAAAGTATTCAATCACCTGGAGATATACTGTTAAACACGATGACGGTACGATAGTCAACTATTCAGAAAGAGATCTTCTTCATTATATTAAAGATGTCAGAGGCATTTCCTTCAATGGTTTGTTTAAGTCGGAAGAGTCCGCACATAATTATATAAATGAATATAAGACAGAACTTCTTACCGATACAGATGTGGAGCTTGGTGAACGCTTTTTCACAACTTTGGAGCCACAGGTATCCTTTGTACTTATGGATCCTCATACAGGTCAGGTGAAGGCTGTAAACGGAGGACGTGGCGAGAAGCTGTTTTCGTTGTCGCTTAACAGAGCAACCAACACTTTGAGACAGCCGGGATCAACTTTCAAAGTTATTTCCAGCTTTGCCCCTGCCATAGATCTTTACGGTGCAACACTTGCCACAAGTTTCTATGACGGTGAGTATACATTGGGAACAAAGACCTTTAAAAACTGGTACAGCAAAGGATTTCTTGGCTATCAGACCATAAGAGACGGAATCATATATTCCCTTAATATCGTTGCGGTACGTTGTCTTATGGAGCAACTGGATCCTAAAAAGGGTCGCCAGTACGCTGAGAGTCTGGGTATCACATCTCTGGTTGATGATGATGAGAATCCGGCACTTGCTCTCGGTGGTGTTACAAATGGTGTGACAAATCTTGAGCTGACTCAGGCCTATGCAACCATAGCAAACGGCGGAAAATTCAATAAAGCAAAGTTCTTTACGAAGATCATAGATCAGAATGGTAATGTTATCATCGATACAACTCTCGATGAACCGGTGCAGGCCATGAAGGCCACTACGGCATTTCTTTTAACAGACGCCATGAGCCAGTCAATGCTTCCAAACAGAGCATTTTCAGGATCCATAAATGTAAATTCTACCTCCACAAGAGCCCATTTTGACGGAATGAGTCTTGCGGGAAAATCCGGTACCACCACAAAGGATGTGGACATTTGGTTTGTAGGATTTTCACCTTATTATATAGGTGGTGTATGGGGAGGCTGTGATGAAAACCAGCCACTCATTGACAATGCAAGCGGTGAGTACAACGGAGGTTCCGGTTTCCACAAGGACATCTGGCGTAAGATCATGGAAAGAGTTCATGAAGGCCTTCCTGATATCGGATTTGAGCAGCCCGAAGGCATCGTTCAGGAAAAGGTATGCCGTAAGTCAGGCATGCTCCCGTCACGTGGTTGTTATAATGATTTCCGCGGCAGTGCAGTGATAACAGAGTATTTTGCCGAAGGCACAGTTCCAAAGGATGATTGCGAGCTTCATACCAGAGGAGGAAGCATTAAAATACCTGAAGAAGAGGATCGTGGCACTGATGATGGTTATGGCTCAAGATCCAGTACTCCAACCCCGCAGCTTCCGATTACGTTTGATATTCCGGTAACGGTGGAGACATCAGAACCTGAGACCAGAGAATTTGGACCAAGCGGTGCACCCGGATCGACAGGCCCCATCGAAGCCCCGGTGGTGATAGTAGGTTGATGCAGGACCATATTTTATTGATTTTGCGGTACTACTATAATTAAAAGTTTTGATTTAGATGGGTTTACATTAAAGAAACAGAGTTTATGAAGTACATTAAAGACTATGCAACAGGTGAATATGAGGAAAAGAAATCACGTTTTATAGGTGAGGTGTTTCCTGTTAAGTCTGAGGAAGAAGCCCAGGAACATATCAATGCTGTGAGAAAGAAATATTATGATGCGAGACATCATTGCTATGCTTACGTGATTGGCGACAATTATGAGATCATGAAGCAGTCCGATGACGGGGAACCTTCACAGACTGCCGGTATGCCGATCCTTAATGTTCTGAAGGGTCAGGACATACATGATGCCCTCATGATAGTGACCCGTTACTTTGGTGGGACCCTTCTCGGGACCGGAGGACTGGTCAGAAGCTACACCAATGCCGCAAAAGCTGCCATTGACAATGCTGTGGTGCTCTCAGCGGTTGAGGGTTACAGGGCAGAAGCTGAGATTCCATATACATTGGTAGGAAAAATTAAATATTTCACAGAGACCACCGGCATTACCGAAGCGGAGGCCGAGTATGGGAATAATGTTAAAATGGCCTGGCTTGTGCCTGAACTTAAGCTCGCTCCGTTTCAAAATCACATACAGGAGATATCCGGCGGCAGTATAACACTTGCAATCGAGAAATCCCGGTGGTATAATGCCTAAGATTTTTTTATAATGAGAAGCAAACGCTTCTTTAATGTAATATCTGAGGTAATAGAATGAAGCAGAAGAGAGAAAATATTCGTAACGTTGCTATCATCGCCCATGTCGATCACGGTAAAACGACTCTGGTAGATGAACTTTTAAAGCAGTCAGGCGTATTCCGTGACAACCAGGATGTAGGTATCCGTGTAATGGATTCCAACCCTCTTGAGCGTGAGAGAGGTATCACCATCCTTTCCAAGAACACAGCGGTTACGTATAAGGATACCAAGATCAATATCATTGATACTCCGGGCCACGCTGATTTCGGTGGCGAGGTTGAGCGTATCTTAAAGATGGTTGATGGTGCAATTCTCCTTGTTGATGCATTTGAGGGACCTATGCCTCAGACAAGATTTGTACTTCAGAAGGCTCTGGATCTCAGACTTCCTGTACTTTGCGTTATCAACAAGATCGATAAGCCACAGGCACGTCCTACAGAGGTTGAGGACGAAGTTCTCGAGCTTATGATGGATCTCAATGCTTCCGACGAGCAGCTTGACTGCCCGTTCCTTTACGCTTCCTCAAAGGAAGGTTTCGCAAAGGCTAATCTTGATGACGAAGAGAAGGATATGGAGCCTCTTTTCCAGGCTATACTTGATTATATTCCTGCTCCTGAGGGAGATGCGGAAGCTGATACTCAGATGCTGGTTTCTACTATTGATTATAATGAGTTCGTTGGACGTATCGGTATCGGTAAGATCGAGAATGGTACACTTAAGCTCAATCAGGAAGCATTTGTAGTTAACCACCATGATCATGACAAGAAGACAAAGGTAAGAATCACTAAGCTTTATACCTTTGACGGACTTAAGAGAGTAGATGTTCAGGAAGCTTCCTGCGGTGAGATAGTTGCTATTTCCGGAATTGAAGATCTTCATGTAGGAGATACTGTTGTAACCGGTGAGGCAGAGGCTATTCCTTTCCAGAAGATCACTGAGCCTACTATTTCCATGGATTTCATCGTTAACGATTCTCCTCTTGCAGGTCAGGAAGGAAAGTTCGTTACATCAAGACATATCAGAGACCGTCTCATGCGTGAGCTTCAGACAGACGTTTCACTTCGCGTAGAGGATACAGACTCTGCAGATACATTGAAGGTATCAGGACGTGGAGAGCTTCATCTTTCTGTTCTTATCGAGACTATGCGTCGTGAGGGCTTCGAGTTTGCCGTTTCAAAGGCAGAGGTTATCTTCAAGACCAATGAGCAGGGCAAGAAGATGGAGCCTATGGAGATCGCATACATCGATGTTCCCGATGACTGCACCGGTACTGTTATCCAGAAGCTTACACAGCGTAAGGGTGTTCTCAACGGTATGAGCCCTCTTGCAACAGGCTACACACGTCTTGAGTTCGATATTCCTTCAAGAGGTCTTATCGGTTACAGAGGCGAGTTCATGACTGACACAAAGGGTAACGGTATCCTCAACACTGAGTTTGACGGTTACGGCGAGTTCAGAGGAGAGCTTTCATATCGTCACCAGGGTTCACTTATCGCATTCGAGAACGGTGAGGCTGTAACTTACGGTCTTTTCCAGGCTCAGGCAAGAGGAACTCTTTTCATCGGACCCGGCGAGAAGGTATATTCAGGTATGGTCATTGGTCAGTCACCCAAGTCCGAGGATATCGAGCTTAATGTCTGCAAGACCAAGCACCTTACCAATACCCGTACATCATCTTCCGACGAAGCTCTCAAGCTTACACCGAAGAAGATAATGTCTCTTGAGCAGTGCATCGACTTCATCGATACAGACGAGCTTCTCGAAGTAACTCCTGAGAATCTCCGTATACGTAAGAAGATCCTTGATCCTACCCTCAGAAAGAGAGCAGGTATCGCTCGTAAGAACAGCTAAAACTGATTTTGTGGTTTGATTCACCTATGTGAGATGTCGGAGAAATGCATTTCGATGAAATCTTTTCATAGTATTTCTGAAATAAATAAAAATTATGGCAAGCGGCAGATTTTCTGTCGCTTGTTTTTGCTTCATGTTGTATAATAGGCTAAGTTTAGTGTTTAAAACCTTAAAAAACGGAGGTTATTATGGCTATATTTAAAGGGGCAGGAGTAGCTCTCATTACTCCATTTCATGAGGATGGTTCAGTAAATTACGATAAACTGGCAGAACTTGTAGAAGAACAGGTTGAGGGCGGTACAGATGCCATCATTGCATGTGGTACAACAGGTGAAGCTTCAACCATGTCAGAAAAAGAGCATATGGATGTTGTACGTTTCATTATAGAAAAGGTTGCACATCGTATTCCGGTTATTGCAGGCACCGGCAGTAATTGTACAGCAACGGCTATAGAGCTTTCAAAGCAGGCTGAAAAGGACGGAGCAGACGGAGTTCTTCTGGTTACACCTTACTATAACAAGGCTACACAGAACGGTCTTATCAAGCACTTCACCGCTATAGCTGATAGCATCAGCATTCCCTGTATCCTTTACAACATTCCTTCAAGAACCGGTGTTACCATACAGCCGGAGACCATGGCTTTTCTTTACAACAATGTAAAGAACATCGTTGGTGTTAAGGATGCAACAGGCAATATTGAGATGAGCACAAAGCTCATGACTCTTGTGGATAAGGATTTTGCTCTTTATTCAGGAGATGATGATGAGGTTGTTCCTCTTCTTGCACTTGGCGGCTCAGGAGTTATTTCAGTGCTTTCCAATGTAGCTCCGAGAGAGACTCACGAAATCTGCCAGAAGTGGTTTGACGGTGATGTCAAGGGTTCACTTGATGCCCAGCTTAAGGCATTCCCTCTAATCAAGGCTCTTTTTGCAGAGGTTAACCCTATCCCGGTTAAGGCAGCAATGAATCTTCAGGGAAAGAAGGTTGGTTCTCTTAGACTTCCTCTTACAGAGGCATCAGATGCCACAAAGGAGCTTCTCAAGAAAGAGATGGAGAAATACGGAATTCTTTAATCTTTAATTGAACATATTAATATAATATACAGCAGTGATCCTAAATCAGATTCGATCACTGCTGTTTTTAAAAAATTGATGGCTAAAAGTATATAGGCTGTATTATAGAGCCAATCAGATAAAAATTAGTATGTCAGACATTTAGGCTTCAAAATACTGTAATAGATGGAGTTATTTTACAGCTTGTAGGGTATAAAACTTAGCAGAATGGAGAGAAGAATGACTAAAGTATTGATTTTCGGCGCTATGGGCGTTATGGGCAGAAATGTTGCAAACTGTGCAAAGACTATGGATGACATAGAAATAGTAGCAGGTTTGGATCGTGAGGATCACTTCGATGATCCTGCTTTTGGATTCCCTGTATACAGCAGCTTCGATAAAGTAACTGAGGATTTTGATGTAATCATCGATTTTTCAGTGGCACCTGCCATTAACGGACTTCTGGATTACGTGGAGAAGACCGGAAAACCCTGCGTTCAGTGCACAACAGGTCTTTCAGAGGAGCAGCTTGCCCGTGTAAAGGAGATTTCAAAGAAGGCTCCTGTCCTTAGGAGTGCCAATATGTCCATCGGTGTAAACCTTCTTCTTTCACTTGTGAAGGAAGCTGCTAAGAAGCTTTATGAGAAAGGCTTTGATATCGATATCGTTGAGCAGCACCACAGAAGAAAGGCAGATGCTCCGTCAGGAACAGCAATTGCCCTTGCTGATGCTGTAAATGAAGCTCTCGACAACAAACTTGACTACGTTTATGACCGTTCAAGCCGCCGTGAGGCCCGTCCTCATGACGAAATCGGTGTAAGTGCCGTTCGCGGCGGAACCATCGCCGGTGTTCATGACATCATTTTTGCCGGTGAAGACGAAGTCATCACCTTCAATCACACAGCTTATTCCAGAAACATTTTCGCAAACGGCGCCCTCAACGCCGCTAAGTTCCTTAACGGAAAGGCTGCAGGACTTTATTCCATGCAGGATGTTCTGGTGTAAATTAAATAGACCATCGGGGACGGTTCTCGCCGGCGAGAACCGTCCCCGATGGTCTATTTGCAAAACATAAAAATATGGATTCGACAGCCGGAAAAAAATAGTATATATTTTAAAATGTTGCGGGTTTATTTATAATCCGAATCATCATTCATTTATGATTTATTAAAAGGAGATCAAGATGGCAGAACACAATCGTTACACCAGCCCACTGACAGGTCGTTACGCTTCGGAGGAGATGCAGTACATTTTCTCACAGGACAATAAGTTCCGTACATGGAGAAAGCTCTGGATAGCTCTTGCAGAGACTGAGCATGAGCTGGGTCTTAACATTACCAAAGAGCAGATTGATGAACTTAAGGCACATCAGGATGACATCAACTACGAAGTTGCCGAAGCCCGTGAGAAGGAGGTTCGCCACGACGTAATGAGCCACGTTTATGCTTACGGTGTTCAGTGCCCGACAGCAAAGGGAATAATTCATCTCGGTGCTACTTCCTGCTATGTTGGTGACAATACCGATATCATCATCATGCGTCAGGGTCTCGAGCTTGTTCGTAAGAAGCTTATCAACTGCATTAACGAGCTCAGCAAGTTCGCCATGAAGCACAAGGATCTCCCGACTCTTGCATATACACATTTTCAGCCGGCACAGCCAACCACAGTCGGCAAACGTTCTACTCTCTGGATCAATGATCTCGTTATGGATCTTCAGGATCTGGATTATGTTCTCGATTCTCTCAAATTACTTGGTTCCAAGGGAACAACAGGAACCCAGGCTTCCTTCCTTGAGCTTTTCGACGGCGACCATGCAAAGTGCCGTGAGCTGGATCAGAAGATAGCTGAGAAGATGGGATTCAAGTCATGCTATCCGGTTTCGGGCCAGACCTACAGCCGTAAGGTGGATTTCCGCGTTTTAAGCATTCTTGCAGGTATTGCACAGTCAGCTCACAAGTTCACAAACGATATCCGTATGCTTCAGCATATGAAGGAGATTGAGGAGCCTTTCGAGAAGCATCAGATCGGTTCAAGTGCCATGGCTTACAAGCGTAATCCTATGCGTTCAGAGCGTATCGCATCTCTCGCTGACTATGTTATGTCAGATGTGATGAATCCAATGCTTGTGTCCAGCACACAGTGGTTTGAGCGTACACTTGATGACTCTGCAAACAAGCGTCTTTCAGTACCTGAGGGCTTCCTGGCTATCGATGGAATCCTTGATCTTTATTTAAATGTTGTGGACGGTCTTGTGGTTTATCCCAAGGTTATCCGTAAGCACCTTATGGCCGAGCTTCCTTTCATGGCCACAGAGAATATCATGATGGATGCAGTTAAGGCAGGAGGAGACCGTCAGGAGCTTCATGAGAAGATCAGGCAGCTCAGCATGGAGGCAGGAAAGACAGTCAAAGAAGAAGGCAAGGACAACAACCTTCTTGAACTTATTGCTGCTGATCCAAGCTTCCACCTTTCACTCGAAGACCTTGAGGCAAGCATGCAGCCTGAGCGCTATGTAGGTCGCTCACCAAAGCAGACAGAGGACTACATTAACGAAGTTGTAAATCCGATACTTGAAGAGAACAAAGAAGTTCTGGGACTTACAGCTGAAATCAAGGTATAAAAAACAAACAGTAAAATATCATAAAGTATAAATTCAGCCGTGGATAAGATTTGGTTTAAGCCTTCTTGCCATGGCTGAATTTTTTTTCAAAAAATCATAACAAAAAAATTAAATACCTTAAATCTCATAAAAATTATTTATAAATGATATAATTTAAATGGTGTAAAATAGATTGTATGACAATTTTTCAACTGAATTTGTGTCAGAAATCATGGGACGGTTTCTAAGAAGCATGGAAAAAGCAGTGTAAAGTTTTGATTATTATTTTGGAGGTAAAATATGAATACAAATGTTACAAACGATACCATTAAGATTGAACTGCCTGACAAGGTGGACAGTAATTCCGCTCCTGCATTTGAGGAGGAACTCCTGAATATTCAGATTCCGGATGGAGTACAAAAAATCGTCCTGGATGCTAAGGGCATGAAGTATATTTCTTCGGCCGGGCTAAGGGTCATACTAAAATTTTCAAAAAAAGTGAGCTTACCCATAGTGATTGATGATGTTGCTCATGATGTATATGAAATATTTAATGCGACGGGATTTACGGAGATGTTCACTATTAACAAGGCTTTACGTTTTGTGGATATCGAAGGACTCGAACCTTTGGGAAGGGGAGTCAGTGGAACAGTATATCGTCTGAATGATGAACAGGTTGTCAAAGTCTTTCATCGTAACCTGTCAAGGGAAATTCTGGAAAGAATTATCCATAATATAAGAGCTGCTATCGTACAGGGAATCCCAACGATATTACCGTTTGAGGTTGTTACTACCAAAGACGGAATTGGCTTTATTACAGAGCGTGTGGCAAATAATGAGATAGCTAAGAAAATGCATGATAATCCGGAAATGATTCCTTTTTATGCAGAACGCATGGTGGCTGTTTTGAAAAAGCTTGCAGCTGCAGAAATGAAGCCGGGCGAACTAAAAAAATATGAGCAAAGACTTATTGTTGACCTTGAAGGTTTGGAAGTTCTTATCAGCAAGGAAGACATTGCATTGGTAAAACAGTTTATTGAGGCTGTACCGGAAAGATATTCTGCGGTTCACGGTGATTTCCAGGGATGCAACGTGATTGAGCAGGGAGATGAGTTTATCCTGATAGACATGGATGATCTGGGATATGGACATCCTGTATGGGATGCAACGCAGCTTATTCCGGTTTATAAAATTTGTCCCACTAAGCCGGATCAGATAAAGGTAATATTTGACCTTCCTCCCGAGGCACCATATGATCCATTCTTCAGTAAGATATTCCGTATGACCAGAGAAGAAGCCACAAAGTGTTTCGATTGCTTCGTTGATAAGTATTTCGAGGGAATGTCGGAAGATAGAAAAGAAAAATGCTTAAAGCTGATGTCTATTTACAACAATGTTTTGTTTGTTCGTTTTATCAATCTTAACATCAGAGGCAAGGAACTGACACCACAGCAGATTACTGCCAAAAGGGAAGTTATCATGGAATATGTAAACAACCTGAAACAGCAGGATATCGCAGAGATTCCGGAGCTTTTTGAAGCATGGCCTTTATAAATACACACATTATCAAGATTATTTTGTAATGTGAAAATGCTTTTCATTACTATTTGTGCCGTCGATTCAAAACGGCGGAATGGAGATTCATATGTATAGAATAAGAACAATCGAAAAGTCTGATTCGGATTTTGCAAAAGTAGCGCATTCGGAAAATGTATTTCACGATGCACAGAATTCAGGAGAAAAACTAATGGTTGTTTCCGGGGCACCATATGGAGATTATGTGCTTGATTATATTAAAAATGATGACTTCATCCCGGAGCAGTTGCGTAAGATGAAAAAGGTGGATCATATATACCCTGATTATGCAAAATACGATGAAAATGATACGGAAACTCTGGATCTTTCCTTACTGCATGATCACAAGGCCATTCTCTACGATACGATAGATGAGTATACTGTTGTAACAGCCAAACTTGCGCTTAAGCATACTGATATGCTTTTGTATTTTAAAAATAATAGTATGATAAAAAACTTTCTGCCGGAATCTGACAGGATTGTAATCACGGATCAGTTCCCGGAGGGAAGTGAGGATAATAATGATTATTTAAAAATAGTTGATCAGTTTGTGACAGGAGCTTTTCAGGGTCACTATCATAGGCTTTGTCCTATTACACTGTTTCATTCCATATTTTACAAGCAGTCGTTCACAGATGTTCCTTTGAAAGATATCCGCTATGTAGAAGTTTCGATTGCGCCCAATGTCGGAATAGGCGGTATTTTGTCCTATTACTATGAAATGAAGCAGTTTTTCCTGACCTATGGATGGGAAGTATTTCTAAAAGAAAACTGTACACGATACCCCAATACCCTGTTGGAAAAATATTTTGGTTTTTCACCGATACCTGCAGACAGCTCTCATGAAAACACCGTATATATCGGGGAGGTTATTACTATCGTAGATCTGTATGCGTGTTCCGGAAATTCAGTAGAGATTGATGATAGTATTCTGAATGAGAACTTCAGAAATGAAATGGAAGAGTACACACAGGCATTAATGGCGGGACATAACAGCCTTGGTGTATTGATCAGAGGAACGGATTATATTGTTTCGAATATGTCGGGTACCCGAAAGATGGCAACTCCTGAGGAGATGATCCCGATGATAAAGGACTGGATCAGGGAAGATGGCTATGACAGAATAGTTCTTGCAACAGAGGATGCAGACATTCTGGATACAATGCGAAAAGAGTTTGGTTCCATGCTGATCACGATAGCACAGGTACGTCACAGAGTTTCTGATTTTGTGGATGTATCTCTGATCAGTGATCTGGAAAAAGAGGAAAATTCTCCGGAACAGTATGAAGAGATACTTGAAGATAATACTGTCAATTACTTCTATGCTCTTTTTGTTCTTTCGAGATGCAACAGCTTCATGTGTTCAGGTCAGTGCCACGGCTGGACAGTGGTTAATGCATTCAATCATGGAAAGTTCAAGAGAGCATATAAATTCAGCACCGGAGTTAAAAAATAATCAAATAAGAGATTAGGATAGATAATATGGGAATAAACAATAAATCAGAAACGATCAATAGCTCAGACAATGATAAACGTGAAAAAGCCAAAGCCTGGTATGACAGTTTTTTTAAAGGATGCAGCGGTGATACTTTACCTGTCAAAGATGGTTCAAAAAATGCAGCAAATATTGTCTGTGAAAAATTGTGTGGAGAAACGGATTACGTTGCTGTGAAAAAATATTGTGAAGAGCATTCGGTTTCAGAGAATGCTTTCTTAAGTGCGGCCTTCGGCATAGCATTAAATGCTTATACAGCATCTGAGCAGGTTATATTCACATCAAACTTTGATTTATCGGGAGAAGCCGGTTCTGAGGATTGTGGATCCATGTCGGGTAAGACAGTACCGGTATGTTTGTCATATGATGATAAGCTTAGTGTTGAAGAGTTCGTTAAGCGTTGTAACAGTTTTCTCACAAGTGCTTTGGAGAATGAAATATATGATTTCTTTGATTTAGGAGAAACCTATGATGTAAAGGGGCAGATTCTTTTTAGCTTCAGAGACGAGAATTCCGGTTCGACTCCTTCTGAAGGTGATGGGAAGCCTGTGATAGCCGAAAACCCGATATCAAATGCTTATACCTTATCTTTTTCGGAAGACGTTTTAAACATCAAGAGGGCTGAAGAAAAGGTAAATAACAAAGCTATTCTTGGAATTTCCGTTGCTTCAACTGATGGAAAAATAGTTTATAAAGGCTGTTACGATTCCTCACAATACAGTGAGTATACGGTAAATGGTTTGATGGGTCTCCTTGACCATGTAGCAGGAGAGATGCTTTGTAAGGAAAAGCTTTATGACATTACCCTTGTAACAGAAAAGGATAAAGACACCATAGCATCTCTTTATGATTCCTCATATCCCGTTGTTGAAAGACCTGCATACCGTCTTCTTCAGGACACTGCAGAAAAGTATCCTGAGAGAGTGGCTATGGTTGCCACAGATCGTAGTCTCACTTATAAGGAACTTAACGGTGAGGCAAATGCTCTTGGACACTACTTGCAAAACCTTGGCGCAAAGCCTGACACCATAATTGCGGTTCTTGCTGAAAGGAACAGTTATGCCTATGTCATGAGACAGGGTGCCCTTAAGAGCGGCGGTGCTTTTATGCCCATAGACCCGGAGTATCCGGAAGACAGAATCGGCTATATTCTTGAGGATTCCAAGGCAAAGCTTCTTGTAACGACAGGTGAGGTTCTGGAAAAGAGAAAGGAACTCTTTGATAAGCTTGCTGCATCAGGCATTACCGTCATCAATGTTTACGATGCCGTAAAGGAGGGTGACAGATCGGATATTAATGTCTCTGTGTCACCGGAGTCTCTTGCATACGTTATCTACACCTCCGGTTCCACAGGAAAGCCCAAGGGTGTTATGCTCATGAACAAAAACATTGTGAATTTTGTTGATGACAACGAAAAGAATCATGAGACGATTGGGTATACAAGAAGAGGACATGTGAGTCTTGCCATAGCAGCACTTACCTTTGATGTTTCCATAATGGAGGAATTTATACCGTTAGCCAATGGTCTGACATCTGTTCTTGCCACCCGTGAAGAGATCATGAATCCTCAGGCTCTGGCGGATCTTATGCTAAAGAACGGTGTTGATCTTATGTCATGCACTCCCAGCTATCTTATGAACCTGCTTGATATGGGAAAGCTTGCGGAGGATTTCCAAAAAGCAATAAAGAACGTTAAAAGTATCGACTTAGGCGCCGAAGCATTCCCGGCAGCACTTTACGATAAACTGAGTGCCGTAAATCCTGACATTTATATCATGAACGGCTACGGTCCCACTGAGGCCACAATCAGCTGTACCATGCAGGTCATCAGGAGCTCTCAGGATATCACCATAGGCATACCAAATGCCAATGTCTCTATCTGCACTATGGACAGAAATCAGAAGCTCCAGCCACTGGGTGCTCTTGGTGAAATGGTGATTATGGGTGAAGGCGTAGGCCGCGGCTATATCGGTCGGGAAGACCTTAATGAAAAATGCTTCATTGAAATGCTCGGAAAGCGGGCATACAGAAGCGGAGATCTTGTACGCATACGTAAGGACGGAAACATTGAATTCCATGGACGTATGGATAATCAGGTGAAGCTTAGAGGATTAAGAGTCGAGCTTGGAGAGATAGAGAGTGTTATCAATTCCTATCCTTCAGTGCGTTCAAGTATCGTTGTGGTTATAAAGCAGAAAACAGATTATCTTGCGGCCTATTTCACAGCAGATGAGACCGTAGACATAGATTCTTTGAGAAAACACCTGGCATCAAAGCTTACAGAGTACATGGTACCTCAGGTATTCATACAGCTTGATCAGATGCCTCTCACCGCAAACGGAAAGATAGATAAGAAGGCATTGCCTGAGCCCGGAACAGACAATGAAGATAATTATGAAGCACCTTCCACAGATATGGAGAAGCTGCTTTGTGAGAAGTATGCGCTTTGCATCGGTCTTGAGAGAGTCGGTGTAAATGATGACTTCTTTGAGATAGGCGGAAGCTCCATCACATCCATACGACTTATTATGGAGTGCAGCCATCCGGGTATTAATAATGCAACGATTTATAAATATCGTACACCGAAAGCTTTAGCTGCTTACTGTGAAGGAATAGCTGACAATGATGCTATTGCAGAGGAAAATGAAGCTGCCATGAAGGAAGCATTGCCTCTTACCATTGGAATGAAGCTGCACCTTGACATTCAGCTGGAATCCCCTGATTCGCTATACGGTAATGATGCGGAGTTATTCAGACTAAAGGGGGATATCGATACAGATGCCTTTGCGAATGCCCTTAATAAAGTGCTGAAGCAGCATCCTGTATTTTTCACGAAGATAATACGAGTTGATGGCAGCGGAGAGTACAGACAGGTATATGACGAGAGTATCTTTAAAGAGGTTTCCATTGAAAAAATGTCTTCTGCTGAATTTGAAGCTATTAAAGACAGCCTTATACAGCCATTTAAGATGTTTGATAGCCCGCTCTGGAGGTCTCGCATAATATGTACGGAGAAGGGTTCGTTCTTTTACATTGAAATGCATCATACTATAAGTGATGGTTTCTCATTCAAGGTTTTATTGGATCAGATTTATGAGTGTTACAGTGACCCTGATGCAGTACTTGAACCTGATTTTTATTATTATCTTATGAAGAAATCAAAAGATTCCTCTACGGAAGAATACAAGGAGGCTGAGGCGTACAGTAAGGCATTATTTGAGAAGTTAGGTTCATTTAAGGAAAGTGATCTGTGTTTAAGAACTGATCATGAAAATGATAGTTTTAAGGGAGCTTTAAACATGAAACCCCTCCCCCTCGACAGGTCGGCAATGAGTGGGAATGTTTCATTTATAACTGCCTGTGCGCTTGCGGTTTGTAATTATAATGAAACAGATCGCGCGCTTGTAAGGTTCGCCAGTGAAGCAAGAAATGATATTCACAGGATGAATTCCATAGGTCTCTATGCAGAATATTTTCCTATAGTACTCGTCAGGGATAAGGATTCAACACCTGAGAGTTTAAAGGCCTCTGTCGAGGAGCAGGTAAGGTTCATTGATTCTCATATTTCCTACCCTTACTTTAAAGGTTTTATTGATGCTGAAAACAGGCTTATGCGCTTTATCTACCAGAAGGATGTAGATGATATCGGTGTTTTTGAACAACTCATTGAGGAAGAGATACAGCTTGGTACGATTAATGGCGACGCAACTGACAGTATGTGTGGCATTAGTATTGTTGATAGTTTAAAAATGAAAGATCTGTTATTTGTTGAGAGATACTCAAAGGCGCATTATGATCAGGAAAGTATGAATAGACTGTATGATCTTTTCTGTGAAGCAGTATCCTATCTGACGAAAGAGAGTATTTAAATGAATAGGAAAAGGTCATTTATTTCGGATTTCATATCCCGGATGCTGCCTTCCATGATCGCAAGTCAGTTGGTTATCACCATTTGTTCCATAATTGATACTGCTCTCGCAGGACATTTCCTGGGAGAGCAGGCTATCGCTGCGGAAGGAATGGTTACCCCTGTGGTTTTGGTGGTGGCAGGACTTTCCAGCATCATGGCAGCAGGTAATGCCAATATATGCAGTAATGAATCGGGAAAATGCAATATAGATGAAATGAACAGTTTTTTTTCTACAACTGTAACCGTATCTGTAGGCATTTCCCTTATATTTACAACACTGGTACTCATTTTTTCACCAGTAGTATGTATGATGCTGGGTTTGCAGCGTGACTCCGTACTGTTTGAACAGACCAGAGGATATATGTGTGGATATGTTCTGGTTATGCCGGCTCTTTCGGTTATCATGGTTTTTCCGGGTATGCTTCAGATAGAGGGTGATAATAAGACCAGCATAATCGCGGTGCTTACCGCATTTTTACTGGATATTGTTTTCGATCTTGCGAACCTGTTTGTATTTCACGGCGGTGTGTTTGGAATGGCCATGGCGACAACACTGAGTTATTGGATCTCTGCAGCATTTGTCCTTGTCAGGATGTCTTCCGGCAATCATACCGTGAAGTATTCAATTAAAAGTGTACGTCTTTCCAGGATCGGGGAAATAATGCATGACGGTTTGCCTGCCCTTATTCGGAATCTGTGTATCGCCTTGTCGACCGCAGCCATCAATGCAGCATTTCTGAAATTCGGTTCGGAAAGATATGTGTCTATATTTACCGTGGTATCCCAGGTGGGAGAACTACTCATATGCTTCCCCTCAGGAATGTGTGAGTTGTCTGCCATGGTTACCGGAATCATCAATGGCGAGGAAGACAGGGAAGGTCTCAAGGAGATACTTATAATCATGCTGAAGAAATCCGTTATCATATCCCTGGCCCTTTTGGCAGTGATATGTTTTTCCGGAGATCTTTCGGCAAGAATCTTTACACTTGATAAAAATATACTAAGCCTTGCCAAGCATGGCCTGAGGATATTCACCATACATATCTTATTCAGATGCATTTCTGAAAGTTACATCGGATATCTGAGAGGTATAAAGAGACACGGTCTCGGAAATATGATTCTCATATTTATGGCTTTGTGTACGGCGGTTTATGCATACGTTGTACCTTGTTTCCTCGGCCTTGAGTCACTATGGTACAACTTCGTTGTTGTAATGTTTTTTAATCTTGTATTTCTCATGGTGATCATATGCACCATATCTCATAAGAATCCATTTATGCCGGATGCCTGGATACTTAAGCCTGACAGTTTCGGCATAGCCAAAGAAAATATGATGGAAGATACTTCTTTGTCAGTGGAGGATCTGTGCGTTTTTTCATCAGATGCGGCTGAATTTGTAAATAAGCATGGAGGCAGCAAGCGCCAGAAAATGCTGGTTTCTCTCTGCATTGAAGAGATGGGTAAGAATATCATTTCCTATGCATATGAAAAAGAGAAGGATCCGTTATTGTCCATAAAACTTATGTTTACCGAGGAAGGTTTCAAACTTCGTTTCAGGGATAATGGTGTGCATTTCAACCCTAAGGAATATTATGATCTCTATTCGGGCAAAGATGATAAAGTTTCCAATTTCGGCATAAGAATGGTTTTTGGATCTGCTTCGGATGTAACATTCATGAATACCATGAGTTATAACAATTTACTTGTGAGGGTTTAGCAATATGATCATTACGGAGGAATAGAGATGAAGAGATATCTTGATCTTTTGTCAAGAGTGTTTGAGACTATCCCTGAAAGAGCTGCATGTGTTGACGGAGATGAGACCATCACCTACGGTGAAATGGATATTGAATCTGCCCGCATATACCGCTATCTCAAGGAACATAATATCGGAAAAGAAGATTTTGTATATATCATCATGCCAAAGAACTGTCATTTCATAAGCTGCATGATCGGAGTATGGAAAGCCGGTGCCGCTTATGTCATGAACGAACCGGGGTATCCCCCAGAAAGAGTAGAGTATATATGTAAGGATACAGATGCAAAGCTTATTCTTGATATGGAGCTCTTTAATGAGATCATGTATTCCTGCGAGCCTCTTTCCGGATATGAAGAGACAGATGTTCATGATGCAGCTTATGCCATATATACTTCAGGCTCCACAGGAAATCCAAAGGGTGTACTTCATGAATACGGAAACCTTGATCAGATGGGATCCTATGTGGACACTGACATTCCGTATCCTGAGACACGTCATGGTCTGGTGCCGCCCACAAGCTTCGTTGCCTGCGTGTGTTTCATAATCTCCTATTCCCTTAGGGGAAGGACTTTTTATATGGTATCAGGGGAACTTCTCAGGAATCAGCCTGAGTTTTGCAGATTCATCGAAGAAAACGAGCTTGAGGAGGTGTATATCCCGCCATCCTATATAAGGATATATAAGGATCCCGCTCCAAGCCTTAAGCTTATCAATACGGGCAGCGAACCGGCCAATGGGTTGTATTATGAAGGCGGGAAACCTCAGATCTGCAACTTCTACGGTATGTCTGAGTCGGGATTCCCCATCCTGACCACCATTCTTGATAAGGCTTATGACGTAGCTCCTGCAGGAAAACCTGTTGTAGAAGGGCTTGATCTTAGGATCATTGATGATGATGGGAAAATCATCAATGGACCTGGGATGGGAGAGCTGTGTTACAGGAATGAATATGTGAGGGGGTACATTCATTTACCGGAAAAAACAGCTCAGGCTTTTGTCAATGGGATCTTTCACTCCGGAGATCTCTGCCGCCGAGATGAAAACGGCATATATTATCTGTGCGGCAGAAAGGACGATATGTTCAAGATTAACGGAAACCGTATAGAACCTGCGGAGATTGAGGCTCAGGTTCAAAGAATTACGGGTCTTGAAAAGGTGGTTGCAAAAGGCTTTGACGAAAACCATCACCAGTTTATCTGCGTTTATTATCTGGAGGATGAAGCAAAGCGGCTTGGTATATTTACCGAAGGTGATCTGGAATTCGACAGGGAAAAGCTTTTGAATGCTTTACCGTCCTACATGATGCCTTCATATTTTATACCTTTGAAAGCATTTCCTTTAAACATCAATGGAAAGATTGCAAAAAAAGAGTTGAAAAGCCCTGATGCTTCAAGATATATCAGTAAGAATAAACCTCCTGTTAGTGAGGGTGAGAAGTATTTTTGCGAGATATTTGCAAGGCTTCTGGATATTCCGGCGGTGGGAAGGGATGATGATTTCTTTATGATAGGCGGTGATTCTGTCTTAGCTATCCGCCTTGTGCAGCTATGTGACAGATATGACCTTGATGTTAATGCTGTTTACAGCTACAGAACTCCGGAGCTTCTTGCGGAAAATGCAAAGAAAAAAGAGGATGGAGAATCAGCGGATTATTCTGAAAGGATGGCGGAAGGTTACCGTGATGAGAATATTTCCGGAGGAGCTTTTTATGGTGCCTTCGTGAATAATGTTACCTCTGATACGGTTATCATGCTGAAGAAGGAGTCGGATATTCCGCTTCTCGAAAAAGCGCTTTTTACAGTGTACAGAAACTATCCGTTTTATCATCAGCATCTGGAGGCGGAGAACGGAAGGCTGTATTATGTCAGAGATGTGGAGGGACCGAAAGTTTATACGCCGGAAATGCCTGTTGACAGAGAAGACCGGATAAGAGTTATTGCCGATGGTAAGAAACTTCTTGTAAAAATTCCTCATTCTTTTACTGATGGCTTTGGTATGCATTTATTCCTGCAGCTGTTCCTGGGCACCTATCAGGAACTGCTGGATGGAAAGGCGCCTGATCTTCAGAAGGAAGAAGTATATACTCCCGGACATTATTATGAAATCTTCAGTGAAGATTATTCAGTGTACGGTAAAGAAGTGCCTGAGGTTTATAAGAACGTTGTCGGAGCCTACAGATTCCCTGAGGCACCCGATGAGAAAGAGAAGGACACCGGAAAAAGGTATCATTATACCGTCAAGATTAAGCTCGATAAGCTGCCGGCTCTTTCAGAAGAGCAGTCAAAAGAGCTTTCCTCTGTCGGAGGCGGTGCCACGGTTGTGGTTGCTGACATGATTGCAAAGGCCATTAAGGATATTCATCCTGAGGCTGAAAAGATTGGATGCCGTACCTCTGTAAACCTTAGATCCATCATGAAACATGAGGATTCTCTCAAAAATATGAGTATGGGTCTGGCAGTATTCTTCCCGGGTGAAGACGGCTTCCAACAGCTGACCGAAGCTTTAACCCCGGAAGTTTTAAAGTGGCAGCTCATGAAATTCAGGCTGATGATTGACGGGAAACTTGATGCTTCCGAAGACAAAATGCTGATAGGTTCCATCATTAATACCACTTTTGCCGTAACAAACATGATCGGCAACGGCCAGAAAAACCCGGATATCGTTGAATCAATAGAGAGCGAGAATGCTTCTCCGGTTCCGCTGCTTGTGATGATCGGAAATGAAGGAAATGAAATAAGCATTTCCTTCATCCAGAAATTCGAGAGCCGCGTTTATTTCGACCGGTTCTGTGAAATTCTTTCTGAATATGACCGATGAGAAAAAATATTTAACCATAAAGGTGTTCCGCCATGTTGCGGGGCGCCTTTATTTGAATAACAGACATAACGATTGCGTTTAACATTAACCTTGAAATATATGAGGTTTATTTATATAATTTTTTTGTCTGTGCTGAAAGCGCAGAGCCGGGAGGTGCAGTTATGTCATTAAAACGGATACTTGCCGTTTTGGCATTGGTTTTAATTGTCATATTGCTTGTGATGCTTTTGTTTTTCGCCTTCACGGGCGCGAAAAAAGAGTATATCCTGGCGGTTCTGTTTTGTCTGATCGTGATACCAACGGTTATATATATTTTCATCTGGTTCACGGGTTTGACTAAAAAATAATATTTTTGATGCTTCGGTCACGAATCTCTCACAGCGGTTCAGCCGCCCGATTTCATTTTATGTTGTTGGTATGTGTCAAAAAGGTGAGAAGCATCAGTAGTGTCCATGTGGATACTATCCCTTTAGGAGGATTTTTATGGTTCGAGCAATCGTAGGTGCAAACTGGGGAGACGAAGGAAAAGGCAAGATTACTGACATGCTTGCAGAGTCTTCTGACATCGTTGTACGTTTTCAGGGCGGTGCAAATGCAGGTCATACCATCATTAACAACTATGGCCGTTTTTCTCTTCACCTTCTTCCAAGCGGTGTGTTCTATGATCACACAACATCAGTACTTGGCAATGGCGTGGCATTAGACATTACAAAGTTCGTTTCCGAGCTTAAGTCAATAGTTGACGCAGGAGTTCCCACACCTAAGATACTTGTTTCTGATCGCGCACAGGTTATGATGCCCTATCATGTACTTTTTGACAGCCTTGAAGAGGCAAGACTTGCAGGAAAGAGCTACGGTTCCACAAAGTCCGGCATCGCTCCTTTCTTCTCTGACAAGTTTGCAAAGATCGGTCTTCAGGTAAATGAGCTTTTCGATGAAGAGGTTCTCACTGACAGACTTCATAAGGTTGTTGAGATGAAGAATGCTACACTCCGTGAGCTTTATCATGCACCTGAGCTTGTATATGAGGATCTTCTTGCAGAGATGCACAAGCAGAGAGACCTCATCGCACCTTATGTAACAGATACTTCAAAGTTCCTGAGAGAGGCTCTTAAGGCAGGTAAGACTGTTCTTCTGGAGGGTCAACTTGGAACCATGAAGGATCCGGATCACGGTATCTATCCGATGGTTACTTCAAGCTCAACACTTGCAGCTTACGGTGCAGTTGGTGCAGGTATTCCTCCATATGAGATTAAAGATATAATTGCTGTTACAAAGGCTTATTCTTCAGCGGTAGGTGCAGGTGACTTCGTTTCCGAGCTTTTCGGAGATGAGGCAGAGGAGCTTCGTAAGAGAGGCGGAGACAAGGGCGAGTACGGTGCAACTACAGGCCGTCCAAGAAGAGTAGGCTGGTATGATGCAGTTGCTTCAAAGTACGGCTGTCAGCTCCAGAGCGCAACCGAGGCTGTCCTTACAGTACTTGATGTACTTGGCTATCTTAAGGAGCTTAAGGTTTGTACAGGTTATGAGATAGACGGAAAGGTGACTACAGATTTCCCTGTAACACCGCTCCTTCATAAGGCAAAGCCTGTTTATGAAACGCTTCCGGGATGGAACTGTGATATCCGCGGTATCACTGATTATGAGGATCTTCCTAAGGAGTGCAAGGACTATATCGATTTCATCGAGAAGCAGATTGAAACACCGATCACCATGGTTTCCAACGGTCCTGAAAGACACGCAATACTTAAGAGAACACCGAAGATCTAAAACAGAGAAAGCTTCCTGGTGGATATATTTATAGTATGATAATACGAGACTGATCGGATATGATGTCCGATCAGTCTTTTTATATCTGCCCGGGATTATAATTGTGAGAGTCATAAGGCTTTGTGCGGATCAAAAGAATTCGTATGGTTTCTATGGCTTGTTAAGAATTCTACAACTTCTTTTTGACATAATATTAACAAAAATGTATAATATTTTTCAAAGGGTCTAAAGGGAAATAGGTGATTATTACTTGTTCGAAAGACCGCATTGACAATAAAAATCTTTAAGTAATTATTGAGGGTTATTATGGCTAAAAAAGATATTTCACAGGCAGTCATCCAGAGACTTCCGAGGTATTATCGTTATCTTGAGGATCTTATGGATCAGGGCATTGAGCGTATTTCTTCAAGTGAGCTCAGTAAGCGTATGAAGCTCACTGCTTCTCAGATCAGACAGGATCTGAACAACTTTGGAGGTTTCGGACAGCAGGGTTATGGATATAACATCAAGAATCTCCATGATGAGATAGCCAAGATTTTAAACATTGACAATGAACATGAAATGATCATCGTCGGTGCCGGACATCTCGGACAGGCTCTTGCCAACTATACAAATTTCCGTAAGAGAGGATTTATCGTTAAGGCCATTTTCGATAAGGATCCAAGCATTATCGGCAATATGGTAGGAGAGATTCAGATCCAGTCCATGGACAAGCTTGAAAGTGTCATCAAAGAGAATGATATCAAAATGGCTGCAGTGTGTATCCCTAAGGGGCCGGCAATTAAAGTTGTTGAGCAGCTTATAGATGCAGGAATTGTGGGAATCTGGAATTTTGCCCATGTAGACCTTGATGTTCCTGATAATATTGTTATTGAGAATGTTCATCTTTCAGAGTCACTTATGAGACTCAGCTATCGTATGGGCGAGGCTCTTGAAGATTAAACGATTGATAGGATTCAGTTATGATCATAGGAATCGGAACTGATCTTATCGAGATCAGTCGTATAAAAAATACAAGAAGAAACAAAACTGTAGAACGTATTTTTTCCGAAGACGAGCGTCGGCAGGCATCTGACAAAGATTCGATGCTTGCCGGCGATTTTGCATGTAAGGAATGTATAGTCAAGTGCTTCGGTACAGGGTTTACTGCGGGAATCAGGCCTTCTGAGATTGAAATCCTAAGGGATGAAAAAGGAAAACCTTATGCTGTTCTACACGGTAATGCACAAAAGAAATTCGAAGAGCTTGGCGGAAAAACCATACATTTATCTATAACCGACACAAAAGATCTGGTGTCGGCATTTGCAGTAATGGAAGGGTGAGACATCCTGTATAGTATATTCATATCTTTCATTTACACTAAACAATTTTGTTGAAGTCATGACCCTTTTGGGTCAGAATCATTGACTGCCAAAGTACGAATCTGCTGGATTTAAGTACGTGGTATGGGTCAAAAAGGAGAGACCATGCAGATAGTGACAGATGCTTCAAAGTTTTATGCCTATATTCCGAAAAGACTTGAGGACAGTAACAAAGGCACCTATGGGAAAGTTCTTATAGTTGCAGGAAGCAAAGGGATGAGCGGAGCAGCCTATCTTTCGGCTTTGGCTGCTTACCGGACCGGAGCCGGACTTGTCAAGTTTCTCACACATAAGGATAATCGTCTGATCCTTCAGACACTGCTGCCGGAAGCCATTTTCGAAGGCTATGATGAGGAAACGGATCTTCAGGAAATATCTGAGAGGAATGCAGTCTGGGCGGATGTTATGGTGCTGGGACCCGGTATGGGAACGACCGATCTCAGCAAAGATATGGTGGAAGAGATATTAAACGCTGTGTCTGATAAATGGGGTGACAAGGCAGAAGAAAAGCATCCGCTTCTTATAATAGATGCAGATGGCCTCAACATCATAAGTTCAATGCCTCATCTCAAAGATAAATTGAAGTCCGTGGCGGAAGAAATCCCGGTGGTTATCACCCCGCATCCCATGGAGATGAGCCGGTTGGCAGAGTGTGAAATATCGGAAGTGGTTAAAAACCCGGAATACTATGCAGAGACTGTTTCCGGAGAGTTTGGTCTGATAACAGTCATGAAAGGTTCACAAACCTTGATATGTGATGCACAACATGAAGCCATGTTTAAAAATACGAAAGCAAGTCCTGCTCTCAGTAAAGGCGGTTCGGGAGATGTTCTGAGCGGAGCCATTGCAGGCTTATACGCCTTGATGAGACCATCTGTATCTCTTGAGATAGCTCTGAATCCGATGGAAATCGCATACAGAGCCACAGTTGCCGCAGTACTCATCCATGCCGAAGCCGGAAGAGAAGCGGCCAAAACCTTTGGAGTAAACGGAGTCCTTGCCCGGGATACCGCAGATAAACTCGGAACTGTATTGGACGGAATCAGAACGGAGTGACATTGTAAGGGTGTAAGACAGACCCCTTTACAGGATAATAATTATTGGATTACGAATGACCACATATTCTAATCCGGGTTTTTGAGTCAATTACCTTATAGTAAGTAATTGACTCAAAATCACAATTACTAAATATGGGTCAAATAAGCGTCCGATTCTCTATGACCCATATCTCCCCAATGAGGATTATGAGTCAATGTCAAGTCTGATTTTGTATGACCCATATTTCCCAAAAAGGATTATAAGTCAATGTTAAGTCCGATTATCCATGCCCCATATCTTCAAAAAACAGATGTGAGTCAAGGAAGAATACGATTCATCATGACTCATATCTCTAAAAACAGATTATGAGCCAAGTAAGAATCTGATTTACCATGACTCATATCCCTCTTGATTCTATTTGTATTTTACGTTATAGTACTAGAGTTTGATTTATAAAAAGTCCGCTTCGGGAGTGAAATATACTCCGGAGACCGAGAATTTAGTTATTTATGATATGAGGAGAAAGATATGTCAGGACATTCAAAATTTTCTAATATTAGAGCAAAGAAAGAAAAGAATGATGCTGCTAAGGGCAAAATTTTCACTATGATCGGCCATGAGATTGCGCTTGCTGTTAAAGCCGGCGGTCCTGACCCTTCCAACAACTCTAAGCTTGCAGCTGTTATCGCAAAGGCTAAGGCAAATAACATGCCTAACGATACTATCAATAATGGTATCAAGAAGGCTGCCGGATCCATGGAGGCAGATAACTTTGAAGAGCTTCAGTACGAGGGCTATGGTCCTAACGGTGTTGCTCTTATCGTAAAGGTACTTACAGATAACAAGAACCGTGCAGCTGCAGATATTCGTTCCGCTTTCACAAAGGGAAAAGGATCTCTTGCAACACAGGGCGCAGTTTCCTTCATGTTTGATGAGAAGGGACAGATCATCCTTGATAAGGAAGCTATGGATGATCTTGATAAGGATTTTGATACTCTTATGGATATGGCTATCGAAGCTGGTGCTGAAGATATCCAGGATGAGGAAGATTCTTATGTAATATACACAGCTCCTGCAGATTTTGATGAGGTTCGTGCCAATATCGAGAAGCAGGGTATCCCTATGGCTGAGGCTGATGTAGTTATGGTTCCTCAGAACTACGTATCAGTAACTGACCCTGAGGCAGTGAAGGGACTTCGCAGAACTCTTGATCTTCTTGATGCATCTGAGGATGTTCAGAATGTTTACACCAACTGGGAAGAGGAGAACGACGACAGCGTTCAGTAATCATCTATAAAAATATATCCCCGCGCATCGGGTTATTCCGATGCGCGGGGATTTTTTTAGTTCTCAGTCAGAATTCCACCGGGTGGAATTCTACCCGGTGGAATTCTATTGAAGTTTATGCAGTTCAGTTCTCCGTCATATTTTTAGGTTCAACGGTAACGGACCAGTTCTGGTGGTAGATTACGAATCCGGGGGCAGCATTAGGCACCTTCTTGAGATTCTTCCTAATGGTATAGTCTACTTCGACCTTTTGGTCGTTACGGTGAGAAGAGTAGTAGGCTGCCAGTCCTGCGGCTTCGATGAACAGTCTGTCGGGAATCTCCTCCATGTTCTGCCCGCCGGTTTTTACGATAACATGGGAGCCGGCAACATTTTTTGCATGAAACCAGAGGTCTCCGCCGTCACCTATTTTGAAAGTGACATCTTCGTTCTGGTAATTGTTCTTACCCACAAATATCTCATAGCCGTCTTCAGAAACAAAGTGATAGGGTTTTGATTTGCGCTGAAGCTTGGCTTTTTCTTTTCCCTGAACCTTATGGATGAAACCATAATCGCTCATTTCCCTTCTGATATCCTGAAGATCCTCTTCGCTTTCGGCTATATCGAGGGATGTCTGTATGGACTCCAGATGCTCAAGCTCAAGCCTGGTTTCTCTGAGCTGAACGGTAACATTCTCCTTGGTTCGTTTAAGCTTGTCGTACTTTTCAAGGTAATGCTTTGCGTTCTCGGACGCTGTAAGATCCTTTTTGAGAGGTATTGTGATCTCTTCATTTGTATAGAAATTCTCACAGGTCAAATGATCCTCGCCGCCCGCTAGGGAATAGCCATAAGTGTGAAGGAGTTCTCCGTATACACGGAATTTATCCATTCCCTCAGTATCTTTAAGCTGCTTTTCCTGGATATTAAGCTTCTTTGAGGTACGTTCCATAAGAGTATTAACCACTTTTCTGAGATCAGTGGACCTTTGGCGCATACGCGAACTTTTATCCTTTTCACTGTAGAACTGAGTGATGACTTCGCTCATAGATGAGAAGTGACGCACTTCGTACTTGGTATCCTCCGCATATATGGAAAGATTGAAAGCCGAAAAGTCTGAGGGTACTCCGTCTTTGTAAATGATCACAGGATCCGGTTTGGAAAGAGAAACGGTTTCCCTGATTATGCTATAAAAAGCATTGTAAAGTCTTTCCAATGCATCAGGATCCAGACAATTGGCTGAAAGATCCGGATCCACACGGCTCACGTGACAGATCTCTGAAGCAGTAAGAGGACTTAGACCTGTTATGCCATGGAACAGAGCCTTGAAGGCGGGCTCCGGAGTGTTCTTTATAAGAGCTGCAAATGTTTCCTTATCAAGTTCCAAGGGATTCTTTTTATCTCCTGAATCCGGTATGAAATATGGTCTGTTAGGCAATACTTCCCTGACAGAGGATTGTGAAACGGAAATACGTTTTACGGAATCAATGATTGTCCGGTCCTCTCTGAAGAGTATGAGATTTGAATATTTCCCCATCAATTCAACGGACAGGTAACGTTTTCCTAAATCCCCCATTTCGTCCAGATGTTCAATCTCAAAAATGATAACTCTTTCAAGCCCGTCTTTATCCAGAGTCTGGTCGGGCTGGATAACATTAAGGATGGCACCGTTTCCTATGTGTTTCCTGAGGGCCATACAAAATGTTGGTACAGCCATGGGAGACAGCTTCTTTTCTTCTGTAAGTATACATAGTGGAAGAGATGGATTTACAGAGATCTTTAAACGATAATTATCCTTCTGATTTCTGATAGTTAAGTCAATCTCATCTTTTTCAGGCTGTGTGATTTTGGAAATTTTACCGCCGATTAAAGTTTCCCGAAACTCCTTAACGGTTGCAGATACAACCAGGCCATCGTATGCCATTGAACTAACCTTCCTTCCATGATTTCTTTAACTTTACTTATTTTTACAGGTAGACTATAATTTATAACAAATGTTCGGAAAAGACAAGCCGCAGACAGGGGCACCAATTTCCGACATATCAAAAAATATTATATGTGATCAAAGGGGTATGTTATGGATTTAAAAAGTATGACCGGATTTGGCAGATGTGAGATATCCAATGATATTTATCGTTTGTCAGTTGAAGTTAAGTCGGTTAATTCCCGTTTTCTTGATCTTAACATCAAGATGCCGAAAAAGTTCAATGCTCTTGAAGCTGATATCCGTAATACTATCAAGGAGTATATTTCCCGTGGAAAGGTTGATCTTTTCGTTACTTATGAAGAGTTTTCGGAAGGTTCAAAATCTTTACGCCTCAATATGGATCTGGCCAGAGAGTATCTTGAGGCCATTCGTAAGATAAGCAGCGAACTGGGTGTGGATGATAATGTTAAAGTAACGAACATTGCCAATCTGCCGGATGTTCTTGTTATCTCTGAGGAATCTGAAAATGATGATGAGCTTTGGAACAGACTTAATCCTGCATTACGTAAAGCATTATCTGATTTTGTTGATACCAGAGTTCGGGAAGGTGAAAATCTTAAAGTTGATCTTCTTGGGAAGCTCGATGAAATGGAAGCTATCGTCGAAAGAATCGATGAGAGATCACCTGAGATTGCTGCAGCATTTGAACAAAAGCTTCGTACAAAGGTGGAAGAGTTGCTGGGATCTGCAGGAATCGATGAATCCCGCATAGTGCAGGAAGTCACCATGTATTCAGACAAGACCTGTACCGATGAGGAGAGGGTACGTCTCCACAGTCATATTAAGAATATGAGGGAGAAGCTCGAAAAAGGCGGCTCTGTGGGAAGAGAACTTGATTTCCTGGCACAGGAGATGAACCGGGAGGCCAATACAACCCTCAGCAAGGCAAATGATCTTATTATTTCAGATGATGCTATCGGACTCAAAACTCTTATAGAAAAGATAAGAGAGCAGATTCAGAATCTGGAGTGATTCAGTTAAATCATGATTTATACCTGTTAACGAAAATGATTTCCACTATATTCATGGTATGACCGGTAAACGCAGGTTGATTTCATTCATTACGATCAGATGAATGCGTTTGCAGGTATACAGAGAGAAATATGGTGTGAAAGATACTTTTCATCGCTGTTTGTGCCGCTTACTGAAAGCGGCGGAATGGAGATTTAAATGAATAAAGGATCACTGGTTGTTGTATCGGGCTTTTCCGGTGCGGGCAAAGGCACTCTTATGAAGAACCTGCTTGCCAAGTATGATAACTACGCTTTATCAATTTCCTGTACCACACGTAAGCCGAGAGAAGGAGAGCTTGACGGACGTGAGTATTTCTTCAAAACAAAGGAAGAGTTTGAAGAAATGATCAAAAACGATGAACTCGTGGAGTACGCACAGTATGTAGATAACTACTATGGCACTCCGAAAGAGTTTGTTTGGTCTCAGCTAGATGCGGGAAAGGATGTGCTTCTGGAGATAGAAATCCAGGGCGCTCTCAAGATCAAGGAGAAGTTCCCGGATGCGGTACTTGTCTTTATCACAACTCCTTCCGGAGAAGAGTTGAAGAGCCGTCTTATAGGAAGAGGGACAGAAGCTCCGGAGGTTGTGAAAAAGCGACTAGAGAGAGCTGTTCAAGAGTCTGAAGGCGTAGAAGCCTATGATTATATTTTAATAAATGATGATATTGACACATGCACCGAAAAATTGCATAATCTCATTCGTGCTCAGCACGAAAGAGCGGCTCAGCATATTGATATCATTGAAAGTGTGAGAAAAGATCTTAGGAGGATAGAAGATGTCACAGCAAACATATAATGACCTGATCGATGCAGCTAACAATACCAATGCCATTCAGGATGACACCGATAAACTTGTAGAAAGCAGATATTCTGTTGTTATCGCAAGCGCAAAGCGTGCAAGACAGCTGATCGATGGTGCGGAGCCTGTTCTCCCTGTAGATCCCAGCAGAAAGCCACTCTCAATTGCGGTAGAGGAGCTTGCAAAGAATGCCATAACCATCAAGCGTGGAACTGAGGTAGAGGACGAGATCAGAACCAATGCTGTTGAAAAGCGTTTTGATTTTGCAACGGAAGAGTATGATGAGGAAGATGATGGTACATCTGAGATAATTGACAATTCACCTTCAGCTTCATCAGAAGATGACTATAATTCAGACAGCGAAGCATAAGTATGAAGATACATATGATATCTCTCGGTTGTGATAAAAACCGGGTTGATAGTGAAAAGATGCTCAGTAATCTGCTTGAGAAGTATCCCGGATCAGAGATAACCGATGATCCTGCAGAGGCTGATATCGCTATCATAAATACCTGTTCTTTCATCGGAGATGCAAAGGAAGAGAGTATAAATACCATTATTGAAATGGGTGAATATAAGCAGTCGGCGAATCTTAAGAAAATCATAGTCGCCGGCTGTTTAGTTGAGCGCTATAAAGACCAGATCAGGAAGGAACTGCCTGAGGTTGATGAGGTCATGGGTATAAGTGACTACGTGGACAAGCTTGATGTTCAGCTTGCCCGTGTTGATAATGCTGACAATTACACCTCATACCTGAAGATTGCCGAAGGCTGTGATAAGTATTGTACTTATTGTATCATTCCTTCATTAAGAGGCCATTATCGTTCTGTTCCCATGGAGCATCTTGTAGAAGAAGCTAAGATGCTTGCAGAAAGAGGAACTAAGGAACTTATCCTTGTGGCTCAGGAAACAACCTTATATGGAAAGGATATTTACCATAAGAAGGCTCTTCCCGAACTTCTGGAAAAGCTGTCAGAGATAGAGGGTATCGAGTGGATACGTATTCTCTATTGCTATCCGGAAGAAATCGATGATGAACTTATCGCTGCCATCCGTGATAATAAAAAGGTTGTTCATTATCTTGATATACCTATACAGCATGCCTCGGATCATATTCTTGAGAACATGCACAGAAAGACAAGACAGGCTGAGCTTAAGGGGAAGATAGCATCACTCCGTAATGCTATACCGGATATAGTCCTGAGAACCACTCTTATTACGGGATTCCCGGGAGAAACGGAAGAAGACTTTACCATCCTGAAGGATTTTGTAAAGGAAATGCGCTTTGACAGACTAGGTGTATTTCCATATTCCCGTGAGGAAGGAACAGCTGCGGCAGAAATGAAACCGCAGATTCCACAGAAGATTAAGCTTCAGCGTCAGGACGAAATAATGAAGCTTCAACAGGGTATCGCTTTTGAAAAGGCAAGAGAACAGATTGGCCGGGAGCTTAGGGTTATCATCGTGGGCTACGATCCTGACAACAATATGTATCTTACCCGTTCATACATGGATAATCCTGACATTGACAGCCTTGTTTTTGTTGATGCAGGAGATTACAACAATAAAGTTTCCGGTGATATGATCGACTGCCGCATTATTGATTCAGACGGTTATGATTTGATTGGGGAGCGTATCTGATGAATTTACCAAATAAACTGACTTTACTTCGTGTTGTAATGATTCCGGTTTTTGTGTTTCTGCTTCTTTTTGAAGAGGGCACTGATCAGAATATGCGTATAGCAGCTTTGGTAGTGTTTTGTCTTGCTTCATTCACGGATTTTCTGGATGGACAGATAGCACGCCGTCAGAATCTGGTTACTGATTTTGGAAAGTTTATGGATCCATTGGCGGATAAGCTGTTGGTGTGTTCTGCCCTGATATGTCTTATTGAGCTTGATCAGCTTCCTGCCTGGTATGTCATCATCATTATAGCCAGGGAGTTCATTATTTCGGGCTTCAGACTGGTAGCTGCCGACAACGGAATCGTCATAGCAGCTTCCTGGTGGGGAAAATTCAAAACGGTATTTCAGATGTTTACCGTAATCCTTCTGATTATAAATATTTCGGAATTGGAAGTAATCACAAATATATTTGCAGCCATTGCTTTGATCCTGACTATAGTATCTTTGGTGGATTATATGGTGAAAAACATTCGGGTTATCACAGAAGGCGGAATGTAAAGCTGATAAGATGCAAATCTGTATGTCATCTATAAACAGTGATACTCCACGTTTATTAATGAAAGTTATAGGTTTTATCTTTGAGTCGTGTATTTCAGCGGCTTACGGCTTTGGGAGAGGTTTATTATGATCTTTTCAAAAAATATGTTTTGGGGCAGACATGCTGCGGAGCATAAGAAATATATACTGGATAACCTCCGAAAGAAACATTTTCAACCCGGAGCATATGTTATAATTGAAGCCCAAAGCCCTAACCTGTATGAGATATATAATCAGGCTATGTTTTTAAATCCAAAGCTTGATACAGAAAATGTCGAGATACTTGGCATAGGTTATGGGTACAAAGATGCAGTGGATTGTGTCACAAAGATGATACTGGCCAGAAAAGATATTTAAACTAAACCATTATACAAGGAGGAATTGATGATTGTCCTGACGATATTAAAAGTCATAGGCGGCATACTCCTCCTTTTTTTGTTGCTGATCCTACTGCTTTTGGCAGTTGTTCTGTTTGTTCCCATCAGATATGCCTCCGATGGCTATAAAGGTGAAGAACTTACAGATTACCGTATTGTTTTCAGAGCTGACTGGCTTATGAAAATACTACGCTTTAAGGCTGTGTACACGGATAACGGGTTAGAGCTGCTTTTGAAGCTGTTTTGGATAACTCTCATGAAATCTCCGGAAGAGGATGAACCTCAGGAGGGATCAGAAGATTTGAGAGAAGAGGATTTGGAAGAGACAGATTCCCCGGAGGATGAAGCTCGGGAGGAAACAGAAATTCTGAGAGAAACGGAGTCAATGGAAAAAACGGAACTCCGGATGGAAGCGGTGCAATCAGATATCTCGAAAATAGAGCCGGAGAATTTAGAAACTTGCCGGGAAGGAAGCGACCAGGCAGACAGTGTTTTAGAAAAGGCAGAAGAAACAGGTTCGGACGAGGATCAAATCGCAGAAGACATCGAAGAATCGTCGGATGATATTGAACCTGATCAGGAGAAAGAACCTGACGGCACTTCGGAGCAAAGCCCTGAGCAGGCACCAGATAGCAAAAAGTCCAATAACAGACATATAATAGAAAAAACACTTTTAGAGAAAATAAAAGAGCAATTTACAGCATTTCTTGGTAGAATAAAGGATGTTGTTAAGAAGATAAACATAATTAGAGAACAGATTAACGATCCGGAAAATCAAAAGGCAGTTAAGCTTCTTGTCAAAAATGTCCGATATCTCATAAAACACTATAAATTCAGAGTGCTGAAAGGACATTTTGCATATGGTTCCGACGATCCTGCAAATGTGGGGCAGGTCATGATGTATCTTAGTATTCTGCATCCGGTATATGGAAGGAATTTCCAAATTGAACCGGTATTTGACAGACCTGTCATGAAGGGCGATATGTATTTTAAAGGACATATCAGGCTGATTCATCTTTTGGTTTCGATTGTTGAACTTTTGTTAAATAAAAAAATCCGACTGGTAGTCGCAAACCATTTCAAGGGGGATAATGATGGCTGAAAATAACAATAATAATGTACAGAATATTTTGGATACTCTTTTCCAGGGTATGGATGGTTTTGTAAATTCAAAGACAGTTGTGGGCGAGCCCGTTAAGGTTGGCGATGCAACATTGATCCCGCTTATTGAAGTCAGCTGTGGCATGGGAGCAGGAGGATTTGTAAAGCCTAAAGAGACTAAAGAGGGAGAAGGCGGTGCTGGTGCATTGAGCTCAAAGATCACACCTACAGCTGTTCTTATATTACAGGGTGGCAATACAAAGCTCATTAATATCAAGAATCAGGATGCGATGACAAAGATTCTGGAAATGATTCCTGAGGCGATAGATAAGATAACCGGCGGGAACAGAGTCTCAAGGGAAGCTCAGGCTGCTGCTGACAAAATAGCTGATAATGCTGAAGAAACATATATGGTGGATGAGATTTGATTTTTACAATAGGTAAGGACATCCCTTAGCTGTAATCTGGTTTGATTCGGTCATCTTCCGATGATGCAGATTTACATTTTTTGATTAAATAGGCGGCTTGGCAATTATTGACAATTTTAGTCCTCACATTTAAAGTTTTTTTTGTAAAATAAAGCTTGCATTATAGAATGATATTTGATAGTATATTCAAGTCGCGAATTCAGATGTGCATCTGATTCGATTATTGTGAAAGGGAGGTGCAACCATGGCAAAATGCGCAGTTTGTGAGAAGGCAGTTCACTTCGGAAATAAGGTAAGCCATTCACATAGAAGATCAAACAAGATCTGGAAGGCTAACGTTAAGTCAGTCAGAGTTATGGTAAATGGCGGTACAAAGAAGATGTATGTATGTACTTCCTGCTTAAGATCTGGCAAGGTTCAGCGTGCAATCGGTACATCTAAGACTGTTGAAGCAAACGCTTGATTCAGGATCGTCTAGTTGATGTATGATAGGGTATTACGAGAGCATTTTCGTAATACCCTTTTTTCATGCAAGAGTGCTCCCTTGTGGTTACAGAACCAAAGTAAGAGTGCATGGTTATGATATATATGTTATAATCAAAAAACATGGGTACATCTAAAAGTCAGTATCAAAGGATGTGCAGCATGTTAATGTGTGATTTTAACTGAAGCGTTTTATTTATATCAAATAAGATATTTCTGGAGGTACTTTATGAAAGGAACAATTGCATCCAAGCTGGGTGAAATTCAAATCAATCCTGATGTTATTGCTACCTATGCAGGAACTACCGCGATAGAGTGTTTTGGAATCGTTGGTATGGCTAAAGTGTCATATCAGTCCGGCGGTCTTGTAAAGCTTCTTAAGAGAGAGAGTATTACAAAGGGCATCATGGTAAGGATTGAGGATAATGAAATCCTTTTGGACTTTCATGTCGTCGTTTCTTATGGTGTCAGCATCCAGGCTGTAGCCGACAACCTTATCGAAAACGTAAGATACAAAGTTGAAGAGTATACCGGTATGAAGGTAAAGAATGTAAAGATTTACGTAGAAGGCGTAAGAGTAATTGATTAATGTACCGGTTTTAAAGGAGGAATTACCTGTGGGTAATCAGATTGATGCGAAAAAGTTACAGGATGCTTTTCTTGCAGCCGCAAATAATCTAAATGTTAATAAGGAATACATCAACGAGCTCAACGTATTTCCTGTTCCGGACGGTGATACCGGAACCAATATGACCATGACCATCATGTCAGCTGCAAAGGAAGTGGCTGCCATTACAGATCCGACCATTGAGAACGTAGCAAAGGCTATGGCCAGCGGTTCACTCCGTGGTGCAAGAGGAAATTCAGGCGTTATATTAAGCCAGCTCATCAGAGGTTTCACAAAAGAGATACGTGAGAATTCTGAGTCAGGTTATATTGATGGTCTTACTCTTGCAAGAGCCTTTAACCGTGCGGTTGAGACTGCTTATAAGGCGGTAATGAAGCCTAAAGAAGGTACGATTCTTACCGTGGCCAAGGGAATGGCTGATCGTATCACAGAAGTATCTGTATCAGAAGAAGATATCGTCAAGATGCTTTCAGATGTAATAGCTTATGGAGATGAAGTTCTTGCCAAAACTCCGGAGATGCTTCCGGTACTGAAAGAAGCAGGTGTTGTTGATTCCGGCGGACAGGGACTTATGACTGTGGTAAAGGGTGCACTTTCCATCGTAAAGGGTGAGAAGCTTGACATAAATGTTAAGGATCTTGAACTTGATGTAAACCCTGCTGCAGCGCCTGTAAGTGAAAGAAAATCCAGAGGGGACATTTCAACAGCTGAGATTAAATTCGGCTATTGTACAGAGTTTATGGTTAACGGAGACCATGAATTTACAGATGAAGAGGTTGATGGTCTCAGAGACTGGCTGAACGGTGTAGGTGACTCTATCGTTTGCTTCTCTGATGAAAATGTCATTAAGGTTCATGTACATACAAACCACCCGGGTGATGCCTTTGAGAAGGGTCTCAGCATGGGATACCTTTCAAAGATGAAGGTTGACAATATGAGACTTGAGCACAACGAAGTGCTCATTAAGGATGCGTCAAAGATCGCCGCAGAGGAAGCCCCTTCAAAGAAGGATGATAAAGCGGAGGCTGTAAGCAATGAACCGATGAAGGATTTCGGATTCATATCGGTATCTGCAGGTGCCGGTCTTACAGAAATCTTTAAGGGAGTCGGTGTTGACTACGTTATCGAAGGCGGACAGACCATGAACCCTTCAACTGAAGACATTATAAACGCCTGTGAGAAGGTTAATGCCAAGACCGTTTTCGTTTTACCTAACAATAAAAACATTATTCTTGCAGCAAATCAGGCTAAGGCAATTGTTGAGGACAAAACCATCATGGTTGTTCCTACAAAAACCATTCCTCAGGGAATATCCGCTATGATAAGCTTCAGTCCGGATATGACCGCAGATGAAAACTTTGAAGCCATGAAGGATGCTTCAGAATATGTAAGTTCTGCTGAGATCACCTATGCTGTCCGTAATACTACGATAGACGGCCATGCAATAGAGGAAAACGATATCATGGCTCTGGGTGATGAAGGACTTCTTTCTGTCCAGAAGGATATAGGAAAAGCTGTGGAGGAAGCAGTTTCAAAGATGGTAAACAGCGAGTCTGAGATTATTACCATTTATTACGGACTTGATGTAAAAGAGGAAGATGCAGAAAAGCTTGCCGGAGTCATCCGTAAGAAGTACCCGTCCCTGGAGACAGAGCTTCAGTTTGGCGGCCAGCCGATATACTACTACTTCCTTTCAGTAGAATAGGCATTAATATCTTGAAGATGTGTAGTTTGGATTTGCCGACACTATCACTGCTTCAGCCAATGTGATCAATATTTTCGCTCCTGAGATTACTCGGGAGCGATTTTAAGTTCACTCTAAGGCTGTGGAATATGTAATGATCTAAACCAGGTACACTGAAATCCTACAGTTAAGGCTAAGGAAATACCTATATAGAAAGTATGGAACTAAAAGATCTTAAGGGCATAGGTCCGAAAACAGAAAAACTATATAATAAGCTCGGAATATATTCAGTTAATGACTTGCTGTATTTTTTTCCCAATACATATGTGAGCTTTCATAAACCTGTCCCCATCGGAAATCTTCAGGAGGGTGAAGTACAGGCGGTGACAGGCATGCTGGAAAAAGATGCGGTTGTAGTCAGAGTTCACGGGCTCCTTATGACCAGTGTGTATCTAAAGGATATTTCCGGACGACTCAGGATAACCTGGTTCAATGCACCCTTTCTCCGGACTACCCTGAAAGCCGGTTCAATGTTTGTTTTCATGGGAAAGGTTGGCAGTTACAATGGTCAGAAAACCATGAATCAGCCCAAAATCTTTTCTCCTGAAGCTTATGAGAAAAAGGTTGACACCCTGGAACCTGTGTACAGCCAGGTGAAGGGATTGTCCAATGCCTCCATAGTTAAAGCAGTCAGTCAGGCCATAGAGGTGGCTGAATATAAAGAAGATTTTGTACCTGTTGCCATAAGATACAACAGACAACTCATGGAAATGAAGGATGCTGTGGCACATGTTCATTTTCCTGAAAATATAGAGGACTTTGAAAAGGCCAGAGGCCGTCTTGCATATAATGAACTCTTTTTATTTTCTTTGGCTCTTGTGAAGAAGAAACAGAATACGGAAGATCTGAAATCCTTCTTTAAGCTTACTCCGGATAAACGTGTAGATGATTTTTTAAAAAATCTTCCTTTTTCTCTAACAAAGGGTCAGTCCGAAGCCATTGAAATCATCAGGAATGATCTCTCATCAGGAATGATCATGAACCGGCTTCTTCAGGGGGATGTGGGTTCCGGAAAGACTATAGTTTCCTTCGCAGCCTGTCTTGAGACCGCATTGAACGGTTATCAGGCAGCTATTATGGCCCCCACAGAAATCCTGGCAGGTCAGCATTATGACAAAATGAAAAAGCTTCTGGAAGAAAATGACCTGAACCTTAAAACAGTACTGGTCACGGGTTCTCTTAAAGCGAAAGAGCGGCGGGAGATCTATGAGGAGATTGAGAATCATAAAGCAGATATAATCATCGGTACACATGCATTGTTTCAGGAAAAAGTTACTTATAAAGATCTGGCTCTGGTGGTTACGGATGAGCAGCACAGATTCGGAGTCAACCAGAGAAAGACGTTGAACGAAAAGGGAAGAAATCCCCATGTGCTGGTAATGTCAGCGACCCCCATCCCGCGTACTCTTGCAATGCTTATGTATGCGGACATGCAGGTCAGCCAGATAAAGGAGCTTCCTTCCAACAGGCTCCCCATTAAGAATGCTGTTGTTAACGAAGGCTATCGTCAGAAAGCCTATAAATTTATATACGATGAGATAAAGAAGGGACGGCAGGCCTATATCATTTGTCCTATGGTTGAAGAGAATGATATTCTTGACCTTGAAAATGTTACCGACTATGTTTCGAAGATCCGGAAGATTTTCCCTAAGGAAATAAAGATAGAAAAGCTTCATGGAAAAATGAAACCCAAAGAAAAGGATGACATAATGGAGCGGTTCCTCAAAAAGGAAATCGACATTCTTGTATCAACCACAGTTGTTGAGGTTGGCGTGGATGTGCCAAATGCTACAGTTATGATGGTTGAGAATGCAGAACGATTCGGACTTGCACAGCTTCACCAGCTCAGAGGTCGTGTTGGAAGATCCTCCCATCAAAGCTTTTGTATTTTTGTGGATACAGAGAATTCGAAAAAGTCAAAGGAAAGACTTTCCATACTTGCGTCCTCCAATGACGGTTTCCATATAGCAGAGGAGGATCTGAGACTGAGAGGCCCCGGAGACATCTTCGGTATCAGACAGTCAGGTGCCCTGGATTTCAGTGTTGCAGACATATATCAGGATAAGGTACTTCTGCAGAAAGCATCGGAAGATGCAGTTTATGTATTTAAAACAGATCCGGGACTTTCCAATCCTGAAAACCTGGAACTTAGACAGGAACTTGATATGTTTCTGGAAGAAAGCTATGTGCTTTAATTAAAATAAAGTTCACAGATAAGTATTTCCTCAGTTGTAAATAATTCATTCTTAATGTAGAATCATTTCGCGATGATGTAACAGATAAGAAGAATAACCGTGTTGAGCTGTATATTGCGACTATTAACGGCAAAGACAGTTGCACACAGAATGGAGTTAATATATGAGAGTTATTGCAGGAACTGCAAGAAGACTTTTACTTAAAACCATAGATTCAATGGACACACGCCCTACAACGGATCGTATCAAGGAAACCCTTTTTAATATGCTTCAGTTTGAGGTTCCCGGGATTGATTTCCTTGATCTTTTTTCCGGATCCGGAGGAATAGGTATTGAGGCTTTGTCCAGAGGTTCAAGGAGAGCGGTATTTGTTGAAAACAATCCAAAGGCGGTTGCATGCATACAGGAAAACATTGAGCACTGCCGCTTCGAGGACAGATCTCTGGTGATGGCTTCGGATTATATGTCAGCTTTAAACCGGCTGAATGGAAAAGGATATCATTTTGGAGTTGTTTTCATGGATCCTCCTTATAATAAGGGATTTGAGAGAAAAGCCATGGAACTCATGCATGATGCGGATTATGTTGATGACAATACCCTTTTTGTTATAGAAGCAGATATCAATGATGATATAACAGAGGACATAGCAAAAATGGGCTATGAGCTGCAAAAAGAGAAAACATATAAAACAAATAAACATGTTTTCTTTAAAAAACTTCAATAGTTTGGAAAATGTTGCTGTTTACAAGCGATAAGTTTACGTGCTATAAATATATACCGAGAAAGAAGAAAAGATATGATAGTGGGTGTTTATCCGGGTTCCTTTGATCCGATTACATATGGTCATCTTGACATTATAGAAAGAGCTTCGAAGATGGTTGATAAGCTGATAGTCGGAGTTCTCGTCAACAGCTCGAAAACTCCGTTGTTTTCGATGGATGAACGTGTTAAAATGATTGAGGATTTGACTCGGGATTATGGTAATGTCGAGGTAAGATCATTTGATGGCCTCACTGTAAACTTTGCAAGGGATTGCGGAGCTTCAGTTATGGTCAGAGGGCTTCGTGCAGTAACTGATTTTGAGTATGAACTTCAGCTTGCACAGACCAATAAGGTCATTGCGCCTGATATTGATACTATTTTCTTAACTACAAATCTTAAGTATTCTTATCTGAGTTCCAGTATGGTAAAAGAGATTGCCAGCTACGGCGGAATGATTCATGAATTCGTACCGGACTATGTAGAGAAAAAAATCAAAGAAAAATATAAAAAATAATATAAGGGTGGAATAGATATATGAGCAGAATAGAACAGTTAATTGGCGAGATTGAAGAGTACATTGACGGTTGCAAATTTCAGCCGCTTTCAAATACAAAGATTCTTGTAAATAAAGAGGAGATGGAGGAGCTTCTGGTTGAGCTCAGACTCAGAGTACCTGATGAGATAAAGAAATATCAGAAGATCATTTCACAGCAGGATGCTATTCTTGCTGACGCAAAGAGTCAGGCAGAAGCAATGATCCTGGATGCCAAGCAGCAGACTGAGGAGATGGTTTCAGAGAATGAGATCATGCAGCAGGCATACAACAAGGCCAATGAGCTTGTTCAGCAGGCACAGGCACAGGCCGATCAGATCCTTGCCAATGCAACAGCAGAGGCAAACAGTGTGAAGGCCAGTGCTATTTCATATACAGATTCTATTCTTGCTTCAATAGAAGC
This sequence comes from Oribacterium sp. KHPX15, assembly GCF_900107835.1. Classification (GTDB taxonomy): domain Bacteria; phylum Bacillota; class Clostridia; order Lachnospirales; family Lachnospiraceae; genus Oribacterium. Next base: position 172,743 of record NZ_FNRG01000003.1, read on the forward strand.
TCTTATGAGTAATTCTATTTCTGAGCAGCATCAGAGATTCCAGGCTATTCAGGATAGCATGCAGAAGACCTACAGTGTTGTAGTAAGCAATCGAAGAGAGCTCAATAACGCTATGCAGTCTTCACCATCACAGGCTCCTGTAGCGCCTATGGAGCCTCAGTATAATGATGATTATGCTGCGCAGGATGATTTTCAGCAGTAATCATTGGTGAGTCAGACTATTTTAGAAGCGTAAATGGTTTAAATCAAAGAATATAGTAATATCATGAAACGATATTTAAAGAGTACTTTATGAGAATAGGGTACTCTTTTTTGTGTGGTGTAATACCTTAGATAATTAATAAATATGACTTTACGAAATATTAAAATGTTCTGCTACCGGATATGGTGTATAATGACTTCAAATCTTTAATAATATTCTGTAAGAAAATCAGTAAACAGTTTTAAACCATAGGCCGGAGGAAATGTACATGCACTTGAATATATCGCTGGTGATCCGACTTTCAGGAGATAAAAGTACTGAATGCTTTGATAAATATAAACCTGTAGTGAGCAAGGGCGCAGACAATGATTATGCGTCTGATTTTACTGTGAAAATAATCAATCCGGAGCATCCCGGGGACTGCCCACGTAAATGTGATGTTATGGTGGTGACTGATGAAACGGATTTCCTCGCCGGACTTCCTTTTGGCGAAGACATTAAGCTTTATCCTGTTTATATAGGAGATTCTGAGGATGTGAAGGAACTCTTTCTGACAGGAAAAATCTACGATATATGGCCGGAAAATGAGGATGATGAAATAAGGAAGGTGCGCTTTGACAGGGTACTGCGCAGTATCAAGTCAGTTTACGATGCCTGGTTATATGAAAATATCCTGACCACCATGAACGATAGTGTTCCGGATATGATCTGGTTTAAGGATATGAATGGACTCCACTGGAGAGTTAATGATGCCTTCTGTGAGGCAGTCAATAAAACCAAAGATGACTGCCGCGGAAGAGATCATAGCTATATCTGGGGAGTTCCCATTGAGGAAGGGCTTGCCTGCCAGGATTCTGAGGAGCAGGTAATTAAAGCGGGACGAACCTGCGAGTTTGAAGAGCCTGTGAAAAAGGTGGAGGGGCTTAAGCTTTTTAAAGTATATAAGTCTCCTATCTATGACAGATTCGGAGATATCAGCGGAACCACGGGCATAGGACGTGATATAACGAATTTCAACAATATGGGACTTGAATTATCTCTGCTTGTTGAAAATATACCTATACCGATACTTATTCTCTCAACAGACAGAAAAACAGTCAGAATGAATGGATTGTTTGGGAATTCTTTTATCGGGGATATGGTGGTTCCGGAGTTGTTTGAATATGAAAAATGGAAGGATACACATCTGAGAACAACAGCTATCATCGAAGAAACAGATGAGACTGTCAGGTATGAGGCTTCTATAAAAATTGGCGGCAGAAAGCACTATTATGTGGTGAATGAAAAGCGTATACGTGATTATTTCGGAAATACCTCGGGTTATTTCTGCTTCTTCCGTGACGTTACGGATGAGAAAGTATATGAAAAACACATCATTCGTATGGCCAATACAGACGCCCTTACCGGCTTATATAACAGAAGATATTTTTATGATTATATAAAAGAGCATTCGGCCAATGAGATGACACTTTTATATATGGATCTGGACTTTTTCAAGACTGTTAATGACACCTTTGGACATACCCGCGGAGATGAAGTTCTGAAGAAAACTGCCGATTTCATCAAAGATATATATGCTGACGGTATCGCCTCAAGACTGGGAGGAGACGAATACGCTGTGGTTCTCCTCAGGAAAATGGAGAAGAATGAATATACGAAGAAAGAGAAGCTTCTCCAGGAAAAAGTAAGATCTCTTTTCAGAAAAGATAATAAGGATTATTTAGGCGTAACCATAAGTGTGGGAATGATCGTTTCAGACGGAGCCTCAAGTGAAGGCAAGTTTGATATAGATGAGTTCCTCTTTAATGCCGATAAAAAGATGTATGAAGCAAAAAGGAAACATCATTCTGAGCATAAATAACAGTAGTATCTTATAAAGATATAGTCGGCTATTTCCGTTAAAAATCTGTGGAATCATGTAATGTACGAGAGCTTAAATCATAATCTTTTTTAGAATAAAAAAATCCGGGAACCATATCATAGTGGTCCCCGGATTTTTGCAAGATGTTCATATGGAAGTATGAGCCTTCCTTTATACAGGCCGCAGCCGTCATTCATCGTCCTGTTATCCAGTGCGCTGAACATGTTGACATTAACCTTCGATAAGTCTAAGTTTCTGAGCTCAATGATACGGTTGTAAGCTTCGTCAAAGTAAAGATTTTCACCCACAGGAATGGTGTTTCTCTGAACCAGAGGATTCTCCTGCTTTTTCTCGTAAAAATAATGGTTTGCCGTTCCTATCTCAGCGTAATCATCCATATCCTTTGTTCTTAACTGAACCTCCGTAAAGTTTCTGGAAATTCTGTCATAAAAGGTGATATGCAAGGAACGGTAGCCTGATGAACGTGGATTAGCTATATAGTCCCTGTAATAGGGCTGAACAGCGGTTGACAGTAAAGGTGAAGTGTTGTGTTGCTTCAAAGCGGCAAGCTCTGCGGTGAAACCACGCTCTTCAAGAAATTCCGGCAAAACGTTGGCCATTTCATACAGATATTTCAGTTCTTCTGTCTCGAGATCCTGTCCTTCCGAGCGGTTGCTGGCGGGAAGAGATATAACTATCCTGTAGGCTATCAGATCCCTGAAATTGTTTACCTTTGCCTTAAGTGCCGAAATAGGCGGATATTCATTATGTTCCAGAAAATAATCATATATAAACTTCACTATATATCCGTTGAATTTCTTTTCTGCTCTTAATATAGACTTGATACGACCTTTCAGATTAAAAGACAGGAAAGGATACTTTTCGGACAAATATATGTAGAAGTCCTGAATACGCTGGGATTCAGACGTAAGGAATTCATTATGTTCAAGGATTTCCGATAACTCAAGTAAAAAGTTACAATGAGCGATATCAAGCTGATTCCGGGTCAGGAGTGCATCTTTTTTCAGATCAGCGCTGTAGTTATGCAGTATTTCAAGAACAGTATAGCCGTTGAATAAATAATCGTTAAGTTTAACCATATTTTTGCGTTGATATTCTGCATTTTAATGCATAAAAAAACAGAACCATAAAATCCGATATTTGATAAAGAAATACTACCATATTTTTGTTTTTTACACAAAAAATATTACAGTTTCGGATATATTTTCTGTAAAAGTGTCGATATATAAGCTTGGATATGGAAATATTTTTTAGTGTCATGGGTTTCCGAAATTAGCTTTTCTTAACCTGATTCTAAAATCTATTTATTGTTTGAGAGCTTGATGTAATTGTTTCTTGTGGGTTTTATAAGGATTTAGTTATGAGAAGTTATAGTGTCATTGAAGACGGAAACATGAAAACAGGTTGGTATGGTTTTACTCCATTATCCGTTGTGGGTGATGTATTGGGATATGCAGATGAGATACTTGGAGAGATAAAGACTGATTTTGATTATCCAAAGCACTCTTTGGTTTATTTTGATTTTGATATTTTCGATCCTTCCACAAAAAGTTATGGGACAAAAGACGAAAACAGGCATCTGGAGGATGCTTTTTCGGTTGTCCATGACTTTTTCAAAGATGAACATATTTCACGTCTTTCTGTAGATAAATATATATTCTGTTCAGAAACCTTTGGACTTATTGAAAAACTTGAAAAACTGAATGCTGCAGTACACTCTTTGCAAAACGGAGAGCTCATCCGTTTAAATGCCGGAATCTATAATATGAGCGCAGACGATATTGCTGTTATGATCGATTGTGATCTTGCAAAGATTGCCTGTGACCATATAAGAAATGATCCCGACAGGTTTTACTGTGTCTATAAGCCGGGCTTTGACAAAACCGATGCCCTTGAGGGCTATATTCTTGATAATGTTGATTCAGCAATAGCCTCCGGCAATATTGAAGTTTATTATCAACCCATCATCAGAACCCTTTCCGGAAGAGTTGCGGGTGTTGAAGCATTGGCCCGTTGGACCGATCCTGTAAAGGGAGTTATTCTGCCCCTTAGATTTATCGGTGCCCTGGAAAATAACGGTCTTTCCTATAAGGTTGATGAGTATATCGTTTCAAAGGTGGCTGACAGCTTGAGAAATCAGCTTGATGCAGGTAAGGAGGTTGTTCCTGTTTCTGTTAATATCTCAAAATCGGATTTTGATGCTACTGATCCGGTGAAGATGATAGTTGATTCTTTGAATGAAAGAAACCTTGATCATCATCTTATAAATGTGGAAGTATCTGAGAAAGTATTCATCGACAGTACAGAGCATATGAAGGATGCAATTGAGCGTTTCCACAAGGAAGGCATCAAGGTTACCATAGATGATTATGGAACAGGCTATTCTTCTCTGAATGTCATCAAGGATTACGATTTTGATGAACTGAAGATAGATATGGAGCTTCTCCACAGTACAGGTAAAAAAGCCAGAACCATTATTATATCAACCATTAAAATGGCTAAGGAGCTGGGTATACATACCGTTGCTGAGGGAGTTGAAACCGATGAACAACTCCGTTTTCTTAAGAGCACAGGCTGTGAAAAGGTTCAGGGATACTATTACAGTGAACCTCAGTCCATGAATGTTTTTTATCAGCATCTGGCTGATATCAATATTCCTTCCGAAAACAAGGCTATCTCTGAATTCTATGACAAGATAGGTCTGGTTGATATCATTAGCAGCCAGGCTATGGCATTGGTTGGTCTTAACAGAAACAGGTTTAAAAAGTTATTCTCCAATGTTGTATATCAGCAATATGAAAAGAGCCTGTTGGAGGAACTCAGGGCCAATGTTGTAGACCATACAGAAATAGATGAATTCCCATATGGACTGGATCTGCTGGATACAGCATATAAGGCAATTGAGAGTAAAGAGACTGAATATATCACCTTTGATTCTACAGGATGCCAATTCAAGTTCTCTGTAGTGCTTATTTCATCCTATGATGATTACAATATGTTTCTGGTTGGCTTGGATGTCTCCAGCTTTGAAAAGAGATACGGGATGATCATGCCGGATTCATATGAGGATGTTCCTGTGCCTTTTGCTATATACCGTCCTGTTATGAATGAGGATAAAAGCAAGGTTGTGGATATGAAATATGTATTCATCAACCGGAGGTATGCAGACGAAGCGGGAAAGAGTCCCGAGGATATTGTGGGTAAGACTTATCTCCAGCTTTATCCGGAATCTGAAAAAAAGTGGATCGAGATACCATATCAGGCTATGGTCAACAACAAGATAGTGAAGGAAAAAATGTTCATAGACTCTTTGGGGAAATGGGCTGAATTTACTATCATGCCATCCTCCATTCCCGGTTGCTGCTCCGTGGCTCTGAATGTCCTGGACGAGAAAACTTCCAGGAAGGAGCAGATTGCCCAAAATACCATCACGGATGATGTTATCGTAAGTGTTGCCAAGGTTCTGAACGGCGATAAAAGATTCCATGAGGCTATGAAGGATGTTTTTTACAGAGTTCAGCATGTTGTTAATGCTGACCACCTGTTCATCATGAAAAAGAATGAAAGTATTCTGAATAATGCATATGAGTGTTATGGTGAAGATATTATGTTGGAGGATGACAAGGTAGAGGAAGGTATTCCTTACGAAGTCGTTGATAAACTATGGAGGAAATTTGCCAGAAATAAAACTTATATATTTATAAATGACATAGAAAAAGTTAAGGCTGTGGGCGAGGAGATATATGAGGGCTTCAAGTCTCAGACGATAGAGCAGTTCTATGCATTTCCTTTTTACAGTCGTGCTGAGCTCACAGGTTATTTATGTGCGATAAATTGTAAACCAATAAAAGAAATAGATATCAAGAGACTGTTTGAAACTATTTCATTCTTTATAGGAGCTTATATTTCAAATCATGACTATGAACAGCTGATCAATTACGATGCTCTCACCAAAGTCAATAACAGAAATGCCTTTATCGATAAGGAAGAGGACCTTATGGAGAAGGAGGTTTCTGTGGGGATTGTCATTGCGGATCTAAATGGCCTCAAGGAAGTAAATGATAACGGCGGTCATATGATGGGTGACAGTTTTATTAAGAATACCGCAGATTTTCTTGCAGAGATTTATGGAAGACAATATGTTTATCGAACCGGAGGCGATGAGTTTGCTGTTCTGATACCTTCTATTGATGAATATATTTTCAAAGAAAAAAACGAGCAGATTTTAAATGAACTTAACGGTGAAAAAGCACCGAACATCTCTGTCGGATTCGAGTGGTGCAGTAATGCTTCAGAACTTAAGTGGTGTATAAAGAAGGCTGATGACATGATGTATAAAAATAAGGCTATATACTATACAAAACATGACAGAAGACATACACACATTTACAATTAAAAATCAAATAACAGAGATTTTGATAGTTCTCTTTGAGTTGCCGGTCATCATTTGCAGACCGGCAACTTTTGTGATAAAAAAAGAGAGGAAAAACCTCTCCTTCTCATATGTCCACTCTTATCAATCTCGCAAGATACGCGGCTTTGATTTACAATTTGAAATCTTCAGGATAGTCATCGTAGTATAATGACAGATATCTGGGGCATTCCTTGATGCCCAGCTCATCCAGAAGCTTTGCAAATATCTCATCCAATTCTTCTTTTGTGAGATTTTTGTCGTAATCCGTCATTTCCCAGGGATATTGAGGCATCCACAGGAGGCAGTCGCCGAAAGCTTCTTCTCCCACGAACCCGAGAAAACCTGTTGTGCCATGATCTATATTGAGAACTAAACCAACCATGTAAGGAAAAAAATCCATGCCATGATCAAAAAGAACTGACTCATAATCATTGGCGCTTATTTTGTTATCATGATAGAGACAACCAAGCATATCATCCATTTCAGTTTCAGGATAGAGACTCTGAATAACTCCTCTATGCTTTGTTATGAAGCTGATAACATTTCCGCAGCTGAGATCATTAAGCTGGATGCCATAGCCACTTATGGCTCCTTTTCCAAAATCACGTTTGTTTATACCCATTCCACAACCCTTCCTTTATGAAATTTTCATAATATTTCTTATTTGATTTTTACCCGTTCCAAATATCCTTATCTGATTTAATGATACCATAACGAAAGGTTTAAATGTAGTTGCTTAATAAAAAAGTTCGAGGCAAAACACCTCGAACTTTTAAGTATTACAGTGCCGTCTAAAGGAAAATATCTGCCTTGCAGACCGGCGGTTTATGGATGAGTAGTGGAGAATAGTTTCAACTGTTCAAATTATCAAAGCTTCATGTCTCCGGGTTTTACCCAGCCGAGCTTTGTAAAGAACATATTGAATACCGGACACAAAACTGCGGGAAGGATGAAGCATATCAGGAATAAAGCGATCCAGTCATTTGCTGTGATGGCAGCCTTTGTACCGGCCTGAATGTCATTGAGCCAGCCTGTATAAACACCGATCTGACCGACGAATCCGCAGGTTCCCATACCGGATGAAATAGGAGTTCCGTTCATCTGCATTTTAAAAACGCATGTTGCGAGAGGTCCTGTGATGGCGGAGCAGAGTATGGGAGCAATCCATATGCGGGGATTCTTAACTATGTTTCCCATCTGGAGCATGGAGGTTCCTATGCCCTGGGATACGAGTCCGCCCACGCCGTTTTCTTTAAAACTCATAAATGCAAAGCCTACCATCTGTGCACAGCAGCCTGCAACTGCAGCACCGCCGGCAAGTCCGGTGAGGCTTAAAGCCGCACATATGGCTGCGGAAGAAATGGGAAGTGTTAATGCTATGCCCACGATGACAGACACAAGTATTCCCATTATGAAAGGCTGCTGAGCGGTAGCCCACATTATAAGAGTTCCGGTTTTCATGGCTGCCTTTCCAAGTGCAGGAGCCCACAGGGCTGAGAGGAAAATGCCTACGCCGATGGTCAGGAGCGGAGTTATAAGAATATCTATCTTTGTCTCCTTTGAGATGGCTTTACCGGCTTCTGCTGCGAAGATTGCTACAAAGAGTACCGCGAGAGGTCCGCCTGCACCGCCCAAGGCATTGGAAGCGAAGCCTACTGTAATGAGAGAAAACAGAACCAATGGCGGGCAATGAAGTGCATAACCGATGGCTACAGCCATTGCCGGACCACTCATTGCGGAAGCAAGTCCGCCTACGGTATATTCCGTGCCTGCGATTGTTGCCACTGTGCTGGTCAGGAACGGAATATGAAACTGGGAACCAAGCGTGTTTATGATAGTTCCTATAAGAAGTGAAGCAAAAAGTCCCTGTGCCATAGCACCCAGAGCATCGATAAGATAGCGCTTCACTGATATCTCGATATCCTTACGTTTCAGAAATGATTTGAAATTTTCCATTGTTTTCCCCCTTCATGTATAACGAATAAAAAAATCCGAGATACTGCTTGAACTGCACTGATCATCAGAATGATAAATTTTTATCATCTGAAGAAACTGCAATTGAAAAACATTTTACACCAAAGAAGAGATATATAAAATTATATTTTTGAATATCTACTATTATTTTTTATAAATTTTGTAAAAATAAATAATCTTTTGTTATAGTAAAAATAATTTTTGCCGATATAATAAAGAGTAAAGAAATTTTTGTGTAACAAATTTACAGCACTATGTGAGTAATTGTACGGGTCTAAAATGTGTGTCGGCAGCAAATGGCAGGATCTGTATGTTAACTCACTGATTAGTCTTGATATAGGAGGTATTTCATGGTTATCAACGAGACTAGAATTTACAAGAACATTGCGGACGGAAAACATGCTGCCGTTATCAATGAAGAGGAGGGTATGATCACTCTTGTCACGGGAATGGCAAACATTTTCACTGTTACCGCAAAAGAACTTGCATCGGCATTTACACCGACCCATAATACGTTTTCTTTGGAAGACATGGATCTTTGGCAGTTGCAGGTGCTGGACAGATAAGACGATCACCTTGACGGGCGACCGTCTTTTTTTTATTGGGAGGAACAGTTCAGCCGGCGCAGGCCTGCGAATGCCCCGGCTGAACTGTTCTGCATATCAATGAAACTTGCATGTCGCCCCGAAAATATATAGAATAAAAAACTGTACAGTAAAGAGCAACTTTAAAGAGTTTGAGGTTTTTAATTTATGAATAAAATTGTGATTTCGGATGTGGATGGAACTTTGGTGAAGGATGGGACTTTTGATATCAATCCGGAGTACTGTGAGGTGGTGAAGGAGCTGCTTGGTAAGGGGATACAGGTGGTGATTTCCAGCGGAAGGTCGTTCTCCAGTGCTTCGAAGCTTTTAGGTTCACTTGTAAATGATTTGTATTTTATTTGCGATGGAGGAACCAGCATCTGGAAGAACGGTAAAATCATCAAATCTTTTCCAATGGAAGAAAGTCTCTGGAAGGGGTTATTTAGGGATGCTATGAAGATTCCCGGGTGTGATGGTTTTATTTCAACAGGAGCTGCAGGATATGCACTGGATCCGGATAGTGAGATGTATCACTGGCTTACTGAGTCTTATGGGTTTGAGATGACTCCTATGAAGGATATCGAAGATATAAAGGACCCGGTTATTAAGTTTTCGATTTTTCATGGAGTTGACTGTGAGGAGGCATGCAGGGAAAGCTTTACTCCAAAATGGAAGGATAAAGCGAAGATTGCATCAGCCGGCAGTGCCTGGATGGATTGTGTGGAGAAGCATGCAAGCAAGGGGACTGCATTAAAATGGCTTCAGGAGTATCTCGGTATCAGTAAAGAGGATACTTATGCCTTTGGGGATAATATCAATGACATGGAAATGCTCAAGAATGCCGGACACAGCTACGCTGTCGGTAATGCAAGAGATGAGCTTAAGGCTGTTGCGGATGAGGTAATAAAGCCTTATTGGGAAGATGGCGTACTTGAAGTTTTGAAGTCATTATGATTGAGGAAATAAATGACCCGTAAAACAATTCTGCCGGTTCTGCTACTGGCATTTTTCTTTCTTATATCTTGTGGAAAATCAAGGCCTGATGGCACATATGTTCCTTCGGTATTTCATTATTCCGGAGGAAGCGGCAGGGTGACCATAACCTGTGAAGAGGTTGAGCTTTCATACGGAGAAGCTGTGGCCTCAATATCGTTTTCCAGTCCGAATTATGAGTATGTCCGTGTTGATGATACAAAGATCACCGGAGAATATACGGATAAATCATCGACTTTCAAAGTGCCTGTGAAGCTGGATGAGGAGATGACGCTCATAGGCTGCACCACGGCTATGTCCTCACCCCACGAGATAAGCTACACGATATACATTTCTCTCGATGAAATATCGGGTGCGACAAATAACCATAATATTAGTGCCGAAGGAAATAACCCTAAAAGCAGTGCGGCGGGAAATGACCCGGGAAGCAGTACTGAAGGAAAAACCCTGGGAAGCAGTGCAGTTACCTCCGAAACGAAGGTCAACCACGAAGAGAGTGGCGAAGTAAGCATCGGAAGTAATACGGAGGATATAAGAGCCGAAGTAAAAGTACAGATCAATGATAAGTCCTTAGACCTTGCAAAAGAAATACCTGCTATAGAAGGATTAAATTATGATCACTCTATGGAGCTTAAGTATGCAAAGGGTTTCGCGGTTCACTATTATGATAATGATATAAAGCTTATTTCAGTCATAGACGGAAGCAGGTTTCTCCTACTCCCGAGGGATGCTGAGGTGCCGGAAAAACTACCGGAAAACACAACAGTTCTGAGAAAACCGGTCAGTAACATATATCTCGCTGCAACAAGTGCCATGTCACTTTTTGATGCCCTGGGGGAAATCGACTCTGTCAGCTTTACCGGTACGGATGTGTCGGGATGGAGCATTGAGGCACCGAAGGAAGCATTGGAATCAGGCAGGATGAAGTTTGCGGGAAAGTACAGTGCGCCGGATTATGAAACCCTCATTACGGGAGGCTGTGAGCTTGCCATAGAATCAACCATGATCCTTCATGAGCCTAATGTGAAGGAGCAGCTTGAGACTTTGAGCATTCCCGTTTTTACTGACTGGTCAAGCTATGAAACAAGTGCTCTTGGTCGCACAGAATGGATTCGTTTGTACGGGGCTTTTCTGGATGAAGAGGAAAAGGCGGAAGCTTTCTTCGAGGATGAAGTAGTGCGGTCAGGAGCCGATACCGGCTTCAAAAAAACGGATAAAACCGTTGCCTTTTTCCATTTCAACACCCGGGGACTTGCTATAGTCCGGGATTCAGAAGATTATGTTTCTGCCATGATAAGAGACGGCGGCGGTATAAATGTTTTTGATTCCATTGAGTCCGGAAGTACCGGCATATCTATGGAAGAATTTTACGCAAAAGCTTCCGGGGCAGATTTTCTCATCTACAACACAAACATTGATACGGATGTAAAAACCCTCAACGACCTTCTGAACAAATCTCCGCTTTTAAAGGATTTTAAAGCGGTAAAAGAGGGTAATGTTTACCTTATCGACAGGAAATTCTATCAGTCTACGGACAGGGTTTCCGAATTTGCGAAGGACATAAACATTATTTTAACCGGCAGTGATGAAGCTGCGGCTTTTCTGGTAATATGCAAATAATATAATAATGAATGAAAAGAATACAATAGGTCAAAAAAGAATACATCGATATCTTTGGGTCGGCATCTTTCTGGTCCTGGCATTTTCTGTCGTATTTGTACTCAATATTATCACAGGAAGTGTGCCGGTTTCCGTAAGTGACATCCTCGGGATCCTGACAGGCACCGCAGGTGATACCAATGTCTCCAAGATCATCCTGATCATCAGGCTGCCGAGAGTTATCATGGCCGCTCTTCTGGGAGGGGCTCTTGCGGTATCCGGGTTTCTGCTTCAGACCTTTTTTGGAAACCCTATAGCCGGACCCTTTGTGCTGGGCATATCCTCAGGGGCCAAATTCACTGTTGCCCTCAATATGATTTTCTGGGTAAGTATGTCAAAATCCGGCTCATCGCTTTCCATGATTCTTTCAGCCTTTGCCGGTGCACTTCTGTCAACAGCATTCATTATCTTTGTTTCCGGAAGCGTCAGGCATAAAGCCGGACTTCTGGTGGCCGGAATCATGATAGGCTATATTTGTTCCGCGGCAACGGATTTCCTTCTGACCTTTGCGGAGGATAAGGACATCATAAATCTGAGAGGGTGGTCCATGGGCAGTTTTTCCGGTATGAGCTGGGACGGGGTTTGTGTCTCCGCCGCAGTCATAGGCATTACCCTCATCATCACTTTTCTTTTATCAAAACCCATAGGAGCGCTCCGGCTTGGAGAGAATTATGCAAAAAGCATGGGTGTCAATGTCAAAGTCTTCCGGATAGTCATCATCCTTTTATCAAGTGTTCTTTCGGCCTGCGTAACCGCCTTTGCGGGACCGATTTCTTTTGTGGGTATAGCAGTTCCGTTTCTTTCAAAACAGATGCTTAAAAGCTCGGAGCCCACGGTGCTTATTCCGGTATCATTTATGTGCGGCGCGGTTTTCTGCATGTTGTGCGATCTTATAGCGAGATGTACTTTTGCTCCTACGGAGCTTAACATAAGCACGGTTACAAGTATCTTTGGAGCTCCTATAGTAATTTTTATGCTGATAGACAGGAGGATGGATGGGAAGGTCTGAAAATTATACCGACAAAGAAATGGCCAATGATGCCTTGAAACCGAACGGACCTTCCGTTAGGGATGATGGCGATATCCTAAAAAAAAATATCATCAATCCCTACGGCCTTTCTGTAGGGGACGACAGTAATGCCACTATGAAAGATATCATCAGGCTCAACGAACTTTCCGTTGGGTATGAGGGTAATGCCATCATAGAGAACATTGATTTCGTCATCGGAAAAGGAGAGATAGTCACCCTGATAGGCCCAAACGGAGCCGGAAAGTCAACTATTTTAAAGACTGTCTCAAGACAGCTTCAGCCGGTTTCCGGAGTTGCTTATGTGAACGGACGGGAGCTTGACGGGTATGATCAGGGGGAGCTTGCGAAAGTTCTGTCGCTGCTTTTGACTGAGCGGATAGATCCGGAATATATGACCGGCAGAGACATTATCGAAACCGGAAGATATCCTTACACAGGTAAAATGGGGATACTCAGTGAAAGTGACCACGCTGTGGTGGACAATGTCATAAAGCTCTTGGGAATTCAGGAGCTTGCTGACAGACTCTTCAGGAAGCTCAGCGACGGGCAGAAGCAGAGGATACTTATCGGAAGAGCTCTTGCCCAGGAGCCGGAGATACTGATTCTGGATGAACCTATGTCATATCTCGACATCCGACATAAACTGGAACTGATAGAAATATTTAAAAAGCTGAGAAGCGAAAGACACATCACTATAGTCATGTCTCTTCATGAATTTGAGCTTGCGAGAGTTATTGCAGATAAGGTCATATGCGTAAAGGAAGAAGGCATTGGCAGGACAGGGAAACCGGAAGAAGTATTACAGTCTTCTGTTATCAAGGATCTTTATGACATTACGGATGAGCAGTTTGAGCTAATGTTGCAATCCATGAGATTCGTGTTATAAATAGGATATGCGGGATTTATGGCAGTTCAAAAGGAACTGCCATATATAAGCCTTATCCCATCGCACAGAGAATTTAAATGAGCTGACAATCCCATGTGAGCGCTTCGTGCGGAATGATTCGATGTCGATTTTTAATATTTACATCAAGAATGTATTTTTAAGGGAGGAATTATGAAAAAGAGAAAACTTGCAGTGATTTTAGCCGCAGTGCTTACATCAGTCACGATGGCGGCCTGCGAAAGCACAAGTGTACCTGAAGCAGGTGCAGCAACAGAAGCGGCTACGGCTCAGGAAAATGAAAAGGCTGAAGAAACAACAGAGGAAGCAAAAGAAGAGACAACCGCTGCATCAGGCGAAGCTTCCGAAGAAGATGATAAGGCAAAAGCTGATCATGTTGCCGAACTTATCGACGCCATTTATGTTCAGGAAAGAAACGATGACACAGATGAGCAGTGCAGGGAGGCAAAGGAAGCCTGGGATGCTCTTACAGATGAGCAGAAGAAAATGGTTGAAGGTGAACATGCAGATCCCGATTATTTCGGAAGAGATACAGGTGATGCCTCAAAGGACGATCCTTTGAATGCCGACGACATTGGCGAAAACGAGCTTCTGGTGGTGAGCTTCGGAACATCCTTCAATAACAGCAGAGCAGAAGACATTGGCGGTATCGAAAAGTACCTTGCAGAGGAATTCCCGGACTGGTCAGTAAGAAGAGCTTTCACCGCTCAGATCATCATTAACCATATACAGGCCCGTGATGAGGAAAAGATCGACAATGTTGAGCAGGCGCTGGAGCGTGCCGTTCAAAATAAGGTGAAGAATCTTGTGGTTCAGCCTACACATCTAATGCATGGTGCGGAGTATGACGAGCTCTGCGACACGCTGGCAGATTATGAAGATATGTTCGAGAGTGTTACCGTTGCTGAGCCTCTCCTTGGCCAGGTAGGAAAAGATGCAGATACAGTAAATGAAGACAAGGAGTCCGTAGCCGAGGCGATCACAGAGGAAGCGCTTAAGACTGCCGGTTTCAAGGATATAAAGGATGCAGAAAAAGACGGCACAGCTTTCGTATTTATGGGCCACGGAACCTCTCATACAGCAAAGGTGACTTACAGCCAGATGCAGGCACAGATGAAAAAGCTTGGATATGCCAATGTTTTCATCGGAACTGTAGAGGGTGAGCCTGAGGATACAGCCTGCGAAGCGGTTATCGAAAAAATAAAGGATGCCGGCTACAAGAAGGTTATTCTCAGACCTCTCATGGTAGTTGCAGGAGATCATGCAAACAATGACATGGCCGGTGATGAAGAGGATTCCTGGAAGAGCATGTTCCTTGCGACCGAAGCATTTGACAGTGTGGACACACAGATTGCAGGTCTCGGAAGCATAAAGGAAGTTCAGGAAGTTTATGCCGCACATTCCGGTGCTGCCATCAAAGCTTCACAGAAATCAGCCGGAACCGGGCGGACCACAGAAGAAGTAACTGCCCTTGAGGACGGAGAGTATGATGCCAAGTTCACCACCGATAGCAGCATGTTCCATGTAAATGAAGCTAATGCCGACCTCGGAAAACTTACTGTGGAAGACGGCAAGATGACTATCCATGTAAGTCTTGCTTCAAAGAATATAGTAAAGCTCTTCCCGGGTACAGCAAAAGATGCCGAAAAAGCCGGTGCAAAGACATTGGAACCAACTACTGATGAAGTAACCTACTCCGACGGAACAAAGGAAGAGGTATATGGTTTCGATATCCCGGTTGAGGCACTGGATGAGGAATTTGACCTTGCCCTCCTTGGAACAAAGGGAAAATGGTACGATCATAAGGTGAAGGTGACATTGGCCTGACCATTTGATTTTTTGTATAGGCTGAGGTATTATCTGTTTACTGTTTTTTGCCGATTAGTATAATAGGACCACGGAGGACACATGTATGAATGCTATTAAGAAAAAAATAGATGGTTTTGAAGATCATTATATTTTATATATTTATGATGCAGATGACAGAGTGTACTCTGCATATATGGGGAAGGGTAATGAAGATCTCCTCATCCTTCTGGACAGGTCCCAGGATGACAGATTTCAGGTAATGGAGGATTTTGTCGCCTACGTGGATGGGCGTATAGAGGATGGTTCCATCGTTTCTACCTATGACAAACTGGCTGAGACAGTTGTTAAATGCACCCATGACAAACTTCAGGAATTTAACCGTGATATAGAACAGCTTGACAAAAAATACAATGATTCAAAAGCAGAGATTGAAAAGCAGTCGCAAAAGCTTAAGCAGGATGTTGGAGACGCGATTGATATAAATGGTATACATGAGATAGACATTAACTCTCCTTTGGGAAAACAAATCATGGAAACCCTGAGAGATCGTTTAAGTGCTATGTCGGCTCCGCAGCCTATGCCGGCCATGTTTCCTCATGGCAGAGCTTTTCAGATGAGAGCTAATGTTGACAAGGATGGAAGAGTCTCCTTCGGACCTGACGACGTCAGCAATATGATGACAGAAATCCTTTCCAATATTATCGTTGCAGAAGTAAAGAGTGGAAGAAAACTGAGCGAGGCCCTGGCAGACGTTGACAACATCGTAAACACAGTTTCCGCCAATGCAGCGAAACTGACACTCAGATTTAAATCCTGATAAAAATAGAAATCAGTTCAGCCAAAACAAAGGCTGAACTGATTTTTTTTATTATAAATTTATATATTTTTTGAGAATTCTGCCGACGAATATATTATAAGTCTGTGCATTACAAAGAATAGGAAAAATCTGTCAAATTCAGAGCTTCTCATTAAAGCAAAAGTACCCTTGATGGTCTTACATATACGGAGCAACGGATTATGGAATATAATTCTAAAAGAATACAACGGAATATCCGGGAACGTGCCATCCTTGTGATCATTGGTGTGATCATAAATGTGGTCATGTTTTTCATTGTGGAAAAACTTGAGCTTCCTATATTTATGGATACCATCGGAAGCGTAGGCGTTGCTGCCCTTGGAGGAATATTCCCCGGAGTCCTGACGGCATTTGCAACAAATATCATATGCAATTTTATAAAAAACGGAATGCTGTATTTTGCATTCGAAAACGTATTGGTTGCCATGTACACTGTTTGGTTTTTGAGAAAATACGACTTTCAAAAACCGGTTGATGCGTTGCGGTTTGCACTTGTCTCAGGCACATTTTCGGGAATTCTGGGAACTATGGTGGGACTTGGAGTATTTGAGTCACCCCTGAGTTTTTCCATGAATGTATTCATTGAGACTCTCTCAAGATCGCTGCATACTTCCTTCGCTGTTTCCTATTTGATCATCAATATACTTTTCAACATTCTGGATAAGGCATTAACAGTTTTTGTTGTATCCTTTCTTCTTCGTTATATTCCTGAAGGAAAAAAGAGGAGCATCATTGCAGGAATATGGAGGCAGAGACCCCTCACTAACGAAGAACTTGTTGAGATAAAAGAATGGGAAAAGGATCTGAAGAAATCCTCCAGAACCAGGATGACCCTCGTTATCGTAAGTATAGCTTTCATACTATGTACCGTAATGGGATGGATAGGCGGAAGCATTTACTATGAAAACGAAAAAAATGACAGAACTGAGAATGCAAAAAATGCAGTTGTCTTCGCGGCCTCTGTCATTGATCCCGGTAAGGTCAATGACTACATAAAAAGAGGCAGGAGCGTTGACGGTTACAATGAAACGGAAGAGCTTCTTTATAAGATTCGTAAAAATGCCATAGGGGTAGAATATCTGTATGCCCTGAAGATAGATGAAAGAGGCGTGATATTCATCTTTGATCTGGAATCGGACGACGGTGCAAAGACTTATGAACCCGGTGAGTTCAGTCTCATTGAAGATGCTTTTTATCCTTACCTGCCGGACCTTCTTGAGGGAAAGGAGATTGAGCCTATAGAGAACAACAGTCTAGGCAAATGGCTGCTGACAGTTTATTACCCCGTGAAAGATGAAGAGGGTAATTGTGCCTGCTATGTGGGCGCCGATGTAAGTCTTGATTACATGGCGATATATATGCAGAAGTTCCTTCTCAAGGTAATGACTATTCTTGCAGGATTCTTCCTGGTTATACTGGTTTTTGCTATCTGGATGTCAGATATTTACAATGCCTTCCCTATAAGCAGTCTTGCAAAGTGTGTGGACAGCTTTTCACATTCCGGATATGACCAGAAAGCACTGGATAACAATGTGAGAGCTCTCAGGAGACTTGATATCTATACCGGAGACGAAGTGGAAAAATTATACACCTCTATCTGCGATATGACCCTGAACCAGGCAGAACAAATGAGAAGCCTGAGACGTCTTAACGAGTCCACAGCAAAGATGCAGCAGGGGCTTATCATGACCATGGCAAACATGGTGGAAAATCGTGATTCCGACACAGGTGCACATATTCAGAAAACAGCGGCTTATGTGAAGATAATTGTTGAAGGTCTGGAGAAAAAAGGTTATTACGCGGAAAAGATAACCCCTAAATTTAAGTCGGATGTTGTGAGAAGTGCACCTCTTCATGATGTAGGGAAGATCAATATTTCAGACAGTGTGCTTAACAAACCCGGAAAGCTTACTCCTGAAGAGTTTGAGATCATGAAGACCCATACGATTCATGGAAAGAAGATAATCGAGGATGCCATAAGTACGGTTTCGGGTGAAAGCTATCTGAAGGAAGCCCGTAATATGGCAGCTTACCATCATGAAAGATGGGACGGAAAAGGGTATCCTGAGGGACTTCACGGAGAGGTTATCCCTCTTTCTGCCCGCATCATGGCAGTTGCCGATGTGTTTGACGCACTTACCTCTCCAAGAGTTTATAAACCGGCATTTCCTTTGGATAAAGCCCTGGAAATACTGAATGAGGGCGCCGGAACCCAGTTTGATCCAAAGTGCATAGAAGTATTTTTCGAGGCAATGCCTGAAGTAAAGACTGTTCTAAGAAAGTATAACAAGACAGAGTAAGTAGGAGTAATGATGCTCATGATGTATCCGGTAAAAAACAAACTGAAGATATTGGTGACTGTACTATGTATGGTCGTCTTTGGTTTTTGTGGCCTTAAGGCATCAGCTGCCGAAGCGGGGAGCAGTGTGCCCGAAGGTGCCCCGGTCAAGATAGGCGGAGGTTACGCTGCGTCGGGACAGGTGGCCGGAATGTCATACACAACCGAGGTTTACGATGCAACAAACGGGCTTCCCACTTCCGATGCCATGTGTATCCTAAGTGCCTCGGACGGGCATATCTGGTTAGGCGGATACAGCGGTGTACTGCGCTATGACGGACAGAGATTTGAGAGACTGGATTCCACCGGCGGTCTCACCAGCGGTAGAGATATATTTGAAGACAGTAAAGGCAGGATATGGGTTGGAACCAATGATAACGGGGTGGTTGTCGTTGATGGAGAAAACAGTACTCACTACACCTATAAGGAAGGACTGCCATCCTCCTCAGCCCGTACGTTTACAGAGGACAGTAATGGTAATGTCTACATCGGAACCGTAGGGGGACTCGTATACATAGATCTTGACGGAAGAGTAAGAAGGCTTTCGGACGAAAGAATAGAAAGCCACCGCATCTTACAGCTTTCAAGAACCACAGGCGGTAAGGTTTACGGTCTTACTTTTGGAGGAATCATTTTTACCATCAAAGACGGTTCTTTGTCGGAAGTCCATACCGGTGAAGAATTTAACATAGACGATATTTCATCAATATTACCGGACCCGAAGAATGATGGGAAAATCTACATCCTGACCGAAAATTCCGAGGTTTACTATGGGGATTTCGGGGCTTCAGACGGTAAAATGGAGCGGATATCAATTGCCCCCATTTCCAATGCTCACTGGATAAGCTATAACTGCGGCAGGATCTGGGTTATGTCTTCGGATACGGTAGGGTATCTTGATGATTCACACAAGCTTCAGGTACTCTCCAATATAAAATTCCATAGCGGTCTCGAAAAGATGACAGCTGATTATCAGGGTAATCTCTGGTTCGTATCCTCAAAGCAGGGAGTCATGAAGCTTGTTTCCAACAACTTCATTGACCTTACTGAGGATACCGGAGTAAATGAAGGCGCAGTTAATGCAGTCTGCCTGGTAAACAACAATATACACATAGGCTACGACGGCGGCTATAAGGTTATCGATAAAACAGGAAAACTTTTAAATGATGAGCTTACAGGATTCCTGGGAAAAAACAGGATCAGAAATATCCTGAAGGATTCAAAAAGCAATGTCTGGGTATCGGTTTATACAAACGGAATGGGTCTTGTAAAAAGAGAACCTTCGGGACTCATTACTGCCTATACAAAAAAGGACGGTCTTCCGTCTGAAGAAATAAGATGCACAACCGAAGCCGGAAACGGAGATATACTGGTTGGTACTAATGAAGGAATGGCGGTCATCAGTGACGGCAAGGTGACCAAAACATTCGGAGCAAAGGAAGGACTCACAAACGGAGTCATTCTTACACTGGCGCAATGTGCCGATGGCAAAGTCTACCTTGGTACCGATGGCGGCGGTATTTTTGTGATAGAAAATGATAAGGTTACAAACATTACCCGTGAAGATGGACTCACCAGTGATGTTATCCTCCGAATAAAGGAAGATAGCGAAAGAAACGTTATCTGGGTCATAACCTCAAACTCTGTTCAGTACATAAAGGACGGAGTCCTGAAGCATGTCTCAAGCTTTCCTTACAGCAATAACTATGACATTTACTTTGATGAGGGAGATAAACTTTATGTCCTGTCATCATTGGGACTCTACATCGTTGACGACAGGGAAATGCTTTCCGATTCCATCAATGAATATGATCTCTATACTGTTAAAAACGGAATGCCTTATGCCATAACGGGTAATTCTTTCAGTGCAATGAACAGTAACGGAGAGCTTTTTATCGCGGGAAGACAGGGTGTTATCAGAACAGGTATCAAAGAGCTGAACCAAAGCAGTTCCTACGTTAAGATAGGTCTGGAAAGCATAGACTGTGACGGCACAAAGGTATATCCGGATGATAACGGGCTCTATACCATTCCGTCAGATGTAAGCCGTGTAAGGATACTTCCGGATATTTTTGAATATTCCATGGCAGATCCGCTTATTCACGTATATTTACATGGAGTATCCGATGAAGGTGTTTATGAAAACAGAAGTCAGCTAAATGCACTGGAGTACACAGATCTTCCATACGGAAACTATGACCTTCATGTGGAGGTATTTGAAAAAGATGGAAGAACCGTAATTTCTGATGTGGTTTACCGGCTATATAAGAAGCCGAAACTGACTGATCTTCTTATCATTAAGCTGCTCAGGATACTCATCATAGCAGTCTTTGTGGGACTTCTGGTATGGCATTTCATGAATAATACCATCATCAGAAAACAGTACCATGAGATACTTCTGGCAAAGGATGAGGCTGACCGTGCAAACAGTGCAAAGACACGATTCCTTGCCAACATAACTCAGGAGCTGCGTACCCCCATAGATACTATAATGGGAATGGATGAAATGATTCTCAGGGAGGATACGGAAGGAGTACCCAGGAATTATTCCATGTCCATAATGAATTATGCCATGGACATCAGAAATGCCTCTGAATCCCTCCTCAGCATAATCAATGATTTCCTGGATATTTCCAGAGTCGAGTCCGGAAAAATGTCTCTTATCGAACAATCCTATGAAGTAAAAGATCTTCTGAAATCTGTGGTTTCCATGATAAGAGTCAGAAGTTCCGAGAAGGAGCTCAGTTTCGATGTAAAAGTGGATGAGATGATACCTAAACAGCTTTACGGTGATTCCGGAAAGATAAAGGAGATAGTATTGAACCTTCTCACCAATGCTGTAAAGTTCACGGATAAGGGAGGCTTCAGGCTTAAGGTTTATATGCCGGAACGTAAAGATGATGTATGCAGCCTTGTATTTTCCGTTAAGGATACGGGAATAGGAATCAAAGCAGAGGATCAGGACAGGCTGTTCACGGCTTATGAGCGTCTGGTAAAGGACTCAAAGAACAATATGCAGGGGATGGGACTTGGCCTGGATATCTCAAAGAGATTTGCCGAGCTTATGGGAGGCAATCTGATCTGTAAGAGTACATATGGAAAAGGCTCAGAGTTTATCTTTACCGTACAGCAGAAGATAATGGATGCTTCGCCCATGGGAGCATTCCTTGAAAATGAAGAGGATATTATAAAGGGTCAGTATGTTCCTCAGTTTATAGCACCGGATGCGGATGTTCTGGTGGTTGATGACACTCCAACGAACCTAAGTGTCATAAAGGGGCTTTTGAAGCCAACCAAGATATTTGTTACCACCGCTTCAAGCGGAGAGGAATGTCTCGAAAAACTGAAGGAGACCAGATTCAATATCGTCCTCCTGGATCATATGATGCCGGGCATGGACGGTATGGAAACTCTTGAGAAGATAAGGGAAAAGTATCCTGAGCTTCCGGTCTACGTACTTACAGCCAACACAAGCCTAAGTGAAGAATATTATATCTCCAGAGGTTTTAACGGAAGGCTCACCAAGCCTATAGACAGTCTGATACTTGAAAAGACAGTACTTAAGCATCTCCCTGAGGAAATGGTGGAGAAACCGGACACAGGTAAAGTTATTGATGAGTTAAAAAATCCAAAAGACAAACAGAAGCTCATGAATACGGATCAAAAAGAATGATACCGGAAGGTGTTTTATGATTGAATTAATTGCAGCACATCAACTGAATATAATGCTGGCACTCGGGAGTATATGCGGTATGACTGCATTTTTCAGTCTTATCTCCCGATTCATCAGTGTGCATAGAAAAGCTTCTCTTATAGGCATGGAGCTTTCTGCCATGGTGCTCCTGTTCGCTGACAGATTTGCATATATTTATCGCGGACAGGCTGACTCAATGGGCTTTTTTATGACCAGAATCAGTAATTTCCTTGTATTCAGTATGACTATAGGGGTTATCTTTTCGGTTAACCAGTACATAAAGGATGTGTGCACCCACGAAGGCGGATCCGAAAAAGTTCCCGGAGTTCTGTACGTTAATGATGAACTGGCAGCCATAGGCATTCTTCTCATCATTGTTTCCCAGATAACCGGATTTTATTACATGTTTGATGAAAGCAACTATTATGTAAGATCCCCGGGCTTTGCCGTCAGCTATATCGTTCCGTTCCTCATGGCTATACTTGAGCTGTCGGTGGTACTTAAGCATTACCGTCGTCTGAGAAAGAAACTCTTTGTTCCACTTGTGATTTTTTCCATAATGCCAATAGCAGCCAGTGTCATACAGCTTTTTGTTTATGGTATTTCAATGATCAACATCTGTCTTTCTGTAATGGTGGTGATCATCTATATCTTCGTTCTCATGGATATGAATGAATTCGTTGAGCGGGCCCACAGAGTGGAAATGGAAAGTCTGCGTCAGGAAAAGATGAGTATGAAGAGAATGTTTGACCAGACTGCCAATGCCTTTGTTGCGGCAGTAGAGAAAAAGGATCCATTCCTGCATGGCCATGCAGCAAGAGTTGCTGATATCGCCAAAAAGATCGCAAAACAAAGCGGTAAAAATGACGAGGATTGTGAAAAGATCTATTACGCGGCATTGCTACATGATATCGGCATGATCGGTCTTCCGGACAGTCTTATAGGAAAAACCGACAACCTTACTGAAGAGGAGTATGAGATCGTTAAAAAGAAGCCCCTTATGAGCTGGGAGATTCTTTCCAGTATTACAGAATATCCGTTTCTCAGTCAGGGAGCACATTACAGCTATGAAAGATATGATGGCAAGGGTTATCCGGATGGACTGTCCGGGACCCAGATACCTGAGATCTCACGTATCATTTCCGTGGCCAATTCCTATGACGCCATGGTGACGGAAAAACGTTTCAGAGGGCCGCTTCCAATGCAGATAGTCAGGGAAGAGCTTCTGAATGAATCCGGCGGACAGTTTGATCCTGAGTTTTCACAGATCATGATACAGATAATAGATTCTGAAAGCAGAGAACTTCTGGACGGAACCGATGCCACCATCGAAAAAGAGCTTAAGTGTGAGAAATACAGAGACAATGTTACTGTGGGCATACCTATATCCAATGATATAAGTAAGCTGAGATTCAAATGTACGGCATTTGATAAGGACAAGGGAACAGCATTACCCTCCATCATACTGTTTGAATCCTTTGACAGACATATCCACAGCAATGCAAAATCCATCGAAGCGTATAAATATTACGAGTATGGTGAACTGTGGTTTGATGGGCACATCATCTCAACCGGAGCCAGAAATACCGAGGTGAAGCTTACTGAAAATACTTATGTATACAGCCGGTCACATCGGGACGATATGGAAACTTCAGACAGTGCGGCTACTGCCGACAAAGATACTGCGGAACATTTCTATGAGATCGTTATGGGAAGATATGAGGATCATATCAAGCTGCAGCTGAGAAGTGCCGAAAGTACAGTTGATGCCATAGTTGCACTTCCGAGTAAATCAAAGCTCTCGTTCCTGGGTCTTACCGGTGAAAACTGTTGCATCTACGATATCGAGGTGGAGCAGACCGAAGACAGTGTTAAGGAGGGGGATATCCCGCGTATCGCAGAGGAGGTAAGCTATATCGACAGACTGTCCTCGGATATGCCCAATGTTCAGGTGGATCGTAACAGATCTGCTTCAACCGCAGCAATTGAGATCAAGGACTGGACACAGTTAAGATTCCACTCAATGAGTCTTCCTTCCGCAAGCCTTGTCTGGGACTGTCCTTATATAGTCATTTATACATCTGAGGACAAAAAGATAAACGGTAAAGGTTATCATGAATATGCTCTTATCAAGCTGAATGGTGAAAATGAGAATTCCGATGAGTATGCCGAGAACAAGTTCACCATGAGAAAGACAGAGGTCTTTACCAACTGGGAAGACTGGAAGCGTCTCAATAAGGACGGAGTGGAGTATGAGGTTGTTCTGCTGCGCCGTGGCAACCGTGTGACACTGGATTCTGAAAATCTCGGAATTTTCATCGAAAATATCACCAGGATCCGGGACGGCAACAAGAAGGTTTACGCCGCCATCACCGGAAATCAGGTGGCGATCACGGATATCCGAATACAGTAAAGTGTCATACCGTACGCCGAAGCCGGCGGGCACCTACTTCTATAATTGATTTTTAAAAGATAGATGCATGCTTATAATATAATATCTCCTGGTGGTTGACCGGTTCTGATTTCAGTGGTATGATACAGCTTCGAAAACTAAAAATGACAGTTCATTTGTACCTTCCTGTCACTAAACAAAACCAGGACTACCTTTTTAAATATGTGATGATCCGTCTATATATACCAGTTTATAATAGAGGATCTTTATAGAGGATTGGTTTATACCGGCCTCTTTATGTATTTGGATTTTGTGTAGCTCTGCGTATGCAGAGCTATTTTTTTGCAGTTAAATCTTAATCGATGGGAGAATTTATGTTTTATCTTAAATCGGAATCAAGCTTTGATGCCGCTCATTTTCTAAAGGGCTATGAAGGAAAATGCAGCAATATCCATGGACACAGATGGAGAGTTGTGGTGGAGATAAAGGGAGATAAGCTTAGTGAAGAAACTCAGACCAGGGGAATGCTGGTGGACTTTTCGGATCTGAAAAAGATTGTGAAGGAGCTTTGTGACAAGTTTGATCACACACTTATATATGAAGAAGGTTCATTAAAGGAAGCAACTGTTAAGGCACTTCTTGATGAGGACTTCAGGCTGAATGCAGTTCCTTTCAGACCTACGGCGGAGAACTTCTCAAAGTTCTTTTATGATAGTGTTGAGGCTTCCGGATTTGATGTTAACAGGGTTTCTGTATATGAAACTCCAAATAACTGTGCTTGCTATGAGGGCTAACGAATGAAGGTTGTTGAGAAATTTGTAAGCATTAACGGCGAGGGAACGAGAGCCGGTGAGCTTGCGGTATTTATACGTTTTAAAGGCTGCAATCTGGCATGCAGTTATTGCGATACCATGTGGGCCAATGAGAAGGACTGTCCGTTTACGGAGATGTCACAGGAAGAGATCCTTGATTATGTAAAATCAACGGGAGTGAAGAATGTCACCCTCACCGGTGGAGAACCGCTGCTACAGGAGGGCGTTGACAGGCTTATAGATTTGCTGCTGGATTCAGACCTCAGAGTGGAGATCGAAACCAACGGGGCGGTGGATCTGAAGCCGTTTATACGGAATTCGGTTTCTGATAGTGAGAACAAGGCAGCTATGGGCGGTTCAGAAGAAAACGGCAGAATTCTATCCACAAAGTCTAAAAGGCCTGTGTTTACCATGGACTACAAGCTTCCGGGAAGTAAATGTGAAAGCCGGATGCTTCACAGCAACTTTGAGCTCCTGGATAAACAGGATACTGTTAAGTTCGTTTCCGGAAGTATCGAGGATCTGGATAGAGCAAAAAACATCATAGAGACCTATGATCTTACAAACAGATGCCACACCTACCTTAGTCCTGTATTCGGAAGCATTGAGCCGGTGGACATGGTTGATTATATGATAAAAAACAACATGAATGATGTGAGACTTCAGATACAGCTTCACAAGGTAATCTGGGATCCCAATAAAAGAGGTGTTTAAATGATAGATAAAAAAGCTATAGAAGAGCATATACGCGGTATTCTGATCGCCCTTGGTGATGATCCGAACAGAGAGGGTCTCCTGGAGACTCCCAAGCGGGTTGCCGAGATGTATGCAGAAGTTTTTGAAGGCATGAATTATACAAATCATGAGATTGCCGAGATGTTTGACAAGTCTTTTGAAGAGGATCTTCAGGGTACAAGCAGTGTTGGCAGGGTTGTGGTTATGAAGGACATAGACATTTTCTCCTACTGCGAGCATCATCTTGCCCTCATGTACGATATGAAGGTTAATGTTGCCTACGTGCCGAAGGGCAAGGTAGTGGGACTATCCAAGATCGCAAGAGTCTGTGATATGGTAGGCAGACGCCTTCAGCTTCAGGAAAAGATCGGCAAGGACATCGCGGATATAATGATCGAGATAACCGGCAGCGAAGATGTTGCAGTAACTATTGAGGGCTGCCACAGCTGCGTGACAGCAAGAGGAATCAAAAAGCATAACACTAAGACCTTTACCGCTGAGCTTAGAGGCGAGTTCAAAACAGACCCGAGCCTCCAGATGTATCTGAGATAGAAAAGGAGATTTTATGAAAGCAATGGTTCTATTAAGCGGAGGGGTGGATTCCACCACAGCCCTCGGTATGGCAGTAGATAAATATGGAAAGGATAATGTCATAGCATTAACTGTTTCCTACGGCCAGAAGCATGACAAAGAGGTTAATGCAGCCACCGCGGTAGCGAAGCACTATGGGGTAGAGCATCTGTTTCTTGATCTTAAAAAGATTTTTGAATACAGCAATTGCTCTCTTCTTAAGCAGTCAACAGAGGAGATTCCTGAGGAATCTTATGCAAAGCAGATCGAGGAGACCGGTGGAAAAGTTCCTGTAAGCACTTATGTTCCTTTCAGAAACGGTTTGTTCCTTTCTTCGGCAGCAAGTCTTGCTCTCAGTAAAGACTGCGGCGTGATTTATTACGGCGCACATTCCGATGATGCGGCAGGAAGTGCTTATCCTGACTGCTCGCCGGTATTTAATGAGCATATGAGTGCTGCTATCTGGGAAGGTTCAGGCCATCAGCTGAAAATCGAGGCTCCCTTTGTAAATATCACTAAGAAAGATGTGGTAAAGATCGGACTTGACCTGAAGGTCCCCTACGAGCTTACCTGGTCCTGCTATGAAGGAGGGGATAAGCCCTGCAGAAAGTGCGGAACCTGCATAGACCGTGAGGCAGCATTTGAGGCAAACGGAGTTGTAGATCCGCTTTTGGCGGAATAAAGGTTTGAAGAGGGGATTAAACGGAAGACTCCAAAAAGGTCTGATTATAGAAATAAGAGTGGCGAGGTAAACAATGAGAGAAAACGAAGGTTTAACATTACTGGGAAACCAGCAGGTAAAATATAAGTACGAGTATGATCCGTCAGTGCTTGAGAGCTTTGATAACAAGCATCCGGAGAATGACTATTTTGTAAAGTTCAACTGTCCGGAATTTACATCACTCTGTCCTATCACAGGTCAGCCGGATTTTGCGACTATTTACATATCTTATGTACCGGGGAAGAAGATGGTAGAGAGCAAGAGCCTGAAGCTTTATCTATTCTCATTCAGAAATCACGGCGATTTCCATGAGGATGTGGTCAACGTGATCATGAAGGATCTTATCAAGCTTATGGACCCGAAGTACATCGAGGTTTGGGGCAAGTTCCTTCCCAGAGGCGGACTTTCCATCGATCCGTACTGCAACTATGGCAAGAAGGGCACCGAGTGGGAAAAGGTGGCCTGGGACAGACTCACAAAACATGATATGTATCCAGAAATGATTAATAACAGATAAAATCTCAGCCGGGGCATCATGCCCCGGCTGTTTTGACTCACTTTTGAAATCATATGTTTTGAGTCATCCTTGACGCTGGCTTTCCAATGGATTTCACAGGTTTAGCTACTATTCCGGACTGAAAAATTCCTGGATCTTCTGAATTGCGAAGTCCATGTACTGTGGGTTTGAGAATGGGTGGTCGGCATTTTCCACTTCAATAAGTTCGATGACGTTATTCTCGGAGAATTCCCTTGCGACCTCTATGGGGGCCATTTCATCCTTTGTGCCGTGGATCATGAGGATCTCGTCGGCGTAGTCCATGAAGTCCCAGGTGCTGACATCATGAATTTTCAGATCATCGAGAAACTCCAAAGAGATTTTGATCTTCCTGTCGTAGCCCCGGAGGATTTCCTTTCCTTTGTTGAGAACCGTCCAGTCATCATCGGTGATCCGGGAGGTCATGGAATCGTAGAGCTTTATGGCAGGACACCGGAATACGATTCTCTTAAAGGAATTATCCCCTTTTTCATGAAGATATCTCAGGGTAATATAGGCGCCGAAACTTGAAGAATAATTGTAAACTTCATCGGCTCCCATTTCGTTCCGGATATGCTCTGTAACAAGTCGCATGTATTCCAGACATTCATCAATTATCAATTTATTCCGGGCATCCTTTCCGTGGCAGGGCCAGTCAAAGCAGACAACGCCGAAGCCTTTGTACTTGGTAGTAATCCTGTCCGCAAATTTCTCAATAGCTTTATTGTCCTTGTTTCCGCCGAAGCCATAGGTTGCCAGTACGATGTGTTTCAGATCATGAGGAGTTTTGTCAAAATAGAGCTTGCAACGAATGCTGAAGCCTTCTTCATTTATATCAAATAATTTTTCCACTTATTTTACCTTTCATATATTGAACCAAAGTCATCTATTCATATAAGATCAAAGTCAAACCGGTATTCAGTTTTTCCATTTCAGTATTCAGTTCTTCCGTTCCGGTCGGGAGCTTTCCCAGATTAAAATATCCTTAGCTAATATAGCATATTTCACGTTCAGTAGATTTTTAATTATATAAATCTGCTAATTATATATAAAAATCTGTCGATAAAAACTACAGTACTATAGAAGAAAAGTTATTTCTATGTATGCATAAATGAGGATCTGACTTTCTATTTATAAGATTTTCATTAAATACAGGATTGAACAGACAACATATGGATAGAAATAAGATTTACAAGTTTTATAAGATGTTTTTTGCTTTGATAGGGGCAGTATGTATGATACTGGCCCTTGTTCAGCTTGCTTTCGAAATAAAAAGTGAGTTTATTCCCGGATATCAGAAAGGACCTGATAAGGTTAAGCATAAGGTACTTTTTCTTTCATCCTATGATCCCATGTATTATACCTATAAAGATCAGATCAGAGGTATAGAAGATGGACTCTATAGCAATGATATAGAATTTGATATCTGCTATATGGATACGAAAATATATGGCAGTGACATGGATATAGATGAGTTCTATAAATATTTCAGCAAAAGATACAATAATGATGTAATGCACTATGAGGCGATCCTCCTGGGAGATGATGCCGCACTTAAGTTTGCCCTCGAACATCAGGAAGAGCTGTTTAAAGGACTTCCCATGGTGTTTTTCGGTATCAATAGTCTGGATCTGGCGAAGCAGGCAGAGGCCAATCCGATGATGACCGGCTTCTATGAACTGGATTATTTTGCGGACACCTTCGAAGAAGCCATAACTCTTTTCCCGGAAAAGAAGAAATTATATGCAATATGCGATACTTCTCCGGCTGGAAAGGCCGATCTTGAAAAATTCCTGTCATACAGGGGGAGATATCCTGAGTATGATTTCCATGCCATTACTTCAACGGAACTGGAACCCACAGCTATACTTGAAGCTTTAAAAAAAGTTCCGGAGGATGCCATATTCTTCTTCATGACCTGTTATGATGATAGAAATGGTGAAAGGCATTCACTTTTTGAAACCACCAGTTTAATCGTGAATAATGTCAAGGCCCCCATTTTCAGACCTTACGCGGAAGGAAGAGAATACGGAGTTCTGGGCGGAACTTATATGGACTTTACGGTCCAGACAAGAAATGCCGCAGAGATCATTGCTGAAGTTCTGAATAACGGGGCAGATATCTCAACCTATGAGTTATCTTTATATACCCCGAGCATCACCCAGTACAATTATATGGTACTTAAGCTGTACGGGCTGTCTGAGAATCTGCTTCCCAAGGATACTATATATATAAATAAGCCTGAATCCTTTGTGGAAGTATATAAAAATATGCTTCCTGTAGCTGTACTTATCATAGTCTCCATGCTGTCCTTTATGGGATCCTTATTGATGGCATTTGAGCAGGAAAAGCAAAATGTAATAGCCCTGAAAGCTTCCAAAGCACAGCTTGTAAATTCACAGATAAAGTTAATTTATCAGGCCGAGCATGACGATCTTCTGGGTCTCCTTAACAGACGTGCCATAGTTGATAATCTGAACAGCACCCTGACAACCGATCAGGAATTCACGGTTATAATGCTGGATCTTGACGGGTTTAAGGATATCAACGAGAATTACGGCCACGATGTTGGTGACAATCTGCTCAAAGATATAGCAAAGGCTCTTCGTAAATTTGCCGAAAAGAACGGTATGACCTTAGGAAGGTATGGTGGAGATGAGTTTATAATGTTCGCAGAAGGTAAGATTCTGAATAAAGAATCTCCTTTGGTTGATGACATTATGAATATCTTTTCAAAACCCCTGTCAATAGGCAGCGGCAATGTGGTAATGTCAGCAAGTGTAGGTATATCCAATTCAGACGGTGAAACACCTCCCGAACAGCATGTCATCAACGCGGAAATTGCAATGTATGAAGCAAAGAATCGCGGCAAGAACATGGTATTTATTTATGAGGATGACATGAAGCAGAAGGTCATTGAAGAATCCAGGATCAAGGATTCCTTCCTGAAGGCCTTTGACAATGACGGATTCTATATGAAGTACCAGCCAAAGGTTTCCGCCCAGACAAAGGAGGTCATCGGCTACGAAGCACTTGTAAGACTAAGGGATTCAAAGTATGGCCCGGGACAGTTTATTCCGGTCATAGAGAAGAGCGGATGGACTTCAAGACTCGGAAGACTTATTACAAAGCTTGTGGTTAAACAGCTTGGCGAGTGGCAAAAGATGGGGAAGGATATCAAGCCCATATCCATCAATTTCTCCAGTAGACAGATAAATGACACTGATTACTGTAAGTATCTCGAAGCCTTACTGAAAGAATATAATGTAGATCCAAAGTATGTGCAGATTGAGATAACAGAAAGTCTTTTGATGGAGGAGACTACCATCACAAAAGAGCTGTTTGAGAGCTTCAGAAACCTCGGAGTTATACTTCTGCTTGATGATTTCGGAACCGGCTATTCGTCACTTGCTTACCTTACTTATGTTCCGGTAGATGATGTAAAGCTCGATAAGTCACTGGTAGATACTTATCTCTGCGAAGGAAAAGAAGATTTTATCAAAGATGTTATCCGGCTTGTACATGATATGGGTAAGAGCATAACCATAGAAGGTGTTGAGCAAGAGTGGCAGTATGACAAGCTTCGTGAGTTTAATGCTGATACCATCCAGGGTTACTATTTCTCACCGCCGCTGGATCCGGAAGAGGCTATAGATTTCAGAGCAGAGTGAGAATATTTATTGAAGTCAAAAAGAAATAATGTTTTATTAATATCGGAGAAATAAAAAATATTTCAAATTGATAATAAAGCGATATAATAGGATGTGGACGTCTTTTGACATTCACATCCTATTTTTATTTTACGCAATATTTGAACTGTTAAAAATAATCCGAAAGGATTCTATAGAATGAAGGGGGATTTAATAATGAACAATTTCAAGTACTATGCACCAACAGAAGTGGTATTCGGAAAAGATGCAGAGAAGGAAACCGGTGAGACTGCAAAGAAATACGGGAAAAAAGCATTACTTGTTTTCGGAAAGAACAGTGTAAAGAAAAGCGGACTCCTGGACAGAGTTGAAAAATCACTGACTGAAGCAGGAGTAGACTATAAAGAATATGGCGGAGCAAAGCCAAATCCCACACTTGCTCATGCGGAAGAAGGTGTTAAGGAAGCATTAGCCTATGGTGCCGATATAGTTATCGCTGTAGGCGGCGGAAGTGCCATAGATACAGCCAAAGCCATTGCCCATGGTACTGCAAATCCTGAATACAAGCTCTGGGACATCTGGACAAAGAAGGTTCCCCTTGAGAAATCATTGCCTGTTGGTGCCGTGCTTACTATCGCGGCGGCAGGAAGTGAGATGAGTGATTCGGCGGTTCTTACAAACGAAGAGATCGGCAAAAAGGGAGGCATTAACACTGATTTCAACAGATGCCGTTTTGCCATTATGAATCCGGCTCTTGCTGCAACACTTCCGAAGAATCAGATTGCGGCAGGTGTTGTGGATATAATGATGCATACCATGGAACGCTATTTCATACCGGATATCAAGGCAGACCTTACAGATGAAATAGCAGAGGGCCTTATCCGTACAGTGGTCAGCAACGGCGCAAAGGTGATGGAAGATCCAAATGATTTTGATGCAATGGGTGAGGTATTCTGGGCTTCCAGTCTTTCACACAATAACCTTACGGAGTGCGGAAGAGGCAAGGATTTCTCGGTACATAAGATCGGTCATGCATTATCCGCAAAGTATGACGTTACACACGGTGCATCCCTCTCTGCGGTTTGGGGAACCTGGGCAAGGGAACTCTATGAGGGAGCATTACCTAGATTTGCAAGATTCGCAAGAAAAGTCTGGAACGTAACGGAGACTGATGATCTGAAGGCTGCGAAGGAAGGCATCGAAAAGACAGAAGATTTCTTCAGATCCATAAACATGCCTGTAAGCCTCACAGAGCTTGGAGTTAAACCTACAGATGAGGATTTCAGAGACCTTGCCATGGATGCCACCATGAAGGACACCATGAAGCTTTCAAGAATTCGTCCGCTGGACGCTGCAGCGGTTGAAAAGATTTACAGGGCAGCAATGTGAGGAAATATATTTAAAGTGAATACAGCCGCCCGACCAAATGTTTTTACATCATTCAGTGTATTGGTGGAAATAAGTGCCTTCCTTCTGGGAGACATTGAATCACTAACAGTATGGACATAGTATTTAGTTCATTGTGCCCGGGGAAACCGGGCACTTTTGATAATGTCAAAAGATATGATATGATTAGGGACATATTTTTTGAAAAAAGAGAGGCTGTCAGAAAGTACTTATGAACGATGATGCAATAAAGAAAAAACAATTTATATTATGCTGCGGGGCTTTTATCGCAAACGGAATGCTGGCACTTTCCACCGGATCGCTGCTCCCGTTTCTGAGAGAGGCCAATGGTCTTGACTATGCATTTTGTGGACTCATTGTAAGTCTTCATTCGGTGGGGAATCTGATATCCGGATTCTTCGCCGGGACACTTGCCGTGATGATCGGAAGGAAGAAAAGCATACTTCTGTTTGAGACATTCTTTCCGATATCCGTTCTGTTAATGCTTTCGGGAAACAGATCTCTTCTGGCCTTTGCATTTCTGGCTACGGGACTTGCGAGAGGTGCATGCAGTAATTATTGCAATGTGAAGATCAACTCCATAGCACCGGGAATAGCCTGGGTTCTGAACTGCCTGCATGCCTGCTTTGCCGTGGGAGCTTTTGTATTCCCGCTTGTGCTGATGCTTTTCACCAGAGCAAACAATGGGTACTGGGTTTATGCCTGCTGGTTTCTTACGATAGTAGGAGTGATAGCCTGGATTTTATATTTTATCATCCCTGAGGATGATGATAAAAAAACATACAGTGGCGAGACGGATGCCAAAGATAAGGTAAGAGAGACCTTAGGCTTTTTCAAAGAGCCGTTGTTTTACATATGCACCGCAACCTTGTTTTTCTATTTATGCGCAGAAACAGGAGTCATCGGCTGGATGATAACCTACTTCAAGGATACCGGACTTCTGAATCCAAATCTTTCTCAGGTAACCGCAAGCATACTCTGGATAATGATCCTGGCCGGAAGACTTACGGTGGCATGGCTCTCGACAAAGTATAGGAAAGAAAACCTTCTTCCCGTAATGGGTATAGGCATAGTTGTTTTCTTCCTGGTCCTTATCATTTCAAAAACAACCGCACCTATCATTATCGGAATCATGGGCTTCGGATATTCCATGGCGGGGATTTATGCCACAACGGTTTCATTTGCCGGAGAAATCATAAAGAAGTACAGTCTGGCATGGAGCTTCATTCTGACCATCGCCAGCCTGGGATCCATCATAATGCCGGCGATCATAGGCCTGATCGCAGAGAATTACGGAATAGCTTGGGGAATAAGCAGTATAGCGGTCGCGTTATTTATAGACATGGTTTGTATTATGAAGCTTGTAACCCATGTTAAAAAAACATCCCGCGGTTGATGCTCATATATTAAGTTTGCTATTTAAGAATCAGAGGTGAAACAGCCTCTGATTCTTTTTTATCTATCCGCAGGCGAGAACCGTCCCCGGTGGATAACTCCGGCGTTGAGATGGTCTTTTGGATATATTACAACGTCTTTATATACATTTGTCTAATATCACAATTGTAAGTGGTTTCATATTTTGAAGTATATTGCAAATTGACTAAGAAAGCGCTTTACTTTTTCTGCAATTGTCATTATAATCAAGATATATGTTTATTTAAAAAAAGGATATGAACGTTTAAAACCAAAAAGGTGTAACGAAGATTGTCCTACAAATCAGGGAGGTAGAAATGAAGAAGAGAATTTTATCAACACTTTTATGTGCAACTATGCTTGTTTCCATGACAGCCTGCGGATCAAAGCCCGCTGCTGATACCGGAAGCACTACAGCAGCACCTGCTGCAACCACACAGGCTGCAGGAGAGGCTAAGGCTGAGACAACCGCAGCACCTGCTGCTGAGCCTGCAGCTGACGCTATCGTTCTTACTTATGCAGAGGTTAACCCTCTTGACACTATCGTTGGTATGACAGGCCAGAAGTTCAAAGAGGAAGTTGAGAGCCGTTCAAACGGAAGCATCATCATCGACATTCAGGCAAGTGGTGTACTTGGTTCCGAGAATGAAGTACTTGATGGTATGCTTGGCGGTACAGGCACAGTTGATATTTCCAGAATTTCAGCATTTGCACTTACAAGTTACGGTGGAGAAAAGTCAAAGCTTCTTTCACTTCCTTATACATTCGTAAGCAGAGACCACTTCTGGAAGTTCGCAGAGTCAGATCTTGCAAGAGAGTTCCTTGATGAGCCTTCACAGAACGGAACAAACCTTATCGGTCTTTTCTATGGAGAAGAGGGCTTCCGTCATTTCTTCACAAAGGATCCTGTTTCATCAATCGATGATTTCAAGGGCAAGAAGATCCGTGTATCCAATGACCCTGTAATGGTTGGTCTTGTTTCAGGTCTTGGCGCTAATGCCACCGAGGTTTCCTTCACAGAGCTTTATTCAGCACTTCAGACAGGTGTATGTGACGGTGCTGAGCAGCCTATCGCAAACTACAAGTCAAACGCATTTGATGAAGTTGCTCCTAACCTTATCCTTGACGGACATACACTTGGTGCTATCCAGGTAGTTATCACTGAGGAAGCATGGAACAAGCTTACAGCAGATCAGCAGAACATCCTTATGGAGGCTGGTAAGGCTGCCGGCGAGTACAACAAGTCAATCTCAGAGCAGAAGGAGAATGAGGTTCTTGAAGGACTCAGAGCAAGCGGTGTTAATGTTGTAGACGTTGATGATAAGACTCCATGGCAGGAGGCTACAAAGCAGGTTATCGCTGACAACACAAAGGGACAGGAAGATCTCTATCAGCAGATCCTTGATCTTGCCAAGTAATTAAAAACATTGCGGAGGCACAGTCGCATAACTGTGCCTCTTTTTTAAAAGTCTTAAGGAGGTAAATAATGGAAAACTTTTTCAGAACTGTAGATAAAGCTAAGCCTGTCTATGATGCTGTATATAAGTTCGTTCTTTTATTGTGCAAGATCCTGCTTATAGGAGATATATTACTTGTTAGTTTTGCGGTGCTGGCGCGATACCTTGAATTCATACCTCATCAGGCATGGGTTGAAGAGGTTGTACTTACACTGATGTCCTATATGGCAGTTCTTTCGGCATCTCTCGCCATCAGAAAGAAGGCGCATATAAGAATGACGGCATTCGACAGATATCTGCCTGAAGGTCTGGTTATATTCCTGGATATCGTTGCCGATGTCTTTGTGCTTATTCTTGCAGTGATAATGATCGTTGTGGGCTGGCAGTATGCAACCACCCTGGGAAGCAAGGGAACATTCATAAGTATCACATGGCTTTCCAGAGCATGGTACTATTACCCGATTCCTGTTGCGGGAGTAGCGATGCTTATTTTTGAAATTGAGTCCATCTACGGACATGTCAGAAGATTGTTCATCAAAGATGAGAAGAAGGAGGTACAGTAATGGTTATAAACAGCGCCGCTATAGCGGTTCTTCTCGGAACATTCGCAATAATGATCTTTCTGCGTTTCCATGTAGCATACGCAGTAGCATTATCATCCATAGCATGCCTGATGTATCAGGGACTTCCCCTTTCCACCATATCACAGCAGATGATCAAGGGTATCAGATCCTTCTCACTTATGGCTGTTCCTTTCTTCATCACCATGGGTGTTCTCATGGGAACCGGCGGAATTTCTGAAAAGCTCATCGATCTTGCCGACGCCTGTGTTGGCTGGATGACCGGCGGTATGGCCATGGTTAATATCGTTGCCTCATACTTCTTCGGTGGAATTTCCGGATCCGCATCGGCAGATACAGCATCTCTCGGTAGTATCCTTATCCCCATGATGGTTGAGCAGGGTTATGATGATGATTTTTCAACCGCTGTAACCATCACATCTTCCTGCGAAGGACTCCTGGTTCCACCAAGCCACAATATGGTCATCTATGCCATGAGTGCAGGCGGAATCTCTGTAGGAAGCCTTTTCCTTGCAGGATACGTTCCGGGCGCACTGCTTGCGATTTCCCTTATGATAGGTTCATATATTATTTCAAAAAAAAGAAACTATCCAAAGGGTGCAAAGTTCTCTCTTCAGAATCTCGGAAAACAGCTGGTTAAATCCTTCTGGGCACTTGCTGCGGTTATCATCGTAGTAGTAGGTGTTGTAGGTGGATGGTTCACAGCAACCGAGTCTGCTGCTATCGCTGTAATCTACAGTCTCATAGTCAGTGTTTACATTTACAAAGGACTTAACTGGAAGGGTGTATGGGAATCACTTGAGAAGTGCGTAGATACTCTCGCAATAGTACTCATACTTATCTCTACCTCCAGCGTATTCGGATACTGCCTCACAACACTTCATGTTCCTGAGATTGCAGCCAATGCTGTTGTCGGAGTCACCGATAACCCTGTAGTTATCGCTCTTTTACTTAACCTGATACTTCTTATACTCGGATGTATCATGGATATGGCACCTATCATCCTGATAGCTACACCGATCCTTCTTCCTATAGCAAAGAGCATAGGCATCGATCCGGTACAGTTCGGAATCATGATGGTACTTAACTGCGGTATCGGACTTCTCACACCTCCTGTAGGTGCGGTACTTTTCATAGGTTCTGCAGTTGGTAAAGTAAAGATGGAGAGAGTTGTAAAGGCAACACTTCCATTCTATATCTGCATGATCATCGCCCTTTTGCTTATTACCTTTATTCCTGCAATTTCTCTGGGTGTTCCAAGAATGTTCGGATATGCAGGTTAATGCAGGATAAAATGACATAAGTGGCATAAATTAATAGCTTGAGATGTACGGGGACGTAGAGGATAATAGATATATCCTATACGTTCCCGTTTTGATACCGCAAAGATTCAGGTTGTTGGAGCCGGGAACGTTATCTGAACGGAATTAGTTTTTCGTATGATGATGTCATATATCAGTATTTTGAAATGAATTCAAAATTTCTTGCGGCTCTATTTTGACAGGTAGTGGAGGATTTTTTATTGAAATATCAGTTTAAGATGGACATAAGTGCTTCCGAATTGTTCTATATAACAATGTCCAGAACCTACAGATCCCTGGCCGGGACAGTAAACATCGTTTTTACTGTTGCAATGTTTATACTTGCGTTTAAATTCCTGGGAACTGCCAATATGTTTTATAAAATTTTGATCATATTCGGCTGCTTACTGTTCCCCGTTATTCACCCACTTGCGATATACGGACAGAGCATCAAACAGAAGGAAAGCATGCCTGAGGGTGTGGTTCTCGGCTTTGATGACAGCGGAATGCATGTTGAACAGGGAGACAAACATGAAGATATCCCATGGAGCAGAATTCCAAAGGTTATAAAACAGAAAAACATGGTGATAGTCATGTCGGACAAGCTGCATGGGTACATGTTGACGGATCGGGTTTTGGGGAATAAGAAGGAAGAGTTTTATAATTTTGCGTTGGGAAAAATCAACCGGGATTAATGAGGATTTAAAATGATTGACAGAGTGAAAGCGGAAAAGGCCTTTATGAGATAGATGAATTCCCGAAGAACGAAGCGGGGAAGATAATGTATGGGGAGCTGAAGAAGCTATTATAACCCTCTGAGTTCAGCCCCCGGAACATAATTTTTTACAATCTCAAGAAATCTTACCATGTCCTCATCTGATGGCGTGGTAAGATTTTTATTAGGTACAGTATCCCTTTCGGTGAACTGCTGGAGGTAGTAACGGGATGCACCTTTTATCATCTTGCCGATAGCTGTAAAGTCTTCGTCTGAATGCAGTTCATGTACAACTGTGGTTCTAAACTCATATGGGATATCGGAACTCATGATGATGGAGATGCTCTTAAGTATGCGTTCTGTATCAAGGCTGTCGATACCAACCGTTAACCCATATTTTGGCAAGGAATTCTTTATGTCCATTGCCACATAGTCCAAAAGTCCTTCTCGATACAGTTCCTGAAGTCTTTCCGGGTGATAGCCGTTGGTATCAAGCTTAACCTTGAATCCCATAGCTCTTATTTTTCTGATGAAATCGGCAATGTCAGTTCTCATGAGGGGCTCGCCTCCTGTTATGGCAACGCCATCCAGAAGTCCATGCCGTTTTTCCAGAAACCCAAAGAACTTTTCATCATCCATAAGGGGTGCAGCACTGCCATCCACCAGCTCAAAGTTGTGACAGTATGGGCACCTGAAATCGCATCCGCCCAAAAACACCGTGCATGCTATATGTTCCGGGAAATCCAGAAGCGTCATTTTTTGAAGTCCGTGAATATTCATCATTTTCCTCCCACATCCAAAGTGTTTTATATGTTCACATTCGATACTTACTATAGATGATAAGGTTATAGTTTGAGAAAAACAAGTAATCAATTTAAGGCTCAAAAGTTCATCACCCGGAAGGTTATGACTACTATGTAGCATTATGTTAAAAAATCAAATAACCACGATGTAAAATCTGTCAAATAAACACGATGTAAAATCTTAACTTTTTTTCGAATTTATGCTATAATTAAAAACTCTTGAACACTAAGTTTGGGGACATTCAGCACATTAAAATCATAGCCTTACATCCCCCGGAAGACAGAGGTGTCTGATTGCGCGTATCGCAGAGGATGTTGTAATCAGTTTGTACTTTAACGATAGGTATTACACAAAGGAGGCAAAAATGGAATATCCGATACTGGATCTGAAGGAAACGGGAAAAAGGATTAAAGATCTTCGGGAGGAATCGAAATTGTCAGTGGAAGATGTAACCAGATTCCTTGGCGATATTTCCGCACAGTCGGTTTACAAGTGGCAGAGGGGAGAAAGCCTTCCCACCATTGATAACCTTTATGCGCTAAGCAAGTTATTTAAAACACCAATTGATGATATATTGAGAGGTAACAGAGAGAGGGACGAAGTTCCCTCTCTTTCTTTATGTTGAAGATTTTAAACCACGAGTTAACTGACAGTTAGCATAAAAGACGCTATCATTTAATAAAAAAAGGATTATGCGTTGTTATATAAAACCGGATGTGGAATATCGATGAGTTTTAACGATTATACAGACAGGAGTTATGAAAATGAATGAAAACAAGACATCGATTGATATGAGGAGAACAGGTCTTAAACTCCAAAGACTTGCAAGACTAAACGGATATAGTGTAAAAGATATCCAGAAATACCTGCTTCTTTCTTGCCCACAGCCTGTGTATAGATGGTATAAGGGTTCTATACTGCCTTCGGTAGATAATCTTTTGAGGCTGAGCGAGTTGTTCCATGTCCATATGGAAGAATTATTGGTTAAAGAGTATTCTGATAATATGTTAGATAGATTCACATCCATTGAAAATGACGGCCTGGCTTTTTATAAGAGGATGAAAGCATATTATATACTGTTTGCAGCATAATGCTGTATTTTGGACTATCCGTCCAATGACAGATGGTCGTGTGCACAGTACTATGAAATAAAAACATGGGAGGTGCACAATGACACGCGGAAAGATTATATATATTGATAAGGATTGCAAAGTTTATTCTACGGTTGAATTTAACGGAGATATGTATCCGGAAGGGAATGCTGATGAAGTTCTTGAAAAGTTTGAGGCTGGTTTTTTTGTGACATACAGCAGGTACGAGAATTTCGTAGAACATTTCAATAAAAAACATTATGGTTATCCTGAAGAGTTGATAGGTCCCTTGGTATGTGCGGAAGAGAGAGTGATCAATGTCACTGAAAACTGGACGGACTATCTATATATCATCAATAATTCAGAAAGCAAATGGGCAATTAAGGACAAAAACGGAACAAGTTTCCTTGATAAAAGAACACTGGCAATCGTGTATTTTCAACAAGTTCAAAAAATCCATCACCGAATAATACATAAATCAGTAGGCAAGATTGATTATGAATTAAGTAAAGATGAATTTGAAGATATCGTTGAAAGATTAAGAGCATCCTCTGATTTGGTTTCGAAAGTAGATGAATTGTTCAAAAACAGCAGGGAAAATGTTGAATGTGATTTTTGCAATGGGGCCAGTCTTCAAATCTCGCATGAAAACATTGTCGTGTTGTTATTAAAAAAGATAATGCACGATTCATGCGAAGATATTGACTACTTTATTTATGAGCTTGATTATGGAAGGAAATATGAACCGGGAATGATTAAAGATGAACATGATCAGGATATCGATTTCAGTACAGCCGGAAAACTCTATGATTATCTAAGAGGAGCTGCAGGATTATGAGACTGGAAGTTGAAATGACATCAGAACAGCTTGATTTGTTGATTTTAGCTACAGAAGTTTATGCCCGTGCATTGATGAATCAGCCAGATATGGTAGTTGATATTTTAGCTGAAGATCGATTCTTTTACGATAAAACTGATCCTGAAAATGATAGAAGGGGATTTTGTTATGGCTGCCATTTTAGTTGATTATGAAAACGTACAAGGATTCCATGGACTTAAGGGCACTGAATATCTTAATGAAAACGATTACCTTATTATTTTTTATAGCGTTTCTTGCTCTAAAATCACCAAAGAATATATTGAATCAATTAAAAATAGTGGCTGTCAATTTACTATATATAAACTCAAAACATCAAGAAAAAATGCTCTGGATTTCTATATCGCGACGGAAGCTGGCAGGCTTAGTGCTCTTGGCAATGGACAGATTGCTCTCATCTCAAGGGATAAGGGCTTTGATTCGATATCAGATTTTTTTAGCATTAATGATAATCTTAAAGAAACAAAGCTTGTTGTGTGCGACAGCATAGAGCATGGTCTTGAAAAACTTACTGATTCAAATGATAAAGAAAGACGTAAGCTAATTAGGGATAAAATGCAAACTGTTGATATCGAAGTTGAATATGGCAAGATACAAGAGTCAAATTCTACAAAAGAGAAGATAAAACAACTTCTTGAAGATACCGAGTATAAACCTTTAACGGATAATATTATTAAGTTTTTTTCTGATAACAAATGTGAGTCAACTAAGAAGCTGTACACCGGAACTCTTCATGAGTTCGGACTTAAAAAGGGTGTGGCGATATATAGACTTCTCAGAGATGTAGTATGACGGGAATATATAGTGATACGGTCATGGATGATTATAATTTTTTGTATATGCTGTTTTTATATGGGTGATAACGTCAATGCGCCAATGACGGTTTAATGTTTGTAAATATAAACAATATAATGTATAATATACATAAATACAAACATTAGGAGCGATTATGGGAAAACGAAAAGCGTTATTGTTTCCACAAACAGCAAGGAAACTACAAACTGTAGGTGAACAAATAAAACTTGCAAGGTTACGTAGACACCTCACAGCGGAAGACATTGCTCAAAAAGCCCATGTCGGAAGAACAACAGTTGTACAAATAGAAAAAGGCTCGCCATCCGTGTCAATGGGAATGTATCTTGCTGTCCTGAATGCATTAGGGCTTCAGGATGACATTCTTTTGCTTGCCAAAGATGATGAACTTGGCAGAACTATACAGGATCTGGAG
Organism: Oribacterium sp. KHPX15; assembly: GCF_900107835.1. Taxonomy (GTDB): domain Bacteria; phylum Bacillota; class Clostridia; order Lachnospirales; family Lachnospiraceae; genus Oribacterium. The sequence goes on from NZ_FNRG01000003.1 coordinate 215,371, forward strand.
ATTAAGACTCCAAGAAGGGTAAAAAATAAGCAATGAGTGGAAAAAAAGATATATTCGTATATGCAGGATGGCTCAGCAACGAACTAATCGGTACAATTCATTGTGGTGTAGCTAATGGTAACGAGATAGCATCATTTGAATATGATCGGAAATGGTTGATAGAGCATTCATTATTAATGCTTGACCCTACGATTCCACAAGTTACATATCGTTCATATTCTGCTGATAAACAATTATTTGGGGCATTTGAGGATTCCTGTCCCGACAGATGGGGACGCAAGTTGATAGACAGACGGGAAACATTGTACGCAATTAAAGAAAAAAGAGCTCCCAAGAAATTTTTTGAATCAGATTATCTTCTCGGAATCCAGGATTGTTACCGTATCGGTGGATTTAGGTATAAAACTGATTCGGATGGAGATTTTCTAAATAATGATACCCTCCCAATTCCTCCGATTACAGCCATAAGAGAACTTGAACAGATATCTCTTGGATATGAAAAAGATACTGATAATCGTTGGGTTGAACAGCTTGTTGCACCGGGTTCTTCCCTTGGTGGAGCCCGCCCGAAAGCAAACGTGGAAGATATTGACGGTTCATTATGGATAGCGAAATTTCCGTCCAAGAATGATACATATGATGTAGGAGCATGGGAGAAAACAGCAAATGACCTTGCTTCAAAGTGTGGTCTAAACATTCCCGAATGCAAGCTTATGAAATTAAGTGATTTAGGAAGTACTTTTCTTTCAAAAAGATTTGATCGGGTATATACAGATGGATTTGAAAAACGTATTCATTACGCATCAGCAATGACCATGCTTGGTGCAAGGGACGGTAAAACTGACGGAATTGGATATCTCGACCTTGCAGAAACGGTACAGCGTTTGACTCTAAACACCGATGAAAATTTACATGAGCTATTCAGGCATATGCTTTTTGATATTGCTATAGCAAATCATGATGATCATCTAAGAAATCATGGCTTCCTGCTTCAAGGTGATACCTGGGAATTGTCTCCGGCTTTTGATATAAATCCTGCTGCTGATGAACAATTCCTTGAGATGAATATAGACACAGATAGTGGCTACAGATCATTTGATAAGGCTATAGAGACCAGCGAGTTTTATCACATCAGCAAAGATGAAGCGGTCAACGAAGTTCGTAAATTTTCCGAGATAATATCAAGCTCATGGAAAAAAATTGCCACAAGAAATGGTATCAAAGAAAGTGAGCAAAAATATATGTCTTCAGCATTCAGGCTTGTAGAAGAAGCAAACAGAAAATATAGCGCAAAATCGGTTTAACGGACAGTTAGATTAATAGACGCTATTATTTAATCTATAGAAAGTATTTGATTAATAGAGGGGGACGAAGGTTCCTCTCTGTCTTTGTTCAAGGGGATTTTTTTAAACCACGAGTTAACTGACAGATAGCATATAAGGCGCTATCATTTAATTAAAAAGGTTACATCAGTCCGGAGGTGGTGTGTGTTTCGATGAGTGTTAATTGCAAGTTATATTTTGTGCGTGAATATGACTTTCCAGATGAAAGCATTGAGGGTGTATCTGCATCTGGGATAGTTGCCATGTATGACATAGGTGCCTTTGGATATGATGTATATCAAATGAATTTTATTGAATGCTTCTTTCCGGATACTCCATTTTCACTTCTTGTTAATAAATACGATGATGAGCTACAAGTCGAAAGGCTAAAAAGCACGATTACGGATGCTTATGGATCCAGACTGTCGTATGCATCTTCAAATCAGAAATTGTATAAATGTGCTCAGAAAATTTTCAAAAGTGATCCGTCTTGTCGTATGAGATATTTGCGTGATGTTATCAAGACTTTTAAGGATGACGAAAACATATATATTGTTTTATATTTGTATTGAAGAGAGTCGTGAAGAAGGTGTGAGAGATACTGGTTTATTTTACCGCTGATATGCATTTTGGACACAGAGACATTATTACGATGCAGAATCGACCGTTTGCTTATAGGGGAGTTGTTGAGAAATAACATGAATTGCTATAAGATGTTAGTATAAATAATATACGAGGAACATGCTTCGTTAGGAGGGCAAAATTGATGCTAAGCATTAGATCTTCATACGATAGTTTTCGAGATCTGCGTGAAAATAATTCTTATTACATTGATAAGACAGAAATCATTGAAGAGTATCTTATAAAACGATTTGATAAAGCTGTCCTTTTTGCGCGCCCTCGCAGATTCGGAAAAACATTGACCATGACCATGTTCCGAGACTTTCTGGACATAAGACAGAAAAGTGAATCAATTTTTGCCGGGTTAAAGGTCATGGAGAACACAGATGTTGTAGAAAAATACATGAACCAATATCCTGTAATTTTTATATCCCTGAAAGAAGTGTTCGGAGATAGTTTCGAGAAGGTATTCAGAAACTTTCAAATTGCCATAGCAACTACTTATGATAGTTGTGCAGAATTGCTGGAAAGTGAGAAAATAAGTGATCTTCATAAAGAATTCTTTGTCAAACTACAAAGGAAAGAAATGGGGGAGGAAGATACTATTCAGTCTGTTGCTTTACTCGCTCAAATAATGAGAAAACATTATGGGAGGCAGGTCTTTGTCATCATTGACGAATACGATGTCCCAATGGCAAAAGCTCTAGGTACGCCTTATTACGATGAAGTAAGAGACATGATAGAGCATATGCTGAGCTTCATTTGCAAAACCAACGATAATGTAAAAGCAGTGCTGCTGTCCGGATGTCTATACACAGTGAAGAACAGTACCTATACCGGTGTCAACAACATAATGCCATATACAGTTATGTCACCTATATATGCATCATCCATAGGCTTCACAGATAATGATGTGAAGAAACTACTTGCAGATGCAGGCTTGTCAGACCGGTATGATACCGTTGCTGAGTGGTATGATGGATATATGTTCGGACGTGACAAGATGTACTGTCCATGGGATGTACTGTTATATGTAAAATCAGTTCTGGATGGAACTTATGATGATGACAGAGGGCCTGAGAGCTACTGGCTGAATACATCAGAAACTTCCATTAACTTGATTCACGGTTTTTTTGGAAAAACATCCTGCGCGAATGAAAGCTTTGAGCAATTGTTGGCAGGAGGAACCATAGATTGCACTGTAAATGAGTTTGTTCCATATCACAGGATTCATGAAAACGGAACAAATCTGTGGTCTGCACTGGTAGAAACGGGATATCTTACAAAAGCCGTTACAGGTCGTCCGCCCCTCATGCCTTTGAGAATACCAAACAGATCTGTTCAGATTGTATTTCGACAGGAGGTTTGGGAATTCTTTAAGGACAAGGTGGATAATGTTTATAATAGATAAGAAATATGAAAGCCAGTTAAAATACGAGGGCTATACTGTCCGTTTACAGTATGCAATGGCCTTCAATGATAAGAAATGTATAATCAAGAAGGTTTAGTTGAAAGAGAGGGACGACGGTCCCTCTCTTTCCGTATTTGTTGGAGTTTTTTTAAACTACAGGTTCAGAGACAACTTTTCTTTCCGGTGTTATTCTTTGAACATCAGGAGGAGATGCCATGGAAAAGATGAAATCGATAACAGAAAAAAGAGATGCGAAGAGAGAAGAAGATGAAAGAGTACTTGCAGAACTTTGGGAGGAATACTCAAAAACTGTAGACGAAGTAGATGTCATTTACAACAGAGACCGAATCAGAAGAAAAGCAGGACAGGAAGGCATGACTTTTTTAGAAATGATTGCCTTGAACAGAAGAGTGACGGAAAAGAAACTTGCTTACGAGCGAGAATACAACAAGAGAATACCCTACGAAGAACGCCTTGAAAACGAGCGGCAGAAGATGAGACTTATGATGCAGTGTATGGCCGCAGAAAAAGAAAGACAGGAACAAGGGCTTGAAAGAGAAGTTTCCTGGGAAGAAGAGGAAGCGGAAAGAGAGTGGGAAGAACTCCTCAAAGAGCATCCTGAATATAGAGACGCTGCAGATTACGGATATGAGGAGCTGACAGAAGAAGAGAAAGAAGCAGAAAGTAAGAAGATAACGAATACACTTATAGCGCTTAACCCGGAGCTTCACGAAAAATATCGAATACAGGAACAGGTTCTCCAAGAACTTAAGAATGGATTGCTGTAAAAAAAAGAGAAAAGGAATTCGAAAGGGTTCCTTTTCTTGCATTCTACAGGAAGTATATTTATCATCATATATTACTGCGAAAAATAAAAAATACTTTATCTTTTCTATGGAAAAATAATTTATTCATATTTATAATAATAAATAAGTATATCAAGTAATTTAAACTTTTCAAGAAAGGTAACCAGTATGGAAAACGAGGAAGTAAAAGTAGTTGATCAGCCAAAGACAGAAGAAAAGCCGGCAGAAGAAAAGAAGGTTGAAGCATCTGCAAAGGCTGCTCCAAAGAAGAGAGGGCCTAAGCCTAAGACCGCCGCTAAGAAGCCGGCAAAGAAAGCTGCAACAAAGAAGAAGGATGCTGCTGCAGAAGTTAAAAATGATGATACAAAGGCAGCTGTAGAGAAGAAGGCTCCTGCAAAGAGAGGACCAAAGAAGACTGCAAAGACAGCAGCCAAGAAAACTGTAAAAGCTCCAAAGACAACTGCAAAGGCTGCTCCTGAAAAGAAATTTGATTTCGCCAAAACCATGTTTGAATATGCAGGAAAGCAGTTCACTGAAGAAAGCATCAATGCAAGAGTTTTAGAGTATCTCAATAAGCATCCATATATCAGTGCTGAAAGGATCGAGGCATTTGTAAACATTGAAGAAAAGAAAATCTACTTCACTGTTGATGGATTCGGTAATCCGGATTTCACAATCGATCTTTAAGCAAAAACCCAAAAAAAGTTCAAAAGATTAAAAACCAAAAAAAATTTTTTGAGAAAAAAACCAAAAAATGAACAAAACCCTATCTTGTTCAAATAACATTGCAATATGGGAAACAGGGGAGAGTTTGAAATTTTTTCTGTAAATATGGGTATTCTATGATAATTTAGATTTAAGAGGGAGCAATCAGACTGGTTGCTTCCTTTTTCTGACTATACATTTATTAAAGATATAAGTCTATATCAGTTTGTGATTGTACCAAGTATTGTAGTGTGAAAAATACTTTTCATCACTATTTGTGCCGCCGACCAAAGGCGGCGGAATGGGTATTAGTATGATTATTTGCATATGCAATCGATAAATCTAAATTTGCACGAATAACCTCTATCCTAAATGAGATAGAGGTTTGCTTAATTTGAAATAAACCATTTATCTACCGCTTATGACATATTTTACTGTGAAAAACAAACAAAACTATTATAATGTTTTATAGGTGTATATTACTGTTTTGTAGATTTTATTTAAAATAAACAAAACTTTACAGAGCCTTATACAATATTTCCATATGAAAGTAATGAGTCAGATATTAAAGCTCAAAGAACAGCGTTAATAGTTGAGGAGGATATTATTATGACGAGAAGTAATTTAATGAGATTTTTAGTTTGTGCTGTCTCTTGCTCGTTGCTTGCAGGCTGCGGTAGTGTTTCAAATACAGCAGAAAGCAGTATTACTGAACAGGAATCCGTTGAAGAAAACAAAGAGACATCCGGTGATGCAGAGGCCGAATCTTCCGAAAGCGATGCTGCTCAGGAAAAGAATACGGATACTTCAACGGAAGAAAAAACTGCTGATAAAAATGATGGAACAGCTAACTCAAATTCAGAAAACAAGTCTCTTGCTAAACGTCTGGCCGGAAAATACAGCTATCATTACGGCAGTGAAAACGGTGATGACGAATACTATATCATGGATATCGTCCCATTTGGTGACAATCTCTATGCTTATTGCGGACAGGCAATGGCAGAAGATACTGAGAGCCTTAATGCATACAGCTTCTGGGCTTGTGAGTTTATACCCAATGATCCGGAGGACCTAAAAAGCGAATACCGCGATATGGTAACTGTAAACGAACTGAGATTTTCAGTGATGTCAAATGCAGGTTTGTATTGGGATCAGGGTCAAAAGGGCACAATAACTCTTACGGATGAAGGAATCCTTTTTGAGGGATTTGAACAGGATGATTTTCTGGTGCCGGAAAATGATGACAGCAGACTTTTCCTGAAGGATGACAGAGTGGAAGATGCTTTCGTATACCTTAAAAGGGATGCTGAAGGAGGAGCTAAGGAGTTAAAGGGATTATGGATCCTTGATAATGCTGATGGAGCGGATCTTTATCTGGAATTTACCGGTTCTGATCTCTATATGTACAAGAAATACCCGGGATCTGAAGTTTTCTATGCGGCAGGAGGATGTGAGTACGGGAACGAGACATTCTCCTGCCAGGCAAACCGTCTTGGATATGGCGGAATGCCTTTTGAGATGACATGTGGATATAAAGTCAGTGGGGATGATCTGACTCTGAAAATTGAAAATTCTGAATTTCCTGATGTACTTCCTGAGAACGGAAAATATAAAAGAGTTAATGACGGTAATGTTCATGTTACAAGCATGGATGAAGTTGTAAAGAAAGCAGGTAAAGATTCCGAACCGGGCAGTGCGGATCTGGCTGCTTATGAAGCATTATATTCTCCGGTCCTGGAGGAAGTCCGTGAGGTCGTGACTAATGGTTATGATCATGATAAGGAATACAAGTACGTATCAAATGGACTGATGGAAAAATGTATGTATCCGGGTGATGATGATCTTACAAAGGCAGTTGGATATGTACTGAAAGATGTAAGCAGAGATGGTATTCCGGAGCTGATCATAGGATGTGATGAAAAATATGGTGATAACGAACCAAGAAGTTACATTTTCAACTTATTCACATTAAAAGATGATGAAGTGCAGAGTGTGTTTGATGGCTGGGCAAGAAGCAGTTATCAATGGATGGGAGATGATCACTTCTATTACAGTGGTTCCGGCGGAGCAGCAATCACTATCTTCGGTGAGAATCATCTGAGTCCGGACGGCACAGAGATCGTATGGGATGATTTTTATTTCTCTGATGAAAAAGAAGTCGGAAACATTGGATTATATCACAACACTTCAGGTATATTTGATGCCGGAAAAGCAGAAGAGCTTGACATGTCAGACAGTGAATTCTTTGACAAAATGGATGATTACGAAAGTAAATGCCAGATGCTTTCATGGACTCCTGTCGGAAAAAGCTGAAGGAGAGATATATGAGAAAGTCATTCAGGAAACATTTTATTGCAGCATGTGGAATTATAATAGTTCTGCTTTCGGGATGTGAATCAAGGGATCAGATAATGGATGGCGACGGCATGTTTCAGACATACCCATATACAAAGATAAATCAGGATGAAGCGAAACGCATGATGGAACAGGATGACGGTCATGTGATAGTAGATGTCAGGAGACAGGATGAATATGATGAAGGGCATATCCCGGGAGCCATTCTTATACCAAATGAAAGTATAGAAAATGAACCCCCAAAAGAACTTCCGGAATTTGATCAGATCATCCTTGTTTACTGTCGAAGCGGACGAAGAAGCGTGGAAGCTTCACAGAAACTTGCTGATATGGGATATAAAAATGTCTACGAGTTTGGAGGAATTATCGATTGGACAGGTGATGTTGTGAAAAGTGAAGACGTACAGGAAACAACATTACAGGAAACAACAGCCCAAGGAACAACATCAGGAGATACTGAAATGAATGATAAGTCTGCAGCTCTGAGCTTTGAATCTTTTGACGGAGGCGGACCGGATTTTAATGTAATCATAGAGGACGAAAGCATTGTATCTTATACATCAACCAGAAAGTATGACAGCGAAGATCATGAAATGATGACAGGCGCCGGATACGATGTGATATTTACTTTTACCGGTACAAAACCCGGTGAAACTGACATGCTCATAGAGGCACGTTCACCAATAGCGGAAAACCTTGACATGAAATATAAGGTAATCGTCAGTGAAGACTTGAGCGTGAAAATAGAAGAGGTCTCAGTAACCGATTTTACGGAGTCTGTAGTAGACGAAGATGTAGATCCTTACTGGGGAGTTTTACTCAGTTACAAAGAAGCTCAGGATGCAGGTTATACAGAAGAAGAATTAAAGGAGCGAGGCTACAAAACAGAGCTCATTCAGCATGGTTGGCCGAGATTAACAAATAATGACGAGGTCTGGTATCACTATTACGACATAAACAATGATGACTGGATCGATATGATAATCACCTATCATGGGCAGATAGTGGATATTTATTCACATGACGGAGACGCAGTGTACTCTTATGGCGCACCATATAGAGGTATCGCAGAGCTTTATCCTGACGGGTCACTCTCAGAAGTGGTTACTATGGGAGTAAAGGGGTCAGTTACAAGGTGGTACAAATATGATGTAGAATCCGGGAAATTTCTTGCTGCAAATGAAGAGCTTCATCCAAAAGAACCGCCTGTTGTTTTGCCGGAAGGCAGAAGAATATCAGATGTAGGTAAGTAGGCGAAAACGGCTTCAGCTATACCATGCCTGCGGAAGTATATTTCTTCGGCAAAAAGATGGAATAAGGGATTTTTTTTAAAACTATGAGAATTATTTTATCGCCTGCTAAAAAAATGAATAAGGATACTGATAAACTGGATTATAAGGATCTTCCCGTATTCCTTGAACAGACAGCATGTATCCTGTCCTGGCTTTGTGATCATTCGCTATCAGAACTTCAAAAATTGTGGGGCTGCAATGAGAAGATAGCGAAGCAGAATTATGAACGTATCAGGGATATGGATTTACACAGTGGCTTAACTCCGGCGATAATTTCATATGAAGGTCTTGCCTACCAATACATGGCACCTGCAGTATTTGAGAGGAGCTCCATAGATTATGTTCAGGAACATCTGAGGATCCTGTCGGGATTCTACGGAGTCCTGAAGCCTTTAGATGGTGTGACTCCATATAGACTTGAGATGCAGGCAAAGGTAAGTTTATGTGGTCATAAAGATCTATATGAACTTTGGGGACAGAAACTTTATGATGAAGTAAGGGATGGAACCGGAATTATCATTAATCTTGCTTCTAAGGAATATTCAAAGTGTATAGAAAAGTATCTGAAGCCGGATGATACATTTTTAACTGTAACTTTTGGCGAGACTGTAAATGGAAAGCTTGTGACAAAGGGTACATATGCAAAGATGGCACGTGGCGAGATGGTAAGGTTCATGGCAGAGAACATGATAGAAGATCCAAATGAGATAAAGAACTTTGACCGTCTTGGATATGTATTCAGGAATGATTTATCTAAAAGTGATGAACTGGTTTTTGAAAGAAGAAAATGATTTTGTCTTTTTTAGAAAGCTTAAATATGAGAAGCTTGAGTATAAAATAAATCCTACGCACATAGAAGACCCTATCGGTACACCCCGGTAGGGTCTTTTAGTTTATTCTTGATAAAATAAACTTCGGATTTTGTGGTATCATTAATGAAGATATCAGATCGAAATAGAATCATAAGAAAAAATAACTGATAAAACCTGAAAGGAAATAATAAAATATGGGAAAAAGTTTAGGCGCAAAAATCGTGGGGGATCTTCTTAAGTTCTGGCCAAAGCTTTCAGCGGAGGAAAGCGAGCAGAAAATGGTTGAAGCTCTTAAAGCAGAAGAGAAAAAGTCTCCGGCTCCGAAAAATATAGGGACCAGATTTGAGGATAATGAAAACGGCCGCATTTTTTATGTAAATGAGAAGGGCGTATCACGTTATACGGTTTTTTATATTCATGGCGGTGCCTACAGATATGATTTCATTCCTATTCACTGGATGTTTATAGAAAAGCTTGTGAAGGAGACCAATGCTTACGTTATTGCTCCTGCCTACAGACTTGCACCATTCGGGACTTATAAAGAGGCATTTGACCTTATAGTGCCGGTATACAAACAGTATTGTGAGGAACATCCGGAGAAGAAGATTATTCTCATGGGTGACTCGGCAGGTGGCGGACTCTCGCTTGCCCTGACAGAACATTTTAAAGCAGAAGGTATCCGCCTGCCGGACGAGCTGATCCTGCTTTCTCCCTGGGTAGATATCTCAATGGAAAACGAAGACATTAAACAGTATCAGCCTAAGGATCCTTTGATAACAGCAGCCTCTGCTGTTTCGGTGGCGAAGCGCTGGGCCGGAGACCTGGATCTTCATGATCCGAAGGTCAGCCCTATTTACGGTGATCTGAAAGGGATTAAGAACATAACGGTATTCATTGGAACAGATGAGGTTCTGTATCCGGATGTAACAAAGATGTTCAGGATGCTGGATCAGGATGTGTCCAATGAGCTCATAGTGGGAGAGGGAATGATACACATTTATCCTATCTATCCCATAATAGAATCCATACATGCATGCCATAAAATATTCCATATTGTTTTGAGATAGTGAAAGAAAGCCACCGTGGTAAGTTCCAAAGATGAACCGTTCACGGTGACTTTTGTTTATTTCCATAATCTCATTCCATTATGAAGGATACGAGAAGGTCTGACTCATTTTAGGGAGAACGCAGGGGGCTGCTCATTTTACATCACTTTTCTATATTCTGCCGGAGTGATCCCGAATTTCTTTTTAAACAGTCTTGTAAAATATGAATAGTTATCATAACCGATCGCAAGGGAGATATCCCTGACCGGAGTGTTGGTTTCTGTTAACAGCTTTTTTGCAAGCTCCATACGTTTTTCTATAATGTAGTCCATGTAGCTCATCCCTTTTTCCCTTTTGAAAATTTTGGTTATATAGTCAGGGTCAAAGAAAAACATATCAGCCAGATCATTTCTTGATATTTCATCCTTGAAATGGGTATCAACGTAATTAAATAATTTTATGATAGACTGCTCTTCACTGTCAGGCTCGGAAAACCGTGAAAATACTTGGACTATATAGTCCAGGTAAAGTCTGAAGTAGTATTCGGACAGAGAAATATGTCTGTTGAAAAACTGATACGAGTCTTTGCTTAATATATCCTGAGCAGGGATATCCAGTTCATCCAGGTAGGTATACAAAAGCTTGTTGATCTCAAAATAAAGGGTTGAAAGGGTTGTACCGGTTAAGGCACCATTAGCCTTGAGCTTTGCTGAGTACTTAAGTACAAGCTGATAAAACTGTTCCCAGTCTTTTGAATTTATTACAGTCATAAGTATATCTGTATCCAGTGGTTGTCCGGGACTTATTTTTGCATCAAAATGGGAAAGAGTAAGTACTTTGTCAATATTGTTTGCATTATCTTTTCTAAGCTGCAGCAATCTGTCCAGAGTAGATGGTAAGGATAAAACAGATTCCGCCTTTGATATGAAAAAACTGGAGTGCAGCATTAGTTTTTCTTTTGTTGTAAATACTATCTCCTCTGCCTGGGTTTTGATCATATTAAAATGTGATGAGCCCGCTCCCTCATCCTTAGGTACAGGCACTAAGGCTATCAGAAGGTTTTCTTCTGTCTGATAAGGCAGGATCAATCCCTTAGTTGAAAAGTGTCCGCCAAATACAGATATAAAGAGTTTGGTGATCTGCTCATAAATATCATTGATATTGCTGTACTGACATATGATCTGACTGCCATCCTTTAAAACATAGGGATAGATCTGAAAAAGTGATACTATAAACTGATCCCCATCATTAACTGCAGAGTCAAATGCCTTAAGCTTGTAGAGAAAATCATCAGGTGAAATCTGCTTTTGAAGAAGATAGTTAACCCAAAGCTGGTCTCTTGCAGTTTTATTTTTACTGGCATTTGAAACTGATTCTAAAAGTGCATCTTTTATAATGATGGATAACTCATCATAATCAATTGGTTTAAGGTAATAATGAAAGCTTTTAAGTTCCAAAGCTCTTTTGGCATAGTTGAAATCGGCATAATTTGTAAGAAATATGGCCGGTAAATTGTAGCCGTTTTCCCTGAGATACTCCAGTAAATCTATACCAGAACCCTGTGGCATATCTATGTCGCTGAGTAAGATATCGATCTGATTATTATTTATGATCTCTTTGGCTTCTTCAATGCGATATGCCTTAAAGACATTGTCTATTCCAAGTGTTTTCCAGTCTATTCCTTTTTCTAAAGCGATGACAACAAATCTATCATCGTCTACGATTAATGCATTCATAAATAAAATCCTTTCAGTTGTCGTAGGCGGAAACCCACTGCCCTTTGGGCGGTGGGTAGTTGACAAATACCTCTTAATCCGGTGTATATGGTATGTGAAGGATTACTTTTGCGCCTATTGCATCATTATTTGCAAGTATTAATTCAAACCGATTGTCATATAAAAGCTCTAAGCGTTTCAAACTGTTGCTTAAGCCAAGGTGCTGACCATCCTTTGATACAGAGATTCCGTTATTGATCTTTTCTATTATTTCTTCATCCAACCCCTGTCCATTATCTGAAATTGTGATCTCAAAATAAAATGGCGTTTTGTATTTGGCTGATAAAGAATCAGTGCTGCAGTCATATTTATCGCAGTTGATCCTGATATCTAACGTTTCTCCGTGTGGTATGGCATGTTTTATGATGTTTTCCACAAAAGTGATAAGCAGGAGTGGAGGAACCTGTACAAGGGCATAGTCCTCTTTTGTGTGTAATTCATATTTTATGGTGTGACCTAATCGTAGGTTTTGAATATTAATGTAATCTTCAATGTGGGCTAATTCGCTGCTTAGATTGATGAAATCCTGATCTGCCTGAAACAGGTAGCGCAGATACTTTGAAGTAAATGTAAGCATTTTTCTTGCGGTTTCAGTTTCTCCTATGCTAAGCATACTGTCGATAGTGGTCAGTCAATTTAAATAAAAATGAGGTTTGATCTGCTGCTGTAAAAAGTGAATAAGGAAGTTATTCTTTTCAAGTTCAGCCTCATAAATATTGATCTTTAGTCTGGTTATTTCATGGGTCAGATTTTTAAACTGCCTGTTTATCTGATTCAGCTCCTGAATATTGGTATCAGATAACATGATGGAAGCTTCCTGTGTTTGATCCGGATCTTCCGGAAGTCTGTCCAAGGCAGCTAAATTATCTGATAATAATTTGATCGGAAGTATGATCTTTCTGTATGTGAACAAAATATATATTCCCATCAGTATTATAAATATCAGTGCCAAAAGAAAGATCAAAAATAACAGAAAGAATATATGCCCATAATGGCTGAAAACATCCATATAAATGCTTATATCAAATGGAATGTCATACTGTGTATTCTCAATTGCTATTTTGCTGTAAAACAACGAAGCAGGACCTGATGGAACCTCATTAGTAGCATAGAAAACATTGTTGCCTGACTCAAATTGAATGCAGCCCAGTCTGCCAAGGTTTAAAGATGATAGAGGGGCGCTCACGTCTTTCATATCAATTGCACTGGCAAATACATAATCTTTATAGCAGATACAGTAATATAAGAAGGTGCAATCGTTAAATTCATAAGGTGTCCATTCTATGATGTATGAACTTTGGTTTACATCTGCATCATTTATCAGTTTATCCCTGATAGCCTGATAAGCAGCATAATCCAGTGCGATGGAAGAGGCATTGATAAAAAGCTGGTTTTCTTTTGAATAAAAGAAATATTGAAACTCATTACCGATGGCATATTGCATTTCGCCTACTCTGGCTCTCAGGTCCTCGCTGGCCTGACGATAATCACCCATATTGTTATCAGGATTGAAATCCTCCAATACATGTTCGTGAACAACGGTCCATTGAACAAAGTGTGCTACCGCATCCAACTTGTGAGACAATTCTTTTTCATAAATATCAATAGAGTTTTTAATTGAAGCATCATTCTGTCTTCTCATTTCAGAAAAAGCATACCCACTTACCATCAGAAATATCAATCCGATAGGGATTGCAAGAAGCATCAATCTTCTGATATAAAGAGTTGCCTGAAAGGATCTGTTAAATCTTTTTGCTTTCATACAAATTACCTTTTGTAAATCACATTTTTTACATTACTTATTATAAAAGGATAGTAGTGAATACTCTATAAGATTGATATTTTAATTCGGAAAAGTGCTATCAGACAATCGTAAAAGTGCTATTTCTCATTTCGGATTATTTATATGATTTGTTTTGTAAAAAACAAGGAGGCAATCCAAATGAGAGAGTTGGCACTGAAAAAGAACAATAAGATTTCAAATTATTATCAGCTATATTTATTATTACTTCCCTCGGCAATTCTACTTATATGTTTTTCATATATTCCAATGTGTGGGATCATTATCGCGTTCCAGGATTATTCTCCGGCATTGGGAATTACAGGAAGTCATTTTGTGGGCTTTAAAAATTTTCTTCAGTTTTTCAGATCATACCAATTTGGTGTAACAATAAAAAATACCCTCATTCTCAGCTTATATAGCATACTTGTAGGATTTCCTCTTCCTATCCTTCTTGCACTTATGTGTAATCAGATGAGATCAGGGAGATTTAAGAAAGTATTTCAGGTCATTACATATTTACCGCATTTTATTTCAACAATGGTTATGTGCGGTTTGATATTGATCTTTCTTTCACCAAGCAGTGGCTTATTTGCCAATGTTTTTGGCTTATTCGGAAAAGAGTTTCCTAATCTGATGGCAGACGCAGGCAAATTTAAGCATGTGTATGTATGGAGCGATATATGGCAGCATCTGGGATGGGACAGTATCATATATCTTGCGGCTCTTGCCGGAGTAGACCCAAGCTTCTATGAAGCTGCAGCTGTGGATGGAGCTACAACCCTCCAGAAGATAAAGTATATTGATATCCCGATGATACTTCCGACAGCGATGGTACTTTTGGTTTTAAGAGCCGGCAGCATTTTAGGAATAGGCTTTGAAAAAGTTTTTTTACTTCAGAATGTTCAGAATATTATGAGTTCTGAGATCATATCAACCTATGTTTATAAGATGGGTATGCAGAGCATGCAATATAGCCTGTCTACGGCGATTGGACTTTTCAACACGGTGGTCAACCTGATCGTATTACTATTCGTAAACTGGGTTTCCAAAAAGACTACAGAAAGCAGTTTGTTCTAGGAGGAAGTAATGAAAACGAAGGGTTTTTCACAAGATAAAGTAGTGAATGTTGTGTTTTACGTTATTGCCATACTGATGATCCTGATGGTTGTTTATCCATTGTGGTTTGTAATCATAGCATCTTTCAGTAATCCGGCAGATGTGGCTACAGGTAAGGTATGGTTTTGGCCAAAAAGCATTGATTTCAGAGGCTATAAGCTGTTATTTGAGCAGGATCAGATATGGAGAAGTTACTTTAATACTATCGTATATACGGTGGTTGGTACCTTAGTGTCTCTGATTGTGAATATAACTGCCGGTTACGCTATGAGCCGCAAGGATCTGCCGGGCAGAAAATGGATCAATATTTTCTATATTGTTCCAATGTTTATAAACGGCGGTCTCATACCTACGTATCTTACGGTAAAACAGTTTGGACTTTTGGATAACTGGCTTGTAATGGTACTTCCGTTTGCAGTCAGCACATACAACATTATAGTTGCAAGAACCTTCTTTGAATCGACTCTTCCGGAATCATTATGGGAAGCAGCCCAGCTTGATGGCTGTTCTACTTTGAGGTACTTTTTCCAGTTCGTAATTCCGTTATCAAAGGCGGTAATAGCAGTTGTCGGATTGTGGACAGCAGTTGGCTTATGGAACTCATGGTTCAATGCTTTGATCTATTTACAAAATGAGGATCTGATGCCATTACAGCTGGTTCTGAGAAGAATACTTATTGCAAATGAATCTTTGCTGGGAGCTGCAACCGGTACTATGGCCCAGGAATTAAGACAGCTTTCAGATATGATGAAATATGGTTCTATAGTGGTTTCAACATTGCCTATCATGATGATCTATCCATTCTTACAAAAGTATTTTAATCAGGGCGTAATGATCGGTGCAGTGAAGGGATAATTTAAGTTACAATAAAGAAAGAAGGAGCAGACTATGAAAAAGAAATTGAGTATCGCAATAGGGGGATTTTTAACAGCTTCTATGATGCTTACAGCCTGTGGGGGAACAACATCATCCACAGAGCCGACAAGCGGAAGCGCTGAAGATGACTACAAAGTGGCAACAGTCAGATGGGCTGACTGGGGAGAGGATTATCACAAAGGTTTTCCTGACCAGGCTGCTGCTGAAGCAGGAATTAATATTACCTGGAACACAATATTAAATTCCGATTGGGGTGATAAGAAGGCTGTTCTTCTTGCAGGCGGCAATTTACCGGATGCATTTGTCGGATCGATCTGTTTTACAGAGACTGATATCCTCACTAATGCCGGTACTTTTATAGCATTAGACGATTATATCGATGAATACATGCCAAATCTTAAAAAGATCATGGAAGAAGACGAGACAATGAGAGCACTCGCTACATCTGCTGATGGGCACATCTATGGTCTTCCTTCAAAGAAGCCATGTCGTCCAACTGTAGCAAATCAGATGTTTATCAATAAGGTATGGCTGGACAATTTAGGTCTGTCAGTTCCTACCACATACGATGAGTATGTAGAGGTACTCCGAGCATTCAGAGATGAGGATGCAAATGGAAATGGTGACCCGACAGATGAAATCCCATTTGGTCAGGGTTACGCAGATTCAGTTATGTTT
Source organism: Oribacterium sp. KHPX15 (assembly GCF_900107835.1). Lineage (GTDB taxonomy): Bacteria > Bacillota > Clostridia > Lachnospirales > Lachnospiraceae > Oribacterium. The sequence continues at coordinate 231,969 of NZ_FNRG01000003.1, forward strand.
TTCTGTCTTCCATTTGGCACAACCATCGGTGCTGATAGTACATATATGATGGCAGTACAGGATGGTAAGCCTGTATATCTTCCGATTACAGATAACTATAAAGATGGAATCAAAGCTATGCATGAATGCTTCGAGGAAGGACTGATCGATCCTGAAATCTTTACAGAAGACACATCTATGCGTGATGCAAAGCTTATGAGTGAAACACCTATTGTCGGTTCTGCGCCGGGATGGACAGCAGATGCAACATTTGGTGCAAATGCAGATCAGTATGCAGCACTTCCGGCACTTGTTGGTCCGGATGGAAATCAGTACATTTCATCAGATCCGGAGCATTGGAATTACAGCAGATATGAATTTGTCGTAACTTCAGATTGTAAAGATCCCGGTCCACTCCTTGCCTGGGCGGATAAGTTCTATTCAGAAGATGCTTCTATCCAGAATTTTTATGGAGCATTTGGAGTTGGTGTAGAAAAGGATGAGTCAGCAGGAACATATAAGGTTCTTGAGCCAAACGATGGCAATTCGGCTGATACATTTGCCTGGATCAAATCACTTCGTGACTTCGGTCCCAAATATGTTGCAGATGGCTTTAATGACAAAGTTTCATATGCCGGTGAAAATGGTGATGCTGCAAAGCTTTTGTTAGATAAAGATGTGAAGCAGTATGCATGTGAAGCATATCCAAATGTTAGCTATACACCTGACCAACTTAATACTCTTGCAACATTATATGCCGATCTGGAAGCATATGTATCATCAAATCAGGCGACATGGGTTGCTGACGGCGGCCTGGATGAGCAGTGGGATAAATATATTTCACAGCTTGAAATGATGGGAATTAATGATTTCTTACAGATCCAGCAGGATGCATATGATTGCTATAATGCAAATAAATAAAGGGTTTTAAGGAACAGTACCGGAGACGGGCGAGCTTACATATGAAATTGGAGGCTTGCCCATTTTTTATGAAACTCAGAGGAGTAATGAAATGGCAGTGATCTTAGGGGAAAAATACAGAATATCTATCCTGACACATCGTTTGATCAGGCTTGAATATCAGGAAGATGGCATATTCGAAGACAGAATTACAAAAGCTGTTGTAAACAGGACATTTGATGATATTAAAGTGAAGAGCCGGAGCGAAGATGGATATCTATATGTGGAAACAGACAGTCTTTTATTAAAATATGATCAGAAACCATTTTCTACAAATGGCTTGGAAATAAAGCTCAAGGATTTTGGGACAACCTGGCATTATAGCATCATTTATGGAAATTCTGACAGGAATCTACTCGGAACAGCACGCACTTTAGATGAAACCGATGGAAGAGTAATGCTTGAACCGGGAATCTTTGGACGTAACGGTTATGCGGTATTGGATGATAGTATAAGTCCGGTTCTCGATGAAACAAATGAGTATGTAAACAGAAATACTGATGGACTTGACATTTATTTCTTTGGATACGGCACAGATTTTTATGAAGGGCTCAGGGATTTCTACAGGCTTTGCGGTAAAACTCCTATGATCCCAAGATATGCTTTAGGAAACTGGTGGAGCAGATATTATCGTTATTCTGAAGAATCCTATAAAGAGGTTGTTGATAAATTTGAACAGGAGCAGATACCTCTTTCCGTAGCTGTTATCGATATGGACTGGCACATCACTGAGGTAGATGAAAAATACGGAACCGGATGGACAGGATACACCTGGAATAAGGAACTGTTCCCTGATCCTGGCAGGTTTTTAAAGATGCTCCACGACAGGGGATTAGCTGCAACCTTGAACCTTCATCCTGCAGACGGCATCAGAGGCTTTGAAGATATGTATGAGGATGTGGCACGGGAAATGGGGATCGACCCTGCAACTGAAAAGCCGGTGGAATTTGATCTCAGCGATTCAAAATTTCGCGATACATATTTCAAAAAGGTGATGAATCCCATGGAGGATGAAGGTGTTGATTTCTGGTGGATCGACTGGCAGCAGGGCACCGGAAAGCCTGATGCTGTTGATCCTTTATTCTTACTGAATCATTATCACTATGTTGATCAGGAAAAAAGAAATATCAGACCTATGATATTCTCCAGATATGCAGGTCCCGGCAGTCATAGATATCCTGTGGGATTTTCAGGTGATACTATTTCCAGTTGGCGCAGTTTAAATATTCAACCATTTTTCACAAGCACATCAAGCAATATCGGATATGGCTGGTGGAGCCATGATATCGGCGGACATATGCAGGGAGATAAAAATGACGAGCGTCTTGTAAGATGGATCGAATATGGTGTTTTTTCTCCGATCATGCGTTTACACAGCAGCAACAGTGCGTTTATGAATAAGGAGCCATGGGAGATAGATGAGCCATATAGAGGTGTTATCAGGAAATATATGAGGCTGAGACATGCCCTTCTTCCATATCTTTATACTGAAAACTACAGAGCATATAAAGAAGATAAACCGCTGATCAGACCGATGTACTATGACTACCATAGCTTTGAAGCGTCATATCATGTACCTAATGAATATGGCTTTGGAGAATCTTTGCTTGTTGGTGCGATCACAGAGCCAGCCGATGAAAAGTACAGAGTTGCTTCTGTTAATATGTTGATTCCGGACGGAATCTGGTATGACATATTTAACGGACGTATTTATAAAGGAGCAGTTAAGCGTAAGCTGTATCGTAAGCTGGATGAAATACCGGTACTGCTCAAGGCAGGCGGAATCGTGCCAACGTCTTTAAATGATCGTGAAAATGGTACTGCCAATCCTGAAGGAATAGGGCTTTATATAGGGGCAGGAGCAAATGGCTGTTATACAATGTATGAAGATGATGGAACTTCCATGAATTATAAAAAGCAGCAGCTTGTCACTACTGAATATAATGTTGTTTGGGATGAAAATGGCGCAATTGAGATCAATATAGGTAAAGCTGAGGGCATACTGTCATTGATTCCAGGTGAAAGAAAATATGAGATCAGGATTTATGGTGTTGATTTAGTCAAAGATAAGTTTGCTGTTTCTGTTTGTGGAAAAGAAGTGTTGCAGGATGATCAGGATATTTACTTTAAGTATGATGATAAAAGATCAATACTTACAGTCACTTTATCTAAGGTCATATCGGAGTGCGGCTTAGAATTGTCTGTTTCAGGACTGGAGCCGGGGAAGAATGCTTATAAAGAACAGGTAACCGACTTGTTGAAGAGGGCATGGTCTGATAATTGTGAGAAGGATGCTGTTTTCAATGCCTTAAATAGTTTGGGACATGATGATTTCCTTAACTGGTTAAAGGAAGATAACTGTTCTGAATTACTGAAAGATGCAGTCACTGAGTTATGTATGTAGAATGTACATAGACGAACTTGTAAGTATAGAGCGGAAGATTAATTTGATGATGCAAGGAAGAAGTGCTGTGAGCCTATAATAGTTCAGCCGGGGATGAACTGTTAAATCGTACTTATAAATAAGAAACAGATCATTCATCTAACCGGTTTACAGCCTGAAAAACATGATGTAAAATACGAGGGTTAATATTTTATATGAGAAAAAATATGTTTTTTGGGAGTAGGGGATGAAAAACTTTAATCATAGAAATGATCATGTAAAGGTGCGTACAACAGCTAAAAGAAGCTGCACATCTTTCGTATTAGCTGCCACAATTCTGTCTACAGTCGGTACTTCGATCGTACCTATGACAACATTGGCAGCTGCAAACAATCAAAGCGCCGAAGCAGCGGCTGCTGCAAATTCAGCTTATGAAGTTAAAAATTCTCAGGCTTTAACGGGTTCTGTTTCAAATCCGCAAAAACTCAAAAACCTTTTCAATCCTTTCTTTTATGCACTTCAGTATCCGGATGCCATGACTGAAGCAGGCACTGACCCGGAAGCTTTATATCAGCACTTCCTGACCAAGGGCCTCTCCAGGGGATACTTATGTAATTCATACTTTGATATCAAAAGATACCGTGATGATCATCCTGAACTGGAAACTTATCTTGGTGATGACTGGGATATGTGGGTTGCATACTTTTTTATGGGTAATGAAGCTCCTTCCGGACTTAAGGATATTTTTGATGCAACATTTTATGCCGAAACTTATCCGGATGCTGTAAAACTGTGCGGCACTGACCCGGATGCCCTTTATGAACACTTTGTAAACTCAGGGATTTTAAACGGGTATCAATGTAATCCGTATTTTAATATCTATAAGTATCGTGCCGCACACTCAAACTTGACAAAAATCTATGGAAATGACTGGAACAACTGGCTCAGGGATTTTTATGTAACCGGTTTAGCAGGTGGGGGGAAAACTGATTATCTCAGAAATACTCAGTCTGATGATTTTTCAGAAGAGGATGAGAACTCCGATTCTTCAGTAATGGATGACAGCACTGATTCTTCAGTAGGAGATGACAGGTCAGATGTTTCAGTCCGGAGCATTCCCGATAGTAACAGTGTTACTGACGGAAACGGTAATATCCTTGTTCCAGTATCTGAGATAGGTGAATATCTCACTCTCGAAGAACTTAAAGAAATATGCGGAGACAATCTGGTACTTGTTGCAGACAGTGATGGGTTTGTCACCTTTGTAGGTGGTCATTTCACTGATATTACAGTTGCCAATGAAGATGATTCTGTAAAAGCGATCCAGTGTATGCTTGAACTTATCGGTCTTCCCGACAGTAAGATACTTAAGTTAAACAAAACTGTGGGAAATTCAAAAGGTGATACTTATTATCAGTTTACAGGAGCAGATATAAACACAGGGTACAACAATCCTTACAGTAACATCAATTTGGGAGTTGATGATAAAGGCAAGGTGATCAGTTTAAGCAGTAACTGTGGCGCTAAGCTTGACAAAAACCTGGATTCTATAGCGAAAGTGAATCTTGACAGTATTTTGGAACGCACGAAAATGTCCGGTGAAACACTTGTCTCAACGGAATTTGAAACGGTATTCGATTCGACTGCCAATGCTTACTGCAAGGTCTTTTATGGAAAAGACGATACTACAGGTTATATATCAAAATATGTGATCCAGCCGGATAATGAAATATTTTATATAGGTACTTACTCTGATGTTCCTACCAAAGAAAACAATGTGTATGCTTTTGATTTTCTTTTCTCAGATGATATACAAACAGAAGAGCATACCTTTACTGATTATTTTGGAAATAATGTAAAACTAACAGTTGCATCTGTAGACGTGGATGGTGTGAGATATTCCTACTTAGTCGATAAAGAAAGAAAAATAGCTGCCAATTTAAAACCAGCCATTTCTTCTGTCAATTTGAAAAAGGGATTCACGTCGATAGATGATCAGATCAAATCACATTTCGTACAAAGTTTCGTGACTGTTCAAAAGACCTATGACGAATATAAAAAGCTCGGATTTTTTGATAACCTGAAAAACATACCTTTCATCATAGGCTTTGACAATAATGATCAGGAAGATAACGCAAGCTGTGGCTTCAGAGGTGCATACTTCTCTATAACAGTAAATGATAATACAGGTAATGCTTCCTTTGATTCTCTTGCTCATGAGGTAGGGCATGGAGTACTTGATGTCCTGGCTCCTACATCCCAGTATCTTAGTGAGAAGTCTCTACATGAAGGATTTGCGGATATCAACGGAAACATTCTTGAGATGATACTATATCTTGCCGGAGATAAAGCAACCGGAACGGGAATCGATCTCGAAAAATGGAGTATAGAAGAAAGTGTTGGAAAAAATCTCCGCTGCATGGGAGACCCGGAAAGTCTTGGTGATGTTTCAAAGGTTGGAGGACAGAATTATAGCGCAACCTATACTGATCATAACGATTGCCATGCCAAAGCAACTATCTATGGCAACATATGTTACAGGATGAATAAAGAATTAAATATCCCTCTTGAAGATCTCCTGAAGATCTGGTATGACGCAATGCCTAACATCACTGCAACAACTTCATATAAAGACGTGAAGGGATACATCACCTACTCAACTATGCTTCATGGATATAATGATCTGGCTGATAAAGTTTCAAAAATATTTGACGATGCCAATGTTGATGGATTCAGTGATAACTGGTCAGATCTTAAACCTGCTGAAGGTTATATTACGGATGTTCCAGTGGTGGTAGATAACTTTGAGGATATTTATGACAAATACTTTAAAGATACATCAAATAAAATAACATTCACTTATTCCAAAAATGATAAAGCACTTGCAAGTATAGATAAGTACGGGAATGTCGGTTCAGTTCTGAAAGACGGAGAAGAGCTCCCTGATTATGATCGGATACATATAAAATATAAAAACAATGATTATTCATTCTATATGTATCTCCCTGGACCGGATACTCAGGGACGCATGGATGCGGATGATATCCTTTCTGCATTAAACAGTGAATACAAGGTTGATAATAACCTGAAGGGTTTCTACTATTTATGTTACGAACTTGAGGGTAATGATGATGAGACGTTGAATGATTATTACATACGCCGGGTTGACAATGGAACGGAAAACTATGTTCCTGTTTATATTAATTTAACGAAGAACTTACATTATAACATTCCACTGAAAGAAAACTCAAAATATGAAATATGTAAGCTGAACCAAGATAAAAAGATGCAATCATTCTTTGTTTTAGACGTAAACGAAATAAAAGAAAGAGAAAATGAATATCCTGTTCTTTATCTGAAATCAGACACAAACAGTGAATTCGGAGTCAGTGTTTCATATAAGTATGAGACTGATGACAACACACAAAATCAGAATCAGGGACAACAGACCGGGAATAATAACGGTAATAACGGCAAAAACGTATCCGATGAAGCTGCCAAAGTAGGCAGCTCCGATGAGGAGATCGATAACCTGATGGATGAAAATGCTGAGACCGCAGATGATAACGATCCTGTTGATCCTACCGCAGCGTTTGAGAGCGAAGATCCTATGGAAGCTTCCAACCAGGACGATGATATATCATCTGTTGAAACTTCTGAAGAGGATCCGGATGCTGATGAACATAGCGGTGATTCTTCATCCGAGAACCTTCAGGGCGAGGTTTCTGAAGAGGATTCTGAAGCAGCTGCCGGACAGAACGAAGAGACTTCATCTGAAGATTCTCGGGAAGATGGATCTGATGAGGTATCAGATGTAGATGATGAGGAGAGTGAAGATACTTCTTCTGAAGATTCTCATGGAGAAGTTTCTGAAGAAGATTCAGAAGCTGATGCCGGGCAGAGCGAAGAAACTCCTTCTGAAGAACCTAAGGGAGATACTTCTGACGAGATATCAGATATAGTAGAACAGAAGGATTAAACTTACTACGGGGATCCTCAGGATGAGGTTAAAAAACATTAGACGATTTTTTAATATCGTAAATATTTAAGACGGGGTATAGATAATATCAGTGAACTTCGGGTTCCGATATTATCTATACCCCGTCTTATCTGTTACATTTACTTACAAAGAAGCTCTGGTATCAGCTGAAACCAGATTATGCCCATAATAATACATAGTATGCTTAGAAAAAACGGTCCTATACGGTGTATATAGGCTGCATGATCATGATTTGAAATGAAAATATTGTAGGTGTTTCCAATTACATACTTTTTAGTAAAAGAAATATGGTCAACTGTGTAGGTTTCACGATCTCCTTCAAGTTTAAAATTCAAAGAATAGTAAACGCTCCCTTTCGAAGAGTGGTGTTTATCAATGTTTACAAGCTTACCCTCGGTTTTAATATGATGCGTGATGATGGAGTAGGATTCGTATACTCCGTATCCTAAAGTGGCTCCACCCATCAGAAGTGTCAGAAGAGTTCCACCAAGTACCACATTCTTTGTAAACATTGAAAAAGACAAAGCTGCAAAAAATGTACCGATAGAAATATATAAAATCTTTTCTTTTGTATCGTAACCCTGTTGAAAGGGATAATAGAAGAAAAGTCCGCCCACCGCTCCGAACATAAGTGCAACAGCGTAAAAAATAATCAGCTCCATTAATTAGTAACCTCTGTTTCCAATTATAATGTGGTTAGATTATCACATGTAACCGGACTCTGACAATCCTGAATCTGTAGGAACGTGAAGCTCGCATTGAAGTGCTTTGTTTTTTTGTTGAAACAGGTAGAATAAATATATTAAACAAATTGAGGCGAAATATGAGAAAACATGTGCGAAGAATTTCCGGAGAAGAAAAAGAAGGTAAAGCAAGTTAGGAGGATACTGTATGAAAACCAGGGAAGAGGCATTAGCATTTGGTCTGACATTTGAATCTACGTATCAGGAAGCTCCTTTTCACGATTCAAATTGGCAGCTGATCAGAGTTAATCCAAGTAAGAAGGCATTTTTGTGGACATATGAAAAGGATGGACATATTTGTCTTAATCTGAAGTGTGACCCTGAATGGCGCGATTTCTGGAGAAGTGTTTATAAGTCTGTAGTACCGGCATATCATCAAAACAAAGATCATTGGATTACTGTGATTTTGGATGGTTCTATCCCTGACGAAGAAATCAAAAGAATGATAGCAGAAAGCTATGAACTAGTAACAGACAGTCCAACCAAACGTATATATGAGGCTGTCAAAAGGATTCCAAATGGAAAAGTGGCAACTTACGCACAGGTAGCCGCCATGGCAGGGAATCCAAAGATGTGCCGGGCAGTAGGAAATGCTTTACACAAGAATCCGGATTTTGAGAACATTCCATGCTACAGAGTTGTAAACTCAAAAGGAGAGCTGGCCGGTGAATATGCTTTTGGTGGGGCATGGGCTCAGAAGGAACTCCTGGAAGCAGATGGGATAGAAGTTATTGATGGCAAAGTCGATCTGGCAAAATATGCGGTTAATATAAGATAGTTTTTACAAGGAATACGGAACTATTGTGACATCTGCAGGAAATAGGTTATGTGATGAAATCAGTCAATATAAAAACAGGTAAGATGATGGTTACATTTGAAAATCATTTCTGCTGATGGATATCCTGAAGCAGTTTATGATCCTGAAGGCAGATAAGCTGGAAAGTTACAGGTGGTGGAATTGAGTAATACAATGAAAAACAGATGTTATATATGTATAGATCTTAAGTCGTTCTATGCTTCCGTGGAGTGTCATATGAGAGATCGTGATCCTCTCACGACGAATCTTGTGGTGGCTGATGTCAGCAGAACCGAAAAGACCATATGTCTTGCGGTTTCGCCATCTCTTAAGGCATATGGGATCTCAGGAAGAGCCAGACTTTTCCAGGTCGTTGAGAGGGTTAATGAGATCAATGCGGAACGTAAAAGAAAGCTTAAAGGTCATGATTTTTCAGGTGAATCCGATGATGCAAGGAAGCTTTCGGCAGATCCCACACTGAAGCTTTGCTACATTGCCGCAAAGCCGCAGATGGCCAGATACATCGAGTACAGTACTCAGATTTACAACATTTACCTGAGATATGCATCTTCGGAGGACATACATGTTTATTCTATAGATGAGGTTTTCATCGATGCTACAGAATATCTCAAAACCTATGCGTCCACTCATGGAATAACTGAACCGGAGCCACGCCGCATCGCAGAGATCATGGCCATGGACATGATACGGGATGTCTACACTGAAACACAGATAACCGCAACTGCAGGAATCGGAACCAACATGTATCTTGCAAAGATAGCCATGGATATAGTTGCGAAGCATGTCCCGCCCAACAAGGACGGAGTACGTATCGCAAACATTGACGAGATGAGCTATAGGAGGATTCTGTGGAATCACCGTCCGCTTACGGATTTCTGGAGAGTAGGTGTTGGCTATGCCAGAAAACTGGAGGCTATGGGACTCTATACCATGGGGGATATCGCCAGATGCTCCATCGATGATGAAGAACTTCTGTACAAAACATTTGGCATCAATGCTGAACTTTTGATCGATCATGCCTGGGGCTATGAGCCGTGTGGGATGAAGGATGTGAAAAGCTATAAACCTGAGACAAACAGCATCAGTTCAGGCCAGGTGCTGCATTGCCCGTATGACTGTGAAAAGAGCAGACTTGTTCTGAAGGAGATGGCTGACCAGTTGTCTCTTGATCTTGTCAGTAAGCATCTGGTGACGAAGCAGCTTGTGATCACTGTGGGCTATGACATTGAGAATCTGTCAGATCCGGAAATCAGAAAAAAATATAAAGGTCCGATGACGATCGATCATCTGGGCCGAAGAGTTCCTAAACATGCTCACGGTACCATAAATCTTTCTGAGTGGACTGCCTCAACAAAACTTATCACCGAAGCGGCTGCAAAACTCTATGATGAGATCATAAATCCGGTGCTTTTGGTGAGGCGTTTCAATATAACTGCCACAATGATAAAGGAGGAAAAGGAAGCAGACACATCCGTAAGGTTTGGAGATCAGGTCGGAACCTGGGAACAGATGGACCTTTTTACTGATTATGAGAAGCTTGAAAGGGAAAGAGAAAAGGCGGCGATAGAGCGTAAAAAGGAGAAAAAACTTCAGGAAGCAGCACTGGCTTTAAAACAGAAATTCGGCAAGAATGCTGTTCTAAAAGGAATGAATCTTCAGGAAGGTGCAACCATGAAGGGAAGGAATGAGCAGATAGGAGGTCATAAGGCATAGTTGTTTGTTTTGAATTTCAATGCATATTTTTTGAGGTTTTAGAGACAGCATTCCCGTCATGGCTTGCTTTGACAGTTCAACGGGGACTGAGTTACAGTATTTCTTTAGGAGATCAGTATGAACAGTGAAAAACCGGAATGGCACAATGTGCATGGCATAACACAGGAAGAGATGTACGGAAAACATGATGATGTCATGGCAAAGTACGGGGATATCATCGATATGCCGCATCATGTTTCAGATAAACATAAACCCATGTCCATATATAACAGAGCGGCTCAGTTTGCTCCCTTTGCAGCATTGACGGGATATGATGATGCCATCAGAAAAGCAGCGCGGCAGGAGGAAGAAAAGTTATATCAATAATGAACATAGGGTGAAAACACACTATAATGATATCTTTAACAATTCAGCAAGTGAACCAATGGGACGGGCCAAGTACGAATTGGAAACACTTGATGTGTTTCCAATTCTATATGCTATAATAAATCGATTCGATAAATTCTTAACAAATGCATGATCTTTTATAACAATACTGTTTTGCGGAAGGAAAGAGTATGTTTTATAACAAAAAAAGTACCGATGAAAGTGATTCATCAAGACATTATATACATATAATCCGTACCATAGAAGTATTTATGGTGGCTATCAGTGCCATACTGATCATAGGATATATATGTGTTAAACCGGATTTTTCTGCCGGTCAGAAAGAAAATGCCCGCCTTATCGGTGTCACTTATATGACTATGAACAATGAGTTCTATGGGATAGTAAATGAACAGATAAATCACAGGGTCGAAGCTCAGGGTGACAATATAGTTCTCAGAGATCCCGCGCTTAGTGTGGAACGGCAGATATCACAGATAGAAGAGATGCTTGATATGGGGATAGATGCACTTGTTGTTACTCCCGTGGATTCGTCAGCTCTTATAGATGTCATAAAAAAAGCAAAGGCTATGGGTGTAAAAATCATTGTAGTTGATACAGAACTGGAGGATCCCGGACTTTCGGACGTGACCATAAAGTCTGATAATTATAATGCTGGAAAGTCTATAGGGCAGTACTACTGTTCCAATCACCCGGAGGGCTCAAGGGTTTTAGTGATGACACACAATGAGGCTATGTCGGGTAGGCAGCGAGTGCAGGGATTTCTGGATGCTGTCAGTCAAAATAAAAAAACATATCTTGTAGGTGAGATACCTTGTGAAGGGCAGTATGAAATAGCGCTTCCGGGGCTTGAGAAATTTATACAGTCCGGTAAAGAATTTGATGTTGTGTTCTGTCTGAATGATTTTGCGGCACTTGGGGCAGCAAGTGCTCTCGAAAAATATGGTATGCTTGACCGGGTTGAGCTTTATGGTGTCGATGCTTCACCTGATGCCAAGGCTCTCATCAATGAAGGCAAGATGCAGGCCTCTGCAGCCCAGTTTCCAACTCGCATAGGTATGGAGGCAGCTGACTCGCTGTATGCACTTCTTAATGGTGAAACCGTCCCGAGTGAGGTTGTAGTTCCGGTTCAGGTGGTCACCAGAACAAATGTAGGTTCATTTACCATAGACAGGTGGCAGTAAGATGGAAGAAAAATCAACAAATAAAAATCAATATGAGATCACGGGGGTTACGGCACAGCTTTTTTATTTGATGCAGCTGTTTAACTGCCTTGTGATAATGTTCTTCACTCTGGTAACAGCTCATGCAATGCACGGGTTTATCCTGGAGGGAAATGCATTCCATCTTATCACAAAGTGTCACGCAACCATAGTTTACTGGAAAATACCTGTTGTTGCGGGGATTCTTTACATAAGTCTGCTATTCCTGCTGTCTATAGAGTGTACCAATCATATCGAACTTATAGTGAAGCTATGGCTGGAGATAATGATTGGGGCAGGTATTTTTTACTACACGGGGCTTTCCTATACGGTAATGGTACTTTTGATCCTGGCAGATATCGTCAGAAACAGAATTGACTGGGGTAAAAAGATCGTGTATATCGTTTTGCTTTCCTGTGTTGATCTGGTTCTCAACGGAAATGTTCTTTCCAGATATATCAGTCCTGTTTCCGTAAGTCAGATATGGAACTACTATCGGTCAGATGTTGCAGCGGTTTTCTCCGGTGCTGTCAATATCATGTTTCTCATAGATGTATTCATCTTCATCTTATATATGGTGTTCCTCATCCTGGAACAGATGAGTGAGAAAGAAAGGATCGCGGCGCTTTACAGAGAGTTATCTATCGCCAACGAAAAGCTTGCTGAAGCAAACAAACAGTTGGAGGAGTATACCGAAGAACTGGTGAGTGCTGCCGAAACACGGGAAAGAAACCGTTTTGCACAGGAAATACATGATACTCTGGGACATGCCCTGACGGGAATAGTAACAGGTATAGAAGCCTGTATAATGCTTATGGATATCGCACCGGATGCTACAAAGGATCAGCTTAAGGCCATAGAAGAAGTTGCGAGACAGGGAATCACAGATGTCAGACAATCGGTGAAGGCATTAAGACCTGATGCGCTTGAGAGGCTAAAGCTGGAGGATGCACTTCTTAAGATAATAGATGAGACCATGAGATCTACAGGTATAACGATAAATTACAACTGTACCACACCACTTCTCGATTTCAGCCAGTATGAGGAGGATGCTATTTACAGGATAGTACAGGAAAGTGTGACAAATGCGATCCGTCACGGCAAGGCTGACGTGATAGACATTGACATCGGTCGGGAAGATGGTTTTCTCAATATAAAAATAAAGGATAACGGAATAGGTTGCGGCAAAGTGTATAAGGGGTTCGGCCTCCATCATATGCAGGAAAGGCTGAGTCTCTTGAACGGAAGCCTTAAGTATGATGGTTCACATGGATTTACTATCGAGGCTTCGATCCCGATAAGATGGGGCAATAGTGTTGAAGAAAAAGAGGATTAAGCAGATATGATTAAGATTTTGATTGCTGATGATCAGGAGTTACTGAGACAGAGTCTCATAATCATACTTAAAAATACACCGGATTTTCAGGTTACGGATGCTGTCAGTGATGGAAGAGAGGTTATACGTTCGGTCAGAAATGAAAAACCGGACATCATTCTTATGGATATCAGAATGCCGGGTATGGACGGAGTAGTATGTACGCAGATCATCAAGGAACAGTATCCTGACATTAAGATCATCATACTTACAACATTTGATGATGATAAATATGTATTCGATGCACTTAAGTACGGAGCCAGCGGTTATCTTCTGAAGGGTATCTCTGTTACGGAACTATCGGATGCCATTAGGAAGGTGTATAACGGTACAGCCATAATCAATGAAGCAGTGACTTCCAAAGTTGTAAATCTCTTTTCAAAGATGGCGAAATCCAACATTGCCAGCGAAGTCGATGATGAGCTGGTGAAGGATCTGCGTGATAATGAATGGAAAATAGTTGTACTTGTGGGAAGAGGTCTGTCCAATAAGGAAATTGCAGCAAAGCTCGATCTCTCTGAGGGAACGGTAAGGAATACTCTCAGTACTGTACTCAGCAAGTTGAATCTAAGAGACAGAACACAGCTTGCCATATGGGCGGTTCAGACCGGAACTGTCAATAAAAATATAGATAATTTGTGAGGATCATGGTGAAGAGAAGATACAGATTACTGCTTAGTGGGGTTTTGGTTCTTTTAGCTATCCTCACAGTACACGGATTTCTGCCGGTAACCACCGGTGAGGAAAAAGTTTTAACTGTTGGAGCCTTTGCGGGAAGTTACTGGAGTCTGCAGAATGGAAATTCCTATAAGATACTGGATGATGCCATCGATTTATTTGAAAAGGAAAATCCGGGAGTCAAAGTACAGTATGTGAGCGGAATCACCCTGGGACAATATCAGGAGTGGCTCTCGGAAAAAAAGGCAGAGGGCAGGATGCCGGATGTCTTTCTGGTTCCATCCGATATTTTCCAGAGTTTTGCGGATATTGGCGTGATGCAGAATCTTGATGGGTTCATAAAGCATGACATAGGGTTTTCTTTGGACTTATTCTATGAAAAAACTCTTAAGGGCGGACGATACAGGAATATACAGTATGCCCTTCCATTTGAATGCTCGCCTGTGCTTATGATCATGAACAAAACACTGCTTCGGGATAACAGTATACCTGTTCCGGATGAGAACTGGACCTGGGATGAGTTTTACGAGGCGTGTGAGATGACTGGGATTTCGGATACGAATGCCGGAGGACAGTACGGAGTCATAGACTATGGATGGCAGGATGCATTTGCGGCAAATAAGGTAAAACTTTTCAATGACAAGGGAACTGCTTGTGACTTTACCGGTGACGATATCTATGAATCGCTGCTTTTTCTTGAACGGTTAACCAAGCTTCCGAAAGGCAAAGTCACTTCCGCAAGTGATTTCTATAAAGGAGTGGTTGCCTTCGAGCCGATGTCATTTGCAACCTACAGAGCTAGTGTTCAGAATGACTTAAGCTATCAGAACTATTCTGATTTTGAGTGGGGCTATACTTCTATGCCTGCAGGGATGAATGGTGATAATGTCTCGAGACTGGATACGCTCACGGTTGCCATGTCATCAGATTCCCACTACAAAAAAGAGGCCTGGCAGTTTATGAAGACTCTTACTTCTGAAGAAGCGGTTCAGAAAGAGATATATGATTATTCCGAGGGATTGTCACCCCTTAAATCGGTTACGGAGGATCCTGAGCTTGCTGAGTATGTTTTTGATCATTATGGTGTTGTTCTGAATAGGGATGTCATTACTTATGTCATGGAAAGAGCAGAAAATGAAAACCGGTTTCCGGATTACGAAGAGATTGCGACGGAGGTGACCACTGCGGTTGACTCCATACTGGAAGATAAATCCAATATCCGGATGGAACAGATCATCTGGAATCGAAGGATAAACAATTACATTAAGAAGTTGAGTTAGAAAATCATATACATCTGTCATTTTATAAAGTAGAAGTTCTCTGCACCTGTTGCAGAGAGCTTTTTTAGTGGGATAAAAATGACAAATGTCATATCTTTCGAAGTACAATTTTCTGATCGATTCAGTGACGCTTGTTACCTGATTTAATGTTCTGAAATCGTTATAGTATCAGTGTAATCAAACAGAGAGTGATTCCGATAAACGATAAAAACTACGTTTATAGAGGAATGTGTAAATGAGCTGAGTTCTCAGAGGGGAGGTATATGTATGAAATATGTTGTGCTGGTCAGTCACGGTGAATTTGCTCCGGGACTGAGAACCGCAGCCTGCATGCTTGCCGGAGAAGACAGAGAAGATCTGCTGGCAACAAGCCTTAAGGACGGCATGGGTGCAGATGAGTTTTGTGAGAATGTAAAAGAGATGCTCAAGGTAGTTAAAGAAGATGATGAGATCATCCTTTTTGGCGATCTGATAGGTGGATCACCACTTACCAATGCAGCCAATGTTATCTCTGAGCTTGGACTTCTCGGAAGAACAAGGATGTTTGGAGGTATGAATCTCCCACTTGTTATCACAACGGTGATAGGCAAAGACGATGCAGAGACTGATGAAGTTCTGACCGATGCTTTGGATGGTGCAAGAGATCAATTGCATGAATTCAGGATCGAAGCAGAGGATGAGGAAGAAGAACTTTAATTAATAGGAGGAAGATATGGCAGTAACATTTTTACGAATCGACGACAGAATGATCCACGGACAGACAGTGACAAGATGGTCACTTGAGTACCCTTGTGACGGACTTATCGCAGTTAATGATGCGGCAGCAGCAAACTCTGTTTTAAAGGCTGCTTACAAGAGTGCTTCAGACAAGAAGACCTTTGTATGGGGTGTAGATGAGTTTATCGCAAAGAGCAGGAAGGTAATCGAGTCAGATACACGTTACTTCGTTATCACCAAGAATCCGATCGATATGAAGAAGATACTTGTAGATTCCGGATTTGTACCAGGTGATGTCAAGACTGTCATCGTTGGACCTTGCAACGATAGACCCGGAGCTGTAAAGCTTGGAAACAATCAGTCAATCACTCAGGAAGAGGCACAGGCTCTTGAGGATATCAGGAACAAAGGCTATGAAGTAGAGTTCGCACTTCTGAAAGAAACATCTATCGGTAACTGGAACAAATTCAGAGGTCAGTTTGGCTTTAACTAATTGATAAACTAAGGAGATTAATCATGAACATAAGTGTTATTCAGGCTATAATTCTCGGTTTGTTTGCATCTCTTTCAAGTATGCCGGGACTTGGCGGTACATCTATCGGTAACTACACACTGGGACGTCCTCTGGTTGGCGGACTTATCTGCGGTATCGTTTTGGGAGATATCCCGACAGGTATTCTCGTAGGATGTGCGATGCAGGTTGTTTATATCGCACTTGTAACTCCGGGCGGAACCGTTTCTGCTGATGTTCGTGCAGTATCCTATATCGGTATACCTCTTGCAATGCTTGCATTAAAGAGTTACGGACTTGCTGCAGATTCAGCTGAAGGTATCGCTCTTGCAACATCATTCGGAACCATGGTGGGTACTATCGGAACAGTTCTTTTTTACGGAACAGCTACTATGAACCTTATCTGGCAGCACATGGGCTGGAAGTGGGTAGATAACAGAGAGTATCATAAGCTTTACCTTGTAGACATGGTTCTTCCATGGATCTCACACATCACATTTTCGCTTATCCCTACAGTAGTTATGTGTCTTCTCGGTGAGCCTGTTGTAAACCTCATCAAGACATCTCTTCCGATGGACGGAATTCCCATGAAGACACTTTTCACAGTTGGTGCACTCCTTCCTTGTGTCGGAATCGCAATACTTTTAAAGCAGATAGTAAGATCTGTACTTGATTTCGTACCTTATCTTTTCGGATTTACACTGGCAGCTTCTATGGGCCTTAATCTTGTAAGTGCAACAGTTGTTGCAGCAATGTTTGCAATTGTTATCTACAACCTTAAGATGCTTCAGCTTAAAAAGGCAGCTCCTGCAGCGGCAGGCGCAGCAAACAACAATTGGGACGATGACGAGGAGGACATTTAAAATGGCTGAGAAGAAAATATCGAAAAAAACATTATCAAAAGCTTTTCATAACTGGTACTACGGAAACCTGACCTGTTTCTCTCAGGAGCACATGCAGACCTTTGGTTATCTCTGCTCCATGCTTCCTATAGTAGATGAGCTTTATGATGATGAGGACAAGAAGGCAGAGGCTATGGAAACCTATCGGGCTTTCTTCAATACAGAGCCTCAGCTCGGCGCTATCATAGTCGGTGTTACTGCCGGACTTGAGGAGGCAAGAGCTAACGGAAACAAAGAAGTAGATTCCGAGACTATCAATGGTCTTCGTGCAGGTCTCATGGGACCTATCGCCGGTATCGGTGATTCACTTGTAGTAGGTACTGTGATACCTATCCTTCTCGGCATCGCCATGGGTATGTCAGGCGGCGGCTCACCGATGGGGGCTATTTTCTACATGATTGTCTGGAACCTTTTTGCTTACTTCGGAATGAAGTACATCTATAACAAGGGTTATCATATGGGAACAAAAGCCGTTGAGTACCTGGTAGGAGATATCGGTATGGCTATCCGTGAGGCAGTAACAACACTCGGCGGTATCGTTATTGGTGCGGTAAGTGCCACATGGGTAAGTGTCAAGACCAGTTTTCATCTTGTTAATGCAAGCGGCGAAGCTTACATGGTTCTTCAGGAGAAGCTTGACGGAGTGTTCCCGGGCATCCTCACCGCAATAGTAGTTATCTTCTGCTGGTGGCTTATGGCAAGGAAGCGTTTCAGCCCTATCAAGGTAATGCTTCTCCTTGTAGTTGTAGCATTCGTAGGTGTTGTACTTGGATTCTTCAATCCGGGTCTTTCATATTAAGAGCAAAGGATACAACCCTATCAGAAAAAATAATAATCCATAATTATCCAATATTAAGAAATACTCCTATTTCCTGTCTGTACGGAAATAGGAGTATTTTTTGAACCATGCTTTCAGATCGATCTATAACCGTATGTATAAGCTTTTTATCTTTCATTTTATATTTATTGAACCTTGTAATTAGCGCAGAGAAACAGACACTCAGTGCATTTTACCGGGTATATTTTGAAGCTCAAATCTGTATTTTTGGTTTACCTCTGGATACTTTTCATGATCCACTTCGGATAAAAACATCTCCTTGGACCTTACCCAAAGAGAACCATCATCATAGAGTTTGCGGTATACAACCATTTCTTGTTGAGTTTCTGAATCTCGGGCAATATCTTCTACAAGATAATAATCGCCCTTAAAGTGCTTGTATACTCTGTGTAATACTAATTCTTGCAAAGTTTCACCTCCACATATTTTCAGTCTGACAGTTACTCATGTATTTCTAAAGGAAGTCCGTCTGGATCGTGAAAAAAAGTCATTTTCTTTCCTGTGAAAGAATCCAGTCGTATAGGTTCGCAAGTGATCCCCATAGCTTCCAATTCTGCAACTGTATCATCCACGCAATCTACACGGAAAGCAAGATGCCTTAATCCGTAAGATTCCGGTGAAGAACGGAGTGGATGATCCTTCATTATAAATAGCTCAAGCTCGCAGTCTCCGAGTTCAAGATCAATCTTCCAATCATCACGTTCCGGTCTATAGTTTTCCCTGATAATCTTAAAACCAAGCTTATTGTGATAAAAATCCAATGCGATATCTTTGTCGGAACAAATCACGGCTATGTGATGGATGTGGTTCAAGTTCATGCGCTGCTTCTCCCTTATCATATTTTAGATAATTATACCAAAGAGGAATGTACAGAAATAGCGAATTAAAAGACTTTTCTTTTGACTTTCCAGAATCAGAAATCATTGTAAATTCAACCAATCTGGTTATGCGAATTATTTTAAATATGGTTATTTCGTAATGATCAGATAAGCGCTACACTGACTCACAAGTGATTAAAAAGACTAATTAAAACGCAGGGGCTTTTAATGCAACAGCCCCTGCGTTATTTTATAAAAGTTTAAATCGATTTTTTTCAAATTCCAAAAGACCCTCGTCACGCATCTTGCAAAGTTCGTTCGACATTGCACTCCTGTCGACAGACAGATAATCGGCCAGCTGTTGCCGGTTAAAAGGGATCGTGAAGTAGGAGCTGTTTGCTTTCTTAGATTCTTCAGACAGATAAGATATCAGTTTATCACGTGTTGTACGCTTTGATATGAAGCCAAGCTTTTGAACAAGACTTCTGTTCTTTTCAGAGATGGCAAAGAACAGATTCTGAACGACCATTGTGTGAAAACGACATGCGGATGAGCAGGTGGTGATAATCCGTTTCACATCAAATAAGAAAACTGCACTGTCCTCCAATGCAACTACATCATTCATGAGTGTCCCGCTTTCAGGAGCAGCATATGCCTCACCAAATATTTCTCCGACACCGATATGTCCCAGAATACTTCGGTTTCCCCAGTAATCATCTCTTTGGATGTGGAGAGTTCCTTCAACAAGGACCAGAATGTCATTTAGACGTTCACCCTGCCTGAGAACATATTCACCTTTTTTGAATCTGTGTAGTCTTGCACCTAGACAGGAGAGCATGGCAGAAATCTCGTCATCGCCTATACCGGCAAATAACTTTGTCCTCTGTAACACAAGAATAAATTCTTTCATTAAATCCTCTTTCTGTTGTAAATACAACCGAATAGTTTGATATATCATACTAGAATCATTTTACGGAATCAAGAGAACGAGAGAGGAGTATATAAAATGATCCGAAAAATCATAAAGATAGATGAAGAAAAGTGCAATGGATGCGGAATATGTGCCAGTGCCTGTCATGAAGGTGCCATAGATATCGTAAATGGGAAGGCAAAACTGGTCAGAGAGAATTTTTGCGACGGTTTTGGTGACTGCCTGCCGGGATGCCCTACCGGAGCGATCACTTTCGAAGATCGTGAAGCACCAGCTTATGATGAGGCTGCGGTAAAAGCAGCACAGCAGAATGCTGTATTGACAGAAGATAGTGATGATATGTCAGTAAAAGATATTATGAAGATTGATGATGAGACAAAACGTAAGTCCGAAATGATGGCTCATTTGGCAGCCGGTGGGCAGCATCCTGCCGGTGGCTGTCCCGGGTCCCGTATGATGCAGTTCAAGAGGGAAGAGAAACCAACTGAACCTGAAATCATCAAGTCTGAATCCGGTCCTGTGTCACGTCTTAACCAATGGCCGTGTCAGATCAAGCTGTTACCGACACAGGCACCATTCTTTGAAGGTGCAAAGCTGCTGATCGCGGCTGATTGTACTGCCTATGCCTACGCCAATATGCATGAAGAATTCATGAAAGGCAAGATCACCATCATAGGCTGTCCTAAGCTTGATGATGTGGATTACACTGAAAAACTGACGGCTATCATCCGTGATAATGATATAAAGAGCGTAACTATCGTGAGGATGGAGGTGCCTTGCTGCGGCGGATTACAGAGGGCTACAGAGAATGCTCTCAGGGCAAGTGGCAAATTTATACCCTGGCAGGTTGTAACGATCAGCTGTGACGGACATATTTTGGGTTAAATTGAAGGGAGAATCAGATAATGAATACTCAGATGTTTTATTTGAGGATTTAGAAGCATCTCTCCTTATAAATTAAACCTACGTAAATAAAAGACCCTATCGGATCAAGCGATAGAGTCTTTTATTATGTGATCATTTTCATAAGTTGATCAGAATCTTAAACTACATATCTACAGATTGTCCTCACCCCATTTTTTGAGGTCAAGAAGGATGGGGATGAGGCTCTTTGTCTTCTCGGTGAGATTGTACTCGACCCTGACAGGCATTTCATCGTATTGTTTTCGTTCGACAAGTCCGTCTGCCTCCAGCTCTTTCAAAGAGTTAGCGAGCATTGTGTTAGTGATTCCATGTATTGAACGACGTAAATCCCCATAACGCACGATATCATTCTTATCTATGACACAGAGGATCATGATCTTCCACTTTCCGCCAATCTTATCAATGATTCTTTTTAACCCACAATTCTGTCCTGCGATATCTTCGCATAATGGTTCATGGTTCTCTTTTTTTCTCATGGTATACTTTTCCTTACCAGGTTAATGAAAACTGCGTACTTGATATAAAAACTATACTAAATATAATATGGTTATCAGCTGAGAAATACAAGTAGTCACGTTAAGATATTTGGGAAAACTGTCGATGAAGAATTAGGGGCAGTTCCAAAGGATATTCTTGTCAGAAAGATAAAGGAAATAGTGTAAGATAACAATACAGAAAGAGGATATTGAAAATGAGAAAGGCTGTTAATGATATAGACAGATGCGTTGCCTGTGGGGTCTGCGCCCTGCAGTGCCCTAGAGAGGCCATTTCCATTCATAAAGGCTGTTATGCGCTTGTGGATATTGGTAAATGCGTAGGCTGTGGTTTATGTGAAAAGGCGTGTCCTGCAGGATCAATAAAAGTTTCGGAGGTAGAAAATGGCAGTAAATAAGAAAAAGCATTGGTATGAATACCTTTGGATCTGGTCAATTATCTATTTTGCACTTGGATTTTTCAACATTCTTTTCGCATGGCTTGGAATGATAGATTTTATTTTGCCGCTGATCTTTGCAGCTGTTGGCGGCAATAAATGGTTCTGCAACCATATGTGTGGAAGGGGCCAGCTCTTCTGGGTATTGGGAAGAAATCTCAAATGTTCAAGAGGAAAGCCTGCACCTAAATGGATGTCTTCCAAATGGTTCAGGTATGGTTTTTTGATATTCTTCCTCACTATGTTCGGAACTATGGTTTTCCAGACATATCTGGTGTTTTCCGGAGCGGGGACGCTAAGAAAAGCAATAAAACTATTCTGGACATTCAGAGTTCCGTGGCAATGGGCTTATAACGGAAGCATTTTTCCTGACTGGGTAGCTCAGTTCGGGTTTGGATTTTATAGTCTGATGCTTACATCTACCCTGATAGGACTTATAGTGATGGTCCTGTACAAAGAGAGAACCTGGTGTTCCTTCTGCCCTATGGGAACTATGACTCAGGGCATATGTAAGATAAAATCAAAGGAAAGGGTTTAATAAAATGACATTAAACGAGAGAGCAGAACTGGCTGCAGAATTAAAGAACTCAGGAGTATGTAACTGTGCGCAGGCAGTGACAAGGGTACTGTCTGACCAGACTACACTTACGGAAGTGCAGCTAATGCAGTTATCCTCCGGATTTGCTGCAGGGATGGGAAATATGGAAGCTACATGCGGTGCCATGATCGGTGCAGCCATGATAGCAGGACTTAAAACAGAAGGTAAAGGCGCTGTAATGGCAACAAGGAAGATACAGGAAGAGTTCCAAAACAGGTGCGGAGCCTTGAGATGCAAGGACCTTAAAGCTGTAACAGACGGAAGGCCGTTATGTCCCTGTGATGACTGTGTCAGAAATGCAGTCATGGTTTATGGCGAGGTTATGGGACTATAACCACATGCTTCTATAAGTCTTTGTCCTTCCGGAGACAGAAGCCAGTCTACCAGTTTTCTGACATTAGGATTAGGGTTATCTTTTTTGAAGACAACATAAAAACTTGAAGTAAGAGGATAAAGACCGTTTCTTATGTTCTGTGCATTTGGATAAACGCCATTTACGGCAAGCATCCTGACATTATCATTTGCTACCATTCCTGAAAGATAATACCGGAATGAATAACCGATGGAGGCACCGAAAACGGCAAATATACTGCGACGCTTGATCATATCATTTTCCATGAATTTCTCCATCATGGTCTGGCTTCCGGAGTTTTTAACTCTGAGAAGAGGATTGATGCTTCTGTCAGGACCACCTACTTCTTTCCAGTTTGTTATATTACCCCTGTAGATCGATCTTATCTCATCTGTGGTAAGACTTTCTACAGGATTATTCTTGTTAACAAAAAATACAAATGCTTCCAGACCAACCGGTACAAGTTCAATTTCTATTCCTTTTTCTTTCGCTGTCTTCATCTGATTTTCAGATGGGTGTGCCGTGAAAAAGAGATCAACAGACCCTTCTAAAAGAGCATCATATCCGCGGATAGTGTTTTGGTATTGCATGACACTGTCTTTTGCAAAATTCTCGCCGTACTTGTTATCGTCTGAAAAAGAGCCGCCTTCATAGGTAACAGATCCTTCAGGATAAACTGAATCTATGACTGAAGCGTACACAGGAACCAGTGCAGCTGCACCATCAAGAACAGGGAGATCATCCTCGCTGGAAAAATGCATGGAGGAACCTGTTTTTGCAAGGTTAGATGTTTCTTCAAAAGGAAGATATCTTGCCACATCAACCATTTTTGTCTGAGATACACCACTGTAGTTATTCCCTAAACGAGAGGTGAGGGTGACATATAAAAAGACATTAACAAAAACAAAGAAGCTGATGACGGCTGTGATGATAACAGTTTTTCTCATGGCCAAAGCTCCTTTGAAATGAAATATATAATTGAAGAATGCTCGTAAGCATAATAAATATAGTATGCGTGAAGGGCTGTAATAATGACTCCGGCAGCAACTATACATAGTAATATTTTTATAAAAGCTTTATCACTCATATTTGCGGATTTTTGAGAAATCAATGTTGGAATTATTTAATTGGAAAAGTTTCAGCTATAGTTACATGTTTTGTACTATTGCAATAGTGAGTAGCAGTAGAAGAACAGATAGTACGATTGCTGTCATCATTAATCCAAAACTGATAATAAATAAAACGGTTATCCAGGTCTTTCGTTTCCTTCCTTCTTCTTTGGCTTTATTTCCATCCAAAATAAACAGACTTAATGAGCAGATGAAAATAATAAGGAAAGGTGCAAACCACAAAAGGAAAGAATTCATTTTTTAAAATCCTCCAAAAACATAATACTGATATTATACATTAGTTAGCTTAATGTAAAAAATTAATCACTGAGAAAAACGGAATAGATAATTAATAATGTAATTTGAAAAATTCAAAAAATGAACAAAACCCTATCTTGTTCAAATAACATTGCAATATGGGAAACAGGTCTCTGATCTATCGAAATGATTAGGGACCTGTCACGTTCTATTGAGGATTTCAAAAATGAACTATAAGGTAATTGACAGAGAGACATACTATAGGAAGGGCGTGTTTCGCCACTTTTCGGAAGATTGTAAATGCTCGACATCCATAACAGCGAGAATAGATGTCACGGATCTTGTCACATATTCGAAGAATAACGGGACAAAGTTTTATATCAATTTCCTATATTTACTCTCAAAGGTTTTGAATTCACGTGATGATTACAGAATGGGATATCTTTGGCAGACTGATGAACTGATCTGCTACGATGTGATCAATCCTACACAGTATGTTTTTCATGAAGATACGGAAACATGTACTCCCGTATATACTGAATACTGTAAGGACTATGAAAGGTTTTACGCCTATGCTTTGCGGGATATAGAAGAGGCAAAGAAGACGAGAGAATACGTTTTGGATATGGCTAATCATCCAAATTGGTTTGATGCATCGTATATATCATGGTTATCTTATGATTCATTGAATATTGAATTACCGGATGGACATTTGTTTTTTGCTCCGATCATTAATTGGTGGAAATATAGAAAAGAGAACGGCAGTCTGGTTATGCCTGTAACAGTTCGCCTGAATCATGCAATCGCTGATGGCTACCTGGTTGCAAATGTATTTCGGCTCTTGGAGCAGGAAATCAAGTTATTTGTCAGGCAGATACTGTAGTGAATAAAATTGGAAGTTATGATATGTGTGCTTGACACAAATACTCCTATATCGTAGTATAAAACTACGATATAGGAGTATTAAATTATGAAGACAAATGGTGGATTTCTTGTTACAAAAATAAAACAGCTGGGTGATCGTATATTTGAAAGGATACTGGCAGAAAAAAACATTGATGCATTTAACGGAGCTCAGGGAAGGATTCTTTATGTCTTATGGCAGGAAGATGGTGTTCCTATTAAAATTATTTCCGAGAAAAGCGGACTTGCAATTACTTCACTTACAACCATGCTTGAGCGGATGGAAAAAAACGGACTGATAAGCCGCAAAACTGATGAAGCTGATAAGAGAAAAACTCTTCTGTTCCTCACAGATAAAGCCAAAGAACTTAAAGAAGCTTATGACTCCGTATCCAATGAGATGGGGAATATTTATTATCGTGATTTTACGGATAAAGAGATTCTTCAGTTTGAAGAGTATCTTAACCGCATCAGGGTAAACCTTGAGGAATGGAGTGACAAATGAGTATTTGTATTAAAGATCAGATTCAGAACATGAATCTTGTTATAGGGTGCACTGTTGGATGTCCGTACTGCTATGCCAGAAACAATACGAGGCGTTATCACATCATAGATGATTTTGAAAAGCCACAGTTTTTTCAAGGAAAGCTTCGTATGATGGAAAAGAAAAAACCGCAGAATTTTCTGCTGACCGGCATGAGCGATCTCTCGGGCTGGCATGAGGAATGGAGAGAGGAAGTCTTTAAAAAGATAGCAGAGAATCCTCAGCACCAGTTTCTTTTTCTTACCAAACGACCGGATCTTCTGTCTTTTGAAACAGATCTTGATAATGCATGGTTTGGCGTTACAGTTACGAGAAAGTCTGAGTTATGGCGTATTGATGCACTGCGGAGCAATGTGAAGGCAAAAAAATATCATGTTACCTTTGAGCCTTTGTTCGATGATCCGGGTAAGGTTGATCTTACAGGCATTGACTGGATTGTGGTGGGAACCATGACAGGTGCAAAGAGCAGGACTGTTAAAACAGATCCCGGGTGGGCTTATTCATTGACAGAACAGGCTCATGAACTGAACATTCCTGTATTCTGGAAAGAAGATCTTGTTCCGATTATGGGAGAAGAAATGATACAGGAAATGCCGGATGCTTTTAACAAAGTGCTGGAGGAACAGATGATATGGAACAACCAGAAATCAGAGTAAATCATATAGAAACAAAAAGTGTAATGACAAAATCGAATACTCCTATTGGAGGATATTCGGTGAATCCCTATGTGGGGTGTCCCCATGCCTGTAAATACTGCTACGCATCTTTTATGAAACGCTTTACAGGTCATACGGAGGAATGGGGAACCTTCATGGATGTGAAAGACTGGCCTGAAATAAAGAATCCAAAGAAGTATGCCGGCCAGAAGGTGATCATTGGAACAGTTACGGATGGTTATAATCCGCTAGAGGAAACATATAAAAATACAAGAAGACTTCTGGAAGAACTAAAGGACAGTGGTGCGGACATACTTATCTGCACAAAGTCAGACCTTGTACTAAGAGATCTGGATCTGCTAAAAGAGATCAATGAAAATAGCAGACTTACAGTATCATGGTCAATCAATACTCTTGATGAAGAGTTTAAAGATGATATGGATGCGGCAGTAAGCATAGAAAGAAGGCTTGCTGCAATGAAAGAGGTATATGCGGCAGGCATTCGTACAATTTGCTTCATTTCACCCGTTTTCCCGGGGATTACGGATATAGAAGCAATCATAGACAGGACAAAAGATCAGTGTGACCTTGTATGGCTTGAGAATCTGAATCTTCGCGGAGGTTTTAAGGCAGATATCATGAAATACATTTCCGATAAACATCCGGATCTGGTGCCGCTGTATGACGAAATCTATAATAAAAAGAACCGCAGCTATTTTGAAGCGCTGGAAAAGAAAGCAGAAGAGCTGGCTAAAAAGTATGATTGCAGGTTTGTTGATAATGAAACTCCGTATGAGAGAGTAGAGAAAGGACATCCAACAATCGTAGATTACTTTTACCACGAAGAAGTAAGAGGAACTGCCAATAGTGGAAAGAGAAATGTAATACATAATCCTTGATGGAAGAATAAACCGGAAGTTAATCGCACAAATTCCAGTTGCGGAGGTAAAGATGGTAATAATTATAACGGGAGCATCCCATGTCGGGAAAACGATTCTGGCACAACGGATGCTTGAGAAATACAAATACCCTTATTTTTCAATTGACCATTTGAAAATGGGACTTATTCGTAGCGGCATTACTGATTTCACCCCAGAAGACGATGATGAACTTACAGACTATCTTTGGCCAATCGTTCGAGAGATAATAAAGACTGCTATTGAGAATGAGCAGAACCTTATTGTTGAAGGCTGCTATATACCTTTTGATTGGAGGAATAGTTTTGGGGAGCAGTATCTTCAGTCGATAAGATTCATCTGCCTTGCTATGTCAGATGAATATACAGATTCGCATTTTGAAGAAATAAAATCACATGGCTCTGATATCGAAACAAGGCTTGATGATTCTAATTGTTCAGCTGAGCAACTGAAACAAGATAACCACCAAATCATAGAGGGGTACCAATCTAACGGAGAACAGATCACTCTAATCACAGAAAGCTTCGATGATTCGATAAGGGGAGTATTGGATTAGCAAATTTGAAATAAACCATTTATCTACCACTTATGACATATTTTACTGTAAAAACAAACAAAACTATTACAGTATTGTATAGGTGTATATTACTGTTTTGTAGATTTTATTTAAAATGAACAAAACCCTATCTTGTTCAAATAACATTGCAATATGGGAAAAGGTCTCTAATCAATCGAAATGATTAGGGACCTGTCGTTTTTATGTGGTTATGTCAAACAAACGGTTTGCTGTTGTATAATGGAAGTAAAGGAAACAAATAGCCATAAATCTTAACCGAACGTAAATCAACATGGAAGATTATTATGTCGTATTGATTGGGCTCAGGAGGATTAAACATGAATTTCCCAGCGAGATTTTATTTTGATAAAAGAACACAAGAAATACTGGAAAGTCTTACCATCCCGTTTGCGGTTTATCAATATATTGATAAACGGGTGGTGACAGTTGCGCTCTCAAAAGGATTCTGCGATGAATTTGGATTCAAATGTTTAGAAGACGCATATGCAGCCATGGATAATGATATGTATCGCGCCACCCATCCTGATGATAAGACCAGGGTTGCAGATGCTGCTTATCGTTTTGCCGCTTTTGATATTCCGTATGACATTGTATATCGTACCCGCACTTTAAAAGATCCAGACTATATCATCCTGCATGCATATGGAAAGAGCATCTATCCGAAACCGGATGTGCGCTTATGTCTGACCTGGTATGCCAACGAGGGACATTTCTCAAATGAACAGGGAACTTATGAAAGTGTCCTCAATCAGACTTTAAGACGTTTTCTTGAGGAAGACAATCAGTATCGTGGTGCCTATTATGATTATATGACGAGACTTCCAAATACGGTTTATTTCTATGAACTGGCTGAAGCGGGCTGTAAAAAGATGCAGGAACAAAATATCGATTCCGCGATACTATTTTTTGATCTGACCGGCTTAAAGCATTTTAACCGCTGGCATGGATTTGAAGAGGGAAATCGTTTGATCTGTGCTGTGGCAGATATTCTTGCCAAGCATTTTAGCAGCGAAAGCTGTGGCCGTTTTGCCCAGGATCATTTTGCCGCATTTGCTCCGGAAGAGGGATTGAAAGAGCATCTTGACGCAGTGATAGCAGAGTGTGCAAAAGTTAACGATGGAAAAAACCTTCCTGTGCGCATCGGTATTTATCCAAACCGGATTGAATCAGTACAAATCAGTACTGCCTGTGATCGTGCCCGGATGGCAGCTAATGTCCGAAAAAAGAACAATGAATCCTACTATGCGTTTTTTGACCTGGATATGATGTCTGAGGAGAAAAAACGCCAGAGTATCATAGACAATATTGATAAAGCCATCGAAGAAAAATGGATCAAAGTGTATTATCAGCCAATCGTCCGAACAACCAACGGCAAGGTTTGCAGTGTTGAGGCACTGGCACGATGGGATGACCCGGTGCTGGGGATGTTATCGCCCGCAGCATTTATTCCGGTTCTTGAGGATACCGGTCTGATCCATAAACTGGATATGTGTGTGGTGAGACAGGTTCTGGAAAATCTGAAATCAAACAAGAAGCTCTATAATCATAATGTTCCTGTTTCTATAAATTTT
The DNA here is from genome assembly GCF_900107835.1 of Oribacterium sp. KHPX15. GTDB lineage: Bacteria > Bacillota > Clostridia > Lachnospirales > Lachnospiraceae > Oribacterium. The sequence continues at coordinate 261,543 of NZ_FNRG01000003.1, forward strand.
TCCCGTGCTGATTTTGAAGCTTGCGATCTTGTTAAAGAGATCTGTACCCTTGTGGATGAAGCCCAAATTGACCGGAAGTTTATCAATATCGAAATAACAGAAAGTATGGTGGGCAGCGATTTCGACTATATGAAAGGACAGATCGAACGTTTCCGCTCACAGGGATTCCAGGTCTGGATGGATGATTTCGGAAGCGGCTACTCGTCACTGGAAGTTCTTCAAAGTGTTAAGTTTGACCTGATCAAGTTTGACATGGGTTTTATGAGAAGGCTTGATGATGGAGAAGAAGGAAAAATAATACTGAAAGAGATGATGAAGATGGCGACATCTCTAGGGATTGATACGATCTGTGAAGGCGTTGAAACAGAGCGTCAGGTCCGTTTTCTTCAGGAAATTGCATGTTCTAAACTTCAGGGATATTATTTTATGAAGCCGGTTCCACCTGAACAGATAGTAGAAAAGTATACTGTAGAAATACAAAACGGGTTCGAAGATTCTGATCAATCCGAATACTATGAAACATTGGGAAGTGTCAATCTCTTTGATCTTTCATTTCTTTCCAACCTGGATGAAAGTGTCATAAAGAATACCTTTGATACAGTTCCAATTGGTATTATGGAAATTAACAGAAGCGGTGAAAAAGTAAGGTATGTACGCACCAATCAGTCCTTTAGAGTTTTTATGAAACGTGCTTTCGGATTTGACCTGTCAAATCCGGAAACAGAATATCCGGTTCCGAAGGAAGGCCCCGGATCTTCATTTATGAAGGCTATTGAGCAGTGCCGGAACAATGGCAATCGAGCATTTGTAGATGAAGAAGTTAAAGACGGTTCAATAGCCCGCTCATTTGTAAGGATAATCGCTGAGAACAGTGTAACAGGAGTGGAGGCGGTTGCTATTGGTGTTCTTTCCATAACGGAACCTAATGAAAGCACCACCTATGAGGATATAGTCAGAGCACTTGCGGCTGACTATTATAATCTGTATGTGATCGACCTGGATACAAACGACTACACAGAGTATTATTCGAAGGTCGGCGGCGAGGAAATGACAATAGTACGTCATGGTAAGGAATTTTTTGAATCTGCCAGACGAGATACAATGACTCGAATCTATGAGGAGGACAGGGAGCCATTCCTTAAATTATTCACCAAAGAGAATGTTCTACATGATCTGGATGCCCAGGGTGTATTTACGACCACATACCGGCTGATCGATACAGGAACACCGGTATACGTCAATATGAAGATCACAAAGATGAGGGGAGGAAATCGCATAATTCTTGGTATCAGTATCATTGACTCTCATATGAAACAGAAAGAATCATAATTTTTTTAGGCAGCTAATAAGGTTTTGTAGATTTTATGTAACATGAACGAAACTCTATAAAGCCATTAGTTATAAGGGTTTATAGGTTAAAATCTAAATGTTCATTATTTTTTGGTTTTGTCTAAAACGCTTTTAATACCAAAAAAATTTTTTTGAGCTGCCTGTAATAATTGCAGGTGGCTTTTTTTGAAGATGGAGATCGTTATGGACAATGGTAAAGTAGCTGTAATTACAGGTGGTGCTCACGGCATTGGAAAAGCTGTAGCAGAATCGTTTCGGGCTGATGGTGTTACCGTGCACATTATTGATAAAGCATCCGGGGACTGGTTTGTGGGTGATATAGGAGATAAGGATACGTTAGAGAGATTTGCAAAACAAGTCATAGAACAGTCCGGGCATGTAGATTACATCATCAACAATGCCCTTCCAATCATGAAAGGAATTGATGAATGCAGTTACGAGGACTTTCAATACGCCCTTTCCGTAGGTGTGACCGCTCCGTTTTATCTCACAAAGCTTCTGATACCTGTATTGTCAGACGGAGCATGTATAATCAATATTTCTTCATCCCGTGACAGGATGAGCCAGCCTAAAACAGAAAGCTATACTGCGGCAAAGGGCGGGATAGCTGCATTAACACATGCCCTAGCAATCAGCCTTGCAGGAAAAGCCAGAGTGAACAGTATTTCACCGGGATGGATAGATACGACTGATACTGAAATCATAGGAGCAGATGCCTTACAGCAGCCTGTAGGACGAGTAGGAAAGCCGGAAGATATCGCTGAAATGGTGAAGTTCCTATGTTCTGATAAAGCCGGTTTTATCACGGGCGAAAATATCTGCATAGACGGCGGCATGACAAGACAGATGATCTATCATGGCGAACATGTTGGACATACGATGTTTGAGAATGTTAAAAAGGGGCTTAGATCATGATACGTAAAGCAACGCAATCGGACCTTGATGCAGTAGTAAATATCTATGATGAGATCCATCAGGCAGAGGAATCAGGGATAATTACTGTTGGGTGGATCAGGGGGATATATCCTGTAAAAGAGACGGCAGAAGAGGCTTTGAAAAGAGATGACCTTTTTGTTATTGAAAAGGACGGCATTGTCCTTGGTTCAGGAATCATAAATAAGGTTCAGATGGATATATATAATAATGTCAAATGGGAGCATGAGGTGGAAGATGATAAGGTGTGTGTGCTGCATACACTTGCAATATCACCTCGATCGGGAAAGATGGGACTCGGCAAGCAGTTTCTCAGATTTTATGAGGATTATGCATTACATAATGGTTGTTCCGAACTTAGGATAGATACAAACGAACGAAATATTATTGCACGAAAAATGTACAGTAAACTTGGATATAAAGAGCTTTCTATTTTACCTACAATCTATAACGGTTTACCCCATGTAAATCTGGTGTTGATGGAAAAATATATCGGAGGACATGCATGACTCTTTCTACAATTTTGTCTTTACTTATTACGGTTTTAGTATGCGGAATACTATATTACAGGATGATAAAAAGGGAGATACCTAAACCTATTGGCTGGATACAGGCACTTGTGCCGGTTGCTTTAGGGATGGCTACGATGGAAATCTCCGGATTTATAGGAGTTAAGCTCTTTTTTGCAAATGCGGCATTGAGGACCGAAGTTGATCAAATGCCTTCATTAATGGGGTCGGTTGTAAGTGCATTTATGGCCGCAGGTATGCCGGAAGAAGTAATAAAGTTTATTGCAATCATTATATTTGCCGGATTCTTTAAGCCCAGAATTAGAAACGTATATGAATATATACTTTTAGGAGCTGCCATTGGCTTTGGATTTACAATAATGGAAGAAACGGCATACTCAGGTGATGATACTGGGATTGAGATGGTATATATGCTCCTTAGGAAGATATCAGTTCCTGCCCATATGGCTCTTAATATGTTAATGGGCGAGTTTATCGGAATTGCAAAGTATAGGAAGGCTCTAAATAAAGGTTCGTTGGCCAGCTGTTATTTTATCGCTTTATTCGTTCCGATGCTTATACATACGCTGTATGATGCCTTCACAGCTTTAAACAGGCTTGTTGTAAACCCTGATAGCTTTATCTCCGGAATTATATTGGTTCTGATAGGTTTTATAGGATTCCCAGTGTGGATCATATATATGCTGATAAGATACAAGAAAAAGACAGGGGAATTCTGCAGCATGAGTCTGTTGCAGGAATAGAATATGAACAGCAGTTAGTTTAAATCCGGCACGTTTCCCTCTGTAAATATTATTGTAATCAAGAAAGTCAAAAGAAATGAAAATACTTGTAAGTGCCTGTCTTCTTGGGCGGGATTGTAAATACAATGGCGGTAATAACTATAGTGAGAAAGTAGCTGAATACGTAAAAGGGCATGACGTCATTCCTGTGTGTCCTGAAGTTGCGGGAGGGCTTCCTATACCTCGTATTCCCTGTGAGATAGTTGGAGGCACAGTCACAAACAGAAACGGAGAAAGTAAGGATAGGGAATTCAGGGCAGGAGCTGATATCTGCCTTAAGAAGGCACTCGAAGAGAAAGTCGATCTTGCAATCCTTCAGTCTAGAAGTCCCTCATGTGGTGTAAAGCAGATTTATGACGGGAGTTTTACAGGGAAACTCATTCAGGGGAAGGGTGTACTCGCTGAGCTTCTCTCAGAAAAAGGAATAAAGACTATAGATGTTGAGGATCTTTGAACATTGCAGTATTTTTAAGAAAACACAGTTATTACAAAGGAGTACTAACTGGATGATACTTGTGACAGGAGCATTATATGGCTTATAAATATGAGAAAGTAAATCAAATTTTATTGGTTCCACAGATAGAAGATCAGCTTATCATGTATATCCAACAGGAACAGATCGAACCGGGCACTAAACTTCCAAGTGAATATAAATTGGCGGAAAAATTCGGCGTTGGTAGAAGTACTATCCGGGAAGCTGCAAAAAGTCTTGTGAGCAAAGGGATTTTGGAAGTAAAAAGAGGCGCCGGAACATTTCTAAAAAGCACGGAAATGGTTGTTAACGATCCATTGGGGTTATCTCAGTTTGAGGATAAATACAGACTTGCAATGGAACTGTTTGATGTCAGGATCCTGCTGGAGCCGGAGGTTGCGGCTGTGGCTTGTAAAAATGCTACCGAAGAAGATAAGGAGCGGATTAAGAATCTGTGTGATGAAGTAGAACGATTGTATATGGGAGGGAAGAACCATATAAAAAAGGATATGGAATTTCACGAAGCAATCGCAAAATGCAGTGGCAATCAGGTTGTTGAAGTTCTGATTCCGGTTATTCTTACCGCTGTCACAACTTTTGCAAATCTGACAAACAGAGAATTGCAGAAAGAAACAATAGAGACGCATAGAGAAATTACAGATGCGATCATGAGGGGAGATAGTATGGGTGCAAAATGTGCAATGATAATGCATCTTACCTATAATCGTCAGAAACTGCTTGAAATGTCGAAGAACAAGTAGAAAGATGTCAGACAAGTAGAAATACAAATAATTGAAGAAAATGAACAATATGCACTAAAAGCTAGTCTTGCCACAGCGGTTTGACTAGCTTTTTTGTGCATAATGTGAAAAATAGATGTAGATTCGAAACAACTTGTTGAGTAAAAACAGCGTAGATATACTGTTATCAGATACGAAAGACGTCAGATGTATTTATTCGGGAATGTAACAGGATGTAATTATTTGGAGGATTAAAAATGAATGAAGCAGTTATGCTGGATCCTGCTCGCTTGGTAATAGCGGCATTAGTCGGATTGGCGCTTTTGTTGATTCTTATTATTAAATTTAAAATTCACGCAATGCTTTCGATACTTATCGGAGCCATAACAATTGGAATTGTGGCGGGTATGCCGCTAACAAACATTGTTTCAGCTGTAAATGATGGAATCAGTAATACTTTAAAAGGTATTGCGTTACTGGTAGGACTTGGTTCTATGTTTGGAGCTATACTTGAAGCTTCCGGCGGAGCACAGGCACTGGCCGTAACCATGGTTAAAAAGTTTGGAGATGAGAAGGCTGCGTGGGCGCTTGGATTAACAGGTCTTGTTATAGCAATGCCGGTGTTTTTCGATGCGGGACTTATTATTTTGATTCCGTTAGCTTTCTCATTGGCAAAGCGAACAAAGCGTTCCACTTTGTTTTATGCAATCCCTCTTTTAGCAGGTCTTGCAGTAGGACATGCATTTATTCCACCAACACCGGGACCTGTACTTGTAGCCACAATGCTTGGCGTTGATCTTGGATGGGTTATCCTGATCGGTATTGCAAGCGGAACTGTTGCAATGATCGTTGCAGGCCCTGTCTGGGGTTCTATCTGTGGTAAGAAATATATGATCCCTGTACCTGAGCACATTGCAAACCAGGAAGATTTTGATGAAGCAAAGCTTCCAAAATTTGGCACCATCGTACTAATAGTTCTTATACCATTAGTTCTTATCATTCTTAAATCGCTTGCAGGAGTAATTCCTGCAATGGCTCCTATCGCTCCCGCATTAACATTTTTAGGAGAGCCATTTGTAGCACTTCTTATTTCAACAATCGTAGCAATGTTTATTCTTGGGAAAAAGCAGGGATATAGCCTGGAAGAATTAGAGAAGATAATGACAAAATCTCTTGAACCAACCGGACTTATCCTTCTGGTTACTGCCTGTGGTGGTGTTCTCAGATACATACTTCAGTATTCCGGACTCGGTGATCTAATCGGTAATGCTGTTGCATCAGTGGATATGCCTATAGTAGTTGTTGCGTTTATCGTTGCTGCACTTGTAAGAATATGTGTCGGCTCTGCAACGGTTGCCATGACTATGGCGGCAGGAATTATTGCTGCTATGCCGGGAATTGCTGAATTATCACCGCTTTATCTTGCATGTACTGTTGCTGCAGTTGCAGGCGGTTCAACAGTATGCTCACATTTTAATGATTCGGGATTCTGGCTGGTGAAATCGTTGGTCGGAGTAGATGAAAAGACAAATCTGAAGACATGGACTGTCATGGAGACACTTGTCGGCGTTACAGGATTTATAGTTGCATTTATTATTTCATGTTTTGTATAAAAATAGATTCGGGAGATCAATATGCTTAGAAGTGAAGAAGTAAGAAAACTGGCACCTGAGATGGATCCGCTCAGAATGGGAATGGGATGGAAAATCAGTGATTTATCCAAACCTCAGATCATGGTTGAAAGTTCATTTGGAGACAGCCATCCCGGATCAGCACATTTAAATATATTTGTGGATGAGGCAGTAAAGGCAGTAAATGAAAATGGCGGAAAAGCTGCAAGATATTTCACTACAGATATGTGTGACGGTATTGCACAGGGTCACGATGGAATAAATTATTCTCTTGCACATCGTGAAGCCATGGTAAATCTTATTGAAGCACAGGCTAATGCTACTGTTTTTGACGGTGGTGTATTTATTGCCAGCTGTGATAAATCCATGCCTGCCATGTTAATGAGCATTGGTCGACTGAAAGACATGAGTGCGATAGTAGTAACCGGCGGAGTAATGGAGTCTCATGTACTGCCTGAAAAATATGTAGTTGATGATCCTGCCTGCAAGATAAATAAGCTCCTGACACTTGAACAGATAGGAAAGTTCGATGCATGGGAGAAGACAGGTGTCATATCAAACGAGCAGCTGGATTACTATAAACAGCATGCGTGCCCAAGCTGTGGAGCCTGTTCGTTTATGGGAACTGCTTCAACAATGCAGGTCATGGCAGAAGCACTCGGTCTTATGCTTCCGGGAACTGCATTAATGCCATCTACGGCTCCGGAGTTAAAGGAAGCTGCCTATAATGCAGGAAAGCAGATGATGTATCTGATATCTAAAGGAATAAAGGCATCGGATATAGTAACGAAAGAGAGCTTTGAAAATGCTATCATGGTACATGCTGCAATTTCAGGTTCCACAAATGCGACTATGCATATTCCGGCTATAGCGCATGAATTTGGATTCGAGATTGATGCAGAAACATTCGACCGTTTACATAGGGGAGCTCATTATTTATTAAACATTCGTCCATCCGGTGACTGGCCGGCACAGTATTTCTATTATGCCGGCGGAGTTCCACGTGTGATGGAGGAAATAAAGAGTATGCTTCATCTCGACGTAATGACTGTTACAGGAAAAACTCTTGGGGAAAATTTGGAAGAGCTTAAGAAGAATGGTTTTTATGAACACTGCGATGAAATACTTCGTGAGAAAACCAGATTCTTTAAACGAAAAATCGACAGAGAAGAAATCATACATTCCTTTGATAATGCAAAAGGAACAGACGGAAGCATCGCCGTCCTGAAGGGAAATCTTGCCCCTGAGGGATGCGTTATCAAGCATACCGCATGTCCAAAGAATATGTTAAAAGCAGTTCTTACGGCAAAACCTTATGATAGTGAGGAAGAATGCATTGATGCTGTGCTTCATGGTGAAGTGAAGCCCGGTGATGCAATTTTTATTAGATATGAAGGTCCCAGAGGCAGCGGAATGCCGGAGATGTTCTATACAGGAGAAGCTATCTGTGCAGATCCTAAGCTTGCATCAAGTGTTGCGCTAATTACAGACGGAAGATTTTCAGGTGCGTCAAGAGGACCTGTTATAGGACATGTATCTCCGGAAGCTGCTGTAGGCGGTCCGATCGCATTTGTTGAAGAGGGTGACCTTATAGAGCTTGATGTGGAAAATAGAAACATTTCCATAATTGGCATCTATGGAGAGAGGAAAACTCCGGAGGAAATAGATGCTGTAATAGCCGAAAGAAAGGCTAAATGGAAAGGCTTTGAAAGTAAATACAGGAGCGGTCTTTTAAAACTGTTCGCTCAGCATGCGGTAAGTACAATGAAAGGTGCTTACATGGAATAGTTCAGAAAGGCTGGTTTAGGAGTAAAAGGATAACTATCGTGAAACGTAAGGAGATTTCCAATGGAACATAGATTTATCACAATGGGTGAAATAATGCTTCGCCTCACCCCGCCAAATTATGAAGAAATCAGGATGACACAGACGTTTGAAGCAAGCTATGGTGGTGCTGAAGCGAAAACAGTTTAAAGGCATACTTATGGCATGACGGAAAAACATATGAAAGTAAAATGTTCACATTCAATATATTGGACAGAGTAGGTGGAGGAGATGCTTTTGCTTCAGGGTTGATATATGCAATGATGAACAATTATGATCCTATTGAAACAGTTAATTTTGCAGTTGCCAGTAGTGCTATAAAGCATACCATCAGGGGAGATGCAAATATCACGGATGATGTTGACTCTATAAAAAACATTATGAATATGAACTTCGATATAAAAAGATAGAAGATTATCGTATGTGGTTTGAAAAATCGACTCTTCAGAATTGATGGAGTATCAGTATATATACTCAATCAATTCTGAAGAGTCGATTTTTTCTATTGAAAATAGAGGTTGTTATCGTACCTACGTTTATTAATGGTATACTTTATATTAATCTTATTCTGCTGAAAAAAATTTATTAAAAAATAGGAGGAATGACCAAATGGAATTTATGGATGTATTAACGTTTTTAGATCTAGGGTATGCTTCGGATGGTGCGGGACCTTTAGCAAATCATAACAGCCGAAAGTCTTTGGATGAGACTGTGAGCTATATTTAAAATCTGATGAAAAATGATGGAGGTCTGCTATGCACGAAAATGCAATATTCTGTTATTCGGGAACAGGAAACTGTTTAAATCTTGCCAAGAATATAGCAAAGGGTATCGGTGGGGCTGACAAGAAAAAGAATTAAGAATGTTCCAAAGGAATTCATAGAAGTTTACAATCCAGCTATTTTAGAACCTTTAAAAGATAATGACCGTGATCAGTTTATCCTGACAAACTTACTCCTGAACAGAAAGAAATATTCGATAAAGAAAACCCGTACTGGGTAAAACGTTTTAAAGAAACACATTAAGAATATTTCATAAATAAAATCCTTTCGGTTTCGTAGGCGGAAACCCACTGCCCTTGGGCGGTGGAGGAGCCTTGTATATTCGTAGCCATTAACCCTGGCTTTCTATGTACTTTTGTATAGTGGCTGATGATACTTCGCCAATACTGCAAGCAAAATATCTATCTGACCAAAATATCTTATGTTTCCAATAACACTTGGATAAGAAATTTGGATATTTCTGCCACAGATAATAGGTTGTTTGTTGTTTAATCAGCTTAACTATGTCGCATACTCTATCTGTGGTGTCGTAGTTTATCAGAAAATGAATATGGTCTTTGTCAGTTTCCATAGCAATGATGCACTTATGCATAAAGTTATTCAAATCTTGAATGCTGGCACACCAATCACTGCGCTCTACTGTAAGAGAATGCATATCCATAACAACCGCAGAACACCGTCCATTATTTTCTTTTACTCGTAGTACATGTTTCTGAGATATCGGAATTCCTGTATCTACGCCATAGTACTTAATTTGAGTCATTGAAATCTCCTTGTAAACAATTGAATTTCACTAATAATTATTATATCATATATTTAGTGAAATAATAATGAGGTACATTATGGAACAGATGACAGTCACGGCTAAAATTCAGATATCCGTTAGTGCAGACAATAAGGTTCTACTTGATAAAACCATGTCTGTCTATTCTGATGCCTGTAATTATGTATCTGAATATGTGTTCCGTACTCATGACTTAAAACAGTTTTCACTTAACAAGGTTCTGTATTCTACACTCCGAAAGAAGTTTGGACTCAAATCTCAGATGGCTCAGTCTGCGTTTAAGACCGTCATCGCAAGATACAAGACCATCCTCGAAAATCAGAAAGAGTGGATTCAGCCATCCTTCAAAAAGCCACAGTATGACCTTGTATGGAACAGAGATTATTCTCTTACGCAAAACTGCTTTTCAGTAAACACGCTGAATGGTCGTGTTAAGTTGCCTTATTTCGCTGAAGGGATGTCTAAATACTTCGACCACGATATATATAAGTTTGGCACTGCCAAGCTCGTAAATAAGTCGGGAAAATATTTTTTACATATCCCTGTTACTTATGATATCGAAGAAAGTAATATCTCCGATATCTGTAACGTTGTAGGTATTGATAGAGGTATCAACTTTGTTGTTGCCACTTATGATAGTAAGCACAAGTCAAACTTTGTAAGTGGAAAGTCCATTAAGCAGAAACGCGCTCACTATTCTAA
>NZ_FNRG01000027.1 GCF_900107835.1 Oribacterium sp. KHPX15
AGTCAATGTAACCTGCCATTCAGGATGACCCAAATGCTGGTAACCGGAATATGGGTCAATGTAATGCCTTGTTCACTGCGAAAATAAGGCATCCCGGCTGAACTGTTACATAAAAACAGGGACAGCTCTCGAAAGAACTGTCCCTGTGTATAAGGACTTCTTAAGCTTATCTCACTAATAATCCTTTACAATATAAATGACCTTATGATAAACTCGCCACCCAGGATGTCACCTTTAACACGTAAGTGTGGTGGACGGTAGGCCTTCCGCTTTGTTCGGAGGTCGAATATTCAAATGTGATATGCCCTCCGGACTGGAACTGTTGTACTGGAGCCTATGCTCTTAGTCTTCACCGAGAAGGAGGTAAATGCAGATGTTGACGATAGAAGGATTAATCGCAGTAATCAGCCTTGCGCTGTCAGCGTTCGGTCTCGGATACGCCATCGGACGCAACAGCAAAAACGCAAAAGAATAGCCGCCCCGGTGTGCGAAACTAAGGCGGCTGTCTCTTTGATAGCTTAATCAGGATTGCCTGCCGTTTAACCGGTGGCATCCTTTTTTATTTATCTTTACGCTTTTATCTTACCATTCTCAGAATGCTCTGTCAAACAAAGCAACTATATTACGAGCAGATCTCATTGATCCAGTCAATCATGGTTCCGGTTGATGTCCCCTCGTTGTTGCCATGCTGCATATCCCATACAAGATGATAATCTACTGTCGCGCCTCTTAACTGTGCTGCCAGAAGGATATTGTAGCCTATAGAGAAGGAAGTATGCTGATCGGCGGTTCCGCTTCTGTCTCTCCAGTAGTGAGCAAAGTTTACGGCATTATGGCCATTATTTGCCAGAAGGATTTCTGTTGCATTAAGGAGATTTGTCTGCTCCTCTATGAGGGCGGATTTATCACTGTTCAGAACCTCATCAATGTAATTATCAACGGCTTCCTGATCAAAACCTTTAAGAACAGAAAGTTCTTCATAGTTATCTGAAAGGATCTGCGCCACGCTCTTGGAGAAATGAACTACCTGATCTGTATCTGTACCGAAGGCATCACCTTCTGCCGACTTATCCATGGTGTCAAATCCCGGAATAGCTTTATTACGCTTGCTGACCAGACCTGTACCGATCATGAAGCCATCGAGATCTGTAACCTGCCATGTTTCATCATCATTTTTCGTCAGCCAGTCCGAATAGTTTTTGTATGCCTCATCAGGATTAATGTCTCCGTTTGTGACTGCAGCATTTAAAGCATCGGAAATATTCTGAAGGATGGCGTCATAGTAGCTTCCTTCACGAAGACTTGTCAGGGTTAAGGCATTACCCTTTGAATCCCTGAGGTTAAGGCCGTTAATGTATTCCACAAATGCTTCGGCCTCAAGTTCCTGAAGCCGCTTCTCAAAATCAGTGATGGAGCCGTTATATACACCACCCTTATCTGCAAGGTTAACCCACCACCAGGCGTAAGCGATATCGGCATTTTCAAGATCTGCGATCGGACAGTAAAGCTGCGCGGCATAAACACTGTCATCGAAGACACTGGAGTAGTTTCCGTCAGCATTCTTTGTGACTCCCAGAACTCCTGCCTCATACATGTACGGATAGTAAACCGCCATATTTCCGGAAGCACCAAGTATTGAACTCATCTGTCCGCCGCCTGAAGTACCGGTGGAGATGATCTTTGTCATATCTCCCGGGATGACGTCGGTGTTTGCCCTAAGCTCGATGAGACCGGACTTAAGGTCCACCATCTGTGTAGGCGATTTTCCGGTAATGTTTCCGTTCTCATCCACCGCATCCCTGCTGCGTCCGCCGGCGGAAACGTAGATCATTCCTTCATCAAGGAAAGACGTATCGGCTGCCTTCGGGGAACTTGAGCGCCAGCCGCCCATTTCATTCAGATATACAACCGGAGCTGTGTCGGCAGTATAGTTTCCTATCTTCGCCTCATGATTAATGCCTGTAACATTACCATCACTATCTGTTTCCATATAGTCTTTGGGAACATAGATTGCCATGGTCTGGTACTCGGTGTTAGTGATGTTTGAGTTAATGTAAACGCCCTGATATACAGTGCCCCGGTTCATCATTGCCATCATGCCACCGCCCTGATTCTGACCGCCACCGCCTTGTCTTTGTCCGGCACCGTCACCTTTTTTATCTCCTCCTGCGAGGTCGATAGACTCCTGATTATTGGCGCCAACATTTATTGCTTTCTGTACTGCTTCGATGGGTTCACCCTTTTCATCGAGGGCTGCAAGGATATAGTAATTTTCATCCTCACTGAGAATCCACTTGTAGACGCCTGCTTCGATACCGGCTGAGTAGTCGAGATATAAAGCCGGATCTATGTTGCTGTTTTCAATGGATGAAACATACTGTGAAGCGTCTGTCATTAAGATGTCGGATTCCTTTTCCTGAGTGTTTTCTGTATTATCGGTGGTGTTGGTATCTTCCAGTGCCATCTCAGGCCGGGTTATTGCTTCTGTGGAAGTTGATTCAGGGACAGATGTTGAATTACATCCTGTTGCTATGACACAGGCGGTCATACTAAGTGCTAATAAACTCTTTGATTTCATAATACTCCTTTCCTATATCTCCTGTCCTGCGAACTGTGTCATATAAAGGTCATAATATCTGCCCTTCTTAGCAAGCAGCTCCTCGTGGTTTCCGCTCTCCACTATCTCACCATGATCCATAACGATGATCTCGTCTGCATCTTGAATAGTGGATAGACGGTGGGCGATAATGAGGCTGGTACGCTGATTCATAAGTTCCGTCATGGCATCCTGAATGCACATTTCGGTTCTGGTGTCGACGGAGGAGGTAGCCTCGTCCAGAATCAGAATGCTGGGCTTCGAGAGGAATGCACGACATATAGTGAGTAGCTGCCTCTGGCCCTGGCTGAGGTTTGCCCCGGAGGATTCCAGCACTGTGTCGTAACCGTCTGTGAGATTTGCGATCAGATCATCACAGTGACTGGAGGCGGCAGCTGCTTCCAGTTCTTCCTGTGTGATGTCCCTGGATGCATAGCAAAGGTTATTGCGAATAGTGTCTGTAAAGAGCACCGTATCCTGCAAAACGATTCCGATGGCATCTCTCAGCTCATCTGTGGAGATATCGTAAATGCTCTTTCCGTCCAGAAGTATCTCACCGGAATCCACGTGGTAAAAGCGCATCAGCAGATTAATGATGGTGGTCTTACCGCTGCCGGTGGAGCCTACCAGCGCAATCTTCTTTCCGGAGCATACCTGTAATGAAAAATTCCTGATAACAGGTTTCCCCGGCACATATGAGAAGTTGACATTTCTAAACTCTATTACGCCCTTAATAGGCTTTACGATCTCTCCACCACTCTTATCTTCTTCCTTCTCGTCCAGTATCCGGAAGATACGTTCTCCGCCGGCAAGGGCTGTCTGGATCTGACCGTAGAGCTGGGCGAGTTCATTAATCGGTCGTGAGAACTGCTTTGCATATATGATAAATGCAGAAATCACACCGATGGAAATGTCTCCGCTCAGGGCAAATCGTGCGCCGAAAACCGCTACCACCACGAAGGAGACATTGCTCAGCATGTTCATGATGGGACCCATGGAACCGCCGATGATCTCGGCTATGATTCCGGTCTTCGTAAGTTCGTCTGCCGTTTCGGAAAATCCCTGAACTTCTGCTGCCTGACGATTATAGGCAGTGACGGTACGGGTGTTGGTCACCATCTCTTCCACTGTGCCGTTAAGCTTTCCCAGAAGCTCCTGGCGTTTCACGAAATATTTCCGCATGTACCTGGTGATGTTTGTCGTAAACACCACTGTAAGCATTACCGTAGAGCAGCTGAGCAACGTCAAAAGCGGGCTGTAGGAAAGCATCATGGCGATGGTGCCGATGAGCATAAGCATTCCTGAAAGCAGGCTACTGAGGGATGAAGAAACAATGTTAGCGATGTTCTCTGCGTCGTTGGTCATGCGGCTCATGATGTCACCGTGGGAGTGGGTGTCAATGTATGCGATCGGCAGGTTTGTGATCTTTCGGAACAAGTCTCCCCGCAGTCTGAATATGACTCTCTGGCTAAGCTTCGCACTGAGAAAACCCTGTAAAAGTGTGCTCAGTCCGTGAATCACATATGCAGCAAGCATGAGTATGAGTATCTTTTTGAGAGACCCAAGCTCGGAACTTTTTATGTGGTCAATGGCTTCGGCCTGAAAGCGTGGAGCCATAACGCCCATGCACACGCCGAGGATGATGGTGACACACAGAAGCATCACGTATTTCCATTCATTTTTAAAATAATTTAACAGGCGCTTTAGGGTACCTTTTCTGTCCTTTGCTTTTTCTAAAGGAGCTCCCAGGTTTCCTCGCATACCCCGACGTCCAAGGGAAGGTTGAGGCGTGTTTGAGACAGATTTCCAATTCCCGGGTCTGCTCTGTGTTGAACTCATCGAAAGAATTCCTAAGGATTCAGGTCTTACATTCATTTGTTGACTCATTATTTTTCCTCCGAGATCAAGCACGACTTAGATATATATGAGCTCGTATCTGATCCGCTAATAAAGTTTGGATGTGTATTTTCAAACTTTTGCATCTCCCTTCCGAAGTTGGGAATCATAGATTTCGCGGTAAACGTCACAGTTTTCCATAAGCTCGTTATGGCTGCCAATGCCTACGATTCGACCCTTGTCCATAACCGCAATACGATCCGCACGCATAACAGTTGCAATGCGCTGGGCAATGATGATCCTAGTTAATTTCTCATAACCCTCGTCCAAAGCTTTAAATAATCTGGCTTCGGTACCCAGATCCAGGGCGCTGGTGGAGTCATCCAATATAAGGATCTCCGCCGGCTTCAGGAGTGCGCGGGAAATTGCGATGCGCTGCTTCTGCCCGCCTGAAAGGCTCATACCGGCCTCGGCTACGGTGGTATCATATTTATCAGGCTGATGTAAAATGAATTCATCGGCCTGAGCTGCCCGGGCAGCGAAAATCATCTCCTCTTCACTCGCCTCGGGATTACCGATCATGATGTTCTTTCGTATGGTGCCTGTAAACAGCTCGCTTTTCTGAAGCACGAAGGAGATACGGTCTCTTAATTCGTGAAGAGTAAAATGCTTCACATCCTCTCCATCCACCAGTACACTTCCCTCCGTAACATCATAAAAACGCGCAATAAGAGAAACCAGAGTACTTTTACCGCTGCCGGTGGCGCCGATAACCGCCAGGGTCTGACCCGGGGCCACGGTGAAACTGATGTCTTTTAATACCTCATGATGGTGACCGGGGTAATTGAAGGAAACATTTTTAAACTCGATGCTGCCGCCGCGTTTTTCTATATCTTTTGCGTCACCGTCCCGAATAACAGGTACGGAGGCAAGCACCTCCTTAAGACGCTTTGCGGAGGCAAGACCCAGTGTGATGGTCTGAAAGATCATCGCCATCATCATCATTCCACTCAGAATCTGACTTAGATAGGTAATGGCCGCCATCAGGCTTCCTATTTCCATCCTGCTTGCCGCAACCTCCATACCTCCGATATAGATGATGGCTACAGTGGCTGCATTTAAAACAATGTTCATGACCGGCCGCATCCAGCTGATCAGGATCTGTACTTCAAATCGGGTGTTGACCAAATCAAGATTACTCTTATCGAACTTTTCTATTTCACTCTGTTCCTGTACGAAGGCTTTCACTACACGCTCGCTGGCAATATTTTCACCGATGACAGAGTTCACGCGATCAAGCCGGGTCTGTAAATGCGTAAACATTGGACCGCTCTTCCACACTACAAAGGCGATTTCTGCCAATATGATGGGAATGGTAAACATTAAAACGCGGCTGAAGGCCACGTTGAGAGTAAGCAGGAATGAGCTGCCGGCAAAGAAAAACATCATGCATCGTACAGCGCCGCGGATGAGCTGGGAAACCATAGTCTGCACCTGGGTTACGTCCGAGGTTGTTCGGGTGATCAGGCTTCCTGTGGTGAAGTCGTCGATCTGCTCAAATGAAAAATTCATGATGCGGTCGAACAGTGCTTTACGAAGATCATTTCCGAAGTGCTGTGAGCAAATGTTAACGAACACTCCCGAAAGGATGCCGCAGCAGCCACCCAGAAATACTATAAAAATCATTCGTATGCCAACGCTCCATACCAGATCTGTATTTCCTTTGAGTATACCGTTATCCACGATTTGAGCCATCATCCTGGGCTGTATCAGATCGATCAGCACCTCGCACACCATAAACAGCGAGCCTATAAGACCGATCCACAAATGTTTTTTCAGAAACTTGAGCAAAGTGTTCTCCACCTTTCGATTAGTTTAAGATTTGAGAAATCCCTCAGACTAAAGCAAAGTGCATTAGCTTGAGGGATACTTGAAGCATAAATATTATTCTTTTATGAATCAAAGAACTGACGACCGTCATCGGTTACCAGTCTCTCTGTTTTCGGATACTCGAAAATTGCCTGATTGTTTTTGTTTTCCTCAAGATAATCCGCAAACTTTTCTGCATGCCACTTTGCAAGCCAGAGATTGTGCATGAGGTAGTTTCCGCAGTTCTCTTCATTGGAACCGGGAACACTGTCTGCATCAGCCACAGATCTGAAGGCTCTGAGAAGAAGATCATGAATCTCCTTAGGAGCTCGGTTTCCCTTTAAGATAAGATAAAAACCGGTGAGGCATCCCATGGGTCCCCAATAGATCACTTCATCCTTCCAGTCAGGATCGTTTCTGAGATATGTTGCGATAATATGCTCAAGGGTATGCATTGCAGCCACATCTACCGGGGGCTCCCGATTTGGCTTTGTAACTCTGATATCGTAAGTAGTTACCTTTTCGTTACCCACCACATCTACTCTGCTTACGAATATGCCGGGAATGATCAGTGTATGATCAACTGAAAAACTTGGTATTAAATCCATTATATTAGTCTCCTATTGAAATATTCATTTTGCTATAGGCATTTTAGCATAGGAATCTGTTGATATAAATGTGCTTTTATTATTCTTGTCTGATATGTATTGAGATTATAAATTAAGATAACATAATATCATCGTTATAGACGGTATCTCAGTCCTTCTGCTCCAGCACTTTACTTCTTTCATCAACCTTCAGGGTGTTACGAAGAAGTGTTGTATTCTTCCAGATATCGTCTTCCGACATGCCGGAAATCTCCTTGGCTGCCAATTGCTTTGCTTCTTCCTGATTCTTGGCCTTTACAACGATTCTTCCATACAATTCACAAACAAAAGGAACCTTATACTCTTTATAAAGGGTCTGCTTCTCTGCTTTGTATGCCATATCGCCAAAGATCTTGGCATTGGTATTAAAGGTCTTCTTTGAAACACTTGAAGGCAGGAAAAGGATTACGTTGGTAGAAGGCTCACCCTTTTCGGAAGCCGGTCCAAGGTCATAAGCAAGAATTACGGAAGCTTTAGCAGGAGTCTTCTTTTCTTCCAGTGTTTTGGCTACTCTTTTTGCCATGTCGAGGTCTCTGGTCTGTGAAGAACGGTTGTATTCTGCAACAAGCGCTATACCGTATTCTCCTTTATATTGTGCAAGGCAGCATCTTAAGCCATCCTTGTTTTCTTCCCAAAGCTCCGAATACACGCTCTGCAGATCTTTAGGAAGCTCATCATAACTCAGATCTTTGCCATCTTTTTCAAACTGTCCATGGCTGTCAGACCAATAAACGAAGTTATTAAGAAAATCCTCTTCCATTTCCTTGATGTAGTAAATCATGGTGTTTTCTCCTTTTAAAAATCAGCTCCATTCCCGGAAAATTGTTCTGACTGCGAGAATGGTTTTATCACGTTCATTAAACATTAGTGAAAAGTATTTTTCTCACCCATGTATGTATGAAATGATTTTACCACAAAAGGTGCGGAACTTGCATCATGGAATCTAACTATTCATATTGATAAAAAATGAAAACTGCCATCAGATTATTGAATCTGTTGGCATTCTGCACTTGAAAAATAACCCATATCAGAAAATACCTGTATTGCAGTCAAGAAAATTATGATGATGAAATGGTCCATATCAGAAAATACCCGTATTGTAGTCAAGAAAATCATAATGATGAAATGGTCCATATCAGATAATACCTGTATTGCAGTCAAGAAAATCATGTTCATGTAATGACCCATATCAGAGAATATCAAATTTGAAGTCATTCAACCAAAAAAAGAGCCATCAGCTCAGTGTTACTCAGAGCCGACGGCTAATGGAATGTCAGTCAATTGGACACCATTAATTCCTGATCCTGTTTATATGGACAGCGAGATAAAGCTTCTCCTGCCCTGTCATGGTTTTTCCGGTTTCCTTGTAGATGTAGTCCTGTACGGCATCCACGCAGGCGAATTCCGACTGGCAGGCTGCGGCGATGTTTTCATACAGAAGGCTTTGCCGCTGTGTAAGCAAGGAGTTAGCGATTTGAATCAAAGAACTCTTTTTTTGATTTTAAGTGGTATTCAAAATTGCTTTCATCCACTACCCGGTTTTTACTACCATACTTACCTGCATACAGCTTTTCATCGGCATCTCTTATAACTTCATCTATGTTCGGCTTTCTTTCTGAAGAATGTGCGAGACCGAAGGTCATTGTGACTTTAAGCTCCGTTCCTTCATAGACAAAAGGATGATCCTCTATGGTCTGCCGTAAATCATTCAGAAATGCAAACCGGTCCGGAAGGGTCTCTGACTGCTCTTCTACAAATATAAATTCCTCACCACCCCAGCGACAGCATTGTACTCCTTTTGAAGATAAAATTTCTCCAACTGTTTTCAGGATATAGTCACCGCAATTATGTCCGAAGCTATCGTTTATCTTTTTGAAATCATCTATATCTGCGATGGCGATCCAAAACGGCCTGTTATTGTTTTTCAGTGTTTCAAATTTTTGTGAAAGAAAATATCTGTTGGGTAATCCTGTAAGATGATCGTGGGAAAGCTGATATTCAAGCTTTAACTGGGAAGAATCAGCTATGATGACCATTAGCTGCAGGATGAAAATACTTACCACAAAAACTATGAATCCCCACAGGAGCGACAGCCTTAATTCGGCTATCTTTGGTAGAGCATAGGGTGCGGGGTGATAATTCAGATACACACAGGATCCAAGATATAAAAACATTCCGGCTATGCTCAGGGGAAGTACGGGAAAAACCTTTAGTTTTAGTGTACGTCCGGTATATTCCGCATAAAAAGCAAGGACATTCATGCCGATCAGGGTGACCTGAAATCCGCTTTCCCAGCCTGTAAGAATCACAGCCAGGGTCATATGTACCGCAACCTCCGTATACACTGCGAAGGTATAAAAAGGAAGCCAGCCTTTATGTACAATGAAAAGCATTGACAAATAAAATAATATGCTGAATATATTGAACCTTGCCATAGGGACGACGTTGCATTGTAAAAATACATTGAACATCAAAATATGTATAAGTAAAAAACATATCGCCATCCCAGAGGCCAGGATTTTTGCTTTTTTCATATTCAGAAACATAAAAACCGCCCCCATAACTTATCAAAATCCGTGTTTGAAACTTTATAGGATCAAACACGGATCTTGACAGAAACTTAATTCTTCAACCGGAACTTTGATACAAGATCATCCAGTCTTTCTGCCTGAGTTGAAAGCTCCTGGCTGGCTGCCGCACTTTGTTCTGCAGTAGCTGAGTTTGTCTGTACAACAGAGGAGATCTGATCGATTCCGTCGGTTACCTGCTGTATGCCGGCACTCTGCTGCTCTGATGCTTCAGAGATCTTGCTTACCAGCTCATCGATTCTTGTAAAGCTGTCGGATACCTTGTTAAGGGCAATTGCAGTTTCATCAGTGATTCCTGCACCCTTACGAACAGCCTCAATGGTATCTTCGATAAGCTTCGCTGTACTGCTTGCTGCATCCTGGGATTTCTTCGCAAGATTTCCTACTTCGTCAGCTACAACTGCAAAGCCCTTACCTGCAGTGCCTGCTCTTGCTGCTTCGATGGCTGCATTAAGAGCGAGGATATTGGTCTGGAAGGCAATGTCATCGATGGTCTTGATGATCTTACTGATCTCATTTGCCTTCTCGGTGATCTCATTCATGGATTCAGACATCTCACTCATCTTGTTGTTAGATGTACGGACTGCTTCATTTGAACCCTGACTGATAGCTGCAGCCTCTTTCGTAAGCTCCGTAGTACTGAGTACCTTCTTGGAAATTTCAGTCATGGTCTTTGAAAGATCCTCAACAGAAGAAGCCTGCTCTGTAGAGCCCTGTGCCAATGCCTGAGAACCGGAAGCAACCTGCTCAGCTTCACCTGAAACCTGATTTGCAGATTCTCTTATCTCCCGCATGGTTACAGAAAGCTCTGTACTTATGCTGTTCACTGCATCCTTAAGAGGTGCATAAGCTCCGACATAAAGCTCTCTGTGACGATTGCTGTCTGTGTTGAAATTTCCATCGGCAAGCTCTGTGAGATTCTCGGAGAGATCTCCTATGATATTTCTGAGTCTTTCTATAAACTGATGTATTGAATTTGCCAGAACTCCGATCTCATCATTACCGTTATAAGATACATCAACGTCAAAGTCACCTGCCGCAACCTTCTGAGCTGCTTCACCGATACGATTAAGAGGTGCCAGAGTCCTGGTCAGAAGAGCTACTACAACAAAGCTGAGCACTGCTAATGCTATTACCGCGAAAATAACCACGAAGAAGAAAATCTCGTAATTCGGAGCATAATAATCATTCTGCTGAAGTGCACACTGTGTCCACCAGTATCCGTTTCCTACTACGATCGGTGAGAAGTAACGGATTACCTTACCGTTTTTCTGTGAAGTACTTGTGATCTTAAATCTCTCATGGGTCTTTTCGCCTGCTGTGAAATCTGCAAAGCACTTATCTCCGATGACATCCTTGAAGCTGGTACCAATGATGGCCAGGTTACTGCTGAGAAGGAAATCACCCTCTCCGCTGAATACGTTATAGATCATATTGTTGAAAGGAGGGTGAGCGTCAACAATGATACCGAAGGATTGTGTATCGAGAGTGATGACAACAGCTCCCTTGAAGCTTCCACCGGAAACGATGGGATAATAAAGGGTAACGACCTTCAGTTCATTCAGCTCGTAAGCAGATGAATAACCATTTGCAAGAGATGACTTTGCGTTGGCATAATAATCTGCACCTGAATAGCTGGCGTAATCAAGGTTTTCCACTACTCCCTTTGCATTGTCTTCTTTTGAGATATAGGGCGCAAACTGATTTGCATCTTTGGAAAATGCACCCGGCTCCATAAGAAGACCTGCACCAACTATATTGTCGTAGGTTGAAACTGCATGAATCAGGTTGTTCAGTACAACGGTTTCAGCCGCATATCTGGAACCGCTGATCTTCTCTCCCGTCACACGGCTTATAAAGTTTCCTGTGGTGGGCTGAGGCTGATCATTTACTGCCCCCTCCACTGTCCAGGATGCCTTGATTCCGGAGTCATTATCTTCAGATTCGTACATACGTTTAATAACAGTCTGGATGTTCTCGTCGATATCATCGGAAACATTCAGAAGTGCCTGGACTTTTGATGCAGCATTGTCTGCCATTGCATACATGGTCTTGTCTGTGGCAGTAAGCATTTTACCTCCGACAAAAACAATGATGCACACAGTCATGACTGCAAAAACTCCTAAAAGAACTGCTGCAACGATCACAGCCAGTCTTTTACTGATACTGCCTTTGGTTTGTTTTGTCATCTTCCTGAAACTCATTGTGGTCCTCCTCACTCATTTATAAAATCCCTTTTGAAGATTAAACATACATATGGTGAGTGTTATATCGGCATTATCACCTGAAAAATAACGGGTATCCAAAAAAGATACCCGTTATTTTTGATAAAACAGTATTTTTTTCATTCAATGAGCGGGGTCCAGTAGTGATGGCCGTCATAATCCGTCAGCCGGTATGCCACGCTGGTGACAGTTCCCTCCTCGAGGGCAATGTTGGCGATCAGTGGTTTTTCTCCTACTTCAAATCCTTCGCCCAGGAAATAGTTGTCGATAAAGTCACCTTCATATGAATAAACATCACAGATGGGCTCAATGAGATCTCCCTCGTTTAAAAGCTCCAGTCCGCTGCACATTTCTTCTGTGGACAGGTCTCCTCCGGGACTGTCAGGAAGAGGTTTAACTCCGAGGATTTTTCCGTCAGGATTCGTGTTATCAAACTGCAGGACGATATTTGCGTGCTGACCATTTACAAAAGCAGGAATATATCCCCGGGACTGGTATTTGCTTCCTTCGTGCCAGCCGTCCAACTGATAGAAGGCGACAACATGCTTATCGAGAGACAGCCAGGTGTCGTCGAACTCACCTATGAGGTTAAGGTCATCGTCAAAATCATACAGATTGTCGAGACCAAGGTCTATGAATGCACTTCCGGTATCTACAAATACGTTAAGCTTTACATATTCAACCGCATCCCATTCATCGTCTGTAAGGATCAACACCCTCTGGCCTTTTTTGTTTTTAGACCACACAAGGTGAGATGGATCAATGGCTTTTCCTTCAGGATCAGCATAACCCTGAGAGTTTTGTCCCGAAGAAGTGCCTCCTGCTGCTGAAGAAAGAGCTGATCCTGCGGCAAGACCCGGTATTATACCCTGGCCTCCGGATATAGGAAGCAGATTTCCGTCCTGATAGGAGTTGGTCAACAGTGATTTTGCTGACTGGTCTGCATCTACTTTACTGCTGCCGGAGATCAATCCTGCTCTTCCGTTGTTGTTTTCTCCCGAACCGCCGGTTATACCCTGGACAGCATCCTGTATGGCACCGATACCTGTATCGATACCATCCTTTACACTTCCGTCCTCCACCTTTGTGGCTGCTGTATGAAGTACTGTAGAAATAAGCTGGGATCCACCATTATATATCATTGCAATGATGATAATGACTATAAAGATAAATCCCGGTACGCAGCCGCATCCACTGCAGCCGTTACCACCTCCGCCTCTGTCACCAAGTCCGGGTCTTCCATTATAACCTCCGGAATTTCCTACCGGTCCTCCAAGTCCCAGACCACTGCCTCTGGTGGATACCCGGCTTGATCCGCTTGTTGTATTTCTTTGACGGCTTCCGCCTCCTCCTGTTCTATCCATATGTTTCCTCCCATATTTTATTGTCTGCCTGAGCCACCGGTTATCCACCGTGGAAGGTTTTGTAAGCTTACTTCAAGGTGCATGTTTCTGTGATGCCAGCCTCTGAAACCACAAGTACATTACCGTTATCCATAACTGACATAAGCGCTTTTAATCCTGAGTTTTCTTCAGCAAGATATACTCCGTGGCCAAGGGGTGTAAGGTCATAAACCTGAGGGGTGCCTCCAAATTGTGTATAGGTATATGATGCAGTTCCGTACCTGCCATCTTTTGTGATTGCAACCTTCCATGTTTTGACATAGCCCTCATATGTACCGGTCATGGGCTCAGGATCTTCATTTCGTTGTTTAACGCTCTGATCCCAGGCACCGTCTGAACCGCACCAGTACCCATCTGCACTATAGTTGTCTTTAATTATGGAACCATCAGGTCCTGTGTAATAATATTTACCATTATCCTCTACCCAGACATTCGCGACATAGTCACCTATAGAATTCATGTACATGATTGTGCCGTCCTGAAGTATGTCTCGTTTTCCCTTTTTTGCAAAAGTGGACGGAAGAAACTCTTCATCATTACTGCTCGTGTTTTGACTGCTGTCTGAATTATCATCACTTTGGGTTCCGGACGTTTCTTTTGCCTTACGTTCGGTCATATCGGTATCTTTTGAGTCATTGTCAAGGGCAGCGGCCTGCTCTCGTGCAGATTTACCTTTTGAAGCTTTTGAAGCTTTTGAACCTTTTGAAGTCCGGGTGTCTGAATCATTCTGAGAGGATGACCGGTCAAAACCTGAGGTGGTTTCTTCCGCTATGCTCTCCTCTTTATTTTGTCCGCCTTTGATTTTACCCAAAACAAGGAATGCGCTGATTGCAGCAATAGCAACTAAAGCAACAGCAGCTATTATTGCTCCCTTTGGGAGGCCGGTTTTTTTTGGATTTCCCGGGGCAGGAGCATATCCCCGGTTCTGTACATCGTTCGGAGAATAATATTGGCCGGGCTGTTGACCGGGATTATTATAACCCTGGTTCTGGGCATAATTTGAGTTAAAACCATTAAAGGAACCGGGCTGTTGAGGACCCGGAGCAGAGCCGGGATAACCCTGGTTCTGAAAGTTTCCGGGGTTGAAATTATTATATGACCCGGGTTGCTGTTGTCCCGGAGCAGAGCCGGGATAACCCTGATTCTGAATGTTACCCTGGTTATAACTATAGAATGCGTCGGGATTCTGCGAACCGGGCACAGGTGAACGGTAATTCTGTTCACTGTATTGAGACTCATTTCCAAATGAACCTATATTTCCCGACTGTTGATTATGGTCAAAGTTCTGCCCTGTATCCTGCGCTGACTGTGGCGGTACTTCCGACATGGGAAGTATCTTTGCACCACATTCCTCGCAAAATTTTGCTCCTTCAGCCAACTTCGCGCCACAGTTTTCACAAAACCTGTTCATAATACTGTCCTCCCAACTTTTTTGAAAAATCTATCTTTATTTTATAATAAATCGGATATAGTATTCAATAACCATCCTGTATAACAGATGTAAAAAAAGAACCTTGCCATAATAAAGAGGCAAGACTCTCAAACACTTACTGAAACCGGGTACGTGGTTATGTTTGATGAAAAAAGATCTTTTCAATCAAATTTGACCATGTATTCAGGGTAAAGGTATAATGATAACAAGTGACATATATTCGGACGGAACAAAAATACTGGATGAAAATCGGAAAGGTATCTATATGGAAAAGAAAAATGAGACAAGGAAAATCCAACGATCATATACTCTTCGTGAACGATTTGATTACTGGTTTGACAATCGTGTTTCCAAGGGTTCTCTCGGCTTTATCCACTTTTTGATAGTTGCGTGTGTTGTTTGTGCGGTCCTCATTGCCGGACTGATCATTTTATTTGGATTCAACGAAGAAGGTGAAGTTGCATCAGTATTCTGGGACAGTTTCGCCACAGTAATCAATGCCTGGATGCCTTCTTTTGAAGACGGGAGCCCCGGATATCTTGTAATGATGTCGATCATTGCTATCCTTGGAGTGCTTTTCACCAGTGTACTGATTGGTATCGTCACTAGTGCCATTGAGGAAAAGATAGATAATCTGAAACGTGGAAACTCTCTCGTTCTTGAAACAGATCACATCGTGCTTCTGGGTTTCACTCCGGGCGAATGCACTCTGCTTAATCAGCTGATTCTTGCTTCTGACGGAAAACCCGGATGTATAGTGGTTGCGGAAGATTTAGAGCGTGAAGAAATGGAACAGAGTATCCTGGAAAATCTTGATGTCCCCAAAAACTTCAGAATCGTTTGCCGGACAGTTGATATTACAGACCCGGCTTCCATTGAAAAGTGCTCAGTTGAAACATGCCGGACCGTGATAGTAAATCCAACGGATGATTTAAAGACAATTAAGGCAGTTCTTGCTGTTTCGGCCTTGCTGGAGGAAAAGGGTGTTCCTGAGATACGCGTAAATGCCATTGTTTCCAGGAATGAATATCGATTCCCTCCATCTCTTGTTGAAACAAACAATATCACAACTCTGCAATCCAATGATATTCTGGCCAAATTGATCGCACATTCCTGCACCCAGAACGGACTTTCTAAAACATTCCGGGAACTGTTCAATTTTGAAGGCTCAGAGTTCTTTCTGGTCAGCATGGCCGGGATTGAAGGGAAGACTTTTGAAGAACTGATGGTCCGGATGGATAATGCTACTCCCATAGGCATTATGCGGGAAGGAACAATATCGTTGAACCCACCCGGTGAATGTCTGCTGCTTGAAAGCGACAAGATACTTATATTTGCTGAGAATCCTGATACAGCTAAGCTGCTCTCCTCTCAGGAAACGACATTGTTTGATCAGGAACTGAATATCGTTGATGATGAAACTGAAACCGATACAGTGATTTTTGGTCATAATGAGACCTTGCCTGTAATTCTGCATGAACTGCCTGAAAACATTTCCCATGTCCATCTGGTTGGACAGCAAACCAGTGAGGAAGAACGTGAGGAACTGGAGAATGTTGCTGCTGAGAGGGATCTGGAGTTAAAGTATATTACCGAAAACATCCAGTCAGAAACGGCTCTTCTGAAGATTGCAAAAATTGCTGAGCATATAGTAATACTCAACAATCATGATTTGGATTCGGATGAAGCAGATATGGAAACGATTTTTCTCCTGTTGAACCTCAGGGATATCAGAAAGCGCTATAACCTCTCTTTCAATATCACAGTTGAAATGCAGAGTGAACGTAACCAGAAACTGGTTGGCAGCGGTGATAATACGGATTTCCTTGTATCCTCAAGTATGTCTTCATTATTCCTTGCACAGTTGGCAGAAAGTCCGGAACTGATCGGAGCTTTCAGGGAAATTCTGTCTAACAAAGGCAATGAAGTATATTTGAAAAATGCAGGCTTACTTAATCTTACCGGTAAGCATACCATCAGAGAACTTCGTCAGATCCTGCTTAAACAGAGATATATTCTGTTAGGATATCTCGATAGTCAGAAAAACAGCAGTTTCAACTTTCCATTACAGGAAGAGCTGGATTTGATAAGTACAGACAGTCTGATTGTACTTGGAGAGAATTGATATCCTTTACACTACAGTTTATTTAACCCGGTACCATGAACTGGTACCGGGTATTTTATTCATAATCCTCTACAACTCAATCCGTTCCTTGATCTTATCGATCAAAGTAATATCCGCCGGCAGCCACTCCACGCTGTCTATGGTTTTAATGTCCAGCCACTTCGCAGCCTCATGTTCCTTCAGTGTGAGATGTCCTTCCTTAATGCTGCACCAAAAGCAATCCATGGATAGATGAAAAGTAGGATAGTCATACTCTATCGTATCTATGTACTCGTCTACAGAGATCTCAGTATCAAGCTCCTCCCTGATCTCGCGGGCCAATGCTTCCTCCGGTGTTTCTCCCGCTTCGATCTTTCCACCGGGAAACTCCCAGCCATCTTTGAATTCTCCGTAGCCTCGTTGGGTGGCAAATATTTTATTGTCATTTCTTATAACTGCTGCAACAACTTTGACTGTTTTCATGTGAATTTCAGTTCCTTTAATCAATCAATTAACACGCATTTATTGCGTGTTGATCTTTTTCTGGACCCAGGGACAGAGTTGATGGGTTGTATTTTCAAACTGGACTATCACCCCGTCCCTTTGGTCTATCAGCTTACCAGCATCTTTCTTGTTTTCCTTATATACTTGGCCGGAATCTCATCTGTGAGCCTCCATACTACATTCATCGGATTGCTGCCCTCATGTTTAACATAATCTACAAATCCAAGAACACTATAAGGCGATGCATTTCCCCACGAATCCTTTTTATCTTCTCTTACACAAAGAAGCACTTTACTTCCCTGTGCCCTATGATTAATGTATCTTTGTCCTGTTGGAGAAGAAGCACTTGTTGTACTCTGACTCTGCCAATGGAACATTGTTTCACTAATTGAATAATCGTTATACATTGTCGTAGGTGAATAGTCTTTATCCGATTTATTCAAAGTTACAAACAAAACATCAATCTTCTTATCCGGAAGCCACTTTACACCCTCTCGTACCGTTGAAGGTTTCATAAAGTCCATTGCTACGAGAAGTTGATCTCTCGAATAAGTACAATGTAGATCAAGCGGACAATCAAAATCGAAATCCAGCTTTTTGTCCACAAAATCAATATGCTCATGTAGGTATTTTAAAAGCTCTTTGATTTCATTTAACATGGTTTTACTATTAGCTAAAGACTTCAGATTGTTATATGCAACCTGCGGATTTTCATAATCAATGACATCCGTCCAAATACTCACATAAAACATCTGTAGCATTCGTTTTTCGCCATCATTTAATAAATCAAAACTAAGCTTGTCAATTCCATCATCCAATACCCGAAGAACAAATCCCAATAAGCGTCGTGAATCAATATATGCCAGTCTTGATAATGCTTTGGAAATGTCTTTCTCCAATGGTTCACTGAAATCCTCCAAAACCCCGGCAGTAACACAAAGTCTTGAAAAACTATCCTTTTTATATAATGCTCTGGGATCCATTCTGTAATGTTTCAGGAAATTGGCCAGTGTTAGATCCTTCCCTGTATCATTCGTGAATGATGCAATCTTACCTATGATTCCGTTCTTTGTCTCAATAGAACTCTTTATATTTTGGAGTACATACTCACTTGCCTTCTTTTCAAGATGGATATAGCATCCTTTCGGTACGGACACAAATCCCTTCTTCAGCTCGTACTCCACACTATGCTTTGTGTTAGCGAGAAGAGCTGCGAATTTCTCTTCATAGTTATATTTCTTGTTTGCCTGCCCAATGAAATCCAGAACTGTCAAACAATCCTTACTATCATCCAATCGTAAACCACGTCCTAACTGTTGAAGGAATATAGTGAGTGATTCTGTTGGACGCAAAAACAAAACCGTGTTGACAGATGTAATGTCTACACCCTCATTATACAAATCCACAACGAAAATAGTCTTTATTTCTCCTGCTTCCAACCTTTTCTTTGCAGACGCACGGTCTTCTTTACTCGAATCTGAATCCAGTTCTAATGACGCAATACCATACTTATTGAAGAACTCCGCCATAAATCTCGCATGCTCCTTCGACACACAAAATCCCAAGGCTTTCATATCATCTATAGAGGCTACGTATTTATCAATGTTTCTTAATATGCTTACTGCTCTTTTATCTGCTATCTCACCGCTAAACGAATAAATATTGCTTAATTCTCGCCTGTCATATCCACCACGTACCCATCTAACTTCCGAAAGATCAACATCATCGGAAAGACCAAAATATTGAAATGGGCACAGTAGTTTTCTGTCAATTGCTTCCGGCAAACGTATTTCCGCTGCAATTCGACCATTAAAATACTGCAGGATATCTTCTCCATCCATTCTCTCAGGTGTAGCTGTTAATCCAAGCAAAATCTTTGGTGAGAATTTAGCCAGTGGTTCTTTATAAATAGGAGCCGCAGCATGATGAAACTCATCCACAATTATAAAGTCATAGTAATCATTTGGTAATTCATCATAGAGTTTTTTTGAATTCAGCGTTTGTATGGATACAAATAAATGATCAAGTGATTCCGGCTTATAACTTCCAACCCACAGATCCCCAAAGTTAAGGTCCTTTAATACACCACGAAATGTTTCTATGCTCTGTTCAAGGATCTCTTCTCTATGTGCGACAAACAATAATCTGTTCTTTTGTCCCGGATTCTTCTTACAAAATCTTGCGTAATCAAATGCTGAAATAACAGTCTTTCCACATCCGGTTGCTGCAACGACCAGATTTCTGGTATATCCCAATACTTCGCGTTCAGCATTTAGTTTATCCAATATCTCCTGCTGATATGAATATGGCTGAATATCAAATACAAATTTTCTGTCGTTTCCTTCTCCTATATATTTTTCATTTTTTAGAGCCTGAATCAACCTAGGTTTTTGTGAAGCATCATATAAAACAAACTCTTTATCATTCCAATAACTATCGAAGGTTGCTGCTACCTTTTTTATGGTTTCAGCCAGATCTTTTTCAGTAGCTTTGACATTCCATTCCAAACCGCTTGTTAGCGCGGCATTCGACATATTGGAGGATCCTATGTAAGCAGTAGTAAATCCTGTCTCCCTGTAAAAAACATAGGACTTAGCATGAAGTCGAGTTCTTTTTGTATCATAGGATATTTTGACTTCTGTATTTACAAGCTTGCTAAGTTCCTCGACAGCCTTTACATCTGTTGCGCCCATATAAGATGTACAGATAACTCTTAGCTTGCCACCCTTGCCGGTAAAGTCCTTTAGTTCATCAAGCAGTTCTCTTAACCCGCTCCACTTTATAAAGGATACAAGCATATCTATCCTATCAGCAGATGCTATTTCTTTCTTTAATTCGTTAAGCATCTGAGGTTCCCTGACGGCACCGGTAAATAAGCTGCTATAAGCCATAGATGTTTCCGGACGTTCTATATCTTTAGCCTTTTTCCCAAGCAACAAACGCTCATCCTTATTGCTCATGATGGACAGAAGCTGTTCACCAGACATTTCGACCATAGTTTGATCTTTTGATTCATCATCAATAACGCTTATGACTTTGTTTATATATTCAATCTGTTTGTCTAATGCATCATCCCCTGATGATTCATAAATTGTATCCATCTTACGTTGCAGTAATTCTGCAACATAAGTAGACAGAACTCTGGAAGCCTCTGCCGAATCTACTTTTTCCTGATGTTTACAATCAGCCGGAATCTGCTCCAACTCATTGTTCATTTCTTTATTGATTATCTGCTCATATAAGCCCGGTTTCATCATCGAATAAACCTTCCCACAACATCCTGTTGTAATTTGCATTTGCTTCTTCGCATGCCTTTTTCTCTTTCCATCTGTCGATCTCGTTACAGATGGAAAGCATCTCATCAGCTATAAGTTCAGCACTATGCGGTTCCACATTGTTTAGGTAACCACACATTCTACGCATAGCCTTGGGACTTCCTAGCTGTTTTGCTATCTGGTTGCCAAATTCTTCGGGAAATCCGAGGCTTACAATGGCACTGACTAATTCATCCCGGCACAGTATCCATTCTTTACGATTATCCATATGTTAATTTACCAGTTTTAATAAACTTAATCCCCATCTATATATGGTCATTCATCAAATCTCCGAAGCAGTCCGGATACGTTTTGCATCAACGATATGTCCTCCGGCAACAGATGGCTGAAGCTTCTCCGCAGTTTTGCCTATCCCGCTACCACCTGATGTAGCAAAGATGTGAATGTCTTTGCCGGTCCAGTCGTAGCCTTTACAGAAGGTATGAACCACTCTCGGAGCCTGTCCGTACCAGATTGGAAATCCGATATAAACGGTATCATATTTTCCAAAGTCATCAATCTTCCCATTGACCGGAACATCCTTATTGCCAAACTGCTCGCGGTTGCATCTTGCCAATGGATTTACCCAACGTATATCTGATGCAGAATAAGGTACTTCCGGAACGATTTCAAACAGATCTGCCCCAACCTTTTCTGCGTATTCCTTTGCAACTTTTGCTGTTGTGCCTTCGGCACTGAAGTATGTTACTAATGTACTCATAAACACCTCAACTTCCAAATCTTTATTTTATTCTTTCTAACAATGCATCCACCAGTACAGCCATATGCCCATCTGCCACGGAAT
Organism: Oribacterium sp. KHPX15; assembly: GCF_900107835.1. Taxonomy (GTDB): domain Bacteria; phylum Bacillota; class Clostridia; order Lachnospirales; family Lachnospiraceae; genus Oribacterium. The sequence goes on from NZ_FNRG01000027.1 coordinate 21,324, forward strand.
TGCTTATCCAGGTTTAGACAATATCTTTAAGAGTTTTCTCTCCGACAGCTATAATCTTATCATCTAGTACAGCAAAGATGATCTTAATGTCATAATCCAGATTATTCTTTATAAAGTCATTGCAAGCCTGGATGGCTTTTCTCCATGCTCCATCCAACGGATAGCCAAAGATACCGGCTGAAATAAGTGGGAATCCGATTGAATGGAGTTTGTTCTCTTTTGCCAGAATCAATGACTGCTTATATGCACTGTATAGAAGCTTTGGTTCATCATGATTGCCGTCCGTCCACCTAGGGCCTACTGCGTGAATCACATACTTCGCCGGAAGATTAAATCCCGGAGTAATCACTGCATTACCGGTCTTACACCCGCCGATAGCGTTGCAGGCCTTTGTCAGTTCTTGTGATCCTGCATCCCGGAAGATTGCCCCGCATACTCCTCCGCCCTGCCAAAGACCTTCATTGGCTGCATTTACAATGGCATCTGTATCAAGCTTTGTTATACTAATCTTCTTAATATCGATAGAACTCATGAATATCCCCTTTTAGTTAAAAACATAACAGATTTTCTTCTAACAACTAATATTTATACTCCGCCCATATCCTTGTAGTAATTCTTCAGGTCGTTCCGCAGCTGCTTTTTGATTCTGTCAAAATCCTCTTTTGTAAGTTTACTGTACAACGCATGATTCATAGAGATAATGCTCAAGTTCTTTGAATAATATAAGAACCTCTTTCTCTCAAACTTTTCAAAAGGATTTGTCAGCATATTTCTTTTAACCGCGCTTTTATCCTTAAGCATCTTATCATCATATGGACAAGATTTACGATCTACCTGTAATCCCCTGTCAAGTCTTGATCTATAGAACGAAATATAGTCTTCAAGTATATCCTCAATCTTTGCATCACCTATGGAATTCAGATGCTTCAATAAACTAAGCATAAATGGCATCTTATAGGAAAGTGAATAATCCCTCTCCTCCATAAACTCAAAGAAATCTTCCTTGATTGTTTCATCGTTATGTTCTTTTATTTCAAGTTCTCTTCTATACTTCTCCACAGCATCCGGACTGAACAGATACATTGATTTACTTCCGAATTTGTATTCCACTGATGGTTCTATTTTACCCTTTTTTATCCAGCTTGTAACAGTACCTGTACTTACAAAATATTCTCTGGCAACCTGCTCCTGACTGAGATAATCACCATACTGATCCTCAAAGGAGTTAATGTCTACTTCGGTTATCTTTTCGATTCTTTCCTCAAAACCATCGATGGTTATCATGTCTCCGCTCTTATAATCCGTCTTTGTGATATCTCCAAACGGAACATAATACGGATTGGCAAAGATGGTATGCATATTGCAGGCCTTGACCATTGCTCCATATTCATCAACTACATCGATAACGATAACATTTTTCTTTTGATCAGTTTTTCTCAATCCTCTACCTATCTGTTGCAGGTAAAGCACCTTGGATAGTGTCGGTCTCGCCATAACAAGCAGACCAAGCTCAGGATAGTCCCAACCTTCAGATATCATGTTACAGGAACATAAAAATCGGACTTCTTTATCCTTAAATTTCCTTATAATCTCTTCCGGATTTCTGGACTGTCCTGATAAACTTAGTGCAGAAATACCGGAATTGTTTAAAAGTTTAGCCATCTCATTCGCATGAGAAACATTAACACAGAAAACTACCCCCTGCCGTTTCCCGGCTTCACCATCTACGAAATAATCTTTAATAACATCTACGATCAGATTATTCCTAGATGTGACGCGGATGTTCTTTTCCAGATCTGCATTAACATAGTCCTTACCGTTAAACCGGACTTTCGAGAGATCAATGTTTGTTTCGATTCTATAGACATTGGCCCTGGCAACGATGCCTTTATCCATGGCATCTTTCAACGACAATGAAGAAGTATAGGTTCCGAAAACAGTCTCCAGTTTCTTCTTGTCAGGACGCTGATCTGTGGCCGTGAGCCCTATAGTGAAATCAGTTTCAAAGTACTGGATCACCCTTTTAAGAATCGGTGCTACGGCGTGATGTGCCTCATCAGAGTATGTCAACATAGGTCTAAAAGTTTTTTCGGACATTTTTCCGGATGGCAGTTTTTTATAGGCTTCTGCAATCTGTCAACTTCTTTATGGTTCCTTCAAAGTCCTCCTGAATGATTTCAACCTTCTCCCCAGACTTATGATATCCATCAATAATCTTCCTGTTGTCTCTTTTCACCTCTTCAATCGTGCAAAAGGAATCATCCAGTCTCGCCTCTATCTCAGAGCCATGTTCTTTTATCTCATCAAAGTGTGTGTCAATATATTCATCCGACATGGCAAGGCATATAAACTGTATCGACCGAATATACTGCTCATCGAAGTCCTGTCTCCAATAGAACGGCACATAGCATCCTTCGACAATAAGATTCTGCTTGTTTTCAATCGCTGTCTTTATCATCTCACGAACTATCGGCCAGAGATATTGGGTAAGATCATCGTCGTCTTCAGGTGTCAGATCCGTATTTCCACTTCGTATTAAACCCATCTTCAGATGGTCGATGGACAAATATGGGTATTTGTATTTTTCAAGCATCCTTTGTGCCAGAACCGTTTTCCCGGTGTGCGATGCTCCCGTTATCAGTATAATCATTTTCACTCCTAAAGATGGAATTGTCAGTATCGGTCTCCATATTCCTTTCGTGCTTCCGCTGTCCATTTAGATATGAAGTCTGTCTTTGCATCTGTATATGCGTCCCGGTTATGTTCATATTGTTTCCAAAGCCTGAGTTTCAATGCTTCATATTCTTTTGCCACGTCAGGATGCTCATTCAAATAGTCACGGAAGTACAGTTCATCATTGTCTCCGGTGTATCGCAGATGGATATGATATACCTTGTCCGCAAATCCATTTTCAGTATATCCCTTATTGAGTGAGATCCGGTTCGCCTCGGCGGACATGACGGTAAAGCCGTTCTCTTCTAATATCTGCGCTATATCTTTCATGTCAGCGCTTTGAGGAATCTCAACCATCACATCAATGATATTCTTGGCCCATATTCCCTGGATGGCAGTGCTTCCGATATGACTGATCCGATCAACAGTCTGATCGGATAATAGTCCGGTCAGCATCTCCTCGATCTCATTGAAGTTGTCTTTCCACTGATCATCGTGCGGCACAAGAAAGATAGGAAATAATTCCCATAACTCTTCCAATGTCATTTTAGATAAATCTTTTCCCATGCCAAAGGTCTCCATAAACGAGAATTTGCCGTTATTTGTTTCCTATGCCCAGATTGCCATCGCCAAAGTGCCGACAACGATCAGAATCAACCCGGCAAGCGCCTTTCTGCTCAACTTTTCTTTGAATACGAAATAGGAAAAAGCGATGGAAACGATAATGCTGAGCTTATCGATCGGTACGACAACGCTGACGACGCCGTTCTGTATGGAGTAATAGTAACAGAGCCATGATGCGCCTGTGGCAATCCCGGACAGAGCTATGAATACAAGTTCTTTGGAATCAGTATTTTTCAGTTCAGCACCTTTGCCTTTAACGAAGACGATCAGCCAAGCCATAACAAGAACAACACCTGTACGAATCGCCGTCCCGAGATTTGATTCTACATCCGTTATGCCAATCTTTCCCAGAATAGAGGTCAGGGCAGCAAAAACAGCGGAACCGATTGCGTAGGGCAGCCACGTGCGCTTTGTGTCCTTTGCTTCAGTTTTCTTCTTTTCGATCATCAGAAACACGCCTGCCGCAAGAAGCGCAGTACCGATCAGCTTGACCGCCAGATGTTCTGTCTCACTGAAAAGGATGATTGCGAGAAGCACTGTCAGAACCGTGCTGGATTTATCAACGGGAACGACCTTGTTCACATCGCCGACGGACAGGGCTTTAAAATAGCAGATCCACGAGGCTCCTGTCGCAAGGCCGGACAGAATTAAGAAGAGGATAGATTTTGCCGATATTTCCGTGATCGTTCCGGCAGAGCCAACGATAAACACCATGATCCAGGCAAAAAGGAGTACAACGACCGTCCGCAGAGCAGTCGCCACGTCTGAATCAGTCTTTTTGATCCCGCATTTCGCAAGTATCGCCGTAAGTCCGGCAAAGAGCGCGGACAAAGCCGCCATGATCAGCCACATATCTTCCCCTTATTCATTGTCATATATTCTGGTAATTCTCGTCCATTAATTATCTCTAAGAGAAATCCCGATCTTTTGGTCTATAACTCACACACCATAATATATTCTTCGGCATTCTCATCTACCGTCTTAAACCCAACATTCTCATACATCTTCACAGCGTAATTGGCTTTCTGTACTGCCAGGGATGCCTTCTCAAACCCCTGCCACTTCAGCAATTCCAGCATCTTCACCATCAACTGTGAACCTATGCCCTGGCCCCGATATTCCTTATACAGAGAAATCGCAAAGGACGGAGTCTCATCATCTACATGACCATAATCGTTCATGATACGTGTCCAGACAGCACCGACCACTTTCCCGCCAAAATCAGCTACCAGACAGTTATCGCCCTTTTGGCTGTTAAAATCATCTGTATAGACTCTCAGTTCCGGTTTTTCCACAATATCCTTCGCAGGTGGTTCTACTCCTTCCGGAATAAAGATTGCTTCATACAGGAAGTCCTTCAGCAATTCTGTTTCGCTCTTTCTCAAGCTTCTGATAACATATTTGTTCCGTTTATCGCTCAGCATATGAGAAACATGCTCATGCTGAAGCTTCACCTTCATTTCCAACATCTGCTTTCCGATCTTCTCAGGATCATATTCATTACCGGAACAGATTATTTCCAGAGTGTCAGGAGTCCAGATATATCCATGCGACTTGTTGTAAAGGTATTGCTGGAACTCTTCGTATTCTTTTTCCTTCAGTTGCTTCATTCAGATTCGTCCCTCTTAACATAGTGCAGTTCAATATCATAACCAAGTGCCTCCATCATCTTAACGAAGGTGTTATTGACCACACTATCATTCTTCTTGATCACACGGTTTACATAGGCCTTTGTGGTTTCAATCTCTTCCGCCAGCTTTGCCTGCGTCTTTCCCTGCTCTATGCACTTTACTTTCACATCGACTTCTATATTGTTCTTGACCATAATTCACTTCCCAAGTTCTGATCAATCGTTATCCTATTTGTATAATTTATAGTATAACAGAACCCGTCGTTTTTTCAAGCAGAAAAAGAACCGGTCAGATCTCTCCAACCGGCTCCGCCGCCTACCCTTCTATGAACTTTATTACTTCATCCGGAAGTTTCCACTGAATCTCAATATGCTTCGGATCATATATCAGAATCCTATCAATGAACACATCCACTATCTCTTTGGTCAGTTCCGTTTCCCCGGAATACTTCTTCATCGTACTGACAGCGTCCCGCACGCCATCATCGGCAGCCGCTTCACTCTCATGAAGCTTTGCGGTAACCTCTGCTATCTGCTGATCCAAACTTTCCGCCTTCCGGGACAGTTCCTGCCGTACTCTCAGGTAATCATCCTTTTCCAATTCTCCGGCCATAAACCTGTCAACATTAGCAAACCGCTCCGTTTCACACTTCTTTTTATCTTTCTGAAGCTTTTCAAGTTTCTTGGCCAACTTCAGGTTTTCACTCTGTGTCTTATCTGTACGCTTCTTCAATTTCTTCGTGGCTCTTTCTGCCATATCCATAAGGTTCCTGATCGAATGCCAAACCATTTCATTCACATCTGCTTCCCGGCAGTATTTCTTGCAACACTGGCCGGCTTTCTGATGCTTTGCGTGAGGACAAAGGATATAGCTATATTCCCTGCCCTTTGCAACATATGCCCGGAAGTTCATAGACCTTCCGCAGGTTCCACAGATGGCTTTCCCGACAAGCGGACGTTCCTTACTGTAACACCTATCATCCTTCTTCGGATACTGCTTTCTGAATCTCTTCTGAACTTCCAGAAACTCTTCCTTCGTGACGATCCCCGGATGGCAATTCTCAACCATGATCTGCTCGTCCTCAGGTACCGAAACGGTATGTGAACTGCATGGTGCTATCGCCTCACGCTTATGTCCCACAACCACTCCATAATAAACCTTGTTCTGCAGGATCTTATTCACAGAGTAAATATTCCAACAGCTCAACTTTGATGTATTGGCAAACTTCTTCGTTCCTGGATTCGTTCTCCGATAATATGCCGCCGGAGTATCATATCCCTTATCATTAAGCTGAGCAGCAATATCCACGGTCCTCATTCCATCCAGAGCGGCATCATATATCTCCCTGACAACCTCAGCTGCCTCCGGATCTATCTCGATCCTGTACTTGTCATCCTTGCAGCGTCTGTAGCCATAAGGAACATGGCCGCCAATATAAAGGCCTCGCTTCATCTTGGCGCGTTTCGCGGTCATAACCTTTACTGAGAGATCCTTGCTGTAATAGTCATAAACGATATTCTTCATGACCACATCCAGACCACCGGTGGTACCCTTGTAATCCAGACTGTCATAATGATCGTTGATGGAAATGAACCTTACGCCCATGAAGGGGAATATCCTTTCGAGATAATCCCCCAGTTCAATATAATCACGCCCGAAGCGGGAAAAATCCTTCACTATGACGCAGTTGATCTTCCCCTTCTTTATCTGCTCTATCAGTTTTTCAAAGGATGGTCTGTCAAAGTTGGTGCCGGAGAAACCGTCATCAAAAAACTCATACTGCTCACAGTCTTTCAGTTCATCCTTTTCATTTACGAAGTTCTGGATCAGCGCCTTCTGGTGTGACACGCTCTCGCTTTCCGTCTTGCCTTCCTTCTTCATCAGATCCCGGTCAGCATCGGACAGGCGGATGTATTTTCCGATAACCCACTTACTCATCCGAATCCCCCTCCATCATTTCTCCGATAATCCGCTCCATGACCTTCTTCTGTTCTCCGAAATTCAGTTCTACCTCAACGCGCTTTTCCTCATAGATCTTCACTGTCTTGATAAGATGCTTCACAAGTTCGGAATCAACCTCCGTCTTATCTTCAGCTTCACGCATGGCGGAAAGCCATTTGTTATCCAGTGTCAACACCCCATCCAGCTGTTTCCTCTTCGCCCTCGCCTCAGAAAGCCTCTTCCCAAGTTCTGCTGCCTCATCGTCATATTTCTGTTTAGCGAACCGGTATTCAGCCTCATCCAGAACGCCCTCCGTAAAGCTTTCAAACAAATGCTCCCGCCTGCCGTTCACCTTCTTCAGTTCCTGAGAGATATAATTGATCTGTCCAACATACTTATCGATCAGGCTTTTCTCCTTCATTGACCCTCGCATCTGTTTCAGCAGTTTTTCCTGATCAAGAGCCGCCGTTACCTGCCCCTGGATGACAGCACTCACAGCCGCTTCCACATCAGAGTATCGAATCATCCTCCTTGAACAGTTCCTGTATCCGCTGTCGAGATAACCGCCGCAGACATAATAGGAATGTGCCTGATCCATAGGAATGTGCTTTTGGTTCGCCTTTACAAACCTCATCCTCTTCCCACAATCACCGCAGTAAATCCTTCCCTTGAAATGATTTACGATCTGTTCTCTGAGAGGAGCATGCTTATCCATTTTTTCCTTCATTTCCTTTGCGCGTTCATCGAACAAAGCCTGTACCTTGTCATACAGTTCCCGGCTGACAATCGCCTCATGCGCATCCGGTATTATTCTCCATTCATCAGGTTTTGCCCTATGGCACCTGATTCCCTGATATAAAGATTTCGGCATCCTCCCATATACCAAATCCCCTGTATATGTAGAGTTTTTCATGATGTCAATGATCGTCCTTCCATGCCAGATGGTATGCTTATATTTCTCCGCATGCCAGATACCCAGTTCAACCTTACGCTTTGCCGGCGTAACAGCGCCCATATCATTAAGCCGCCTGCAGATCTCGCTATGTGAAACTCCTGCTGCCTTCCATTCAAAGATCATTCTCACATACGGAGCAACTTTTTCATCCACTTCATAGCGATATGCCCTGGTCTTTGACTTCACATAGCCATAAGGCGGAAATGCCGGCAGGTATTCGCCCTTTTCCTGCCTTGCCCTGAAGGATGTAATGATCTTCCGCGAAATGTCCTTTGCGTACACATCATTCATCATATTCTTCAGCGGGATCATCAGCGCCCCTTCCGCATCATCAGAAGTCAGGCTGTCATACCCGTCAGTGATTGATATGAACCGCACACCCAGGAACGGAAAAATCTTTTCCAAATACTGTCCCGCTTCTATGTAGTCACGTCCGAAACGGCTCAGATCCTTTACCAGAATGCACTGAACTTTTCCGCCCTTAACATCCTCCATCATCCGCTGGAACTCAGGCCTGTCAAAGTGAGTACCTTTCTTCCCGTTATCCTCATAGATATCGTAAAGCTTCAGATCCGGATGCTCGGCAATATACTCCTTGCAGATACTCGTCTGGTTCTCAATGGAGTCCCCGTCATCATCTTTTCCGCTGTTCTCAATGGAAAGCCTCACGTAAACCGCAGTTTTGTAATAGCTGTTCTCAATTACTGGCACTGCGACTGTTGTTTCAAGATTCTTTCTGCTTTTTCTTGCCATGCCGCACCTCCTACACCGCCTGACTGCCGTAATCTTCCAGCACCTTTACAACCTTTTCCGCTTCATCAGCGTGGCGAAATACAACCTCAGCCCTGCCACCTTCAAACACATTGATCTGTCTGATCAGATCCACAACCATGCTTCTGTTCACGGAAGTAATGCTCCGGTACTTTTTGAATGTTTCCATCCATGAAAGAGAATCCCGGTTCCTGCTGACTGCCTGTTCCCTTTCATCTTCAATCGCCCGGATAGCAGCCTCCGCTTCCGCAATCTTCGCAGCATAGCTTTTCTTGAACAGGAAATATTCATCCTGCCCGATCAGGCCTTCCTGCAGGTTCTCATACAGTTTCAGTTTGAAGGACTTGTTTCTCTCAATTTCCTCCTTCAGCCTGACCACCTGCGCATCATAATTAAAAACATTGGCCTGCTTCTCCGGAAGGGAATCCACTATATCAAGCATCTTCTCCATTTCACAGACAGAATCAATCTGCTTTGACACCATCTGCAGAACCACATCCGTAAGCTTTTCTTCCGATATGGAATGCGTACTGCATCCTTTTCCGGCTTTCCTCGTGGAACAGATGAAATAGGAATATGCCTTGCCGTCGGAATTATAGGATTTTCTGACCATGTTCTGACCGCAATCAGCACATTTTACAAAGCCGGAAAGCGGATATACCACATCTTCTTCCGGAGCAATGCGGATATCTTTCGCAAGGATCATCTGCACAGAGTCAAACATATCCCTATCAATAATCACTGGAATAACTCCCTCAACCCGGATCCAATCTGCTTCATCCCTTGGCATTATCTTTTTGATCTTATAATTCGGTGTGCCGACTTTGCCCTGTACTAAAACGCCGGTATATATCTCGTTGGTCAGTATCCTTGTCACTGTCTTGGACGACCACAATGCTTTCTTGTGTACCCTGAAGTTCGTCTGAACCTTCATTCCAAGAGAAAGCTTATATTCCATCGGGCATAACACGCCCTGCATGTTCAGCTTATTTGCAATACGCCCCTGGCTCATTCCCTGTATCTTCCATTTGAAGATTGCCCGGACGATCTCTGACGCATACGTATCCACTACAAGCTTATTGTGATCTTCTTCATCCTTCAGATACCCATATGCGGCAAATGCGCCTATGAACTGTCCCTTTTTCCTCTTGATCTCCAACTGCGACCTGATCTTTACCGAAATATCTTTGCAGTATGCGTCATTGATCAGGTTCTTGAACGGAATGATCAGAGAATCCGACTGATTCCTGTCCAGACTGTCATAATTGTCATTGATTGCAATAAAACGCACACCGAGAAATGGAAATACCCTCTCGATGTAATTGCCTGCTTCTATATAGTTTCTTCCAAAACGGGAAAGGTCTTTGACCACCACGCAGTTTATCTTCCCGGAACGGATGTCTTCCATCATTTCCTGAAATGCCGGTCTGTCAAAGTTGACGCCGGAATATCCATCATCGGTTTTCTCCGAAACAGCATGGATCTCCGGATGTTTTGACAGAAAATCCCTGATAAGGGCTTTCTGGTTGATAATGCTGTCGCTCTCCAGCTTATCGCCATCATCACGCGACAGTCTTGCGTAAATGCACGCATTGTAAGAATTGATTTTACTCATATTGGCAGCTCCTTTCGACTTGATCGCTCTTGCCGAAACAGCCGCCTGTAACATGACCGCTCATCCCCAGTCACAATTTAGTTCGACCTGAGCCTATATTACCGTGCTTTTTCCAAACTTTCCATGACGTTCTGACGGATGGCGGTCATCGGTTCCTGAGATAGTGTTCCATCCTGTCCTCCAGCGTTTCATCCGTATCGGAGAAGGTAGCCTTTACAATGATGTCACCGCATTTATAGACATACGGATTCTTGATCTGCCGGATAAAACTCTTAATCCGCTCTTCCTTCGGCAGCGTCCTGTCTATATGCACATCCCTGATATCCACAAGCGTTTCCGGATCCACGGTTCTTATATCCACGGCTTTCATTTCTTCCAAAGTCATCATTTATTTGCCCGTCCTTTCTGAGGACTCTTTCCTCAAGTCACAGGCAACGAAAATGACCCGAATTTTACCCTCCAACGAAAAAAAGCCTGCGAACATCAGGATTTCTCCCAACACCCGCAGGCTCAATAACGATTCGTTATTCAGTTTACAATCGCCGACAGAAGTCAAGGCTCAGCCAGCCTATTCCGCTTTTCAGCTTCCCCCACATGGAAGCACCTGCTCCTTCTGATACCGCCACTATGGTATAAACACCCGGAGGACAGAACTGGACACGGCTGTGATTGACTCCAGGACCCGTTCGTATATTCAGATCCGAAATACTGACCTTCACCAGGAACGGCACCTTCACCTCAGGTTCTGCCGCCTTCGGCTGATACACCACCTTGCCATCCGCATCGAACACCTTGTATCCCGGATTCTGATCCGCGCACTTCTTCGCATTGTCCAGAATCTTATAGGCTCCTTTCTGGCTCTTGGCATCCGTCCAGGACTTCCTGACGCGGTACCAGCGGATCACTTCACCGCCGGTGTCCTTAGCATCATACTGAGTCAGGTTCCACTTCTCAATAATGGATATCAGTTTCTCCACATAGGTCAGGCTTGTCGCATATCCGCCGTCCTTGATTATCTGCACAGCCTTCTTATAATCCGTGCACCCCTTCAGGCCTGCATATCTCAGCTTACTGCCGTTCTTCGCTCCAAGCAGGTATGCGGAATGATCCGCAATGGAATCCTCAATACAGGGATACTTCCGGAAATCAGCCGTGATCGTGACCAAGCTGCCGTCATGATTCTGTTCCTGCGTCTTCTTCGTGTACTTGCTCTTGCCGTCCCAGCTGGATCCGCTCCAGCTATTCCCTGACAGACTGCACTTCATCCCGAAGATATTGTTGGCGTTCTGAGCCAGCTCACTCTTTCCATACCCGGATTCCAGAATGAACTGAGCCAGCGATACCGATGCCAGGATACCGCTCTTCTTCTGATCCGCAGTGAAGAGTGCACCGACCTTCTTGATCGCATCCGCCTCAGACAGGTTCTTCAGTGCAGATGCCTGAATCCCCTTTGCAGTCGAACCGCCACCGGAATCAGAGGAACCCTGCAGCGCCTTCGTTACCTTCTCAGCCAGATCTCCCATTCGTGCATACATCCAGTTTCCCGGACAGGACTTATTTGCAAACCACCTGTGAACGGTCAGGATCATCTCCCCGCTCTTTGGAGAATAGTTCAGCGTTTTATCCTTATCCCCGAACCAGATCAGCTTGTTCTTGCCGTTGCGCTTGCAGATATCGATGCAAAGCTTGATCAAAGTCTGATACACAACATCCCTGAAAGCATACGGCTCCGTGGTATCGGAAGCGCACTCTATCGTGATCGCCCTCTGGTCATTAGCATTACTGGAAGTACACCAGGAACGATTCTTCTCTTCCACATACAGAGCCACCCTACCGTCCCGGTCGATGCCGTAGTTGCTGGATGCCTGCGTAGACTGCTTCTCAAACCATTCCCCCAGGCCTTCCGCTGTACACTGGCCAACAACACAATGCGGCGTAATCCGATCAATACTGTGCGTCCTCTGCCCGGAGTGGTTCGGAGAAAGCTTCTTATAAACCACCATAGAACTGTTCGTGTAAGCCATTATTCCTCACCATCCTTCTTATCCTTTTCCTTCTCGCTCCGGTCATGCAGCTGCTCCAGCACCTTGTGAAGCTTTCCCGGAATCGGAAGTCCCAGATACGCCGCATTCTCTACAAGGCTCAGACCTTCATTGGAAATGTAGAAGAAAACGATAGCGGTTCTGAGCACACCGGCTTCTCCGAAAATGTGAGTATCCAGCAGATGTCCGATGCCTACCATCGCAAAGATCAGAACTTTCCTGCAGATCCCCTTGAAGCCCACAGCGCTCGACAGCTTCTTATCCGCCACTGCACACATGACCCCTGTGATGTAATCCAGTACCACAAAAGCCAGAAGTGCATAGAGCAGGCCGTCATTTCCGCCCAGGAAATAGCCAAGCCAGCCACCTACCGCCGCAAAGATTGCCTGAATCACATTCCAAAACTCTTTCATCGCAAATCCCTCCTTCGCATAAAAATAGGCGGCTCCCATTCCGGGATAACCGCCTTAACAACACTGTTCATTTATCCAACCCTTACGTCACCGTCTGCTCCGTCAACGTATAAGTGATCTTCATCGTCTTATCCGCATTCTTCACCACCGCCTGACTCAGATTGCAGATGGTAGCCAGATACGGAGTCAGGATCCATGTGTACCTGTACTGGTTCAGATAAGCGCCGCCCCAGGCAAATACATATTCCTTATACCGGAAGAACGGTGTGGAAACATTCCCACAGCGCTCCCCGGCAAATGTAGCGATCACGTTATCATTCACATCAATCTCAAAATCATAAGCTACAATAATGTCATTGATGATGGACATGCAGCAATCACAGCTTCCTGTCTCACCTATGCACTTCATGGTCGATGTGAATCCCAGGCTGATCAGCGTCACATCCGTACTGTTGGAGATATTGATCTTGTAAACGCCGGTCTTGTCATAAGTCGGCACATACAGATATCCGTTTCTCACAACCGCGCTTCTGTTCCCGGAGGGATAACTCGATCCTTCCTTGAAGCTTCCCATCGTCATCAGCGTTGCATTGGAAAGCGTCCACTGACCTTCTGTAAATGTATAATCGCTCTTCCTGATCTTTATCCAGAGAACCGTTGCACTTCTGGATGAATTGCCCTGATTGGCAAATCCATACCAGTACCCATCGCCGCCATCCATGAAAATTCCATACGGAGTATAGCTTCCGTAGAAATGGAAAGTACTGCACTGGAGAACCGTCGTATCCTCCAAAGTCAGCGTAGAATCATCCAGCTTCTCATTCAGGCCGATATCAAATACCGGGATCCGGTACCGCTTAATCGTTACGGTATTGCTCGCATATCCCAGGGAATAAAGCTTCGCATTCTCAAAATCCACAGTCACCGTCCTGAACAGATCGTTGATGAATCCATCCCCGTCATCCAGGCTGACCTTCTTGATTTGAAGCAGCGTGGTATCCACCGCTACTTCGGATCCGTAGGCATTCGCCCCACCATGCTTGGAAGTAAGTCCAACCGCTGCAATCGTGCCGTTTCCCTGCGAAGGTGTGAACTCCCAGACAAACTTGAATCCATCCGACAGCTTCATGCTCTCTGTCAGATTCATGCTGCCCCTTTTCGTGTTCGCCGTGGCATTGACATCATTACTGGCATAAGCCACCGGCAGATTCGTTGACGGCAAATAAAGGTTATCTGCTTGCTCCGTAATGGAACTTGGAAAAAGAAGGATGCCGCCGATCATATTCGGACAGATCGGAAGCAACTCCTGATTCCATGTCAAGGAATCATCATATTGTCCGCCGGCTTTATACATGACACCCATCGGATTTACTCCCAGAATGTCATTGACGGCATTGGTGACCATATTGGTCTCCGATACCGTCTCAATCGTTCCTGTATTCTGGTCTTCCAGCTCAATAACCAGATTTCCTGTATATCTCTTCATCGCAACCTCCTTAAGTGTTACTTCCCGGCACATCCACCGGCATAGCGAATCCACCCACGCTTGTTCGTCCTGACTTCACATCCGAATAGAACCGCTTCACAGTCTCCTTGATTTCCCAGACATCACTCTCGGTAAATGCCTTCACCTGCAGCCTGTCAGTCTGAGAACCATTGCCGATCCGGAACAGATCCACATACTCTTCAATATCGATCCTACCGTCCCATGCCGCCGAAGCGCCCATGCTCTGACCGGAAATAGAAGCAATGCACATCCCGGTATCCACCGCAGCCGTGCCGCCCTCGCAGCGCATGTAGACATTGAAGATATTCGTGTAGTTTGGCACCACATCCTCAATCGGATAATACAAAAGGATCGTATGCCTTCCGGAGTGCCAGTTCTCCTGCGGATAATGCACCGGGATCATCTGATTATTGAACTCAAAGGAAAAGATCACATCCGCGTGACCATCCTCCGTCCAGCTCATCGGAAGGGATACCGTTATCGTCTGTTCTTCCGTATTTCCGATCACTTCCGGATTATCAGGATCCAGCGGCTCCGGCTCATCCACCGCAACCGACGGGATCACCACATCCCCGGAAGCCGTTGCACTCTTCGTCACTTGCGGAGCCGTCACATCCACAATTACCTGCCCGAAAAACTGAGCGTGATTCGCTTCCGTTGTAGCAAACTCGATGGAAATGATCTTCGTATCCACATCCCTGACCGTAAAAGCCGAAGCGTTGGTGAAAGTATGGATTCCGATCTTCCCTGCCTCGATCTGAGCCAAAAGCCCGGAAATATTCTTATCATTCTTGCTCTTCGCCTGGGACAGCTTCGGATTCTTTCCCACGCACTTGATACTCTGCCTGCCGCCAATCTTGATGCTGTTCGATGTAATGCAGGCATACTTCGTCGCATCCGCTTGTCCGCCGGTAAAGGAAAGGATATCTCCCACATCCAGAGCCGGATTCCCAATCGTGTCAGAATCAAACGGAACATAATTTACTACAGCCAGATCATTCAGAATGTTAGTGCAGAGCTGCCGCCTGGTCTCTTCAAGACCAAACTGCAAAAGCGGATTCACGCCCAGATTCATCGTCAGTCCGTCATCCGGATCCAATGCGTAATACTCCGCAATCTGCGTTCTTAGGTTCGTTGACGAAACCGCCGTGTATCTCGTAATGAAATCCGAAAAGCTGGAAGTGAACCGATGCTTCCGTTCCACCACAAGCACCGGCTGATTGCCGTACTTCCTAAGTTCCAATTCCCCGGCACGATTGATCACAAAGAACCCGCCCAGCACCTGACCGACATAGAACAGGATATCCCTGTAGGTCTCTATGTCATTGTCAGAATAAATGGAAAGATTCTCTGACCCATTCGGCATCGCCTCGATCGTTGCCCTGCTCTGAGCCAGATCCACATCACAGGCCGTTGAACACAGCACCATGAAATCATAGGCGTTGCCGATGGATTCCAGAGAAGTGAATGCCTTCTCGAATCGCACCATATAGTCATACGCCTTGATCTCCAGGCACTTCGCTTTTCTGTTCGCTTCCGATACTTCAAATATCCCCATCGGGATCGTCTCATAAGAGCCGCCCGCCACCTGCAGGTGATAGAACAGTTCCACCATGGCATCTTCCAGCGTGTACCTGTTGATTTCGGAGAAAAGCGAAATCCCCATCTCAGCGGCATACACCGTTCCAAGCTCGATCTCCGTGCTTCCGCAGCACTGGCTTGTGATATACCCGCTTCCCTTGACCATATCTTCCTGGTCGAAGTTGTAAACCGTCCCGGCAGTCGTCGTGATCTTACCGGTCCAGTAGTATTTTCTGTTGTTCGCCTTCACCGCATTCAAGAAGGCCTGGCTTACCGGATACAAATGACCACCTCCCTCCGGACATGAAAAGAGAGCCGATTTCTCGACCCTCTCTAAAACTTTACATATTTATATTCAGATATAACCTACTTCACTTTTATTCTATAATCATTTGATCTGTACTTTGATTTCACACCATGCTTCTGCTAAAACTGCCTCATTGTCCTTACCGTCTATCGCTTCATATACGGCGGTTTCTAAGGATATAATCGATTCCTATTTTTGAATGAGATCTGTCTATATTTGTCAACATCTATTTTAAATCGTTTACCATATCCCCATTACATGTTGCATCACAAGGCTTACAACTGTTATTCCTATCCAACAGCAACCACCAAGCAGTATCGGTTTTCCGCCGGATTTAATGAGCCTGATTATATTGCTGTTCAGGCCTATAGCAGCCATGGCCATTATGATAAAGAACTTACTAAGTTCCTTAAGGGGATTAAAAGCATTCGAAGGGACTCCCAATCCCAGGCATAGTGTTGTGATTATGGAAGCAAGAACAAAGAACACTATGAACATCGGAAATGCTCTCCTAAAGCTGAAACCATTGGTACTGCTTCCATCCTTTTTCGCTTCCCTTGCCCGCAGATACGCTAGTACCAGCGTAATAGGAATAATTGCTAATGTCCTGGTAAGCTTCACTGTAACAGCCTTGTCCAAAGTCTGACTACCCAGGTTCCACATGCTGTCCCAGGTTGATGCAGCCGCAGTTACTGAAGATGTGTCATTTACCGCAGTTCCTGCAAACATGCCAAATGCTTCACCTGTTGTGATATCAAAACCTATAAGTTTCCCAATTGATGGGAAAAGGAGTGCTGCCAGCACGTTAAAGAAAAATATTACGGAAATTGCCTGCGCCACTTCATCATCATCCGCATCAATGACCGGCGCTGTAGCTGCTATCGCTGAGCCACCGCATATTGATGAGCCAACTCCGATAAGGGTCGCCGTATTCTTCTTTATATCCATAACTTTATGAAAAATCCATGCAACGATAAGTGATGTTGATATTGTGCAGATAATTATTGGAAGAGACTGCTTTCCGGTCTGAAGAACAACCGACAGATTCATCCCAAATCCCAATAACACAACCGCAGCCTGCAGAATCATCTTTGATGTAAACTTTATTCCATCTGCCGCCTTTCCCTTATCATTCCAGAATAAAGCTATTATCATACCCAAAATGATTGCAATTACCGCTCCGCCAACGACAGGGAATCTCTTTCCCATTAGCCATGAAGGAAGCGCAATAATGAAGCATACCATTATTCCCATATAATTCTTTTTCAAAAAATCCATCTCAAGACCTCTCTTACTTTCTACTCTGTTCTTTCGCAGGTCTTATTCTATTCTATCTCTTGAAAAAATAAAATTATATATTATTATATATCCATAAATATTTCTTATCGTTATGGAGAACCGATTATGCTGGATTTCAGAATAGATACCTTTCTATGTGTTTGCAGGCACCTCAATTTCACCAAGGCGGCTAAAGAGCTGAATATTACTCAGCCCGCTGTTTCTCAGCATATACATTACCTTGAAAATGAATATGGGACAAAGCTGTTTACCCAGGATGGGAAAAAGCTTTTACTAACTGACAACGGAAAACTTCTGTATCAAAAAATGAATCAGATAAAAAATGATGATGAAAGCCTCAAAGAAAGGCTTTCACAGAACAATCGCGGGTTAAAAGACATCTCTTTTGGTGTCACCATGACCATAGGAGAATACATAATTGCTGATCCGATCGGCGATTACATAAACAAACACCCGGATATTAATCTTAAGATTACCTTTGGCAACACATCGGAGCTTTTGAAAAAGCTCTCGGAGGGTGTTATAGATTTTGCACTTGTAGAAGGGTATTTCCCTGAAAACGATTATGAAACCCTGCTTTTTAGCAGGGAAGAGTTTGTCCCTATCTGCTCAACAAAGCACTCTTTCACTCAGAAGCCGCGCGTGATAAAAGATCTCTTTTCCGAGCGAATCCTTATAAGAGAACCTGGTTCAGGAACGCGCAATATATTAGAAAGAGCTCTTGCCCTGAACAATTACTCCACAAGTGATTTTAGCCATTTTATCCAGGTGGAGAACATGCATGCCATAATAAGTCTTATTGAAAAAGACTGTGGCATCACCTTTTTATATAAAGCAGCGGTTGCATCAGGACTTCAGTCCGGATATCTGAAAACAATCCCCCTTGAAGACTTTAGGGTAAAACATGATTTTACCTTCATCTGGCCCAAAGATACTGTTTTCAGTGAAGAGATCCGTGCAATATGTGAGGAAATACAACCTATTACTCATTCTGCATGAAGTTCATGTTCTTTTTCATAAAGCTTGTTATCCTGCCGTCTCATGAAAAGCATCCGGGGCAGAAAAAAAGAATCAAGCTACTTCCTACAAAAATCTGAATCGGATATGTGGTTCTCTTTGCTTTGTATTTTATCTTCCTTTAGGCATATTCACCTCGCAATTTGAAAACCATTTTCAATTTTAGTGATATACTTAAAAAGTCAATATGAAAATCATTTTCATATTGACTCAAATCTATCAAAATATTAAGTATGCTTTTTTAAGCGTGACACGAATGATTTCCACCGCATTCATGATTTCCTGCATCTCCACATTTGTGATCGTTACCATGATGATGATCGCATGTCGCATTTCCAACCTTTTGAAGACTTCCATCAAGTAACTTCTTGACAGCATCATCTGCACTACCAATGTTACCAGCATATAACTCAATTCCTGCTTCATTAAGGGCCATCTGTGCTCCTCCACCGATACCACCGCAGATAAGCACATCTACAGCTCCTTGTGCAAGTACACCAACCAATGCCCCATGCCCCTGACCATTTGTATTTACAACATTCTCATTCGTTACTAATCCATTTTCTACATCATAGATTTTAAACTGCTCTGTATGCCCAAAGTGCTGAAAAATTTCTCCATTGTCATATGTTACTGCTATTCTCATTACATCATTTCCTTTCTCGTGCATTTTTAAATTTTCTAACCCAGTCTCAACTCGATACATGCCACCTTGAAACATTATTCTTTTCCCATTAATTATTCCATCTGCGATTTTTTTTCTGGCAGAATCATAAATTGCAGTCACTGTTGTTCTTGCAACCAACAACTGTTTTGCAGCATCTTCCTGATTTAATCCCAAATAATCAATAAGTCGGATTACCTCGTATTCATCCAATGTCAAAAAGACCGTATCTGTTACAGCAAAATCTGAATCATTAGGTGAAAAGATCCAGTAATCTGGGAATCTCTGTATTCTTCTGCATTTTGGTGGTCTTGGCATGCGATCTCCTTTTTTGACATATGTCAGTTATCTATGTGTAATAGAATAGCGCTATTGGTGACATATGTCAACAATAGCGCTTTAATATTATTTATACTTCTGTAGCATATGATCCAACTTGAAAATTTGTTACTTTTCCATGATCGTAGGATTCATATCCGGCGATTTTTCCAAAAGACCTCATGACTTCCGGTGAAAGATCTTCGATAACTGTTCCAATTGTTGGAACTACCTTTTCAAGCCACACATTGGTACCGTGTTCTGTGAACAAATTCTTACGACTGTAATTTTTTTCGAAAAGGTACACGGTACCAATGCACTACGTTAAAAAATAATTCTTAGTACCAGTTCAGAAAAACTAGGGAATAAAACCAGCTATGCCATTTTTTCTATTCTTTGCAGTTTTCATCAAGCCATCTATCTATATTTTGTGGCGTAACATTTGCCTTCTGTCGAAGAACTTCAACTATATCCTTTCCTGTAAAGAACATGATCGGATGCCCGTCCTCTTTTATTTCTTCATACGCTTGCTGTCCAATATATGCAGATGTCATCATTACACCAAATTGTCTGTTTTTAATTCGAGAAATCAAACGCGATGTTTCCTTTACACCTACGGATTTATTCCCACATGGATTGTAACACTTTGCTTCCATGGCACACTCGACCACAACAGAATTCGTTGGTGCAGAAATCTTATATTTCATAACTGCGTCTCTTCCACCATCGCGTGTCGGACGAGTAAGAGATATGTCTTCATAATTTGGATCTGTCATGAAAAGCAGTCTTTTACACAGCCTCTCAAACCCTGTAGGATCGTCCTTTCCAAATCTTTTATGAATTGCTTTCAAGATTTTCATTCCATCATCATCTGGTAATTGTGCCTCTTTTCCAGGCCAATGGATATCCATAGGTGCCTCGAGCGCTTTTATTCCATTTAACCCCTTCTTTTGAAAAGTTTTCCACGCTTTCGGTGCATATTTGTCGCTATTCTCAGGATCTGTCATTAATGTTTCTAGCCATTCTCGATGTATTATTTCATCTTCAATATCTAATATTGTAAATTTTGCAACATAGTTAGGGAAGCGAACACCATCTTTGTTTGTCCGCCATACTGTACTAAAAAAAACATCTTCATGAACATCTTTTACTCCTGGCACTGCCAATCCTAGAAATCTTACATCTCTTTCTATACCCGTATTCTGAAAAACCAAAACAGGCGGTATGTTTTTTAATTTAGCTCCACCTTCTGATAAATTATCAAACATCTGATGTAGTAGCTTGTTTCCACCTATATCTGTCTTTTCGACTTCATTTCCACCTTTTCTATTATCGCCATAGTAGGTGAGAATTCCTGTTTCAACATTAAAATCATCAGGCCAAGAAGGCTCAAATCCACATAAATGTAATCCAATATACGGTATACTTCCATCAGCACGATGAGGGATCCTAAACCCCCCAGTATTTCTACAATTATGCAGCATTACAGTCAACACATCATCCGCATATCCTCCTTTACGTGGTCTGGGACTGCAAAATATTGCATCAACGTAAAGATCGCTTTTAACAATCTCTTCATACACAATTCTTTTCACATCAACGTTCATAAATGAATTTCTGCTCCTACTTAAATCTTATTTGCAAAACCATGTACAAAATCTATAATAATTATTAAAACCTGCTGAATACATCTGATGACCACGTTTATTCAAAGAAATAAAATCTTGATCACTATCTAAAATAGTCTTAATATCGTCAAGCCTTCTTAAATCACAAACCTCAAATAGAGTTTCATTAATTATTTTGTACTGAGACAAATTGTTAGAAATATAAATAATTGCATCTAAATAATGTTTTATAGACGATTCTTTTAATTTCCTAACTTCACGTAAATAATTGCAATAGTTTTCTTTAACACATTCAACTTGCATATCTCTACCTCATATAAAAATTAAATAACGTTCATATGATCAGTTAAGTAATATTAATTAATAAATTCTTATTGATTAATACTGACAATTATTAATTACATTCCTGTTTGTAGTTAATTATTGTACTTCATTGGATTCAATACTTGGAAGAGCGTTAAGTGCATAAGCCAACTCTCTCATCGGTTTCTTGATTTTTTTGCTATATTTTATTTTTTCATTGAGAACCCTTGTACAGGCATTGTCATTCATTAATGTTACTATTTCTAACCTTACTCTTGCCCTTGATGCTCCTACATAATATCTAAGAACATTTTCTTCATCGAATGTAGTCTCATCAACATCAACCATTACTATAGCGTCAGCTTCAAGTCCCTTGAACTTTCTACATGTTGTAAACAATTTCTTTTTATATTTTCCTTCGGTTGCTCTTGATGCTAGAATACTATCAGTCTCAGTATTACAGGTTAGAATTACAACATCACTGATTCCTTCAGTTTTTAAGTCTTCAATTAACTTAGATACACAATTCTGGGCACCTTCTTCATTATCACAAAAATGAATTGTTGCCGGAACTCCTTTTATAGCACCTTCATACAATTTAGGCGTTCTTTCGGTTATAGGTTTTAATGATGTTAATGCTATGTTTTCTGTATTTCTGCAGTTTTTATATAGAGTTAGTTTACAATCGGCATCTGCAATATAGCTAGGTATTGCATTTGCTTGTATAAGCTGTAACTTATCGTAAAAAACATAAAATGTTCCATCCACTTCATCATTATCAACAACTGTATCGTGTATAGCTTGTAATAAATCTGATTCTTCTATTTCATCCTTTCCAAAATCTTGACCTTCATCAACAATTACATGCTTGTAGGGGAAGGATCCTGTAAGATACATATCAACTATTTTGTCACTTGCCTGTTTATAATCCGCTTTTGAAGTTTTGCAAATCTTGCAGGCAAATCCGTCTATTGTCATGAAATCTATATTGTTATTTGAATACTTCTCTTCAAGATGTTCTCGTAAATAAGCATTAAAACAAAGGAACAATACCTTATCGCCCTGATTTGCATGCCTCGTTGCTTTTTCTACGGCTATCATTGTTTTACCCGTGCCTGCAGCACCGTTTATTACAGCACTTTTTTGTTCAACAAGATAGTTCAACAGTACTTTTTGCTCTTCGAGTAATCTGTTAAATGTAATATTTTTTAAGTCTACATCGAAACTAGAAGATGGGAAAATATCAAACTCAGGACATATTATTTCTCGAATCAGTCGCTTAGTATCATTTTCACTAAGATTTGTTTGAATGTTGTTCTCTAATTCTATTTTAAAAATAGAATCTATGTATTTTTTCGGATCTTCTAAAGCTTCCATTGTCATGGTAATGTGTCTATCAAATTCGGGCGGAAATCTGTTTGAAGATAGCTCTTTTTCTGAAATCGACGGAAACCAAACTGCGTGTAACAGTTTACATCTATATTGTAAATCTTTAAGTGGACTATTCTGTATCCGTGTTAATAAATCCCATTTATTTTGAGATGCTTGATTGTATGGCCCACCATGCTTCATAACTTTATCTGATGCGTATTTCCAGCATCCACCTTGATATTTAACATGTCCGGCTTTAGCTTCCACGCAGATGATTCCAAAACTCGGATTGAAAATAACAAAATCAGCCTCTCCTTCATGCAATACATTATCCTCTACAAAAACATTCTTAAAAGAATGTATTACATAATAATCTATAGGCAAATTACGTAAAGCATTAAACATTTCGCCTTCAAGACTTAATGGATCGTAGTCTCTCGGCGCTTCAGGAATCATAATGGCCATATACTAATTCTCCTTTAACATACTTTTTATGGTTTTCCATGTTACAGCTTCATCACCGGCATAAATACATTTCCAGTCTCCATCCTTTGCCGAAATATACTCATCTTCGTTTTCACACAAAAAGAACATAACTTTAGATTCTGTCCAAATCAGATCTACTCCTAGATTTTTCTTGTCAGATATACAGAAAGTGGCTCCACTACGTGGTTTTTCGGATTTTTCGAATTCTTTTCCATTTTCAATTAAGCACTTTAATAGTGCCTTTTCATTAGTGTTATCAGCAAATTGTATAAGATTCTTCCAAATGCTTTCATAAGTGGATCCCGATAAATCCATACCATAATCAGTAATAATACAGATGGGTGTTTTTTCTTTTATTATATTTTTATGTAATTTTGTGGGCGCTTTCCATTTATCTTTGGTTCCAACATATGAAGAATAAAAACCAATTTCGGGATTTTCAAAAGTGCCTATCACTGAACCACGATCTAAGAAAACATTAAACTCTTCACAACTCGTTTCGGGAACAAGAGTACATGAATAACAAGCTGAAAGATTTAACGAATCTCTGCCCTGTCCCTGGCTCAAACTGCAAACCGGGTCATTTGAGCAAGTCACGGCAGCTTCTATGGCTTTTCTGAATATTCCAGGGAATACATCAGGTCTTCCTTGTCTTACAAGGCCACCCATTGTTCCCTCCGAATCACCGCTTGCTGTATAAATGAATACTCCTGACATATTTCTACCCTGTGAAGGCTCACAACAATAGATTCTTTCCTTTAAAGAAGCTATACTATATCCACATTCGAAACTAAGTTGTTTCATCAATAGATGTGATAATGTGTGCAAAAGCAAAAACTTTGCAGTTATCTCTCTATCTTTTAATGATCCATAATATGATTTCCTATAATTATCATTAAGCAGCTTTACTCTATTAAATAGTTTTTCGTTATTATTTCGCCACTCGTTGATTGCATCTTCATCAAATTCAATAAATATGCCCTCACCTCGTACTTCGTAGCCCGGATACCATCTGGTATCATCTTCTTTAATATTCACAGCAGAAATTTTACTGTTATCAGCAATGATATCGCTGTCAACAGGCTCTAATCTGGAAAAGCCCACCAGTGCTTGCACTTCTCGAACTTTATGAATAAGGCTAATATTCCTTACAAAAGGAATATCATAGTCATCTATATCGGTGCCCTCTCTGATAAATTCGCCGCCTTTGTCTTCTATTACGACTTCACCATTTAATGCCGAGTATTCCTCTGCTCTGTATTTAATACTTGTTGTTGTGTATTCAGGATCACTTCCGCCACTCCATTTTCGTTCAAGGATTGTTTTTATCTGATCCTCTTTTTTGCCAATTTCCATAGAGATCTTTTTGGAAAATTCAGATATTTTTTCCTTGATTACACCTTCTTTTATCTCTTGTGTAACCGGTATCGGTAATGAAGACAATGTTTTTAATGAATCTGTAATAGCCTTTCTTAAATCAGAAAAAGCAATACTATTCTGAACCTGTCCCGTCAATATACTGGAATATGGTGGAATAACCAATGAACTCACAGATATTGGAAAATATACTGAAGAACTACCTCTCTGTAATACATGTGGATATTCAATGCATAATTCTCTTTGATTTTTCCATGGGTGACGTCCTGTGCAAGTAAAGTTATACTCAGATCCTGTGAGTTTATCTAAATTTTGGAGTGCTCCTTTATCAAATGCTCCTCTTAAAGTCGTTCTGCAATTACAGCTTGTGCATGATACGGTTAAACCTTCGAGTCCTTCTGTAGACGATGCACTTGTTGTGAATTTTAATTCCGGATGATCACATATTTTTTTAGAACCAAATGAATTTTTTGCATGTACCCATTTCACCCAAGGAAAATCATCTATATGTCCATGGGGACAAGCAACGACTATACGTGCAACTACTAAATCTTGAAAGCAAGTAGGACATCTTAATCGCTTTACCATATAAGGATCATTTTCCCTTGTTTTTTTCATTTTTGGAGAATTCGTAAACTCGTTAATCCATTGTTTAAGAGGCTTAAATCTTCTGCATTTTGGGCAAAAATACCATTCAGGAAATCTTACATATGAAACTCCGTTCTGATACCTGCCCTCATCACCACTGCCGGGCATGCCAAAAAAATCAACTTTTAGAACTTTTTCTAATCGCTCATCGTGAATTTCTATAACACTGCTCTCCCATGTTTCAGGCGCAGCTGTCATCAATGTTTGTTCCGGGAAATCCACCATGGCTCCTACTCCATATTGAAGGACTGCTTGTGATGCTCTGACAGAATGAGTGACCTTATTTAGTTTTATTTTTTCCTTAATCTTCATCTTTAGTCCTCTTCCCAAATAACAACGCTGCTTCCTGATGAAATGTCTACATTACGCATGGATGTCATCGTATCAAATGCAGGATCAAAACGATTTGTATTATATACTTTCATTAATCGCCCGTCCTCCTTATCCGGTGGCATAACTAAATATTTTTCTCCATAATAAAAATGATCAGAATCATATCCATTCATCATAGATTCCCACTGCTCCAGTAACAAAGATATTTCTTCTCTAATATCATTGTCTTCTGTGGCCATATCAGGATTTATTCTGTTGGTGATACTATTACTCCTTGAAACAATATATTCTGTTACATCAGATATCTCTTTAGAATATTTTTCTCTGGAAAACTCTGAAACTCCCTTTTCATCGGAAAGCTCAATATTCAATTGTCTCAACAATGATATAACGACAGCATGCAATGCTCTTTCTCTTGCAGGTTTAGAAAATGGGGTAACACCCGTCGGTTCAACATGTTTGTAAAATGATTCATGATAGCTTTTAAACTGCTCATAATGAGATCTATCACGGCTCTTAGACCCGTCGTACATGGTAAAGGCAACTCCCGGGAATTCTCTTCCAACTCGGCTTGATGCCTGAATATATTCACTTGTCAGCTTGGGCTGTCCAACGAGCAACATTACGTTTAATCTGGCTACATCTATCCCGACTGAAATCATATTGGTTGCAAGCAGGACATTTGATGGCCATCGCTTATTTTCAATATTCTCTTTACTGTAGGCAAGTTTTTCAAGCTTATCAAGTGTTTGATTAAGCTGTGTAGTTGAGACTCTGCTGGTCAATTCATCGGCACTTGTTATCATTCTTGCATCTTTAGCTGTACCGATTCTATAGGCCATCCTTTTTATAAAATCCTTAATATCGTCATCAACGAGAGTTGAGCATTTACCCAGATCTTTAAGACTGTTAAAATAAACAGTTAAGGTCCAATATTTATCTTTGACTTCATCGCTGAGATTCATCGAGTTTATTTTTTGTAGCATAGCAGAAATTGCCCTGATTTCCATCATTGCTTTTGTTTTACCGGAAGGCATTAATCCAACATATTTTCTGCCAAAAATATCTTTCGAATAATTCACAATAGACTCTCTTGCAAAGAATGAATCTTCTGCATCTATCCCGGGGTGAGGAAATTGATTAATATTTCTATCATAGAGAGAAGCACATTGCTCTACCGCTCTTCTTATTGTTGCAGTTGAAGCTATTATTTTTGTGCTGACACCTTTACTCTTACATAGTGCATCTATTGCAGCTTCATATAGTCCAACCATTGTGCCAAGTGGGCCTGATATTAAATGCAACTCATCCTGTATAATCAATTCCGGTGATCTATTATATGAACCTATACCAAAAAACGAACCTATTCTTGGATTCCATGGAAGCATCGCAAACTTGTCCACGGTACCAAACAACAACGTCGGAGGATTATTATACAATTCTTCATCAACAACCTGAATCGGCAAACTACCTGCAGAGTTAAAGAAACAGCTTTCTTGCGGGCAATATAATTCAAGATGTCTGTTATTCTTCATCCTGTATCCAAAGACGCCTATTTTCTTGTGATTAACAATATCCTGTACAAGCTTTGTGCCACACCAAGGGCATTTTAAAACTTGAAACTTATTGAAACGATCTTTTTTGTGCTCTAATTCTTCGGTTGATGCCTTTAACAGTTCATTTAAATTAGATTTTGCTTGATCATCTTTATTCGGTGTATGATCACCACCAATCCAAAGACCTATGGTTATTCTATCTTCTCCTAAAGGATATCTGCCATACTGTGGTTTACGTGAAGTTGCGTCAACTCTTATATATTCACAGGCACAAATTAAAGTTGATGCTCTTGTAAACTGTTGAGCAGCGAGCAAACGCAGAGTATATCTCATGATAACTGTAGTTCCTGATGAAACTTCCAGATTAGATAATCTGCGATAAAAGATAGTAAATGCGGTAAGACCAAGGTATGCTTCAGTTTTTCCACCGCCGGTTGGAAACCAAATCAAATCTACCAAATCTCTGTCATCACAAGAATCATTAACTATAGATTCTATACTCATAAGCAAAAAGGCAATCTGAAATGGTCTCCACGAATATTTATCCTCAAATTTCTCATCAACCTTGGTATAATCTATTTCATCTAGTAAGGCTGATAATTCTTCATCATCAGGATACCTGTTGATATTTGAAGTTACTGATTGTAGTTTAAGGTGTGCACGTTGCATAAACATGGCTCTGTTTGCAAGCTGAAATGCTTGCCATGACTTCTTGTTATTTCTTAAAATGTCTATGCCTTTCCTCATTCGCTTCGCAGAGGATCTACAGCCTTCTATATTTTTTAAAGCAACAGCTTTATACTTTGGATCCAATCCTTTAGTTTTCTCGTACAATTCACTTATCCACTCTTCATAGGCATCAATGATTTTTTCTTCTGCTGCCAGTTTTTCTTCTTGATCAACTGTGTTCAGATCAGATAAATACTTCATTGAGAAAGCTTCATCAGGAACTTGAATTTTACTCACCAACTTAAAATCCATTGATGGGACTTCCACTTGTGGAAAAAAATCATTTGAAATCCAGCCTTTTCCTTCTTCATCTATCTTCCAAGCCATGGATGTCCCCAAACCTGTTCCATATACTCTTTTATTTCTGTATTGCATTAATAATGATTTTTCTTCATCATCCAATGTTTCAAAATCCTGATACCCGTTATATTCAACAAAAATGAAAGCATTATTATCTGTTGAAACAGCAATTGATGGCTGATAAATGCACAAATCCGGCTTAGCCCTTCTAATATCATCATTAACAAGCATTATTGTATAGGAATAAACATCTTCTGAAACTTGTCGTCTGAGTGAAGTTATTTTCAGCTTGGTATCAGCAAGATCTTTATTTTGATCGATATATTCTTTATCGCCATATTCCAGTTGCACTTCTATTTCATGGGGCACTCTGACATATCCCTTTGATAACTGATCCGCAAGCTTATACATACAGCTTATTATTCCATGTTCATCGCCGCCAAGAAGGTCTCTCTCTTCAAGTTCGCGTACCTTTTTTCTGGTCATTCCACCTGTTGTAAGCCTTAATGTTTTTTCGTCTGTGTCTATATAAACTGAAGATTTGAACAAATCCGGAAGTTCATACGTTTCAATACCTTCAAAATTTATTGGGATACGGCAATCGCTTGAAAGAGCCTTTTTATATGTTGCGAATTTTACAATACAATTAATTTTATCCACATGTCCTTTTGCAAAGAATGTAATTCCCATTGATGATGGCATATTTTGTGTTGCCAAACCAACTTCTTCATCAAGGTTCTCTTCATCAGAAGGAGAAACAGATTCTTTGTGTGAAACAAAGTTTTCCGAATTATTAACTTCAATTTCAGTATTTTCAATTTCATCTGCATTATCGTCTCTCTCCTCAATACGAGAAGAGTCGTTATTATCTGCATTCATTTTGTTTTCTTTGGTATATAAAATACCAATAGAATATCTGGTATTTGGCGAATCGGAAATTAATTCATGTTCTTCATCAGGTAAAGAAATCTCTGACCCGGGACCCAGCAATTCTTTTTTTACTAACTCTATATATTCTTCACGAGCTGCTATTAATTTGCTTTTCTCAATCATTTTCTTTTACCCTCTATAAATTAATAGGCCTATTTGAAACATTTAGTGGCAATACCGTTTCTATGGGGGTTATTCGATCAATTTGCAATACTTCCGCCAATGAATTGATTTTTTCATAAACCTCTGAAAACTCACTATTCTCAGATGTGATAGCTCCACTGAATTTATTAATTATTGCTCGACCTATTTCTCCAAGAATTCGTCTTCGTATACTTCTTACTTCCCTACAAGCTTCAAAATATAATTCAGGATTGTTTTGAAGTTCGGAATTCCCCGTTAATTTGCCTATTGCCTTAAATGATTCAATATTTCTGGGACCAACAATATGCGCATCCTCATCTAACCATCGTATAATAGTGGCCTCTTGTACCGGTACATTTATATTAAGCATTTCTTCGACTACCTTCATAGGCGTTAAATTGTTATCCTGCATGTAATCAATTAAACTGTGTTGCCACTCTTTTGATTTGTCATAAGCATCAAGGAGTCTTTGTCCGATCTTGCCGTCTAAAATCATTTGTTTTAACATTGAATCTACAATATCTTTTGTTTCATTATTGTTTTTAGTAAAAATAATACTGTCGCCCTCGCTAAGATCTGTAACACCCACTTCTTTAACCGTGCCATTATCAGAGTCAAGAACATATGCTCTATAATGCTTACTGAAAAAAGCTTTACTATCATCAGTAAACGTTGCCACTGCGATGATTTCGGCAGTAACATTCACTCTTCCTCCTTGTGAGAATGAATTCAGCCTCACTGAATCTACAAAAGTGTCCAACTGAGAAATATATCCTTCAATCTCATTTTCCTCATCTAAGAGATTATTTATCTGACTTTCTTCAACTTCTTCACTTTCAACATAATTCTTCAGACGAATTGTGGATTTTCTATCCCATTTTTTTGAATTATTAGAAGCTCTATTCTTTTTGAACCTAAAAGCCTTTTCTTCGGGTTTATACAATAAAGACACAATTTTCTTTGATGCATTGCAACTAAAGGCATTGAATCTTTTACCTTCATAATCACCCAAAACAATAACGACATCATAAAGGCGCGTATTATCAAAGCGCCCGGGAGTCATAAAAAAAACTCCTCTGGAATATCCCGGAACATACCCAGGCTTTTCTTTTATAACCGTTGCATAATAAGCTTTTGGAACAACAATAGCTATAAACTGATCTGTATGATTTTTTATGTAATTCCTTAACTCTTTCTCTTTTGGAGTAGAATCTGTCATGTATAATGAAATATTTTTAAGAATGTCTATCACACAATAGGCTTCCTTACGAAGTGACTCACCTAATTCATCCGCCATCTGCTCCAACCTTAGTATCTTTTCATCAACCGGCTCAACAGATACCAGTCCGTTATAAGCACATTTATTCAAATCATTAATCGAAAATGGTGCCGTTATCAATAAATTGAAGAGAGAATGAGCCTGTATAATAAAATTTTCCTTATTTTCAGATTCATACTGGTTCCTTTTTAGCTTTAAGAGAGTTTTTTTAAATGTTCGGAATGTATCACTATCAAGACCTTCATTATCAAGTATTATTATCTCATTTTCCTTTTTCTTGATTGTTTCAATCTGACGTTTTAGTTCTTTAGTTAATTCATTTGGTTCAATGATTTCCATGGAGTCATTTTCTGCAAGAAATCCTTTTGTACAAGCAAATACCTCTATTTCTTCGATTTCTTCAAGTAGATGTCCTATATAATCGGAATCAACATTTGAACAAATATATACATACTGTAATGACTTTCTGTTCACCAATTCATGAAGCTCAGATTCGCCTTTATTTATTATTTCTTGCCCCATGATGATAAGACCGATATGACTATTTCCATTTCTTGATAGAATAAGATTTCTTGCTACAGAGACCTTTGCACAGACTTTAAGCACAGGTTCATTTTTTCCTGTGTTTCCTCCAAATGAATACTCATCATCTTCTGTAAAGTATGACGCAGTAACCAAATCTAATAATTTGGCTTCTTTTCCATCAAATCTGATAGTAATTCCTTTTATTAGCCTGTCTGCCTCATCTCTTGGCATAACCAAAACTGTGGATGTATCAATCAAACTAGGAATATCCTTAGACTGTACACCCAAAACTTCTATAAAGAATTCTTCTCTTTGCTTTCCCTTATTTCTTATGCCTCTTCCATCTAACCGTTTTGCTTTACCGTTATATGGTTCAATTAATCTCCATGAATTTTCTGCAACGTATTTAGAACCACCGTCATCCTGGCTCAATTTAATATATCGTGCCCCCCTATACACCTTTCCGATTACACTACCATCAACATAGCCATTAAATATATAACGTTGTTTTTTCTTTTCTCCGTAAAGTACGATATCCCCCGTATTAATAGATTCCAAAATATCTACAGTGTTTGTTTGATTAAACATTAAATTTGTAATGGCTGCGTATGTAATAATAAGTGCATCGAAGCATAAGGAGCCGGAATGCAAAACAACACCAACATTATGTTTCTTTTTTTCTATAGTCTGAGATAAAAACTCTGCAAATGAACGCATCAATACTTCTTTGGAAATAACATTCCCGTCAACTAATATTTCACATTTATCCATTACATTGCGCATAGCTTCAGAAACTGTGTTCATTCCGATCTCCTTGATTATTATTACCTGATACGAATTTGAAAATTCATTTTAAAATAGAATTCGTCACCTTGTTTATACACTTCTCCATATGCTCCATGACCCTGGTCTGTCGAAGGAAAATCCAAATAACAATGTGTATACAAAAAATTCTTAAATGCCTCAGATTCAAGAGCATAGTTTGCAACAACTTCGCCGGTTTTTTTAATTGTTATATATCCTCCTTTGACGGTACTCTTTCCATCCCAGATGGTACTTGCAGTCATCCCGCAATACGCCGAATATAAAAACATTTTTATCATATATGGGTACTTAGTCTCGGGAAGAGTAATATTACATGGATTTTCAATTATGATTTTTTTCATCACAGATACGATATCTGTTTCTGCCTGTCGTTCCATAAAATGATTCCAAAGTATGCGTTGAATCACAATCGGAAGATTTGGGTTAATCAAATCAAGATTTTCCTTAAATGCTTCGCATTTTGCTTTTGATGCAAGTTCATATCCAACATATTCTAACTTGCATCCATGCTCACGGATTGAATTGCACCGTTCTGATACAGCAGCGTGACCTTTACCGTCAACTAACGAATTAATTTCTTTCATCAGTACATCATTCATTCCACTAATTTTAAATTTAGCAGCTGATGCCTTTGCTGTGTTGAAAAGCGTTGGATTCTCACCGAATTCACATTTTATAGAAAATCCAATATTTTCTCTGACTATTGAACTACGAGGATCTCTTGTATCAAGAAAAATATCGCTTTTTTCAACACTTTTTGCTTTCATGTGTTGAATTTCTGCTTTTTGAAGAAAATCCACAACCTCATCAGATACATTAAACGATCTACCGGTTGAATTAATAATGTCATTCTTCAATAAATCCGCTATATGTTTGAATTTATCGGCTTGAATACTAGCTACAGGAACATTATTAATTTCTATATCAATATCATGGTCTATTCCGTTACAGTGATATGTGACAATACGGTCATTTGTTTCTTGACGAACAATTTTCAAAACATCCATCCATTCATTGGGATTTGGATCACCGTTTTCGTTTGCAATAAACAATTTCTTATATCCTAGTAGTCTTAAAGCAGCATAAGGCTCGCCCCATTCACCTCTATTCATTATTTTCCCTCCAAGACTTTTAATACTTCTTTTGCAATGGATTCAATAACATTAACAGTGACACTGTTTCCGAACTGTTTATAAAGATGTGTATCTGCCAATTCCAGCTTGAAATCTTCAGGAAAACCCTGCAATCTTGCCCACTCTCTTGGTGTCATCTTTCTAATTCCTTCTTTGTTAATTTCTCCTTTAATGTGAGTAGTCGGTGTCATAGAATGCTCACGCTCATCAACAATAAGATTTCTTTCACGTCCCATTCCACCACATACAATTGTTCCTGCTATTCCGTCCAGATCTCTAACTTCATATCCAAAACCGTGCCCAGCTGCTTCATGGCGTGCTCTATGTTTTCTAAGAGTATCCAAATATACATCACTCAAATAATATTTAGATGGCACTGGGGCCGGATCAATGATATCTCTTATGGTAGTTTTTTCTCCTTCGCCAACAGGAAATACAAATCCCTCAGGGCATTTTTCTTTAAGTAAATCATTCCTTATGCATACCAAATAGATTCTTTCTCTGTTTTGAGGAACTCCAAAATCTTTACTGTTGAGAATCTTGTCATATACCGTATACCCAATTTGCTCAAATGCTCCCTTTATTACTTTGAAGGTTCTACCTTTATCATGAATTGTTAATCCCTTTACATTCTCACAAAAAATAATTTTTGGCTTATGATATTCACATATTCTTACAACATCTTGAAATAGTGTTCCTCGACATTTTCCTTTATAGTCATCATCAAAGCCCATGTGTTTCCCAGCCATAGAAAATGCCTGGCATGGAAATCCCGCCAAACAAATATCGAATGAGGGAATATCCTTTTCATCTATTTGTGTAATATCACCGGCTATTTCAAAATCATCCTTGTAGTTCGCTTTATAAGTCTTCTGAGCAAATTCATCCCATTCACTTACAAATACTGTTTTTATGTCATCTCCGAAAGCATTATCAAATCCCTTACGGATACCTCCGATTCCTGCAAATAAATCTATTGATTTATACATGTTTTCTCTCCTTTATCGCCGCTTCTATTTTATCTGCGCATATCTGAGTATTATTCTTTATCTCTTTACCCCAAAACCTTAGCACTAACCATCCGTCATTTTCTAAATATTCATTAACTTCCCTATCCCTCTTCATATTTCTTTCAATCTTAGGTATCCAGAATTCCCTGTTAGATTTAAAATCATTTTTTCTGTTTTCCCAATCATAGCCATGCCAGAATTCGCTATCACAGAATACTGCTATTTTTAGCCCAATAAATGTTATATCCGGATTCCCAAATATCTTTCTAACGTTCTTTCTATAACGTATTCCTCTTGACCAAAGTTCTTTTCTGAGCAATAGCTCAATTTGTGAATCTTTATTTTTTACTTGCTTCATATTAAAGCTAATTTGTTCAGGCGTTTTTTTGCTCATTTGATTCCTTTTTATAGACCACATTGATCATTTTAGATATATAGCAAAATGGTAATCTGTTTTTTATCTTTCATCGAAGTTATCTTTCGAAGGTGACTCAATGGATTTTTCAAAGCTAATAATGTCTCCAATATCACAGTTCATGTAAACACATATCTTTTGCAATACTTCCAGTGAGACCTTCTCTCCTTTTCCCATTTTCGCCATAGTCGCAGAACTAATATTAAGTTCTTCTGCTAAATCCTTCTTGAACATTTTCTTATCGATTAACATTTTCCATAAGCCATTATAAGAGACTGCCATAATAATACCTTTCCATATAAAATATTAGCCACCAGTCTCATTATATCATTATATGATCAAAATGTTATGCATATCTTTAGATACCTAAATATTAACTTTTGTACAACAAAATAATAGTATAATTATCAGATAAGGTTGGCTATTTGGTTGGCTATTTGGAGTTGGTTCTCGTGGTTATACCGAATTTTGAGTTATACCGAACACTTATAAAATCCTCTGTATTAATAAGGAATTCCCATGGTCTTTTTGGTATAACTTTTTACTTGGTTAGAAACAAATTTTGATTCTCTGTCCAATTTTCATTTCACATTTCGGTATAACTTTTATTCCTGCAGATCACATCATAGTGTAGGCTTTATCCAAGATATTGAAATCTCAGCACCATATCTTGATAAAAATTAATCGAAAAATTATACCGAAAACAGTTCTGGCACTTGATGTAACGCGTCGAATTAATCTTCTCACCTACCGCAGGTTTGCCGCAGATTAATTTCGGCTCCTCCTAAATATTGTCTATCTTAACGTGCTGTTTTATACCGCACGTTTTTTTCTGTGCTTATTGACCATTCTCCAACGTTACTCTATATTCATAAAGTTGCATAAAAATAAGGAAGAACAGCCCCTACCACAGTTCGTTCTTCCTCATCTACATTTAAGAGCTGCATACAGGTCCGGTGCAGGGTCTATGCCCTAATTATGGTTTCCTGTTTATAAGCAGTCATCTTAAGTACCCCAGCTCTTAACACTGAGTACGTTGT
>NZ_FNRG01000063.1 GCF_900107835.1 Oribacterium sp. KHPX15
AAAGGCTACAAAGATCTATCCGGCCAGGAGACAAGAACTATGCCAGATGGGGTTTTTGTGACAAGTAATGATCTGGTATATCAATGCAAGCTGATCGTTAATAACCAGCAGAGACTTATTTATCTGCATCGGGATCCAAGTGGTAAATCGTGGTTTATGACTGTATGTGCTTAATACAATACCGATATTACAGAGTCACTTAGAATCAATCGGGATTTGTGATGGAAGGGATATATTCTAATGGATAATAAGGGCGAAGTGATTATATATAAGACTTCTGATGGTCTGAGTAAACTGGAAGTTAATCTCCAAAATGAGACGGTTTGGCTTTCAATCGATCAAATGGCGGAACTGTTCCAAAGAGATAAATCTACAATTTCCAGACATATAAAAAAAGTATTTGAAGAGGGAGAACTAATTCGAGATTCAGTTGTTGCATATTTTGCAACAACTGCTAGCGATGGAAAAACATACAATGTAGAATATTTCAATCTCGATGTAATAATCTCAGTTGGTTACAGAGTAAAATCTCAGCGTGGTACGCAATTTCGAATATGGGCTAATTCTGTATTGAAGGAATATATCATCAAAGGTTTTGCCATGGATGATGAACGCCTGAAGGGAAACGGTGGCGGAAACTACTGGAAAGAACTCTTAGACAGAATCAGGGATATCCGTTCTTCCGAGAAGGTTCTTTACAGACAGGTTCTGGATTTATATGCAACCAGTGTAGACTATAATCCAAGAAGTGATGAATCGATT
The DNA here is from genome assembly GCF_900107835.1 of Oribacterium sp. KHPX15. Lineage (GTDB taxonomy): Bacteria > Bacillota > Clostridia > Lachnospirales > Lachnospiraceae > Oribacterium. Next base: position 763 of record NZ_FNRG01000063.1, read on the forward strand.
CAGTTCTTTAAAATTGTTCAGAATAAGCTTCATTATGCAGCCCATGGGCATACTGCAGCTGAAGTTATCTACGAAAGAGCAGATGCGGATAAACCTTTTATGGGACTTACATCTTTTTCGGGGGAACTGCCGGCACTGAAAGATATAAGTGTTGCAAAGAATTATTTAAAAGAAGATGAGTTAAAGATCCTTAATAATCTTGTTTCTGGTTATTTCGATTTGGCTGAAATCAATGCCATTGAACATAGGCCTATGTATATGAGTGATTATGTGGAGCAACTTGATTCTGTTCTATCCTCCGGAAAAAGAAAACTGCTTGAAGGTCCCGGTAAAATCAGTCATGATAAAGCGATTGAGAAAGCAACGAATGAATATCGCAAATACCAGGAAATCACTCTTTCACCGGTTGAGGAAGAGTATTTGAAAAGCATCAAGGATGTAGCTCAAATAACAAAAAAGAAGATGCGAAAATAGGAGCTCGATCCCAAATATCGATGGTACGATAATACCGCTAAGAACTAGGTTTAAAATAATGATGGTGATAAGTTAATGCAGACTGATAGTAACTTTAAAAAGTCCCGTACGATTCATCCTCACCGTGAGGATGATTCATACGGGACTTTTTATAGCCATTTTAAAGCTTTCTCAATTCCTCCGATTCTGATTTCATTGATGATTGCACGCTGCTCCGATTCTGGTTTATTTTTTAGATATTGTGCAAAACTGGCTATTTTCACGCCTGTTTCTACAGGATCGCTCTTCTTAGACCAAACGGAAATACCGGCTGCTTCCAAAAGCTGTCTTTTTAACTCTTCCTCACTCATGATAGTCCTCCACACTATATATAAAAAGGATCTGGATAAAGTTTATGTAAAACGCCTTGTCATGTATATCATATCGAACCGGCCATGGATACTATAATCATTACAGAAATAATATTCCTGGCTTGTTGTAATAGATACGGTAAAGAACCATGTGCTATAGTAAAGAAAGCGTATTGTAAGCATACTTTCGAGGAGAAACAACTATGAGCAGAGTTAATTTTGGAGCTAAGCCACTTATGTTGCCACAGCCGGTCCTTATCATTGGAACCTATGATGAGAACGGTGTTCCCAATGCCATGAATGCAGCCTGGGGAATCACGACAGACTTTAAAGAGATCACTATCAGCCTTGCTGAGCATAAGACAACTGATAATTTCAATATTACAAAGGCATTTACAGTCAGCATGGCAACAGAAGATTATGTTGCAGCCTGCGACTATGTAGGTATCGAGTCAGGGAAAAAGGTTCCAAACAAGTTTGAGAAGGCCGGATTCCATGCAACAAAGAGTGAGTATGTGAATGCTCCGCTTATCGATGAACTTCCTATGGCACTTGAATGTAAGGTTAAGAGTTTTAATGATGGAATCCTTATCGGTGAAATAGTAAATGTTTCGGCAGCTGAGAGTGTCATCACTAATGGAAAGATTGATCCCAAGAAATTAAAGCCAATTACTTTTGATCCTTGTAATAACACCTATATTGGCCTTGGTGATGTAGTTGGAAACGCATTTAAGGACGGTATGACCTTAAAATAATGTAGTGACTTCTGTTGTTTCCAGCTTTAGGTTAAGGGGTACCATTTATGACAGAGATTGAAAGATTAAAAGATATAGTTAAAACATTACGAAGTGAGAATGGCTGCCCCTGGGACAAAGCACAGACCCATGAGAGTCTTAAAGCAGCCTGTATTGAAGAAGCTTCTGAAGTGATCTGTGGGATCAATATTTTGAAAGAAACCAAGGATTCCGAAAACCTGAAAGAAGAACTTGGGGACCTTCTTCTCCAGGTAATGTTTCATGCCGTAATGGCTGAAGAGGAAGGTCTCTTCACCTTTGATGACATCGCTAAGACCGTATCAGAAAAGATGCTGAGAAGACATCCTCATGTATTCGGCGATATGAAATATGCTTCTGAGGAAGAACTCCGTGAAGCATGGAATGAGATAAAGAAGGAAGAAAAGGCCGGGAAAGAATGGCAGGAAGAGTATCTGAAAGCTGCCTTTAAGGAGGCATCGGAGCTGATTACAAGGGCTGAGAAAAGGAAAGGATTCAGATAAATAAAAGGTGCCAGTTTAAACAATGAAGGGGTAATTTTTCGATGGATGATCGTTTGAAAAAACAGCTGGAATTCTCTCTTGAGATCGATAAAGAAAAGAACGTTTTCAGACAGACCAGCCTCTCAGGTCATGGGAGAAAAGAGAATGATGCAGAACATGCCTGGCATATGGCGATCATGGCATATCTGTTAAAAGAGTATTCCAATGAGCCAATTGATATTGCCAAGACTATGCTCATGTGTCTTATCCATGATGTGGTGGAGATTGATGCAGGCGATACCTATGCCTATGATGAAGAGGGGCTTAAGACTCAGAAAGAACGAGAGGATAAAGCCAAGGAACGTATATTTTCGATTCTGCCGGAAGACCAAAAAAGGGAACTCATCTCGTTATTTGACGAGTTTGAGACCTATGAAACACCGGAGTCAAGATTTGCTCATGCCATGGATAATCTACAGCCGCTTTTACTAAATGAAAGTAATGACGGCGGAGACTGGAGAGAACATAAGGCTACAGCTGATAAGGTTTACGGAAGGCAGAAAAAGACAAAGCTTGGATCGGAAAAGCTCTATGAGGAAGTGACTGATAAGATACTCAAGAAGAACATTAAGAATGGAAATATTATTTAGAGATGATCAGGTGAAGGATTTGGAATGAACTTTATAAGATATTTGTTTCTGGCATTCATGTTTATTAGTCTTATCTACTCTGTCAGTATCTACATGGTAGGAAGTGGCACATTCTCATTTTTGATATGGATATTCAGCACAATTGTTTTTGGACTTTTATTCTATCTTTCAGGCAATGGAAGGTGGATGAGGATTCCATCTGGGATAAGATGTGCAGGTTACCTTATAATCGGATTAACGGCAATAGTCTTTACCATCTGCCTTATTGCCATGGCCAGTCACTTCAAGGATAAAGGTGAAGAAAATCTTGATTATATAATTGTCCTTGGCGCACAGATGAAAGGCGGAAGTCCTAGTACGATCTACAGATTCAGACTTGATGCAGCATATGAATATCTCATGAAGAATCCTGACACTATCTGCATTGTATCCGGCGGAAAAGGTAAGAATGAGACTGTCAGTGAAGGAGACGGGGGAAAGGAATATCTCATTTCAAGAGGTATTGATCCTGAGCGTATCATCGCAGAAACAAAAGCCAGGGATACAGTTGAAAACATATTGTTTTCAAAAGAGATAATGGATCGATCAACAAGCGATGATACATTAAGGATAGGTATAGTGACAAACAATTTCCATGTCTTTCGGGGCATTCATCTGGCAAAGAGGTACACGGAAAACCAAGTTTACGGGATAGCAGCATATACAGTGCCCTGGTATCTTCCTAACAATATGGTAAGGGAATGCTTTGGCATTTTAAGAGATTTCAGGAAAATGAAATAAAAGAGGCTTTTTATGAGAATTATAAACCTGATAGAAAATACAGAAGGAAAAGCAGGATGTGCAAGCGCACATGGACTGTCATTTTATGTTGAGACGTCCGGACATAAATTGCTTGTAGACCTGGGGCCATCTGATGAAACAATAAAAAATGCAGAGAAGTTAGGCATTGACATCTCACAGGTAGATACGGTCATTCTGAGTCACGGACATTATGACCATTCAGGAGGAATCAAAGCATTCTCCAAGATAAATTCCAGTGCTGTAATTTACATGCAACAGTCGGCATCGGATGATCATTATGCCGACGATGGAGAAAGTGCAGGCAGTGAGCGATACAAATACATAGGGATAGATAAAGATATCTTGAATCTTCCCCAGGTTAAGATAATATCCGGTGATTACAGAATAGATGATGAACTGGAGCTTTTTACGTTAAGGAAGAGGACACATAAACTGCCGTTCACGAATAAACGCATATTGAAAAAGGAAAACGGGAAATATGTAGAGGATGATTTCAAACATGAGCAATATCTCGTAATAAAGAATGACGGTAAAAGTATACTGATGTCCGGCTGTGCACATAACGGAATACCAAACATCCTTGATGCTTACAAGGATAAGTATGATTCATTCCCGGACGCAGTGATCAGCGGCTTCCATCTGATGAAAAAAGAAAAATACACAAAGGATGAAATAAACGAGCTCCTGAAAACCGGAAGGGAATTGAAGAAATGCCCGACCATGTTCTATACCTGTCATTGTACAGGGGAAACAGCTTATAAGATACTCAGGATCACAATGGGCGACCAGATCAGGTATGTCCATTCGGGTGACGAAGTAAAGATAGAGAAATGGAACAAAGATAAGGAAAGGAAACAAGTATTTATGAAATGGCATAAGTTTTTTGCATGGGCTACAGTATTCTGTTTTGTGATGACAATGATTACAGGATATGAGAAGAAATGATTGATCACTCTAATTCTAACGGCAACATTTTAATTGTTGCCGATTCTTTGGGCAAAAATATGCTGAAATTGTCTTGATTATGGGATTAGGATATAAGAAAACGTTTAGAAAGTCCAAAACCTTAAAAATAAGAACGCTATAAACAAATTAAAAACCAAAATTAATTTATTAATTTTAACTAAAGTTATTGCAATTTAAATAATTTAGAGTATAATTAGAATTGTAAAGAGGAGATGAGAAAAGAATGGAACCAGAAAAAACGGTTCGCTTCTCTTTAAACTAAGATCCAACCTAGATCTTAGTTGGGCAAACCCGGAGAAATCCGGCGACGCAAAACTACAGGGGCCGAAAGGCCAGCCAGTTGCAATCTTCATGGAGCTGAGGCTCCGAAGGTTAGTTCTCGAATCAGAATTAATTCAAGAAGGTTCTAGGTTAACTGGCACAGGGTACAAAACCCGGTGCCAATTTTTTATCCCG
>NZ_FNRG01000061.1 GCF_900107835.1 Oribacterium sp. KHPX15
CACAAGCAAAGGTTTTCTGCGCTTTTTATTCTTCCATTTTTTTAGTTCTTCAAACGCCATTCTATCCATAAGAATTGCTCCTTACATCTAATATACCTACAAGCAGATAATAACGTTTTTTGACCGAATATTCAATCAAAAATTGCATTTTTAGACCGATTAACGAAAAGCGAATCACATTAATAGACCGAATCGTGTCGCAAAGGCTGCGCTTTCTCCCAACAGCTTGTTAAAATATATAATAACTGACATGGAGGTGATTAAAATGGAACGAAAGCGTCTTAATAACGAGAATGAGCTGGTGTTTTTTGTTATGCTGATGGTTTCGTGTATCCTGTCATTCTTGATAGTTTGTAGACCGTTTCAAAAACAGGAGAGCAGCACAGCTGTTACTTACAGTGAGTTTAAGGAGCTGGCATCTGATCAGAAAGAAGAATTTTCTAAGCTTACCGGGCAGGAGATATATGATCTTGTAAAAGAAAGTGATGAGAGTTGGCCGGTGACTGCATATGACCTTATATCTCCAGATAATGCGAAGGAGACTATAGTCCTGTTTGATAACAATGGAGATCTTCATTTTAACCTTGCATGGCCGCACTATGGTGGTTTTTTACCCGAGAGCATAGTATCAATCAAAGAGCTTTCCGGAACAGTTGATGTGAGCAGAGACGGAGGAGATGGCGGGTATTCCATGTCCTACGGAAGAAACAAAGATGGAAGCTATCCGGATGATTCACAGAGAAGTGTCCCTAAAAGCTCTGCTACGGTTCGAACCGGAACATTGGATATCGATAAGTATAAAGAGGTAGTCGAATTAGTAGTAAGTGAAAACAGTGAAGAAGAATGATTTGCTGCGCTAACAGATATGGGCTACAACGAGGATATTGCTGCACGTTTCATAGCTGATCAGACCGCATGGCTGACACGTGATGAAGTTGCCGGACCAGATAATATTTCGGATGGTGCAGCCTCTGTAGGACACGAAGTTGAAAGCAGTTACGGCTATTATGGAGTTACTGCCCCTTGGAAAGCCGGGAACCTTGATCTCTGTGGTGGCGTCGGACAGATAAATACCGTTTTCAGTTGGGGAACCTTGTGCGATTCTGGGCTGATATATGACATTGGAGAAGCTGAAATCAAGATTGCAAGTTAAGAAGTTAGATGTACAAACACGAATGATTTATAGAAAATTAAGAGGAATAAAAAGTATTATGATTCCTTGGATTTTAGAAATAGCGTTTGTTGACAAATACGTTCAATAAAACTATTATTTTAGTTAATTCAAGCTTCCAATCTAATAACGCAAAGAGCCGTCCCTTTCTCAAGCAGGGGACGGTTTTTTGGTTTCCGTGGTTATAATTCCTAATATAAAAAAATCAAGAAGAAACTCCACCTCTTAAAAGGCAGAGTTTCTTCTTGATTTAGTGTGAGAATAGTTATGATGTCTAAGCCAATACTAGGAATCTAATAAGTTTTACTGAGGTATGATCGAGAAAAACATATCTAGCTCAGAGTCATCATTGTTAAATATGATGGTAGCATATACACCTATTACCGTCAAATTTTGACTTCTATTTCTGTCGAAATCAATATCGATTATTGCTTATAGAATACTTGTAATGTACAATAGCAGGTAGTCAAGTTCATAGGAATCATTATAAAAGTTGAAAATATTGAGAGACTTAGAAAATCAGAACTCATAGAGTACATTTATTATTTCGCTTAGACAAAGCTTCAAGTTTTAGATGGCGAATCTAGTCAGGTACTATCAATAATAATCAAATCAGTCTCATTAATGTAAATAAGATCTAGTGCAAACACCATGACAGACAAAGCAACTTATTTGAGTGCGTTATAGTCGTAAGAAGATTATAACGTGATTTTATTGAGAATGGAGAGTACTGAACTATGAGAAAAGCTGATTTTGATTATCTTGAACCAAGCAAAAGATCATGTGACAATTGCGAGTTTAACTTTGGGTATGTATGTGCCGGCTATGGGAGAAGGACCGATAATGGTGAATATACATATGGCATGTCAATGGACGAAGTTAAAAAAATGTTTACTCACGGATGTGATGACTGGGGAATATCTCTTGAAGCATTTATCGAAGTCGAAGAAGAAAGAGAACGTAATTTATTAAAAAACAAAAAATATAGAAAATAAGAAAAAACAAGCAAAAGAATTATAAGGGAATCATCCGGTGAAGTGTGGAATTGTGTTCATACATCACCGGATAATTTTATTTGTTTAAACAGTTGAGTCGATTTACGATTTTTGAAAAGGCAGGGTCTATCGAACTTGTTATTTATCGGAACCTGAATAGATTATTTCGAAAAAACGTAGCTGTATATGGTAACCGAGGATACTATTTATCAAATACTCCGTAAAATCCCTAAAACAACCGTTCAAACACTCAACCTTTAAATAATGGGACATATTTTATCAGTGTGCAGGAGAGAAGAGAATATAAATCTTTATCTGAAGGGGAGTAATACGAATATATATAAATATTATAAAATATCTGTAAATATCGATTAAATAAAGACGATAAGGGATATGTCTTGATAATGACCGCTGAGATAAATCGAAATGGTTTCCTGACCGAATAGACATGAAAATCGACCGAATAAACAGGAAATATTGTAAAGGAAATATTGACATGATAGAGTCGAATCATCAAGAAACGGGACGAAGAATCAAGAGAAGATTCTAATAACAGGAGGAAACTAAAATGGCAGATAATAAGAATATAGAGCTTAATGATGAGATGATGGCAAAGGTAACTGGCGGATCTTTTGAACCGATAACACCTTATAGTATAGGCACTAGAGTCTTTGTTAAAGGCAATGCCGGCGAGGCATATGGAGAAATAGCAGACGTACACATTCGTAATGAATTTATGGCCCTCTATGATGTTCAAATAGAAAATGGAGGAAGCCTTGTGAGAGGGATTCCTCATGAATTTATAATTTTAGCGTGAAATCAATTAGATACATGATTTTATGAATAATAAGGAGGAAACCAAGATGTCAGATAACAAGAATATAGAGCTTAATGATGAGATGATGGCTAATGCGACTGGCGGAACAGGTAATGGTTCCAATCCGGCATGGGTATTTAAAATTGGTGATTGGGTTACAATGCCTTCAAGACCAAAATACGGAAGAGGTCAGGTAAGATCTATAGAGCTAATGCCGGGAGGAAACGAAAGGAAGAGGTTAACGAGACCTTTTTGGATAAAAAAGAGGTAGAAAGTCGCGTTAACTTCTTCAGTTTGCGCCTATGTACACAGTATACAGTATACATTATTTCGCAAAACTGCTGTTTAACGAAATAATGTATACTGTATACAATGCCGAAAGAAAAATCACCGGAGGTTTATTCCTCCGGCCCTTTTATTATTTATTTCTTCTTTTACAGCTTAACATCCAATAAGTTGTCGAAGCTACTACACACGCTAAAATAATATGAATTGGCATATCATACCTCCTATGAACAATCCATTTGATACTTGCCAGTAGTTTAACATTAGATTGAAATTAATTCAATTACCTATGTTAGATTGAGTTCATCCAGAATACGCTACAGCTTCTCATAAATAATCATTTCTACAATTTCGGGCAATATACATGCTATGGCTATATAGCTAAATGATGTAATATATTTTATAATAAATAATGATGCTTTAACAACGCATTTTAACTACCCAGCTCATACATCATCCTTATGCTGCTCTTCATATGTGTTCCGATGCTGTATAGCTTGAGATATTTCACAGGAACATTAAAACTTTTGTATTTTTTATCTTCTGCTATCTTTTGTAATGCTCTATTGTTGAAGATGTCAAGGTTTTGTTTTACGTAGGCTTCCATGTCATCTATATTCAGATTCCTTCTCAATAAGATTTCTATAGCCACAAAATCGAATGTGTTCTTATCATTGTTTCCGAATTTCCGAGTAATGTCCGGAGTAGAAACCGAGATAATCGGATCAGACAATTCTTCTTTACTACGTTCTTTGAATCTGAATTCACTCTGATTCAGCTTGAGATAATGCATTGCTTCCTTCAGATTATATCTTTTCTCATTCTTTGCAATCCTCGTAAAGAAAATATTTGAATTACAGAACTTTTTTGGCTCTTTAAAATTCTGTATTGTCTGGTTGTATACCTTCGCATATTCGTATTCCATGCCAACAACCAATAACTTCTCGTAAAGATTATTTATTTCTTCGTTATATATCCCGGATGAATCTTCAACAACATAAAAGGGTTTATTAGTTGCGTGGTATATAAGGACTATAGCCTCATCCAAAAGTTGTTCGAGATTTTCGTTGATTAAACCTCTTATATGAGGTGGTGCTGATTTTCTATCCAGTTTATCTTCAGATAAAACACATACTTTTACACTGTAAGTAGGATGTATTCCTTCTGAATAAATTGTCACTGTGACAAAAACAACATCTGAATTTTTTGTATTATACTCACAATGCAAAGTAATCTCATTATATTTATCTATTTTGTCTTTAATCCATTGAACCATAGCGTCCTCAATACAAATGCTTTACTCGTTGGCTTTAGTTTACCACAGTCCTGAACCAAGAAGTAGTTCCTGGATTCTGATGTAAATAGGTAAATTGTTGCTTATTAACAACTAGCTTACTTCTTCATTGAAATCCTTTATCAATTTCTTTAGTTGATAGCTCACATCAACGCCTGCCCTATCGCAAGATGCTGAGAATTCATCCATCAGATCTCTTTTGATCTTAATATTTCTGTATTCACTTGCTTCTTTTATTCTTTCATCTCTTTTTTTGAGTAGTTCCCATGTAACAACTGAAGCAGTTGTTGTGACCATAGTTTTTAATATATCCATGATATTCATCCTTTCGTCTATTAGATTAACTTTGTTCCTTGTATTGTCAGCATATTGATAATTTGAGGAGATTGGAATCTCCTTTTTCAATTAACATAAAAAGTTGCTCTACTCTTCTATGCTGTCTCTTTCTCTGAGCCTTTGCTTCATGACGGGCATACTTCTTGCTTGAGAACCTGAAATTCTTCTCGCCACGTTCCATTGCAGCCTTATACCTGTCATGCTCATAAATGTAGTTGAGATACCCGCTGATCATATGGCGAGATTGTGCATCAACTTGCCTGTGATAAGGTTCGTTCTCCGGATGATCAAAATCCAGAGGCGCAGAAATTGTGTTTCTGTGGTAGAGAACTATATCCTCAAATCTTTTTGAATATACAAGTTTCCAGCAGCCAATCTCTGTTTTCACATACAAAACTCCATCTATGAACTTGAAATCCATCTTTTTGTTCTTTCTGTAGTATTCGATGGTGTTTTGCTCTGTTCTGTAATGGTATGACATTGAATTACAACATTTACAGATGCGGTATCCTCTTATCTGAGCATCTTCTTTTGCTAAGGACATACGGTTCTTTGGGGACATCATTTTTACATAGTGACAATTCGGCTTGTGGTAAATCCTGCTGTCAGCATCCATGCTTAATACTCTTTCGGTTTTCATAGGAATCCTTTCCTGCCAGTTGGCAAATTGTGTAAACTACGCTGAGTAATGTGTGATTACTCTTTCAATGATTAAAGTCTACATCATGGCAGGGAGAAAAAATTGTACATAAATATAGAACATAAGTTTACGGTATTAAAAAAATCAATCTATCATTGGAACTAAAAATCCTTCACCTAAAACAGAATTCTGGTTTAGGTGAAGGATTTATGGGCTTTTCAGGCACAAAAACGCGCCAAAATGGTTAAAAATAGTACTTAGGTGCAGATTAAAGGGACACATAGTTTGCACCGGTTCTAAAATAAAGGACTTCTTTAAAACATTTTTCAAGTAGACCTATTACGGAGCCTTTAACAATTGTTAGAAATGATAGTCTTATATAGTGCTTCAGCTAATGCCTCATGCCCCTCCGGAGCCAAATGTAAAGAATCTTC
>NZ_FNRG01000015.1 GCF_900107835.1 Oribacterium sp. KHPX15
AGTCAATGTAACCTGCCATTCAGGATGACCCAAATCCAGATTACCTGAAATTGAGTCAATGTAACCTGCTATTCAGGATGACCCAAATCCTGATTACCTGAAATTAAGTCATTATAACCTGCCATTTAGGATGACTCAAATGCTGGTAACCGGAATATGGATCAATGTAATGCCTTGTTCACTGCGAAAATAAGGCATCCTGGCTGAACTGTTACAAATAGACACTGCGGTGTTATAATGGCTACGAAGTATGTAGCGGCAGCAAGAAGGAGAATTTATGGATCTTATTAATGAGGCAAAAGGGTTCGAATCCCATCTTATAGATCTTAGGCGCTGGTTTCACAGGCACCCAGAGGTTTCGACTCAGGAAGTCGAAACTTCAAAAAAAATCCTGGAGGAGCTTTCAGATATAGGAGGTTATGAAATTAGGACCAATGTTGGGGGTCACGGGATTCTCGCGGAAATAATAGGAAAGGAAGCTGGAAAAACTGTATGTCTCAGAGCAGACATGGATGCACTTTCGGTAACCGAGGACACGGGTCTTCCTTTTTCTTCCGAAAATAGCGGTGTAATGCATGCCTGCGGCCACGATCATCACATTACCATGCTTCTTGGAGCAGCGAGACTTTTGAAACTTCATCAGGAGGATTTGAAAGGAACCGTGAGGCTCATTTTCCAGCCGGCGGAAGAATTTAATCCCCGAGGCGGTGCGAGAAACATGATCGCGGAAGGTGCGCTTCAGAATGCAGATGCGGTCTTCGGACTTCATGTGTGGCCAAACCTTCCCGCCGGAAAAATTGGTGTAAAAGCAGGCCCACAGATGGCAGCTTCTGACAGATTCACCATAGAGTTTCTGGGAGAAACCTCCCATGGCGCCATGCCGGATCAGGGAAATGATGCGCTGGTTGCAGGCTGTCAGTTTGTTAATGCTGTTCAGACTGTGGTTAGCAGAAATATGGATCCTATGCTGTCAGGAGTTATAACCATAGGAACTTTTCAGTCTGGATCCAGGTATAATGTCGTGCCGGGTTCCTGTAGGCTTGAAGGAACTGTGCGAAGTTTCGAGAAAAATATCAGAGAAACTGCCGAGAAGCGTATAAAAGAAATATTTGAAGGGATAAAGATAGCATTCTCCATAGACGGAGAACTGACCTATGAACATGGTTATAATGCTGTTATGAATGACCCTGAAATGGCAGATTACGTTTTATGTAAGGCAGAAGAACTTTTTGGAAAAGAAGACACCATAAGACTTGATAAACCGGCCATGACTGCAGAAGATTTTGCCTTTTATCTCGAAAAAACTCCGGGAGCTTTTTACTGGTTGGGAACCACAGATGAAGGTGATAAGGTTTGGCCTCTTCACTCAGCCCATTATAAAGGAAATGAAGCTGTCCTCTGTCGGGGTGCAGTCCTCATGGCAAAGTTGGCGCTGGATTACTGATGAAATAATTGGCATAACGAGAATGCCAAAAGCCCCAATGTCAAATGGTTTTGTCATAGCTTCTTCAAAATGAATTTTATCATCACGCAAATCAATTGTTGCTCCTTGCGTGGATGGGTTGGGATGTTTTTAAAGCTGATTTCTTTGCAGAAAGGAAAATCCTCTCATGATCGAACCTGAGTTAGCAAGAAAATTTATCGAGCAGGTCACCCAATATACGGGCTACAACATTAACATCATGGATGAATCGGGAGTGATCATAGCAAGCCGGGATCAGGAACGTGTGGGAAAGTACCACGAAGCTGCGAATCGAGTTATTCACAGTTCACAGGATGTTCTGGTGGTTCGGGAAGATTCATTATTCCCCGGAGTGCTTCCGGGCATAAATATGGCTATAGTTTGCGATGGGCGTAAAGAAGGAGTTGTGGGAGTTACCGGAGATCCGGATCAGATACATGATGTTGCGCTCATTACCCGTATGGCCATTGAGACCATGCTTAAATTTGAAAAGCAGCAGGAGAGCATTCGCCTCAGAAGAAGCAGGAAAGAACATTTCCTGAATCTTTTAACCCAGGCGGAATATGCAGATGCAGCTGAGATCAGAAGCATCGCAAAGCAGTTGGAATATGATGAGTCACTGGTCAGAGTTCCGATTTTATGTAAATTGAATTTCGCGAAGATTGGAAAAACTGATAGGTCTGGAAACAAAGCTATGGAGCCTGATGAAGTGCTTGCCGTTCTCAGACAGGGAAAAGGACATTGGGTCCAGGATTTCAGTTTTGTAATGGATGACAACCACCTTCTGGTATTTAAGACGGTAAAGGTCGATGGACACAGGAATCTTACTGATTACAGAGAAGAGATTTCGATATATCTTGAGTACACCATCAGACAGCTGAAAGAAGCCGGCATCGGTGCAGTTTTTTATGTAGGTTCACTTCAGACCACTTTTTCCAGGTACTATCATGCCTTTCGCCACTGCCGGTGGCTGGAATCCCATATAAATTCTTCAGAAGAAATCATATTCTTCATGGATCATGTGCAGGAGTATTTTCATTCACTGGTTTCGAGGCAGGAGCTTCAGCAGGTTTTTTACATATATAAAAGCAGACTTAAAGAGGATCAGATAAAGCAGCTGACCGAAATGATCGGAGCTCTGGAAGAATCAAACTATAATTTGTCTGAAGCATCCAAAAAGCTCTATATCCATAAAAATACACTGATGTACAGATACAACAAAATGAAGGATTATTTGGGCATTAATCCATTGGAAAGTGCAAGGGACCGGGGATTCATGGATTTTTTGTACATGTATCTCATTGGCTAATGTATACAATGGGCAAACTTATACGGAACGCATGTTTTGTGTAGCAGACACAAATATATGCGCTCTTTTTATGCTCGGAAGTTCTATCCAAATCAGAAATTTTAAATAAAATATAGATATAGTTAATAAATGAGTGACTCAGAACAATAGAAACTAACGATTTTATGCAATGAACTTAACAAACTGCATAAATCGTTATGGTATGTCGTAACAAAAAAGGAGCAGACTATGAAACTGGTATTTGCATCGGATTCTTTCAAAGGCACATTGTCCAGCGAACAAACCATTGAATTACTTACAAAAGCAGCGCATGAGGTATTTGGTCCCTGTGAGACTATGGGTATCCCTGTTGCGGATGGCGGAGAGGGAACAACAGATGCCGTTATTCTGGCCAGAAAAGGCAAAAAGGTCTATAAGGAAGTACACGGTCCTCTGATGGAAGATGTCACAGCTTATTATGGACAGCTTAGTGATTCCGAGGTAATTCTTGAGATGGCACAGGCCTCAGGACTTCCCCTGGTTCCGGAGGATAAGAGGAATCCTCTTAACACCACAACCTATGGAACCGGAGAGCTTGTTAAGGCGGCGCTGGATGAAGGATTCGAGGATATATCCATTGCCATCGGCGGATCGGCAACCAATGACGGAGGCATGGGCTTTGCGAGTGCCCTGGGAGTAAAGTTTTTGGACATTAACGGAAACGTACTTGAAGGCAAGGGCAGCGAGCTTGAGAAGGTCGCTCATATAGATATGAGTGGTTTGGATGAGAGAGCAAAGAAGGCGCGTTTCACGGTTATGTGTGATGTTACAAATCCTCTTTGCGGAAAAGACGGAGCCACATTTACATTTGGAAAACAGAAGGGTGGAACCCACGAAATTCTGGAACGCCTCGAGAAAGGCATGTGTAATTATCGGGATGTGATCATAAAGGAGTTTGGAATTAATCCCGATGATATACAAGGAGCGGGAGCAGCAGGCGGACTTGGTACGGCGCTTAAAATATTTTTAAATGCAGAGATGAAGTCGGGTATCGAGACAGTGCTTGATCTCATCGGATTTGATAAACTTATAGAAGGTGCGGACCTGATAGTTACCGGAGAAGGCAGAACAGACTGGCAGAGCTGCTTCGGAAAGGTAATGCAGGGAGTCGGAGACAGAGCAAAGAGCCATGAGATTCCGGTTGCAGCCCTTTGCGGCGGTCTCGGAAAAGGCTATGAAGGAATATTCGAGCATGGAATCAATTCCATCATGACTACGGTGGATGGGCCAATGCCTCTGTCGGAAGCTCTGGATAGGGCAGAAGAGCTTTACTATAAGGGAGCTGTTCGAATGTTCCGGATGATCAACATATCTCTATAAAGAATGATTCTTTTTGATTTTTTAGAAATCAAGGTGGTATGGCGACCACGATAATGGTCGATTGGATTGACATCTGTGTGTCAGATGTTAAGGCTCAAAAACTGTGTTAATAGATGAGTAGATAGATAACGAAAGGAAGTAACCATGGAAGCACAATTTACAACTTTAGGAGCAATTATCGGACTGGCTGTTGCGATAATATTTATCATCAAAAAGGTCCAGCCGGCATATAGTCTTATTCTCGGAGCATTGATCGGAGGTCTGATCGGCGGAGGTGGTCTTTCCATAACAGTAAGCACCATGGTCAGCGGAGCAGGCTCAATGATGTCATCGGTTCTCAGAATTCTCACCAGCGGAATCCTGGCAGGAACATTGATCAAAACAGGAGCTGCAGAGAAAATCGCAGAAACCATTGTTGAGAAGCTTGGTGAAAAGAGAGCTGTGGCGGCAATTGCCATAGCCACCATGATTATCTGTGCGGTTGGTGTATTTATAGATATTTCCGTAATTACGGTTGCTCCCATAGCTTTGGCAATAGGAAAGAGAGCAGGTCTTTCAAAAAGCGGCATCCTTATCGCTATGATTGGTGGAGGAAAGGCCGGAAACATTATTTCCCCGAACCCCAATACAATTTCAGTATCAGAGGCATTTTCACAGGATCTTACAGCAGTAATGATGAGAAATGCAGTTCCTGCAGTATTTGCTCTTATAGTGTCCATCATTCTGGCTTCCATGCTTGTTAAAAAGAGCGGAGGAGAGATCACAGCCGATGACATGGAAGCTACAGGCGAAAAGAACCTTCCTGCATTTTTACCTGCAGTACTCGGTCCGGTTGTGGTTATAGTGATGCTTGCATTACGTCCTATCGCAGGAATAGCTATTGATCCTTTGATCGCACTTCCGGTGGGAGGTTTTGTGTGTATGCTTGCAACCGGTAAAGTCAAAAACTGTATCGAGTATATGGAATTTGGTCTCAGCAAGGTGATCGGTGTATCAATCCTTCTTATAGGTACCGGTACAATCGCAGGTATCATAAAGGCTTCTGCATTACAGTATGATGTGACAAACCTCCTTGAGGCAATGAATATGCCGGCTTTCGTTCTGGCTCCGCTTTCAGGAATACTTATGGCAGCAGCTACAGCATCAACCACAGCTGGAGCAACCGTTGCTTCACAAACCTTTGCTCCTACACTCCTTGCTAACGGTGTTTCAGCATTGGCCGCAGCAGCAATGATCCATGCCGGAGCAACAGTGCTGGATTCCCTGCCACACGGTTCCTTCTTCCACGCAACAGGCGGTGCAGTAAACCTTACCATCAGTGAGCGCATGAAACTGATTCCTTACGAAGCCATCATCGGTCTTACAAGTACTGTGGTTTCGGTTGTAATGTATATAATGATTCATTAACTTAAAACCGCCGGAGATTGATATAGTCTCCGGAGGTTCCTTAAATATATGCATCAGACAGGTATTTCATATTTTCGAATCTTTTTATTTTCCGGAGTCACCGTAGTTACTGAGAACGCGGGCTGAAGGGTCGTTAACATTACAACCCGGCCAGGTCTTGTTTGGCATCCAGAAATCAACTACCATTCCGGACTGACCGGGATAGTATTTCTCAAAGATGTCTCTGTAAAGGAGAGATTCCTTGGTGAAAGGTGTTGCATGAGTGTACTTTTCGCATCTTTCTTCAAATTCTTCATCAGTGTAGCTGGCCTCTGCGAATTCTGCCAGGTCGTCCTTAAGGCTGTGACCTACCGCATCGGAAAAAGCAGCCTTTTCACGCATGAGGATGTCTTCGGGAAGGATATGATCCTCTTCGAAGGCGTGGCGAAGGAGATATTTACCCTTGTTATAAGTGTTAAGCTTTCTTTCGGGGTCGATATGCATTACATAGTCTGTAAATGCCAGATCGCCGAAAGGTACGCGTGCCTCAAGGGAGTTTACGCTGATGCAGCGGTCCGCACGGAGAACGTCGTACATATGGAGCTCACGGACACGCTTTTCAGCTTCCTTTTGGAATTCCTCTGCAGACGGTGCAAAATCTGTGTACTTGTATCCGAAGAGCTCATCGGAAATCTCACCGGTGAGAAGTACGCGGATATCTGACTGCTCATGGATGGCTTTACATAAGAGATACATACCTATGGAAGCTCTTACGGTTGTAATATCGTAGGTTCCCAGAGCTTCAATGACCGGCTCGATGGCATTTATAACATCATTACGGTTAATTATAACTTCGTGGTGGTTTGATCCGATGTAATCCGCAACCTCTCTTGCATACTTAAGATCAATGGCGTCAATGTCCATGCCGATGGCATAGGTTTCAATGGGCTTGTTCAGAAGCTTTGCGGAAATAGCGCAAACGAGAGAAGAGTCGAGACCTCCGGAAAGCAGGAAACCGACAGGAGCATCCGCATCGAGACGCTTCTCTACACCCTTTATAAGAAGGTCATGAATGTTTTTTGAGATGGCATCAAGATCATCCTGCTTATTATATTTATTTACTTTGGAAACATCATAGTAGCAAATGAATTCGCCGTCCTTGTAGTAGTGTCCCGGCGGGAATGGCTTAACTTCATGGCAAAGCCCCACAAGGTTTTTGGGCTCGGAAGCGAAGGAGAGAACACCGTCTGTGGTTTCTCCATAGTAAAGGGGACGGATTCCGAAAGGATCCCTTCCTGCGATGTAGGATTCTGTTTCTGCATCATAGATAACCATGGCAAATTCAGCATCCAGCATTCTGAACATATCTGTTCCAAACTCTTTATAGAGGGGCAGAAGGATTTCGCAGTCGGAATCTGACTTAAAGGTGTAACCCTTCTTTATAAGCATTTCCTTTAATTTGCGGAAACCGTAGATTTCTCCGTTACATACGATATATGAGCCGTCAAGTTCAAAAGGCTGCATGCCGGCATCATTGAGTCCCATGATAGAAAGTCGATTGAAGCCAAGGAAACCATTACCTGTGTCGATGATCCTTGAGGCATCCGGACCTCTGGAGGTTGTTTTAAGAAGCGCAGTTTTAACAACTTCATACTGTGCGCGCTTATCACAGAAACCAATGATACTACACATAATCTGATACTCCCTAATAAGATAGTTATAGGATTTTGGTTTAATGTTTACGGACCTTTACAATGTTCTGACCGGGCTTAATTCATCAAACCTGAAAACAAAAAAGACGGCAAAGATCCCGGTGGTTAAACCGACATCGTTGCCGTCTTTATGGTTAGTGATTATTGCGCAGTAAAAAACAAATGTCAAGGAATAGCTTGTATAAATTTTTGCAATCCGAAATAACCTTGACAAGTATTTTGTGGTTCGTATAATGATGACAAAGGACAACGGCGTCCCGGTTATGATACCAGGGGTGTGTTGTCCTTTTCTTTATGTTTGAGTCAGCAGAGCTATGCGTAAGACTCGTAAAGAATGAATAATATACAGGAGCATTTAAAATGTCTGCAAGTATAAATGAGAATTTTTTGAAGCTTAATGAGAGCTATCTTTTTTCTGAGATTGCAAGGCGCATCCGTACCTGGCAGGAATCAAATCCTGATATCTCAGATAAGCTTATCCGCATGGGAATCGGAGATGTGACGAGACCTCTTCCAAAAACCGTTGTTAATGCCATGATTAAGGCAGCCGGAGAGATGGGCAAGCCTGAAACCTTCAGAGGCTACGGGCCTGAGCAGGGATATGATTTCCTTAAGGAAGCTATCAGAAATTACTATACAAAATTTGGAGTGGAACTTAATCCTGACGAAATATTCATTTCCGACGGTGCAAAGTCAGACCTTGGCAACATACTGGATCTTTTCGATAAAGACAATACTGTCCTTGTTACAGATCCTGTTTATCCGGTATATGTAGACACCAACATGATGGACGGAAGAAAGATAATCCTTGCAATGTCATCAGAGGACAATGGCTTCCTCCCGCTTCCGGCACCTGAATACAAAGCAGACATCATTTACCTCTGCAGCCCCAACAATCCTACCGGGGCGGTTTATAACAGAGAGGGCTTGCAGAAATGGGTTGATTTCGCAAGAGAGAATGATTCCATAATCCTGTTTGATGCAGCCTATGAGTGCTTTATAACCGGTGACTATCCTCACAGCATTTATGAGATTCCGGGAGCAAGAGAAGTAGCCATAGAGTTTTGCAGCCTTTCAAAGAAGGCAGGCTTTACCGGAACAAGATGCGGTTACACAGTGGTTCCCGATACCCTCACAAGAGGTGAAGGAAATCTCAATAAAATGTGGCTCCGCAGACAGACCACAAAATTTAATGGCGTAAGCTACATCACCCAGAGAGGCGCAGAGGCCGTATTCTCTCAGGAGGGTGAAAAAGAAATAGAAGAAAACATTCAGTATTATCGTGATAATGCGAAAATCATAACAGATACCATGGATAAGCTTGGTATTTACTACACCGGCGGAAAGAATTCCCCTTACATATGGTTAAAGTGTCCGGGAGATTTGGACAGCTGGGACTTCTTCGACAAGCTCCTTAAAGAAGCTTACGTAGTCGGAACCCCCGGGGCCGGCTTCGGAAAATCCGGAACAAATTTTTTCAGACTCACCGCATTTTCGACACACGATAACACCAGGGAAGCTATGAGGCGCTTCGAAGAATTTGTTGGTCAATTGGTAAAGTAATGTAGAAAACGGAAAGATGTGCCTACGCGCATCCGATGTTTTCCGGACGGGATTATTTTAGAAAAGCGAGTTTACTACAATGAATTTCAGTAATACAATATTCAGTACCTATGATGATTTTGAGGTGGAAAAAATGAATTCATATGAAGACGTCCTTGAATTTGTTGAGGATGAAAATGTCAAATTTATCAGACTCGCGTACTTTGATGTATTTGGAGTTCAGAAGAATATCGCCATCATGCCGGATGAGCTTAGGAGAGCATTTACCGAAGGCATAAGTATAGATGCAAGTTCCGTGGCAGGTTTCGGAGCAGAGGTTCACTCGGATCTTTTCCTGAGACCGGATCCCACAACACTTTCCATAGTTCCATGGAGACCAATCGATGGACGGGTTGCAAAAATGTTCTGTGATATAGAGTATCCTGATGGCAGCATGTTTCAGAGGGACAGTCGCTGGCTTTTGAAGCAGGCGGTGAGAATGGCCGAGGACAAAGGTTTTATTATTAATATCGGCACAGAGGTGGAGTTCTACATTTTTAAGCTTGATGAAAAAGGTGAGCCCACCAAGATACCTCAGGATAATGCAGGCTACATGGATATAGCACCTGAGGATCACGGTGAGAATATCCGAAGGGAGATCAGCTTCGCTCTGGTTGACATGGGTATCAGACCTGAGGCCAGTCACCACGAAATGGGTCCGGGACAGAACGAAGTAGATTTTCGTTATGCGGAACCTCTTGAGGCTGCGGATAATGCTTCAGCCTTTAAATGGGTGGTAAAATCCATAGCGAATTCAGATGGTGTATGGGCAGACTTCAGCCCGAAACCTCTCACCAATGAGCCGGGAAACGGTATGCATATAAACATTTCCGTAAGGTCAAAAGACGGAAAGGATTATACCGACAACTTTATGGCGGGAATACTTGATCATATCAGAGAGATCACACTTTTCCTTAATCCAAAAAGGGAGAGCTACGAGAGACTTGGTGATATGAAGGCACCAAAGTACGTAAGCTGGTCAGCTGAAAACCGTTCACAGCTTATCCGTATACCTGCCACAAGATCAGATCAAAAGAGAATTGAGCTCAGATCACCTGATCCAACCGCAAATCCTTATCTTGCGTTTATGCTCCTTATATACGCAGGAATCGATGGCATTGAGAGAAAGCTTGAGCCAATGGAGCCTTTGGATGTAAATCTTTTCAAGGCAGACACTTCCATAACTGATAAACTTAAGAGATTACCGCAGTCCCTTGATGAAGCCATAGCCTATGCAAGAGACTCTGAGTTTGTAAGGACACTTATTCCTGAAGGATATCTCGCAGCGTATTCAGGAGAGGAAGTTTAGAATATGTATCTGGTGATGCCAATGGTGGCATAGGCATCCAAGTTGAAACTCCCGGAGTCAGGACCGGGGAATGAGAAGTCCGAAATCATATTTCGGGCGTATGAACTGATTGTTTTAGGATTCTTGGTACTGCAAAAGTACCGTTTAGGGAGATTAACATGGAGAGAGCGGAGAAAGGGAGCAGTGTGCTGATTGCGGCTGCCATGGAAAAAGTGGCGACCCAGATCAAAGGGATTCTGCCCTCAGGATTTGGCAAGTTGTCATTTCAGCCGTCCATGACAAAGGTTAAGCAAAAGCTTATGGAAGAGAGTTTTGATCTCTTGATCATATATACCCCTCTTCCGGATGAGTTTGGTCTTCAGGCTGCATTGGAAATCGCAGCAAAATATCAGGCCATGAGTATACTTATGCTGGTGAACAAAGACGTTTACCAGGAGGTTCAGTACCGTTCCGGGGATTCCGGAATCATGGTTATGGCGAGACCTGTGAACCCGGCATTGTTCACATCATCAGTGCAGATGCTGAGCACAGTGAGTCATAAGGTACAAAGGGTTTTAAAAGAAAATCAGAAGCTTCAGCGAAAGCTTGAAGATGAGAAATATGTGACCAGAGCCAAATGCCTTCTCATCGAAAGAGGCGGCATGACTGAGCCTGAGGCACATAAATATCTTGAAAAAGAGGCCATGAATGCTTCCATCACAAGAAGAGAAGCTGCAATAAAGGTCATCCGTGAAAACGGAAGGATAGTCACCAATCTGTAATAAACACCTATGTTTAAGATTCCTTAATATCATGAATGTCGAAATTCATAAGCAAAGGTTTTTATAAAACAATTCAATAACATGATAACTAAAGAGGACAATGACGTTCGGTTTGATAAACTGCGTCATTGTCCTCTTTTTTTATATTTATAAATCACTTAATTATGTATGTTTACAATGAGGGAGGAGAATTTATGAGTACATCTACAATTTCTGACATTTACGGAAGCCTTGTATTTAACGACAAGATAATGAGGGAGAGACTTCCTAAGGATATTTATAAGGCTGTTCACAAGACCATACAGAATGGTTCACATCTTGAAATAGATGTGGCAAATACTGTTGCCGCAACCATGAAGGAGTGGGCATTGGAAATGGGAGCTACCCATTTTACTCACTGGTTCCAGCCTATGACAGGACTCACAGCTGAGAAGCATGACAGTTTCATTACCCCTACCTCAGACGGAGGAGTACTTCTGGAGTTCTCCGGCAAGGAGCTTGTAAAGGGTGAACCTGATGCATCATCCTTCCCTTCAGGAGGCTTGAGAGCTACCTTTGAGGCAAGAGGATATACTGCATGGGATCCTTCTTCTCCTGCATTTATAAAGGACGGAACACTGTACATACCGACAGCATTCTGCTCATACACAGGTGAAGCTCTCGACAAGAAGACTCCGCTTCTCAGATCCATGGAGACTTTAAGTGAATCTGCCACAAAGCTTCTTCATATTCTCGGAAAAACAGGAGTTACAAGAGTTGACACGACTGTTGGTTCAGAGCAGGAATATTTCCTTATCGACAAGGATCTCTACAAGGAGAGAGAAGACCTTCTTCTTACAGGACGTACACTTATCGGTGCTCCTGCTCCAAAGGGACAGGAAATGGAGGATCATTATTTCGGAGTTCTGAAGCCAAAGGTTTCAGCATTCATGCATGACCTTGATGAGGAGCTCTGGAAACTGGGTATCCCGGCAAAGACCAAGCATAACGAGGTTGCACCTTCACAGCATGAGCTTGCACCTGTATTTGAGACTGCAAACATTGCAGTTGACCATAACCAGCTTACCATGGAGATGATGAAGAAGGTTGCCGACAAGCACAATTTCGCATGTCTACTTCACGAAAAGCCATTTGAGGGAATCAACGGCTCCGGTAAGCACAACAACTGGTCAATGATCACATCAGAGGGCGAGAACCTTCTGGATCCCGGCAAGAACCCTGAGAAGAACACTCAGTTCCTGCTTTTCCTTGCTGCAATTATCAAGGCTATCGATGAGTATCAGGATATCATGAGAGTGTCCGTTGCTTCTGCCGGTAATGATCACAGACTTGGCGCAAACGAAGCACCTCCGGCTATCGTTTCCGTTTATGTAGGTGATGCCCTCGAGAGGGTACTTGAATCCATCGAAAATGGTGAGGCTGATTTCAAGTCGGATGCTGCAACCCAGATGGAAACAGGTGCACACGTACTTCCTCATTTCAGAAAGGACAACACCGACCGTAACAGAACATCGCCTTTCGCATTTACAGGAAACAAGTTCGAGTTCCGTATGCCCGGTTCCTCACTTTCAGTTGCAGACCCTAACATCGTCCTTAATACCGCTGTTGCTGAGGCTATCGATCAGATTGCAGACAGACTTTCGGGAACAGCACCTGAGAACATCGAGGAAGAGGCCGGAAAGCTTATTAAGGAACTCATTGAGGAGCACAGAAGAATAGTATTTAACGGAAACGGCTACACAGACGAGTGGGTAGAGGAAGCCGAGAGGAGAGGTCTCTTTAACCTTAAGTCACTTCCGGAAGCTATGCCGAGACTTATTGCCGAGAAGAACAAACAGCTCTTCATAAAGCATCATGTATTTACCGAATCAGAAATAGATTCAAGATATGAGATATTCCTTGAGAACTACGCAAAGACCATCCGTATCGAAGCTTTGACCATGCTTGAGATGGTTAAGAAGGACTTTACAGAAGGTCTTCTCAAATATCAGACAGAGGTTACAGCTACTGCACTTTCCAAGAAACAGCTGCTTTCAGATGTAGCCTGCACTTTTGAAACAGGCATCCTTGCAAAGCTTGATGCAGAGGCAGTTGAGATAAGCAAGGGCATAGAGAAACTGGAAAAAGACCTTCACTTTACAGAGGGACTCGGTGACAGCCTTTCACAGGCGAGAGCTTACCATGACAAGGTACTGAGCGACATGGAGGAGCTTAGAGCACATGTTGACCATGCAGAAAGCATGATCCCGGAAAGCTGCCTGCCATATCCGACCTATTCAAAGCTTCTTTTCTCATTGAGATAAGAACATACATAAGACAAAGATTTCCTGCATAGCTGCAGGGCAGATCCTGCAGGAGTGGATGCTGCCTACGACTTGTTTTTTGATCGTGGGCGGTATCATTCCTGCTTGATTTGTACTATAGGACTTTTATTCCTTAGTGATATGGGAAAAGTGATGAACAGATATATCTTGAAGGTGTTAATCATCAAATGGGTTGGCGTGGCAGCTATTAAGGTTTAAATAGCAGCGTTAATAGGTGAGGAGAATATAAATGGAGAATTATCAAAATACAAATCAGGAGGCCGCCAATGTAACTGCCGGTAACTGCTTCATAGTTCCGGAAGAACTCCGCGGCCACAATACATTATGGAGACCGGTTTCCTCGGGACACCCTGAGGAGCTTGGCAATGATGCCTGCGGAATAGGTACAGTCGTAAACATTGACGGTACAAAGGACGGAAAGGTCCTTGATGATGCCCTTCATATAGTGGAAAAGCTGGAGCATCGTGCCGGAAAGGATGCCACAGGTAAGGTGGGAGACGGTGTAGGTATACTTCTCCAGATAAGTCATGATTTCTTTAAAAAGGCAGCAAAGGAAGCCGGAATTGTGCTTAGAGAAGAAAGAGATTACGGCGTTGGAATGTTCTTTTTCCCTGAGAATGAAAAGAAGAGAACCTTCGCAAAAAGGATGTTTGAAGTCATCGCAAAAAAGAACGGGCTCACTGTCCTTGGCTGGAGACCGGTTCCCTCGCATCCCGAGATTCTGGGAAAGATAGCATTGGACTGCATGCCCTGTATAGAGCAGTGCTTCATTGAAAGACCTGAGGGAGTGGAGAGAGGCATTGATTTTGACAGAAGGTTATATGTTCAGAGACGTGAGTTCGAGCAGTCCTCTGAGGACACCTATATCTGTTCTCTGAGCTCCAGAACCATCGTATATAAGGGAATGTTTCTGGTGGGACAGCTTCGTGCTTTCTATGATGATCTGAGGGATCCTGACTATAAAACTGCCATTGCTATAGTCCATTCAAGATTCTCCACCAATACAACTCCCAGCTGGGATCGTGCCCATCCCTACCGTATGCTTGCCCATAACGGTGAGATCAATACCATCAGGGGAAATATTGACAGAATGCTGGCCCGCGAAGAAACCATGCAGAGTCCGTTCCTGGATAAAGAGGTTGAGAAGATATTCCCGGTGGTGGAGCGAAACGGTTCCGATTCCTCCATGCTGGACAATACTTTGGAATTTATGTATATGAACGGCATGGGGCTGCCCCTTGCCATGACTGTGACCATTCCCGAGCCCTGGAAGCACAACCGCTTTATGGACCAGGATAAGAGGGATTTTTATCATTACTATGCGACAATGATGGAGCCCTGGGATGGTCCTGCAGCCATTATCTTTTCCGATGGAGATGTAGTGGGAGCAACTCTGGATCGAAACGGACTCAGACCTTCGAGATATTACATTACCGACGATAACAGACTGATCCTTGCCTCTGAAGTGGGAGTTCTTGATATTGACTCAAAGCATATCGTAGATAAGTCAAGACTTCAGCCCGGGCGTATGCTCCTTGTGGATACCAGACAGAAAAGGATAGTATCGGATTCCGAGATAAAGAAGTATTATGCCGAGAAGAATCCTTACGGAGAGTGGCTTGACAGAAATCTTCTGCATCTTGAGGATATCAGGATCCCGAACCACAAGGTGGAAACCCACGACAGGGAGCAGAGAGACAGGCTTTACAAGGCTTTCGGCTACACCCATGAGGATGTGAAGTCCATAATCCTTCCCATGGCGCAGAATGGTGTTGAGGACACTGCCTCCATGGGACATGACACACCCCTTGCCGTGCTTGACAATAAGCATCAGCTCCTGTTCAGGTATTTTAAGCAGCTTTTTGCCCAGGTTACAAATCCTCCCATCGATTCACTTCGTGAAAAGGTAGTTACGGATACAACTGTGTACCTTGGCTCTGACGGAAACCTCCTTCAGGAAAAGGCGGAGAACTGCCGGGTTCTGGAGATAACAAATCCTATCCTTACGGGAGTAGAGCTTTTGAAGATAAAAGAGCTTTCAGCTCCTGGCTTCAAGTCAGCTGTTGTGTCGCTGCTTTACTACCAGAATACTTCTCTTGAAAGAGCCCTCCAGCAGTTAAATATCACTGTGGACCGTGCCTATCAGAGAGGCTGCAACATTATCATCCTCAGTGACAGGGGAGTTGATGAAAACCACGTTGCCATCCCTTCGCTGCTTGCTGTGAGCTCCGTTGAACAGCATCTGGTGCTTACAAAGAAGAGGACTGCGGTTTCCCTTATTCTCGAGTCTGCAGAACCGAGAGATGTTCATCAGTTTGCGGCGATCCTTGGCTTTGGTGCCCGTGCCATCAATCCATATCTCGCACATGAGTGTATAGCCGAGATCATCGATGAAGGATATCTCGACAAGGACACACATACGGCTATCGAAGACTACAACAAGGCGGTCCTCCACGGCATAGTAAAGATTTCGGCGAAGATGGGTATATCCACCATCCAGTCCTACCAGTCGGCGAAGATATTTGAAGCCATCGGGCTTAGCCGTGAGTTTACGGACAAGTATTTTACAGGCACTGTTTCAAGGGTAGGAGGCATCGGCATAAAAGAAATATCCGAAGGCGTAAACTGGAGGCATGAGCTGGCCTTTGATCCTCTGGGACTCAATGGGGCAGATGGGGATGAGTCAATGTTTTACAGTGTACCCGCCCTTAAGAATAGGAAGATCTCTTTAGAGGCTTCCGGGGAGGAAAATGAAAAGCTTCAGAAGCTGAGGATGGCAAATTTCTGCAATGTTAAAGATAAGGATGAACACCTTTATACTCCAAAGACCATAAAGGCACTGCAGCAGGCAGTGCAGAAGGGGGACTACAAGAGGTTTAAGGAATACAGCGCCATGATAGATGATGCACCTATTCCCCATGCCCTTCGAGGCATCATGGAATTCGCTCCAAAAAATAAGCCGGTTCCTCTCAGTGAGGTTGAGCCTGTGGAGTCCATCGTGAAGCGTTTCAAGACAGGTGCAATGTCTTACGGCTCCATTTCCCTGGAAGCCCATGAGACTATGGCCGTTGCCATGAACCGCCTTGGCGGAAAGTCAAATTCGGGCGAAGGTGGAGAGGATCCTTCAAGATACGGAACAGAGAGGAATTCTGCCATAAAGCAGGTGGCCTCGGGACGTTTCGGCGTTACGGGATCCTATCTTAATTCCGCAAGTGAGATACAGATAAAGATGGCTCAGGGCGCAAAGCCGGGCGAAGGCGGACATCTTCCGGGAAAGAAGGTTTACCCCTGGATCGCAAAGACCAGATTTTCAACTCCCGGTGTATCCCTGATCTCACCGCCGCCTCATCACGATATCTACAGTATCGAGGATCTGGCGCAGCTTATTTATGATCTTAAGAATGCAAACCGCCGTGCAAGGATTTCGGTGAAGCTGGTTTCGGAAAACGGTGTGGGAACCATTGCCTGCGGTGTTGCCAAGGCAGGTGCCCAGGTCATCCTGATCTCTGGTTATGACGGAGGAACCGGTGCGGCCCCCATGACTTCCATTCATCACGCGGGACTTCCCTGGGAGCTGGGAATCACTGAGGCTCACCAGACACTTATCCGTAACGGACTTCGCAACAGGGTAATGCTGGAGACGGATGGTAAGCTTATGACCGGTCGTGATGTTGCCATCGCAGCCCTTCTCGGTGCCGAGGAGTACGGCTTTGCCACAACGGCTCTTGTGAGCATGGGATGTATGATGATGAGAGTCTGCCATAAAGATACCTGCCCCTTCGGAGTTGCCACCCAGAACGACAAACTCCGTGCAAAGTTCAAGGGCAAGCCGGAGTATGTTATGAACTTTATGAAGTTTATAGCTCAGGAGCTCCGTGAAATCATGGCAGAGCTTGGCTTCAGAACTGTGCAGGAGATGGTTGGACGTACCGACTGCCTGACTTTTTCCGAGGAGCGTGCCAATGTTACCGACCGTGCCAAAAAGGTAGACCTTTCAGCCATACTCGACCCTGAGTTCGCAAGTCTTCCGGAGAATGTACGCCATTTCGATCCGGAACATGTTTACGATTTCCATCTGGAGAAGACATTGGACGAAGACGTACTTCTGCCTAAATTCAAGGGGGCTTTAGAGAAGGGTGAGCATCATGAGGAGAAGGTTAAGGTTTCAAGTACCAACCGTACCTTCGGAACCATCCTGGGTTCTGAGATAACAGATAATTACTGGATGGGTGAACAGACCCGGGAGCTCCAGGATGATACCTTTGTTGTGGAAGCCTACGGCGGTGGAGGACAGTCCTTCGGTGCCTTCATCCCTAAGGGTCTCACCATCAGGCTTCACGGTGATGCCAATGACGGTTTCGGAAAGGGCTTAAGCGGCGGAAAGCTTATCGTGACACCGCCTAAAGGAAGGGCATTCCGTCCGTCCGAAAACATTATCATCGGTAACGTGGCGCTTTATGGTGCAACCTCCGGAAAGTGTTATGTTGAAGGTATAGCCGGAGAACGTTTCTGCGTGAGAAACTCCGGTGCCACGGCGGTGGCTGAGGGCTGCGGTGACCACGGTCTTGAGTACATGACCGGCGGCCGTGCGGTTATCCTCGGGCACACAGGAAAGAACTTTGCGGCAGGTATGTCCGGTGGTATCGCCTATGTTCTTGATGAAGACCATTCACTGTATCTGAAGCTCAACAAGGATATGGTACAGCTCCGGGAGGTGACGGAAAGATACGACGTGAAGGAGCTTAAGGCCATAATTAAGGACTATGTTCAGGAGACCGGCTCCGAGCTTGGAAAAGAAATACTTGATAATTTCGACAGATTCCTTCCGAGCTTCAAGAAGATAGTTCCGAACGATTACCAGAAGGTGCAGGACGCTGTAAATCATTTTGAGGACAGCGGCTCTTCACCGCAGGATGCGGAGATGGAAGCCTTTAAGCTGTTGTTTAGCTAAAGGGCTGAACTGAGGAGGGGGTATAGGGGAGGTCAGACCTTTTCTGAATGACCTATATCTCCAAAAACAGAATATGAGTCAATGAAGAACCTGATTCTGAATGACCTATATTCCAAAAAACAGAATATGAGTCAATGAAGAACCTGATTCTGAATGACCTATATTCCAAAAAACAGAATATGAGTCAATGAAGAACCTGATTCTGAATGACCTATATTCCAAAAAACAGAATATGAGTCAATGAAGATCTTGATTCTATATGACCTATATCTCTAAAAACAGATTATAGGTCAAGGAGCGACCAATTTATAAACCTAAAATAAATAGTAAAAACCCTATTTACAAATATATGATTTGATTGTATCATCTTCATGTTTTTTAGAGATATCACGAGGTGACAAAGGTGTCACAGGGACTTTAAAAGGTCCCTGGCCTTTGTCACCTCTTTTTTTTGTATTTTGAAAGGGGACTCTATGATCAAGTACGTTTTTGTAACCGGTGGTGTAGTTTCAGGACTCGGAAAGGGCATTACTGCAGCTTCCCTTGGAAGGCTTCTTAAGGCAAGGGGCTACAAGGTGACCATGCAGAAATTTGATCCATATATAAACATTGACCCGGGTACCATGAACCCCATCCAGCATGGTGAGGTTTTTGTAACTGATGATGGCACCGAGACTGATCTTGATCTCGGTCACTATGAGCGTTTTATCGATGAGTCCCTGGATCACCGTTCCAATATCACATCAGGAAAGGTTTACTGGTCTGTTCTTAACAAGGAGCGTCACGGTGAGTATGAAGGCCACACAGTTCAGGTCATACCTCACATCACAAACGAGATAAAGTCCGATTTCTACCGCTCAGAGGATCCTTCCGAGGATCGCATTGCCATCATTGAGGTAGGCGGCACAGTGGGAGACATCGAGTCTCAGCCCTTCCTTGAGGCCATCCGTCAGTTCCAGCATGATATCGGACGTGAAAATGCCATCATGATACATGTGACACTCGTGCCGTACCTTCATGCCTCCGAGGAGCTTAAGACAAAGCCCACACAGATGAGCGTTCGTGAGCTTCAGCGTCTCGGACTTCAGCCGGATATCCTTGTATGCCGCACCGAGTATCCGATTCCTCAGGACATAAGAGAGAAGATCGGTATGTTCTGTAACGTGCCATCAAACCACGTGCTTCAGAACACCAATGCAGAATTTATTTACGAGGTTCCTCTTCTTATGGAGCGTGAGCATCTTGCACAGTCAGTATGCGAATGTCTACACCTCCCATGCCCGGAGCCTGACCTTACTTCCTGGACGGCAATGGTGGAGAATCTCCGTCATCCGGAAAAGGAAACCGTTATTGCCATCGTCGGAAAGTATACTCAGCTTCACGACGCCTACCTTTCCGTTGCGGAATCACTTAAGCACGGCGCCATCGCAAATAATGCAAAGGTAAACATCCGCTGGGTGGATTCCGAAGAGGTTGAAAAGGAGGGAGCAGCCACTTTATTAAAGGGGGTTAACGGCATCCTCATCCCGGGCGGGTTCGGTCAGCGCGGAATCGAAGGCATGATTATGTCGGCGCAGTATGCCCGTGAGAATAAGATACCTTATCTCGGAATCTGTTTGGGAATGCAGATTTCCATCATAGAATTTGCAAGAAATGTTCTCGGCTGGAAGGATGCAGACTCCACGGAATTTAAGCCGGAGACCACACATCCTGTCATCGATCTTATGCCAGAACAGAAAACAGTCACAGACCTTGGAGGAACCATGCGTCTCGGAGCCTATCCATGTGAGCTGAGAGAGGGTTCAAAGCCGGAAAGACTTTACGGAACTACTTCCATAACCGAGCGTCACAGACACAGATATGAAGTTAACAATGATTACAGGGAAGATCTGGAAGCAGCCGGAATGATGCTTGTGGGACAGTCCCCGGACGGTCATATAGTTGAGATGATCGAGCTTAAGGAGCATCCCTATTTCGTTGCAACACAGGCACACCCCGAATTTAAATCACGACCCAATAAAGCACACCCTCTTTTCAGGGGACTTATTGAGGCTGCATTAAACTAAAGAAATGTGTTGAGGCAGCCTGATAAAATGCAGGTAATCTTTTTGAGAATAACTGGTATAGAGAAAATGATATTGTGAAAAAAGCGTTTGTTCCTTAAAATGATTGGAACAAACGCTTTTTTATCGAAGGGCCGCAGAAAAAAGATGACTGCTATTCTGACCGGCGGCTCCGGGGCGGGTAAGGGAGACATCATGGCTCAACACAATCTTTCTAAGGGAAACCTTCTTCACAATATGATATGGTTCTCACTGCCTTATCTTCTGAGTTATTTCCTGCAGACCCTGTACGGGCTTGCAGATCTTTTTATAGCGGGGCAGTTCAACGGATCGGAGGTCATATCCGCCGTGTCCATAGGCTCACAGGTCATGCATATGGTGACGGTGATGCTTGTGGGACTCGCCATGGGCTCTACGGTCATGATAGGCCGGTATGTGGGAGCGGAGGATGACAGGAAAGTGAGCTGTACCATAGGAAATACCGTGACTCTTTTCACGGGAGCTGCATTGATAGTTACGGTGATACTGCTTATGACCATCCATCCCATAGTTTCGGTCCTTTCTACACCTGTTGAGGCGGTGCCCGGAACCGTTAGTTATCTCACCATCTGCTTCGCCGGGATTCCGTTTATCGTAGCCTACAACATACTGAGCTCCATTTTCAGAGGCATGGGAGATTCAAAGAGTCCCCTTAGGTTTATCGCCATCGCCTGCTTTGTGAATATAGTTCTTGATCTTATCTTCATGGGACCCATGAGACTGGGGGCATCCGGTGCGGCCTTCGGTACAGTGCTGGCTCAGGGGGTGAGTGTAGTCATTGCCCTTATGGCCATAGTGAAGAAAAGGCTCTTTGTTGTACATAAGGCTGATTTCATGCCGGACAGAAAGATCCTTGAAAAGATACTCGGCATCGGTGTTCCCATCGCCTGTCAGGACGGATTTGTTCAGATCGGTTTCCTGGTCATCACCGTGATCGCCAATCGGAGAGGAGTGGATATATCCGCGGCGGTCGGCATAGTTGAGAAGACCATCAGCTTCCTTTTCCTGGTGCCTTCAAGTATGCTTTCGACTGTCTCTACCATTGCAGCTCAGTCCATAGGAGCGGGAGACAGAGAAAGGGCACGTCAGACCCTGAAATACGGGGTAATGATGTCTGCCGGTATCGGACTCATATTCGCGGTACTTTTTCAGTTCATTTCAGACCCTGTTTTTTCAATGTTTACATCGGATCCTGTGGTACGGGAGCTTTCGGTTCAGTACATGCGAACCTATGTACTTGACTGCATCGTGGCGGGAGTACATTTCCCCTTTTCCGGATATTTCAGCGCCTGCAATGCTTCTGTCCTCAGTTTCGTACACAACGTGCTGTCTGTGCTTCTGGTGCGTATCCCGGGAGCGTGGCTCGCCACAGAGCTGAGCCCTGATTCACTGTATGCCATGGGACTTGCGGCTCCCGCAGGCTCGCTTCTCAGCGCTCTGATCTGCATCGGCTTCTATAAATGGTACAGGAAGAAGGGGAGGTTCTGAAAAAAGAATTAAGCGGCAGAACACAGTGCGTTTTGCCGCTTTGTTATGAATGAATGTGCTCTCGTGAAAGGTTCCGGGTTTAAGGGCATGATCTTCGGATCATGCCCTTTTCTTTATGATAGAACAATATAAAATAATCATTTTTTGTGCGTTATAGTTATTAATAAAACAACCGATAGTATAAAGAAAGTAGAAATCTTATCGGGAGACACAAAATAATCTAACCGATGGAAAGGCATGGGAGATCATGGCAGCAAATGAATTTAAAGATATAAACCGATATGTAAGCCCGGAAAACAGTTCTTACTCCAAAAGGATGAATGCCATAGTCAGCTTTATCTATATAGTTCTTGCCGTGTTCATATTTCTTCCTGTACTTCTGGTTATCATTATTTCGTTCTCCTCTGAGGACAGCATAAATGAAATCGGGTACAGCTTTTTCCCAAAAGGATTATCTCTGAAGGCTTACGGCTACCTCTTTAATTCCGGTGGCTTTCTTGGAAGAGCCTTTCTGAATTCCCTTTTGATAACTGCAGCCGGTGTTGTTTTCGGCCTTATGCTCATGTGTCCCATAGCTTATGCATTATCCCGAAAAGAGTATAAATTGAGAAGAGGTATCCTTCTTTTTCTTATGATTCCAATGCTTTTTTCCGGTGGTCTTGTGTCGTCCTATATGGTGAACACCCAGATTTTTCATTTGAGTAATTCTTATTATGCCCTTATTCTGCCAAATCTCTGTTCAACCTGGTTCATCATGATACTGAGAAATTACTTTCAGAATGCCATACCGGATTCCCTCATAGAAGCAGCGGAGCTGGACGGAGCCGGCCATTTTCAGATATTCAGACTCATAGTGGCACCCGTGGCGAAGCCTGTCATCATGACAGTTGCCCTGTTCCAGACCTTCAACTATTGGAACAGCTGGTATCCATCGCTTTTGTATCTTGACAGTAATCACACAGAGCTTTATCCGCTCCAGTATGTTCTTGTAAATATGGATCGAAGCATTCAGACTCTCGTCAGAGATACCCAGTATCTTTCGGGAATGAATGCCTATACTCCGCCTACCATCACCATCAGAATGGTCATGGTAGTGGTGGTTATACTTCCGGTGATGCTGATACTTCCGTTCTTCCAACAGTTTTTGAAGCGAGGAATGACAGTCGGAGCCATAAAGGGCTGATATGGACAGGCGTGATTTTCATCATTATCAGTGCCGAAAAGCATGGGTTCATATAGGAGCCAATTAGATTGGTATCTGAATGTCAGAAATAAACGGCGAAAAACATGAGCTTAAATAGGAGATTGGTATGCTGCGTAAATTTATAAATAGGATAGTGGCTGTATTTTTTGCGATATCGCTTTCTGTTTTTATGCTTACAGGCTGCGAAGCCACAAGAAAAAACGATGACAGCATTGTCCTTCGATGGGTTACCTACCAGGCCTCGGATGTTCCTCTCGACATAAAAGAAGTGGTGGAGGCTGCCAATGCCGTGTCGAAGGAGAAGATAGGAGTTACAGTAAATCTTGAATTTCAGCCCTCAGATAAACTTAATCTGATGATGGCCTCCGGGGAATATTATGACATGGTCTTTACCTCTTCATGGGTAAACCCGTTTGATAAAGGAGCTACAGCCGGGCTTTATCGTGACGTAACGGATTTAGTGAAGACTGAGACACCTGCACTATATGATTACGTTGATCCCTTCTGGGAAGCCGGAACGGTTAACGGGAGAATATATGGGATTCCGCTTCTTAAGGATATGGGTGCCGAAGAAATGTTCCGCATAAATTCCGATTATTTTGAAGGAAAGAAGGGGATGGTCATCCCGGAAAGAATGAATTTTGAGGATATAGAACCCTTCCTTAAGGCTTACAAGGAGGACTTTCCGGGCAGGTATCCCCTGGATATGACCAAGGGCGGGATACCGGGATATATGAATTCTGTGGAGAGGGTAGTCCAGACTCTGGTGGTGCTGCCTTTTGGTGAAGGTCATGAAGCCTCAAATGTGATCCCGTTTTACGAGTGCGATCAGCTGATGGACAGATTCAGGCTCTTACACAAGTGGTATAAGGCGGGGTACATTCATCCCGATGCCGCAACCATAGAATCAACGACCTCGGATAAATCCATTCCGGTTCGTTTCGGAGTTGCCTGGAAAGGATATCAGGGATACTCAAATCCCGAGAACTGGGGGTTTAATGTCAAAACCTCAATCTATGAAGGTCCGTTTTTGTCCCGTTCCAGCGAACAGGGTGCCATGATCAGTATATGTGCAGCCTGTGATGACGAGCATACAAAAGCATGCCTTAAGTATCTTGAACTGCTCAGCACAGACAAAAGGTTCAGGGATATACTTGCTTACGGTATAGAAGGCAAGCATTTTGAATATCTGGAAAACGGTACCGTCCTTCGAACCGATACAGGACTCAGCAGATACAATACCGCCCTTTATCAGACCGGAGCTTCAGCCGCTGCTTCCGTGGAATCTGTCAGCAGGACTTTTCTGGCGGACCCGGATCAGTGGAAGGGCGTATTTGAGGAATACAAAACAGACGGTATATACAGTGCAATCAATGGCTTTGCCTATGATCAGGCCCGAAAAGAAGATATCATTGCCGCTTTGAATGCAATCTACAGTGACTATAAGACAGAGCTCATCACCGGTACAAGCGATCCTGATAAGGTACTTCCGGTGATAAAAAAGCGAATGGAAGAGGCAGGCATGAAGGAACTGGTGGAGGATGTAAGGCAGCAGCTTAGGGAGTGGGAAAAACTTAATCATGAATAAAGCTTCTGTAAAGAAAGAAATAGGCTACTCAAAAAAGAAGAATCGTGCCCTGACGCTTATGGCGCTTCCGGCCATAATATGGTTCATCTGCTTTTGCTATATTCCCCTGTTCGGAATATGCTTTGCGTTTAAAAGATTTACGCCTGTCCCCGGGGAATCACTTTATAAAAATCTGTTTGTGAACAGCAAGTGGGTGGGATTTGAAAATTTTTCATTTCTGCTCCGGTCTTCGGACATGCCCGGGATAATGTTTAACACTCTTTTCTATAACACTATCTTTATCATACTTGGCATAGTTATACCTGTTTTTCTGGCTGTTTTTCTTACTGAATTACATAGCGAAAAACTAAAGGGCACCATTCAGATGGTTATGGTTCTTCCGTACTTTCTGTCCTGGGTCATAGTAGGGTATCTGGTATATGCTTTTCTTGCCACAGATGAAGGAACTGTCAATCATATCCTCGGCTTTTTCGGCAAAACGGCTGTCCAGTGGTATCAGACTCCAAAGTGCTGGAGATTGTTTCTGATTATTCTCGGAGTATGGAAGTCTGCAGGCTACAGCATGATCATTTATCTCTGTGCCATTACTTCCATCGACAGGACCCTGTATGAGAGTGCGGATCTTGACGGAGCCACCTTTATGCAAAAGGTGCACTATATCACTTTACCGCATCTCACTCCGACCATATGTACTATCTTTATATTGAGTGTCGGGAATATACTTAATTCGGATTTTGGACTTTTCTATCAGGTGCCCATGGACTCCGGCTCCCTGCAGGGAGTCACACAGACCCTGGACGTATATGTCTATAAGGCTCTCATGCAGCAGGCAAACTTCAGCTTTTCCGCAGCAGCATCGTTTTTACAGAGCCTGGTAGGTTTTGTACTCCTGATGGTGACCAATAACATCATCGCTGCCATAGACAGGGACAGCAGTCTGATGTAACCAGGATTCAGTCAGGATAGAGCCGGAGGGCATCCAATGGATGCCCTCCGGCTCTGTCCCTTCACTGAATGTGAAATAAATGTGAAATCTGTAAATTGTTAGCACTCGATGCTTGACGTTGCTAATAATGCGTTTTATAATACGATTTGTTGCTAGAGAAAAAGTCTTTTTAGACATAAAAACAGAAATCCGGTTAGCTTTGATGTGGATTTTTGTAAAAATCTTATATCCCGTTCTAGCCGGACAAGTTAATAAATTAGGAGGTCAATCAAATGAAGTTAGTTCCATTATTTGACAGAGTAGTTCTTGAGAAAGAAAAGATGGAAGAGACCACAGCAAGCGGTATCGTTCTTCCCGGACAGAATGACAAGGAGAAGCCAGGTCAGGCAGTTGTTGTTGCAGTAGGTCCCGGCGGAGTTGTTGACGGAAAAGAGATCACAATGCAGGTTAAGGTTGGCGATCACGTTCTTTTCTCAAAGTATGCGGGTTCAGAGGTTGAGATCGACGGAACCAAGTACACAGTTGTTAAGCAGAACGACATTCTTGCAGTTGTAGAGAAGTAAGATTACTGTGAGGCAAAAGCATTTGCCTGAGTTATCGAAGGATTAATACAGATTTACCGCTGTGATTTCGAAAAAGCAACGGCGGAGAGCTTGAGGAGGAATTCAAAATGGCAAAAGAAATTAAGTACGGCGTTGAGGCCAGAAAGGCACTTGAGGCCGGCGTTGATCAGGTTGCAAATACAGTTAAGGTTACACTCGGACCTAAGGGCAGAAACGTAGTTCTTGATAAGAGCTATGGTGCACCGCTTATCACAAACGACGGTGTTTCCATCGCTAAGGAGATCGAGCTTAAGGATGCTTACGAGAATATGGGTGCCCAGCTCGTTCGCGAAGTTGCATCAAAGACCAATGATGTTGCAGGTGACGGTACAACAACAGCTACAGTTCTTGCACAGGCAATCGTTAAGGAAGGAATGAAGAACCTCGAGGCAGGTGCTAACCCTATCATCCTTCGTAAGGGTATCCACAAGGCAGTTAAGGCTGCAGTAGAGTCAATCAAGGCTCAGTCTTCAAAGGTTAAGGGCAAGGATCAGATCGCTAAGGTTGCCGGAATTTCAGCAGGTGACGAGCATGTCGGTGAGATGGTTGCCGATGCTATGGAGAAGGTTTCCAAGGACGGTGTTATCACTGTTGAGGAATCAAAGACCATGCTTACAGAGCTTGATGTAGTTGAAGGTATGGAGTTCGACAGAGGATATATCTCAGCTTATATGTGCTCAGATATGGATAAGATGGAAGCAAACCTTGACGATCCTTACATCCTTATCACAGACAAGAAGATTTCAAACATCCAGGATATCCTTCCCGTACTCGAGAACATCGTAAAGAGCGGCGCTAAGCTCCTTATCATCGCTGAGGATGTTGAGGGTGAGGCTCTTACAACTCTTATTGTTAATAAACTTCGCGGAACCTTCAATGTAGTTGCTGTCAAGGCTCCCGGCTATGGCGACAGACGTAAGGAAATGCTTCAGGATATCGCTATCCTTACAGGCGGACAGGTTATCTCTTCAGATCTCGGTCTCGAGCTTAAGGATACAACTATGGAGCAGCTTGGCCGTGCTAAGTCCGTTAAGGTTTCCAAGGAGAAGACAACTATCGTTGACGGTGAAGGTCAGAAGTCTGACATCGAGTCACGTATCGCTGAGATCAAGCAGCAGATTTCTACAACCACATCTGATTTTGACAGAGAGAAGCTTCAGGAGAGACTTGCAAAGCTTTCAGGCGGCGTAGCTGTTATCAGAGTCGGTGCAGCAACTGAGACAGAGATGAAGGAAGCCAAGCTCCGTATGGAGGACGCTCTCAATGCTACACGTGCAGCAGTTGAAGA
Source organism: Oribacterium sp. KHPX15 (assembly GCF_900107835.1). Classification (GTDB taxonomy): domain Bacteria; phylum Bacillota; class Clostridia; order Lachnospirales; family Lachnospiraceae; genus Oribacterium. The sequence goes on from NZ_FNRG01000015.1 coordinate 27,394, forward strand.
GGGTGTTATCGCAGGCGGCGGATCAGCTTACATTCATGCTCAGAAGTCTGTTGAGAAGGTTGTTGAGGAGCTTGACGGAGATGAGAAGACAGGTGCAAAGATCATTCTTAAGGCGCTTGAGGCACCTCTTTATACAATCGCTTCCAATGCAGGTCTTGAGGGTGCAGTTATCGTAAACAAGGTTAAGGAGACTCCGGACGGACAGGGCTTCGATGCTCTTCACGAGGAGTATGTAGATATGCTTGAGGCCGGAATCCTCGATCCTGCCAAGGTTACAAGAACAGCTCTTCAGAACGCAGCTTCTGTAGCTTCAACACTCCTTACAACTGAGGCGGTTGTAGCTGATATTAAAGAGCCTGTAGCTCCTGCAATGCCAAACCCGGGTATGGGCGGAATGATGTAATATAAGTGAAAGCCTGAACTTTCAAACTTATTGAATCGAAGAAGGATATTCTTTGAATTGCACCATTAGTGTAAATTTCGTATAATTAAGCTCGAACTGTGTTAAAGCAGTTCGGGCTTTTTTTAGGGTAAAACAGATTGACATCTGTATATCGGAAATAAGCAGCGAAAATCTGTGTTTATAAATGAGAGGAGCGGTAATTATATGGACGATTATGTAGAGCACATGGTGAAAAGAAATGACCCTGTATACTGGAAAGCAGCATTGGGCATTGCAGCAGTTCTTACGGTTATCTCACTTTTTTTGGCCCTTCAGTATGCATTTGCACTGCTTTTGCTCCTTGCGATGCTGGCAGCAGACTATGCAATCTGGCTGTTTTCAAGTGTTGAATACGAATACACCTATTTCGGCGGAAGCTTCGAACTGGACGAAGTCCTGAACAAATCCCGCAGAAGAAAGATCGTTGAAACAAACGGTGAAGAGCTTGTCCTCTTTGCGCCGAAAAAATCCGATGCCGCAAAGTCTGAAATTGGTAACGCAAAGGTACTGGACTACTCCGGTAATGGTTCCGAAGATAAGAAATATGCATACATCTATATCAGGAACGGAAACAAGACATGTATGTATATCGAAGGAACAGAAGAACTTCTTAAGCAGGTTCGGAGAAACACACCACAGAAGTACAAGACATATTGATAAATAAAAGAGAATCCTTTTGGAGTATCTTTAACTGTGTGACATATGTTAATAAAATCGTTGGCAGGAAACCTACATTGCATTTTGCAGTGTAGGTTTCTTTTGTATTAAAGAATTTCAGTGTAGGCCGTGTCTTTTTCGGATTGCTAATAAAAATGTGTATTTCTGCCGATATAGAATTTGTAGTACGACAAGTGATTAGACGCTCATATGTATGTCTTAATGAGGGAATTTGCATGAATATAGATTTAAAGCAGGCTTATAAAGGTTTTGTTATAGTTTTTCGTTTTTTTAATGTTTAAACATGGATAATGAGTATGACATGGATTAAAATAGAAATGTGAGAATAGTTGTTTTTTAGAGGGGAAAGATAGATATGAAATACGTTAAGAAAGGATTTACTGTAGCGGAGTTGCTGATAGTATGCGCTATCGTGGGTATTTTGGTGGCAATAAGTTTGCCTATCCTTAATGTGCAGCTTGAAAAGTCGAGAGAGGCGCACGATATAGCTTTGATGCGCACGGCGGCAGCGGCTGCAATGGAATATTATTATATAGGAGATTATGTTAAATATAGCGCTGATTTAGATAATGAAACTGATCCGGAAAAGAAAAATATCGGATTGAGCGTGGACCGAATGTCTACTGGTCCGGAGTCGTGGAATGCATATGGTGCCTATGACCCAAGAACAGGAAAAATTTATAGAACAAGAGATTTACTTCCTCCCGGTAAGAACGGTAAACGTTACGTTTATGGCAAAGGTACTAAAGTCGATGGTGGAACACGTGTTCCATCAGGTAGTGAGTCAGGAGAGGCTTATCAGTCCACAGAGGACTATAGGAATGCGGTTGTTATGGTTTCAATTTATGCAAAAGCAGCGACGCCTCATATTGATGTTTATTGGAAAGATAATACGAAATCTACTAATTCCAATTATATTGGTGGCAAAGCTTCCAATATAAATGGTCCTCAACGCTGCTTAAGGCTCTATCCAAATTAGGTATATGCCGGTCTTTACAAAAATCTTACAAAATTCAAGGAACAGACTTTTTTATTAAAGTCTGTTCCTTTTTTGTATGGATAACTTCAACCAAATTAAGGCAGATTTGGGTTAACATATAAAAACAGAGACAGTAGCGGTTTATGCAACATGAAATAATGAACCGTTTCTTCTCAAAGGGAAGGGTTTATGAGAAATGAGAGAATTCAAAAGTAGAAAAAAACAGGAAGATAATAACGAAACCTGGGAGAACGAGGAGTTACAGGAGTTTAAAAAGGACTCCGTGGAATTTTTCAGAAAGCATAAAAAGGTTCTTGCTTTGGGCGCCGGCTTTACTATAGCCTTTATGCTGTTGTTTGGAACCATAGCTTTTGGAATCGTTAATCGTGCCGTTGAAGTGGAACAGACAGAGCAGCTTGCGGAGGTTGAGACTACAGGAGAGGTCATTAAGATCACAACCGATGAAGGCCTTACAGAGGCTGCATTTAATCAGTCAGAGAAAATCAACACTACTATAGAAACCGGAATTCCGGAAACAGCGGAGACGGCAGCTGCGACAGGCGAAGATCGGGCTTCGAAAGCAGCTGCCGGATCCGGCAGGAAAGCTTCAAACGGAAATAGTTCAGGTGCAGCATCAGGCAAAGTGGCAGGAGCAGAACGCAGTGTGAATTCCGAAGAAAAAGAAACTAATGCTTCAACCGTGGCAGCTGCCACAGAAGCATCAACCGGCAGCTTTTCAGCCAATACTGCTTCAGATGACCAGGAAGCTCTCAATCAGATTTTGGGAGTGGGTTCATCCGGAGCAAAGCTTGATAAGGCTGATGGAACAAAAAAGGCATCTGAAACTAATAGCGTTCTCAGCAACGAGCCATATATGGACAGCTCTTCTGATACAAATTCAGATTCAGAAACTGAAACAGAAGAAAATGCTCAGGAGACCAAAAATGCAGTTGAGGCCGAGACCCCTGCTGAGACTACAAAAGAGACTGTAGCAGAAACGGAAACCGCAGCGGAGACTGAAAAAGAGACCGAAGCAGAAACAAAAGCTCAGAAGACAGAAGGTACTACCGGATCAAACAGTGGTACGGTAACTCTTCCATTGGAAAAGAAAAAGCTTACGGTTCTTGTATATATGATAGGGTCTTCTCTTGAAACCAAATCAAACCTTGCTGCCAACAGTCTTGTGACCATGCTTTCAGCAAACCTGAAGACAGATGATATTAATGTTGTCATCGAAACCGGCGGAACCAAGGATTTCCATAACATCTCAACGGCTGACAAAGAGTTTGACGAGTCAAAGATTGAAAGATGGATGATCAGCGGCACAAAGCTTATCCATCTGGGCGATGGCGGAAACACTTCTGAAGTCAGCATGACAGATGGTGATTCATTTGAAGCTTTTCTTAAATATGTAAAGAAAAACTTCCCTGCAAAGAGATATGAGGCGGTTCTCTGGGGACAGTCCGGCGGACCCGTAAGCGGCTTTGGATATGATGAGGTTAACGGCTCAGGCGAGCAGCTTACATTGACAGAGATGTCTACAGCTCTCAGCAATGCAGACATGGATCTGGATCTTCTGCTTTTTGATGCAAGACTTATGGGCGCCATGGAAACAGGTTACGGACTTTCATCACATGTGGATTATATGATCGCTTCGGAAGATAATGAGTATTGCATAGGTCTTAACTATACAAACTGGTTGAAGAAGCTGAACAGCAATCCCGAGTTATCAGCTATAGAGCAGGGTAAGCAGGTTATAGATGATTTCATTGCCGTAAACAAGGGAAAAGGTGAGGGCAAGGATGAAATGGTAGGCGCTTATTCACTGGTGGACCTTAAAGCCCTTAAGCGAAACACTTCCGACAGGCTGAAGGCATTGGCAGAGCTTCTGAAGAGCGCTGAGAAAACCGAAAACGGAAGAGATCATCTGAGGCAGGCAAGTAAGGAAGCTTACAGATTTGCACCCAATTACAGCTATGATCTTGTGGATTTCAGCAGCTTTCTCGGAGCAATAGAGAGTAACTTCACAGGCAGCGGAAGCGAAGGCATCAATTACAAAGAGATAAGGGAAGCAGCGGCCTCCCTAAGGAGTTCTGTTGAAAACGCTGTTGAAATCAGCAGATATGTGACTCCAAACGATGACGGCGGTGTATCCGGTCTCACCATTTATTTCCCGCAGCCCGGCACAGATGCAGAAAAGAAGGAGAAAATGCTCAAAAAGTATGAGGGACTGAATTTCAGTACTTCCTATCAGCAGCTTATAAAGCAATATGCCGAATAAGGTATGTGGCTATGCAGATAGCATATTTCCCGGTTCGGTGCATCAGACTTAAGAAGTTGATATTACTAAGATTTCTAAATAACATACATAGAATTGCTTATGAAAAGGAGGGTTGATTTTAAATCCTCCTTTTGTTATACTCGTTAAAATTTTATAACAAATACCCATTCATAACCTGGATCCAAGCCCTTCAAGGGGAAAAGGACCTTTTAAACAGACAGAGTGACATGTTAAAAAGTGTCAGCGATTGTTTTTTTTTTGAAAGGAGATTTCCGATGGCCAAGATTATCGGCGATGGCATCACATTCGATGATGTACTGCTCGTACCTCAGTATTCAGAGGTTGTTCCCAATTCTGTTGATGTTTCAACTTATCTTACAAAGACAATAAAGTTAAACATCCCGTTTATTTCTGCAGGTATGGATACCGTTACAGAGCATCAGATGGCTATCGCCATGGCACGTTGCGGCGGCATAGGCATTATTCACAAGAATATGTCTATCGAGCAGCAGGCAGAGGAAGTAGATATGGTAAAGCGTTCAGAGAACGGCGTTATCACAGATCCTTTCTTCCTTAGCCCGGAGCATACTCTTAAGGATGCCAATGATCTTATGGCCAAGTTCAAGATTTCAGGTGTACCGATCACAGTGGATCGTAAGCTTGTGGGTATCATCACAAACCGTGATCTGGTTTTCGAAGAGGATTTCACAAAGCAGATAAAGGAGTGTATGACTTCCGAAAATCTTATAACAGCAAAGGAAGGAACAACTATTGAGGAGGCAAAGCAGATCCTCGCAAAGGCAAAGGTTGAGAAGCTTCCTATCGTAGATGATGAGGGAGTTCTCAAGGGTCTCATCACCATCAAGGATATCGAGAAGCAGATGAAGTATCCGAACTCTGCAAAGGATTCACAGGGAAGACTTCTTTGCGGTGCAGCTCTCGGAATCACTGCCAATGTTGTAGAAAGAGCAGCTGAGCTCGTAAAGGCACATGTTGATGTTGTAGTACTTGATTCTGCTCACGGTCACAGCGGAAATGTACTTAAGTGTGTATCACTTCTCAAGGAGAAGTTCCCGGATCTTCAGATCATTGCCGGTAATGTTGCCACAGGTGCCGCAACTGAAGCTCTTATTAAGGCAGGAGCTGACTGTGTTAAGATCGGTATCGGACCGGGATCTATCTGTACAACCCGAGTTGTCGCAGGTATCGGTGTTCCTCAGATCACAGCAGTTATGAATGCTTACGAGGTATCTTCAAAGTATGGTGTACCTATCATCGCAGATGGTGGTATTCAGTATTCCGGTGATGTTGTAAAGGCTATCGCAGCAGGTGGAAACACAGTTATGATGGGTTCTGTATTTGCGGGTTGTGATGAGGCTCCGGGTGAGTTCGAGCTTTATCAGGGACGTAAGTACAAGGTATACAGAGGCATGGGCTCAATGGGTGCCATGAAGCAGAAGAATGGTTCTGCAGATCGTTATTTCCAGGCCAATGCCAAGAAGCTCGTACCTGAAGGCGTTGAGGGACGTGTTGCTTACAAGGGTAAAGTAGAGGATACTATCTTCCAGTTTGTGGGCGGTCTCAGAGCAGGTATGGGATACTGCGGTGCAAAGGATATTCCTACACTTCAGAGCACAAGCGAGTTCGTAAAGATCTCAAGTGCATCCCTGAAGGAATCACATCCACATGATATTCACATCACAAAGGAAGCACCCAACTACTCAGTTGAGGATAATTAAAAACAAATATTTATTTTCCGAGCTGTTCCGAAAGGAACAGCTTTTTTGTGGTATAATCAACATCAAATAAAAGTAAATCAATCGGAGGCTTTTTCAATGATAGAAGGATTTATAAGGGTTGCCTCCGCAACACCAAAAATAAAGGTTGCGGATGTTTCACATAATAAAGAAGCGATAATCAAAAATATAGAAGAGGCTGAGAAACAGGGAGCAAGGCTTATCGTTTTCCCGGAGCTTGCATTAACGGCATATACCTGTGCGGATCTGTTCCACCAGACGATTCTTATTGATAAAGCAGAAAAAGCACTGGATGAACTTGCGGAAGAAACCAGAGGAAGAGAAATTGTTGTTGTAGTTGGCACCACCTGGTACACAGATCATAAGCTTTATAATGCTGCTGCGTTTATTCACGATGGACGGATTCTTGGGATAGTTCCCAAGAAGAATCTTCCTAATTATGGAGAGTTTTATGAGAGAAGATGGTTCACTCCGGGCAACGAGGATGTGAGATTTTTAAAGCACAGGTCGAAGGCAACCGGAGAGATTTATGAGATCCCCTTCGGTATGAATATACTGCTTGAAGCCGAAGACCTTAAGGATTTTGTTCTTGCAGCTGAGATATGTGAGGATGTATGGGTTCCGGAAACTCCCTCCACAAAGCATGCCCTTGCGGGAGCCACAGTTATTGCCAATACGTCAGCTTCTGACGAAACAGTCGGAAAGGACAGCTACCGCCGGGAGCTTATTCGTTCCACCAGTGCCCGACTTGTGGCGGCTTATATTTATACCAATGCCGGGGACGGTGAGTCAACAACGGACCTTGTTTTCGGAGGACAGGATATCATTGCGGAGAATGGTTCCATAGTTAAAGAAGGAAAGCGTTTTGAGACCGGACTCTACATTGCGGATATCGACCTCCAGAAGCTGGATCAGGAGAGATCAAGAACAACCACATATCCTTCTGTTTCTGAGGAGCTGAGAGAAAAATATGAGATTGTCAGATTCAGCTTTGAACCGGAGAATGTAAATGGTAAAAAAATCGAACCGGTCGAAGCTGATATATCATCAGAGGGACCGGTTCATGAAAGACTTTTTGCAGAGGCTGCCGATCTCATGAGATACGTTGATCCTAAACCCTTTGTGCCGGGAAACCAGCAGGAAAGAACCCGGAGATGTAACGAGATATTCACCATCCAGGCATTGGGTCTCAAGAAGAGACTGGAGCACATTGGCTGCAAAACTGCAGTTATAGGTATTTCGGGAGGTCTTGATTCCACACTTGCACTTCTGGTAACCGCAAGAGCTTTTGATATGCTGGGTTTGCCAAGAGAAAACATTATCTCTGTAACCATGCCGGCCTTCGGAACCACAGACAGGACCTATAACAATGCCGTAACCCTGACAAAGAGACTTAACGCTACCTTGAGGGAGATTAATATCAAGGAATCGGTATTACTTCATTTCAGGGATATCGGACATGACCCTGAGGATCATTCTGTTACTTATGAGAATTCCCAGGCAAGGGAGCGAACCCAGATACTCATGGATATCGCAAATCAGACTGACGGAATAGTTATCGGAACCGGAGATCTCAGCGAGCTTGCTCTCGGATGGGCTACCTATAACGGAGACCACATGTCCATGTATGCGGTTAATGCAGGAGTTCCGAAAACTTTGGTGAGATATCTGGTTAAGTATGTAGCGGATACTTCAGAGGATAAGGCATTAAGCTCATGTCTTTATGATATCTTTGATACACCTGTAAGCCCGGAGCTTCTTCCTCCTACAGGAGACGGAAAGATATCCCAGAAGACAGAGGATCTGGTGGGACCTTATGAGCTCCACGATTTCTTCCTCTATCAGATAATGAGATTCGGTTTCAGTCCGAAAAAGGTTTATATGCTGGCTCTGAAGGCTTTCTCAAAGGAAAACCAGGGTGATTCGGACAATGCTGAGATATACGAAGCAGATGAGATATTCAAATGGTTAAACAAGTTCTACTGGAGATTTTTCTCCCAGCAGTTCAAGAGAAGCTGTCTCCCCGACGGACCAAAGGTTGGTTCTGTGGCGGTTTCACCGAGAGGAGATCTGAGAATGCCAAGTGATGCGGTAGTTGCTCTTTGGATTGAAGAGTTAAAAGAAATGAGGTAATCATGGAAAATATAAAAGATGACAAAAAAGTTCTTGAAAAAAAGGAAGATTTAAATGAATCTGCGGAAATAGAGTTTTTCGATGGCTTTTCCGGATTCGAACCCATACCGGATCAGGATCTGAAAAAAGTAATGGGCGGCCAGGAGATGATCATACCTGAAAGTGTCAGGTTATAAGGATATACCGGATTTTTATGAGATACTTTTCATCAATTGTTATTTCAACAGAGGTGCTTGGTAAAAAATATGGATAAAAAACAGCTCTTTAGAAAGAAAAGTTATGAGCATATCAATTCCCCGGAGAAGCTGGATCAGTTCCTGGATATACCGGGACCCAATACGTGGGCTTTGATAGTGGCATTATTTATAACTATAGGTGCTGCTATCCTGTGGGGAATCTTTGGCAGCGTTCCCGAAACAGTATCTGCCATCGGCATCAGAACCCCAAGGGGTATAACCTGCTTTGTGTCTTCTCAGGAAGCTCATCGTGTGGAACCCGGAATGAAGGTCATAGTAAGTGATGAGAAAAACAGCATTATCGGAACAGTTGATCTTGTTGGCATGAGCGTGTCTTATTACAATGCAGGAGAAGCTGTTAATGCTCCATGGCTGCTTGAAAATAACCTGAAAGACACCGATTGGGTTAGCTCTGTTATCGTAACAGTTGAGGATGAAGATAAAGATAAGCTTGCCATCAATGCCGAACTAAAGGCAAAGGTTGTGGTGGAAGAGAGACCGCCATATAAAATACTGTTTGACTGACTTATGGGAGGCATATGAGTAGGATCAAAAATATTCCTGTAGTTATGATGATGGAAAATACAGAGTGCGGTGCTGCCTGTCTCAATATGATATTGGGATACTACGGGAAATGGGTTTCTCTTGAGCAGGTTCGTCAGGATTGTGCCATAAACAGAGATGGAAGTAATGCTCTGAACCTGGTTTTGGCTGCACGAAATTACGGTCTGGTGGGAGGTGGCTACCGGGCTTCTGTTGATGCGCTCAAAAATGTATCTGTTCCCCTGATACTTCATTGGAATTTCAGTCATTTTGTGGTTTTTTGCGGATTTGACGGGGATAAGGTTGAAATCATAGACCCGGCCATGGGAAAGGTTTATGTTTCCATGGAAGAGTTTGATGTATCCTACACCGGAGTTGTATTGAAGCTTGAACCGGGACCTGAATTTAAAAAGGAAGGTCATCCCGATACGGTTATCCATTTTGTAAGCAGCAGACTGAAAAACTCCCAAAATACATTTTTGGCTGCTGTACTTTTTTCGATTCTGGTGGGACTTGGCGGTCTCATAAGTCCGTTTCTGAACAGAGTATATCTTGATTATATTCTGACGGGTTCAAACGAGGAATGGTTTGTCACAGTTATCGGATTCATGGGATTGATGGCCGGATTCATCGGAATTGCTTCCATTGTGGAAGCTGTATATGGTCTGCAGGTAGAGGCAAAGCTTGGTGTTAACGCCGGAATGAGGTTTATGTGGCACGTACTCCATCTTCCGGTAGAGTTTTTCAAGCAGCGTTATGTGGGAGATGTTGTTCAGAGACAGGAAAGTAACCAGAATATAGCAAGACTTCTTATCAAGAGTCTGGCTCCGATACTTATCGAGGTATGCTTTACCATATTCTATGTGGCAGCCATGCTTCATTATTCGGTAACGCTTACCCTTCTTGGGGTTATGGTGCTGTTTATGAACCTTGTGCTTACCCAGAGAGCAACTTCGGTGGATATAAACAGGAACCGTGCCCAGCTTCAGTATAAGGGCCGCATGGATAATGTAACCATCGCCGGGGTCGAGATGATAGAAACCATAAAAGCCTCGGGAGTAGAGGATGAATATTTTGAAAGATGGGCAGGTCTTCAGGCCAATTTTCTGAATTATGGCAATACCACCCGTGGTGCCCGTCTGGAAGTATATCTGGGATTCCTGAAGGATCTCGCAAACTGGGCGGTTGTTACAGCCGGTGCCTGGTTTATATTAAAGGGCGAGATTACGGTAGGTATGCTTCTTGCCATTCAGGGCTTTCTCGGTAATGTTTCCACCCCGCTACAGAGTCTGATTTCAGTGGGACAACAGTTCCAGGAGCTGGTCAATGCCATCAACAGAGTAGAAGATGTAATGAGATATAAGGCGGATGTTCCGGAAACTTTTGACGAGGAGATGGAAAACGCCGGAATCATTTTAGCTAAATCAAAAACGGATTCAGAGTCGGATGAAGATCAGGATGAAAATCCGGATGATGAGGAGAGGGACTTAAAAAGGGATCATATAGTGGAAAGACTGTTCCAAAATGAGAATCCTGAAAAGTTAAGCGGAGAAATTGAGTTTAAGAATGTGACTTTTGGATACAGTAAACTGTCGGCTCCTTTTATAGAGGATTTCTCCCTGAAGGTTCCTGCAGGCGGCAGTGTTGCATTCGTTGGATATTCAGGCTGTGGAAAGAGCACCATGGCGAAGCTTCTGTCAGGGCTTTATAAACCCTGGTCAGGCGAAATTCTTTATGACGGAACACCTATAGATAATATTCCGAGGGATATATTCACAAGTTCATTGTCAGTTGTGGATCAGGATATAGTTCTTTTTGAGGATGAGATATCTGAAAATATTTCTCTTTGGGACAAATCCATAGAGGACTTTGACATTATCCTTGCCGCAAGAGACGCCCATATCCATGATGAGATCATTTCAAGAGAAGGCGGTTATCATGGTATGATCCGGGAGAATGGAAAGAACTTTTCCGGAGGACAGAGACAGCGTATAGAAATCGCAAGAGTCCTTGCAGAGGATCCGTCCATACTTATACTTGATGAAGCCACCAGCGCACTTGATGCGGAGACCGAATATAAGGTCATGGAGTCCATCAGGGAACGAGGCATTTCCATAATAGTTATTGCCCATCGTCTCTCTACCATCCGTGAGTGTGACGAGATCATCGTTATGGATAAGGGCAAGATCGTTGACAGAGGAACACATGATGAACTTATGGAGAGGGATGGCTTGTATCGCCAGCTTATTATGATGGAGTAAGTAATGGGGCTTCTTGATAATCAGATAAAAACCAGAAGAAAAAATGATAATGATGCCATGGAACGGGCTCTGGGTGAACTCCGTGCGGCGGTCATGGGAGAAGAAGTTTACTTCCAGAGTAAGGGAACAAGGGATGATGCCCTGAAGGAAATTCTCATATACTACGGTGTAAGATATGAAGATCCGCCGAGCATTCTGGACTCCTTTGAAGACCGTATGAATTTTATGCTCAGCCCGACCGGTATCATGAAAAGACATGTCAAGCTTAAAAAGGGATGGTGGATTCATGACGCCAATCCGATACTGGCTTATACCAAAACCGGGGAAGCCATGGCACTTCTTCCGAAGAATTTCGGAGGATACCAGTGGTATGATTATAAAAGCGGAAAATATATCAAAGCCCGTAAAGATAATGTGGATATCTTCACAGGGGAGGCTCTCGTTTTCTACAGGCCCATGCCTATAAAGAAGATGAACCTCATGGATTATTTCAGGTACATAGTGACGGAGATAAGAATTTACAGGATCATTTATTTTATTCTTCTCAGTATGATGGTCAGCCTGATGGGGCTGGTGACGCCGATATTTACCCAATATATATTCAATACCATCATCCCTATGAAAAACGGAAGGGCTCTCATGGTCATAGCGGCCAATTATTTAGGCATTCTTGTTGCGACAATGCTGATAAAACTGAGTAAGAATCTGTCCCTCCGTACCATTCAGAGAAAAGCTGAAATTGCTTCCGAGGGTGGGATCATGGGAAGAGTGCTGAACCTTCCGGTACAGTTCTTTGAGAATCATAATTCCGGAGAGATGCAGAGAAGAATCATGGCAGGAAAGGAGATCGTTGAAAAGGCCACAAACATTGCTCTTGCTGCCATAGTCGGGGCTGTTCTTGCCGTTGCATATCTTATTGAAATTATGATAATGGTGCCTCAGCTTTTTCCTGTTACTATGGCCATAGTTGCCATACAGATTTTTTTCTTTGTTGTCATCGCCTGGATACAGCAGGACTGGAATTTTACTCTTCTGGAGGTCAAGTCCAAGATAAACGGACTTACCTATCAGCTTTTTTCGGGAATACAGAAAATAAAGCTTGCAGGTGCCGAGAAAAGGGCATTTGCCAAGTGGGCGAAGCTTTTCAAAGAGGAGTCTGACTGTAATTACAATGCTCCCACCATAACAACTCTTCCCGTAGTTCTTGAAGAGTTTATCGTTCTTGCGGGTACAGTGGTGCTTTGTGTGATTGCAGTGGAAAAGAATCTGAGTGAAGCTGATTTTATGGCTTTTTCTTCGGCGTTTACATTGTTCCAGGCGGCCTTTTCTGCTTTGATCTCCGTTGAGGGAGAGATTTGTATGATCAAGCCTTTGTCCAGAGAGCTGATGCCTATTCTTGAAGCTGTTCCTGAAGTAGGAGAAAGTAAAAAGCCTATTCCACGTATGACAGGCGGAATAGAGCTTAGTAACGTAAGCTTCAGATACTCCGAAGAAGGCCCCATGGTTCTTAAGGGCATTAATTTAAAGATACAGCCTGGACAGTATGTGGCCATAGTCGGACATACGGGATGCGGCAAGAGCACCCTTATGCGTCTTCTTCTCGGATTCGAGACTCCCACTGAGGGCGGAATCTATTATGACGGAAGAGATCTGGACTCCATTGACTTAAAGAGACTGCGCAGAAATATCGGAGTTGTGCTTCAGAATGCACATCTTTTCGCAGGTACGATTTTTTCCAATATTTCCATCGCCTGTCCGGGACTTACCATGAAGGAAGCCTGGAAGGCGGCAGAAATGGCTGATATAGCAGATGATATCAGGGCTATGCCGCTGGGAATGCAGACCATGATCTCCGAGAGCGGCGGTACCATATCAGGTGGTCAGAGACAGAGGCTGATGATAGCGCAGGCTATAGCCTGCAAGCCTAAGATTCTTATGTTTGATGAGGCAACCAGTGCTCTGGATAATATTTCCCAGGATCAGATAGCAGAGTCACTTTCAGTGCTTAAGTGTACCCGTATTGTGATCGCTCACAGGTTAAGTACGATAAAAAAATGCAATAGAATAATAGTGCTTGACGGCGGGCAGATAGTTGAAGACGGCAAGTATGAAGAGCTTATGGAAAAAGGAGGACTTTTTTCAGAACTTATCAGACGTCAGCAGGTAGATATCTGATCCGGTCAGGAAATAATATTATTTTTATAAAACAGTTGAAAAAGTCTAAATGGTGAGCAATATTTATAGTGCACACCCTTTAGACTTTTTCTTTTAATATGGCATAAGTCATTCATCGAGTGGGCAGATAGGGGAATCATTGGAGAAGATCATATCTACCGGTAATAAACTGGTAAAAGAGGTTAGGGAACTTGAAAAGAAGGCAAAGCTGAGACGGGAAACAGGTCTCTTTGTAGCCGAAGGCGAGAGGCTTTGCAGTGAGATCCCTGCAGATTCCATAGTTCGTATATTTGTCACTCCGGATTATCATGGACGAATGCCAGAGGGTTTAGTGTGGGATAAAGTTAAAAGTACGTATGCAAGAGCCGGAGGAGATATCGCTGTATATCAGGTGTCAAAGCAGATCATGGAATTCATGTCGGACACAAAAACAAGTCAGGGCATACTTGCTATCGTAAAACAGAAACATTACAAATCTTTATCCGGAGATTTCTTTATCATCCTTGATACCCTGCAGGATCCCGGAAACATGGGAACCATATTCAGAACAGCTGAGGCTGCGGGAGTAAAAGGAATAATCATGAATCGGAACTGTGTCGATATTTATTCACCCAAGGTTGTCAGAGCTACAATGGGGGCAATGTTCAGGATGCCTTTCATTATATGTGAGGACCTTTCCGCCGAAATAATAAGAATGAAGGATAAAGGCATAGCTATTTATGCTGCACACCTTAAGGGCGAGAAAAACCACTGGGAATTCGATTACAGTAAACCTGTTGCGTTCATGATAGGAAACGAAGGCAATGGTCTCAGTGAAGAGATCGCATCACTGTCGGATGCATATATGCGTATTCCGATGATGGGAAAAACCGAGTCATTAAATGCAGCTGTTGCAGCAACTGTACTGATGTATGAAACGGTAAGGCAGCGCATGAACAGATGACAGTGTAGAAAGGGGAGGATATTATGGCAGATTTAACCGGAAGAGATTTTCTAAAGCTTCTTGACTATTCACCGGAGGAGATAAATTATCTTCTCGATATTGCAGCGCGTTTAAAGGCTGAAAAAAAGGCAGGTCCGGTAAACGGACAGCCGATGCATAAGACAAGCTTTGAGGGAAAGAATATTGCATTGATCTTTGAGAAGGATTCCACCAGAACCAGATGTTCCTTTGAAGTTGCGGCTTCAGATCTCGGAATGGGATCTACTTATCTGGGCCCCACCGGTTCACAGATAGGAAAAAAGGAATCTATTGCAGATACAGCCAGAGTTCTGTCAAGAATGTATGATGGAATCGAGTACCGTGGCTTTGATCAGAGTATCGTGGAGGAACTTGCAAAGTACAGTGATGTTCCGGTTTGGAACGGACTTACCAATGAATTCCACCCGACTCAGATGCTTGCGGATATGCTCACCATACGTGAGCACAAAGGAGAGCTCAAGGGATTGAAGCTGGTTTATATGGGTGATGCCAGATACAATATGGGAGATTCCTATATGGTAACCTGTGCAAAGCTTGGAATGCATTTCGTAGCCTGTGCTCCCGAAGAGTACTGGCCTAACAAGGAACTTATAGAGACCTGCAGAGAGATAGCATCAAAGAACGGGGCAGTGCTTGAGTTCACAGAAGACGTTAAAACGGCATGTACAGATGCTGATGTTATATGCACGGACGTATGGGTATCCATGGGCGAGTCGGATGAAGTTTGGGAAAAGAGAATACATGATCTCAGTCCATATCAGGTTAATGCAAAGGCATTTTCCTATGCAAAGAAAGATGCTGTATTCCTTCATTGTCTGCCATCGTTCCATGATACAAATACAAAGATCGGTAAGGATATTTATGAGAAATACGGTCTTAAGGAAATGGAAGTGACAAACGAAGTCTTTGAGTCAGACCACAGCGTGGTTTTTGACGAGGCAGAAAACCGTATGCATACTATCAAAGCAGTTATTTACACTACACTTGGCGGAAAGTAAGAGGTGCAGATGGCAAAAATAAATACTGTATCAAGAGGTACTGCAAAGAATATCGATCTCATACATATCGTTCTTGGGATAGTGATCGTTGTTATGTCAGTTATGGCTTTCACAAATCCTGTCGATAATATGGTATTGTTTCCTTTGATATTTTTTGCTGCGGCCGCACTTAAGATAATTTGCGGAGTTACGGTAGTTTCAAGATATGATACCGAACATGACAAGAAGCAGCGTTTTCGTGGTTCGCTTCAGATTGTCGCGGGAATGATCATTTTTGGAATAGGAATCATTTCGGCAGTATCTATTTGGTTTTAAACAGAATAATGATCAAAGGATTTTCGGATGTTTAAACCATAAAAAGGAGTAAAGATGGCTAATAAAAAGGGTGTTGGTGAAAATGCTTCAAAGGCTTCTGACAAGAAGGAGCTTAGCAAAGAGGAACTTGTAAAAAAGATAGAGCTGCTGTGTAAAAAGGGCAAGAGCAATAAAAACTCAATCGATCAGTCCGACATAAATGAGATGTTCGCATCAGATGATATAACTGAGGAACAGATGGAGAATATCGGTCGTCTCATAGAAAACCGTGGCATCGAGATCAATCCAATCGTTGATGAATCTGTTTTGAAGGGAATGGAAACAGGAGTTCTTCTCGGTGATGCAGATGATGATATCGAACCCATAGATGATGAGCTTGAAAAAGAAGAAGAGGAAAATGTAGATCTGGATGCTGTCAATCTGCTTGAAGGTATAGGTACTGAAGATCCTGTACGTATGTATCTCAAGGAAATCGGAACAGTTCCGCTTCTTACGGCTGAGGAAGAGTATAGTCTTGCTACGCGTAAGGCTAACGGAGATGAGGATGCAAAGCAGCGTCTTATCGAGGCAAACCTTCGTCTGGTGGTATCCATTGCAAAGAGATATACAGGCAGAGGCATGAGCTTCCTGGATCTGGTTCAGGAAGGAAATCTGGGACTTATCAAGGGTGTTGAGAAGTTTGATCCGGAAAAAGGTTTTAAATTGTCTACATATGCAACCTGGTGGATCAGACAGTCTGTAACCAGAGCTTTAGCGGATCAGGCCAGAACTATCCGTGTGCCGGTTCACATGGTAGAGACAATAAACAAGATGTCAAAGATGCAGCGTAAACTTACACTGGAACTTGGATACGAGCCAAGTGTTAAGGAGCTTGCAGAGCATCTTGATATGACTGAGGAGAAGGTTCAGGAGATCATGCAAATCGCCAGAGAACCGGCTTCTCTTGAGACACCTATTGGTGAAGAGGATGACTCAAATCTCGGAGATTTTGTTGCAGATTCCAATATCGTATCTCCTGAGGGAAATGTTGAATCCGTAATGCTGAGAGAGCATATCGATTCACTTCTCGAGGACCTCAAAGAACGTGAACGTCAGGTTATAGTCCTCAGATTCGGACTTGAGGACGGTCATCCGAGAACTCTGGAAGAGGTAGGCAAGGAGTTCAATGTTACCCGTGAGCGTATCCGTCAGATCGAGGCGAAGGCTCTTCGTAAACTCAGGAATCCTGTCCGTTCAAAGCGGATCAGAGATTTCCTTCAGTGATAAATGATTTGATTGTTAAAGACAGGTAGCCGGCTTTGATGCCGGCTATCTTTTTCACATGGTATCCACCGGGGACGGTTCTCGCCGGCGAGAACCGTCCCCGGTGGATAAATCCGAATAAATATGAGTTGTGAAAGGAAGATAATGGAGTATATAAAGCCGGAACCAAATACAAAAAATTATAAAATGCTTTTGGACAAGATCATTGAGTCATGGCAGAAGGATCCTGAAAAAAAGGGGAGAAGGCCAAGACTGCTCCTTCATAGCTGCTGTGCGCCTTGTTCCAGCGCTGTTCTGGATCATATGTGCAAATATTTTGACATTACCCTTTTTTACTATAATCCCAATATTTCTACAAAAACGGAGTTCGAACACAGAGTATCTGAGCTGAAAAGACTCACACATGAGATGGGGATAGACATGGAAAGGACTGATGAAGACGGAAATATGCTGGGAAAAGTTTCCGTGGTGGTTCCTGAGTATGATCATAAGGAATTCCTGGAAATCGCCCGGGGACACGAAAAAGATCCGGAACGCGGAGAGAGATGCCACCTGTGTTATCGTCAGAGACTGGAGAAAACCGCAGCATATATGGATGCCGTAAGAGATGGTGCCGAGTCCGGTAATGAATCCGGTGAAATGCCCTATGATTATTTCTGTACAACCCTTACTATTTCTCCGATGAAATCAGCGGAGATCCTTAACAGGATTGGTGAAGAGGTGGGTACAAACCATGGAGAAGCATTTCTTCCTTCGGATTTCAAAAAAAATGGTGGATATCAAAAGTCCATCGAACTGTCCCGGGAGTATGATCTATACAGGCAGGATTTCTGCGGCTGTGAATTTTCCAAAGCTGCCAGCGAAAAAGAACGGGAAGAACGTATGGCGTTTAGAGATAAATAGAGTTATAATCAACCCGTTAAATTTATTTCTTTTACCCGAAATAATAATTTTTAGGAAGAGGATTACAAATGGTATCAGGAGAAGTAACCGTAGTTAATGAGTCAGGATTACATCTTAGACCTGCAGGAGTTTTGACACAGACCAGTATAAAGTATAAGAGTAATATCTACTTATACAATGGCGATCGCAAGATAGTTGCCAAGTCTGTTCTTAACGTAATGGCTGCAGGAGTCAAGCAGGGCGCACACTTAAGAGTAGAGTGTGAAGGACCTGATGAGGAAGAAGCTCTGGAAGCAATTATAAATGCTATTTCTTCGGGGTTGGGCGAAGGAACAGAGTTTAACAGTGAGGATAGAGTATTTTGAGAGATTTCATCAGATGATTCTGATGTTATAGATAGATTAGACTGAAGTTTTTTTAAAATGAATATTGGTTAGTGAGCGGATGACTGACACTTTGTAAGGGGTGCGGCTGTCTGATTTGCAAAAGCGCGGTCGGGAGGAGACTCCCGGCCGCGTTCTATTTAGAAGAGCCATTGTGGACGGTTCTCACCGGCGAGAACCGTCCACAATGGCTCTTGGATCGTTATTTATATTGCTTCAATTGCTTTTATTGCTTCTTTCATTTCAGGAAGGTCGATGGCCTCAACAGCACCGGCATCCATATATGCTGAATTTTTGGGATCCATAGGAAGCTTTGCGAGAACTTTGAGACCGTGCTCTGCAGCAACTTCATCTATATGGCTCTCACCGAAAACGTGTATTTCTTCGCCGCAGTGAGGGCATTTTAAGTAGGACATATTCTCGATGAGACCCACGATAGGAACATTCATCTTTGCAGCCATATTAACTGCCTTTGTAACGATCATGGATACAAGCTCCTGAGGAGATGTTACAATGATGATTCCGTCAATAGGAAGAGACTGGAATACTGTAAGAGGTACATCACCTGTTCCGGGCGGCATATCTACGAACATGAACTCGATATCCTTCCAGTTGACTTCAGACCAGAACTGTTTAACAGCCTGAGCTATAAGAGAACCTCTCCAGATGATGGGATCGGTTTCGTTTTCAAGAAGAAGGTTAGCGGAGATGATCTCGATTCCGTTTGCTGACTTGTCAGGAATCATAAGCTTTCCGTCTATGGTCATACCTACTCCGTCATTTGATAATCCGAAGGCTTTCGGAATAGATGGGCCGGTAATGTCCGCATCAAGTATTGCGGTTTTATAACCGTCCTTATTTGTGCCGGAAGCAAGAAGAGAGGTTACGGTTGACTTGCCGACTCCGCCTTTTCCGGAAACTATTCCGATAACTTTCTTTACACTGCAGCCTTCTGCAAGCTTTGCTTTGAAGTCAGGTGTGCCACCGTTACGAGAGGGACAATCCGTTCCGCAGGAGCTGCAGTTGGAATTGCAGGATCCCGGTGTCTGGTTTTCTAATTCTGCCATATATATTAACTCCTTTCGGCACCAGTTTACTTAGTGTTCATCGGTGCTTTTGAATCATTAGCGTAATCAGTTCTGACAGCGCTTAATATAGGATTTTACCATAGAAAAAGACCATCGTCCATGAAACGATGGTCTTTAGATTGTATTAAATGATATAAGTGTTATGGATTTTACAGTCCTGTTCAAAGCCTTTCGAAAGAATCCTATGGCTTTATGTGAATGATCGTTAATCCAGAATACTAAGGAATGCATCCAGAGATTTTGAAGTATTTCCTGAATTGAATACAAATCCGATGTTTCTGGAAGGAATCGGAAGCTGGAGAGGAATCTCCACAAGTGAACCTTCATCAAGCTCCTTCTGTACAAATTCACGTACAACACAGCTTACACCGATGCCGATTTTTGCAAACTCGATAAGGAGATCCATAGTAGTTACTTCGAGGATCTGAGCCGGATCAATGTTCATGGCCTTAAAGTAGTCATCGATATGGCGTCTTGTCATATTATTCTGATCCAGCAGCATGAGGTTTGCTTCTTCAAATACATTAAAATCGGGTCCGCAGATGGATCTCAAATTCTCCATATATCCCGGAGTAGCAACAAATACGTCATGAATCTGTCTTGAGTTAACAAAACGGATTTCCGGACGTCTGCTCTTAGGCTCTGCTGTAAGACCTACGTCTATCTTTTTAGCCTCAATGAGGTTAAGAGTCTGGGCAGTGGCCTGTGTGTTGATGGATACACGGATATTTGGAAACTGCTCCATAAATTTCTGCAGATAGGGGAGAAGGATGTAACGGCAAAGAGTTGTGGAAACGCCAAGCTGGATATGTCCAATGTTGAATTCCTTCATTCGCTTGAGCTCAACTTCTGCGTTATTGATATTATCAAAGGCATCCTTTATGTATTTATAGAGGATCTGACCTTCTTCGGTTAAGGTGACACCTCTTGAATTACGGTTAAATAACTTGGTATCCAATCCGTCTTCAAGCTTGACTATTGACTTTGAAATTGCCGGCTGTGAAATGTAAAGTTTCTTTGCTGCTTTGGAAATGTTTCCGCAAGTTGCAACTTCGTAGAATATTTTGTAGCCTGATAAATTCTGATCCATCTGATGTACCTTCTTTCCTTGGGAGCATATGTCTACAATCCTAGCTAATGAATCTTTGAAGAGATGTCGATATTCCTCTTGCAAATCAAATTTATGAGTACTATAACATATCTTCACGCCATAACACAAGATTATTTATGATAGATATTAGTATAACTTTTGAATGTTTTGGAGAAAAAACCACGAAAGAAAATAACTAAAAAGCATAATACACATCAAAAACATATATTAGAATTATAGAAAGGCTGATGTTATAGTTGATTTAAAAGAATGCGCGGTAAACAATCATATATAGGAGCTGATCAGATCTGCATCTGTATGTCAGAGATAAACGGCGAAAAACATGCATTTATAGATGAGGAGGAGAAAAACCAGTATGGGAAAAATTTTCAAATACGGAAAGGATGTAGATACCGACCAGATCATTGCGTCCCAGTATCTTTTGTATCCGACTATTGAAGAGATGAAAACACATACCTTTGAGTCTCTTGACGGAGATTTCATCAAAGAGGTGCAACCGGGAGATTTTATAGTTGCGGATGAGAATTTCGGATGCGGATCCTCAAGAGAGCAGGCACCGGCGGTGCTTAAGGCCTGTGGAATAAAAGCAGTACTGGCAAAGTCATTTGCACGTATTTTCTATCGTAACTCCATAAATCTGGGTGTGCCGGTAATAGTTTGCAGCGATGTTTATGACCATGTTGAACGTGGGGATGAAATGGAACTCAATATGGAAGAGGGCTATGTTTCCGTTAACGGAGAGAAATATGCCTGCACCAGGGTTCCTTCATATATGAAGAATATACTGGATCAGGGCGGACTTCTGGCATCACTGGAGGGATGATATGGGAATGACTATAGCTGAAAAGATAATCGCAAGAGCAGCAAAAGCTTCGGAGGCTCATGCGGGCAATATATATGTGGTGGAGCTGGACCATCTCATGAGTAATGACGGAACCACTCATCTTACCATAGATATGTACAACAAGTTGAAGAATAAACAAATATATGACAAGTCAAAGCTTGTATGGATAGTGGATCACAATGTTCCCTGCGACAGCCCAAAGACAGCGGCTTCACAGAAGAAAATGCGTGATTTTGCAAAGGAAAACGGCATTACCTTCCATGAGGGAGACGGAATCTGCCATGAGCTTATGATCGAGAAGTACATAAATCCCAAGGAGCTTATTTTTGGCGCGGACAGCCATACCTGCTCCTATGGAGAGCTTGGAGCTTTCGGGACAGGCGTCGGATGTACAGACTATCTCTATGCAATGGTTACCGGAAAGTCATGGGTTCTCTGTCCCGAGACCTTACGGTTTAACTTCACGGGAGCTCTTCAGAACGGTGCCACCGCAAGGGATCTCATTCTCACCATCATCGGTCGTATCGGTGCCAATGGTGCTAACTACAAGGCTATGGAGTTTGCAGGTCCGGGTATGAAGAACCTTACCATGTCGGACAGAATCTGTATCTGCAATCTCTGTGTTGAGGCGGGGGCCAAGACAGCGCTCATGGAAGTTGACGATATCGCAAAGGCATATCTTAAAGAGCATGGCCGTGAGGCGGCAGACGGTTTCGTAAGTGATGAGGATGCTGTATTTGAGAAGGTCTATGACATTGACCTTTCGGAGATAGTTCCGGTGGTTGCAAAGCCTCATTTTGTGGATAATGTTTCTCCCGTGTCAGAGGTGGAGGATGTTAAGATCAATGAAGCCTTCTTAGGTTCCTGCAATAACGGACGTATAGAGGATCTGAGACTGGGAGCTTCCATCATAAAAGGAAAGAAAGTGGCAGAGGGTGTGAGATTCCTGGTATCTCCCGCAAGCCGTGATGTTTATGACCGGGCTATGGCAGAGGGAATCATTGAGACCTTTATGGACGCAGGCGCCATCGTGGTAAATCCTAACTGCAGTGTCTGCTGGGGAAGCTGTCAGGGAGTTATCGGTGAAGGCGAGGTTCTCATCAGCACCGGAACCCGTAACTTTAAGGGAAGAGCCGGAGACAAGAATTCCTTTGTATATCTTGGATCGGCAGCTACTGTTACGGCATCTGCCATTGCGGGAAAGATAGCCAGGGCAGATAAGGTTTGAAATATAAGGTTGTGATTTGACGAGGTATATAGTCAGACCTGTCTTCAGTGCTGATTATATCTGCTTCTGTATGTCAGATATAGACGGCTGAAAATATGCGCTTATAGATGATATAAGGTTTTCTGACAGATTTGTATATAGTTTAGTTATGAATTGATATGGTTATCAAGGATTTGAATACCCGGGGTATAGGCGGTATCTCTGAATCCTGATTGCTATTAAAAAATGGAGGTTTTGAATGGCTTCATTTACAGGGAAAGTTTTTATTCTCGGGGATGACATTGATACAGATATCATCATCCCAACAGAATATCTTGCATTGAAAACTATAGAGGATATGAGGCCCTACGGATTCTATCCTTTGAGACCGGAGCTGCCGTCTCTTATAAAACCCGGAGATATCATTGTTGCCGGAAATAATTTTGGCTGCGGTTCTTCAAGAGAGCAGGCACCGGAAGTCATAAAGGCATTGGGTGTGAGCTGTGTTATCGCAAAATCCTTTGCCAGAATCTTCTATAGAAATTCCATCAATAACGGGCTGCTTCTTATAGAAAACAGCGATATACAGGACAAGATAAAAGAAGGTGATGAGCTTACCGTGAATCCGGGCCAGGATCTGGTTCTTAACGGGGAGTCCTACAAGATAGGCTCACTGCCGGAAAACCTTATGGATATCCTGAAGGAAGGCGGACTTGTAAACGCCATGAAGAAGAGAAATGGGGTTATATAAGGAGGAAGCATGGGAGCAACACTTATTGAAAAGATCATCAGACGTAATGTTCATGATGATAATGTTAAGGCCGGAGACATTGTCTTCGTAAAGCCGGATCGTGTTATGATACATGACATTTTTATTCCGTTCGTGGCGGATAAGTTTCACGAAATGGGATTTAAGAAGGTATGGGATCAGGATAAGGTGGTTATTATTTATGACCATATGGTGCCTGCCAGTCAGGTGGATGACACGAGACATTTCAGACGCGGTGACGAGTTTGCAAAGGAGCAGGGCATAGTGCATATTCACAGGGCCGACGGCATTTGCCATCAGCTTATGCCGGAGCTTCGTTATGCGACTCCCGGAGATGTGGTGTTTGGTACAGATTCGCATACAGTGACTTACGGTGGTGTCAGTGCATTTTCCACGGGAATAGGATATACAGAAATGGCGGGAATCCTGGGAACCGGCGAGCTTTGGATAAAGGTGCCGGAGACTATCAGGGTCAATGTTAACGGCAGGCTTCCCGATGGTGTGACCTCAAAGGATGTGATCCTTACCATCATAGGGGATCTCACTGCAGCGGGAGCCACCTATAAGTCCATGGAGTTTGCCGGGGATACTTTTGACGCTATGTCGGTATCGGAGAGACTTACCATGGCCAACATGACCATCGAAGCCGGTGCCAAGTGCGGACTTTTCTATGCGGATGAGAAGACTGCCGAGTTTTCCGGAGTGCCCTGCGATGAAGAGCATGGCTGTTTTAAGGACACAAATGACGGCGATTATGTGAAAGTCATGAATTATAAGGCCGAGGACTTCGTGCCGGTAGCGGCATGCCCTTCACAGGTAGATAAGATAAGACCTATTTCAGAGCTTAAGGATATAAAGATAGATCAGGTATTTATCGGTTCCTGTACAAACGGCCGTCTCGAAGATCTGAGAGCGGCAGCGGAGATACTTAAGGGCAGGCACGTGGCACCATATGTGAAGCTCATCGTGACACCGGCAAGCCGATCAATATATAATGCGGCTGTCCGGGATGGTATCATGAAGATATTTAATGATGCCGGTGCCATCATCATGAATCCGGGCTGCGGACTCTGTTGCGGACGTGCCGGAGGAATCCTCACAGATGGCGAGACTGTTGTTGCTACAAACAACAGAAATTTCCTGGGACGTATGGGAACCAACAAGGTTAATATCTATCTCGCATCACCTGTGACTGCGGCGCACAGCGCGGTTGCCGGATATGTGAGAAGTGTATGATATTTTTTAGAAATACATTGAAATAGGAATGATTCTGATATACTATTTATTTAGAAGGTGCTCGCCGTAGGCGGTTAGCCCTTAACTAAATTGTTACAAAAAATAACCGTTCAGTTGCTAGGCTGGGGCGGTTATTTTTTTGTTATCTTGTTAAACGAAAGTAAGCTATAGTCTGTTTTTAGACCATAGCTTTTTGGATGATGTTTGTTACTGAGAATGATGTGACAATTTTTACAACTTCAGCTGTTTTATGACTGAACAAAGATATGCCTCGGCTGAAGCCTCATCTTCAAACATTTCCGAATAAAATTGAGTGTAAATGAGTTTGTCTTTGTAGTCCTGGCATAGTGTCGGAGAAAAGACCGGTTCCGGTTCAGGAAGAAAAATGCCGAAAACCTTCTGGTAGCAGGTTTTTGCAGTGGCTTTCTTTCTGTGGCTGCGGTCCACAAATTCAGCAAGTGACTTGTGTATGGCTTTATCCTCCATGGGAAGGTAATAGTAGTCGCAGTAATTCGGGTAGAAGAATTTGAGTTCTCCCTCATAGAGATTTGCGCAGAGGTTTAGCTCAGAGCCCGTCAGATTAATGAACCAGTTATCCAGACTTATATCAAGAGGGACAGGGACAGAAATTGAAACGTGATCGTTATTTAGTTCCGATTTTGGTGCTTCAGAGGTTGTGATTGCATCAGAATTGTGGCTTGACATGCTCTTACAAGCCGGATTCAGGGAATATATTTCGTAGCAAAGACTCAAAACCCGTTTATTTTCAGTCGGATGCTTCACGACTTCCTGCGATTTCAAGGAAAAATTTCCTTTAAGTGCGTAAATATAATTCAATATGGGAAGCACATTGGGCATGTTTTCGACGTCTTCAAAGTTGTGGAGAAGGAGACATTCCAGCTTATCCTGAGAGTGGTCCTCCTGCCACTGGAAATAGACATTTATAAGGTCGCCGCCTGAAAACCGGTCTTCGCGGTATATCCCTAGAAATTTCTCACAGGTCTTAAGTTTCATATTCTCAAGTCCCAGCAGTTTCTTCAAAGGACGGATTTTTTTCAAAATGTCAAAGCTCTCAACATAATTAAAAGAGTAGGGAAGCCCATACTGTTCCACCATATGTGAAAGGAATGGGATATCAAAACCGTCTCCATTGAAGGAAATCAGCACTTTTTTTGAAGACAGAAGTGTGAAAAAGTTTTCGAGCACTGTGATTTCGTCGCTGACATCCTCGCAGAAATACTGGATAAGCTTCCAGCCCTCATCATAGGTAAGGAGACCAATGAGATAAAGCCCTGATTTCCATGAAGAAAGTCCGGTGGTTTCAATGTCAAAGAACATGATATCCTCCGCCGGAGCGATCAGTGACAAGTTAAATTCAGTTGTAAGTTCAATTGGTTTTTCTATTCGAAGCAAAGTAATCCTTTCTCTCAGCAAAACATTTTTCCTGACCGATAGACCGAGTCTAACACAGGATTAAACATTGGTCAAAAGGAGATATGGCATTTAGCAAACATTTGTGCTATCATACTGTATAAGTCCAATATCAGACGGCTGCGCGTCGTGAAATAAACCTGACAGACAGAACGGATAGTCTGATTTTACGACAGATATTGAGAAGCAGCGCGTTAGCGCGGATTCGAGGTACATGCCGGCATTGCAATAGCTTCAGAGAAGCAATGTGTGGGACGAATATTCGTGTATTTGTGGAGACATATATGATCAGTTTTATACATGGAGAATTGGCGGAGATCCAGGAAGGAATGATAGTTGTTGAGGCATCCGGGGTAGGATACGGAATCAGGGTGCCGGCCACAGTTATAGGAGCCCTTCCTTCCATAGGAGAAGAAGTTAAGATATATACATATTTTTCAGTAACCCAGAATGGTGTGGAGCTTTGCGGATTCCTGACACCGGAGGACAGGGAGATGTTTACAATGCTTCTGACAGTCAGCGGTGTGGGACCCAAGGGAGCCCTTGGCATCCTCAGTGCCATGTCGCCGGATGACCTTAGGATGGCTATAGTTACCGGAGACAGCAAGGCTATCTCAAGAGCACCGGGAGTAGGAAGTAAAACCGCCCAGAGGATAGTTCTGGATCTCAAGGATAAGCTGGATGCCTCAGAGGTTTTCAATACAGCTCTGGATCATGGTTCTTCAGGTAGCGGACAGGCATTTACCGGAGCGGCCATGGCGCACAGTGCACAAAGGGAAGCCGTGGAAGCACTTGTTGCTCTGGGATACTCTGAGACCGAGGCGAGTCGTGCGGTGAAGAAGGTTGAGATAAGCGGAGATATGACAGTGGATCAGATACTGAAGCTGGCGCTGAAGAATCTCAGTTTTCTATAAATTTGAAGGAAGTTAATTTAGATGGAACGTCGAATTATAAATACAGATGAAACAGTAGAAGACAGACAACTGGAGCCGAAGATCAGACCCCAGAAGCTGGATGATTACATAGGTCAGTCAAAGCTTAAGGAGATGATGAAGGTATACATCACGGCAGCGAAGAACCGTGGAGAGTCACTGGACCATTGCCTTTTTTACGGACCTCCGGGACTTGGAAAAACTACCATTTCCAACATTATAGCCAATGAACTCGGGGTGAACATAAAGGTTACTTCCGGACCGGCTATCGAGAAACCGGGTGAGATTGCGGCGATACTTAACGGACTTTCCGAAGGAGATGTACTCTTTGTGGATGAGATACACAGACTTAACCGTCAGGTGGAGGAGGTGCTTTATCCTGCCATGGAGGACTTTGCCATAGATATCATGCTTGGCAAGGATGCCACGGCGAGATCCATAAGACTTGACCTTCCGCACTTTACCCTTATCGGTGCAACCACAAGAGCAGGACTTCTGTCAGCGCCTCTCCGTGACCGTTTCGGCATCATCTCAAAGCTTGAGTTTTACAATAAAGATGAGCTCAAAAAAATCGTGCTGCGTTCAGCAAATGTTCTTAATGTTGAGATAGATGATGAGGGTGCCGAGCGTATAGCGCTGAGATCCAGAGGAACGCCGCGACTTGCCAACAGACTTTTAAAGAGAGTGAGAGACTTTGCAGATGTGAAGTACGGCGGAAAGATTACAAAGGAAGCTGCGGACATGGCACTGGATATACTGGACGTGGATAAGCTTGGTCTTGACCAGAACGACAGAACCTATCTTCTGACAATCATGGAAAAGTTTAACGGCGGACCTGTTGGTGTGGAGACCCTTGCGGCTGCTCTGGGCGAGGACAGCGGAACCATTGAGGACGTTTATGAGCCGTATCTTCTCATGAATGGTCTTATAAACAGAACTCCACGAGGCCGTGTTGCCACTGCCAATGCTTACAGGCATCTTGGACTGCCTCATCAGGAGACGCTTGATCTGTAAGATCGCCTTGCATTTTCTTTATTAAAACAGCATTTCCTCATATATCTCTGTTTTATTGGGCTTGTAATGTGGTACAATATACATGTATTCCGAGGTCGGGTGTGGCTTTCTACATTTGACAAAACCATCGGAGTGTAGTAATATTCGGTGTATTTTTCATATACCTATTATAGAAAGAACAGAGAGTAAATCCATGGCAGAAAAAAATACAGTAGAAGTCGTTATCGATGGAAAGATATATCAGCTTTCAGGCAATGCAACAGAAGGATACATGCATGAAGTAGCAAGTTATCTGAATCAGAAGGTTATTGATTTTAAAAAAATGGTTGCCAATTACAATAAGCTGGATGACAACTTAAAAGCATTACTTTTGGAAATTAATATATGTGACGATCTTTTCCACGAGCAGGATAAGACCAGAAAATTTGAAAGAGAAAAAGACGAAGCTGAGCGCGAGTGCTACAGTTTGAAGCATGATCTGGTAAATTATCAGATGAAGCTTGAGAATAATATAAAGGAACTTGCAGATACTCAGAAGCGTCTTGCGGAGCTTGAAGCAAAGCTTGCTGCCAGAGATGCGAGAGATAATGCTCTTACAGAGGATGAGAAGGTTACTTCCATCACAACAGGGGCAAGAAAAAAGAATTAATTATTAAATATGAAAATAATAAGAGATAAACGTGTAGAGCTGCTAGCACCGGCCGGTTCATTTAAATCGGTGGTGGCGGCGGTTAATGCAGGCGCCGATGCCATTTACATGGGCGGCAGGAAATTTGGCGCAAGAGCCTACGCGGATTCAGCAACAACCGAGGAGGAAGATATGGTAATGGAGGCCATCCGTTACTGTCATCTCTTCTCGGTAAAACTTTATATGACGGTAAACATACTCTTTAAGGATCATGAACTTAAAGAGCTTTTTTCATACTTAAAACCTTATTATGAAGCCGGAGTTGATGGGCTCATAATGCAGGATCTGGGTGCCGTTAAGAAGGTACATGAAATGTTTCCGGGTCTTGAAGTTCATGCCAGCACCCAGGAAACAATATCAAGTGTAGCAGGAGCCCGCATGGCGCAGAAATTCGGCATGACAAGAGCTGTGGTGAGCCGTGAATTAAGCCTCGGAGAGATAAAAAAGATTCATGATGAAACCGGAATGGAGCTTGAGGTTTTCTGCCATGGAGCCATGTGTTACAGCTTCTCAGGAGCTTGTTTTATGTCTTCTCTTCTTGGCGCAAGATCCGGGAACAGAGGTCGCTGCGCAGGGACCTGCCGTTTGTGTTACGAAAGCATCAGCCGCGGAGAGACTGCCGACGGGGCGAAAACATTGGCAAACCCGAAAAATGGAAAGACATCGGGAGAACTTCGGAAAAAGGGATATCTTCTCAGCATGAAAGACATGCAGACCATAGACCTTTTGCCTGACCTTATTAAGTCCGGGGCTTACAGCTTCAAGATTGAAGGACGTATGAAATCGCCGGTATATACGGCGGGGGTAGTCAGTGTCTACAGAAAGTATCTGGATCTGGCCATGAAATATCTGGATGGAGAGATAGAGTCTTACAGTGTGGATCCCGAAGACAAGAAGATACTCAGTGAGGTTTTCGACAGAGGCGGCACCACCAGCTATCTCAATAAGCATAACGGTGCGGATATGATTGCCATAGAGGAGAAGAAATTCCGTGAAATTGATAAAGCGGTTCTCGGTTACATCGAGAGTGAGTTTATAGACAAAAACCGCACGATACCTCTGGAAGCAGATATAGTAATGGAAACAGGAGGACCGGTGGTACTCACTCTGACAGATCAGGGTGGCAGGATGGTGACTGTGGTGTCTCAGGATAATGTTTCGGCAGCGGAAAAACGTCCCATGGTGGCGACAGATGTTGAAGAGAAGCTGCGAAAAACCGGCGGAACAGCGTTCAGATTTACGGACGTAAGGGTCAATATCAGTCCTGATGCGTTTTATCCGGTGGGAAAGCTTAATCAGTTAAGAAGAGAAGCACTGGAAAGGTACGAAGAGGAGATTTTAAGTGGTTCGAAGAGACAACTCGCGGAATGATAAAAAGAATACCGGGAAAAAGGGGTTATCTGCAGAAGCCTGGCACATGCCGGTCAGTGCCTCCGTTGAAACAGAGGCACAGCTTAAGGCTGTGATGGATATAAAAGCTGTCAGTAGAATTTATGTTGACGAAGCCTGCTTTGGGATTCCGGAGATAACCTCGGATAAAAAGGAATCAGGATCTAAGGCCGCAAATGAGAAGCGTGAGGCAGAAGCATTCGCGGCAATATTCAGAAGTATCAGGGCTTCCGGAAAAGAGTGCGGACTGAGGCTCAGACGCATTGAGAGGGAGACAGACCCTTTCCTTAATTCACGGGAACTTCTTGATAACTTAGTAAAACTTGAGGCAGCTCCTGATGCGGTTCTCATCAGAAGCTTTGACGAAGCAATGCTTCTTTCGGAATCGGAACCTTCAGAAAGCGGTAATAAAGGTTTAAATACTATAAAGAAGATTTTTGATTATACTTGTTACGGGTACAACACAGAGGCAGTTTCCATGCTTTTGGATCTGGGAGCGGAAGGTCTCACTTATCCCATAGAGCTTACCGGCAGAGAATGTATGGGGCTGAGAAAATCTCTCAAAGAGAATGAATCGGATGAGAGACTCAGGACAGTGCCCTATGAGGCGCTGGTTTACGGACATCTTCCTATGATGGTAAGTGCCAACTGTATACAGAGAACCTCTGACAGATGCGATCATCGTAACCGCATTCTTCGTTTGAGAGACAGAATGCAGAAGGATATGCCGGTTAGATGCTACTGCAAGTATTGCTACAACCAGATCTTTAATGCTGAGCCACTGGTTTTATATGATCTTGAGGGAGATATAAGAGCGCTTGATCCTGAGAGTGTACGGTATGATTTTTCCATAGAGTCGGAAAATGAAGTACGGAAGATTCTTTCCGGGGCAGTGCCCGTGGCGATGACGAGGGGGCATTTCCGTCACGGAATAGAGTGATCCGGTGTTAAGAGGTGTGCTTGCTTTTGATGTGCTTCCTTACAACTTAGGCAAGGGAACCTGCTTTACATACTCGAATTTAGTAGGGATTTAAATGGTAAATTTATATATTACAGCTACAAAATATATCCAGCTGTTTTTGATTGTTCTTTATACATATTGCAATTTCAGGTATCTTACGATACCTGACGAGGATGATGCGAATCCGCTGTGTTACTGGCAGTTTCGCATCATTCTGTTAGTTCATTTTCTGATGAATCTGACAGTATATCTGAAAACCGGAGAGATCAGTGCAGTGATCTTTTATCTGGTTCAGCTTCTGTTTTTCGCACTTTATGTCTTTATATCCACGCATATATACAGAAACATTAACCGCTTACTGCTGAACAATACAGTGTTTTTCATGGCTTATGGCCTCATCATGCTGGAGCGTCTCGACATGGGCAAATCCATAAAACAGTTTGTCATCATGGTGGGAGCGGCAGCATTGACGCTGGTCATACCTTATATCATCGACAAGGTATGGGATCTGGTGAGATGGAGATATGTATTTGCTGCATTGGGAATACTTATGCAGGGAATCGTCCTGATAATCGGTGCAACCAGCTATGGCGCTAAGATGTCTATTTCAATTGCCGGATTCACATTTCAGGCTTCAGAGATTGTAAAGATCACCTTTATTCTGGCAGTTTCGGGAATGCTTAGCTGTGCGGAAAGCTTCAAAGATATCGTATATACCTCCATCGTGGCGGGTTTGCATATGCTGGTTCTTGTATTATGTAAGGATCTTGGGTCTGCTCTCATTTTCTTTGTGGCTTACCTTGTTATCCTTTATATCGCAACCAATAACTGGCTGTATCTCGCCATCGGTAATATCGGCATGGGTCTTGCAGCGGTTTTTTCCTACTTTGCTTTCAGCCATGTACGAACAAGAGTTTTTGCCTGGATCGACCCCTGGGCTGATATCGACAATAAGGGTTATCAGATCACCCAGTCGCTTTTTGCTATAGGTACCGGTGGATTTGCGGGACTTGGACTTTACCAGGGACTTCCAAATAAGATTCCAATCGTTGAAAAGGACTTCATCATTTCCGCTATTTCTGAGGAAATGGGGGCAATAACGGCTATATGTATTACCCTGGTGTGCCTTGGGTGCTTCATGCAGATGATGGTCATAGCCACATATATGAGGGACAGTTTTTATAAGTACGTGGCTGTCGGGCTTGCTATCGAGTACATAGTGCAGGTGTTCCTTACCATAGGAGGCGCCATAAAGTTTATACCGTCTACAGGAGTTACACTTCCTTTCGTAAGCTACGGAGGATCTTCACTGGTTTCAGCCTTCATCGTTTTTGCAATTATTCAGGCCCTATACATTATCCAGGGCAATGAAGACGAATTCGATGAATATGAGATGGTGGAAGATGAGCCTGATTTTGGAGAGGAAGGCAGTTTTTATAATGAAAATCCGGTGTACGGAAATAATGTCAATGTGGAAGATCTGTGATGGATAATAACAAATCCCGTTCAAGGGAGAAAATTACAAATAAGAATATAGTGGGGTTCATCTATTTCTTTGCACTGCTGTTTTTTGCCATGATCGGTTACATGGTGTACTTCATAGGCTGGCGTTCGGATGAACTAATGGGTAATGCCTACAACCCCCGAATGGAGGTATTTGATAACCGTTTCGTAAGAGGTGCCATAATATCTTCCGACGGACAGGTTCTGGCACGAACAGAGGTGACGGATACCAGGAAAAATGAAGATGGTTCTGACAACCCTGATGGCAGTTACTCAGAGAAGAGAGAATATCCGCTGGGAAGAGTTTTTGCACAGACGGTGGGTTACTCAACCAAAGGGAAAACGGGTATAGAGTCTCTTGCCAATTTCTACCTCATGGAATCAAACTCCAACCCCGTGATTCAGGTGGCGAATGAGATAACAGAAACCAAAAGTCTTGGAGATAATGTGATCATAACCCTGGATGCGGGACTCCAAAAGGTGGCCTATGAGGCACTGGGTGAGTATAACGGTGCAGTTATAGCCGTGAATCCTAAAACAGGAGAGATACTTGCCATGGCTTCAAAGCCAAGCTTTGATCCAAACACCATAGTGGAGGACTGGGACAGAATAGTTAATGATGAGAACTCCGAGGCGCCACTTCTCAACAGATGCACTCAGGGACTCTATGCTCCGGGTTCAACCTTCAAGATCGTTATGGCTCTTGAGTATATAAGAGAGCATCCCAATGACTACAAAAACTTCTCTTTCAACTGTGACGGTGAGTACAGTGATGATGAGGATAAAGACTATGTGGTGCATTGCTACAGCGGTGAGGAACATGGGAAAGAGAATCTGCACGAAGCATTTGCCTACTCCTGCAATTCTGCCTTTGCAAAGATAGGCACCATGGTAAATAAAACGAAGCTTGCCAAAACAGCGGAAGAGCTTTTATTCAACCAGGATCTGCCTATAGCTCTTTCTTCAAAAAAGAGCAGATTTAATGTCACGGAGGACTCCGGTACCTGGACCATGATGCAGACCGCCATCGGGCAGGGTGAGACCATGATGAGTCCCCTTCATGAGGTGATTCTGGCATCAGCTATTGCAAACGGAGGTGTACTTACAGAACCGCAGGTTTTGAAACAAGTCCAGTCCGCTGAAGGAAATGTCATTAAGGTTTTTGAGGAAGGCGAAAAGTTACAGCTTATGACGGAAGAGGAGGCATCGATTCTTGGCTCTTTCATGCGCTCGGTTGTTACTGATGGAACAGCCTCAAAGCTTAGAGATGCGGACTATGCCGCGGCCGGAAAGACCGGCTCCGCAGAGGTAACTAAAAACGGTGAAACTATTACCAATGCCTGGTTCACCGGATTCGCCCCATACGATAACCCCGAGATCGCAGTCTGCGTAGTGGTAGAAGAAGGCGAGACCGGAGGACGCACCGCAGTACCGGTGGCAAAGAAGGTTTTCGATTACTGGATAAATGGAAGATGATGAAATAAGAAAGAATTACATAAATGAGGGAGATTCTCGCTGGTGAGAATCTCCCTCATTTTTCACTCTGATTGATCACTGTGAATAATACATCCACCTTTATAAAAGTATGTAGGTTTGTTGAAGTTTTTGTCTATTCGGTAATTGGATTATTATCAATCTCCGATTCCGGACATTTTTTTATAATTCTCAACTGTTTCCTTGATCCTCTGAGCAGGCTTTGTCAGTTTCGACATTGAACCACCCTTGTTCATGGTGTCTATAATGGCCGCTATATATCGCTCCATGTTGATGCTGAAATAGTATTCCTTGGCAAGCATTTCTTCTTTCTGATATACAAGGTTGGTGGTGAAGATCTTGTCAAAAACACCTTCTTCGTAAGCTTTATCAAACTTTTCAAATCCACGGGAGAAAAGTCCGAAGGTGGCAAAAATAATAATCCTCTTTGCGCCACGATCCTTTAGCTGCCGTGCAACATCAAGCATGCTTCCTCCGGAATCGATCATATCGTCTATTATGATGACATCCATTCCTTCAACGCTGCTTCCGCAGAAATCATGGGCAACGATTGGGTTGGAACCGTTCACGATAGTGGTATAATCACGTCTCTTATAAAACATGCCAATGTTTACACCGAACAGAGAAGCCAGAAACACAACTCTTTCCGTAGCACCTTCATCCGGAGCTATGAACATGAGGTGCTCACCATCTATCTTTAAATCTTCATACTCGGTAAAAAGTCCCTGTGTAAACTGAAGGGCAGGGGAAACATTCTCTATTCCTTTTAGTGGTACCACATTCTGCATTCTCGGATCATGAGCATCAAAGGTCACAATGTCATGAACCCCCATGGCTTCCAGTTCCTGAAGCATAACCGCACAGTCCAGGGATTCACGCATGGTTTTTCTGTGTTGCCTGCTTTCATACAGGAAAGGCATGATGACAGTTATTCTGGAAGCTTTTCCGTTGCAGGCTGCAATGATACGTTTCAGATCCTGATAGTTGTCATCCGGAGACATGCGATTCAGGCTTCCGTCCATTTTGTAAGTCAAAGAGTTGTTGCATACATCCACCATGATGTATATATCCTTATCTCTGACAGATTCCTTTATGATTCCCTTTCCTTCTCCGCTGTTAAATCTTGGACATTCACAGGGAATGAGAAAACTTTCACCACGCCAGCTTTCCAGTATCTTATCTACCTTCTGGCCTGATTTTATCGCTGATTCAAGTGCGATGATTCCAAGCTTATCTGCCATACGTCACCTCCCGGCATCTTTCATGCCGCTGTCTATTTTGTTTTCTGATTTCACGCACAATGCTCTGAGACTTATTTCACAGAGCTGATTCTTATTTTAATTGTATCATCCATATGGTTATTTTCAATGTGATTGATTGCATCGGACTAATCTAAAGTCGAACTTTAGATTAGTCGGAATCTGAACATTTTCTGTGTACTCGATAACAGATACAGGCACGCATTCCGGTTTATTTGGGATGTAATAGATAATCGTTGAAAATGTGACATCTCTTGACAAAGGGTATATAATGGCTCTGCTGTGGTGGTTGCCGCAGCAGAGCTGTTTTTGTTTTGGGAGAGTCTCTTCTATAGAAAAGAGCACTTCCTGCGAAAACAGAAACAAAATTTCAGGAGGCAATTCGTGAAAAGACTTTTATCTTATATAAATGATTACAAGGTCAAGGCGATTCTGGCGCCGCTGTTCAAGTGCCTGGAAGCCTGCTTCGATCTTTTGGTGCCCATGGTCATTTCCAGCATGATCGATAAGGGCATACATAACGATGACCTTGGATATGT
Source organism: Oribacterium sp. KHPX15 (assembly GCF_900107835.1). Classification (GTDB taxonomy): domain Bacteria; phylum Bacillota; class Clostridia; order Lachnospirales; family Lachnospiraceae; genus Oribacterium. The sequence continues at coordinate 63,188 of NZ_FNRG01000015.1, forward strand.
TTTCAAAATGGGAGGCTTGCTGCTTTTACTGGCGGCCATAGGTCTCACCTGTTCCTTCACAGCCCAGTTCTTTGCCGCAAAGGTGGCAATCCATACCGGAAAAGGGCTCCGAAATGACCTGTTCAGGCATATAAACAGTCTTTCCTATAAGGACATCGATATCCTGGGCACCAGCACCCTCATTACCAGAATGACCTCAGATATCAATGCCGTGGAAAGCGGCGTAAACATGGCCCTCCGCCTGTTCATGAGATCACCCTTCATCGTTTTTGGTGCCATGATCCTTGCTTTTACCATCAATGTTAAGGCCGGAATCATTTTCACCATCACCATAGCTGTACTTTTTGCGGTGGTTTTCGGAATTATCCTTACAACTGCGCCTATGTACAAAAACAACCAGACGCAGCTCGATAAGATAATGAAGACTACCCGAGAGAATCTTCTCGGTGTGAGAGTAGTCCGCGCCTTCAATCGTCAGGCTTCCGAGATAGAGCAGTTTAAGAGAGAAAACGACAGACTTACAGAAATGCAGGTAAATGTCGGACGTATCTCTGCGCTTCTTAATCCTGTGACTTACGTTATCATAAATCTCGCTGTAGTTTATCTCATTTATCGCGGCGCCAATTTTGTTGATAAGGGATCATTAACCCAGGGCCAGCTTGTAGCTCTTGTGAACTACATGTCTCAGATTCTTGTGGAGCTTATCAAGCTTGCAAACCTTGTTATCCAGATCACCCGCGCCATGGCAAGTATGAACCGAATCGACGGTGTATTCAGCATCAAGCCAAGCGTTCAGGGTCATGCCGGAGTTTCTGCCGGCTCTGTTTCAAATGGTATTTTTGCGAAGGGCGCAGACAGCAGCTCATCAGAAGCTCCGGTTTCTGCAGGTATCTCAAAAGAACAAGCTGCTTCAGATATTATCAAAGGAGCTCAAACCGGCTCATCCTTGGGTGAAGGCAATAAGTCTGCATCCCCCAAGGTTTCCTTCCGTGACGTTTCCTTCGCTTATACTGAAGGTGCAGACCCGGCCCTTTCCGGCATCACTTTTGATGTTATGCCGGGAGAAACTGTGGGTGTCATCGGAGGTACCGGTGCAGGTAAGTCAACACTCATTAACCTTATCCCTAGATTTTATGACGTTACCGGCGGTGAGATAGATATAGAAGGAAAGCCGGTAAAAGAGTACGGGCTTTCAGAGCTTAGAAAGAAAATCGGTGTAGTTCCCCAGAGAAGCGTTCTTTTCAGAGGAACCCTCAGAGAAAATATGCAGTGGGGCAAAGAAGATGCAACAGATGAAGAAATCTATGCTGCATTAAAGACTGCCCAGGCTTACGATTTTGTGGAGCAGAAGGGCGAAGGCCTGGAGCTTAAGGTGGAGCAGGAGGGAAGAAACTTCTCCGGAGGACAGAAGCAGAGACTTGCCATCGCAAGAGCCGTGGTTCGTAAACCTGAGATCCTCATCCTGGATGATTCCGCTTCCGCACTTGATTTCGCAACGGACGTGGCACTCCGAAAGGCTATAAAGAGAGATACCGAGAACATGACTGTTTTCATCATTTCCCAGAGAGTCTCCACAGTACGTAATTCCGACAAGATCGTGGTTCTTGATGATGGTAATGTTGCCGGCATCGGAACCCATGATGAACTTTTCAACTCCTGTGAAGTTTATAAGGAGATCTGCCTCTCTCAGCTCAATAAAGATGAAGCAGGAAAACCTGCCGGAAACACACAGAATCCTTCGGCAGAAACAGAAAGATCTTCCGCGGATTCAAATGACGGCTCGGTTGAAGCTTCAAAGGCAGAAGCATTGGCAGAAAACGGAAAGGAGGCAGAGTGATGGCAAAGGGAAAACCAAGAAAAATGACGGCTGAAGACCGTCGGACCATTGGCAGGATCCTTAGGTATATAAGGAAATATATGCATCTTGTTATCATCTCCATCCTTCTTGCAGCGGTTACCGTGGTGATGACGCTGTACCTTCCGATCCTGACAGGATATGCGGTGGACACTATAGTCGGAGAGGGTAATGTTGACTGGGTGAAGCTTATGGACATCCTGAAGCTTATGGGAGTCCTCATAATCCTCACAGCCCTTGCTCAGTGGCTCATGAACCACATCAACAACATCGTTACCTTCAGAGTAGTTGAGGATATCAGAACAAAAGCATTTAACCATGTGGAGGAGCTTCCCATAAGCTACCTTGACAAGCATCCTGCAGGAGACCTGACAAGCCGTATAATAACGGACATTGACCAGTTCTCCCAGGGACTTCTCATGGGCTTTACCCAGCTTTTCACAGGTGTTCTCACCATACTGGGAACCTTAATGTTTATGTTCTACATTGAGCCTGTCATTACAGTGATAGTTATCTGCCTTACACCACTTAGTTTTGTTGTGGCCAGTCTCATAGCAAAGCACACCTACAACTTCTTCCAGAAGCAGTCGGAAAGCAGAGGAGAGATAACTGCATTTACAGAGGAGATGCTTGGAAACCTTAAGGTGGTGAAGGCATTTTCGCATGAAAAGGATGCTCAGGAAAGATTTGAAGAAATAAACGAAAAGCTGTCAGGTTACAGCTTTAAGGCAACCTTCATTTCCTCTCTTGTGAACCCTGCAACAAGATGCGTGAACAATATCGTATACGCGGCAGTAGGTGTGAGCGGTGCCTTTATGGCCATAAAAACCCTTATAACTGTTGGAGAGCTTGTTTCCTTCCTTAGCTACGCAAACCAGTATACAAAGCCCTTTAATGAAATCTCAGGGGTTGTGACAGAGCTTCAGAATGCCATTGCTTCCGCATCCCGTGTGTTTGAGATCATCGATGAAGAGGCCATGGTGCCGGATGCCCCGGACGCAGTGGTGCTTGGAGAAAATAAAGAGCTTGAGGGCAGAGTGGATATAGAACACCTCTGGTTCTCCTATGATAAGAGCAGGAAGCTCCTTACCGACATAAACATTCACGTTAAACCCGGTGAGACTGTGGCAATCGTTGGTCCCACGGGCTGCGGAAAATCAACACTTATAAACCTTCTGATGAGATTTTATGAGCCGGATCAGGGCGGTATCCTGGTGGATGGATTTGACAACCGCTCTGTCACCCGCGGAAGTCTCCGTGACAACTTCGGAATGGTACTTCAGGAGACCTGGCTCAAAGCCACTACCATCCGCAGAAATATTGCCTACGGAAAGCCCGATGCCACAATGGAAGAGATAGTTGAGGCTGCAAAAAAGGCACATTGCGACGGATTCATCCGCCGTCTGCCTCAGGGTTATGATACGGTTCTCGGAGAAGACGGAGGCTCCCTCAGCCAGGGACAGAAACAGCTTCTCTGTATCGCGAGACTCATGCTCCGCCTTCCGCCAATGCTTATTCTGGACGAAGCTACTTCCTCCATCGATACCAGAACCGAACTTCATATCCAGCATGCCTTCGACCGAATGATGGAAGGCAGAACAACCTTCATAGTTGCACATCGTCTGTCCACCATCAGAAATGCAGACCTGATACTGGTTCTGAAGGACGGAAATATCATCGAACAGGGTAAACATGAGGAGCTCCTCCAAAAGGGTGGCTTCTATTCAACACTCTATAACAGCCAGTTTGCAAAGGAAGCATGATAAATGGAAAAAATCAAAACCATGTACACAAACCCGAAAGGTTTTATAAAAGATAATATTTACTGCCTCTGGCTTCTGTACCTCCCCTGTTACCTTTTATATTTTGCGCGTTTACAGTTAAGGGAAGTTCCGGCAAGCGAAGTCCAAATCATAGAGTTACCGATTGACAGAATGATACCCACCATCCCCGCATTTTTCATACCCTATGCCATGTGGTGGATCATCTTCCCGGGGGCCCTGGTGTTTTTCCTTTTCTGGGGAACCAAAAATGATTTCCTGAAGCTCTGCTTCATACTATTCGGAGGCTACACTATCTGCATGATAGTGTACACAATCTGGCCCAACGGCCTCGCCTTGAGAGAACCCTTGGAGTCGACAGACTTGTTTTCGACAGCAGTGAATTGGCTTCGCTCCATCGACCCGCCCCGCAACGTCTGCCCCAGCATGCACGTCTCCAGCACCATAGCCATCGACCTGGTAGTGCGAGAGTGCCGATACATAAAGCTGCGATATAAGAACATAGAAACCATAATCGCAGTTCTCATCTGCCTTTCCACAATGTTCATAAAGCAGCATTCAGTTGTTGACGTTGTTCTCGGATGGGCCATGAGTGTTCTACTCTGGTTCATTTGGAAAAGATTTTTCGAGAAATAAAAATTATTACATAGCCATCGTGAACTGTTACGACCTCGGAGTCATAATGTAGAAATTTTTTTCAAACTCATTGAATGGCCGAAATATTGATGTTAAAATGTAAACAGATATAGTTCGTGAAACAACAATCCGGAAGAAGGTGACAGTATGAGTATTAAGTATGTAACAATTTCAAGAGAATATGGCTCCGGCGGACGTGAGGTAGGAAAGAAACTCGCCGACAAACTGGGAATCCCATTATATGATAAGGAAATCATCGAGCAGACTGCCTTTAAGACGGGCTTCGCAGAAGAATATGTAAAAAAACAGGGTGAGTATGCCAACGCCAAGAACTGGATCGAGTACTCCTTCTCAGCCCGTAACAGTTACGGCATGAGTCCTGAGGATTATCTCTGGTCAAAGCAGAGAGAAGTCATACTTGAGCTTGTGGCAAAAGGCCCCTGCGTTATAGTGGGACGCTGCGCAGATTATATACTCAGGGAGAGGACTGACGTTCTTAATGTATTCATCCATGCGGATCTTGAAAAAAGAAAAGACCGTATTACACGTATCTACAAGGATCCTGAGCATACTGACAAGATGCTGAAGGATATGGATAAGAAACGTAAATTCAATTACCGTTACTACACCGAACAGGAGTGGGGCAAATGCCAGAATTATGACATCACCCTGGATAGTGGAAGCCTCGGAATCGACAGCTGTGTAGATATCATCTACGATATATGCAAAACCAAGGATGTAACAAAGACACCAAAAGAAGATTGATGAAAACTTTTTCAGCCGGGGCATATTCCCCGGCTGATATTTTGCAGGTCGAGATCAAATGCCACGTATTTTTTCGCTGAAGCTCTTCGTGGAACCGTCCCCGATGGCTATTGTCATTGAGTGGTTCAAGAGGATACTTAAGGATTTTTTCTTTGTCTTTCCGAGACTATTAATCGCTGGATCTGCGCTCATTAAGTTTTTATAAAATTCTTGAAATGTTTTAAACAATCTATTAGTATAGTACCATTGCGCCGATAATCTATTTATCGGCGCCTTTCTAAATATTTGGTGTGGATTTATTCCCGCCGGGCGCGATGCGCTTAGTTCAAAAATCCTTTATCCGGATAAATATCATAGATTAAGAAAGGAGATAAAATGGACGTTGTAAAAACACTTTCAAAGTCCATAAGAGAGTTTAAAAGTGTGGCCTGGAAGTCGCCCTTTTTTGTGGTATTAGAGTCTCTTGTGGAAACCATTATCCCGTTTGTTACTGCTGAACTTATAAATCAGATCAAAGCAGGATGTGGCATGGATGTCATCACAAAATTCGGTGTAGTTTTGATAATCCTTGCAACGATGTCTCTGACCTTCGGTGTCATCGCCGGCAATGCCAGTGCTACAGCCGCAACAGGTTTTTCAAGGAATCTTCGAAAGGATATTTTCTATAAGATACAGGACTTTTCCTTTGAAAATATCGACAGGTTCCAGACCAGTTCCCTGGTTACCCGTATGACCACCGATATCCAGAACGTACAGCTTGCATTCATGATGCTGATACGTATAGGTTTCAGAGCACCTATGATGCTGATCTTTTCCTTTGCAACAGCATTTATCATGGGTGGAAAGATGGCCTGGATCTTCGTTGCGGTTATCCCTATCCTCGGAATAGGCCTCGCCATTGTAGTAAGGACAGTTATGCCGTTGTTCCGTGCAGTATTCAAAAAGTATGATGCCCTTAATGACTCTGTCCAGGAAAATGTCACCGGTATGAGAGTTGTGAAGTCATTTGTACGTGAAGAGTACGAAAAGAAGAAGTTTGAAGCTGCAGCAGCAGATGTTCAGAGGGATTTCACCAAGGCGGAGAGAATACTTGCCATCAACAATCCTCTGATGCAGTTCTGCCTCTATGTGGTAATGCTTTTTGTTCTGAGCTTCGGTTCTTATCTTATCATCACAACCAGGGGCTCAGCTCTTGACGTAGGACAGTTCTCGGCTCTTCTTACATACAGTTTCCAGATACTCATTTCACTCATGATGCTCAGCATGATTTTCGTTATGGTGACCATCTCAGCCGAGTCGGCAGAGCGTATCGCAGAGGTACTGAGAGAAGAGAGTTCTCTTACAAACCCGGAGAATCCCGTTATGGAGGTTCAGAACGGTTCCATAGATTTTGACAACGTAAGCTTTAAATATTCAAAAAAAGCGGAAAGATATGTTCTTTCAGACATTGACCTTCATATAAAGTCCGGAGAGACTATCGGTATCATCGGCGGCACAGGTTCTTCAAAGTCCTCCCTTATCCAGCTCATCCCCAGACTTTATGATGTGACTGAGGGTACTGTCAGAGTAGGAGGTCTGGATGTAAAGCAGTATGATCTCAAGACTCTTCGTGATCAGGTTGCGGTAGTGCTTCAGAAGAATGTCCTTTTCTCAGGTACTATCAAGGAAAATCTTCGCTGGGGAAATCCGAAGGCTACTGATGAGGAGATCATCGAAGCCTGCAAGCTTGCCCAGGCAGACGAGTTTGTTCAGAGATTCCCGGACAAGTACGATACCTACATTACTCAGGGCGGTACCAATGTTTCCGGAGGACAGAAGCAGCGCCTCTGTATCGCAAGAGCACTTCTTAAGAAACCAAAGGTTCTTATTCTCGATGACTCCACCTCGGCGGTAGATACAAAGACAGATGCGCTTATCAGAAAGGGCTTTAAGGAATTTATCCCGGAGACCACAAAGATAATCATTGCACAGCGTGTATCTTCTGTACAGGAGGCAGACCGAATCCTCATCCTTAAGGGTGGAAAGATACAGGATATCGGAAACCATGAGGAGCTTCTTTCAAGAAATACAACCTATCAGGAGCTTTACAAGGCACAGAATAAGGTGACCGAGGAGACAGCACCTGCTTCAGATGCTGAAGAAAATAACGAAGGAGGTGTTAACTGATGGAAAAGAAAAGAACACTTCCGAATAGTAAGGTTATGGGCAGACTGATAAAGCTCTTGTTTTCATTCTACCCGAAGCTGATTCCATTTACCCTTGTATGTATATTTATAAATGCCATAGTAAGTGCCATACCATCAATGTTTCAGCAGAAGGTAATTGCAATCATTGAACAGAACTGGCAAAGCGGAGACTGGGATTCGGTATCTGGAGAGATTCTTGGTCTTGTGGCAACATTGGCGGTTCTCTATGCAATTTCACTCCTTGCAGGTTTTGTCTACAATCAGTGCATGGCCATCATTACGCAGGGTTCTCTCAAGAAGCTCCGTGTTAAGCTTTTTGACGAAATGCAGGATCTTCCCATAAGATATTTTGACAGTCATGAGCATGGAGATATCATGTCTTACTACACCAATGACGTTGATACTTTGAGACAGCTCATATCACAGTCAATTCCTCAGCTTATGGTTTCTGCCATCTCTGTTATCACTATTTTCTGCCTTATGATGTACTACAGCATCTGGCTTACAATCATCGTTGTTGGCGGCGTTTTCGTCATGACAAAGGTAGTAAAGAAGGTGGGCGGAGGCTCAGGAAAATACTTCATGAAGCAGCAGGCAGAACTTGGAAAAACCGAGGGCTTCATCCAGGAGATGATGAACGGACAGAAGGTCATCAAGGTCTTTAACCATGAAGAGGCTGCTAAAGCGGACTTCGATAAGGTAAATGATGAGCTCTTCAGGGTTGCGGAAAAGGCCAATAAATATGCCAATACCCTGATGCCGATCCTTGGAAATATCGGAAACATCATGTATGTTATTCTGGCTTTCGCCGGCGGGCTTTTGCTTTTCCTCAAGGTGCCGAACTTAAGCTTCAGCGGAATTGCTCTGGGCATAAGCATTACCGTTCCTTTCCTTGGAATGGAAAAGCAGTTTGCAGGTCAGATAGGCGGTATATCACAGCAGATCAATGCTATTGTAATGGGACTTGCGGGAGCAGGACGTATATTTGCTCTTATGGATGAAATGCCGGAAGAGGATGAGGGTTACGTGACTCTTGTAAGCTGCAAAGAGGAAAACGGTCAGATATCAGAAACTTCGGAGTCTACGGAAATGTGGGCATGGAAACGTGCTAAAGAGGATGGCAGTTTTGAGTACAGAAAGCTGGCAGGAGACGTAGTTCTCAAGGACGTGGATTTCTCCTATGACGGAAAACACTCAGTTCTTCACAAGGTTAATGTTTTCGCCCGTCCGGGACAGAAGGTTGCATTTGTTGGTGCCACCGGTGCAGGAAAAACCACCATTACAAACCTTATCAACCGTTTCTATGAGATACAGGAAGGTACCATCACCTATGACGGTATCGACATTAAGAAGATAAAGAAGGCGGATCTCAGACATTCCCTCGGAATCATCCTTCAGGACACTGTGCTTTTCACGGGAACTGTTATGGATAATATCCGTTACGGAAAGCTTGATGCCACAGATGAGGAGTGTATGGCTGCGGCAAGACTTGCGGGAGCCGATGATTTTATACAGAGACTTCCTGAGGGCTATAACACAAAGCTCCTGTCCAATGGTTCAAACCTGTCCCAGGGACAGAGACAGCTCATTTCCATCGCAAGAGCAGCAGTTGCAGATCCTCCTGTTATGATCATGGACGAGGCTACCTCATCCATCGACACACATACAGAGGCAATAGTTCAGAGAGGTATGGATGCCCTTATGGCAGGACGTACGGTATTTGTCATTGCCCACAGACTAAGCACTGTCCAGAATTCAGATGTCATCATGGTTCTCGATCACGGTAATATCATCGAGAGAGGTTCTCATGATGAGCTGATAGCTGCAAAGGGAAATTACTATCAGTTGTATACAGGTGCATTTGAACTTGAATAATTGAAGATATGATGGTATAAGTTTAAAGTCCATCTTCCGAACTTGAGGAGAACAAGTGGAAGATGGACTTTAACTGCGCTTAGGGGAATAATATGGAGCGCTGAGCAATGGTCCATACCATTGAAAAAACTAATAATCTTAAGAGGTAAGCTTTGAGAGAGCAATCGGGGAATGATCACCTCAGGTCAAACTACAAAGGACCAAGGGCTGAGAGAAATATTGGGGAAAGAGATAAAAATGCGGACCGGGTAAAAAAGACGGATCGCGTAAAAAAGACTGGCCATATAAAAAAAGCTGGCCACGTAAAAAGGACAGTGAATTATCCTAAAAGAGTGTTACTGTCTGAAGGGGAAGTTGAAAGGTTTCTGGAATCAGATTATCACGGGGAAAGTTCTGAATATACAGGACCCGGGAGACAGATAAAAGTAGAGAGTATCGGAAAAACTCTGGGAATAGATAAAAGCGGTGATTATAGTATTGAGAAGGTTGATCGTTCGGATTTTGGCAGGAGCCGTAGAAAATCCGATGGAAAAAGGATAAATAAGAGGAAAAACCCAGATAAGAGAGACAGGACAGTTAAGAGTAATAACATTGAGAATAAAGAAGTTGATCTGATCTTCGGAGAAGACTTGACAAAGGATAAGACCGGGAAATATTTATTTGAAAATTCCGGGGTACATGCAGGCGATAATTCAAAAAGCAGTTTAAATCATGGTTCCGGCAGTGATTCAGTTGTTGATTCTGAGAGAACCAGAGTATTTTTAAATACCAGACAGAGCAACTATTCAGGTTCACGTTCCGAAAGAATCCTGCAAAGCCGGGAAAGAAGAGAAACAGAAGAAAGATTCAGCGATGTAAGACCTTATTTGGAAGAAGATGAAGAGGAAGAAAGACTTAAGGGGAGAAGCCGGTGGAAACTGCTTTTCCTGGCAATAGGTTTGTTCCTTGTGATATATGAGATCATTATGATCACAGTGATTACCCTGAAACCTCAGTCGGGGGACAAAGTAAGATCGGTTATGCTTCAGCTTCAAAGTGCCGCTGCAGACAAAAATAAAGGTGATGAAACGGCGAATGCTGAAGGAGAAATTTTAACAGAATCCACAGAGGCTGCTGCAGAGGAATCATCTGAGCCTGAGACATTAACAGAAGAAACCACAACTCATGTTAATGAAAGCGGCGCCGTTTTTGTGGAAAATCCTGTTATGACTGAGGAAGCCGGAGCCATAGGAGCGGCTGAATTTCAACCTGTGGAACTTATGTTTTCCGGAGATGTGTACCTCAGTGACCATGTAATGGAAGCATATCAGGCTTCCGGAAATATTACAGGAGTGGTTTCTCAGGCATACCTTGATGAAATAAAGTCGGCAGATTACTTTGTTGTCAATGAAGAATTTCCGTTCAGTAACAGAGGAACTCCGGCAGAGGATAAGCAGTACACCTTTGAGGTTGATCCTTCAAAAGTGGACATGTTTAAGGAAATGGGTATCAATCTGGTTACCCTGGCCAATAATCATACTCTGGATTTTGGAACGGATGCCCTTCTGGATACGCTTGATACTTTGGATAAAGCCGGGATCAGTCATGTGGGCGCCGGAGAGAATATAGAAGAGGCATCAGAGCCTGTTATGGTAAACATAAAGGGCAGGAAGATTGCTTTTATCGGAGCAACCAGAGTTATGCCGGTAGGGGAATGGGAAGCAGGTAAAACATCACCGGGGCTTCTGTCAGCCTACGACCCATCAAACCTGATTGAAGAGATCGGGCAGGCTAAAGAGCAGGCTGATCTTGTTGTGGTTTATATTCACTGGGGAGAAGAAAGTAAGGAGATGCCTAATGAGATTCAAACGACATTGGCCCATGATATAGTGGACGCCGGTGCTGATCTTGTTGTGGGAGCTCACCCTCATGTTCTCCAGGGAATTGAGTTTTATAAAGATGTTCCTATCGTATACAGCCTTGGAAACTTTGTATTCGGAAGTTCCATACCGAGGACGGCACTTCTTAAGGTGACTGTCGATGAGACCATGGAAGGTGCGGAAGACCTGAAGCTGCAGCTTATTCCCGGAAAATCCTCGGCAGGATATACAAGAACCCTGTCGGATTCAGCAGACAAGGCGGAACTTTATTCCTACATTGAGAGCATTAGTACAGGAATCTCCATTGGCGAAGATGGTACAGTAACTGCATCGCAATAATTCTCATGTGACAGTAACTACCGGTGAGCAGCAGACAGCTACAATGGGGACGGGGCTGACTGTTATATCAGTGAAGATTTTTCTTTATGTGAGAATGCCATCATTGGTTGACAACCCCTTTTAAAATCGGTAAACTTATGTGGCATGAAAAACGAAGGGCAGAAAACCGTTTCTGCCCGGGTTGGCTACTGTAGCACAGTCGGTAGTGCATCTGATTCGTAATCAGAAGGTCACCGGTTCAAGTCCGGTCAGTAGCTCGATATTCTCTTGTGACAGCAGTATTGCCAATCAAACCATTTTGGCTACCGTTAAATCGTAAAGTGAATATTACCGAAGACAGGTCCTGGTTCCGGATGCGAGGAATCAGGACATTTTTTTGGTTATAAATAAAATATATACCTCGCCTACTTGCATATATAAACCCTTTAAGGTTAAACTAGGAAAGTCGTTGTGGAAAAATTTTTATAGGAGTCATATGAAAAATATTAAAAAAATTGTCACCGGCGTGCTCACAGTAATGATGATCACAGCAGCATCCGGCCTGGCATTTGCAGATAATAATGATATCACATGGATGGACGCCAACAACGATGGCGTATCAGAACCTTATTATTTCAATGTTGATGGGACTTTTACATTGGCCTCAAACTGGGGAGATGTAAACACGTCATTTTCTTTTTCGCTGGGTGATTCAGCCCAAAGTGAAGCTGTAGGAGAGACTTCCGATGCCAACACAGGCTCCGTGGAGGCAGCCGTTTCTACACCGGCCATGAATATGACCCCGGGTGCCACAGCTTCCTCAGGTCAGTCTGATGCCTCAGCAGAGGTCAGCACAAACACTGCCGGACGTAAGGATATAGTGAATTTTGCGAGACAGTACGTAGGTGTCGGTGTTTTAAGATATGGAACAGGCAACAGCCTCAGCGGTCCGGCGGATTGCTCAGGATTCACACAGGCTGTATACAGAACCTTCGGTATCTCACTTCCGAGAAGCTCCAGAGAGCAGGCTGCAAGCGCTCCAAAATATGTAACAGAGGCAGAGATGCTTCCCGGCGACCTGATTTTCTACGGCAGCAGTATTGGCAGTGTCAGACATGTAGCCATCTACACCGGAGATAATTCCATTGTTCACGCTACTAACAGCCGACGCGGATGGGTATTTGAGGATGCAGGCAGCAGTGCTATACACTATGAAAATATAGCTGCCATCGGAAGATACTGGTAAATTGTATAGAGCCTATCAGATCTCAGTCTGAGTGTCAGATATTCAGGCTCAAAAATCAGCGTTAACGGAGAAGTTAAGATAAAGATGCAGTTTCCTTCGGGAGACTGCATTTTTTGTATCTTTATATGCTATAATTCTAAACGTACATTTTCTTAAAGAAGGACAGAGAATAATGTTTTTTATTTTTGGAATCAATAACGGTCGCAAGGACCTGGAATATAATCAGCAGATGACTTGTGATGTATGCGGGAGGATGGGGAGATTCAAGGTTTTTATGACTTATATGACATTAACCTTGTTTTTTATTCCTGTATTTAAGTGGGGGAGGACTTACTACGTGGAAACCTCCTGCTGCGGATCCCTGTATGAGCTCAGACCTGAGATCGGAAAAGCCATTGAGTGGGGGGATAATGTTTCCATCAGTACAAATGACCTTTATCTGAGACAGCGCGGGGCAGGAGCAAGAAGTGAAAAGACTACAACAAAAATCTGCTATGGCTGTGCTTATGAGACTTCTGAGGATTTTGAATACTGCCCGAAGTGTGGGAAGAAGTTTTCAGAAGATTGATATGATTCTTGATTTTACTGTGAGGATGATGTGATATGGAGTTGAGTTCAGCAGCTTTAGGACCGCTTTTGAACCTGGCGGTTTTTATAATAATAGGTGGTTTCATTTCTTATAAGATATGGAGATTTCGAAGATCCATCATGGGACAGGCACTGCAAATCCTGGCAAGGTCCATTGTGACAGGTGAAGGTATTACGGACGAAGAGGAAATATCCGCAACACCAAAGTCACTGTCTTCAATGGATTCACTTTACATTCCTAGGATAGAAAAGGACTTTCCGGAGTTCAGCTGGAATGAGTGGAGGTCACGTATCCAGAATGCAGTGGTTCTCAGAATGCAGGCAATTGACGAAAGGGCTCCCGAGCTTCTTAGCGAGTACCCGGTAATTATGAAAGAAGTTGAGACTCTCATAACAAACGATAGTGAAGTTTCTTCCGGGATGGCATACTCTGAGGATAAGCTTGAATACAAAAACAGATATGCTTATAAGACTGTGGTTTCAGGTTACTTACGGGGAGCAGGAGCCTGCACCATACATGCCCAGACTTCAGCCAGCTATGAACGAAAAGTTAAGGTGGGTACCAAAGCCAATGCTTCCAAAGAGTCAGATTCAGGCTGGAAGATGAGAAAGATTCAGACTGTTTTCCATACGGAGCTTGTGTATGTTCAGGATGCTGAGAAAACCCAGGGAAAGATGTTAGGCTATAATTGTCCTAACTGCGGAGCGCCTGTTAAGGGCCTCGGATCGAAAGTATGCCCATATTGCGGCACCGGATTGGAATCCTTAAACATCAGGGTCTGGACCATCAATAAGATAGTTGAAGACAGGAAATAATGATAAGTCATGGAGGTAACATATGAGATTCAGTAAATTTTCAGCGAAGATTCTTTTGACACTTTTAGTCACAGAATCAATGACTGTTCAGGCATTTGCGGGAGTAAAAGCCAGGGGAGTCGATTATATCAATAACCCGTCCGGTATTTCTGAGTCTGTAAGTACACAGGGGATTGAAAATATGCCACAGTCTGTACAAGGGGAGTCTGAAACCGGTGATTCCGCATCCTCAGCTGAGTCTGGCACCGGTTTAGTAACTATTGTAGACGGAATCCGTGTACCGAAATATGTTAAGCCGGATGCAGATATACAGTCGGATCTTTCACAGCTTTCCGGCGGAGGAGCAAATATGGACTGGGGAAACTATTACCCGGTTGCAAACTCAGCGCCTGTGGGAAATGCTGATGAAAGCTGGCTCAGAGCTTTTGACACATATTCCAAGGAGATGACTGCTGAAAAGGTATGCTATCTGACCTTTGACCTTGGATATGAGAACGGGCACACCGTGTCTATAATGAACACACTTAAGAAGCATAATGCTCCTGCCACCTTCTTCGTCACCGGAGCCTGCACCAGGTCAGATCCCGGAATAGTACTCAGCATTGCCCAAAACGGCTTCACAGTGGGAAATCACACTCTCAGTCATAAAAACATGTCAACTGTCACAACAAAAGAGCTGTTCTATACAGAGGTAAATACTGTAGAGGAACAGTACGAAACACTGACAGGACATCCCATGAACCGTTATTATCGCCCACCTGAGGGAAAGTTTTCCGAGGCTCAGCTGATGCTTGCCCGTGCCATGGGTTACAAGACCATGCTTTGGTCAGTTGCATACAAGGACTATGATGATAAGGCACAGCCAAGCCGCAGCAGTGCCCTGGCAACCCTTAACAAGCGTATCCATCCCGGCGCAATTGTACTTCTGCATGCTACTTCCTCCACCAATGATGCAATCCTGGACGAGCTTCTCACCGGATGGGAAAGTGCCGGTTATACTTTCAAGTCATTGGATGATCTTCCGGAAAATGAATACTTGGGACAATAAGATGAAAGAACCGACAGATGCAAGTGTGACGCATCTGTCGGTTTTTTTGTTCTGTCACGATTTTTTAATCGTCATGCGGCTTTATGAAGCAGTTCAAGCGAAACTTTAACGATTATCAGTCCATCAATTATAAGAGATTTACAGCTGAGGTGTTGTCTCGTGCAGGTAACGTATAAATGTGTTTACTTCATGCTGAGTGCGGAGTCTTGCGACATATCGGGTGATCCCTGTGCCATATTCATCTGTTTCCTTTCGGCGTATCATGAGAACGTCATGGAATTTGTCAGCAATGCGGCTTTCAGGATGAACATAGGACGGGCCTTCCTTACGGCTTGCATATACACAGAAGCAGTCTTCATCATTTTCGGAAGTATGATGTCCAAGCTCCGATGAAGTCTGAAGACGACCGTCCAGGTAGCGCTTGTCTGTTGTGATCATATCTGCCCAGATTTTGTATACATCCACAGAATGAGCGTAGTTCATCATGTCGGGAGCATCACCACCTGCAGGACAGATGGAAGCATTAACGGCAACATAATCACCGGCTTTGCCAAGCTGACCGTGATCCTTTGTAAGATGCAGAAACTCGACACGCATAAAGCGGGAACCGGTTCCGATTGCCTTCAAAGCTCTACGGCCAAGGAGGCGAAGCTTTGCAGGCATATTAGGGCAGGTGTAGTAGATTTCTCCGGTATCGATCAATACATCCGGATTCTTTGCGGGAGCCCATACAGTCATGGATTCAAACAGAGGGTTACAATGACTGTCTGCAATGGCATCATAGGAGCAAAGTTCGGCCTCTACAGGCGCTGCCGTAGCACCAAAAGCATCAAGGTCTCTTGTGAAAACCGGGATATCGGTTCTCCGGAAACGGTCCAGCAGCCGGATAGAATCTTTCACACCTTCAAGATCTTCAGTTTTCAGACCGGTTTTAATGTTGAAATCAGTACGAAGAGAGGCATCCTGGCTGAGCCAGTATTCATTCATGGACTCAAGGTAGTCAATTCTTCCGTATTTGTAAGTAAAGAATGCAACTGCCCTGTAAACCTGATCGTAGTCGGAAAGATCCGAAACCTTGTAGTATTCTGTCAGACTGTCCTGAAGATCCTGATCCAGTTCAACAAAAGAAGCATCGCCGATTCCTAAAACATTAACACCATTTTCTCTGAGTCTTTTACAGAAATGCCGGTAGTTATGAGGATAATTTGGAGATATAAAAACGAAATTCATTATAGAAGCCTCCTGAATTGTATTATTGAGGTGAGGGACATAAGATTGCTTAGTATCAGATGCATGTCCAAAATACATTATAACCATTTTCGGACTAAATTAATATAAAATTTCGTAATAAAATTGCGCTAAAATGTCATATCATGGTATACTTTTCCTATCTGTTTGACAATGTTCGTGAATTGAAAAAATAGGGAGAGACTGATTATGAAACAGGAGCTTTATACATGGCACAGTAAGCAGTTGGATAAAGATATGTCGCTCTTCGTGTATGGTGAGAAGGGCATTCCTCTTTTGGCTTTTCCGAGTGAGAATGGTTCGGCCAATGATTGGGAAGAGCACGGAATGGTTGAAGCAATTCAGGAATATATCGAGAAAGGCCGTGTCCAGCTATTTACGGTTAATACTGTGGATTCGGAAAGCTGGTTTTGTGAGAACGGTATAAATCCTTGGAGAACGTCCAGACAGGAAGCCTATTATAATTGCATAATAGAGGAAGTGCTGCCTTATATTCATAAGAAGAATAAGTCAAAGACCATGCCTATAGTGGCCGGAGTTGGTATGGGAGCAAATCATGCTGCCATCATTTTCCTGAGGAGACCGGATCTTTTCCAGTCTCTCATGGCGCTTTCGGGAATTTATGATGTCAGGTATTTCTTTGATGATTATATGGACAGCAATCTTTATGACAATGCGCCTGAACGTTTCCTTGAGAATATGCCGCCGGATCACGCGTACATAGAGCTCTACAATAAGAGAAAGATGATTTTCTGTGTAGGACAGGGATATCAGGAGTTTGACGGTGTTAAGACACTGAAAAGTCTTGAAAGAATTTTTATTACCAAAAGTATCGACGCCTGGTGCGATTATTGGGGATATGATGTAAGTCATGACTGGTACTGGTGGAAAGAGCAGATTCAGTACTTCCTCCCGGAACTCCTGGGTGACAACGATAATTTAGATTGATATCCTGTTTTTGACAGTACAAGTAACTATCAGGTCTTGGGATTGGCTCTGTGAGCCGGTTCCAAGGCTTTTTTATTTTATGTCTTGACCAGGGACTTCCAGACATTTTTTGGGGTCTGCTTTCCTTTCCTGGTCAGTTCACAAATTATACACAGTTTTCTCTATATTCTTTCAGTTTTCTTTCAGCTTTGTCTTGTATGATACAGCCATCCTGAGAGGAGGAAATGACATGGCAGGACAGATTTTTGAGAGAATTGAAAAGAAGTTTATGCTTACAAAGGAGCAGCTTGAGAAGTTAAAGCCGATACTTGATAAGTATATGTCTCCCGATAAATTCACTGATTACACCATTTGCAACATATATTTTGATACAGATAATTTTCAGCTTATAAGAACATCTTTGGAGAAGCCAAAGTACAAGGAAAAGCTGAGACTCAGATCCTACGGAGTTCCAACCGAGGATCAGGAGGTTTTCCTTGAACTTAAAAAGAAGTATGCAGGTATAGTTTACAAGCGTCGGGTGGCAATGAAGATGAGTGAGGCAAGAAAATATCTCTACGAAGATAAAACACCGGAAATAGAGATGAACTTCGCAAACAAACAGATTTTAAAAGAAATCGACTATGCGAAAAAGCTTTACGGATTAAAACCCAAGGCATTTATAGGTTATGACAGAGTGGCACTTCACGGAAATGAGAACAGCGACCTGAGAGTCACCTTCGATAATGCCATAAGGGCGAGAGAGAATGACCTGGAGCTCACACACGGTGACATGGGAGAGCACCTGCTTCCTGAAGGAAAGACACTTATGGAAGTGAAGATTCCGGGTGCCATGCCTATGTGGATGGCAGAGGCATTTGCAGAGCTTGACATTAACATGATGTCTTTTTCAAAATACGGAACTTACTACCAGCAGCATTTTGCCGAACGTACAGGCCGGGAGGCAAAAATCATGGCGCTTAAGCAGTACAATGCAATCGAGCTTCGTAATAGTGGTGAGGCAGAGGCATTGGACCGTGTCGGAATGGCAGGCCGCAGAGCCATGGCGTGAATATGATCGGAATAATCGGATTATTTTATACGTGCTTGAAGATTTAATGAGAATATATCATACCGGAATATTTTTCGGATATTACAGATAAAAACAGTATCATCAGATGATAAAGGTTTGAAAAACTGTTCAGTATGGATTTTGGAGGTATAAAATGTTAGATACAATAATAAACGGAAACAATATCACATCAGAAGGCTTTATCGTATGCCTTATGGCATCACTGGTTTTGGGAGCGGTCATCGCAGCCTTCCACAGCTTCAGGAACAGATACAGTAAGAATTTCCTTATCACACTGGTTCTTCTTCCGGCCATCATTCAGTCGGTTATCATGCTGGTGAATGGTAATGTCGGTACCGGAGTAGCTGTAATGGGAGCCTTTTCTCTCGTGAGATTCAGATCGCTTCCGGGAAACAGCCGTGAGATCGCATCTATCTTTTTGGCTATGGCTGTGGGACTTGCAACAGGTATGGGTTATGTCATGCTGGCAGCAGTATTTACTGTAGTCATTGGCATAGTAACCATGGCGCTTGTGGCAGCTCCTATAGGAGAGACTAAGGAGCTTGAAAGAGAGCTAAAGGTTGTAATCCCTGAGAATCTTGATTATGCAGGTATATTTGATGATGTTTTTTCCACTTATGCGGAAGGCACAAAGCTCATTAAGGTTAAGACTGTGAATATGGGTTCACTCTATGAGCTGATCTACCAGTTAACACTTAAGAATGCAAGTCAGGAAAAGCAGATGATAGATGACCTCAGGGCAAGAAACGGAAACCTTGAGATAGTTTGCGGAAGAATTCCGGAAAAGACAGAATCACTATAAAATATATGAAATCTCAGTATTCGGTCGGAAATTCAGGTTGAATACAGAATATCAGTTATTAATAATCGGAAAAACCAAGATGGAAAGGATGCCCGGTTTTTAGTATCAGGGCAAAGTGAAAAATGAAAAAGCAGAATATTTCAGAAAAAATGTTTAGAAGAACCTTCAGAGGTGCCGCGTCAGTTCTGACACTGGCATGTGCGGCAGCTATGTTTGGTACCGGCTGCAGTAAGAAGCAGGCAGAGACAACAGCTGCTGTTGAGACAGAGGCTGCAAAAGCGGAAGATACAAAGGCAGAGACTGATAATGTATCAAAGGATGAGACTCTCATAACAGTGGAGTCAGGTGAGATCAAGGTTTCAGGGGCCAATTCAAAGGCCGTAAGCATTAGCGGCACCACCGTGACCATAACAGATGCCGGAATCTACAGGTTAAGCGGTGAACTTCCGGAAGGTCAGATTTCGGTTGAGGCCGGAGACAAGGATGATGTGAGGCTTGTACTTGATAATTTCAGCATTACAAACAGCGAGACTGCGCCGATAAACGTTGTGACTTCCGGAAATTTCTTTATTGAGCTTGCGGAAGGCAGTGAAAATACGGTTGAGGATAAGCGTGAGGCTGCCAAGGACAGTGGAAAGGACACATCTGATGCCCCCGATGCTGCCATTTACAGTAAATCAGACCTTTACATAACCGGTAGTGGTTCACTTACCGTGCAGGGCGGATATTGTGATGGTATCCATGGCAAGGATGCACTGGTGATCTCAGATGATGTGAAGCTTGATATCACTGCAGCAGAGCACGGAATCAATGGTAAGGACAGCCTGGAAATACAGGACGGAGGAATTAACATCACCTCCGGTGAGGACGGACTTCATTCAAAGGGGGACGTTATCATAAGCGACGGAACTCTGGTGATCCATGCGGAGGATGACGGTATCCATGCGGAAACTGCTCTGATCATTGACGGCGGAACTGTGGATGTGGCTGATTCCTATGAAGGACTTGAGGGACTTTCCGTGACCATCAACGGCGGTACAGTCAGGGTCAAGGCTTCGGACGATGGTGTCAATTCCGCCGGCGGATCTGATGAAACCGATGACATTTTCGCTGTTACCGAGGGTGCTGCTATCACCATCAATGGCGGTAATGTCTATGTTGCGGCAGCAGGTGACGGTCTTGATTCAAACGGAAACGTTGTTGTGACCGGCGGTGAGATTTACATAGATGGTCCGGAAATCGGTGCAAACGCTCCACTTGACTATAACGGAACAGGAACCATCACAGGTGGAACCTTTGCTCTCACAGGCTCTTCAGGCATGTTCCAGAGCTTCAGTGAGGATTCAACACAGATTCAGCTTGTGGTTTACTATACTGAAAAGCAGGAAGCGGGTACCAAAATCACTGTAACCGATTCTGACGGCAATGTAATCTATGAAAATGCTGAGTCAACCCAGGCATTTGAGGCATTCCTTCTTTCAAGTCCCGAACTTAAGCAGGGTGAGACTTACACAGTAAAGACCGGAGATCAGGAAGAAACCGTAACTGTAGATGGAAACATTGCCACCATCGGTGAGAGAACCGGCGGCATGATGGGCGGCTTCCCCGGACACGGCATGCGTGGTCAGCAGGGAAACGGTGAGCAGGGCGAAATGGGCACACCACCGGAAGGCATGCCTGAGATGAATGCTGCCGATGGCCAAAACGGTGCACCGGAAGGAATGACCGGCGGCTTTGGTCAAGGCGGCCCCGGTGGCCAGGGTGGCCCCGGAGGAAAGGGTGGTCCCGGTGGACAGGGCGGAAATCCACCTGCTGACATGGGCGGAACCCCTCCCGATATGAACGGTGCTTTCGGCCAGACCGGAGCCGGAGAGACTCTGCCTGAGACCAGCGCAGCAGCAGGATAATCAATATAATTTATAATTGGGCTTTGGTAATGTACATTTAAACAGATATGTCACTCTAACAGAAAAAATATACTGTTTGAAAAACACCTTCTTGTGTAACACTTGTATACACTGGGAGGTGTTTTTTGTTGTTATTTTTTCGATTCTTCAGCATGGTTTAAGCTTCGCAAATTAAGATACAGCCATACAGGTCATGAGAAGAGATGGAAACTTATGATCTGGATTTTATTTCTACGAATATGTGAAACAGCGTTTGACCTTCTGAAAGGAGCAGTAATTATGTATATAGAAACAGCACTTATAAAGATAGCGGTGATACCGGCATATGAGCCGGATGAAATGCTTATAGAAGTTGCATCTGAGGCAGCAGCTTCTGGCTTTGAAGTTGTAGTGGTGGATGACGGATCTGCGTCAGGAAACTCTGTTAAGAGCGGAATAGTTCCTGTAGAAAAATATGACAGAATTTTCGGAGACGTCATGAGTTTTGCCCATGTGATACGTTACCCTGAAAACAGAGGAAAGGGGTATGCCATGAAGCAGGCTTTTGCCTACATCAAAGAAGAGTACAAATATGAAGACAACTATGCGGTAGTAGTCATCGACTCTGACGGACAGCACAAGATTGTTGACGCCACAAGACTGGTGGAGCATGCTGCTGTACACCCCGGAACTCTTGTACTGGGAAGCCGCAAGCAGGGACCGAGTTCACCGCTCAGAAGCCGTATAGGCAATGGAATAACCAGAAATGTGTTCAGACTTCTTTCGGGAGTCAGAATTTACGACACTCAGACAGGACTCAGGGCCTTTTCAAAAAAACTTATGGACCGGATGCTTTCTGTTCCGGGTGACCGCTATGAATACGAGATGAATATGCTTATGAATCTTGCCCGTGAGCAGGTTCCCATGGAGGAGCTTACCATAGAGACTATCTATATCGATAACAATGCCGGCAGCCACTTTAATCCCCTTAAGGACTCAATCCGTATCTACAAGGAGCTTTTCAGGTTCAGCCTGTCTGGTTTCGTCGGTTTTCTCATAGATTTTGCTATTTTCGGATGCATCGTGGAACTTTTCGGAAAAACAGCCTATGTTATGCTTTGTGCCAATGTTTTCGCCCGTTTGATCAGTGCCACAGCGAATTACAGCATCAACCGGAATTTCGTTTTCGCAGGTACCGACAATGAATATATAGAGGCTGAAAAAAGGAACAAGGTTAGTGTGGCAAACTCAGCGGTAAAGTACATGCTTCTTGCAGTAACCATTCTTGCTTTGAATACAGCACTCCTTTGTGCAGTGACAAAATTTTTGCCTGTAAACCCCATGATCGCAAAAGTCTGTATAGAGATACTGATGTTCTTTGTGAATTTCACACTCCAGAGACGATTTGTATTTGCAGCATCAGGAAAGGGCGTTGAAGAAAATAAAGTTTCTGCACAGCCTATGAGGGTTGAGGCAAAACAGACCGGAGAGGATAGAGAATCGGTAAAAGGAAGTCATAGCCCCTTTCAGGATTACGGGGTAGCGTGAAAATAATCAAGGCTGACCCGCTTGAAATGAAGCGAAACCCTAATTGAAACGGGAACAGGTCATCAAAAAATAAACAGAACGATAAGGAACATTATATGAAGGATTTTTTCAGCAGCTGGAAATACAGACTTACATCATTTCTGGCTCTTACAGCGTTTACGGGATATGCGCTATTGGACACATTTGTAATCCCAAGAAGCTACACAGAAGGAACAGTGCAGCAGTCGGTGGCATTAAATACAGAAGGAACAGTTGAAGTTGATAAAAGCGTGTTTGAAACCGCAAAGGGAACCGGTGCCAATGCCGAGAACCTGGGCAAATCGGAAGAGGATGCTTCAGAAACAGGGAACAGTTCTGAAAGTAATATAGATAATGCTTACGGAACTGAGAATGTATCCGAAAGCAATACAGAAGCTGCTTCGGAGAAGCATCACAGAAAAAACAGACCTGAAAGGATTGAAGTTAGCAGCACATCCAAAGCTGAGGAAGCAGTATCAACAACTATAGATACAGTAAGTTCAGATGAAGTTATCGGAACCTACACCGACAGTGTAAAGACCATTACCTTAAGTGAATACAGAGCAAATGATACTTCCATATATGTTGCGGATGTACATTTGCTTGGAGATGCCACCGAGCTTGATGAATCGGCCTACAGTGCCTCGGATCTCATTCAGACAGCCTTTGCGGATGATACCTATGGCAAAAATTTAAAGGAAGCTACTTCTGTGACAGCGGAAGAAAATGACGCCATCCTTGCCATAAACGGAGATTTTTACGGGGCGCAGAATGACGGTTATGTCATAAGAAACGGAGCTCTTTACAGATCCACCTCAGGAGGAAATGAGGATCTGGCTATACTTGCAGATGGAAGCTTCGAGATTTTTTCGGAAAATGACCTTTCCGCAGAAGAGGTTCTGGCTGCCGGAGCGGTGGACGTACTCAGTTTTGGACCCGGTCTGGTGGAGAACAGTGAGATAGCAGTAACAAAGGACGAGGAAGTAGGTAAGGCAATGGCTTCAAATCCGAGAACAGCTATCGGCATACTTGAGGATGGACATTACGTATTTGTGGTTACCGACGGAAGAACAGAAGAGTCTGAGGGCTTAACATTGTACCAGCTTGCAGAGTTTATGCAGAGCCTGGGTTGCACGTCTGCCTATAATCTTGACGGTGGCGGCTCAAGTACCCTGTATTTCAACGGCGAGATCATCAACAAGCCAACCACAGGTGGTAACAATATAAAGGAAAGATCGGTCAGCGATATAGTTTATCTGGGAAAAGCAGAGGATTCTGCAACAGAAAGTACATGAGGTGTGAAAGTTAAGTGATACCCTTGTATGCAGTTCGATATTAGATTTAGATGGATATCTGAAAGGATAAAGCTAATGAAAGAAAAATGTATAAATGGAAATGTTTATAAGAGCGGTGTTAAAGGATCAGATATAAGCCAAAAGAATGAAATCATGGCAGCGAAGGGAGAGGATAAACCCGGCGAAGCAACTAAAAAAGTACTGGGCTACGTCTTAATCACCATAGCAGTTGCCCTGTTCGGCGCAGTTTATGAGTACTTCAGCTTCGGTGTTTATTCCTACTATATGATATATGCTTTCGCCATCCCGTTGATTTTGGGCGTACTGCCGTGGCTTTTTATCGCCTCTGCCCGAATGGGAAGGGGAGCAACTGAAAAGGATTACCCTCCAATGTACACCATAAATCTATGGGGATCCGGCATTGCCACCCTGACTGTGGGCTCGGTTTTTCACGGAATACTGGATATCTACGGAACCACAAGTTCTTTATCTAAGGTTTATTTCATAGTTGGAGCAGAACTCCTGCTGACAGCCCTCATGACATTTATAGGGTACAGAGAGAAGACCAGGTTATTTTTTTAAATACATATCGCATATTGTTACAATTTTGCAAATATTATGATATTTTTTAAATGCTTTCTATGAAATCCCTCTATTTAAAAAGAGGATTGTAAGATATACTTAAGAGGAATGGCGTTTCAGCAAAGTTCATAAAAACAGAACAGAGGAGAATCACATGATTTCGATTTTGGTGAGCCTGATAGGAGGACTTGGTCTTTTTATAGCAGGCATGTACATGATGAGTCATGGTATCGAGAAGGTTGCAGGTAACAAGCTTCGAAAGATACTGGAGACGTTTACGAGAACAAGACTGACGGGAGTGCTTGTCGGAATGTTCTTTACAGCTGTTATCCAGTCGTCCAGTACGGCGACGGTTATGGTTGTAACCTTTGTTAATTCCGGTTTGATGGCCCTTTCCAATGCCTGCGGAATTATACTCGGTGCCAACATTGGTACCACAATTACGGCAATGCTCGTAGCCTTCAGGCTATCTGCCATAGCACCTATATTTGTTTTCTTCGGTGCTGTGATGATGAACTTCATCCCCAATCCTACGGTGAAGAAATCCGGTGAGATAGTGATGGGATTCGGACTTTTGTTTGTGGGTATATCCACTATGTCCAGTTCCATGGCAGCCCTCAGAGAGATTCCGGCAGTCATAACCTTCCTGTCAAGCTTTACCAATCCGGTGCTTGGCGTACTTATGGGATTTGTCATAACATCGATTGTTCAGTCATCTTCAGTTACTGTTTCAATCCTCGTTGTTATGGGTTCCATGGGACTTGTGGATCTCAGGATATGTATGTTCATCATCCTTGGATGTAACATCGGAGCCTGCTCAAGTGCGGTTCTCACAGCGCTTCAGGGAAATAATAACGCAAAGCGTGCAGCACTCATTCACTTGCTTTTCAATATTTTCGGTACAATTCTGATGTTTGTCCTTCTGCTTTTGTTTTCACCGCAGATCGAAACCATCATAAGAACCATATCAGGAACCGGAGATGATCCGGGATCCCTGGGACGAAACATTGCGTTTGCCCACTTTATCTTCAAGGTATTCCAGGTGGTTGTTTTCTATCCGTTTATGGATCAGATCATCAAGCTTACCTATGTTCTTGTTAAGGACGGCGAGGAACAGGAAGACAGCGAGGATGTTTTCAAGCTCAGATACATCAATCTCAACAAGCTTCCAAACCCTGCGGTTGCCATCTATATGGCTAAACAGGAGATGGAGAGGATGGCTAATGCTGCCTTCACCAACCTTGCCACAGCCATGGATTGTCTTCTTAACGAAGATGCTTCAGGAATCGAAAAGGTTTATGAAACAGAAAAGTATATCGACTGGCTTTGTGAGCAGATCAATACTTACATGACTAAGATCAACCAGAACGCCATTCCTTTGCGTGATGCGGATCTCATCGCAGGTTATTTCCATGTTTGCTCGGATATAGAGCGAATCGGAGATCATGCAGAGGATATAGCTGACATTGTTAAGTATTTTAATGAAAAAGACGTTCATCTATCAACGGATGCCAAAGAGGAACTCAAAGGCATGATGGCTATTGTTAGGGAGCTTATGAAGGATTCTTTGGACATGTTTGTTACAGGTGATATGACAAACATGGAAAAGGTAAGAGATCTTGAAAATAAAACCGATGAGCTTGAGCGTGAGCTTCAGAACAAGCATATTCAGCGCCTCAGCGAAGGTTTGTGTTCTGCACAGGCAGGTGTATTCTTCTCAGATATCATTTCCGGAATTGAGCGTGTAGGAGATCACGCAACAAATATCGCTTTTTCACTTTATGATGCGAAAAACCGCAGAAACGAAAAGGCAGGATAATTCAAATTTAAAAACAGCCAAGGCTGTTTTTTGATACTAAAAAACGTTATATAACAAAAAGCAGATAAAAAAACGGCCTCCAATCATTAGATCTAAAGATTGGAGGCCGTTTTTTTATCTGCTTTTTTGATGTCTTGGATTATTGATTATCCTGCAATGTTTCCAATTGCATTGCCGTTCAAATCGGTTCCATTTACTGCATAGTCGCCGGAAGCTGCCTGTGTTTCAACTGGAACTTCATAGCCTGTGGTTTCTGCTGCAGCTGCTTCTGTATAAGCTGTTTCTGCAGGAGTTTCCATAACAGTCTCTGCTGCGGTTTCAGCAACAGTTTCAGCATAAGACTCAGTCATAGCAGTTTCGGCTACTGTGGTTTCTTCAACAGCGGCAGTCTCTGTACCTGCAGCAGAAGAGGAATTAACTACCTCTTTGTTTGTGATTACTTCATGTGCAGATCTTGTAGGAGCTACCTGAGATTTTACTCCGATATCAGGGTTTCCTGTGTCATCATTTATAACTTCGTACCATTCACCATTGTGATACTCATAAAGAGCACCATCGATATATGTTGTGTCACCTTCCTGGTTTCCTTCAGTAACAGCCTCAGTTTCCTCAGAACCGGGTCCTCCGGCAGCGTCTTCGTCTTCACTTTCACCGAAAAGAGCTCTGATTTCCTCAGTGCTTAACTGATGGATTTCCTTTGTTTCGAATTCATCATAAGACATAGGGAGCTTAACATTACCGGAAACTATGATTCCTGCAAATGTATTGGCCTCATCTGCGGAAGCGAAGGATACGGTTATGGTTTCAGCTGGCTCAAAATCATCATTGATCAGTGCGATATGCTGTTCTGACTCTGTTCCCTTAAAATCCACTGTGGAGCGTCCGAAAGGATTGCCGTCAACAGTTACGTAAACATCATTTGAACCCGGAAGATATTCATAGTCGATAGCAAGTAATCCGGATACGGCGTTATCGTCATAATCACGGACATAATCCGCAAGGAGTACGTAAGTAGTGTCATCAACCTTCTCAAAGTCACTTGCAGATATATATGCAAAGTCTTCAAGGGTTTCGGAAGCAGCATTGAGAGCATCTGAAGCAGTATTGAGTGTTTCACCATTTTCTGAATGCTCCTTGATTGCTTTAATGATCGCATCTGCAACTGCAGCATTTCCTTCAGCATTCTGATTTACCTTATCGTCATCTGCAGTATCTGCTGCGTTGCTGCCGTTTGCTTCCATTAGCTTTGCTACATCTACAGTCAGACCGTAGTAGTGATCTGTGATATTCTGGATTGCGGAAGCATTATCATCGGCGTAGCCTTCAGGGTTAGTGACAGAAGAAGGTTCGATGAGAGATATGAGGACTGCATCGGGACTCTTGTTTGCAAGAGCACGGATAAGACCTTCATAGAAAATTCCGAAGCTTGAAGGATCATCGTAATTTCCAAAGCTAAGAATAATCGCATCATATTCCACATCTTCAGAGAGCTGATTTGCAACGGCATAGCCTGAAAAAACTGTGTTGTCAGAAGGAAGCGACAGGTTCTCCGGCAGAACCTCGGAACCGAAGGTCTCTGTGATCTTTGCAGAAAGAAGCTCGGCCCATGCATTAGAGGAATCCTCAAGATTGTTTCCGGCAGCAAATCCATCGCCTATTACTAAAACGGATACAGGCTTTCCGGCATTGAGTTTTGCGTAAAAATTTCCGGTTACTACGGATTCTCCGGTTTCTTTGGTCTCGTTCTTCTGATCGGATTCAGTTACAGCTATTGTTGTCTCCTGAGGTGTCTTAACGGAATTGTTCTGACCGCTGATAGCGGCGATGCCAAGCAGGATAACTGCTACACCGGCGGCTCCACCGATACAGGCTTTTTTGTTATTCTCAAAAAAAGTTTTAAAATCCATTGTTATCTCCTTAATATCAATGCTGTGGAGGGATAATGCTTTGACCATCCACGTTTGATGCGCAATGATTGTTACTTGTGCGCAAGGTGCTGATTAACACAGTGATTAATAATACTTTCATTGGCGATAAAAATCAATTAACTTTATTTGAATATTCTCGCAAAATCCCGTCATAAGGTAATAGTGCGTTGCGAATACATGCAGGTTGTAGCCGGCAGATATACATTTTACGGATGGATTGCACGTATAAAACAGAGCCCCCGGTCAGTTTTTAACTGACCGGGGACTCCGAAAGTTCTGTATAGAATAGTTATGGAGCGATAGTAATGCCTATGGTTGGACCTGCGTTATTCCACTGACTTAAATCTATTCCCTGACCGGCCTCGACAGTGTAGGCTGTTGTCGGTATCGTGATTGTGGCAGAATCTGCGGGATCGCTGATGACAGCCTGCTCGGTTGATTCAGGGGTTTCTATAGCAGCAGTTTCAGGAACAACGGTTTCCTGGGGCAGTGCGGCTGTTTCTTCTACAGTAGTCTGTGCAGCAGCAGTTTCAGGAGCCGGGGTTTCTGCGACAGCAGCTGTTGTTTCTGCTGCTTGAGTTTCAGTCTGCTTTGGAGCAGCTTTTTTTGCAGGAGCCTGAGTTTCGGAAGCTTTCTTTGTTTCCTTTGTAGTCTCGTCCTGTTTCTTATTATCATTGTCTGCCTTGGTTTCCTTGGCAGTTGTCTCCGGAACCTTGGTTTCTGCTGCAGTTGTTTCCTTTGCCTTTGTCTCTGCTTCTGTGGTTTCTTCTACAGTTGTCTCTGCCTCTGTGGTCTCCGGAGCCGTAGTTTCAGGTGGAAGAGGAAGCTCATCGTACTTGTCCTTAGGCTGATTGAAATTGAGGTTTCCGGTTATGATGAGACCATGGAAACAGTCTGCCTGTTCTTTTGTGGCGAAGCTGACTGCGATACTGTCATTGATGGAAGCATCGTTATCCACTATACGGATATGTCTTTCCGGAGAAACACCTTCGCTTTCAAAAGAAAGACCTCCGAAGATAGTATTGTCGATGACTACCTGGGCGGTGTTGCTGCCGGTAAGGTAGTCATAATCAAGTCCGATCATACCGACGGTTTCTGAACCGAGAGTTGTAAGCTCCTGTGCGCTGATGATGAAGTTGCAGTCGTCGAGACGCTGGAAACTGTCTGATGCGATGTAATAGTAATGATCGTAAAGAGCTGCGTCAGGATTAACAGGTGCTATTGTTCCGTCAGATTCCAATGTTGAAGTTGTTGAAGCCTCAGCATTATTATTTTCAGGAACGATTTCCTCAGGATTCCTGAGCTTGTCGTTTATCTTACGAACTATCCAGTTTGCATAGAGCTTCTGGCCTTCAGCATTTGGAAGAACGCCGTCATCTGTGAAAGAGTTCACATCCTCGCCTGTAACCATAAAGGCTTCGCCCATGTTTGCAACGATGGCACCATAGTGCTCAAGAAGATTTCTGGCATAGGTTGCTGTTTCATCAGAATATCCACCCGGTTCTGTTAATGATGCTGACTCGATCATGCCGATGATCTCTGCGGAAGGATATTGCAGCTTTATGGAACGAAGCAGGCCTTCATACTGAAGATCAAATGTAAATGGCGCGTCATAGTAACCTAAAGCTACGATAACCGCATCATAGACAGAATCCTTGTTCCCTGCCGCCTCGTTCATGAGAGTTACATATGCAGAGTAGGCGTTGTTTCCATTAGGAAGGGAAAGATTCTTTACTGAAGCTTCAGATCCAAAACTTTCATTAATGCCTGATGCCAAAAGGTCTGTCCAGTTTGTTCCATCCTTGGCGCCTGCGCCTGTGCCGAAAACGTCACCGATAACAAGAATTGAAACCGGCTCCTTTGCACTAAGCTTATTAAGAAAACTATTGTCTTCCGGAATAACAGCAGAAGCTGCTTCTGAGCCATTACCCTTTGTGATGATATTTCCGTCTGCATCTGTCTCAAGCTGGAGTCGTTCATTTGCAGCATTGATTCGTTCTGCATTAACAGACTCATCGATGGCATCCTCAGTGATGGCAGTGTTTACCATATAACCAAAGGCACCGATTATGGCAACTATCATCAGTATGAGTACTGCAAGCAGTGCTGAGCCTTTCTTTGTAAGAGTGGAACCGGAGTTGTTCCCGGATCCTGACTCTTGTGGGGCAGATGTAGCTGGCTCGTTTGTTGTTTCGGAAATATTGTTCTTTTCGTCTTTACTCATAATTAAAAATCCCTCATCTATTCATACTTTTTCAATTATAAAAAGGAATAGTAATTTTTTCTAGTTTTTTTAATGCTTTTTCGGGCAATGTGGTATCATGGTAGCTATGTTGTACGATAGAGACATTAGAGAACCCCTGTTTTCCTTTCTTGAAGATACCTATGGGAAAACCAGAATAATAGAAGAGAAAATCATGGGCAAAAGCCGTGCGGATGTGGTTATGGTCACAGAAGACAGCATTTACGGAATAGAGATTAAGTCGGATGC
Source organism: Oribacterium sp. KHPX15 (assembly GCF_900107835.1). Lineage (GTDB taxonomy): Bacteria > Bacillota > Clostridia > Lachnospirales > Lachnospiraceae > Oribacterium. The sequence goes on from NZ_FNRG01000015.1 coordinate 93,798, forward strand.
GGATACTTACGTGCGGCTTTCCGGGCAGGTAAAGGATTATGACAGATTCTTTGACTATAATTACATTGCAGTGGGAACAAGTCATGCCATGCATATAGAGGAGCATGTGCCTGACTACTGGGGCATCATAACCATAGATGAGGAGGATGGTAAACCTGACTTCTACATATTAAGGAAGCCAAAGGAAAACCCCCATATCAGATACGAGGATAAACTGAGCCTTCTGTGGAGGCCGGAGCTACAGCGTATAGTCAGTCGGAATCTCAAAAACAAGTATGACTATCTCAGCAAAAAAGAGGTCATAAAAAGAATATCTGCCCAAATTAGTTATGATTGTCTAAGAAAAGAGATATCGACAGAGCTGTTTGAAAGAGACTATAATACCGTTTTGGACGAAATCAATAAATTCCGTGTGGAGAAGAGGAAGGCGAAGCCCAGGAGAAAGAAAAAGCTTCCTAAAGCAGGACACTCATTGCTGACTTCTGACGGAAAACTGATCAAAAAGCCGGATCTTAAAGTTTCACATACAGTTAAGGCTAAAAAGAAAAAAGGATCAAAGAAGGGGTAAGGGACAATACGATGCAGAGCTTTTTTATCGCAGCCAATGCAGTAATACCGTTTATTTGTTATATGTTGTATGGATACATCATAAGACATTTGGGATATGGAGACGAAGCATTTTATACAAGGCTTAATCAGATAGTATTCAAGGCTTTTTTTCCTATTCTGATGTTTAACAACCTTTATTCTGCTGACATTGACTTAGGAGAAAATGCGTCCCTTATTGCGATATTTACCGGTGTTCTCATAGCGATAATCCTGCTTTGTATAGTACTGGTGCCTGTTTTCGTAAAGGAGAATCCAAGAAAAGGCGTTGTCATTCAGTCTATATGGCGCAGTAATACCCTGATGTTTGCATATCCTTTATGTGTAAGCATGTACGGAGAGGATTACGGAGCACTTGCGTCACTGGTTATCGCAACGATTGTTCCTGTATACAACGTTGGTGCGGTTATCATTTTCACACTTTTTGACAGAAGCGCAGGGTCAAAGGTGGATGTCAAAAAGATACTGATGAATATAATAACAAATCCTCTGATAGTCGGTGCCATTACCGGAGCTGTATTTAAATTTGCAGGCTGGCAGATTCCGGCATCTGTCATGAAACCCATCAGCAACTTTGCGAACATGACAACGCCGCTTGCCATCTTTATTCTGGGAGCCACACTTTCATTACCTGATATTGGAAAAAATATGAATATCATTGTTGTGACATTATTCCTGAAGCTTGTGGCGGTGCCGGCATTTATTCTTGGTTTAATGTATATGCTTGGATATAGAGGACCTGAGCTTTTCATTGCGTTTATCCTGTATGCGACCCCTATTGCCGGAGCATCGTTCCCAATGGCCCAGAATATGGGAGGAGACGGGGAACTTCAGGGTCAGCTCCTTGCCATAAGTACGGTTTTATCATTGTTTACCATATTCTTCTGGATAATGAGCCTTACAGCAGTGGGGATTTTCTAAAAATGGTTGATTTTGAAGGTGGTGATCGTTTTCGACCATATCAAATGCAGAAATCATCAAAGATATCATAAACCGTAGGAAATCCTCGAAAATATGATAGATTAGTCATGTGAATGACGATGTTTCAAGGGGACATTATCGGTATAGACAGGATAGAATATCTAAGATTTTCAGATGTTTTTTCGCGTTGACTACGAAAGTTATCATTTTTATAATGTTCCATGAAAAGGTGACAAATTTTTATCAGTTTATATCAGGTGGGATTTTGTTCCCATACACAGGAGGATACACCTATGGATCTTTCATTTAAAGAAGGCGCTTTAAAAGCATTTCAGGAGAAATTCGGCACAGAAAGCCTTGATGGAGTAAAGTGTTATTTTGCACCCGGCCGTGTGAATCTCATAGGAGAGCATACAGATTATAACGGTGGACATGTTTTTCCATGTGCGCTTACTATAGGAACCTATGCGGCTGCAAAAAAGAGAGATGACCGTAAGCTGCGTTTTTACAGTGTCAATCTTGATAAGATCGGTGTAGTAGAAACCTCCCTTGATGAGTTCAGACCTTTAAAAGATGATAACTGGACATCCTACTTAAAGGGAGTTATGTGGGCCTTCGAAAAGAGGGGCTTTAAAATGGATAAGGGAATTGACTTGGTTATTTACGGAAACATTCCCAACGGATCAGGACTTTCCTCCAGTGCATCTATCGAGGTTCTTACAGGTTTTATTTTGAGAGACCTCTATGGTTTCGATGTGACTAATGTTGACCTTGCTGTCATCGGTCAGGATGCGGAGAATAACTACTGCGGTATGAACTGCGGAATCATGGACCAGTTCGCAAGCGCTATGGGTAAGAAGGATAATGCTATCTTCCTTGACTGCGCGACACTTAATTACGAGTACGCTCCTGTAGTTTTAAATGGAATGAAGCTGGTGGTTACCAATACAAACAAGAAGCATAAGCTCGTGGGTTCAGCTTACAATGACAGAAGAAGAGAATGTGAGGAGGCAAGAGAGATACTTGCTTCTGTTGCAGGAATCAAGACCCTTGGCGACCTCAGCAACGAGGATTTTGAAAAGCATAAGGATGCCATCAAGGATCCGGTTGTTCAGAAGAGAGCAAAGCATGCGGTATATGAGAATAACCGTACTCTGACAGCTGTTGCAGCTTTAAAGGCCGGAGACATTGAAACCTTTGGAAAGCTTATGAATGCATCACATGTTTCCCTGAGAGATGATTTCGAGGTCAGCTGTGAGGAACTTGATATCCTTGTGGAAGAGGCATGGAAGGTACCGGGAGTTCTCGGCTCACGTATGACCGGCGGCGGATTTGGCGGCTGTACAGTTTCCATCGTAAAGGATGAGGCGGTTGAAGACTTTAGGAAGCTTGTGGGTGAAGCATATAAGAAACGTGTCGGCTATGATTGTACATTTTATGTTGTAAGCATCGGCGACGGACCACAGGTGATTTAAATCATGCAATGGACTAACAGATAAGTAGTTTATGTGGCGTCAGCTCTTGAGAAGCGATTCTAAATGTGCTGTCGTTCCTATTATAGTCCAGCGGTGTGATGTCAAGTGAAAAATAATAATGTTTTGATATATTTTCTGCATCATTTGCTGGAAAAAGGGTAACCTTAATAAACCCTGCGATTTCAGCTTTTTTGAAGCAGGTGGTATTAGCAACAGGAATAAGTTCTTATTCCGCTGCTCGATATAGGCGATTATCTTTCAGCAGTCGAAAGATTAACCGCACAAATTTACGGGCAGTTAATGCGAGTGCACGTTTGTGTTGATGCCTGTTCACTTCTTTATACTTGGAGTGATAGAAGTTGCGGTACTCTGTGTCGCATTTCACGAGAGACAAGGCACCTT
>NZ_FNRG01000004.1 GCF_900107835.1 Oribacterium sp. KHPX15
CATATATACTTTTCATGAAAATTTCTCCTTGAAAATGCGTAATAGTATCATAAATGTAACTATGTATTATAAATGTTCGTACTTGTTTGGATGATTCTTAGAGATAAAATGATGATACAGCAAACAAAAACAAATAGCAAACAAATGGAGGAAAACAATATGTCAAATTTTAAAAAAGTAAATGTAACTGAGGACCCAAGAACAGAGCTTCATGATGTACTGGGGCTGACAGGAGCGGAAATAAGCATCAATCATCTTCCTGCCGGAGCAAGTGTTCCTTTTGTACACTCACATAAGAAGAATGAAGAGATCTATATCATCCTTTCAGGAAAGGGCAAAGCTTCTGTAGATGGAGAGGATGTTGAAATCGCAAAGGGCGATGTAGTCAAGATTTCACCCGAAGGAAAGAGACAGTTCTTTGCAGCTGATGATTCAGAGCTTAGCTACGCATGTATCCAGGTTAAGGCCGGTTCAATCGATGGCTACACAGCAGATGATGCAGTGGTATACTAATTCCATGAGCTGGTAATCAGCAGATTCTTTTGAGGCGGTGATACTTGATGATAATAAGACTATAGGTGCCTGTCACTGTGAACTTTTCCCATTAGAAATCGTGAATTTTTGTGGGGAAAATCAGCATCTCTGTGCTATACTCAAGTCAAATAAGGAAGTGGTGATATAAGCCGTGGATAGGAGAGAAAAGATGCAAACGGATAATAACATAGAAAAATTTCTGAATAAAAAGTCATTCCTGAAGCATCGTTTGAATAAGGAGGTTCTTGAAGAGGGGATAGCTTATATTCCATGTTATGTACAAAATATGGACGATATCATATGCAAATACAGCATTAGGGATTGTGTGAGCCTTAACTCTGAGTTTTCGGATTATATTACTGATTTTATTGAGTGTATTCCGACAAAGTATCCTATCGTTCTTGAGATATACGGGTCACAGTTTACCGAGGAGCAAAAAAAGATCATTGTTGACACGATCACTTCGGACGGGGACTATCAACTTGGCAAGATTATACAGGAGAACAGACATCATCGGCTCGTTTTTGGAGAAATGGTGATTGGTACCGTGATCTCAGGCATTCTCCTTTCATTAATTGGAAAATACCTTGGTGATATTCCACAGGAATTTTTCTATGTGTTATTCTGGTTGTTTGCGGATTCTTTTGTCAGATATATTTTTATCGAAAGAGGAGACTATCTTAACCAAAGGATCTGCGCAGGGAGAATTGCAAGCATAAAGGTGGAGTTTATAGAGGACGAAGATAACAGCCTCTGTCTTTCACAGCAGTAAAGAACCGTCATTTTTACGTAAATATAGTATAAATCCGGAAGGTATGTGTCAAATGAAATGAAGAATAGGTAACCTCTTTTTGGTTTTGGTGAGGGTGCATTAACAGTCTTAATAACTTAAGACTGTTAATGCACCCTCATCACTTTTATGTTTTAACGGATTTTTAACATTTATTTAAGTACAATAACTGTATATTGTTTGGCTTAATTAAAGGAGGCGCTATGAAGGCAGACATAATCATAAGAAACGCAAAAATCTTTACATCGAACACGAAAACTCTGCGGGCTACAGCCCTTGCGGTAAAGGATGGCAAATTTATTTATGTCGGCGATGATGCCGGTCTTTCGGATTATGAGGGCGAGGTGACGGATCTTGACGGGAAATTCATAATGCCGGGAATCATCGACAGCCATGTCCATGTTACCATGCCCGTCGGATTTGAGTATAAGGATATGGGCGAGTATATCGTGTGTGACAGCAAAAAGGAAGCGCTTGACTTTATAGCTGATCATATTAAGAACAATCCGGGCAAGGAGAGCTACAATTTCCTTCTGGAGCGTGTTTTTCTGCACGGTGAAGAGATTACAAAGGAAGATCTTGATGCTGTCTGTGCCGACAGTGAGATCATGATCTTAGAGGGTGAGGCACACAGCATATGGGCAAATTCAAAGCTTCTTAAGCGTCATGGCATTACGGATGATATCATCGATCCCGTGCCGGGACTTAGTTACTATGTGCGTAAGGATGGACATATAACAGGAAATATATTTGAAGCGGCTGCGGAAACCCGCTTTCTGATCGATGGTGCGGAAAAACTGACAGATGATCAGATTGATGCCGCCTTAAAGCGTTGGTTTGATTTTTCTGTCAATGCAGGGGTCGTGGGTGTCTTTGATGCCGGTATTCCGGAATGCAATGATTTTCATGAGAGGGTTTACAGACGATTAAAAAAATTTGATGAGGAAGGAGAGCTTCCCGTTTATATAGACGGCTGCTATGTGATCACACAGCCCCGCCAGGTGCCGGAGGCGATAAAAAAGCTTAAGAGCTTTAACAGTGAATTTAATACGAAACACCTTAAGGTGCACACCTTAAAGATTTTCAATGACGGTACCTTAAAGATTGAAACGGCAGCACTTGTGACACCTTATGAAGATACCGGGGACAAGGGAACGGCTGCTTTCAATAAGGATCAGATCGCAGAGCTTCTTATTCAGCTTAATGAGGCAGGACTTGACCTGCACCTGCACACTGTAGGTGAGGGCGCATCCCGTAATGTACTTGACGGTGTGGAGATGGCTAAGAAGGAGCTTGGGGATAAATACCATGTGAAAGTCACCTGTGCACATCTTGAGATTCAGGATGACGCGGATATTGACCGTTTCGCAAAGTTAGGTGTTAACGCCAATTATACGCCCTGGTGGCATGCGGGAAACATGGGCGGAGATCCTTATAAAACATGGTGTAAGCTGCTTGGCGAGGAGCGTGCGTGTAAGATGTACCGCTGTAAGTCGGTCTGGAAGACCGGTGCCAATGTTACATGGTCCAGCGATGATATCCACTATGGTGATTTTAACAACTGGAGTCCATACCTTGGCATGGAGGTCGGAATGACAAGATGGATAAATGAGAAAACCAGAGCTGCCGAAACAGATTGGACCGTCAGAGCAAATCCTTCCGCCGATGAGCAAATGAGTATAGAAGAAATGATACTCGGATATACGATAAACGGAGCAAAGCAGCTTGGTATAGAAGACAGCAAGGGCTCTATTGAAAAGGGTAAGGATGCTGATTTCCTTATTTTTGATACTGACCTGCTTACTGCCAAGCATGAGGGCTTCAGCTATAACAAACCAACAGATGTGTATTTTGCGGGAAAGAAAATAAATTAACAATAAGAGGAGATACAGATAATGAAGGCAAATAAGGTCATCTACGGCAATATCTACACAGTTGATAAGAAAAAGCCCAAGGCTGCGGCACTTGCGATTTCTGACGGAAAGTTCGTCTATGTGGGAGACGAAGAAGGCATGAAGGAATATATTGACAAGGATACGGAGGAGATCCGGTATGATAAAGGTATCATTCTTCCTGGATTTGGAGAGGGACACGGTCATATCGCACCCGGAGGAACGGAAGCACTTTTCTTTGTACATCTAAGTCCCATGGATACCTTACAGGAACATCTTGAAGCGTTAAAGAAGTTCATTGAGGAACGACCCGAGCTGGATGTTATTCAGGGCTCAGGCTTCATACCCACACCGGATATGGGACCAAACGGTCCCACTGCGGATCTGCTTAATGGTTTGACAGATAAACCGATCGTTCTTGCGGATATAGGTCATCATTCTTATTGGGTTAATCATGCCGCAATGGAACGACTGGGAATCGACAAAAACACGCCGGATATAAGTGATGGAATAATCACCCGTGATGATCAGGGAAATCCCACCGGTTATTTCCGTGAAGGTGCCATGGATCTGTTAAAGGAGCTTACCGTGTTCTCGGTTGAGCAGTATAAGGAGGGATTCCTGCACTATCAGGAGGAATATCTGGCTCATGGAGAGACCCTGATCCTTGAACCCATCATCAACTGGGATACTACAGACAATGCCGCACTTGCCTGCCATGAGCTTGATATGGAAGGAAAGCTTAAAATGCATGTCTATGCCGCTTATCAGGTATTTCAGGCGGAAGGTCATGATACGATGGCAGAGATAGAACATGCGGCAGAGCTTAGAAAGAAGACCAGGGGGCGTATGTTCGAGCTTAGCAATATCAAGATACAGATAGACGGTACGATGCCGGGGACACCTTCAACAGCATATATGAAGCAGCCTTACACAGATCCGTGGTCTGTCGAGCATCAGCATCATGGGCAGCTTCGCTTTGACATGGAAACACTTATTAAAATATACAAAAAATCTCACGAGCTGGGATTTACGGTACATGCTCATGCCATAGGAGACGGGGCACTCTGCATGGCTCTGGATGCCATAGAGAAAGCATTGGAGCAGACAGGACCTCACGATTACAGGGATGCCATAACCCATCTTCAGGTGGTAGACAGGGCGGATATACCCCGTATGGCTAAACTAAACGTTATAGCTTCTACAGATCCCCACTGGTTTGATTTCGAACCGGAATATTTTGAAATGATGGTAGCTGTTCTCGGTGAAGAACGTGCTGAAGATCAGCTTCCGATGAAGGCCTTCTTTGATGCCGGAGTTACGGTAACCTCTGCCAGCGATTATCCTGTTACAAATCCAGCCTATCCGCTTACAGGCATACAGAAAGGTGTGATTCGTCAGCTTCCCGGACGTCCGGACACACTGCATAATGCTGGCGAGCGCGTTACTATAGAGCAGATGATCGAAGCGACCACCATTAATGAGGCTTATCAGATGCTTTGTGATGACAGGCTGGGCAGTATTACTGTCGGGAAGGAAGCAGATTTGGTGGTACTTGGTGATGATATTACCAAGTGCGATTCGGAGCATATCCAGGATTCGCCCGTGCTTGGAACCATGGTGGGCGGAGAGTGGGTCTACACTCACGCTTAAAAAGAATGAACGACAATACCGCATTACAGACAATAGCTGATTATGCGGTATTGTCGATTTACAGGTAATATCGGTAAATCTGCTGCGAATACTTAATACGCAGAATAGCAGATGTTAAAGGATTATTGGACTATATGGTGAAATGACGGAGGATTTAAGGAAAAAGTATGAAGGCAGACAGGATCATCAAAAATGCAAAAATCTTCACATCAAATAAAGATATGCCGCAGGCAACAGCTCTTGCAGTGAAGGACGGTAAATTCGTCTATGTGGGAGAGGAGGCGGGCCTTGCTGATTATGAGGGTGAGGTTACGGATCTTAACGGAAAACTTATCATTCCGGGTATCATTGACAGTCACGTCCATGTGAGTCTGGGTGTTGGATTTGAGTATACGGATTTTGGAGTATATGTCGAATGTACAAACAAGAAGGAAGCCATGGACTTCATGGCTGAATATGTGAAAAAGAATCCCGGACTTGACCGGTACAGATTCGAGTTGGAACGTGATCTCTTAAACGGTGAGACTATTGTAAAGGAAGAACTCGATGCAATATGCCCGGACAATGAGCTGCTTATAATGGAATCGGAAGCGCACAGCGTCTGGGTGAACTCAAGGATCTTAGAGAAGCATCATATAACGGACGAAACGCCGGATATAGTTCCGGGGCTCAGCTATTATGTGCGCAAAGACGGTCATGTTACCGGAAATGTATATGAAGCCGCAGGCTGGCGGTTACTTTTTGATCATTTGAAGAATCTTACTGATGAGCAGATAGAAGCGGCCCTCACCCGCTGGATAAAAGACTCCGTAACATTTGGAGTAAGCTGTGTCTTTGATGCGGGATTTCCGGAGCATAACGAGCTTCACGAGCGTGTTTATGCGTACTTAAGAGACCTTGATAAAAAAGGAAAGCTCCCGGTATATGTGGACGGATGCTATGTTCTCACAAGGCCTGAAAAGATGAAGGAGGCAGTGGAAGAGACAAAGCGTTTCCGCCGTGAGTTTGATACTGAGCACTTAAAGGTTCATACATTAAAAATCTTTATGGATGGTACTTTAAAGATACAGACTGCCGCGCTTGTAACACCATATGAGGATACCGGCGCAGTGGGAGCTACAACCTTTGATAAAGAGGGAATTGCAGAGCTGTTAAAACTCCTTAACGAGGCAGGGCTGGATCTTCACGTACATGCCGTAGGTGAGCGTGCGTCGCGTACGATACTGGACGGTGTGGAAATTGCCAGAAAGGAGCTCGGAGATGAATACCATGTGAAGGTCACCTGTGCCCATCTGGAAATTCAGGATGATGCGGACATTAACCGCTTTGCAAGGCTTGGGGTCTTCGCCGATTACACTCCGTGGTGGCATGCAGGCAACATGGGTGGAGATCCTTTTAAGACATGGTGTGAACTGCTTGGAGAAAAGAGGGCACTTTCCATGTACCGCTGCAAGAGCCTTTGGGACAGCGGAGCTACCGTTACTTTCTCAAGCGATGAGGTATTCTTCGGCGATAACTGGAGCCCTTATCTTGGTATGGAAGTAGGAATGACCCGCCACATCACCGATAAGACAAAAGCTCTGGAACACAGCAGGACTAAGGGGGCATATCCGCCCGCAACTGAGCAGATGAGCATAGAAGAAATGATACTCGGATATACCATAAGCGGAGCAAAACAGCTTGGTATCGAGGATAGCAAGGGATCCATCGAGACCGGCAAAGATGCTGATTTCCTGGTGTTTGATACCGATCTGCTTACAGCAGAGCATGATGGTTTCAGCCATAACAAGCCATCAGAGGTGTATATCTGCGGAGAGAAAGTGAACTGAAGTGGAAGGAGGGGAACAAAAAAATGAGTGAAGTTAAGAATCTGATGGCACCGCCCCTGACAGAGGAGACACGAAAAGCTCTTGATGATGCAAGGAAGAAGGCAAGAGCCAGGTATGGTGAAAACAAGAAGATAACTGACGGTAATTATGACAAGTCACTTGCCGTGAAGTGCATAAACGGCACATTTGTAGGCAGAAAATCTGAAAATATCATTGCATATAAGGGTATTCCTTTCACAGCTAAGCCGCCTGTCGGAGAGCTTCGCTGGAAAGCTCCCGTGGAATATTTACCTGATGATGGCATATATGAGGCATACTACAATGCAAAAAGTCCGCGCCAGATGGAAGATATAAGCGAGGGCGGTTCGCTTTATTACCAGAGTGAAGATTGCCTTTATCTGAATGTATGGAAGGCAGAGGGTGAAACCACCGGAAAAAAACCGGTCATGGTATGGATACATGGCGGCGGTTATGCAATGGGCGCAACAGGCGATCCTCTGTATGACCTGGGCAATCTCGCCAAGGAAAACCCGGACGTGATCTTTGCTTCCATTGCTTACAGGGTAGGTGTTTTCGGCTACATTCACCTGTCCCATCTGCCTGATGGCAATGACTATCCGGATGCACAGAATTTAGGCCCCATGGATCAGATGATGGCGCTTAAGTGGATCCATGAGAACATCGAAGGCTTTGGCGGCGATCCCGATAATGTAACTATCTTCGGTGAATCTGCCGGCGCGGGAAGCGTTACCATGCTTCCTCTGGTGGAGGGTTCACACAAATATATCAGGAGGGTCATCGCCCAGAGCGGCGGTCCTTCCATAACAATATCTACGGAAGAGGCCATCGGCTGCACAAATGAAGTGATGGAGATACTCGGTTGTAAAACCGTAGCTGAGCTGAATAAGGTTGATGCGGAAGAGCTCCTTAGGGTGTCGGCGGTGACGGGACTGCGGATAGGTCCGGAAAGAGACGGAAAATATCTGCCGGTTGACCCGTATGATGCGTATGCGAAGGGCGCCATAAAGGATATCGAAATACTTCATGGCTGCAATAAGGATGAAATGAATTATTTTGTCCATTTTATGGGGCCTGAGCTTTTCGGAATGTGGTCTGATGACCGTAAGACGAGAAGGATCGCCGGGCTGCCTGACGAGGATAAGGAACTGATCGAGCGCTACTGTGACAGCGTGGAGGGAGAAAACTACGAAAAAGGCAGCCGTCTTTTCAGCCAGTTATGGTTTAATGCAACGCATATCAGAATGTCTGAGGAGCAGGCAAAGGCCGGCGGTAAGTCATACACCTATTACTTCACGATAGAATCCTCTTTACCGTATGTGAAGTGCTCGCATGCGATCGAGCTTTCATCCGTACTTAACCACCCGGATGATACTGGCCTTACAGGCAGGGTATTTGACGAAACCTTTTCAAAGACGGTGCGGAAAATGTGGGTTCAGTTTGCAAAGACAGGAAACCCGTCACTTTCCGCGGATATATCTCCGGACGGCAAGGCGCATGAATGGCCGCTCTATGATAGGGAGAACAGGGAAGTGATGGTATTCGATGAATTCAACATCCATCCGGAAAAGGAATCCGTGATCAAAATCATAGATTGGGCCAACATATATCCGCTCACCAAATATTTTTATCTTTGACGGAGATCGTTTCTTTACTATAAACATGATGTCAGGGTCAAAAGGTACTTTTGAACCTGACATCATAAATTTTAAGAAAGAGAGGTAGCAAAAAATGTCTCAGACTGCAGACAGGGTTTACAGAAACGCAAAAGTATATTCCATCGCACTGGATGGAACGGAAACACATGCACAGGCGATTGCCATCAAGGACGGCAAATTCGTGTATGTTGGTGACGAGGCGGGAGTAAAGGAGTGGATCAGAGAAAGCACGGAAGTTATCGATTGTAACGGAAAGAGCGTCATCCCCGGTCTTGGAGATGCACATATGCATCTTGCTCATGCCGCAAAAAAATTCGCAACATGCAGTTTCAGTTCTATTGTGCCGGATCCCCAAAAGGACACGCCCGAGGGTGTGATAAAGAGGCTTCAGGACATATTGAGAGCTTATGTCGAGGAACAAAAGGATGCCAAGGTGATCAGGGGACTTGGATGGGACAGAACATGGTTTTCAGGAGGGCTCCAGGGTATCGTGAGACCGTTCACCAGACATGATATTGACGTGGTCGTACCGGATAAACCGGCTGTTCTGATGTCGTACTGTGGACACAGGGTTCTCTTAAATACAAAGGCACTTGAAGCCGCCGGTGTCAATAAGGATACGGATGATCATAACGGGCTGATCGTAAAGGAAGCAGACGGAAGCCCCAGCGGCTATATAAAGGAGCCTGTTACCTTTCTTCCCATAATTGACAGTATTCCAAATTATGATTTTTCACCGGAGGAACACAGGGCTTCTCTGAAGCAGTGCTTTGACATGTTTAACTCAACCGGGTTTACACTGATGTGTGACTGTCAGCAGGGTGCATCTTATCCGGTTCTGACGGAAATGGCAAAAAACGGAGAATTTACCACCAGAGTTTCCGGTGTTCATAATGTCAACGATGCGACAAGGCAGGAAGACATGGAAAGGGCTCTTGCTAACCGCACGAAGTTTGATGTTGGAGACCTGTTTACCGTAAATACGGTAAAATACTTCGCGGATGGGCAGTTTTCAATGATCGAACCCTATGCGGACACTTCGGTGAACCATACGCCGGGTACAAGAGAACCGCTTCTTTGGGATGAGGCGCATATGGAGGAGTCCATGGCACTTGCCAACAAGGAGGGCTTCAATATTCACACACATGCTATGGGAAGCTATGCTATCCACAAAGTGATCGACTGCTATGAGAACGCGCAGAAGCTGTATCCGGACCCCAATATCAGAAATATAATAGCGCATTGCACGTTTATTGATCCGCCGGACAGGGTTCGTATGGGCAGGAGCCATATCATCGCCAGCAATCAGCCGGCATGGTTCAATGATAATCCTACCGAAGAACCGATCATGGTCGCTGACTGGGGCGAGGATGTCGTCAGAAATACATATCCCAGTAAGTCACTGATCGACAATGGTGTGGTGTGTGCTTACGGATCAGATTTCTTTGTCAGTCCCTCCTATGGTATTACGGGTATCCAGGTGGCTATGACGAGAAGACATGTCAGGAGAGATCCGACTTATGAGCTGTTCAAGGATGTTCCGGCTGCCTTGCCGGAGGAATGTGTCAGCCTTAAGGAAGCCCTTCAGGCACATACGATCCATCCCGCCTATCAGGCTCATCTTGAAGATATCACAGGCTCCATCGAGGTTGGAAAATCAGCGGAGCTGGTCGTTTTGGACAGTGACATCGAATCCGTTCCTGTGGAAGGTATTCAGGATATTCAGGTGCTAGAAACCGTATTTAAGGGCAAAACGGTATTCAGGAAACAGTAAAACATATATTAACCACAGAGCTTAAAATATTGCAGGGGCGGAGCATGAGGGATTCAGCTATAACAAGCCGGCAGAGGTGTTCTTCTGCGGAGAGAACGTGAACTGACAGAGTTAGTTTCGTAACTATAAATATAAACAATAAGATAGGAGGATTTACACATGAAACAGACTATTGTTCTCGGCAACATCATCACTATGGATGAAAAGAGGCCCACTGCAAAAGCAGCGCTTGTTAAGGACGGCGTGTTCGCCTATATCGGTGGTGCAGAAGAAGTGAAGAAGCTTGCCGGTGCAGATGCCCAGGTGCTGGATTACGGTGAGAACTTCATCTATCCCGGTTTTTTGGAATCCCACTGCCACTGTTACCTGGCAGGCGACCGAGCGATCGGGCAGGCTAATCTCGCCAAGGTTATCCCAACTGACTACGACAAATACCGGGAGATCATCAGTGATTTCATAAAAAAGAATCCGCAGCGCGAGTTCTACCTGGCAGCAGGGTGGACCGAAAATGACGAATATGTTTCCAAAGCGTATCTGGACGAGATCTGCAGCGATAAGCCGCTGTTTATGCAGACCGGCGGCGGTCACTCCATGCTGCTCAATACAAAGGCGATGGAATGGGCGGGCATTGATGCGGCTTATGCAAAGAAAATGGGCTACGATTTGGTTCACGTGGATGAAAACGGGGAACCAGACGGCTACATCTGTGAAGCACCTGTGTTTGAAGTGTATCCCAAGCTCCCGACTACACTCGAGAATGCCAAGGACTATCTGCTCGCATGGCAGGATATGGCACTTGCAAACGGCTATACAGCAGTGGCCGATGCCGGTACGGAGGTTACCAATGAGATAGCTGTTCAGGCTTTCTATGAGCTGGAGCAGGAGGGTAAGCTTAAGCTGCGTACCTATGCGTATCTTATGTGTCCGGACAATCCGGAGGATCCGAAGGCGGAGGTCGCCCGCATCGCCGCGACCCGCGCAAAATACAGCGGTGAATACTTCCATGTAGTCGGTGTAAAGACGTTCTTAGATGGTGTGACCGAAGCGCACACAGGCTGGCAGAACCAGGATTACGCCGATCAGCCGGGCTACCACGGCAATGAACGCTTCAACGATCATGACAAGATGGTAGAGCTGATCACAGCGGCAGATGCCGAGGGACTTCCGGTACACGTTCACTCCGAGGGCGGCGGCGCGACCCATTTCATGCTGGGCTGCATCGAGGATGCGGAAAAAATTACCGGTGATATGGATCAGCGCAATGTTCTGGCTCATTTGCACTTTGTCACGGACGAGGATATCCGCCGCATGGGCGCAACCCGCTCCATTCCGGCAGTTCCTCCGCTGTGGACTGCGAAAATTCCGGGCTTCTATGAGATTGAGGAATCTTATGTCGGTAAGGAACTGGCAGAAAACTCATACCCGATCAAATCCTTCTTTGATGCGGGCGCATGTACCGTGTTCCATTCGGACTATCCTGTTTCACCGTCCATCAGTATCAGAAACAGCATTTACATGGCTGAAACACGTAATGCGCCAAAGACACTGGGTATAGAGACGTTGCCGCTCAATGTCAAGGAAGCGATCACACGTGAACAGTCCCTGCGTGCCCTTACCATAAATGTAGCATACGCCTGGCACCAGGAGCATCGGCTGGGATCCATCGAGTTCGGCAAGATTGCCAATATGACGGTTTATGATTGTGACTTCCTCCATGACGATATTGAAAAGGTTGCACAGGCAAACCTTGTAGCAACCATTGTGGACGGGGAAGAGGTCTATAAGGCTTGACAGCGAAAGGAGAAGGACTATAGGTGCCTGTCACTGTGAACAGTATAATAATACAAAAGTCATCGGAGAGTTTGCGAAGGGAGGCATGAAATGGAAGATAAGCAGATCCTTTATCTATACGGTGATTCCAATACATATGGCTATAATCCCCTGGCATCATGTTACGAAGATGCCAGATTACCTAAGGATATTCGTTGGCCAACGATGTTACAGGATCGTATAAAGGAATCCATACAGATCATAGAAGATGGTCAAAACGGAAGGTGTCTTCCCGGTTATGAAGCAGAGTTAAAACGTTTTCAAAAAGTTTTGGGTCGGTATGAGAAGCTTGATTACTTTGCAGTAATGCTTGGCACAAATGATCTGCTGAATCAGTCATCACTTAACCCCCTCGAAATTGCCAACCATATGGATCTGCTTCTGCAAGCCGTCAAAGACATTCATGAAGAGTGCCAATGCATCGTCATTTCTCCTCCCATGATGGGATTCCCCGCAGGACATCCCATGAACGCAATTCAGGAAGCAAACGTAAAGTTAAGTAACCTTTACCATGAAGTTGCCGGGAAATACAAAGCAAGGTTCATCGATGCCGGTAAATGGGATATCGATCTGTTTTATGATGGCATTCATCTGACAGAAAAAGGCAACCGGCAATTTGCCGAGCACATGGTGAGTGCATTTAAGATGTGTCAGAAATTAATTTCAAAAAGGAATAGAGGGGATAATGATACAGGATATCGCACCAAGCAGGTTAGATAATTCATTTAAAAACAATTCTATACAGCCTGAAGATACGGCACTTTTCTTTGACAAGGAAGGAAAGCTTCTTATACATGAAAATAACGGAAAGCTGTCATTTCCGAAAGGAAGCGATGCAGAAGGGTTTGAAACAATATACCTGTTTTCAATCGATGATACACGTTATTTTCTTGTTACCGATAAGGAAGCTCATATAAAAAACGATTTCAACTACAGATCCGTAAGAGACCTGCGAAAGACCGGTTCCGGACCGGAAATCTATGCCGTATTTACTGCATATCATTTATGGAAATGGTATGCCGATAATACTTTCTGTGGAAAATGCGGACATAAGCTGAGCTTTGATGACAAGGAACGGGCACTTCGGTGTAAAGACTGTGGCAACATTATTTATCCAAGGATCAACCCTGCAGTAATTGTTGGTGTCACAAAGGGTGACTGCCTGCTGGTGACAAAATACAGACAAGGCTACGGAGGCAATGCTCTTGTGGCAGGATTTACCGAGATCGGTGAAACACTGGAGGAAACAGTTGCCCGTGAGGTGATGGAAGAAACCGGCATCAAAGTAAGAAATATCAGATATTATAAATCCCAGCCATGGGGTATGGCTCAGGATATCCTCGCAGGATTCTATTGCGATGCTGAGGGTAATGCCGAGATTCATATGGATAAGGATGAACTGAGATATGCCGAATGGGTTCAGAGAAATGCTATAGTTTTACAGGAGAATAATCTGAGTCTCACTAATGAAATGATGAAGGTCTTCAAGGAAAACCGCATCAAATTTTAGAAAATACTACCGGGAACGGTTCTCACAAAAGAGGGCTGTCCCCGGTAAATGAGTGCCTGTCACTGTGAACACATACGGACCTGGCACTTATGGACAAGACTAACAGCACAACGATAAAGGAAAAGAACAAGGCTGACAAGACAACAGAAGATGATGCTGATAGTGATGACTAATGCTATAACAAAGAAAATGGGGGTGACGCACCATATCATAAAATGGTGCGTCGCCCCTTTGTGTTTCTAAGATACAAATCTCAAAAATCAGTTTGCCCGGGCCTTATCATCCCATACAGGGACATCGACCCCTATGACAGCCGAACTAAACGGTGTGTCATGCTTTGACTCGAAGTGAACAGTTGCCTTCTTAACATATTTGAAGCCAATGTATAGAAGCGGAATGTTGCAGTAAGCGATCAAAATATTGGCAAAATCGGAAAGATCCCAAAGGGCTCCAAGATCCAGGCCAACGATAGATGTGAGCATTCCGAAACAGATAACTGCGATATCGATAATTCTTATAGCGTTTATAAATACCTTGCTGCGGCTGATTCTGTTTGCACATATCTCAGAGAATGACATAAATCCCAAGAGACAGGTGAATGCAAAAAGTCCGAAACAAAGCGATACCAGCAGTGTAACAACACTATTTAATCCTATTCCCGGAGTAAGCTCTTCAATGGAAGCAAGGTACTTGGGAAGCTTTCCGAGATCCATCCATGCAGCACCATTTTCTGTGAGCCATGCCCGGCCCATGATAACCACAAAACCTGTAAGAGTACAGATAACTATGGTATCAAGGAAAACACCGATGGCCTGAACACAGCCCTGATCACAAGGATGTGCGGCATCTGATGCTGCAGCCGGCATAGTGATGGTACCCTGGCCGGCCTCATTGGACATAAGTCCTCTTTTTACACCCTGCATGAGAGCCGTTCCGAAGGCACCCCCAAAGATGGCTTCCGGCTTAAATGCCTGTGTGAAGACGGCATAGAAAAACCATGGGATCCTCGATATATTGATAAAAATAAGAATAAGAACAGTAATGACGTAAACGACTGCCATAACCGGAACCAACACATCCGTAACCTTTGAAATCTTCTTTGTTCCGCCAAAGGAAACAGCGCAGGTCGCCAGAATAACTACGAGAAATCCAATCCAATATACTGCGTGAGTAGTCGGAAGATCATATCCGCTTACAATGCTTGCAATCTGTCCCATGGCCGATACAGTATTGAAGCCCTGTGCCGGAAAGCATAGGATTGCATATATGATATACATCATAGAGAGCACGACACCGACTATAGCTGAGTTCTTCAGCAGCCTTCTTCCATAGAAGGACATGCCTCCCAGGTACTCATCGTCCTTCTTTTCCTTGAAAATCTGGGATAATGTTGACTCAACATAGGCCGTGGCCATCCCGAAAAATGCCGAGATCCACATCCATAATAGGGCGCCGGGTCCCCCCACAGATACTGCACCTGTTACACCGAGGATATTTCCAGGACCTACACGCATGGCAGTTGAAAGGAAAAATGATGCAAGTGGAGTGATACCCGTTTTCGCCTTACTGTTTTTCAGTACCCGAATACCGTATCTAAACCTTCTAAGTTGTATAAATCTGAGGTTAACCGAAAAGTAGATTCCCGAACCTATGAGCAGAATGATAGCCAGAGAAAAATTTCCTAAAACAGGAATGCCTCGATACCACTCAAAGTTTGTCGGAAAATCCCAAAACAAATCAGAAACAGTCTGAATTCTACTGCAGACCGCAGAAATAAAGGCCAATAACCCTTCCATACTTAATCCCCCCTTTATGACTTTGATGTTAATTCATTATTATAATTCTCAAATCGTTACCCGCAACATTTAATTATAAATGTATAAAGCACTAATCTTTATATTGAAAGAGATGAGCATTAGGATCCGAAAGCTTTTATATGAAAAGGTGCTGTTGCACTAAAACGCGACAGCACCATGTTTTAATACCTTATTTTGTCTGGGTGAAGCCCATGCCTTTATAGACTCTTACCGGATTTCCTCTTACGATCCTTGTATGTTCACGCCAGGCATCATTTGTCTGCTTGGCATGGTTTTCTGCTTCTTTTGCTGCAAGGATGACATTAAGTTTATCAAGAGCATCCCTTCTGTTAAGCTGCTGGGTCCTCTCTGCTGTGGAAGTCACTGTGATACCTGTGGGGATGTGAATGAGACGGACACCGGTCTCTACTTAATTTACATTCTGCCCACCGTTCCCACCGGAATGGAAGCGCTCGAATCGTATATTCTGATCCTTGCAGATCTCTTCTCTTTCAGGGATGATACTTACATCCACGAACCAGACCCATAGGTGCCAGTCCCTGTGAACGATTGTTCACAGGAACTGGCACTTATGGAGGCAGAATATAGTAGTTTACAATTTATTTAACCTGGTACTATAAACTCTAGATTTTGAGACCCTGAAACAAAATACTATATCTAAGCTCAAAAAGCCCTTTCGGATGCGATGATCCGATGGGGCTTTTTAAATTCATATCTCGATTTATCATTAACCTTCTGCCTGACTTTTGAGTCTTAGAATGTTATTAAACCTTTCATCTGTAGATTACTCCAATACGGTTATAGTCTAAAAACAGACGATATGAAAATCTGTTGGACTATGATATGATGCTAAGGTCTAATAGACATTCAACGATTATAATCTTGAAATTCTTTTCAGAATGATCATTCCCGATTATACAAATTTTATTATCAGCTTTGCGCAGAACTGATATATAATCAAGGCGAGAGGTTCATATCTTTCTCGCTGTACTTTAGGAGCAGATATGGAACAATTTACAGGATTGGGGAAAATCTTGAAGCCCAAAATGAAGATAAACCTGGGTATGATTTGCCGCTAAGGGCATTATTCTATTGTTGCCGTATGATCTCTGCACAGCAGGGTGTTGAATTTACCACAGACAGTGATGATCCGGTAAAGTATGGAAACATAAAGAAAGTGTATTCCATCTGGCTATGTACAGAAGCGGCGAAGACCAGAGCGAATTCTATCGAGATTTACGATATTAACAGAAGATTTCTGTATGGTAGTAATTCAGATAGTCCGAGGTATGATATCCTTAATGCTATCATCATTTATATCAGTGAAAAGCATGATTCAGAAAAAGCGGAAAATGGATTGATCCGGATGCTTACATATCTGTTTGACGAACATGTCAATGTGGCAGATAAGGTCAGGAATCTGAAATCAGTGTATGGACTTAATGTAACAAAAGAAGTAGAAAGTGAGGTGACAGATTTGTGTAGTTATGCAGATGCTATTGAGAATAAGGGCATAGAAAAAGGTTTAAAAGCATTAGTTCATAGTCTAAAGGTATATGTTAAAGACTTTGATGAATTATATACCGCTGTTATAAAAAATGAAGACTATAAGAAGGTTTCCAGAGAAGATGTAATGAAGTATTATTGTGAAACTGAGACTCCTGTAAATTCATAGTTTATTGTAGCCGAAATCAAAATTTTTATAAAATCAGGTACCGTTTATTGATAAGAAACTAATTACGGACGTAATATTATCTTAACGATAAGCGGTGCCTCTTTTTTAACGATTTAAGTAATCCTAAAAGACACTTTGGTCGAAGAACCATAGGTGCCTATCACTGTGAACAGCACCTATGGTGTTCAATTGTTTTAACCTATACTCGTTTCTTTTTGTGGGACAAATTCTATTTTTAAGGCCATATGTAATGCCTGAGCTATTCTTTGTAAAGTCTTTACAGATGGATTTCCGGTTCCATGTTCCAATCTGCTTATATCAGCCTGTGATATTCCTGTGGCATCTGCCAATTGTTTTTGTGTCATTCCATTTTCTTTCCTGGCATCAATTAATGCCTGTATTAGAGAATACTCAGGTTCAAGTGCATCATATTTCTCTTTAAAAACAGGGTCTTTAAGCTGTTCTTCTATGAAGTCATTTAAGGTTGTCATTTATTCTCCTTCCTGGCATAATAATCAGCCCTATATGTCTTTGCTAATTCGATTTCGCTCTATAGTTTCAATAATATGTGTTTTATCACATATCGTCAATTGCTTTTATTAATTTTTTTGATAAAGTGGGAATTCTTTTTGAATAATAGACTATTATTTCTTTTGACTTGAGAATCATATCATGGTCTAAGGAAAATGCATATGGTCTGTTTTTAGACCATATAGAAATATTGGATATTCAGTTTCCTTTCAGCATCCGGTGATATTATATGACCATCAGATGAGGAACATCTGATACCCCAAAATGTTTTTTCATACTCAAGCCGGCAGCACCCAAATCTGCCGGCAACCCTCTGAAAACCGATGATCAGATAATATGCATTCTATCATCTTTATATCATATATTTGCCGGTTAAATTCGAAATGAATTTGGCCGGTTTTTCTTCGTGAAGAAAAAAAACATTTGGATATATTGCCTTCGTAAGCCTTATAAACCATTGGTGCCTGTCACCTATTTATGGAGGAAGCCAGTGTGATCTTAAATGACGAAGATCTGGATCTGGCGACCGGAGGAACCGCTTATTTTAAATTTATGGAAGAGATACCAAAGTAACTACAGAAACTCATCGGAGGAGTCGCATCAATATGGGGCGGCTCCTTTTTTATGTTGTCAATAGATGTAAAAAACTATAGTCCAACGTTATCCATAAGAAAGTCAAACAGATCTATAATCATAATTCCCTTCTCATCATAAGACGGTTTTAATCCTGTTTTTGCAACAACAATCTTTTTAAAAGAATCATCAATATAGTAGAGGCTCTTCTTTTCCTGCAACTGTTTACCGGCATCGTCCATCGAAAGTGCTGATTGAATATAGTATTTTATATCTCCTTTAGAGGCTATAAAATCTACTTCCAGTGCCTTCTGCGCATATATATACTTTCCATTAATATCTATTCTGTCGGTCTTCTCACTGACGTTTACTTCCCCAACATCAATATTAAAACCTCTGTATCTAAGCTCGTTATATATGATATTTTCCATAATATGAGTCTCTTCAATCTGTCGGAAGTTCAGTCTGGCATTCCTTACCCCTATATCTTCAAAGTATAACTTAAATGGAGCCCCAATATACTTTCTTCCTTTTATATTGTACTTGCTGACCTTGGATATAACGAATGCATCCTCAAAATAACCCATGAAATTAGCAATCGTGTCATCGGTAATATCTTTTCCCATCACGCTTTTAAAAGTGTTTGTGAGTTTACTTACGTTTACCGGTGAACCAACCATTGAAGCTATGATATTAAATGTATCTGCCAGTTCAGTTTTCTTTTTTATTTTATTATGGGCTATTATATCTTTAAGATAAGTTTCCTCGCATAAAGAATTTAGATAAGATATCTTTTCATCATTTCCCACCATCTGTGCAACAAGCGGAATCCCACCGGTTCTGATATACTCTTTCCATGCTTCCTGTGGATTTATGCTCTGCCCTTGCATATACTCAGAAAAAGAAAGCGGTAAAACATGTACAATTGTGCCTCTGCCCTTAAACTCTGTAGCTATGTCCGACGAAAGAAATCTTGAATTCGAACCTGTAACATAAACATCTAAGTTCTTATGACGCAAAAAACCATTCAAGGTGCCGAAAAAATTATCCAGAAGCTGAACCTCATCAAGCAGTAGGTAGAAATCGTCTTCGTCATTGGTCCTATCCTTGATATATGCCCTGAATTTCTTGGCATTTATATAATAAATCCCATTTTTCTTTTCAAGTTTTGTCTCTTCATCAGGAAAATACGAATCAAGCAAATCGATATCCTCATCGGCATCAAAAGCAAACCTGATAACATTGGTGCTTGGCACGCCATTAGCCAAAAGATACTTATAATACAATTCATTCATAAGATATGATTTTCCTGAACGTCTTGCGCCGGTTATCACTTTGATCAGGCCGTTTTGTCTTCTTTCAACAAGCCGGTCTATATATTTTGCTCTATTATATTCCATGTTTACTCCATATTTTTAAAAGACTTTGAAAATATTCGATTATATTTTACCACTCATCAAATTATACGACAATGTTTTACTCGAAATTTTCCAAAGTCTTTATGATATATATATTATATGTCTTCAAGAAGACATAGCGTCAATTTAAAGCCGGTTTCTAATGGCCTTTTTCAATTATTAAATAATCATAAACTCATTATAGATGTGCATTTTTTTGTTGTGTATGTAAGTAGAATTAAGATATCGAAGCAAAAGACCGGATATATATAATGTAGAATCTGAGATCGTCTTTGACAGTGTGAAATATGACCGGAACGAGAGAAAGACAATCTTCTTCCTGTATGATGATCCGGTAGGTTAGATCCGGACTGAGTACTATAGCTTCACTGCGCCGGGGAAGAAGAATGTAGAGAGTGGATGGAATGTATGAGAAAACTGTGAGGGTGAAAGAAGAGTACTATCCAACACGTAGACATTCACTTTAATTGCGTAATTTATCCTTATTATTCAAGCAGCATTAAGCTGATGTTGATTGTGTTTGAGCCGATATATTAAACGAGAATATTCCTTTTGAATAACAGAATAATATTGGTACTGTGTACCATTCGGGACTTCATTTTTAATCAGTTTTAGATATTTTTTTTGCATGTGATATTTAAATATTTTAGTGAACAAATAGGAAAGGAGGCATTACTTCGTGGTAAAAGCTGAATTATTTTATAATCCATATCTTCTTGAAACAGAGGTTCGATTCAACGGAAATCCCCCAAGAATAAACAGTCTTGTAGAGAAATATCAAAAAGAAAAACTTCAAACCTGGGTGAATAAGATTCCTTCAATATTCTACGATGAGATGAACGGATATAATTTTGAACTGGACTTTACCGGGACAGAAATGGACTTTGAAGAGTTAAAAAAATCTTTCCTACAAGCTGGGGTCGGAAAAGACCTTGTACAGCTTTTTCACAAGGGCAATCTCGACAGCAGACAGGAAAAATCTCATTCTATAGATGAATTTTTGCAGTGGCTTGACGATACACCCAACAGAAAGTTTGATTTACATTCATTCAGAGACCGCAACAAAGAATTATTTGATAGTGCATATTCATTTGTTGTAATAGGGGGATTAGTAAATCCTGACAGTATCTTTGCGGATATCGACATATCCGTGGAGAATGTTGAATCGGTAGATGAATTACATAAAACGGATCTTCATAGTACCCCGGTTCTCTTTTATATTGATCGCAAAACAACTAGCACATTGCAATACAATCTATTGGAGCTTTTGAAGAGAGATGATATCACACAGGATCAACTTTTCTTCATGATAAGTCCTACTCTTGGAGAAAAAGCCGAAAGAGATATACGAGATCTGGGTGTTAAAAAGCCTCAGGTAGTAACATCTGTTGATGACCCTCTTATCTTTCGATATTTTGAACTTTTTCCTATATCAGAATATATTTATGATTCAATTAACGTGTTTCGTACACAGGCTGATGAGTTAGGGGCCATTCTTGAAGAAGAAAATAAACAGAGTGAGATAACCAACCGGGATATCCATGAAAAGATTAAAGAGTTGGATGGTATTCTGACCAATTTAAAAATAGCCAATGACCATTTTTTCAATAGAGAAAATCTTGATCTTCCGTTAGATTTGATAAGAGCCAAATCATATTTGATCGACAATATAAATCAATGGAAAATTAAGAAGACAAAAATCGCAGATGTGGCAGAGGCCAGATCATTAGCTTATGAATTTGAATCAGAAGTTTTTAGGTTTTTTGATGATTTCAAGCATTCTGTAAATCAATTCTATTTTATGCAATGTGCAACACTCCTGACTCTTTGCGATGAATGGTACAAGAGTGCTCAAATTAAAGAAGATTATAACGTTAAAGAGATAGTAGCTTCTGAACTAACTGAACACTCGGTACATCGAATAGCTGACGAATTATTGAATATAAAAGAAGAACAATATGTCATACCAAAAAATGATTTTTTCGGAAAATTATTTAAAGCTTCCGAAGAATCACCTCAAGAACCGGTTCTGGAAACAATATACTACTATGAAAACTGGCGTTCACATGCTGCTAGTGTTGTTGGACCGGTAGCAGATGACATGATCAATGAAGCCTATTATAACTTACAAAAGTATTTCTCTGAATTGTCCGATTGTTACATGGAACAAATAGCTGTTCTTCTTCAGGAAGTAACTGAAGAAAAGGAACTTGTATCATCGCAACTTACGGAAGATGAAAAATTACTACAAGCAGATAACGATTGGCATACTACTTTCTGTGATAAGCTCCAAGATATAGCGAGGTCCTGATTATGAATGAAATACAAGAGCACATGTCCGCCGAAATAGTCACTCAGGATATGACTATGGAAAACCGTCTTGCAATTATAGAGGATGGTATCCGGAAAAAGTATCTATCCAGATTGACAGAAATGCAAATAGTTCCTGTCGGTGAACTTCTACCGTTGGAAGAGGATTTAATCCAGAATATCCGCCTTTTTCATGTTACCGAGATGGTATATAAAAAAGGTGAACCTGTTACGGATAAGTTCACAACTGTATTTAATACTCTTTCAACATATAATGCTACCGCATTCATAATCATGGATTCCGACGGTCAAAAGACAGATTTTTACATCGGTGTCCGTAATATGGAAAAGGATGAATTGCAGAAGCGTTCAACCGTTACCCTTGGTGACACACTGAAGAATACATTCATTGGTCACTTCCCCGGAATGAAGATCTTAGGAAAGGACAGACAGCATATTGCTGCTCTGTCTGAAAAGATCATAAAGCAACAGAACGTTACATCAGTAAGCATTGTCGGGAACAGTAAGTCTTCAACAGAACAAACTAATGAACAGTTTGTTCAGGGGATAGAAAAGCTGGCTCTGGCGATGCATGGACGCCAATTCATAGGTCTTATTGTGGCAGAAAACCAACCTTCACAGATGATCCAGATGCTGCGGAAGGAATATCAGGATCTATATACAAAGCTCTCTCCTCTTCAAAAAGTACAATTATCTGAGAGTACATCCAATACTACGTCCAAAAGCAAGTCATTTGCCGAGATGAATGGACAGCAACGAGCAGCACTTTTGGGAGGAGTACTTACTTCATTGGGCGGTGTAATCGGAGGTGCCATTGCAGGAGGAGCAATAAGTCCTTCAATCGGAATGACTGGCGGCGCAATGGTTGGTGGTCAGATTGCAGGACAGCTGAGCGGTTTCATCAATACTTTGGCCCCCACTGAACAGCAGAGTGAATCCCTCAGTACTTCAACATCAACTACAACAGAAAACAAAGTAGTAACTGATATGCTTCAAATGCTGGATGATTCTTTGAAACGTACGAGGGAATTTGACAGTTATGGCATGTGGAATGTTGCTGCATATTTTCTTTCTGATGATATGTCAGCGGCTGAGATTGCTGCCAGCAATTATCGTTCTCTTATGAATGGTGAGAACTCCGGAAGAGAAGTCTCATCAATAAATTCGTGGAGAAGCAATAATCCGAGAACAGTTGGTAATTATCATGATTTGACCACATATCTTTCCCGTTTTCTTCATCCGCTCTTTTATTACGGTAATAATGACCAATACGGTGTAATGACAAATGCTACTACTACTATTACCGGTAAAGAACTCGGAATTCACATGGAGCTACCCAGGGCCACTGTATCCGGACTTCCGGTCATTGAGCATGCTGAATTCGGCAAAGAAGTTACTGCCTACCACCTGTTTTCAAAGAACACTGTGTCACGTCCGGAGGACAGAATGACACTTGGCAGAGTGTTTGATCTTGGAAAGATTACAAACAAAATTGTAGAACTCGATAATAAGAGCCTGAACATGCATACATTTATTACCGGATCAACAGGATCAGGTAAGAGTAATACCGTTTATCAGATGCTGGCTGAGCTTCATCAGGACAGAATTCCGTTTCTTGTTGTTGAGCCGGCGAAAGGCGAGTATAAGGATGTTTTCGGAAACTGGCCGGATACTAATGTATATTCTACAAATCCACGAGTAGCAGAACTTATTAATATCAATCCTTTCAGGTTTCCTAAATCTATACATGTTCTGGAGCATGTGGATGGATTGGTTGAAATCTTCAGTGTCTGCTGGCCAATGTATGACGCTATGCCGGCTTTTTTTAAGGACGCCATCTTACAATCCTATGAGGAGGTGGGCTGGGATCTTGGTTCTTCTACCTTTGATGGAGCAGAACCTGAATACCCCGATTTTGAAATTCTTATCGATCAACTAAACAAATTGATAGAAAGCTCTGATTATGCTTCTGATATAAAATCAAATTATCGTGGAGCACTGATAACCCGTGTTAAATCATTGACCGTCGGGCTCAATAAGTTCATATTTACGACAGAACAAACACCATATAAAAAGCTTTTCGATGAAAACTGCATTATTGATATAAGCAGGGTCAAGTCTACAGAGACAAAAGCTCTCATTATGGGGCTTATGGTTTATATCCTGAATGAGTACCGAGTTGATCAAAAGACAGAGAATAATAATGGATTAAAGCATGTCACTGTTCTTGAAGAAGCTCATAATCTGCTCAAAAACACTAAAGGTGGCGGAGAATCCGGGTTAGTGGGAAAATCCGTTGAGATGCTCACTCAGACCATTGCGGAAATCCGAACATATGGTGAGGGATTTATTATAGTTGATCAGTCACCATCTTCTGTTGATATTGCGGCAATAAAGAACACTAATACAAAGATCGTTCTCCGTACTCCGGAAGCAAATGACAGGGATGCTATCGGACGTTCGATAGGTCTCACCGTGGATCAAGTGAATGAAATAGCAAAACTACCAAGTGGTGTAGCTGTTGTTTATCAAAATGACTGGGTCGCTCCGGTTTTGACCATGATTGATAAAGCAGCTGTCACAGAACGGCCTTATGTGCCGGATAGAAGGACAGTTATTCGAACTGTAAGTTCCGCAAGAATATTTATCTTAAGGATGCTTATGCAACCATGGATTGGTAAGGGAAGGATAGATGAACAATCCTTAAAAGACTCTTTGAAAGTACTCGAAATATCACGCGGAGCAAAAAAGGTAATCTCCACATTAATAGATGACTACACACTCTTCAATGGACTTCTAAATTGGAAAACTGCAGATCTCCCTAAACTGCAGGAACTAGTCCAGGAAGTAATAGGCATAGATAATAAGGACTTTATGAATTTTAATACCCCTAAGGAATTACAGGTATTTGTTGAAAACAGACTGAAGCAGTGTTCTTCTGAAGAAATCAAGAACATCTGCTTTGTGTTAACATCAAAGGAATGAGGTGCACTTATCATGACTTTCGATACATTTGAATCAAGCGGCCTAGATACAGGAAAATTTGATTTAGGCGGTAAAATGTCAGCTCTCCATAGTGGTTTTGAGAGCAGTATTAGTTCCAAATATGATGCATTCATGGATATTCCTGATAGTATTGATAAGAATATTTCTAACTGGCTTGGAACTGATGTCCCAGATATGACAGCTGTAATGTCCTCGACTAAAGAAATGTATAATGGAACAACTCTTGATAAAGGAAAAAAATCATTAGGTTTAAAGGAAATAAGTGAATATAAAATAAACAAAGATTATGAGAACCAGAATATAAGACAACATGCTGGTTATGCAGCTGAGGTTATAAGTACAACAAAAGAAAATCTTATTGCCGAAAAAAATGATACGGGAGTAAAAACTTTTCGTACAGATGACCTACCGGATGAGTATAAAAAGTACGATCCGTATGAGTATAAAAAGAATGATCCATATGTTGACAAAATCCGAATTGACAGAAATGGGAGCATAGAGAGAATTCAGGTAAAATTCGTTGGAAAGGATGCCTCTGAATGCCTTTCCAAGCTTGCATCAAAAAAATACGACAAATATTTTAATGATGGTAAAGTCGATAAGATGGAGATTCCTAAAGATTATTATGATGATGTGAAAACTCTTATTCCGAAGAAGATTAGTAATCTCGAAGGACAGCTGCAACGTGTACGCGACAATGGCAACGTAGAGGCAGCTCAGAAATTAGAAAATCAGATTGAGCGTTATAAAAAGATCGATCAAATGGTTGAAAAGAGCACTGTTAGTTCTGATGAGGCAATTTACGCTGTTAAACATCCAGAAAGATATACAACTAAACTTTTCGTACAAGACACCTTTGTAGAAAGCCATAAGGCCGGAATGGATAGTGCGGCAATAGCAGTAACAATAACAGCTGCAGTGTCTACGGTTGATAATGTCGCGAAGGTTATGGATGGTGAAATCACGCCACAGGAAGCCTTTATTGATGTAGCAACGGATACAGGAGTTGCCGGAGGTATTTCCTATGGGACAGCGTTTGTAAGTACAACCGTTTCCCAGAGCATGTCAGCGTCCAGTCATCATCTTATTAAGTCTCTTGGAAAATCCGGGATACCTGCAGCTGTAATATCTTTTGGAGTTCAGTCTTATGATTCCGTTGTTGACTATGCTACAGGTCAAATATCTGGAAATGAACTTGCTTATGATTTGGGAGAAAATGCAGCTCAAGTTGGCGGTAGTATTGCCGGTGCAGCTATTGCCGGTGCAGCTGTTGGATCAGTAGTACCTGGTGCAGGAACAGTCGTTGGCTTTGGTGCTGGTATGGTAGGCGGAATGATTGGCTGTGCGGTTGCTTCAGAGGCGTATGTTTCGGCGGTTGAATTCGGCTCTAAGCATATTGATGAGCTTGCTGATAAAGCCAAGGAAATGGCCGATAATACAGTGAGCCTTGCAAAAGAGATCGTACCGGATAAAGTAGGCAACATAGTCACTTCACTTAATGACTTTGCAACGTCAAACCATCTGCCGTTTAGTTTTTGATTTGACGATATTAGAATCAGCAGATTTTTTAAATACAAAGGACACCAGGTACCGTGTACCCTTTCAGGGTTCTTCAAGAAATCAATACCAGTAGTTGGAGGTGGATTGACCTATGCGACATTTAAACCCTGTTGCTATAGACTTAAAGACACATTGAAGGACACAATGCTTAGCAATCCTGAAAAGCATCAGGAATCAGTAGAAGAGCAGAAGATTTTTGAAGATATTGTAAACGGCGTGGTTTTTGATGTGGAACCTGATGATATCAATAGTGTAGATGAAGATGTTAAGGACTGATGGAATCATTCAGAATGTTAATGTTTAAGTTATATCAAATAAGCAGCCATATCATTTCGAAATGGCTGCTTATTTATTCTTGATAAATTTCTAAATGACTTTTTGCATACAAATGGATTTGAATTTTGCAAAAAATGTAGACGTCAATGAATTAGGAAAATCTATTTTCAAAGTTGCCAGAATGGTATACTTAATTCATAAAGGATACCAATCCTTTTGAACAATTGGAGGACTACATGATTACAGGTGAAATCAAAAACAAAATTGATAAGATATGGGAAACATTCTGGACGGGTGGCATTACCAATCCGCTGGATGTAATTGAACAGTTTACATATCTTTTGTTTATAAAACAGCTCGACGATGTTGAAACAACTAAGGAAAACGAGGCAAACTTTCTTAATGTGCCATATGAGCCCATGTTTCCCGGAGATTGTGAGAAATACAGATGGAGTAAGTTCAAGAATCTCGGATCAGCAGAAGAAATGTATGATGTTGTTTTAAATGGTGTGTTCCCATTTATCAAGAACTTACATCAGGATGGTGATTCAGCATATTCAAAATATATGGGGGATGCTATTTTCAAAATCCCAACACCCGCAATGCTTACAAAAATCGTAGACGGAATCGATCAGTTAGAACTTGGCGATGAAGACACTAAGGGAGATCTTTATGAGTATCTTCTTTCTAAGGTTGCGACTGCCGGCACTAATGGCCAATTCAGAACCCCTAGACATATTATCGAGATGATGGTCAATCTTACAAAACCACAGCCGGACGATATCATTATAGATCCCGCCATGGGTTCAGCCGGATTTTTGATTGCTGCGCAAAAATATCTCAGAGAGAATCATGCTGACCTTTTCCTCGATGAGAAGAAGAGGAATCATTTTAATAATGATATGTTCTTTGGAAATGATATGGATAGAACCATGCTCCGTATCGGTGCCATGAATATGCTTCTTCACGGCGTAGAGAATCCCAATATTTCATACAGAGACAGTTTGTCAGAGCAAAACACAGATATAGAAAAGTATTCACTTGTTTTGGCCAACCCGCCTTTTAAGGGAAGCCTTGATTATGAAGCTGTTTCTGCCGATCTTCTTAAAGTTACAAAAACCAAAAAGACAGAGCTCCTTTTCCTAGCACTATTTCTTCGTGTGTTGAAGAAGGGCGGACGTGCAGCCGTAATTGTTCCAGATGGGGTACTTTTTGGTTCAAGTAATGCTCACAAGCAGATAAGAAAAGAACTCATCAACAACAATAAGCTTGATGCGGTAATATCTATGCCAAGTGGAGTATTCAAACCATATGCCGGAGTATCAACAGCTATTCTTATTTTTACCAAAACAGGTAGCGGTGGAACTGATAATGTCTGGTTCTATGATATGAAAGCTGACGGATTTAGTCTCGATGATAAGCGTCAGGAAATTTCAGAAAATGATATTCGTGACATTATTTCAAGATTCAACAATCTTGAAGCAGAAAAAGACAGAGCAAGAACAGATCAGAGCTTCTTTGTGCCAGTGGAAGAGATTGAAAAAAATGATTACGACCTTTCAATCAACAAATACAAGGAAGTGGTTTATGAGAAGGTAGAGTACGAACCTACTGAAGTCATTCTAGAAAAGATTGAAAGCATCGAGACAGAAATTCAGACAGAACTGGTTGAATTAAAGAAATTATTGTCGAAATAATTGTAGAAAAGTTCGATGACAAATTGAGAATTTTAGAGTTGACGAAAAATAAAGTATTATGGGAGACGGCGAAAGATTGAGGACACCATGAGAAAATTCGGAAATTCCGAATTTTCTACAAAACCAACGAATTTGTCGAGGTAACGAGGAGTGCCGAGACAAGACGTCAGACACGCGGGGGAGCTTGCTCACCAAAGCGTGTCTGACGGATTGGATCGATAGTCCGACAGGACGCATGAGCATGCAGCGAAGCGGAATGCGAATGAAGCACTCCGGAAAATATGATAAAACAACTGAATATTTGTTTGACGATAACGAGTGGTGATGGTAAGATAGTTATTGAAAAGAAGTGCTACCGGTAGACGGTTAGCCCAAGATGTTTAGTTTAGTTAAAGTAACCGCTCTAAGTTTCCAAGGCTCGGGCGGTTATTTTTGTGTCTTGGAATCATGCTTACCACGATTATAGCCAAGACTATAGAAAGTTGCACAAAGTGCAATAACTGCAATCAAGTCATTAATTGTGAGCATATTCAAGTTCCTCCATTATGAGATTTCTCGAAAGAGATTTCTATGTAAACAGAGGTCACAGTCCCCTGGAAAAGGACTAACCGCCTACCGTTGTACTGGTAGCACTTAAATATTATATCAAACAGACGTTCTTAAATTAATTGAAAAGAAAGATTTGTAGGGACAATATGAGAGTAAAACTGGAAGAAGTATGCAAGAGAATATATGCCGGCGGGGATGTCCCTAAGGATAGGTATTCAGAAGTAATTACTGATGAGTATAGCATTCCCATATATGCTAATGCTGAAAAAGACGAAGGTTTATATGGATATACAGATGAGGCTAGAGAAAAGGAACTAAGTATTACTGTTGCAGCAAGAGGAACTATAGGATATACAGCAATTAGAAGAACACCATTTTTACCTGTTGTGCGACTCATAACTGTTGTACCTGATTTAAGTAAAGTATCAGAAAGATATCTTTTTTATGCATTAAAAAATTGTAAGCCACAATCAAGCGGAACATCTATACCTCAGTTGACGGTTCCAGATATAAAGAAGAATAGAATTAATCTGTTGGATATTAATGAACAAGAGCTGATAGCTGATAGGTTAGATAAACTAAATGAGATAATAAAATTAAGAAAAGAAGAACTTTTTAAACTAGATGAGCTCATCCAAGCCCGATTTGTCGAGCTCTTTGGGGATCCAATTAAGAACCCTCAAAACAGAAAAACGACGGAATTTGTAAATGTTGTTAAGATGCAGAGGGGGTTTGATCTACCGGTCCAAGATAGACAACAGGATGGTGAGATTCCAGTCTATGGCTCCAACGGCGTGTTAGACCATCATGATATTGCGAAAATTCAAGGTGGAGGCGTTATTACAGGGCGTTCCGGTACAATAGGGAAAGTGTTTTATACAGAAGGTGACTATTGGCCTCTTAATACTACATTGTTTTCTGTAGATACTCACGGAAATAACGTTGTATATCTGGCCTATTTATTAGAACTGTTCGATTTAACAAGATTTGTGGAAGGCACGGGAGTTCCGACACTTAATAGAAATATGTTTCATAACAAATCGATTATAGATGTGGATTTAGCAGAACAGAAAGTATTTGCGGAATTTGTTAAACAAGTCGACAAATCAAAAGTTGCAGTGCAAAAATCATTAGATGAAACGCAGAAGTTATTTGACAGTTTGATGCAGGAGTATTTTGGATAAATGGCAAAAAAGAAGGAACTACAGGTATCATCATCTGCCGCAGAATATCTTACATATATAGCGTCAACAGGCGATTCGCCAGAGAGTTTTGAAATGCGCTATGAGGATGAAAATATTTGGCTAACGCAAAAGATGATGGCCTCATTATATGATGTAAAAGTAAATACAATTAATGACCATATAGAAACGATATATAAAGATGGTGAGCTTTCTGCGGATTCAACTATTCGGAATTTCCGAATAGTTCAAAGAGAGGGAAATAGGGATGTTTCGAGGAACATTCTCCATTATAATCTTCAAATGATTATTGCTGTTGGATTTAAAATAGACAACGAGAGGGCAGTACGCTTTAGAAAGTGGGCTGGCCAAATAGTCAAGGATTATACCATTCAAGGATGGGTCATGGATCCGGAGCGCTTAAAGAAAGGCCATAAGTTCACAGAAGATTTTTTTGAGAGACAACTGCAGCAAATTCGTGAGATTCGGCTATCTGAAAGAAGGTTCTACCAGAAAGTTACTGATATCTATGCAACTGCTTTTGATTATGATAAAAATGCTAAAACTACTCAGTTGTTCTTTAAGACAGTTCAGAACAAAATGCACTATGCTGTGCATAGACATACTGCCGCGGAATTGATTGTTGAACGAGCTGATGCTGAAAAAGAGAACATGGGACTTACTACATGGGAAAATGCTCCAGATGGAAAAATTCTAAAAGCGGATGTGACAATTGCTAAAAACTATTTATCTGAAGAAGAGATGAATTATCTGGAACGAATTGTCACATTATACTTGGATTATGCAGAACTTCAGGCTCAAAGACATATTCCGATGAGTATGGAGGATTGGGCTAAAAGGCTAGATGGTTTCCTTGAATTTAATGGCAATGAGATACTAACTGGGCCAGGAAAAATCAGTGCAGAAGAAGCCAAGCTTCATGCTGAAACAGAATATGAAAAATATAGAATTGTGCAAGACCGTTTGTTCCAAAGCGATTTTGACAAATTTTTGGAATTGGAAAATCAACTTATAGATTAAATCAATGGTTGAAGGATGCTGGTACAGAAAACGAAACTGATACGAAACTATATATTTCTTATCATTATGAACAACAACAGGAGGAATCCGAGTCTGTACATGAGGTACATGAAACACTTGCAAGATTGATTCATTAGAAAACCGAGTAGTAGTTGGATTTGAACGAGGTACTGGTATGAAATCTAATTTTGACTTTTTGAAAGGAAAAGAAGACTACGACTATTTTGCACAGGAAGCAATAGAAGCTGAAAGAGCAATGGTGGTATCACCATCAGCTTCTGCCGCTCTGTCAAGAAAGGCCATGGAACTGGCAATAAAATATGTCTATGAGCATGATGCAGACGTTTATATGCCCTATGAGACAACTTTGTCTGCTCTTATGTATGAGCCTTCATTCAAAAACATCTTAAGCCCGGGACTTTTAGATTTATTAACATATATCAGAAAACTTGGAAATCTTGTTTTACATGAAAACAAACGTATCACCAGAGACCAGGCAGTTCTGGCGCTTAAAGACCTTTTTGAATTTCTGGATTGGCTGGATTATTCCTATTCAACCGAGTACGAACCTCATTCTTTTGACGAATCATTGCTGTTGGATTCAAATGCCGAAGTAGTCAGTGCATCTGAGTTAAAAGCATTACAGAATAAGATTTCATCGAAATCAGATGAAATTGCTGCAAAGGATGAAGAGTTAGAAAAAGCCATTGCCGAAAACGATGAATTAAGAAAGCAGATGGCAAAGGTCCGTGAGCAGAACACCGGATCCAGAATATTCAGAATAGATACTTTAACAGAGGCTGAGACTAGAAAGAGTCTTATAGATATTGAGCTTCAAGAGGCCGGTTGGGTAATAGATGGTAACTGTACACTTGAAGTTCCCATAACCGGGATGCCTACAACTACGGGTACCGGTTTTGTGGATTACGTTCTGTGGGGAAAGGATAACCTTCCTCTTGGAGTGGTTGAAGCAAAGAAGGCTACCGTTGATTCTATCGTTGGAAGCCAGCAGGCAAAACTTTATGCGGATTGTTTACAGAATCAGTATGGCCAGAGGCCGTTGATCTTTACTTCCAATGGATATGAAATATTCTATACCAATGACTATATGGGATATCCGCGAAGAGAAGTAGCGGGGTTCCTTACCCAGGAAGAATTACAACTTGAGGTGGACAGGAGAAAGCAGCGAAAACCATTAGTTAATATTGAAATCAGTGACAATATAACAAACCGCCCTTATCAAAAAGAGGCGGTTACCGCTGTATGTGATGCTATAGCACATAAGCATAGAAAGATGCTCATTGTTCAGGCAACAGGTTCCGGTAAAACAAGAGTTAGTATAAGCATAGTTGATGTTTTGAGAAGACATAATTATGTGAAAAATGTTTTATTCTTAGCAGACAGAACAGCTCTTGTTAAACAGGCCAAGAATAACTATACAAACCTGTTACCTGATCTATCATGCTGCAATCTGTTGGAAAACAAGGATGATCCGGAAAGCTGCCGTATGATTTTCTCTACGTATCCGACCATGATGAATGCCATAGATGAGAAAAAGAATAAAGAAGGCTCCAGATTATTTACTCCGGGACATTTTGACCTGATCATCTGCGATGAGGTACATCGTTCGATATACAAGAAATATCAGGCAATTTTTGATTATTTTGATGCCATGCTCCTGGGCATGACCGCAACACCGAAGAACGAAATCGATAGGAATACTTATGGTGTCTTTGACCTGGAGCGGGGTGTGCCAACATTCGCATATGAACTTGATAAAGCGGTAGAAGAAGGATACCTTGTTAACTATTCAACTCTTGAATACAAGACCAAGATCATGGAGGATGGTATTCATTATGATGAGCTGTCTGAGGAAGAAAAAGAAGTGTTTGATAATCTTTTCGAAGCAGATGAAACAATAGATGAAGACATATCCAGTGATGCTGTTAACAGCTGGCTTTTTAATTCTGATACAATTGATAAAGTTCTAAAGGAGCTGATGGAAAAGGGCCTTAAAATCGAAGGCGGAGATAAGCTTGGAAAAACAATTATTTTTGCCAAGAACAGCCTTCATGCAAAAGCTATAGTTGAGCGTTTCAATAAACTTTTTCCTGAGCTTGGCGGCGATTTCATAAAACAGATTGATTATAGCATTAAGTATTGTGACACACTCATCGATGATTTCAGTACTAAAGAAAAAATGCCTCAGATAGCGGTTTCTGTTGATATGCTTGATACCGGTATCGACATTCCGGAAATATTGAATCTTGTATTTTTTAAAAAAGTTAAAAGCTATTCAAAGTTCTGGCAGATGATAGGACGAGGGACAAGACTTTGTCCGGATCTTCTCGGGGAAGGTCAAAACAAAACGCATTTCCTTATCTTCGATTTCTGCAATAACTTTGAATTCTTCCGCGTTAACAAAAATGGCACTGAAGGAGGGTTACTTGTATCTCTTTCAGAGAAAATCTATAACACAAAAACATTAATCTGCAGAGAGCTTCAGTCATCCTGTTTTACAGATAATCAGGATTATATAGACTACAGAGTGAAACTGGTTAACGGATTACACGAAGCAGTAGTTGAACTTAATACAGACAGCTTTCTCGTTAAGATGAATATGCGCTATGTACAGACATATAGAGATCTTAATAACTGGAATGATCTTGAAACAGCTGAAATATCTGAGATAAAAGACCATATCGCACCTATCATACAGCCTGATCAAAGTGATGAACTTGCGAGAAGATTTGACCATCTGATGTATAGCATACAGCTTGGCATATTACAGAGCAAAAATGTTCAAAAGCCAATAAATATTGTTGTTGCCACAGCAGAACTTTTATCAGAAAAAATGTCCATTCCTCAAGTTGCGGCTCAGCGGCCTATCGTAGAAAAGGTACAGACACAGGATTTCTGGGATGAAGCGAGCATACTGGATATAGAAGAGGTTCGTGCAGCGCTTAGGAATCTGCTTCAGTATCTGGATAAGAAAAAGAAAGTAATTTACTACACTGACTTTGAAGATGAAATCGTTGATATGGCAGAAGGTACTCCGCTTCATGTTGGTGATCAGCTGGAGAACTATCGTAAAAAGGTGGAATACTACCTAAAGTCAAAAGAAAACACAATGTCTGTATATAAACTCAGACATAACAAACCACTTACAGAAATGGATATGAAAGAGCTTGAACGTATTCTTTGGACTGAATTAGGTTCTAAAGATGATTACATCAAGGAGTACGGAGATACTCCTGTCGGAAGACTTGTTCGTAAAATTGTCGGCATGGAGAGAGCTGATGTTAATGAAGCCTTTAGTAAATTCCTGTCTGATGAAAAGCTCAATTTAAATCAGATAAGATTTGTAAATCTGATTGTAGATTATATTGTTGCTAACGGAAATATCGAAGACAACAGGGTTCTCATGAATGAACCATTTAAGTCTGTAGGAAGTATGCCTGTATTGTTTAAAGACAATATGAGCACAGCAAGAGATATTTTGAACATTGTCGAAAAGATAAAGGCAAATTCTGAGCAGATTGCATTATAAGGAATGGACTTGGGGATTGGCACCCAGCGGGTCAATCCCCAACGTAGTATAACGGATTCGTATGTGTATACCTATAGGTACCTGGCACTGTAAAACCGTGAAAAGAGTTGTAATGAGAGCGACACTTAACCAGGAAGAAACTCCGGAGGAATGAAGATGAAAACAAATATAAAAAAGCCAAAGAAAACAATTGAAGATTATATGAAACTGCCATACAGAATGGTAATTGTTCCGGACGAAGAAGAAGGAGGATATACTTTATATTTTCCTGATCTACCTGGTTGTGTTACATGCGTAGAGTCTTTGGATGAGGCTAAGACCATGTCTGAAAATGCGAAGAGAGAATGGTTGATGGCAGCAATCGAGGATGGTGTTGATATCAAGGAACCCCAGGAAGAATATTCGGGACAGCTGCGCCTTCGTATGCCGAAGAGTCTGCATCGACAACTCTCCCGCAGAGCATCTGAGGAAGGTGTCAGCCTGAATCAGTACGTTGTATACGAATTAGGACGAGCTGTGACTAAGTAAGAGTTTTGGTTCAGGAATGATTGGTGCTGAATATGTCAGTGATAAAGATTTTTTAGGAGTACTATGTCTGGAAAACTATACGCTGTTGGAGTAGGACCCGGGGATCCGGACCTGCTAACATTAAAAGCGCTAAAAATAATAAAAAATGCCGATTGTATAGCATGTCCGAAAAGTCATGGTGAACCTGGAGTTGCATATGGTATTGCGAAAGACGCTGTTCCGGAGATCACTTCAAAAGAACTGTTACTTTTGAAATTCCCCATGCGAAAACATGATCTCTCTGATGCACATAAAAAAGCCGCTGAACAGATCATACACTACCTTTCATTGGGGAAGAAAGTAGCTTTTCTTACATTGGGCGATCCGGGGATATATTCTACGTTTTTTTATATTGCAGCTATGATAAAGAAACAAGGATATGAAATCGAGGTAATCAGCGGAATTACTTCCTTTAGCGCTGCCTCCGCAAAGTTGAAACTTCCACTTTCCTTAGGCGACGAATCCCTGATGATAACATCAGGTAAATACTGTGAATCTGAAGGCACACTCGTGATAATGAAAGCCGGAAAAAAGTTAAAGGAAATAAAGGAAAAAGCATTTGCCCGGAACAAGCATATCTATCTGGTTGAAAACATTGGAATGCCTGATGAAAAGGTTTATTTTGACTCGCAGTCCTTTCCGGATGAAGCAGGTTATTTTTCTTTGGTAATCGTAAAGTGAACTTATTATGTATCAAGACAAAGTAATGATAAATAACAATTAAAAGGTAAACCGCAAGTTTACCTTTTTTAATTACGAAAGTGTATCATTAAGACATCATACATGAAATGCCTCTCTGAGAGCGGCATAATTAAGGAGGAACACATGAAGAAAAATCTTAAGAACCATAGGTGCCTGTCACTGTGAACAAAGACCATGACTGGCACTTATGGGCGGCTCCGTGGCAGCGGATTCGACACAAACAGGCACCTATCATTGAAATTTAAGAAGATGATAATTATACCCGAAAAGGTACGTTTCGAACCATATTCATATATATACACCCTAAAGGGTATAAATCTCGATTATTCATTGCAATTTATACCCTTTAGGGTGTATATTTGTTTTATGAATACTATATCTGAATTTATCAAACGTGAAAGAAAAAAAGCAGGACTTACACAGGAAGAATTTGCTCTGAGAGCAGGGTTAGGGCTTAGATTTGTCAGAGAATTAGAGCAGGGAAAGGAGACTGTTCGTATGGACAAAGTTAATCAGGCACTCAGGATGTTTGGAATGGAAGCAGTTCCGGGACCGCTGACCAGAGGAGATTTATAACATGGGAAGAGCTGGAAAAGTGTTTGTACAGAATAAACGTGCAGGAACGATAAAAGAAACAGATGATGGTTATGAATTTTCATATGACAAGGATTATCTGACAATGGAGAATCCATTACCGGTGAGCCTGACATTACCCTTGACACAGGAAATATACAGATCAAAAACACTGTTTTCTTTTTTTGACGGTTTGATTCCCGAAGGATGGTTGCTTCAGGTTGTAGAACGGAATTGGAAGATAGATGGAAAAGACAGATTTGGTCTTTTGCTTGTAACATGTAGCGACTGTATAGGAGATGTTCGATTAGAGGCATTGTAAGTATGAGATGTTTATGCTGCAATAAAGAAATTGTAAATCCAAGTGAATATGAGAATACTGTTACCTGGCATCAGAAGTGCATAAAGTCATTCTTCGGAACCAAAATACTTCCTGAACTTGACTGTACTGAAAAAGAACTTGAGCAGCTTGTAAATTCGACGGTTAACAAAGGGCTCACGGTT
This sequence comes from Oribacterium sp. KHPX15, assembly GCF_900107835.1. Taxonomy (GTDB): domain Bacteria; phylum Bacillota; class Clostridia; order Lachnospirales; family Lachnospiraceae; genus Oribacterium. The sequence continues at coordinate 37,040 of NZ_FNRG01000004.1, forward strand.
CCCGGTGTTCAAAAGAAACTGTCTTTGCATCTGCATAGCGAGGGAAGGAATGCAAGATTAACGATTGTGGACTATCCAACGGGCTATATATTGAAGCCTCAGTCAGATGATTTCGGGAATTTACCGGAAGCGGAATTCATAACCATGAAAATGGCTTCAAAGGCTAAGATAAAGACTGTTTCGAATGCATTGATTTACATTAATGGCAAATATTCATATATAACGAAAAGAATAGACCGTTTAGATAAGCAGTTATTTGCCATGGAAGACTTTTGCCAGTTATCCGGAAGGCTGACAGAAGATAAATATAAAGGATCCTATGAGAACTGCGGAAAAATCATAAACAGGTATTCTCAAAACATTGGAATAGACAAATCAGATTTTTTCTATAGGCTTTTGTTTTGCTTTTTAACAGGAAACTCGGATATGCATTTAAAGAACTTTTCACTTATTGAAGATAAAGCCGGAAGCAGAATCTTTGGCCTTTCTGCAGCATATGATCTGTTGCCTGTTAATGTAATATTGCCGACAGATAAAGAACAGGTTGCATTGACACTTAACGGAAAGAAGAGGAATTTGAGAAGGAAGGATTTTCTTGCACTGGCTGACAACCTGGGAATCACTGAGAAAACATCTGTGGGATTGATAAAACAGTTGTTAAAGCTTAAAGGTACTTTTATTGAAATGGTTAATTGTTCATATATACCTGAAGATATGAAAGTAAGTTTTACTGAACTTATAGAAAAAAGAGCAGAGGTTTTAAGTTGAAAAGGAAGTGCAAAGCCATAGGTGCCTGACACTGTGAACAATGATAAATTAATCATATTAGACACTTTCGTCGATATAAGTCCTAACGTTATACAGTATCTCATAGAGATACATTAGTAGGAAGGAAGGATAAGATGTACAAAGTATTGGCATTTGACAACGATAAAGCCGGAGACAAACTCAGCCATGGTGATGATGTATTTCATGAAGCACTGAGAAAGCAGCTGGAATACTGCCATGTTTACAAGGATGATCAGCCGTTATACGATCTCCAAAAAATCGACAATAATTACACAATAAAGACCAGCAAAGGTGCTCAGGACAATGGTTTCTCCGAGCTGTTTTTTAACTTCAACAATTACGACGAAAATGATGACCGAACCCTGAATCTGTCACTTATAAAACGCTTCGGTGCACTTGAAATTGAGGAATTAACTGAGTACTCGATTGTGATCGCAAAGCTCGCTGCGTTAAAGCTTGATATGCAGGTTTACGTAACTGATTCCAGAATCAGGTTTTTCATGTCTGATCTTAATAACGTGCACATAGTAGAAGAGCTTCCCGGCCGCGAGGACTCTACGATCATCACAAAGGATTTTTTGATCGGTATATACAAGGGAGATGTGAAAAAAAATCACTCCATTCCGCTTTTCAGCGAGATATTTTTTGTGCAGGGACTTGCAGATGGCAAAGACCTGTCAGAAATAAAGTATTGCCAAATAGAGTTCGATAAAATCATCGGCATCGGAGCAATACTGGATACCTATAACAAAATCGAGGCACTGCTTGCCGGATTCGGCATTGAATGCTTTCTGAAAGAGCATTGTTCAAGATACAGTGATGAGATGCTGAACAGATATTTCGTTCTTAAGAAGAGGCCGGCAGATGCAAATGAGGACAACACCTGTATTTGTGCCGACTTTATCAAACTGTATGTCATACCGACCTTCCAAATGATGCAGATTCCGCTAAAGGAAACTGTCATCGATGATGAATTCAATAGTCAGATGGATGAATATTATGAGGCGGTGTTTGGTGATGACAAGGTACTGGGCGTTCTGATCAGAGGTACGGATTACAAGCTTACTGAGGTTGGTCCAAGCCATAAACAGGCCTCTACAGAGATATTGATTCCTAAGATAAAAGAATTCATGGAAGAGTATCATTTTGACAAAATCTTTCTCGCAACCGAGGATAATGATGCTCTGGATGCCATGTTTGCAGAATTTGGCAAAGATAAAGTCCGTGTGATAGCACAGGAGAGATTTTCCGTATCGGATTTCAAAAATATCCATCTGATCAAAGACCTTGAAAAAGAAAAGCGGACGGGAGAGGATTATGAAGCGGCGCTTGAGGATATTACTGTCAATTATTTCTATGCACTAAGATTTCTTGCAAAATGCAATAGCTTCATAGCTAGCGGAACCTGCAGCGGTACAAAAATGGTCTTAGGTTTCAATGCAGGCAAATTTGAACATCAGTATATATTTAATCCTCTAACCGAATGATTGGTGCCTGCCGCTGTGAACAGATTACTGTACAGAAGGGTGAAAAAATATGGAATGGGAAGTAAGGCTTATTGAATGGATGCAGGAAAATTCCGGAGAGTTTAGTCAGGTTTTGGGAAAGATCTGTGCTTTTATAGGCGGAGAAAAGGGCTTGCTTTTAATGCTCCTTATCGTGATGTTCTGTTGGAAGAAAGAAGTGGGCAAACGCATTGCTCTGATTCTTGCATCCGTAAATTCGTATCTTCCGATGATTAAGAGCGTTGTGATGAGACCACGGCCTTATATGGAGTATCCCGACAGGGTTGAAGCACGGGTACTGGTGGAATCAGGTGCGGCAGCGCAGGATGTTTCTGCACAGGGATATTCATTCCCCAGTATGCATAGTGCGTCAGTTACAGCCGCCTATATTACTCTGGCATCCAAAGTGAAAAAGAGACTTGTTTGGATTCTTTCGATCTGCCTTTCATTTTTGGTAGGTGTATCCAGACCGGCAGTGGGTGCACATTATCCGACAGATGTCCTTGCCGGATGGATATTTGGATTTGTAATTATAGGGATCTTTTCGCTTCTGGACCGGTTTGTTGAAAAAGCATGGATCCGTCATATTATCCTATTGGCTTTTGCATTGCCCGGAGTGTTTTTTGTTCGGACACAGGACTATTTTACATCCCTGGGAGTACTGATCGGTGTTATCGCAGCAATTCCTTTTGAAGAGAAGTATGTTGGGTTTAAAGATACTAGTAATGTTTTTGCAAAGGTACTTCGCGTGATTTGTGCGTTTCTGATCTTCTTTGTGATGAATAAACTGTTGAAAATGCCTTTTTCGGGTGAGTTTCTTTCCGGTAACAGCTTAGCTGCCCTTCTGATCAGAACCGCACGGTATGCGATAACAATATTTGTGATCATTGGTGTTTATCCTATGGTTTTCCCTGTCTTTGATAAGATAAAGACATCGTAAATCCCATAAGTGAAGCCAGCACGATCGCTTCAACCGGAATCCCCATCTGTGCAAAGTAAACGGTAAACCGCCAAGCTCCCACTTGACATGATCCTCACTTATTAAGTAACATTTTATTCAGAAAAGAACACATTATGTTTCTGCAAAGGATGGAGCGGGCTTCATTTTTACAGGTTTGCAGATGCCTGGAGTCCGTGTAATCCGGTCCATCGTTCCGATGTTAATTCATCATTCTTTTCTGTCAGGCGCACTTTGAAATGTGCGCTTTTTTGATATGAGCATATTAACTTTGTTCCAGGATCATTATTTCTTAGATGTATTTTCCGTACTGATTTATATTCATTTTGTGCCGATAGAATAACTAGTGATGTGGTTTTTTTATGAACAACATATATTGAATGAAAAGGAGAAAAAATGAGTAACTCTAATGAAATCAAGTGTAACAACGGTACCTTCATCGGCAAGGAAACAGACGGGCTGATTATCTGGAAGGGCATTCCGTACGCAACTCAGCCGGTAGGGAAGCTCCGTTGGAAGAAGGCACTGCCTGCCGCAGACGATGACGGCGTATACGACGCGACAAAGCCCGGCCACGTTCCCATCGGACCCTTGAACGACTCAGGGGGAACGGCGGAGTTCGGTGAAGACTGCCTCGTACTAAACATTTATTGCAATACCGGCTGTACTGACAACAAAAAGCCTGTCATGGTGTGGATTCACGGAGGCGGATTCTGCGCCGAATCCCAGGCGTCACCCCTCTATGACCTTACAAACATCGCCAAACAGTGCCCCGACATCCTGTTCGTGTCCATCGACTACCGCCTCGGCTTCATGGGCTTCATGAACTTCGAGCGTATTCCGGGCGGAGAGAACTTCCGGGAGGCAGGAAACCTCGGTCTGCTTGATCAACTCGAGGCCCTCAGGTGGGTACAGAAAAACATCGCCGGCTTCGGCGGAGATCCGGACAACGTAACAATTTTCGGAGAGTCAGCAGGCTCTGCAAGCGTAACGTTCCTCCCGATTATCGAAGGAAGCGAGGGGCTCTTTAAGAGATGCATCGCACAGAGCGCCAACATTGCCTACTGTGACACAATGGAGCACGGTATCCACGTCACTCAGAACTTCCTGACCGCAACGGGCTGCCAGACTATGGACGAGCTGATGGAACTCACCACCGAGCAGCTTGTAGAAGCCTATCAGAAAGCAGGTGTTATTGACAAGAACTGTCTTCTCGGATTTGCCAACTTCCCGCTCCTCGACGGTGTCACATTACCCGAGGACCGTGCGGTCATGTACGGTATGTGGGGAGATGAGAAGAGGGCCAAAATCGATTTGATGATCGGTTCCAACCTGGACGAAATCAGATACTTCGTTCCCTCCGAAGGCGGTGAAGAAGGCTTTGCAAATACGCTGAGGTGGATTGCTAAGAGAGATCGCGCGATGCTCAATGACCGTGAGAAGTCTATGTACGATGAGTTCATGGCCACCCTCGCAAACGAAAGAGAAGTGAGCAGGCTGGAGCAGTACTGCAACGACATTAACTTCCGCGCCGGCAACACCAATATGGCCATCAGACACTCTGCCACAGGCGGCAACACCTACATGTACTTCGTCAGGAAGCCGGTGACAACTCCGGAGCTTGGTGCGATACACGCCTGCGAGATTCCTTACCTTTTCGACACCTGCCTAGAGGACCCTATGGGCAGCGGCAAGATCGTCAGTACCGAAGACTGCGAGTTCCGCCACGTTGTAAAGGAGATGTGGGTCAACTTCGCCCGGACAGGCAATCCCTCCACCGACAAATACCAGTGGAAGAAGTTCTCCGGAGACGACCGTCAGACCATGGTCTTTGACGATGTCATCGGCATGCAGAAGGATCTGTTCGGAAAGCGTGAGGATCTGATGATGTCCTGGGCAGAACGCCTTGGAAACGGGTCATCCAAGAGGGTATGCTGAAGTAGGATTGTAGCCGGTTCTCAAGTAGAAATCTCAGATATACAGTACGTTTTTACAGACTTTATAGCATCGAAGTAAACTAACCGGCAAGAATTCAAATTCTTGCCGGTTCTCTTTTTAACGGGACAAGAATATAGTAAAATTTAGTAATAAATAGAGTACGTTTTGGTGGGCAAAAAAATTGGAAATAAACTGATGGAGGGAAAAAACATATGCATAATTTTTCAGGTAATCTGGTTAGAACGTTGATCCTGACAACTGCGATATCTACACTTTCCGGCTGTTCGCCTAAGAAGTCAGAGCGTCCTCAGGCTGATTCAGAGCCAAAGCCAACTGAGATCGAGCAGACTGAACCGGAGACAAAGGCTTCAGAGCAGGCGGAAGTGAAGGATAAGGAAAGCCAAGAGACGAAACCGGATAAATCCTCTGAAACAGAATCAAACGATAAGGGCGATACTCACAAAGCATTTTTAGACTTCGTAAAAAGTGAACTGGCCCCGGCCCAAAGCCTGACAGGAGAATATACAAGAGAGCCCGGAGAGGAGTGGCGATTTGACAGTAAATATCCTTCGGAGGTGTTCGGAATCTTTGAGTGCAGCATACAGGATTTTGACGGTGATAAAGATGACGAAATGCTTGCAGTCGCACTTGCAGGCGGAGACGGAAATGAGAGCCTGAACCTGTCAATGTATGAGGCCGGTAAGGATGTCACCATGACGGATCTGTTTGTAGGCACTGATGGAATCCTGTCCTCTGACATGGGCGATACATATGTATTCACATATGAAAATGACGGCAAACCGATGATCGGAATGATGACATATAATTCTGTGTATCCGGGGGCAGACGGAGCATATCTGAGTTTCTATGCTCTTACCTATGATGGCACAGCGTTTGATGTGGTGAATCATGCAGAGTATGCAGGCTCCAGTTTTGAAGACGATGATTTCGCAAAGCAGGTGCGAAAGAGCGGCATTAATGTCGAATGGGATGATATACTTTCCGAACACTCCCAAAAGAGCATCCTGGATGCCTGCCACGGCACGCTCATTGCAGAAGTCATAACATCGTCTGATGATACGGGCTTTGATGAGGACTATAATCCTGCACCGATTAAGGGTGAGATAGAGCTTAAGGCATTTTCCGGAAATGAATTGGTGAAGGATGGAAACACATCCGGTAAGAAGAGCAAAGAAAGTGTCACCTGCTTTGATATAGAAGAAGGAAGTGTTGCCAAAACGGAGATCGATCTTGATGGTGACGGCAGCAAAGAAACCCTCGAGTTCGAGATGGTCGCAAATGAGAGCGAAGGAATCGAAAAGGTTAATGTTGTTGCCGGAAAAGACAGCATTACCATAAAGGACGGTCTTTATGGATATGCGGGCGACGGTCTTAAGTGTGCGTGGTTTTCAGCCGACCGCGGACAGTACCTGTATATGCAGTGGGATCTTGATAACGGCTATTCCGGAACAAGCGTCTACAGCTACAAAGGAGGAGATTTTACATTTGTTGATGAGTGCGGATGCATATTCTTTACCATGTCCGATCTTAACTATGCGGGTGGGGAATATATGGACGTAAAGCCTTCTGATCCCAATGAATTCTTTGTTGGAAGCTATGAGCAGAAGCTCGGCACACAGTGGACAAGTGCGAGATGCCGTATAGGTTCTGACGGAATGCCGGAGCATTTGGACAAATTCAGATACTATAATTTCAATCCCAAATCACCGATAAAGGCAAAATATGACATACCGGCCATGGCTGTGAACGATGACGGTGATGAAGTACAGCAGACAGAGATCAAAAAAGGAGACAGGATCATCCTGTTCAGAACTGACAGCGAAAACTTTATAGATGTGTTCGTTGACGGTAAGGAAGATGTAGCCTTCGGCATATTCCGCATCACCATCGGAGAAGATGAGAACGGCAGATACTGTATTCCGGGAAATTACGGTTTTGAGAGCAATCTGCTGGTTGATCTTTTTGACGGTCTCAGCTTTCCGGGATAACCGGATTGGTTTGACACATTAGTTTGATGGATAACGGGATGAGACGGCATCTGAAGCCGGTCATCATCCAGGCCAACCTGATTCCGAATATTGAAAAGGAAAACATTCATATGAAGAAACCATTAACTAAAAATCATATACCGGGACTGACAGCGATAGCTATCATATCCCTCGTGCTTGCATCCTCCGTTCTCTGCGCGTGCACCTCATCTGAGACGCCGGAGACCCCCGGGGCAACCGATGAACCCGTGGAGGGCGGTACCATAACCGACAAAGCGGATCCGAATGCACCAAAGGAGATCAAATCGGATAACATTGTGAGTTTCTATACAAATATATCTCTTCCCGACAGATGGAAGGGTGACCGGGATGAAAGGGGAGCACATGACTTTAAATTTGAGGTAAAACAGGATAATGGAAACGTACTGACAGCATACGAGCATGTTTCCGGTGTAAGTCTCCCTGCCGATGATGAACTTATGAAGTCTCTTCAAAAAGTCATAAAAGATCATGACCTGGTGTCAAGAAACGGACGGTACCGGATAACTGCAGGCATAGATCCAGAGTACGGAAGCCCATGCGAGTTTACCGCCATATACGATACCGGCGAGAAGCTTACCTTTACCATCGACAACGAGCCGTACTCAGAATGGGAGTGCGATATATATGATGTATTTGCAAAATGGTTTTCCGATAATGGAATCGATTCGCTGTATCCCGATAAATATACTGCAACGGCAAAGCGCTTCAGCATCACTGTAATTGAAGACGGAGAGGAAGTGTGTGATTTTTCCACTGCACTAAAGAATCAGGACGGTGAATACGTTTATACGCTTCCGGATGATTATTATGCTGGTCTGACAGCCATTCTTTCGAAATACGATCTTACACTAAAGTACGATTACAGTAGATTCAACTACAGCTCCGGAGTATATGACAATCACGAAAACGGATATTTCGGTTTCGGGGAGGCCAAACCTGATTACACAGAATCCGACTCGGATAATAATTATGTGGATATATATGTTGAATATGATGACGGTGACCGCTTAAGCATTGAAACAAAAAAGAAGAGCGAGATAGCAGCGATGCAGCCGATGCTGGATGAACTTATCGGCTACCACAGCGGGATATCCCGTACAGACAACAAAGGTTAAAAGTAATTATTGCAAAGTACTATGAACGAAGAAGGAACTAAGAAACAAGATAACCCTTCCAACGAAGAAGTAAGAACCAACAAACAAGAGAACCCTTCCGATGAAGAAGTAAGAACCAACAAACAAAAGAGCTCATCCTCCGGAAGGAATGAAAAAAATGAATTATTTGAGACCATGGAGCCGGGAAAAGCATTGGCTTTGATGGCGCTGCCTACGGTTGCAAGTCAGATGATCATCCTGATCTACAATCTGGCGGATACATGGTTTATAGGGCGGACTAACAATCCCTACATGATAGGAGCGTCCTCACTGGGACTTTCCATATATCTGGCTGAAGTTGCTCTGGCCAATGTCTTCGGCACCGGTGGAGGAAGCCTCATGGTGAGGCTTGCAGGAGAACAGAAACCGGAGGACGCAAGGAAAGTCGCATCCTACAGTCTGGCAATGTCTGCAGTTACTGCGTTTGCATTTTCCCTGATTGTTTTTCTGTTTTTGGATCCTATCCTTTTGCTTTTAGGCGCAAGTGAGAATACCCTGACCTACGGCAGACAGTATGTGTTCATGACCACGGTTATCGGCGGAATACCCACTGTGCTTTCAATGTGTATGCCGCAGCTCCTTCGTAATTCCGGATATGCAAAGGAAGCCGGAATAGGAGTGGGTATGGGAAGCTTTTTGAATGTTTACCTGGATCCGCTTTTCATGTTCGTCCTTTTTCCGAAGGGATGGGAGGTTATAGGTGCCGGAGTTGCCACCATGCTTTCCAATGTTGTTTCCATGATATATTTCATCATAGTTTTCCGGGAACTCAGAGATAAAACTGTTTTGAGCCTTCCCCGCAGGATAGAGCGTATCACTCCGGATCAAAAACAGTCTTTGTATATGGTAGGAATCCCTGCAGCTTTTGCGATTTTCCTTTTTGACCTTGTTGCCATGGTCACAAACAGAATAACTGTAACATACGGCGACATACCTTTGGCTGCCATGGGTATAGTGACGAAGCTTGAAAGAATACCCGTAAACATTGGCCTGGGAGTCTGCCTCGGTATGGTTCCGCTGGTTGCGTACAATTACGGATCCGGAAATAAGGAAAGAATGGGAAAGATAAGCTCACTGTCAAGGACAGTGGTGGTAAGTTTTTCAATGATATGTGTTGCGCTGTTCCTTATATTTGCAGAGAAGATAGTGGGGTCCTTCATTTCCAACGAAGAGACTATTCAATGGGGATGCCGCTTTCTGCGAGGCAGATGCATTGCCCTTCCCTTTATGATGCTGGGATACCAGGCTGTGAACTATATGAATGCCATCGGTAAAGGAAAGGTATCTTTTTTGCTCGCGATCATAAGACATATCGTACTGATCATACCTCTTACGATGATCATGAATCACCTGTGGGGGATCAACGGTCTCATCTGGTCCCTTGTTGTATCAGATGTGCTTAATACGATGATCAGGTGGTTTATACTCAGAAGCAACTGGTGCAAAAATATGTAAAACAGATATCCCTGCAAACCGTTACACGGTTTGCAGGGATTTTTTTCATCAGCTGCGTATAATCATCTTTGAACCGCTTTCTTAACTAGTCTTAACAGGAGGATCAAATACTGCCTTGCTGCCGTCCCAGGTGAAGTTTACAAACTCTGTAGTATAGGTTCTGTCCAGCATGTCATTGATGGAATAACGCATTCTGTAGTTTCCTGCCGGAAGTACAGTATCCTTAACGTCGATGTCAAAGTCCAGTGTCATCGGAGCATTGTATCTCATGTCACCGATCTTGTTCAGATAATTGCTGTATATAGGAGTACATACTTCCATTTGTAATCCTGCAAGATCAAGTATGGAATAAGTATTTCTGTCCGAGAGGCCGGTTGAAGAATCGTAACCGTCCCAAAGACCTGCAAACTGGTATAGTACTACATGATCTTCATCTTCATCTGCTTCAGTTTCTTCTTCAATCTGATTTGACAGACCTTCCGGATATTCTGCCTGGATTCTGAGCTTCATAAGCTTGTTGGGATTGATTTCAGGAAGTCGTACTGTTGCCTGCATGAGTACAGTATGTCCCTGAACGTCCTTGGTGGTCACATGCAGGAACTGGTCATTGATTGCCGGCCATTTTCCTGTGAAATCTGCGGTATATGTAAGGTCGTTGTCGTTATAGCTGAGCAGCTTCACGTCCTCACTCTGTCCGAGATCATGCCACTCCTGGTATTCTTCATCAAAGCTCTGGATTTCGTAGCATATGGATCCTCCGCTATCGATACCGGAATTGATGTGAACAAGGTGCTGGCTGTTATCATTATTATTTTCAGTTTCAAATTTCACTGTATAAAGTTCCGGCTTAAGCTGAGGTATCTCACCTGTAACTTCACAAGCCCATTCCGGAGCATCCCACTTCAGACTTACAGCATCAAGGAATGCCAGCTGCCATGGATTCTTACAGGTTCTTGCAAAACGATCCAGTTTATCGGTTGTACCGTTGTAGGTTATAAATGCAGATAAGCCGTGAGCATATGGATGGTAGGATCCGCGTACACGGGTCAATACCGCAGCATCCACTGCATTCTCCAGCTTCTTAACAGTATTCTTTGAAATACCGCCCTTTTGTCCTCTGCGTGCCAGATCATAGATATCCCACATATTACGTTCCTGATATCTGTCGGTCTTGCTTACAGCATTAAGATACTGTCCGAAGGCAACGGGATCCGGAACCAGGGAAACAACTTCCTTCATATATGATTCAAAAGCTTCTGCTACAGGAGCTATCTTACTCAGATCTATGACAGAGAAGGTAAGACCCTTCAGACTTCCGTCATCGCCTTTTTCGGCGTACATGATTTCAGTTGAATTACATATGTTGGAGCCAAGACGCGGAGCGTCACTCTCAGGTTCGTCATAGAGAGACTGGAGCCACTCTTCGTAATTGCTGCCGTATCCCGGAAGCACTTCTTCCGATGCGATCAGATAGTCTGCGTAAGGCTGAATTGCCTGAGCTGTCTCAAGGGAAGCCATAAGACAGGCATCTGTCATGAAAAGATCAAGATGAACACCGGATTTCTTAAGCGCTCTTTCGAGACCTTCCAGGCTCATGATGGCTTTGTCATGTAATTCATCAACCACAAGACCTGTTGAGCTTCCGCCGCCATGATCCCAGATGATGAGAAGGTGCTTCTTTGCAGGGAAGTTCTTTTCACCCCAGGTGATAAAGTCTGACAAGGTTGTGTATTTCGCCATGGAGGCATTATCCAGTTCCTCTTCAAGGTTGAAACCACCTTCACCATAGCTCCAGCGCTGCAATTTATCTGTGGCAATGTCTATGCCTACAGTTTCCTTTGCGTGCCATTTCTTTGTGCCGCCTGTCTGAATCAGGACATTGACACTATCGTTCGGAATAGTATTTTTGATCATTTCCAGGTTTGTGGTGGCCATTTCGCCCTCGGATTCAAGATCGGTTCCGCAGAGGTAAACCATTACGTCCCACTCAGCCTGAGCTCTGGAAATTTCACTTGGTGATGCCTTTTCCTGAGTGGCATCGGTTTCTTCTGTCTGAGTCGTTTCGTTCTTTTTCTCATTGGCTGCATATGCCAAAGGCAGTGTCAGACTGCTTATGATGCACAGCGATAATATGAGACTTAGGATTTTTGAAATTCGTTTCATTTACGCTCCTTTCATGTGAAAAAAATCACCTGACACGATGTCATAACTTCTGCGTAATTTTTCCACGTATATGAAAGATATTTCGACAAGCTCAGATGGATTTATAACAGAATGATGTCTTATTTATAACTTTTTTATTACAACGGCAATTCTTGTTCTTATACTTATTTTTTTGTTGCCATGAGATCATATTGTGCGAAATTACCAAAATCACATCTACAAAATTGTATAACTGTACAGATATACAAACACAGCGTCATTTGTTAAACTAGCTATCGTGAATTGTGACTGGTAAGGCAGGCAAGGCTCACGCAGATGATACTGACTGTAGATGATTCGGTATTTTTGTATGCGTATGCCCTGTCTTTTTTTGTCTCTGTATTTCCTGTTTTGACGGAGGTTCTTTTGTGAAAGTAGTTAAAGCACTTAATAATAATATGGTGCTGGTCCGTGATGAGAATGGGAATGAGTCAATCTGTCAGGGAAAGGGTATCGGGTTTCAGAAAAAAACCGGTGACTGCCTGGAAGAAGACAAGATTGAACGTCGTTTTATCCCGGAAAATGCTTCGGAAAGCCGTCACTTTCAGGAACTTTTCATGGAAATCCCCGATGAGTACTGGGAGATTGCTGAAGATGTTCTTGAATACGCAAGAAAAGAGTGTAATATCTATGTCTCAGACAGGATCATACTTCCCCTTTGCGATCACATGGCAGGAAGCATTGAAAGAAGCCGTCAGAATATCTCTCTAGATAATCCTATGTTATGGGATATCAAACGTATCTACCCGTCAGAATTCAGGATCGGTAAATATGCTCTTAAGGTTTTGAAAGACCGGTTCGGGGCGGATATGACTGAAGACGAGGCAGCATTTATAGCCTATCATTTCGTAAATGCTGAGCTTTCCACCAGATCCATAGTTTCACCTGATGAAGTTTCAAAACTCATCGGAAGCGTTGTGGACATCGTGCAGCAATCCTTTCAGACTCAGCTTGATGAAGAGGAGTGGAACTACCAGAGATTTCTCACTCATCTCAAGTTTTTTGCAAAGCGTATCCTTTCCCAGGAATGCTATGAAAATACGGAAGATGACGACATTTTTACAGAGCTTTCAGGACGATTTGTCCATGTAAAGAACTGCGTGGACAGAATAGCAGATTATATTCTGATCGAATATCACTATGATATAAGCTCTGATGAAAGACTTTATCTATTGATCCATATAGAGCGTGTCACACGCCGGATCAGATCAAAATAAATACAGAAAACGAATGCTGCCAGGCAGCATACATTCGATATATGCAGTCAATTACAGGATTGTGACCTTAAGTGGGCAAGACCTGGATGCACTTATAAACGAAAATATATTCGCCGACTATATTAGTTGGGAATATTTTTTCTATGGGATAAGTGCCTCCGGTCTTGCCCTTTTTTATACCTCTTTTATTTAAGTCCAAAGCTTTCCGGCTCAAGACTTCAAACATATTAAAGGCAGATACATGCTGCCGGACAAAAACATTATATCTAAGTATCTAAGACAGATGCGCACTGTCTGGACATATACATTATTTATTCATCATAAAGGAGAAAAACAATGGCACTCGATTATCAGGAGACTTCCAGGAAGATTCTCGCAGCCGTAGGCGGAGCTGAGAACATTTCAAATGCAACCAACTGCATGACACGTCTTCGTCTCACACTTAAGGACGAAACAAAAGCAAACGACGATCAGGTTAAAAGCATCAAAGGCGTTAAATCTATTGTAAAGCAGGGCGGTCAGTATCAGATCGTTATCGGAAACGAAGTATCAAATCTTTTTAAGGAGTTTTCAAAGCTCGGAAACTTCACAGAGGGCAGCAAGGCTGCTAAGCCAACAGGTAATGCAGTTCAGAGACTTTTCGGATTTGTTGCCGGTTGCATGACACCGCTTCTTCCTGCCATGCTTGGAACCGGTATGGTAAAGGTGCTCCTTACACTTCTTACGACATTCGGTCTCATGGACAAGGCAACTTCAGGATATGTGATTCTTTACGGAATGGCAGATTCTTTCTTCTATTTCCTGCCCGTATTCCTGGCTTACCAGATTGCAAAGAAGATGAATGGTTCACCGGCACTTTATATGGTAATCGCAACCATGATGGTATATCCTGACATTGTAAACCTTCTGGCAGGTTCCAATGCAGATCTTCCTCTCGGAACCTTCATGGGCATGCCGGCTACATCATTTTTCGGTCTTCCGGTTATCACAGCAACCTACACTTCCTCCGTTTTGCCTATCCTTCTTATGGCACCGGTAATGAAGGCTGTTGAAGATTTCGCTGATCGCGTTTCACCTAACGTAGTTAAGGCATTCCTGAAGCCGATGCTTTTCCTTTTAATCTGTACACCGATAGCTCTTTGCGTTTTAGGACCTCTCGGAAATGTCATCGGTAATGTACTTGCCGGAGTATTCTCAGCAATGTACAACGCAGTTCCATGGCTTACAGTTGGTATCCTTTCTGCATTGATGCCATTCATCGTTATGACAGGTATGCATTATGCTCTTATACCTCTCTGCATGAACAACCTTGCAACTCTCGGTTTTGACGTCATCGTAATGGTAACCATGTTCTGTTCAAACCTTGCACAGGGCGGAGCATCCCTCGGTGTAGCTGCCAAGTCAAAGAATACAGATACAAAGTCTGAAGGTATCGCCTGCGGAATCTCTGCGGTAGTAGCCGGTATAACTGAGCCTGCCATGTATGGTATCAACCTTGCAAAAGTTAAGCCAATGATCGCTGCTGTTATCGGTGCAGGCATTGCAGGTCTTTTCACAGGTATCACAGGTGTTAAGGGCTATACAATGGGTGGTTCACCTTCACTTTTCTCCATCATCACATTTATCGGTGGTGAAAAGCCTATGAACGGAGTTTACTTCGGAATCATCGGAGCAATCATCGCAATCGGAGTTCCATTTGTACTTACGACTATTCTTTATAAGGAAGATGAGGAAGAGACAGCTGTAACTGAAAAAGCAGCACTGGCTGTTGAGGAAGAGGTTAAGAAGCCCCTTGTAAAGAAGCTTGAAATCGCATCTCCTTTAACCGGAAAGGTTGTTCCTATGGCAGAGATTCCTGATGAAGGCTTCTCCACAGGCGTACTCGGTGAGTGTGTTGCAGTTATCCCTGAGGATGGCAATGTTTATGCCCCTGCTGACGGTGTTGTAACCTCAATGATGGACACAAAGCATGCTATCGGATTCACAACAGATGACGGACTTGAACTTCTTATCCACGTAGGAATAGACACAGTAGAACTTAATGGTGCACCATTTGAGTACAAGACTACTGAAGGTGCTCACGTTAAAAAGGGTGACCTTCTCATGACAGCTGATCTTAAGGCTATTGAAGAGGCCGGAAAGAAGATCATCACACCTATCATTGTTACTAACTCAGAGGATTATGTTTCAGTAAAGGCTACAGACAGCGTAAACGTACAGAACGGCGACAACCTTCTGACAGTAGTTTAATAGCAGAGTACTTTTAGAGACATTGGTCACGATGCCGCCGGTAAATCTCATGAAAGACGGCGTCGTGAATACATAGAAACATTGGCATCAGAGCTGGACATTCAGCCTGTTGTATTAGAAAAGGAGTTTATATGTCAGTATTGAGAAAAGACTTTTTATGGGGCGGCGCAGTAGCTGCCAACCAGTGTGAAGGTGCCTGGAACCTCGACGGAAAGGGCGCTTCCGTTTCCGATATGTGTACAAACGGAAGTCATAAGACTCCCAAGAGAGTAACCCGTACAATAGAGCCTGACACACTGTATCCTTCACATGAGGCAATAGATTTTTATCATCACTACGAAGAAGACATTGCCCTCTTTGCAGAAATGGGATTCAAATGCTTCCGTACTTCCATCAACTGGACCCGTATCTTCCCAACAGGCGAGGAGACTGAGCCCAATGAAAAGGGCCTTGAGTTTTATGACAGGCTTTTTGACTGCTGTAAAAAACATGGCATCGAACCTCTGGTAACTATTTCTCATTATGAGCTTCCATACAACCTTGTAGAGAAGTACAACGGCTGGGAGGGAAGAGAGCTCATCGAACTCTTTGAGAGATATTGCCACGTGCTGTTTGAGCGATATAAGGATAAGGTTAAGTACTGGCTTACATTTAACGAGATCAATGCAGGCACCATGCCCTTCGGTGCAGTTCTTTCTACAGGAACCATCAAGGGATTTGAGGGACCTGTAAACAAGGTTC
The DNA here is from genome assembly GCF_900107835.1 of Oribacterium sp. KHPX15. Lineage (GTDB taxonomy): Bacteria > Bacillota > Clostridia > Lachnospirales > Lachnospiraceae > Oribacterium. The sequence goes on from NZ_FNRG01000004.1 coordinate 53,300, forward strand.
CGGACAAACCGCAGGAGCGCTATCAGGCTCTTCATCATCAGTTCGTTGCCAGCGCCCGTGTGATAAAGTATGCACATGAGCATTACCCTCAGTTCAAGATGGGAAATATGATCTGCTTCGTGCTTTCATATCCTATGACCTGTAAGCCTGATGACGTTCTGTTAAATCAGGAGCACATGAGAGAAGTTAACTGGTACTGTTCAGATGTTCAGGTAAGAGGAGAATATCCGTCATTTGCACAGAGCATCTGGGACAAATACAGCGTTAAGCTGAAGATTGAGGATGGCGACCTTGAGGATCTCAAAGCAGGAACCATTGATTTCTATACCTTCAGCTACTACATGACAAACTGCATCAGTGCAAATCCCGAGAATGAGAAATCTGACGGAAACCTCATTGCGGGACTTAAGAATCCTTATCTTAAGGCTTCCGACTGGGGCTGGCAGATCGATCCTCAGGGACTCAGATTTGCACTTAATGAAATCTACGACAGATACCACATTCCTCTTATGGTAGTGGAGAACGGTCTTGGTGCCTACGATGAGATAGAAGAGGACGGAAGCATTAACGACAGCTACAGAATCGATTATCTCCGTCAGCATATCGAGGAGATGAAGAAGGCCGTTTCGGAAGGCGTCGACCTCATGGGCTACACACCCTGGGGCTGTATCGACCTGGTTTCTGCTTCAACAGGAGAGATGGCAAAACGTTACGGATTTATCTTTGTTGAGAAATACGATGACGGTACCGGAACTCTTGCAAGAAGAAAGAAGAAGTCCTTCGACTGGTACAGGAATGTAATAAAGACAAACGGCGAAGAGCTGTGATATGAGACCAAAAACCGCTCGGGATATTTCCCCGGGCGGTTTTTTTATGATATAACTGGTGTAAACTTCATCTGAAAATGATAATTTCTTTTGAGTGTATTATATGATCATCAGCAAGAGCTGAGGAACAAAAAACAAAAACACAAAACTATTCGAAAACAGGACAAACTATGGCTGAAATTAAACTAAGGCTTGCGGAAGCCATGAAGAAATGTATGAAAAGTGCAGATCCCGAGAACATTACCGTGACTCAGATAGTTGAGAAGTGCGGTGTTTCGAGGCAGAGCTTCTACAGGAATTTTATAGATAAATACGACCTTATAAACTGGTACTTTGATCGCATATTAAAGCAATCCTTCAAGGAGATGGGAAAAGGAGAGACCGTTCGTGACGGTCTCATAAAGAAGTTCCAGTACATCAGGGAAGAGCGATTATTTTTTTCTGCGGGATTCAAAGGAGATGAACAGAATAATCTGAAGGAACATGACTTCATAATGATCTATGAATTTTACTGTTCCCTTATCAGAGAAAAAACCGGCACACCTCCCGACAAACATACCCGGAAGCTTTTGGAGATGTATTGTCAGGCCTCCATTTATATGACTGTTCAGTGGCTTTTGAAGGGCATGCAGGAAACGGAAGAGGAACTTGCCGATCTCATGATAGATGCCATGCCGGGAGCGCTGGCAGATCAATTCTCAAAAATAAATATTCTCTAAGATGTTACAAAAGTGAAAATCTGTAACTTATATTACGCATTCTAAAGATGTAGAATACTCCCATAAGAACGTGTTAAATTTTTAACACATAGATATTCACAATTAAAGGAGATTGCGTATTATGGCAAACAGAATTTCACTTAATCAGACATCTTATCATGGAGCAGGAGCCATCAAGGAGATAGTTAATGAGATAAACAACAACGGTTTCAAGAAGGCTTTTGTTGCATCAGATCCTGACCTCATCAAGTTCGGAGTTACAGGAAAGGTTACAACTCTTCTTGATGAAGCAAAGATTCCATATGAGATTTATTCAGATATCAAGCCAAACCCAACCATCGAGAATGTAAAGAACGGTGTTGAGGCATTCAAAAAGTCAGGTGCAGACTGCATCGTTGCTATCGGCGGCGGATCCTCCATGGATACTTCAAAGGCAATCGGAATCATCATTACAAACCCTGAGTTTGCAGATGTTCGTTCTCTTGAGGGTGTTGCACCTACAAAGAATCCTTGCGTTCCTATCATCGCTGTTCCTACAACTGCAGGTACAGCTGCAGAGGTTACCATCAACTACGTTATCACTGATGTTGAAAAAGAGCGTAAGTTCGTTTGTGTAGATACCCACGATATGCCAATCGTTGCTGTTGTAGATCCTGAGATGATGTCTTCAATGCCAAAGGGCCTTACAGCATCAACCGGTATGGATGCTCTTACTCATGCCATCGAGGGTTATACCACAAGAGCAGCTTGGGAAATGACAGATATGTTCCATCTTGAGGCTATCCGTCTTATTTCTTCAAATCTTCGTGATGCAGTTGAGAATAAGAAAGAGGGCAGAGAGGGAATGGCTCTCGGTCAGTACATCGCAGGTATGGGCTTCTCCAATGTTGGTCTCGGTATCGATCATGCAATGGCTCATACACTTTCAGCTCACTATGACACACCTCATGGAGTAGCATGTGCTATGTTCCTTCCTATCTCCATGGAATTCAACCGTGAGTACACAGGTGAGAGACTCAGAGAGGTTGCAAGAGCTATGGGCGTTAAGGGTGTAGACGATATGACTCAGGATCAGTATCGTGATGCCGCTATCGAAGCTGTAAAGAAGCTTTCAGAGGATGTAGGAATTCCTAAGACTCTTGATAAGATCAAGGAAGAGGACCTCGATACTCTTGCTACAGATGCACTTAACGATGCATGCTATCCCGGAAATCCTCGTGAGGCTACAAAAGAGCAGGTAATTGAGATGTTCCGCATGCTCATGGTGAAGTAATAATCAAATAAAGTTAAATGTCAACCCCATCGGGGACGGATTTCGCCGGCGAGATTCGTCCCCGATGGGGTTTTTGATAATTTTTTATAAAATGTCAAACAATTGCCGATATTTGTAGTGCGATTTTATGTAGAATTATATGAGACAAACAAGAATGAAAGGAAATGCCCTATGTCAAAAAAAGCCGTTCTCCTTATGTTAATCTCAGATGATCTGTTTGACCGGATGAAGAGTGGTAATACTTATAAGGATGATTGCATTGTTCCCCGTGAAGATCTCCGCTATCTTCTGGTGCTGCACAAAGATAAGGACGGCAACACCCATCAGGGAGAAATGGTGGTTCATAAGCTTATCGCCGAAGATGTACTTGAGATTTTCGAGAAACTTTATGATGCTGATTACCCCATAGAACGTATGGTTCTTCCTGATAATTATATGGCTGATGATGAGATCATGATGCGTGATAACAACTCCTCCAGCTTTAATTTCAGGTTTATATCACACACGAATAAAATCTCAAAGCATGGCCTTGGAATGGCTGTTGATATCAACACCTTATACAACCCCTACCATAAGATCGTTAAAAATGAAGACGGCACTGAAAAAGAAGTGATAGAACCGGCTACAGGAAAACCTTACCTGAACAGATCAAAGAACTTTGATTACAAAATAGAAAAAGATGATCTCTGTTACAAACTTTTTACGGAAAAGGGCTTCGAGTGGGGCGGCGACTGGACTGATCGGAAGGATTACCAGCATTTTGAGCTGCCTACGGAGATCACAGAAAAGTATTCAGAAAAATATTCTAAAAAATCGAAATAAGAAAGCAGACCTGGATGATGGTGCGGACTATCCCGACACCCAGAATCTGGGAAACCTTGATCAGATCATGGCGGCTGTATTTGCCGCTGTCAATGCCTACAACATTACAGATGTCGGAAATACTGCTTTCCTCGACATCATAAGTGACAGGGGTATGCAATTTTGAAAATCAGATGCATTAAGTGGGAAAGGAAATGCAAAAATGAAGGTACTTGCTGTAGAGGATGAGGTCATCCTGTTAAAACATTTGACTAATCGCATACATGATGCTCTGCCTGAAGCTGAAATTCTGGCTTTTGATAATACTGACGATGTGCTTGATATCTTACCTGAGACAGATGCTGATATCGCATTTCTTGACATTGCTATCGGTGAAATGAACGGTGTTGACCTGGCTAAACGCATCAAAACTGTTCATCCCTGCTGTGACATTGTTTTCTGCACGGGTTACAGTGACTATGCCACTCAGGCCTTTGAACTGGGAGCCAGTGATTATCTCATGAAGCCTATTACCAAAGAGAAGATTGAACACGCTCTGTCTCTGCTCCGTCAGACCAACCTTAGCAAGATCACTGAGCAGGGGCTGTATATCCGCTGTTTTGGTGAATTTGAGGTTTTCTATGATGGTGAACCCATCATTTCATTTACAAAACGTTCTAAAGAACTTCTGGCTTATCTTATTGATAAGGCAGGGGCAGTTTGTTCCTCCTCAGATATCTGCGACAGCATTTTCCGCGGCAGTGCCGACTCTTATATCAGGGTTGTAAAAAAAGACCTTATCAAGGTTCTTTCAGATATCGGGGAAGAAGATATTCTTATCAAAGGTTGGGGAAACCTTGGAATAAACAAATCAAAGGTCAGATGCGATTATTTTGATTATCTTGACGGAAAACCTATGGTTCTGAATCGATATAAAGGTGCATATATGCAACAGTACCCTTGGGCCGAAGCGACACGCTTCCGACTTGAAACTTAGAAAACATATGTCAGAATAAAACAAGCCTGAGCCAGCGAACAACCATTGCAGGCTCGGGCTAATATTATTTCTGGCTGAATGCGTTATAGGGACAAAGCTACAAATCCATGAAACAGTAACTCTGTCTCCTGGTCCCATCAATTCTTCGGAATCTTAATCGTCACCTCGGTTCCTTTTCCGGGAACACTTTCTATATCCAGGCTGCCTCCTACCATGTCATGGAGGCGGGACTGGGTATTATTTATGCCCAGGTGAAGCTTTGTGTCGTCGATGGTTTTTTGTACATCAAACCCGGCTCCATCATCTGAAACTGAGATACAGTAAAATGCATCTGTTTCAGAAGAGCGAATCCTTACCGTTCCGCCTGATTTGGTCTTACAGATACCATGCTTAATTGCGTTTTCAACCATGGGCTGTACCGACAGTGCAGGAACAGGAAAGGCATCACATTCTATATCGTATTCTACCCTTAATTTGTTTGGGAATCGCAGTTCCTCGAGCCAGACATAGGTCTTTATGTGATTCAGTTCTTCTGAGAACGAGATAGGTTTACTCTTATCTGCAAAATTCATATTTTCCCTGAGATACTTAGAGAAGGCATTGGTGGCCTCAGCGGCAAGCTTTGGATCCTCTTCACAAAGGGCCTCTATAACAGCAAGGGAATTATACAAAAAATGTGGCTGCATCTGAGACATCATGGCAGAAACCCTAAGCTGAGTCTGTTCTTTTTCATGTCGCAGAATGTCATTTTCAAGCTCATCATGGGCATTAAAGAAAATAAGATACAGCGGCAGTATTACTGTAAAGCTGACTAACCCCAAGATATAAATCCCCCACTTAAAAAGTTCATGATTTATGGCAATTGTTGAAAAAAGACAGGGGAAAAAAACACAGCAAAAAAATGAGAATTTCCGGTTTCTGCTGAGATTGGATGTAAAGGTGGCTACACATAAAAGCAAGAGGCAGAAACATGATGCAGCAACACTGAAATAATCCTTAATCATATACGAATAACCGCTCTGATCCGTTATGCTGAAAATAACAGGCTTAAACAGATTAATGACGAGTATAAATGTGTAAATGATAACTACTGAAGCTATCAAAACAGTAACGGCATGAGTCACAACAGATTCTCTGATAAATTGTTTCTGATAAAGCCACAGAGTCCAAAAGACCAGCATTACAAAAAAGTAACACAGGGTATAAAGTATTCTGATGATTTGAGCATATTTTGGGATTTGATATAAACAGGACACAAGTGTCAGGAAAAAGGCTCCGGCATAAAGATTAAGAAGAAACAGCATGAAATACCGCCCGGGTAATGTAGTTTCTTCTTTTTTTGATGCCAAAATTCCGGTTAACACTGTCATAAATACAAGACTAATAATGCATATACTATTGATAAGCAATATATAGCTGTCGCGAAAAACATTATGTATTACCGACATTAGGATACAAAACAGGGTCAGGAAAGACATGATTCCAAAACAAATCTTCTGAAAAGTTCCGAATTTCCTACCGGATAAAGAAGTCTGAATATCCAACTATAATCCTCCTAAAATTTGGAAATATAAGCTTGATAAAAAATGATTTCGATTAAAATATATTTTCGTAAATTGTTTTTTTACGGTTTTTTAACGTTATTTCCAATATAATATTTCTGTGTGTCAAGTTACATCTATTGTAGCCGACTTATTAAGAAAAATCAGAAAAAACAACATATTCAAAACCTAAAAATATATTTTAAGAAAAAGAGATTTCATTTTCAGAAAGGAGAATAATAAAATGGGTGCTGAGAATAATGCGGCAGGTATTACTAATGACGAGAACATAGTGAGGGAGGCAGCAGAGAGAGTACAGGCGCTGTATGGCGAGAACAAAAAGATCACGGACGGAAATTATGACAAGTCGCTGGCGGTAAAGTGCGTGAACGGCACCTTCATCGGCAGGAAGTCGGAAGGTGTCATTGCTTACAAGGGCATTCCCTTCGTTGGGAAACAGCCCGTGGGTGAGCTTCGCTGGAAAGCACCGGTGGACTGCGTGAGCGATGACGGCGTGTATGAGGCGTATTACTTTGGAAAGATCCCCCGTCAGGAGGGAAGCATCGGTCAGGTGGGGTCGTTTTACCCTCAGAGTGAAGCGTGTCTGTATCTGAACGTATGGAAGGCAGAGAATGCGGGAACAGAGAAAAAGCCTGTCATGGTATGGATCCACGGCGGTGCTTTTGAGATCGGGTCGACTGCTGAACCGCGGGAGGAGGGGACAAATTTCGTCAAAGAGAATCCGGATGTCATTCTGGTTTCCGTCGAGTACCGCCTGGGTGTCTTTGGCTTCTTCCATCTCTCCCACCTTCCGGACGGAGGGGACTATCCGGATGCCCAGAATCTGGGGCTCTTAGATCAGGTAATGGCATTGAAGTGGGTTCATGAGAATATTGCTGCCTTTGGCGGCGATCCCGAAAATGTGACGATCTTTGGTGAATCCGCCGGCGGCGCAAGCGTGACATCGCTTCCGCTGATCGATGGCGCCCAGAAATATTTCCGCCGCGTCATTGCCGAGAGCGGCACTCCCGTTTTCACGCGGTCTACGGAGGAATCCATTGCCTGTACGAATGAAGTGATGGAGATCCTCGGATGCAAAACCGTTGCTGATCTGCAGAAGGTTGAAGTAGAAAAGTTCTTACATGAAGCGGGAATCGCACTCAACCTTCGTACCTGGGCGGAGCGTGACGGAAGGATAATACCCCTTAATCCCTATAAAGCTTACGAGGACGGGGCTGCGAAGAATGTGGACATACTCCAGGGCTTCAACAAGGATGAAATGGGTTATTTCGTGTGGGGGTTTGGGGTGGAAGCCTACGATGCGTTCGCCAGTGACCGAAGAGAAAAGAAGCTGGCACAAATGACAGAGGATGAGAAGGCACTGGCGGAGAGCTATCTGGGGAACGCGAAGGATGTAAGTCCGGAATACAGCAGCGACAGCCGGTTTTTTGACCAGATTTGTTTTATAGCGCCGGTGTTTAAGATGTCTGAAGGTCAGACAAAAGCGGGGGGAAGACACTTTACCTATTACTTTACGCCGGAATCCGGAACACCTTTGATCCGCAGCGGACACGGTATCGAGCTTGCGGTCGTATTCAATCATCCGGAGGAAACTCTCGTTACCGGGAGGGCGCTTGATGAAACCTTCTGTAAGACCCTGCGCAGGATGTGGGTCCAGTTCGCAAAGACCGGCAACCCGTCCCTTACGGCGGACATTTCTCCCGATGGCAAAGCGCATGAGTGGCCGATGTACGACCTGAAGGACAGGTATGTGATGGTCTTCGATGAGTTCGACATTCATGCGGAGAAGGAAGCCGTGAGAAAGATCCTTGACTGGGAGAGAACCTATGACCTGACCAAATACTACTCCATCTGATATCAGGGCGTGGCATCAGTTGGGGCGAAATTCTGATTTCGTGGAAAACAGGGCAATACAGAAAGGAGAACAAAACAGTGAGTGACATGAAGAGGGAATTCAAGGATTTAATCAGGTTCGAGCCTTACGACTACTTAAACAGCGAAATCACGGGAGACTATGACAAGGCCCATGCAGTGAAGTGCGTGAACGGCACCTTCGTCGGAACCGAGGAGAACGGGGTCGCGTCGTGGCTGGGCATCCCCTTTGCGAAGCCGCCCGTGGGCGAGCGCCGCTTTAAGGCACCGGAATACGTGGACGAGAGCGACCGTATCTTCGAGGCCAGGTACTACGGAAAGAGATCCTACGGCCAAAGCGAGGGAGGAGATTACGTTCAGAATCAGGCTGCCGAGGACTGCCTCTATCTGAATATCTGGGTAAACGAAGATGACAAGACCGCGAAGAAGCCGGTGATGGTCTGGATTCACGGCGGGGCCTATGTCGACGGCTCCGGCTCCCAGGCCTGCTACAGCGGAGCCAACCTCGTCCAGGCACAAAGTGACATCATCATGGTGAACATCAACTACCGCCTGAGCATGTACGGCTTCATGGACTTCTCGTCAGTGCCCGGCGGCGAAAGCTTTGGGACGGCACCATGCAACGGCCTGCTGGATCAGGCTATGGCGCTCAGGTGGGTGCACGAGAATATAGCCGCTTTCGGCGGTGACCCCGGAAACGTGACCATATTCGGCCAGAGCGCAGGAGGCGGCTCGGTCTCCATTCTGCCGGTCATGAAGGAGGCGAACCAGTATTTCCAGAAGGTCATCGCCCAGAGCGGCTCCACCACACTGGCCTTCCCGGTGGACTGCGAATCCGCGCAGGGCAAAACGAAGGCGCTGCTCGAGTACACCGGCTGCAAGACCATGGACGACATAATGGCGTTATCCGAAGAGAAGCTTCAGGAGGCCTATGTCCAGGCGGTCAGCAGGTACACGTCCTGTCCCTACTACGGAACGGAGGTGCTCCCCGAGGCGCCCATCGAGCTGTATAAGAAGGGTCTGGCAAAGCACATATCCATTATGGCAGGCAGCACGGCCGATGAAGCCAGGCTGTTCATGGGTCAGGGCCCGGAGATGAACATAGAAGAGCAAAAGAAATTCGCCCGGCGCGCCGTGGGCGATGCAGTCCCCTACCTGAAGGAGGAGGACAAAAAGTACTACGAGGAATTCTACCGGGTCTGCAGGTTCCAGGAGCCGGGGCTTGCTGAGACGGAGTTCATCAATGAGCTCATGTTCCGGGTTCCCATGCTTAATCAGCTCGACGTGCAGAGCGCGTTCAACAAGACGTTCTGCTATTACTGGTCGTATCCGGCCAGCTTTGCGGATATGGGCGCCCCACATTCCGTGGAAATCATATTCGTGTTCAACGATCGCGGCGCCGGGACGAACAGCACCTTCAACGGCACGAACATCGCCGATGAGATCTTCAAGTTCGTTCAGCAGACGTGGACCAATTTCGCACGCTGCGGCAACCCGTCGACAGATAAGATCGACTGGAAGCCGTATTCGGTCGACGACCAGAACGTCCTGGTCATTGCAGGACCTGATGACATGCATATCGAACAGGGGCTTCTGACCGACCAGTACAAGGCCGTGCTCCCTCTGGTTAATTACTACCAGTTCATGGACAAGTACTTTACCCCCCACTACCTTTTCGATATCGTGGCAGAACGCGAGCAGAAATCCTAAGGAGGAAGCCCGGATCCCTGATCGGGAGAGAACCGCAATTTCGACGTGTTCCTGTTCCCACCACCCCTCGGTGGAGGGAACATCAGATAACGAGGAGAGCAATGATGAGAGCAGACATGATCATCAAAAACGCAAAAATATTTACGGCTGATAAGGATAACCCGCAAGCTGCGGCGCTGGTGGTAAAGGACGCGGATTTTCTGGTGTTCGATAACAACCTGCTTGAGGCTGAGCAGGAGGGCTTCAGTCATAATATGCCGAAGGAAGTATATATAACAGGAAAGAAAGTGAACTGATATCGGATATCGGCTTTTGATCCTGACATAATGAAATAACAAAAAAACATTGAGAGGGGACTGATAATGAAAATGGCAGGCAGCGATATTGAAAAAAACAAAGCGGATCTGGTGGTTTACGGGAAGATCTTCACTTCTGAAGAAAACCGGATCGTAGAGGCGTTTGCCGTAAAGGATGGAAAATATATTTATACGGGAGACAGGAAAGGAGCCGAGGCCTTTGTTGAAGAAGGCAGGACGGAGGTTGTGGATTATACCGGAAAAGGTCTTGTGATGCCTTCCTGCGGCAATGGACATGCTCATTATTCGATGGGCTATGCTTTGCAGTCAGTAGGTACAATCCTTGGAGCAAATGATGATGCGGATAAGTTTCTCACAGAGATCCTTCCCGCTGCGGTGAAGAAGGCGAGGGACACCGGGGCAACGACAATATTCGGTTTCGGCTGGAATTATATGCTTTTCAAGGATAATATGCCCACCCGTAAACAGCTGGATGCCATATGCGATGACATTCCCATATACTTTGCAGATGAGGAAGGACACAAGGGTCTGGTGAACACGCTTTGTCTAGTCAAAGCCGGTATCATGAAGGAGGACGGCACCGTACTCAGGAAGGAAGTGAGGGGAGGCGAGATCGTGATGGACACTGACGGCACTCCTACCGGATTCCTGAAGGAGCAGGCCGGAACTTTTGTGCGTTCCTTCCTGGATAATGACAGGCTCTATACCGTTGAAACAGCGAAGGCTGTTATGGCTAAAATTCAGGAACAGCTGCTTTCGGAAGGTTATACGATGTATATCGACGGCTGGGGCAACTATTTCTATAATGATCATTTCTATCAGGGTGCCCGTCAGGTGGACGAGGCCGGAGATATGCACTTTATTTTGGGCTTAAGCTATGAAATTGAAAGCTGGATGAACATAGACCAGGCTCTGGCCGAGGCTGATGAGGCCAGAAAGTATGCTTCCGCACACGTAGTGCCTAACTGGGTCAAGCTCTTCATGGACGGTACTGTGGAAGGCGGTACCGGATTTGTGGATCCCCTGTATCCCGATGGACACCAGGGGCTCGTCAACTGGACGGAAGAGGAAACTACAGATATTACCCGCAAGACGAACGAAAAAGGCATGTCCATGCATATACATACGATGGGTAACAAGGCCGTTAACCGCGCTGTCAGTGCATTTGTTAGCGGCGGTAAGGATGAAATGCGCAATACGCTTGTGCATGTGCGTAACGTAAACGACACAGACTGGAAGCGTATGGCAGAACATAACATCTATGCAACTGCGGGGATACTTTGGCATAATATGCCGAGCGAGGCGTCTGAGATGCTGAAGACCATTGTTCCTGCGGGCATGGAGGACAAATCTTATCCTATAAAATCCTATTTTGATCACGGCATCAATATGTCTTCACATTCGGATTATCCGGCATTGAGCGGCTGCCCTGACGATCCCTTCGGCATTATGGAAATTGCGGTCACAGCCGTACATCCGACTGTGAAAGGAGATCCCTGGTGGCCTGAAGAGCGCCTGACTCGCGAGCAGGCTCTCACGGCCCTTACCATAAACTGTGCCAGGCAGATGTTTATTGATAAAGAAAGGGGCAGCATAAGCGAAGGGAAATATGCGGATTTCCTCCTCGTTGACAAGGATGTGCTTTCCTGTCCGGAAAATGATATACACACTGCCAGGCCTGCGGCTACCTATTTTGAGGGAAAGAAGGTTTTCTCTGTATAAAGATCAGCTCTGTCTGATTTGGTGTTTAGAGTGCTTTAGCGGTGGAAGAGCTCATAAGCAAGATAATCTTCAGCAAGCCTGTTTTACAAGCCTTGCTAAAGAAGTCTTGAGTTTGGAACGCTCATGAACCTTATCAAAACGGTAACGTGTTAATGATTTCAACTCTTCGTTATGGTATGATATGTCCGAGTAGGGCTGGGTGCCATATCTGTCATTAACATCATAGCGATTGTATTAGAGTCGATCTTATCCGTTTTCGTCTTTCTAAGGCTTAGACTTTTTCTGAAAAGATTTGTATGTAACGGGTTGATTACAATGGTCGGGAAACCTTTATCAACGAACGACGCCAGAAGATTGTTAGAATAGTGATCGGTAGCCTCAAGACCTACTTTTATTTCTGTCTTGTCAGTGGTCACATCTTCAATTCTGGAGAATAACTCATCGAAACCGACCTTATCATTCGTGATGGTAAAGATAGGATATAATTTTCTTCCTTCATCATCAAGGATGCAACAATCATGCTTGTCCTTGGCAACATCGATACCAACATAGATCATAGATATGATCCTCCTTCAAAAGTATTTGATGCTGCTGTTAAAAGATCCACCGGACTCTTTGCGTGCTGTAACCTCGTTCTACATAAACCGTCATGCGGTATCTAACTGATTAACAATTAAACAAAGAGGCTGTGGTAGGAGCCTTTCTTTAACCATCAAGTGGTAGGAGAATAAAACCAATCCACAGCATCTTTAACAGCATACCCAAACCTACATATAAGGTAAAGAATGGGTATGACTATATAATACGAGGAGAAGAAATGAGCAACAACCTGTCATCAGAAACTGTAGGTGTGGCACCCGACTATTCCAAGAAAGAATGCTGGTGCAAGCTTCCGGAAATCTCCAAGGATGTTGATACCTTCTACATCTATGCAACTGAATACATCATGGGAAGCTTTGCGGAAGGTGCACCCGATTTTGCCAGCCTCGATAATACCGAGATGCTGCAGGGTGCGGAAGCAGAGTACAATTTACATGCGAGTGCTTACGTGGATTCCACCAACCTGTTCATGCCGTACTACCGCCAGTCCGGCTTAAAGTATGCCGGAGAGATGGCTAGGAAAACCGGAACTGCGGATGCAGCTTTTGAAGGCATGCCCATTAACGATATAACTGCGGCCCTGGACTATTATTTTGAAAACTACAACGGTGGTCGTCCGTTCATCATTGCGGGTCACAGCCAGGGATCTGCCATGGTTCTGGTATTGCTTCGTACATACTTTAAGGATCATCCGGAATACTATTCACGCATGGTCGCAGCCTACCCCATCGGCTATTCCGTTACAGACGAATATCTGGCGGCCAACCCGCACCTTAAGTTTGCCACCGGCGAAACAGACACGGGTGTCATAATCGCATGGAATACCGAGGGCCCAAAGAACCTTGAGACTAATGCTCATAACCTGGTGGTACTGCCTAACACGAGAAGCATTAACCCCCTCAATTGGAAGCTTGATGAAACCTACGCCCCGGCCAGCATGAATCTTGGTTCACTCATGGCGAATGAAGAAACCGGCGAGCCGGAGATCAAAGATGTCGGTGCGGATGCGCAGATCAACCTTGCCCGCGGCGTGGTCATAACAAACGCCAAAGGCGAACCAATGGACGAGGAAACTGCCAATGCCGCCGCCGAGTTCTTTGGACCGGATGGACGTCATAACGAAGACTATCTGTTCTTCTATAACAACATCAAGGACAACGTGGCCAAGCGTGTTGCAGCTTTTATGAGAGAAAAAAATCCTATCTGGAACACAGGCTGCAGAAAGATGTAATGGAGGATGGGATCGCCCATATACCCTGCAGGGTTGAGGGAATTGACGACATCATAAGCAAATTCAGTATTAAAGGATGCGAGTCTCTGGATGGAGAGTTTAAGGATTATCTATTGGAATTTGTGGAAGACTGATTACCGACAGCAAATAGCAGTAATTGGTATATCATTGAAAAGGAGACCAAAACAATGAGTGACAAGAAAAGGGAATTTAAGGATCTGGCTATTTTCGAACCGTACGAGTACTAAAGTTTTTTGACATTTTGACAGCATGACCAAACGAGGAGATGCGTATCTTATCGAATAGAAAGTAACTTGGTTTTATCATACAAAAATTCAATAGCGAAAGGAAATTGATATGAAAGCAGACAAGATCATCAAGAACGCGAAAATCTTCACATCAGACAAGGACAAGCCACAGGCAACAGCTCTTGTGGTAAAGGACGGCAAATTTGTCTATGTGGGCGATGAATCAGGACTTACGGATTATGATGGAGATGTTACAGATCTCGGTGGAAAGTTCATCATGCCGGGAATCATTGACAGCCACATGCATATTACAATACCGGTCGGATTCGAGTATGCCGATATGGGAGAACGCATTGAGCCAGATGGCAAACAGGAAGCATTGGACATTATGACCAAACGTATCAAAGAGAATCCCGGACAGAAGCGCTACAGATTCCTTATGGAGAAAAAATTTCTGAAAGGTGAGGATATAGTAAAGGAGGATCTCGATGCGATCTGTCCTGATGCCGAGCTTCAGATCCAGGAAGGAGAGGGACACAGTATCTGGGTGAATTCAAAGATCCTTGAGCGGCATGGCATTACAGATGATACGCCGGATCCCATACCTGGACTTGCTATTTATGTGCGTAAGGACGGACATGTAACCGGAAATTGTATTGAAGGCGCAGCGGAAGTACCTATCATTCTCGACAGTTCCATGGAACTTACCGATGAGCAGGTTGATGCAGCACTCCAACGCTGGATCGATTTTTCAGTCGAATATGGCGTGTGTGCAGTATTTGATGCCGGCCTTCCGGGGGATATGAAATTCCATGAGAAGGTCTATAAACGTCTTCGTGCTCTTGATGAACAGGGAAAACTCCCCGTTTATATTGACGGAAGCCTTGTTATCAATGCAGAGAAGGATGCTGAGGAGGGTCTGGAACAGGTGAAGCGCTTCCGGGATGAGTACAATACAGAGCATTTAAAGGTTCATACCATGAAGATCTTCATGGATGGTACCCAGAAGATCCATACCGCAGCTATGGTTACGCCTTATGTGGATGTCCATACACTTGGAACTACTGCTTTTTCCGCAGAGGGAATGTGCGAACTTTTGAAGAATCTCAATGAGGCGGGTCTGGATCTTCATCTTCACACGGTGGGAGAGCGTGCTTCACGTACGGTACTGGATGGTGTGGAGATGGCCAGAAAAGAAATGGGAGACAGCTTAAAGGTGAGAGTAACCTGCGCTCACCTGGAGATTCAGGATGACGCAGATCTTGATCGTTTCGCGAAGCTTGGCGTAATCGCGAATTTTACACCGCACTGGCACGCCGGGGACACTTCTTTCAGTGCTACCTGGCTCGGTGAGGAACGCTCCAGAAAGCAGTTCCGCTGCAAAACAATATGGGACACCGGCGCTCTGGTAGCATGGTCAAGCGACAATATCACTTTCATGGACTTTACGACATGGAATCCATATCTTGGTATGGAAGTCGGCATGACACGAAAGATTACCGAAAAGACCAGAAATTATGAATTCACAAGATGCTCTACGATATTCCCTCCGGAAAATGAGAGAATGAACATTGAAGAAATGCTGCTGGGATTTACGATCAACGGTGCAAAGCAGCTTGGTATAGAAGCTTCTAAGGGATCCATCACAGTCGGTAAGGATGCCGACTTCCTGGTGTTCGACAATGACCTTCTTACGGCAGAGCACGAGGGATTTAGCTTCAACAAGCCAAAGGATGTATATTTTGGCGGAAAGAAAATGAACTAAAGTTTATCAAACCTGATCCTATGAACTCTGATACATATTGGAATATGAGCATTTTTAAGGAGGCTCACTATGGTTGAATTAACCACCGGAAGAATAAATCAGATTCTTCATGAAGAAACCGCAGGCAAGGAGGACCTTGCAACGATTCTCCGCGGCATTTATACCAGATACATGCATCTCTATGAGGAATACTTTTCGGATATAGATTCACTTAATGACGATAAAATCGCTGAGCTTAAAAAATATAATGAAGAAACCATTAGTCTGGCAAAGCATTATTATCTGGACATCCCTCTTGATGTTTGTGAAGATCTTTTGGACTTCGAAAAAGAATACGGCGTCAATCTGCTTGGGCCTGATTGGCATAAGTATCTTTATGATGCCTATAAGGAGTTTACAGAATATCATGATGGCAAAAATAAAGATGAAAATATGAAGGCATTCAGGGCTCATGCTCTGGAGAACTTCTATGAGTCAATGGATAGTATTTTCAGAGAAAGTTTCGGCACAGATAGTAAAAATGCAGAAGGTGCTATGAGCGTGATAAAAAGTTTATTTTTTGACGATGACAAGTAAAGTAAGCTGAAACTGCTGCTTTCAGGACACGGCAGATTTTTATTTTAAAATCAGGAGATAGAAGCAGATGGATAACAATAAAATGTATCAGGTCTCAACATTGCAGGCACTTGCTCTGGGATACAGTCGTGCTGTAATAACAGTTGAAGATCTTCTGAAGGAAGGCGATACAGGACTCGGAACCTTTGAAGATGTGAATGGGGAAATGATCCTCATGGACGGACATTGTTACAGGGCGGATCAATACGGAAATATAACTATAGTTCCTCCCGGGACAGGTGTACCATTTGCCGCTGTGGCTAAATCTTATGGTGAGCAGCAATTTCCCCTTAAGAGTATGCCGGATTTCAACTCCATAAAAACAGAATTGAATCTGAAGATAGAAGAGAGGTTCGGTCTTAACAGTATGCATATCGTGAAGATAGATGGGGAGTTTGAAAAGGTGGATGCAAGATCCGAAGCTCCTTACAGATCACATCATGTCACCCTGAAAGAAGTTCTCAGCATGAACCAGGAAGCATTCATTTTTGAGAATATCCGCGGTTCACTAGTGGGCGTATATTTCCCGGATTATATGGACGGAATCAATATGCCCGGATGGCATCTTCATTTCCTTTCCGAAGACAGAACCAAAGGCGGACATGTCTTT
Source organism: Oribacterium sp. KHPX15 (assembly GCF_900107835.1). Lineage (GTDB taxonomy): Bacteria > Bacillota > Clostridia > Lachnospirales > Lachnospiraceae > Oribacterium. The sequence goes on from NZ_FNRG01000004.1 coordinate 70,169, forward strand.
GATGTCAGCATAAAAGAGGGCCTTGCGAAAGTAGACAAGATCACCAATATCTATATAAATCTTCCTAAAGACCCGGCTTTTGACACCTATACTCTCAAGCAGGATCTGCAGAAAGAAATTAAATCTATAGAGTAAATTAAAGAAGACCATCGGGGACGGTTCTCGCCGGATAGAACCGTCCCCGATGGTCTTTTTGAAATAACAGGAAAAACCACCTCTATATCGCTTTGATATCATAATTTTTGGTTATATAATCTATAACGAACACTGAGTTGTCAGAAAGTATAACATCAGGAGGTAATTATGGAAGAGGTATCACTCAGTAAGGAACTGATGGACAATTATACCGATATTCTCCGAAATGAACTGATCCCTGCCATGGGATGTACAGAGCCTATCGCCATTGCCTATGCAGCTGCTATGGCAAGAAAGGTTCTGGAGGATGAACCGGTCCATATCACCATCAATTGTTCCGGCAATATGATCAAGAATGTAAAGGGCGTTAAGGTTCCCAATTCCAGTGGTCAGAGAGGCATCGAGGTTGCAGCTACACTTGGAGTTGTAGGCGGTAATCCGGATAAAAAGCTGGAGGTTATAGCAGCGGTTACAGATGAGGACCGTGAGAAGACCAGAGAGCTGGTTTCTGAGAATTTCTGTGATTGTAACTATGTCGAGAATGTTCCCAATCTGTATATTCAGGCTGTCATCAGGAGCAAAGATCATGAAGCCGAGGTTGTGATAGCAGAGCATCACACAGACATTAAACTTATCAAAAAGGATGGTAAGGTGCTGGTAGAGCATGGCACAAAGAATGAGTATTCGGAATCTATTCATTCCGGAGACAGAAGCCTCATGAGCTTCAAGGGACTTCTTGATTATGCAAATCAGGTGGACCTTTCAGAGGTTGAGGATATACTGAACCGTCAGATAAAGATGAATTCCGCTATTGCACAGGAAGGTCTGGATAACCCCTGGGGTGCCAGCGTCGGAAAGACCATCCTTGAGAGCTTCGGGAATAATGTCAAGTCCCGTGCCTGTGCTTGCGCCGCAGCAGGATCCGACGCCAGAATGTCGGGATGCCCCATGCCGGTAGTTATAAACTCCGGCTCCGGTAATCAGGGAATCACAGTAACCATGCCGGTTGTGGTATACGCAAAGGAGTTCCTGATCTCAGATGAAAAGCGTATGCGTGCACTCATTGTCTCAAATCTTGTGTCTATCTATATAAAGCATTATATCGGCGCCCTTTCTGCATTCTGCGGAGCGGTAAGTGCTTCCTGCGGAGCCGGAGCAGCCATTACCTACATGAGCGGCGGAGATTATGCCCACATTGCAAAAACCATTACCAACACCATTGCCAATGTAGGCGGAATCGTATGTGACGGTGCAAAGCCAAGCTGTGCTGCCAAAATTGCTGCCTCGGTTCATGCAGCTATACTTGCCCACTACATGAGCATGAATGATAAGTCATTCCAGCCCGGCGAAGGTATCGTTGAAGCTGATGTGGAACAGACCATAAAGAACATGGGCTACATCGGAAAGATAGGTATGATGCCTACAGATAAGGAGATTCTCAATGTCATGACCGACAGGGTTGATGTTGGTGCCTGTCTGTAATTAAAGCCGTGACATTGTTTGTGCAAATTGTATATTTCGTGCTGGATATGTCAGGTTTAATTGTGTATTATATATTAGAAATCTATAAAAATGCCGGTTATTAGGGGCCGGCATTAAACACCGGTAATTAAAAAATCTACGGCCGGTGTTCCCTAAAAAAAGGAGGACATGGGGATGGAAAAGAAAGGCTTTATTCACAGTTTACCGTTTAAGCTTCTGTGTGCCCTGGCTTTGGGTATCATAGTCGGACTTGCGCTGAACGCTTCGGACGGCTCAGCATTATCAACCGCAGTACTAAACGTGCTTGTATGCGTTAAGTACATCGTGGGACAGTTCATCAGTTTCTGCGTACCGCTTATCATAATCGGATTTATCGCACCCTCTATCACAAGACTTGGAAACAACGCATCAAGAATGCTCATGGTTGCACTTTGCATCGCTTATGTTTCATCCATCGGTGCAGCATTCTTCGCAACAGCATCAGGCTATGCGATCCTTCCTCATATGGCTATCAATCCTGAGGTTGACGGACTTAAGGAGATCCCTTCACCTGTATTTGCGCTTGATATCCCGCAGATCATGCCGGTTATGTCAGCATTATTCTTCTCAGTACTGGTAGGACTTGCAGCAGCATGGAATTCAAGTAAGTACATCACAAACATTCTGGAGGAGTTCCAGGGTATCGTTCTCAGCATCGTAACAAAGTTCGTTATCCCGGTGCTTCCGATCCTTATCGGAACAACCTTCTGCACACTCGCTTATGAGGGAACAATCACAAAGCAGCTTCCGATATTCCTTGCAATTATCATCATCGTAATGATAGGACATTATATCTGGCTTGCACTTCTTTACGGTATTGCAGGTGCATATTCAGGAAGAAATCCTATGAACATCCTGAAGAATTACGGTCCTGCATACATGACCGCCGTTGGTACAATGTCATCGGCCGCAACACTTTCAGTTGCTCTTCAGTGTGCAAAGAAATCAGAGCCTACATTGAGAAGCGACATGGTAAGCTTTGGCATCCCGCTTTTTGCAAACATTCATCTTTGCGGATCTGTTATGACTGAGACCTTCTTCGTTATGGCAGTATCAAAGATGCTTTACGGAACCTTCCCGCCTGTATCCAAGATGATACTTTTCTGTCTTCTTCTTGGTGTATTTGCCATCGGAGCTCCCGGTGTTCCGGGCGGAACTGTTATGGCGTCCCTTGGTCTTATCATCAGCGTACTTGGCTTCGATGAGACCGGAACCGCACTTATGCTCACAATCTTCGCACTTCAGGATTCCTTCGGTACAGCATGTAACGTAACCGGAGACGGTGCCCTTTCACTTATCCTTACAGGTTATGCTGAGAAGCACGGTATCTCGGAAGAGTCTGATGAAATGAAGAAAGCTTCAGGATCGAAAATAGCATAATTATCAAAACAGGCTGATCCTCGGGATTCGCTAAAATCCCGAGGATCTTTTTGTATTTCTTAGATAAATACATTATTTCTCTAGAAAACCACATTCCAGTGTGATACTATAGTGAAACACTAGGATATCGGAGGTTATAGTATGCTTGAATTACAAAATGTCTCCTTCCAGGTAGATACGGAAGGGCAGGACAAGGAAATCATCAGAGACATCACTTTATCGATCCCTGATGATAAGCTGGTTGTCATAACAGGACCAAACGGAGGAGGAAAGTCCACACTTGCGAGACTTATAGCAGGTATCGAAAAACCCACATCCGGAAAGATCCTTTTTAACGGAGAGGACATAACTGACATGTCCATCACAGACAGAGCGAAAAAGGGAATTGGCTTTGCTTTCCAGCAGCCCGTAAAATTCAAAGGCATACAGGTTTTTGATCTTATAAAGCTTGCTACCGGAAAGAATATCTCCATCGCAAACGCCTGCAATTACCTTTCAGAGGTTGGCCTTTGTGCAAGAGATTACATTAACCGCGAGGTTAACAGCAGCCTCTCCGGCGGAGAATTAAAGCGTATCGAAATCGCAACGGTTCTTGCCAAAGCATCAAAGCTCTCTGTTTTCGATGAGCCTGAGGCAGGCATCGACCTCTGGAGCTTTCAGAATCTCATAGAGGTATTCCAGCGCATGAGAAAGAACATCCAGGAAAGCTCCATCCTCATCATTTCTCATCAGGAGAGAATCCTTAACATAGCAGATGAGATCATAGTTATAAGAGACGGTAATGTTGTTAAGCGCGGTGCTAAGGATGAGGTGCTTCCTGAGCTTATGGGCACAACCTCAGCCGTTCCTGCCTGCAAAACTATCGAAAAGGTAATGGGAGGTGAGAAGGATGCTTAAGCTTGACGAAATTCAGAAGAGACTCCTTAAGGAGGTTGCAGATCTTCACAAGGTTCCGGAAGGTGCCTACAACATCCGTTCAAACGGAACTTCCGCAGGACGTGTTTCCACAGAAAACATTGAGATCACTCCAAGAGAAGACGGACAGGGTCTGACCATCCGCATTAAGCCCGGCACAAAGAACGAGAGCGTTCATATCCCTGTTGTTATGACCCAGACAGGACTTAAAGAGATAGTGTACAACGACTTCTATATCGGTGAAGATGCCGATGTAACCATCGTTGCAGGATGCGGAATCGATAACTGCGGTTCCCAGGATTCAGAGCATGATGGTATCCATCGTTTTTATGTGGGTAAGAATGCTCACATCCGCTATGTGGAGAAGCATTATGGTTCCGGTACAGGAAGCGGTAAGAGGATCCTTAACCCGGGCACAGAGGTTTACCAGGAAGAGGGCAGTTCAGTTGAGATGGAGATGGTTCAGATCAAGGGTGTGGATGATACAAACCGTTCCACAACCGCTGAACTTGCTGCCGGCGCAAAGCTTGTGGTGAGAGAGCGTCTCATGACTCACGGAGACCAAAAGGCCTACAGTACTTATGTTGTAAACCTTAACGGAGAGGGAGCCAGCGCCGATGTTGTTTCCAGATCCGTAGCAAGAGATGATTCATACCAGAAATTTGATGCGAAGCTTGTGGGTAATGCTGCCTGCTCAGGTCACACAGAGTGTGATTCCATCATCATGGACAAAGGTAAGATCCTTGCGGTTCCCGCTCTTGAGGCCAATGATCTCGACGCAGCACTTGTGCATGAAGCCGCCATCGGAAAGATCGCGGGCGACCAGATCATCAAGCTGATGACTCTCGGTCTCACTGAAGCTGAGGCAGAAGAGCAGATCATAAACGGATTCCTGAAGTAAAACATAAAATTTGTTTCCGATATTTAAAAATACTAAAGCCGGCGGGCATACCATTTTAATGGATGCCCACCGGCTCTTTCTTATCGTAATTATTCTTTTTTATACACAGCACACTGTGCTTTTCCGTTTTCCTTGGCTTTATATACTGCTGTATCAGCATTATCAAAACAGTTTTTTATGGTATCATGAGGCTGAATGTCAGCGATGCCGCAGCTGAAGGATACTGTCTGCTTAGTTTCCCTGGCCATTATGGATTCCTGTATGCCATTCATTATCTTCAGTGCCTCGCCGGAATCCCGGAAGATCACACCGGCAAATTCATCTCCGCCCCATCTTGCCACACGTCCCTCGGTTCCGATACCGTTTTTCAACTCATCAGCCACCATACGAAGCACTGTATTTCCGTACAGATGACCGTAAGTGTCATTAAAAGACTTGAAATTGTCTATATCCAGAACAAAAAATGAGGCTTTGGACTTTTTAAACCAGGATTTGGAATATCTTTCAAAGTCCTCCTTGAAGATTTTATTATTTTGAAGTCCGGTTACATCATCCGTATTGAGACTGATCGCTGTCATCCTCTGAAGCTTTATGAGGAAGGTAAAACTTATGATTACATATATGATCAGTATGATAATCATAAAAGCTATGCGCTGAACAGATTTTTTTAAAAATCCCCGAATGGTCTCTGTAGTATCCTTTTTAACTACTATGTTCCATTTCATTTCATCATTCTTTTTGACGCAATAGCAGTTACTTCCTTTTGTGAAGCGTTTTCCTTCTTCAGGAACTTCACCTACTATATAATCCTTGGTAACACCCATCTTTTCCACGGCATCGGCCACATTCATAAAAGCCCCGTTACTGTCAAAAAAAGAGGAAAGGGCATTACCCGAATTGACAACACATATATCTACACCCAGTCGCCCCGTCAGATCATCTATAAAATCCTGAAACCCTTTTATCTCTCTGCCCGATCCCACAACTCCAAGAGTTTTCCCTTCCGAGTCCTTAACGAGACAGTTCACAAAGATAGTTACGTTATAATCATTTACCTCATCTCGGTCAACCTGTATATCATAGTCATTATTGAGATTAAGAAAATTAAAATACCATACATCATAATCAGACGCCGGAGAGACAGTCCTGTTGAGGCCTCCGTCATAGTAATAATTCCAGGTTTTGTCGGAGACAAAAAAAACCACATCGTAGTCATACTTTTCCTTGTAATTCTTAAGATAACGGTACAGCACCTGGTGATGTGCCGAATCAACATCATTTGTTTCTTCCATACACCATTCCTTAAGGAAAAGATCATTGGCCATCATCTCGCCTGCGACACGCTGTGATAATGAAAAATTCGTGATCTGGGCATTGATGTCTACGGCAGCCATTTCCGCGTCATTCTGTGCCTGTTTAAAAGCCAGTTCCTTAAAATAGGCATATTCATTGGTCTGGATACCAAAAAAAACCGCAAGGGCCATGAAAATTATAATTAAATTGGCTATCAGATAAGCATTTTTATTCTTCATACATGTCCTCATAAAAGCATTAAACCGCTTTTCTACATATATCATCGTAAAAAAACCTCAAAATAATAAGCCCGAAAAACGGTGTTTCCAAAATCACCGCCTTTTTAAACTGATAAAAATCAGAAAACTGCCGACAGATAACATATAGATTTTGTATTCACAAAACGTTCTGCAGCTTTTTCATGTGATATAAAAGCTGTTTTATTGATACAGGAATAACCAAAAGGAGACTATGGATGAAACAGTTTCAAGTTACTTTTCAAAAACCGGAAGACTCCGTGGAAGCCTTACATAAATTAAGAGAACAAACCGGTCCGGGGCAGGAAGATCATTTACTTTTTCAGCTTTTCAGCAGATCTCTGGAAAGAGATGCCATCGAGTATGTTTGTAAGAAGCTGGAAAATGAATTCCCCGGTGCCGCCTATGTCGGTTGTTCAACGGCAGGGAGCATCATTGAGGGGGATCTGAGCACAGATACTTATGCTCTGGTTTGCACCTTGTTTGAATCACCTACAGCAAAAGTGGATGTAAAACAGTATCGTCTGGATATGGAAAGTGTTGACGGTGTTATGCCAAAGGTTGCCAGCTTTGCCAATGAGAACAGCTGGGTTAAAGCCATACTTTTTTATACTACGGTATGGAAAACTTCCATGACAAAGCTGTGCACCGGACTTGATGAAGTAAGATCTGACGTCAGCATCATGGGCGGCGGAGCTTTCAATGCTGCTCTGGATTCTTTCTCCTCCTATGTGCTTTCAAATGGAGGAAACGCTGCTGATCACAGTATAGTATTTGTTTTCATAGGCGGAGATGATCTGGTTGTGAACAGCAGATATATCAGCGGCTGGAAACCCCTTGGCAAATATATGGACATTACGAAAGCAATGGGTAATGTCCTTCAGGAAATCGATGGTGTCAGTGCATTCAACATTTACCACCGATACCTGAAAATCGAAAATGACGATACCTTTTTATACAATACCCTTGAATTCCCATACATCATCAAGAGAAACGGAATTGACATCCTGCGCCACCCTCAGCAATGTCTGAAGGACGGTTCTCTTGTCATGGCTTCTGATGTGGAGAATACTTCAAAGATCAGACTTGCTTACGGAGATCCTGTAACCATCATGGAATCCATATATCAGAATATCCGGGAAATACAAAAAGAAGACCCTGATGTCATCATGATCTTTTCATGTGCCGGAAGAAAAGCCTTCTGGGGAGACAGTGAGATCGGAAATGAAACCAAAGCCTTTGAGACTATAGCACCTTCATCTGGTTTCTATACCATAAGTGAATTCCTGAGAACGGATGACAACGTAAATCAGCACAATCTTACTCTGGTCATCGCTACCCTGAAGGAAATGATCCCGGGAAGAGAGCACCGGAAAAAAACCGCCTGTGAGGAGATTCATGGCAGTAAGAGACTTTCAACCGTTGAGCGTCTTGCAAACTTTATAGAACAGGCTACAAGTGAACTTGAAACCGCCAACGAACAACTCTCAGACATGAATCAGAAACTCAGCAACATGGCTATCACTGACGGACTGACACAGCTGCTTAATCGCGGCGAGATCCAGAGGAGGATAACTGAAGCTGCTGAGTCAGATTCTTATGAAACTGTTTCACTTGTCATGATGGATATCGATAATTTCAAAAAGGTTAACGATAACTTCGGACATAATGAAGGTGATTATGTAATCCGAACTCTGGCAGAGGTTATGAAGAAACAAACCTCGGAAATAACCGATGCTTCGGCAGGACGATGGGGTGGTGAAGAATTCATGATACTGCTTCCCGGAATGGGTAAGGAAAAAGCATATGAAATTGCAGAAGCAATCCGAAAGGCCTTTTCTGACATCACATTTCCTCTGGCCGGAAACTGCACCATAAGTCTGGGTGTTGCAGAAAACCAGAACCGGGAAACCGGAGACAGCCTTGCTTCCCATGCGGATCAGGCGCTCTATGAAGCAAAAAATACAGGCAAAAACAAAACTGTGATCTATTAATGATTGTATAACTCTTTTTCCCCAATATCGGACAGGTCGGTGCTTTACCGCCTGTCCGATATTATTTCTTCTCATAATATTCATACGAGATTCTTTATCTGAGATACGTCTCTTATCAACAATACGAATAGTCAATATTACCAAAAAGAATATAAGACGTAATTGACATGTCCTTTATTTAAGGCGTATAATTTGCATTATATTAAAGGACATATTAATTGTGTCTTTTATTTAGCAACTTGAATCTATGACTACAAGTGTTGTGTCAGCCATTTGGAAAACATATTTTTAACGGTTGGCATACCTACAAGGGGAAGGGGAACAATATGAGTAACGCTGCATTTACAAAAGAGACAACAGAAGCCATAAGGACTTTATATTTTGATGACAGCATCCTGGCACGCTTCTTTGGAAAATCCTCAAACTACACGGATATCCCGGGTGAACTTTACGGAACCTACAATGTTAAGAAAGGTCTCAGGAATGAAGATGGCACCGGCGTTCTCGTAGGACTTACCAGAGTTTCGGACGTAGTCGGCTACGTTAAAGACAAAGACGGCAAGGTTTCTCCCTGTGACGGAGACCTTTTATACAGAGGCTATAGTGTAAACGACCTTATCAATAACCGTCAGGGTAACTTTGGTTTTGAAGAAACCTGCTTCCTCCTGCTTTTCGGTTTCCTTCCGGATGAAAAGCAGCTCAGTAATTTCAAAGGCTGTTTATCCGACAGATATTCTCTTCCGGACAATTTCCTTATAAATGAAATACTCAGTTCTCCATCACTTAACCTGATGAATCGTCTTCAGACCCTTACACTTCAGCTCTACAACTACGACGATTCTCCTGATGATACTGATGTTTACGAGACTTTGAGAAAAGGCTTAAACCTCATTGCGAAGCTTCCGACTCTTGCCTGCTACGCTTATCAGTCAAAGCTTCACAAGGTGTACCGCAATTCTCTCATCATTCATAACCCTAATGTAAATTATTCCATAGCCGAAAACATCCTGCAGATGCTTCGTCCCGATGGAAAATTCACAAATAAGGAAGCCAATCTTCTGGATGCCCTGCTGGTTATCCATGCGGACCACGGCGGCGGAAACAACTCAACCTTCACAAACGTAGTGGTAGGTTCAACCGGTACCGATCTTTATTCGGCTATCTGTGCAAGCCTCGGCTCCTTAAAGGGTCCCAAGCACGGCGGTGCCAATATCTCCGTATCCAGGATGATGGAAGAGGTGATCTCTGTCACAGGCTTCACAAATGATAAGGCAAAGATCCGTAAGGTTGTCACAGATCTCATCGACGGCAAGCTTTACGACCATTCGGGACTTATCTACGGCTTTGGACATGCGGTATATACATTATCAGATCCGCGTGCAGAGATACTTCGTGACCTTTGCCGCAATCTTGCCGCTGAAAAGGGAATGATGCCTACTTTCAATTTCTACAAGTTATTTGAAGATACCGTTCACGAAGTGCTTTCAGAGAAAAAGAAGAAGCCGCTGCCTACCAATGTTGACTTCTATTCAGGTCTTGCTTACAGCATGCTTGGAATACCTGATGAACTCTATACACCGCTTTTTGCAATAGCACGTGTTGCGGGCTGGGTATCCCACAATATGGAGAACAAGCTTTACGACGGCCGCATCATGCGTCCTGCAACGAAATATGTCGGAGAGCTGAAGGAATTCAAACCCATAAACGAAAGATGATTTTTCCACAGCAGGAGGGCATCCGGTTAAACCCGGAATGCCCTCTTATTTCGTCTTAAAACTTGTGACACATTTGTGACTTAAATGTGATATTATAGTATCAGAAATATTTTTTGTACGTGACCGGTATCAGGAAAGTTTTTTCTCGCCGGCATTGATATTAACATCAAAGCTCAACGATATTTTTACACATACTATCACGGAGCTGAATAAATATGGATGATCCTGCAAATATAACTGATTTAAGTCATATAGATAAACAATTTCATTCTTTCAATGTCCCTGTGGAGCTTCAGTTCGACCCGCTGACAGGGCTTCTTAGTCGTCGCTCATTTCTGAAAAAAGCTCAAAATGATATCCCCGGACTTATAAAACGATACGGTCAGGCAGTTGTCCTAACCCTTGACTTAAAAGACATGAAGGGTTTCAACACAAGCTTCGGTCAGGAGGCAGGAGACCTTCTGCTCTGCAGTATATCGAATATCCTGAAGCAGCATTTCGGTAAGGAATACTGCTCAAGGTTCGGTGAAGACCGTTTCTACGTCTTCACCCGTGCAGTAGGCATCGATATCGAGCTAAACGGAATCATTAAACAGATACAGAATATCAACAATGGACACACCCTGCCCGTACGTATAGGTATCTATGGTATTGAGGATGAGAACATCTCCGTGGACGTTGCCTGCAACAGGGCCCGTATGGCCTGCGATACCCTCAGGAATAATTACAATTCCGGTTTCGTATGGTTTGACGAAAAACTGGCAGACGAAAATACCAAAAAGGACTATCTGGTCAGAAACCTGGATGCTGCCATCAATAACGGATGGATCCGGATATGTCTGCAGCCTGTAATGCGTACCCTCACAGGTGAGCTCTGTGGTTTTGAAGCTCTTTCCCGCTGGGATGACCCGACTTATGGATTACTTTATCCCAATGACTTTATACAGCTTTTGGAACTGAACAGAATTTCCTATAATCTTGATTTTTATGTGGTAAAGGAGGTTGCGAAGCTCCTTAAGGAAAGACAGGAAAACGGACTCCCTGTGGTTCCTATTTCTGTTAACCTTTCCCGAACCGACTTTGTTTTCAACGACCCTGTAACAGATATATCCACGCTTACGGAAGCCCTGGGGATACGTAAAAGTCTCATAAACATTGAAATAACCGAAACCTCTCTGGTTTCCGATAACGGTATCATCTCGAGGAATATCGACAGATTCCACGACGAAGGCTTCCAGGTTTGGATGGACGATTTCGGAAGCGGTTATTCCTCCCTTAATGTTCTTAAGGATTATCTCTTTGACGAGATAAAGATAGATATGGGTTTCTTCACCAATTTCAACGACAAGGCGAAGACCATAGTGTCCATGATCGTTGAAATGTCAAAGAAGCTGGGTATGCACACATTGGCAGAGGGAGTTGAGACAGAAGAACAGCTCAGTTTCCTTAGAAGCATCGGCTGCGAAAAGATCCAGGGTAATCTCTTCGGAAGTGCCATGCCCTGCGATATCCTCATGAAGGAACTGAAAAAGAAAGGCTACAGGTGGGAGTCAAGAAGTGTTTCCGTCATGTACGACAAAGCAGGTCTCACCAATGTCATCGTTGACAATCCGGTGGCGCTGCTCCTTCATGATGGCAAATACTTTAAGGGACTATACAGCAATGAAGAGTTTAATGAAACTCTTTTGACCGCCGGTTATAAGGATATTCAGTCTCTGGAAGCTGACATGAACCATCCTGAAAGTCCCAAGGGCAGAAAGTGCCGGGATCTTGCCTTCAAGGCAAAAAACAACAACGAGGAAGAATATATGACATTCCTTGCCAACGGCAACTACTACAAGCTTTCCTTCAGGATTCTTTCTTCCTCAGACGATCTTTCCGTGATATTTGCTACCATGGACAGTCTGGTATATGAGCAGGAGCGGCAGTTCACCTCCGAACTGGATGCCCTTGCCAGAAAGATAATGTTTAATTATGACCGCATTCACTACGTAGACCTCGACGAACACAAGGGGACCATCATATCTACCAATATACCTTCTGAGACCGTGGGAAGTACCATCGAAACTCCGGAAACCTACTACTCGGATAATGTTTCAAGATATATCCATCCAAGTGAGCAGGATCGGTGGAAGAGATTCGTCTCTCCGGAAAATATCAAAAACAAGCTGAGAGAGTACAAGAACGGCAACTTCTCGGCATTATTCCGCATGCGACAGGTGAACGGAAGTTATGAATGGACAGAGTTTACCGTTACCTCCTTCAGAGGTGACAATGCACACAAACTCCTTGTCAGCTCAAAGCCTGCCATCATTAATGACCCGGAAGTTATGTGGATCATCGAAGGACTGCTCAAGAATGGTGCCACTGCTTCCGACCGTCACATTGAGGCGGAAAATGCCTGGGACATACTCACCAATAAGAGTTCTTACAGAATTTTCTGGAAGGATACGGAACTTCGCTATGTGGGAGCAAGCAAAGCATTTTACGATTATTACGATCTGACTCCCGAAAAGCTTATAGGCAGAACAGACGCGGAACTTGATTTCCGGATCGACAGCGCCTCCGGCAGAAACATTGACAAGAAGGTTATAAACAAGGGTGAAGCTGTCATAAAGGCCCTGGGCAAAAATGTTGTGGACGGAGTGGTTCATCATGTGGCAGTAAACAAGTATCCGATGTATAATAAAGGTAAAATATGTGGTCTTATTGGATTCTTTGTGGACACTGAAGAGCCTGATAATGGCAATGAAGCCCGCCGGCTGGATCTCGAAGATCCGGTTACCGGACTTATGAACGTGAAGGGGCTTATGATTGCCATGCTGGATCTCGATGATATCTATAAAAAGACTCGGGAGAACTATGCGCATATCTCTTTTTCCATAAGGGAATACTCCGGCATCGTGGAAGATTACGGTGATGCTGCTGCACAGACACTTCTGAAAAAAACAGCAGACATTCTGAGATCTGTTTTCAATACCGGTTTTATTCTTTCAAGAACCAATGGAGGTCAGTTTTCTATATGCAGAAAAACCACAAGCTTTAACGGCATGATGGATCTTGTACAGAAAGCAGAGGCCGAAATACACCGGATCGATATGTTAAACGGCTTTAAATGTACCATTCATGCTGATTTCGGCATGGCCAGAGCTTCCGAATGCAGCTCTGTTCAGGATCTGGTAAATCTTTCATATACCAGAATGAGGAAGAACAGAGGGCAGGACTATGAGGCCTGATCCTTGTCCGATACGTAACTATGGAGCGTGGTTTCTTTGGAAATCACGCTCTTTTTTATTCCCGGAGTGGATGGGGTTGAGAAGAAGTAATCATCCTGCTCCGGCAAAAGGAGGTTTTATGAAGAAACGTTTACTGATCGCTATGCTGATGGCAGCCTCAGTTTCCCTGATTGGATGTAACGCAAATAATCCAAATCCTCAGCCTTCCGGAGGCACAGAATCCGGCGCTGCAGGCACTGAAGCTGAAACAACCCCTGAGTCAGAAGACTCGGGAGAAACTTCGGAATCAAAAGAAGCAAACACAGAAAAGAAATCCGAGCCGATAAAGCTTCCCGATTTCGATTTCACAAAAGAAAATTTTCCAAGGCTTGATGGTTCCACCTCAACTGTACCTCTCGGTAAAACTCTGACCTCAGCGCTTCTTGGCATAAGTGAAAAAGAAGCCGAAGATTTCTGCGTATTCAACCGTACTACCCAGTCCTTCCGGAATCTTCTTGCGGGTGAGGCCGATATGCTCATCGTGGGTGAGCCGAATGCCAAGGTCTTTCAGGAAATGGCAGACGCAGGCTTCAAGTACCGTATAGAGGATTTTGCAACCGATGCACTTATCTTTGTGGTCAATAAGGATAACCCGGTTGATAACCTGACCACCGAACAGATCAGAGATATCTATTCCGGAAAGATCACCAACTGGAAGGAAGTAGGAGGTAATGATGCCGAGATCAAGGCATTCCAGCGTAATGAAGGCGCCGGCTCACAGGCACTTATCCTGAAGCACATCATGAAAGATACTCCTATGGTTACTCCGCCTTCAAGCCTTGTAGCCTCAGAAATGGGAGAGTTAATGACCGCGGTTAAATCCTATGACAACTCCGCCAATGCCATTGGCTATTCCGTATACTACTACGCTAATGATATGGAAAAGGCAAAGGGGTTAAAGATCATTTCCGTTGACGGAGTAAAACCTGAGCCTGCAACCATCCGTGAAAAGAAGTATCCTCATCGTAACGCATACTATGCCGTTATTCCGGAGGAGACAGACCCTGAGGACAGCAGAGCCAAGGCAGCAAGAGTTCTCTACGACTGGATCATGTCTGTAGACGGTCAGCGCCTTGTCGCTTCAAAGGGTTACGTTTCCGTCATGGATGTATCCATGTACGATAGCAAGGGTGTCGAAGCAAAGCCTGCACCTGAGGCAAACTACACCCGCCTTAACGACGCACCCGAAGGCACACTTACCTCAGTGGAGCCCGGCGGTGATTACGGCTTACTGCTTCCTTATTGCGGCAGTCCTCTCGTTGTGGATGTCCAGTACGGCGAGGATGAGAGTTACTCTTATATCGGCGGATACATGTGCGGCTTCTTTGATACAAAGGGACACCTCATTACAGATCCTGTTTACAACAGCATTGAGGTTCTTTCCTACTATGATCCTGCAGATTACAATGAGTTTTATCTGCCGTATTATGAAGTATGTAAGTACGACCCTGTTGAAGGTGCAAAGAACAACAGCTCAGATGAGATAGATGTTCCGGATGAAAACATTCACCGCCAGCTCATCTCTCCGGACGGAAGCTTTGTTTCACCTGAATACGGCTACATCAGCGGCATGAAGGATCATGTATTATGTAAAGCCAACTCTGAGACCAATGATTTCGTGATCTACGATAACAAAGGAAATATCGTTCTCGATTACAAAACCTTGGATGAAGCCAATGACGGAAAACTCACGGAGCTTCTCAATGATACCGATTCTCTGTATGACGTTTCCTATGGCGACGGCTACTATGTATTCTACCTGTATGACAGTTACTACTACATTGATGAAAACGACCACAAGATAGCTATGGGTCCTTTCCAGTATGCACAGCCTTTCACCGATGGAACTGCATTTGCACGAAAGGATGACTCTGCTGTTATCATCAACAAGTACGGTGACAACATTCTGGGCAACAATTATGTTTACGCAGACAAGCTTAAGAACGGCAATATGCTTGGTGTTGCAGAAGACCATGTGGATGTCATTGATCCAAAGGGTTATCTCATAAAGACCATAGACGGCTTCGACAGCACAGGAGTATATCAGTGGGGCTTCTATACAAGCGACTATACAGAGGATTCACGCTGGAAGAGAGCAGTATTTGACAACGAGGGCAACGAGCTTTTCAGAGATGATGATGACGTATGGCAGTACTGCGACAAGATCCCTGTAGCCTTTGCAACCGGCACAGAGGACGGTCCCGACAACTCTTATGAGATCCAGGATACCGGCGTATGGCTCATGAATGTCATGACAGGAAAGCGCATCTTTGTAAAGGGTGCAGGTTATGCCAATGCATTCTACACCTTAAACGGTGTGGCGGATGTACCTTATATCGCCGTAAGCTCTTATGATGACACAACCGGTAAAAACCATCAGTGGATGTATGACGAGAATCTGAATGAGCTTATGGATTATGACGGTTATGTCAATGTTGTCAGCGACAATCTGACCAATGAATGGCTGTTCTTGGGCTCAGAGGATTACAATGACAGCTGCAGGATCTATAACAAAGACCTGAAGGTTATACTGGAAACCAAGGCTTATCCATATCTGTACGATGGTTATGCTTCATTCTTCGACGGAGATTCCTATGCTTGTGTTGACAAGAAGGGAAATGAAATTTTCCGCTATGTGATGACATCACTTGGAGAAGATTAAAAAAACGAAATATTAATGGCGAAACCTTGCAATTATGAGTAAAATTACAATGGAAATAATTTAATACCAGGGGGACAAGGTTATGAAGGAAGGAATAAAAGTTAATCGTAAGCTAGGTATAGCGGGCGTACTGCTCGTTATATGTCTGGTGGCTGTACTTGTAATAGTTAAAGGAAGATCCGGAGGCAGCGTAGGAGATGATGCAGCTACACGAAGCAGGCCGAAAGCAGCACCTGCGGGTTCGGTAGATCCAAATGTAATTGCAAAGGGAAACAGCCTGTGGCAGGGCCAGAGTTTTCAAACCAACTCTAAAAACGCTCTTAATCTGGTTAACCAGCAAAGAGCCGGCAGCGGACTGGCAGCCCTGGAATGGGACGACAGCCTTGCAGCCTGCGCGATGATAAGAGCAGCGGAGCTTCCATCTCTCTTTTCGCACTCAAGACCCGATGGCAGTGACTGGTACACCGTAGCCCCGAATATAATGTATGGTGAAAATCTCGCACAGGGCTATAATTCACCTGACGCCGCAGTGAACGCATGGATGAACTCCCCGGCGCATCGCGAGAACATAATGAACGCAAGCTTTAAGTCATGCGGAATAGGCATTTACGAAAGCGGCGGAAAGTGGTACTGGGGACAGGAATTCGGATACTACTAAATAACATTTACCAATAGGCAAGCCGGCCGGAGCCGGAGGGCATCCATTTAAAGCCGAGGCGCTTCGTCAGAAAAATCTAAAAACGGATCCCTTAGAATCAAGTGGTTCTAAGGGGTTCGTTTTTGATTTTTCAAGACTCAACTTAACGGCTCTAAATGGATGCCCTCCGGCTCCGGCCTACATGTACTCAGGCTATACTGTAACTACATTTGGTATAATTATCGTTGGTATTACTTAAATGAAATTGAACAGGTAACTAATAATGTGCTAAGATGTTATAAATTTCATTTATGCCATTTCTGTTTGGTATAATTAATTAGAATTAAATTTAATCGGAGCGATCATGAAGAAAATAAACATCGGAATGCTTGGTATCGGAAATATCGGAAAGGGAACCTATCAGACTCTCGAAATGAGCCGTTCAAAGATTGAACAGTCAACGGGAATGTCCCTTGAAATTGTGAAGATCCTGAATCGTCACCCAGAAATTGACAGAGGCATAGATATACCTAAGGAAAAGTATGTAACAGATGCATACGATATCATAAATGATCCGGAGATAGACATCGTTATCGAACTTATCGGCGGCATCGAGCCTGCAACAACCTTTATGGCGGATGCATTGAAAGCCGGAAAACATGTGGTAACAGCGAACAAAGCTGCCATCGCAGCCAACGGACAGATGCTTCAGGAGCTTGCCTACAAAAACCAGCTTATGCTTCGATTTGAGGCCAGCGTTGCCGGAGGTATCCCTATCCTCAATGCCATCTCCAGCGCCCTCATCTCCAATGAATTCAGCCAGGTTCAGGGAATCCTTAACGGAACCACCAACTATATCCTGACAAAGATGACAGAAAACGGAACTCCTTATGAAGAAGTGCTGAAGGACGCTCAGGCTAAGGGTTTTGCGGAGGCAGATCCTACAGCTGACGTTGAGGGAATCGATGCAGCAAACAAGCTGTCCATACTTATTTCCCTTCTTTTCGGTATCGGTATCAAGCCCGGTGACATCCCCACAAAGGGCATTACAAAGGTGACCAGCGAGGATATCGCATTTGCCAAGGAATTCGGTTATAAGATAAAGCTTCTGGCAACTGCCCATAACGAGGACGGAAAAGTCACCTGCAATGTTGAACCATCTCTTGTTTCCGAGAGCCATCCTCTTGCCAATGTTAACAATGAGTTTAATGCCGTTTACATTACAGGAAACGCGGTAGATAATCTTATGTTCTACGGCCGCGGAGCAGGACCTCTTCCCACAGGAAGCGCAGTAATGGGTGATGTGGTCAGCGTGGCACGAAAGATCGAAAAGGGTGCTGCCTATGATCTTCTCCCGCATCTCAGATATGATGCGGATCTCCAGTTTGCAGGAGAGGGCGCACATCAGTACTATATCCGCGTACAGGCTGTGGATCATCCAGGTGTACTGGGTCAGATCGCCTCTACTCTTGGCGTATACGGCATCGGCATCAAGACCATGATGCAGCGCGCCGGCGACAACACAGGCGGCACAGTACCGATGATCTTCATCGTATATGAAGTAGATAAGAGCATTCTTACAACAGCACTTAAGGTGCTGCTGAATAACGGCTCGGTTTCATCAGTTGACAATGTCCTCAGGGTACTGAGATCCTGACGCAGCCGGCGGTCATCCATTCAAAAACGGGTCGCTTCGACGGAAAAATCTATAAAAGCTCCCCTAAGAACCACTAGGCCCTCGCCAAAGAAAGAATCCTGACGGATTCTTTTGAACCGCTCAAAGCCGCGCGGCTCCCAAGATTAAAAAACAAATCTTGGGCAGCAATGTCAGATATTTTCTTTATGAAAAATCTGACTTGGCGAGGGGAACAAGGAAAAAGGTATCCAAGTGGTTCTAAGGGGAGCTTTTATGATTTTTCTCGTCTCAGCTCAACGTTTTTGAATGGATGACCGCCGGCTGTTGTTTTTCTTGTGCCTCTGCTGAAATAACCACCGGGGACGGTTCATCATTCAATTTCATTTATGGATTCCAGTATTTCTTCTTTTAAGCGGCGGTTGACGGAGAGGGCTTTTTCCCTGGAGTCCTGAACCGAGTAAATATAGAACTTGATCTTGGGTTCGGTGCCGCTGGGTCTCATGGCAAACCAGGAACCGTTGTCCAGGAAGAATTTCATGGCATTCTGAGCCGGGATGTCTTCGTAGCCGTTTATATAGTCAATAATTTTAACTACCTTTGCACCCGCAAGTTCTGTAGGATGGTTTTCGCGAATGTATGTCATCATGCGCCCTATGCGATTGGCTCCCGCAATTCCCTCCAAAACAAGATTCGGTTCATCCTCGGCAAAGTATCCGTACTTTTCATAAATCTCGCAAAGCACATCATAGAGAGTCTTCCCCTGCTTTCTGTAGTAGGCAGCGGCCTCAGCTACCAGCATTCCGGCGGAAATACCGTCTTTGTCGCGGATCTCTTCGCAGGCTGCATATCCTACGGACTCTTCATATCCGAAAAGATAGGTGTAACCGTTCTCATGAAGATATGGAATCTTTCCGCAGATGTTCTTGAAACCTGTAAGGGTCTCGAACATTTCCACACCATAGGATTTCGCTATTATATCCGAGAGAGTGGAAGTGACAATGGACTTTATCATTGCTCCCTTCTCAGGAAGAGTGCCTGCAGTTTTACGGCCTTCCAGAATGTAATTCACAAGAAGATATCCTGTCTGATTTCCGTTAAGCGGGATGTAATTGCCTTCATCATCTCTGATCTCAATGGCGAATCTGTCCGAGTCCGGATCTGTTGCCATGAGAAGCTCTGCTCCAAATTCACGGCCATAGCGCTCGCTAAGTTTAAATGCCTTCGGATCCTCCGGGTTCGGATACCCTACAGTTGTGAAATCCGGATCCGGCATTTCCTGCTCCGGAACTATCTTCCAGTTCTTAAAGCCGCGCTCCTTAAGCATCTCACGGAAGGGTATGGATCCGGCACCGTTAAGCGGTGTGTAAACAAAAGGGATGTCCAGATCCAGCTCGTCACCGTCATGGATCTTCAGGCTTAAAACCTTATCAAGATACTCTCTGTCGTATTCATCGCCAAGAACTGTAATAAGACCTGATTTGATTCCCACCTCGTAATCGGATTTTTTGACGCCGGTCCAGATGTCGACAGCATTGATCTTCTCAAGCATGCCGTCCGCAACCTCGCTTGATACCTGGCAGCCATCCTCCCAATAAGCCTTGTAGCCGTTATACTCCTTTGGATTATGTGAGGCGGTAATGTTTATGCCGGCCTTCGTTCCGAGACGGTTTACCATAAAGGCAAGCTCCGGGGTTGGACGGAGAGAAGGAAATGTATAAACCTTTATGCCGTTTGCTGCGAATATCTCTGCCGCAAGCTCTGCAAATTCCTTTGAAAAATGTCTAGGGTCGTGGGCGATGACAACACCTTTTTTCATGGCTTCTTCACCATGGGCTATGATGTAGTCAGCGATTCCCTGGGTGGCCTTACCTACTGTATAGAAGTTCATGCGGTTAGTACCGGCACCAACCTTGCCTCTGAGTCCGGCTGTTCCGAAAGAAAGATCCTTGTAGAAGCGTTCCTCCTTCTCGGTTTGATTATCTTTTATGGAAATCAGCTCCTGCTTTAACGGGTCTGTGTCCGGAAGTCTGTCCAGCCATTCTTCATATTTCATCTGATAGTTCATGTTTGCCTCCTGTATCAGTTTTCTTTAAGCTTTATCATTACCGTTAATTATAACTGATATAAGAAAGGATTTCGAGTCAGAGCGTATAATAAAAGCCTCCTCATCCGGGTTTTATTCCGAAATCGGAGGCTTGAATACACTGTTTTTCACGCTGCATTTGCAGATCCTATGAGTCTTGCCTGGAAGAGGGTGTGTCTTAATGCAGGAGCGAGGATCAAAACCAGGACAATCTTTATTATGGTTGTCGGAATGAAGGGAATCACGCAGGCGGAGAGGGCAGCACCCAATGTGTTATGGGTCATGATCATAAACCAAAGCACTCCCACAACATAATTGAAAAGGGTACCGGCAAGAAGGCCGGCAGTGGTCAATCCGTAATATATGGCTGCTTTTCTGTTTCCGACTCTTTCTCCTGAAATCGTCACTGCGAGTTCATAAAACATTCCTGCAAGAAGTGCCATAACCGGGAAGGAAATGATGAATCCCCCGGTTGGTCCCATGATGCTGCCGAGGCCTCCGGTAAGTCCATGAAACACCGGTACGCCTATGGCTCCCAGAATCACATATGAAAGAGTTGCCATGAAACCGCGCCTGCTGCCTATAACTATGCCTGCAACCGGAACGATGAAGGTTTGCAATGTCATGGGGACGCCGCCGGGAAGCGGGATGTTAAACTGGCTCACGATTGAGATAATCGCTGTAAACAGTGCTATAAGACAAAGGTCAAGTGTTTTTGAGTTTCGCATGATGTGGGCTCCTTTAAGTTTAGTGGATACAGGCCGGAAAATGCAAGGGATGTGCGCCGGCCCACGAGATTGAAAGTACATCCTGCTTGTGATGTCCGTACCCGATCACACTGACGTGTGTCGTGTACGGACATCACAAACAGTCTGTTCTTTCAACTCGCAAGCCTAGGCACCCATCCCTTGCATTTTCCTACTGTATCGATTAAATCACAATTTATGGTCAACCAAGATTTTTTAACAGGTTAACTATATCTGTTATATCAACGATTGTCAACCCATTCCGCTTATATGGTTAACAACATGGTTACTTTTATATTATCGCTGTTCCAGTCGATATATCGGATAGTGAAACAGGTGTAGTGTGCGTTTTTCCATCGAAGGAACGGTGGGGAATGGAGATTACCATGAGTGTAGATATGTCGTTTTTTATGCGTTACGGGACTGTTGGGAACTATTCCAGGACGCAGAAAATGAAGCAGAAGGTAGAGCGACGTAAAAACGAAAGCGATTTTACTTCGAAAGAAGCGAAAACTGTAAAATATGACACCCGGACTACTTCCGAGAAGGTGCGGACTATGATCCGGTCCGAAGCGCAGAAGATAGAAGATGCTTACAAGATGTCCGCTCAGAAGGAGGATTCCGACGAAAAGCTCACCAAGATCAGGACAAAATATATGTATGACGGCAATCTGTCTCCTGATGAACTTGATTATATCAGACGGAAGGACACAAAACTGTATTCCGAAATCAAGGCAGAGAAGGACGAAATCAAAAACTTTGAGAAAAAGCTGAAGTCCGCAAAAACCAAGGAGGAAACACAGAGAGTAATTGCAGATGAAACCAATTCAGCTCTTAGTAAAGTCAATTCTGTAACCAACAATCCTCACATTTCCGAAGCGGATAAGATGGCGGTATGTGCCGCGGAGTACAGAAAACTTGTGGCAAAACAGGAGATATTCAAAAAATTTGCGGAAAAGGGCGAATATGCAAAGCTTCCGACGGATGCCGAAAAGCGTGAAGCCGAGCGTGAGATCATGGAGGCAAGAGAAGAAGAAATCCGTAACGCAGGAAGAACTGAGGAGGATGCGGAGGAGACTGAGGAGGACAGCTTCATTCATGAATCAGATGCTGAAATTGCCGAATCATTGCCCCATAATAGAAACCATCAGGAGCCGGTTTTCAAAGGAGTATCCCATGCCTCACAGGGCGGCGGTAACCCGGGCGGAAAGAAGGTCTCCGCAGATGGCACTAAGAAGGTTTATAAGAGTACCGTTGAGGCCGAGTCCACTCCGGAAGCCCTCAAGGTGAAACGTGCCAAAAGCAATTCCGGCCGTGAAAAACTTTACAACCCGGACAGCGAAGGAAGCACTGCAAGCGCTCATGTATGGGAGGCATGAATATTATTTTTGGCTTATATGAATTTTTGCTCTGATATCTCAAATGCATTTTCGTTGACAGAGTCTTAAGGCAAACATAAAATTATTTTAATTTAATAAATTAAACCGTTGAGGCGGAAATAAAACGGGATATGCTCTCACAGAGAGCCGGCGATGGTGAGAATCCGGCAGAATTACAGTTTCGCAAATGGACCGCTAAGGGCACAATGAAAGGCATTTGATGGTTTTCCGAATGTAGTCAGAAAAGACAGGTTCGGAAATCCTGATATGATCTGATGTAGCGAAGGATCAGTTTTTTGCCGAGTATCCTGTGACGTAAGGCTTACGTTAGTAGCCGGAGATATGTTGGTATCTCGCAAAGCGCACATAGTATGTGAAGCAGGGTGGCACCGCGAAGAATATTCGTCCCTGGCAGAATCTTTTTAATTCTGCCGGGGACTTTTATTGTATATCCCTAAATCCGAAGGATTCAGGGAAGTCGCCTAGCTTATAAAGCTGGTTTATGAATCATCTAAAATCAAATGGTATTCTTTATGTTACATATTAGCGCAGCGAGATCTTTGAAAGGAGATTTCACAAATGATCATTCCATCTTATGAAAAAGTAAAGCAGTACCAGAACGATGCAAGCTACAAATATATTCCGGTGGCCTGTGAGATACTTTCGGATTTCCTCACCCCCATCACAGCACTCAGAATACTTAAAAATGTTTCAGATCATGTTTTCATGCTTGAATCCGTTGAAGGACGGGACAAATGGGGGAGATTCACCTTTATAGGCTTTAACCCAAAGATGGAGATAACCTGTCTCAACGGAGAGTTTAAGGCCGGTGGGCTTAACATTAAAACCTATCGTCCCGACGACTACATAAGACAGCTTCTGAATGAGTATAAAATGCCGAAGATGCCCGGGATGCCGCCTTTTACCGGCGGGCTTGTAGGCTACTTTTCCTATGACTACCTGAAATACTATGAGCCGACTCTGAATCTGGATGCGGAGGATACAGAGCATTTCAATGACATTGACCTGATGCTTTTTGACAAGGTTATCGCTTTTGATAATCTGAAGCAGAAAATAATGGTCATCGTTGACATGAAGCTTTCAGGCGGAGAAAGCGCCTATCACAATGCCGAGATGGAGATTGAAAATATCGTGAAGCTTCTAAAAACAGGTGCCCCGAAACAGGAGGAACCCGGCAGAATTCTCAGCGAAGTACGGCCATTTTTTGATAAGGAGCACTTCTGCGGCATGGTGGAAAAAGCGAAGCATTATATACATGAGGGAGACATTTTCCAGATCGTTCTTTCCAACCGACTTGAAGCAGACTATAAGGGTTCACTCCTTAATACCTACAGGATTCTGAGAACGTTAAATCCCTCACCTTACATGTTTTACTTTTCCAGCGCTGATCTGGAGGTTGCGGGGGCTTCACCGGAGACTCTGGTCAAGCTTCAGGACGGGGTTCTTCATACCTTCCCTCTGGCAGGCACCAGACCCCGCGGCAAAACAGAAGAGGAAGACAAGCGCCTTGAGGAAGATCTTCTTCAGGATGAGAAAGAGCTGGCAGAGCACAACATGCTTGTGGATCTCGGAAGAAATGACATCGGCCGCATAAGTAAATTCGGCTCTGTGAAAGTAGAAAAATATCATCAGATTGAGCGCTACAGTCACGTAATGCACATAGGCTCAACGGTGCGGGGTGAGATAAGAGATGACTGCGACGCCCTTGACGCGGTTGGTTCAATACTTCCGGCGGGAACATTATCAGGTGCCCCGAAGATCCGCGCCTGCCAACTCATAAACGATCTTGAGAACAACAAACGCGGCATCTATGGCGGCGGCATCGGCTATATAGATTTTACGGGAAATCTCGACCTCTGCATCGCCATCAGAATTGCATACAAAAAGAATGGAAAGGTGTTTGTTCGCAGCGGTGCGGGTATAGTTGCGGATTCCGTGCCGGAGAAGGAATACCAGGAGTGCATCAATAAAGCAGCGGCAGTGGTAACGGCGCTGAAGGAGGGCCAGGAGTTATGATTTTATTACTCGACAACTACGACAGCTTTACATATAACCTTTATCAGATGGTGGGCGGCATCGAGCCTGACCTTAAGGTGGTTCGTAACGATGCACTGACGGTAGATGAAATCAGGAATCTGAAGCCTGCCGGAATCATTATTTCACCGGGACCGGGACGGCCTGAAGATTCGGGAGTCTGCCCCGAAGTCATACGTGATTTAAAGGGCGAATTTCCAATTCTCGGAGTCTGCCTCGGAGAGCAGGCCATATGCATGGTCTATGGCGCCACTGTGAGCTACGCGAAGAAGCTCATGCACGGCAAGCAGTCTGATACAAAAATCGACTCCGACTGCCCACTTTTCAAAGATCTTCCCGAGGTCATCAAGGTCGCAAGATATCACTCCCTTGCAGTGGTGGAGGAAACATTGAAAGACACCGATCTGAAGGTCTGCGGCATCACCACCGACGGAGAAGTCATGGCTGTGGAGGACCGTACCAACCATGTCTACGGCGTTCAGTTCCATCCCGAGTCCATCATGACCCCGGAGGGAGAAAAGATTCTAAGGAATTTCATTGAGCTGACAAAAAAACATTGACAATGTAAACCTCCGGTTGGATCATTTCCGGCCGGAGGTACTTTTAACTATACATATTTCTAAATCTAATACATAATTAGTATGCATCTAGACTTAATACATATCTCATAAATCATGGAATAATCGCCTCTCCGGAACGTGGGAAAGTCATGTTCTGTATCCCATATCTTGCGGATTATGTAAAAAAAGAAAAATATGTATCGGATGTGGTAACAATTGCCAGACAGCGAAGAGTTTGAGATGAGGAGGAATGAACTTGGTCATCAATAATTCAAATGGTGCATGTTCAAAACCGAAATTATATATTGTGATTCCCTGTTACAACGAAGAACAGGTGCTTCCCATTACTTCGGATTTATTTCTGAAGAAGTTAAATGAGCTCATATCTCAGGGAAAGATCAGTGATGAGTCCCGGATTTTATTTGTTAATGATGGGTCAAGTGACGGTACCTGGAAACTTATTAAAGGGTACTCAGAAGCAAATGTTCATTTCATAGGCATTTCCCTAAGCCGGAACAGAGGGCATCAGAATGCTCTTCTGGCAGGGCTCCTGGAAGCAATGGAATTTTGCGATATAACCATTTCCATTGACTGTGACGGGCAGGATGATATCAATGCCATGGACGAAATGATCGAAAAATATTCACAGGGCTATGAAGTAGTTTATGGAGTCAGGTCTAAGAGAGCCGATGATTCTTTTTTAAAAAAATTCTCAGCAGAAAGCTACTATAAAATGCTCGATACAGTAGGCGGGGTTGAGGTCATTTACAACCATGCAGATTACAGGCTCATTTCCAAAAAGGTTCTGAGGGAGTTTGCGAATTTTCATGAGGTGAACTTGTTTCTTCGCGGCCTGATTCCATTGGTAGGTTTTCCCAGTACCGTTGTTTACTATGAAAGGCACGGAAGAATGGCCGGAAAGAGTCATTATCCATTGTCAAAGATGCTGGCTCTTGCCTTTGACGGAATTACCAGCCTTACCATAAAACCTATCAGAATCATCATCGGATTTGGATCGCTGGTTACCTTTATTTCATTCCTTGGAATTGTCTGGGCAGTTATTGGATTCTTTAATGGCAGCACTGTAGCCGGCTGGGCGAGTCTGATATGTCTCATATGTTTTTTTGGCGGGGCAAACATGCTGGCTCTTGGCATCATAGGTGAGTATGTAGGGAAGTCATATATAGAGGTAAAAGCACGTCCAAGATATATAATAAGTGAACGGACGTATACGGAAACTGTTTCAGAACCGGATAGTTAGTAGTCTGTCTATCCGATAGAAACGTAAAAGAACTCCGGTTTACATATGAGCTTTAATATCTTAATCTGATTGTCAGATATAAAAGCTTATGCAGAACCATAACAGATGAGTATTGAAATATTGTTTATGAATACTAAAATCTCCATAGATTATGAAAAACAAAATAACGATTCCCCCGGCTCAATGGGTAAGGTATATGAGCTAATAGCAGATTTCGCGGCTAAAATCGCATGGGGTATTTTTTTCTGCTTCATTTTCTGGCTCTTTATAGTAACCGGATACTCGACAGTAAGACTGGGTGACATGAATGAGCGGTCCTATATCATTCATGACAGTATGGTTCAGAATCTGCTGTTTTCTGTGGTGATACTATTCCTTATGACGCTGATTTTCAGAAGCTTTAAACGTTTTAAGGAAAAACAACTGAAGGATAGTGTCTTGCATCGGATTGATCACCGAAAGGTGACCGGGGTAATGCTTTTGGCCTTTACAATTATGTGTTTCATTTTTGTGGTCACAACACAGCATATCCCGAGATCAGATCAGAAGTATGTTGTCGATTGCGCAGAAGAGATCCTGAACCATGATTATTCATGCTTTGAACCGGAAGGGTATCTTGATTACTATCCGAATCAATATGGCATTGTGCTTATTATGTACTGCCTGACTGTCATTTTCGGAAGCAACAATTATCTTATCTTCCGACTGATCAATGTCCTGGCCCTTGGGCTGCTGTTTGGATTCATGCGTTCCCTGACAGAGAAAATATTTGATGTTCCCACAAGCATTTTGAACTGTGTGGTTCTTCTTATGTTTCTTCCCCTGGCTCTGTATGTTACTTTCGTATACGGTAACATTCTTGGTTTAACCGCAGGCATAGGCAGCCTGTATTATCTTTATGGTTTTATGGAAGAAAAGGGCCGGTGGAAGCTTGCAGCGGCAGTGGCATTAAGCGCATTTTCTGTTCTCATCAAACAAAACTATATGATCTTCACTCTGGGGCTAGGTATCTACTGCCTGATGGAGCTTCTGAAAAGAAGGAATCTGAGAACTCTTGCGGCATTTTTCTGTATTCTCTTTACGTTAAGCTTCGGCTCCATTGTTCCCGGTTTTCTGATGAAACAACTAACCGGCATAGACAAAAAAGGAGGTTTATCAAGTGTTTCCTTTATTGTCATGGGCCTTCAGGATAACCCTAAACGCTTTAATGGCTGGTACAACGAGTATAATTACGTATCCTACAAGAAGGCAGGTTTCGACAAAAATCTTCAGACAGAAAGATGCCTTGTGGATCTGAAAGAAAGGCTAAATGAATTTGCCGAAAAACCTCTTATGGCTGTCAGCTTTTTCTCCGGAAAGAATATATCCCAATGGTGTAATCCTGATTTTCAGGCTTTCTGGATAAATCAGGGCCTGAGTACTGCCTCAGATTTCAAAAGTCCGGGCTGGATAGTGGAGTTCCTGTCAGTTTATCGCAGCGAAAGGATCTCAAAACTGCTTAATCTGCTCCAGTTCTGGATTATAGCCGGAGCATTGATATTTGCCATGTTCTCAAGGAAGGATAATGTCTCTCTGTGCTTTGCCGTGATATTTATCGGAGGATTTCTGTTCCATACTGTCTGGGAAGCAAAAGGGCAGTACACATTACCCTATTTCGTTTGCCTTATCCCTCTATCATGCTCAGGATGGATGAATACCGTAAGACAGTCGGATATCCTGATGGATGAAGTGATTTTGAAGAAGTGGAAATTCAGAAATAAATATCTCAAACCATTACGTATCTCAATGCTTATGCTTGCCTGTATGATATATTTTTCCATCTGCAGCAGCTCAGGCATCGCAGGGAGTCTCCTTGCCATGAAACGATACTCTGACTTTTCATACCAGGTATATCTCAGAGATAATACATCCGAGAGATTCAGCGGAATCAGAACTATTACGCCCCTTGAAGGCGCGGGGTGTGAAATAACCGGAGTAAAGATTGAAACTAACGGCGACAGAGCATTTATACACCTGGTTCCGGAGAACATGTATCTTGATGTGGCGGAACAATCAGAAAACACTGCAGAAGAACATGATGAAGATTTGACACAGCTGGCATTCCCGGCAGAAAAAAGCGAGACTGCCGGCAGCTGGTTTATAAAAAAGGGTTCAGATGACGGTTATTACATATTATTGAAAAGCGAAGATGAGCAGGCCTTAACTGCAGGGGACAATGGGGAAATCTTTCTGGCACCTCTGAAATCCGACGATAGGAAACAGATTTGGCAGCTCCTTCCTTTGCGTTGAAAGGCAAGGTAAAGCTACCATCAATGCTACTTTTGATCGTTACATCTCACAAGAAATATTTTGCACAGTAGCAAGATGTAAGATTTCTTCTAATAAGTGAACTTTTTATGGCCGAATTGACAAATCTTTTTAAGCTGATATACTTTAATTATCAAGCAGCCGGCAGAGATGGGTGCCTCCATCCGATCTGGCGATAAAATGATTTAAGAAACGATCACCTAGTCTGCCAGGATCAGGGTGGTCGTTTTTATTTTACAAAAAACAAAACTAACGTGACTATAGCACATATCATAATGACAAACTGGATTAAATCCGGCCATTTGACGTACATTCATCAGCACCACCTCTCTTTCAAGCTCAGATCAGTGGAAGCACCACCCCGCCGACTGGCTATTATTATAGCAAACATTTGTTTTCTGTTCAATAAATGTATTTCGAAAGGAATCAATTTTATATGAAAATCTGGATAGCGAGACACGGCCAGACCCGTTTAAACAAAATGAGGCTCATGCAGGGGAGGACCGATGAACCCCTGAACGAAACCGGAATAGCCCAGGCGAAAGCCGCCAGAGAGAAGATTGGCGATATAAAATTTGATGCGGTTTACTCAAGCCCTTTGGACCGCGCCATAGTTACGGGCTCCATCATTGGCAATGTTGACCGCTCGGAGATCATCATAGATGACAGACTGATCGAAGCCGATTTCGGAAAATATGAGCAAAAGAAATATTATCTTCTGAACCCTGCCATGGTGCTTTACTGGTCCATGCCGGAGCTCTTCCCGGCACCGGCAACAGTTGAAAAGCTTTCAGAGCTCATCGGGCGCAGTCATTCCTTCCTGAAGGAACTGGAGCAAAAAGAATACGAAAATGTCCTGGTTGCCTGCCACGGCGGCATCATGCGCCCCCTTTCAGGCTATCTTCTGGACAGGTCAAACGGCATCTGCTGGCGGCCAAAGCCAAAAAACTGTGAGATACGAGTCTTTGAATCAAAAGACGGCAGGCATAGCATGATAAAAGATATACTTTAATGCCCTTTTTGATTAAACCGTCGGACATCCATTTTATAACATTAGGCCGATTACACTCTGTTATTAAATTGATACATGCCGGTTCTACTCCGACAATAGCCAAATTTATGCATAAATCCTGACCGGCTCTCTGATTTATGCATATTTTTTTGCATATTGCGTTTATAAAGTACATTTTTCATGAATAAAAATACTTGATTTCCTTTATAAAAGGTCTATAATTTCTTGCAACAGTATAAACTCCCAAGTTATAAAACTATTTTTATTTATAACTTAGGCAAAGGGTTTGAGGAGGACAATATGAAAAAGAATCTTACAGTACTTATGGCTGCTGTACTTGCCGCTGCATCACTTGCAGGTTGCGGATCCAGCAAGCCCGCAGAAACAACTGCTGCCGCTACAACTGCCGCAGCAACAGAAGCTGCTACAGAGGCTGCCACAACCGCTGCCGAAGAGACTACAGCTGCTGCCGAAGAATCCAAGGCAGATACCGCATCAGAAGGAACCGCAGAGATCCCGACAGATTTCACAACAATCACACCGGGAAAACTTACAGTTGGTACCTCACCTGACTTTGCACCATACGAGTTCTATCACGTTAACAACGGTACTCCGGAACTTGCAGGTTTTGACATGGCACTTGCCCAGAGAATCGCAGATGATTTAGGCCTCGAACTTCAGGTAGTTACTATCGATTTTGATGGTATCCTTATGGAGCTTCAGAACGGCAACATCGATCTCGGTATCTCAGGTTTCTCACCAAGCCCTGAGCGTAAAGAGACCTTTGATTTCTCAGACATTTACTACACAGGCGGACAGGCATTTGTTATCCGTAAGGCAGATGTTGATAAGTATAAAGATTTCGAATCTTTCAAGGGTCTTCCGGTAGGCGCACAGAACGGTTCTATCCAGATGGGTCTTGCAGAGAAGAATACTCCTGATGCCAACATCATCGGTCTTACAAAGGTTACAGACATCATTTCAGAGCTTGTTTCCGAAAAACTCGAGGGCGCATTCATCGAGACAGCCGTTGCAGAGCAGTACATCAAGAACTATCCTCAGCTTCAGATTGCATGGGATGTTCCATATGAAGCAGAAGGTTCTGCTATCGCTCTTAAGAAGGGCAGCGATCTCGCACCTGCAGTAAATGCTGTTATCAACAATGCACTTTCAGACGGATCAATGGCTGAGTACATTGCTACTGCTCAGGATCTTGCATCTGATGAGGCTAATGTTTTCGAAGGTCAGCTTGACGAGAACGGCAAGGCTGCAGCTAACTAATACAGGAAAAGAGCAATCCGGTACCGGTTTTCTGAGGCTCGCATTATAGTCGGTCATCGAACCGGTATATGGCATTTAAGTTTAATATTTTTCTCCGGGCATCTGTCCCGGAGATTTTTTCAGTTTTCAGTTTATATTACTATAAGTTATAATGATTACATTGACTTTAATCATTATGCTTTTGAAAGGCAGGAATTTTTGTATGACCATCAGTTGGAGCAACATAACCAAACTCCTCAACTACAGCAACATGTTCCAGCAGGGCCTGATCGTAACGGTTCTGCTTGCTTTATGTACTGTATTCTTTGGTTTCTTCTTGGCATTTGGACTGGCACTTATGCTTTTGTCGGATGTAAGACCCTTGAGACATCTCGAAAAGATAAAGACAGATGACATGGAAAGAAAGAAGCGGCTTGATTTTATCGCCCGTTTCAATCCGGTTAAGTTTATCGCAAGCGCATATGTACAGTTCGTAAGATGTACTCCTATGCTGGTTCAGATATTTCTGGTTTATTACATTGTATTTGGCTGTATCACACTGCCGAAATTCACCTTCCTCGGCTTTATACAGTTTGAGAGATTCTTCCCTGCTGCAGTGGCGCTGGCATTGAACTCCGGCGGATACATGAGTGCAGTCATCCGCGGAGGCATCGAAGGTGTTGACGGCGGACAGACAGAAGCCGCAAGGTCTCTCGGTATGTCCAAGGGGCAGACAATGTACCACATCATCCTTCCCCAGGCAGTTAAAAACATCCTTCCTGCTGTGGCAAACGAGTTCGTCACCATCATAAAGGAGTCTTCCGTTTGTTACACCATCGGAGTTCAGGACATCATGTTCAATGTCAAGAGCGTGCAGTCAGCCACCTTCATCATCGCTGAGCCGCTCCTCATGGCAACCTTCCTGTACTTCTGCCTGTGCTTCCCGACATCAAAGATCATTGAACATGTAGAGAGGAGGATGCGTCAAAGTGACAACAGATAATAAAGCCCTCATTCAGGTAAGGAACCTGAAAAAACATTACAATTACGGAAAACTGAAAGCCCTTGACGGTGTAAATATCGATATCAATAAAGGCGATGTAATGGTTGTCATCGGACCCTCCGGTTCCGGAAAGTCAACATTCCTCCGCAGCTTAAATCTTCTTGAAGAACCTACAGACGGAAGCATCATCTTTGACGGGCAGGAGATAGTTAATTCAAAGATCAATCTGGATGCCTTCCGCCAGCGCATGGGTATGGTGTTCCAGCACTTCAATCTTTTTCCTCACAAGACCATCCTGGAGAACCTCACTCTTGCGCCTCAGATCGTCAAGAAAACCGGCAAGGAAGAAGCAGAAAAGAGAGCCCTTGAGCTTCTTGAAAGAGTAGGACTTAAGGACAGAGCCAGTGCTTATCCCGTACAGCTTTCCGGCGGTCAGAAGCAGCGTGTTGCCATAGTTCGTGCTCTTTGCATGAACCCTGAGGTTATGCTTTTCGATGAGCCTACATCAGCACTGGACCCGGAAATGGTTGGAGAAGTTCTTGAGGTTATGAAGGAGCTGGCAAAGGCCGGCATGACCATGGTCTGCGTAACTCACGAAATGGGATTCGCAAGAGAAGTGGGTAACCGTGTTGTGTTTATGGCGGATGGAAATATCATTGAGGAGGGTACGCCGGAAGACATTTTTGATCACCCGAAGAGTGCACGTCTCAAGGATTTCCTCGGAAAAGTTCTGGAAGCCTGAAAGTATTCGATAGATTAAAGATGCATCTCTTGAGAGGTGCATCTTTTTTGATGGTAGCAACAGAAACTTTACGATACAATCAAAAATAGAAAAAAGAACACAAAAAATATCACCTGGAGGGAAGGACTGCATGACAGAAGTAAAACAGCAAATAATTGACTTCATCGAAAAGAACAAAAAAATCTTCACTGACTTATCGGACAGTATCTGGGAGAATCCGGAGCTGAGTCTGAAGGAGTTTAAGTCGGCTGCCCTTTATGAGAAGGTTTTGGAAGAGAATGGGTTCAAGGTCGAGAAGCATTTCGACAATATCGAGACTGCTTTTACCGGCACTTTTGGTTCCGGACGACCTGTCATCGGGATTCTCGGGGAGTATGATGCACTTTCAGGTTTAAGCCAGGAGAGGGGAGCTTTGAGTCACAAGCCATTGGAAAACGGAGCTCCCGGACATGGCTGCGGTCACAATATGCTGGGAACAGGAGCTCTTGCCGCTGCCTTTGGAATTAAGCATTATCTGGAAACCACAGGGCATGAGGGAACGGTTATCTTTTTCGGCTGCCCGGGAGAAGAAGGCGGTGCCGCAAAGGCTTTTATGGCGAGAGACGGAATCTGGAAGGATCTGGACGCAGCTCTTACCTGGCATCCTGAGGATGTTAACGAAATAAAAACCGGCACCAACAACTCAACTATTCAGGTGCTTTACGACTTCCACGGAGTTTCCGCGCATGCCGCAGGAGATCCCGAGCACGGAAGATCTGCGCTTGATGCAGTGGAACTGATGAATACCGGTGTCCAGTACCTGAGGGAACATATGACTTCTGACTGTCGTGTGCATTATGCCATTACTGATGCCGGCGGAGTTTCCCCCAATGTTGTTCAGGAGCATGCATCGGTTTTATACATGGTCAGAGCCGGAATCGTAAAAAACTGTGTTGAACTTTTAAAACGCGTCGATAAAATAGCTGAGGGTGCAGCGCTTATGACTGAAACAAGCTTTGAACGCACCTTCATTGACGGAACTGCGGATCTGGTGCCGAACTTCACACTGGAGACTGTGCTTTACGAGAATTTCAGGGAGGTCGGACTTCCTTCATACACTGAAGAGGAAGTTAGCTTCGCAAAGGCTCTCAGCGCCACCTGTCCGGAAAACCCGGCTCCCGGTTTTGCATCAAAGTTAGATGACAAGATTCGTGAATTTACAGAGGAGCAGAGCAGCCACGGAAAGAGCGGACTCAATAATTTTCTCGTACCGCTTCTCCACAGCACCGCATTTCAGGCAGGCTCCACAGATGTCGGAGACGTTTCCTGGCAGACACCTACAGCGCAGATACACGTTGCGGGTTTTGTAAACGGTGCTCCCGGTCATAGCTGGCAGAATGTTTCCTGCGGCGGCTCCTCCATCGGCCACAAGGCACTTATCCATGCAGGAAAGGTCCTTGCCTGTGCAGCGGTTGATCTCTATGAAAAACCGAAGATACTTGAGGAAGCCCGGGTGGAGTTTGAGAAGAGAACCGCCACCGGTTACGTTTGTCCTATAGAAGACGGCGCTAAACCCATAGCCATATGATAATAGAGGATCAAATTGTTTTAATTCCCTCAGTTCCATCGGAAAACTAACAACCTTTATTAATTACAAATTTCATTGTTTAAATCAGAAAATGAGTAAGTGCAATGTTTTTGCATTGTATAACAACTGTACTTGGCCCTTATTTGAACTAAAGGATTTAGGATATGTTTGAAGGATTTTTACCGATCAATAAAAAAGATATGCTGGACAGAGGCTGGGAGCAGCCCGATTTTGTCTATGTGTGCGGGGATGCTTACGTAGACCACTCAAGCTTTGGAGCAGCCATCATTTCAAGAGTTTTGGAGGCTCACGGCTACAAGGTTGCCATGCTGCCTCAGCCTGACTGGAACAATCCTTCTTCTGTTACGGAATTTGGTGAGCCCAGACTCGGCTTTCTGGTTTCTGCCGGGAACATGGATTCCATGGTGAATCACTATACCGTTGCGAAACGTCATCGTAAAACCGATGCTTACACCCCCGGCGGAGTTATGGGAAAGCGTCCTGACAGAGCTGCTACGGTTTACTGTAATCTCATCAGAAAAACCTATAAACATACTCCAATCATTATCGGAGGTATAGAGGCCAGTCTCAGAAGGCTTGCCCACTACGACTACTGGTCCGACAGCATTCGCCGTTCCATACTTCTGGACAGCGGAGCAGATCTCATTTCTTATGGAATGGGGGAGCACAGTATAGTTGAGATAGCGGATGCTCTTAACTCAGGGCTCCAGGTCAAAGACATTACCTGGATTCCGGGCACTGTTTACAAGACGCGTCACGAGGATGAAATCTATGATGCCGTGAGGCTTCCGGATTTTGAGGATATCAAAAGCAGTAAGCGGAAATATGCAGAAAGCTTTGCCACCCAGTACAGGAATACCGACCCCATCAGTGCCAAACGTATTTATGAATGCTATGACGGCGCCATGTTTGTGGTTCAGAACCCGCCTGCCGCACCTCTTACGGAAATGGAAATGGACGATGTTTACGCCCTGCCTTTTATGAGGGCATGGCATCCCATTTATGATAAGGATGGCGGCATCCCTGCTTTTGGCGAAATAAAGGAAAGCATCACCCAGGCCAGGGGCTGCTTCGGGGAATGCAATTTCTGCGCCCTCACTATGCACCAGGGGCGAATCGTCCAGGTACGTTCCCATGAGAGTGTACTGGAGGAAGCGAAGCAGATCACGAAAGATCCGGAGTTTAAGGGCTATATCTTTGATGTTGGCGGCCCCACTGCTGAGTTCCGAGGTCCCGCCTGCGATAAGCAGCTCAAACATGGTGCCTGTGTCAATAAAAAATGCTTATGGCCGGAACCCTGCAAAAACCTCAAAGTCGACCACTCTGACTATGTGAAGATGCTCAGGGAGGTAAGGTCGCTTCCGGGAGTGAAAAAGGTATTTGTCCGTTCAGGTTTCAGATTTGATTATCTCATGGCGGACTCCAACAAGGAGTTCCTGAAGGAGATCTGTAAATACCATGTTTCCGGACAGATGAGGGTCGCTCCGGAGCATGTTTCAGATAATGTTCTGAAAGAGATGGGCAAGCCCGGTGTTAATGTCTACAATTCCTTTGTAAAGGAGTTTGAGAAGATCAACCGGGAGCTGGGGCTTAATCAGTATATCGTTCCCTATCTTATGTCGAGTCATCCGGGGTCAAGGCTGAAGGATGCCATTACTCTTGCGGAGTACATCCGTGATATGGGTTATATTCCGGAGCAGGTGCAGGATTTTTATCCTACGCCGGGTACCGTTTCGACAACCATGTACTATACCGGGCTCAATCCTCTCACCATGGAGGAGGTTTATGTTCCGAAGAATCCGCATGAGAAGGCTATGCAGCGTGCTCTCATACAGTATAAGAAGCCGGAGAACTATGAGCTTGTGAAGGAGGCTTTGCTCCGTGAGCACCGGGAGGACCTCATTGGTTTCGGGCCCGAATGTCTCATCCGGCCGAGGGCGCAGAAGCCAGAAAAGACAGGCAGCAAGCCACGGAATAAGTTTAAAAGCCGTTAGGCCGTAGGTCAGAGCCGGTGGGCATCAGTTTATAAACGAGTCGCTTCGTCGGAAAAATCTAAACTCTGTTCCCTAAGAGCCACTAAGACCCTCGCCAATGTCAGATATTTTCTTTATGAAAAATCTGACTTGGTGAGGGGGCTAAGGAAAATGGAACCAAGTGGCTCTAAGGGAACAGAGTTTGATTTTTCTCGACTCAGCTCAACGTTTATAAACTGATGCCCACCGGCTCTGACCTACTCATCTATATATCTGTTTCTAAAATCAAAGGAAAACCGAAAACTTTTAGTAATATTTAAATCCTCTCCTCGTGGTACTATATACGTACCAATGAGGAGAGGATTACTTTCTGTCCGGCAGCAATGAGAATACGCCCAGCGGACAGTAGTATGGTGAATATTATGAAGAATTACAATAAGTATTTAAAGAAAGTAACTGCCGGGCTTATGGTGGCGGTTATGTCAACTTTGTCCATTTCGTCTACGGTTCTTGCGGATAATGAGGTTGCTGTTGTCATTTCAGAATACGGCCCTTTAAGTGCAGCGATGGGGGAGTCTCAGGCTGCCGTAACGAGTGAGGGTTTGGAGGTTTCGGTTTCAGATACAGTAGTTTCCGAAACAAGTACTAACGGTACTGCTCAGGTTGTTGAGGCCGGTAATTCTGTTACTGTTCAAGTTTCAGACACCTCAACATCTGTTGCCCAATCCTCGGATGGCACTCAAGCTGTGGATACTGCTTCCGGTACCAGCCAGTCTGCTCAGATTTCGGAAACAGCTGCTGCAGATCAGGTTGTTCAGACTTCAGAGACTACTAACACTCAGGTCGTAGAAACTTCTTCCGGAACGGAAAACTCTCTGTATTCAGCACCGACTGCAGAAGCAGCTCAGGTTTCAGAGACTGAAGCAGCTTCTGAACAGACAACCGGGACAGCTGTTACAGATACTACAACATCATTGACCACCGGGACATTCGAAACATTCACTGAATCAAATTCCGCAAAAGCAGAGATCGGCAGCTTCTTTCAAACTACAACTGCCGGTACCGGTTTTGTCAAAACTGCCCTTACAGCCAATCCTGATGTAAATGCCAATTTCATGATTCTGGTAGATGCGGACTCTGATATGATCGTGGCTGAGAAAAACGGGGATTCAAAGATGTATCCTGCCTCCATGACCAAGGTTATGACTCTTCTCGTAGCTTGTGAGCATATTACCGATCTTGATCAGGAAGTGGAGATAACGAGTGATATCATTGATTATGTTAATGATAATGACGCTTCAAACTGTGGCTTCAAGGCAGGTGAGATAGTGACCGTAAAGGATCTTTTATATGGTCTTATACTTCCTTCCGGAGCCGATGCAGCCCTTGCCCTTGTAAGGCTTATTGCCGGTTCCGAAAAACAGTTCGTAAATCTTATGAACGAGAAGGCACAGGAGATTGGTATATCCGCAACTACTCACTATACAAACTGTACCGGTCTTTACGATGATAATCATTACACTACAGCAAAGGACATGGCATTGGTCATGAAATATGCTGCGTCTAATCCTTATGCAAGTGCGGTTCTCTCAACCAGAAACTACACCACAAAGGCAAACAACAAGCATAGCTCAGGAATAAGCTTCTCAAACAAATTCCTGACACGTATAGATTCCCAGTCCACAGGCGGAAAGGCCCTCATGGCAAAGACCGGTTATGTTTCAAAAGCCGGTAACTGTGCGGTATCTTCCTTTACAGGTCCAAGCGGCTCGCATTATATCTGCGTCACAGGAAAAACTTCCGGTGCATGGAATGTGGTCTATGCCCATGCTGATCTGTATAAGCAGTATGGAAAGTGATTTGCAGCAGTTAAACCCGGGATATCATATTGCTCCAGACTGACTATCCCTTGCTGACCTGTTACAACGATTGATATTTACCGTCGCCGATGGCGGCGGTTTCTTTTATATATAATCTGTCTTAGCCGATATTAAATAGGTATAGCATTAAATCCTGTGCTATAATTTACCTGGATTGTGTTGTGTCAGGTTTTCACTGAAAGCCTGATATGTAACATCGGTTCAAAGGAAAGTGATGTTTCACCGGACCGATGTTCATAAAATGGAGGTATATATGTCCGGACTTTTGGAAGATCTTGTCGACCCCGCGAAAATCGTCGTGATAAAAATAGGAAGTGTTCCCAAGCAGTTCAAAGTGGAAAAGGAGCTCGCAATCGGAAAGCAGAGTCTGTTCCACTTTAAAAATGATGACAAAATCTCTTTGGAATATCCCCTTCTTGATAAAAACCAGGGGAAATTCAGCCATACCTTTGGAAACTGGCATTATTCCAATCTCACAGAAAACAATGTCACAACTATTAATGACACAGAAGTGGAATTCGGTTCCTATACCATTTTAAAAAACGGTGATGTTATACGAATTAAAAAAGACGATGATATGCTCATATTTGTTTTCCTGAAGAAGTTTGCAGGAAATCTGGAGTGGAAGCGTGTGCCTCTTAATCCGGAGCAAAAGGTATATCATATCTATAGTCATGTCAGTGATTATCTGAAAAACAGAAAGGGCGAACCGGCAGCTTCCATAGATGAAACAAGGTCAGAATCCGAGCATCATGCCGTAGTACGCTACACTGACGGAAGCTGGTACGTTGAAGACATTGACACCACAAGAGGCGTCCTTGTAAACCAGAATAAGATTGAAGGTTCAAGGAAGCTGGAGCTTTATGATGTTATAAACATTGGCGATACCCATTTTGTTTTTGTGGGGGACTATCTTGCTTATAATCACGAAACCTTCAAAAACCATGACCTGGAAATCCATATCCAGGAGCGTTCCGTACGGAACATGTTCAAAAAGCAGATTCTTCTGAAAGACATCAACCTGAAGATAGAACCGGGCAATATGGTTCTGATCCTTGGAGGTTCCGGTGCAGGTAAGACCACCTTTATCAATGCCGTCACCGGCTACGAGAAAGCAAAGGCAGACATCACCCAGGGTGACCTTAACGTTTATAATGACTATGGAAAAATGAAATACAAGATCGGTATGGTTCCACAGCAGGATCTTCTTCGCGGAGACGATACTGTTATCATGACCCTTACCAATGCTGCAGAAATGCGTATGCCCAGTGATACAAGTTTTGAGGCACGCAGGGCCCGTGTCCAGGATACCCTGGATCTCTTTGGTCTTGATGCGGTTAAAAATGAACTGGTTGACAAGCTTTCAGGCGGTCAGAGAAAGCGTCTTTCCATAGCTGTTGAATTCGTAGCTGATCCAAGTCTTTTCATCCTTGACGAACCGGATTCCGGTCTTGACGGAGTTATGGCCCGGGATCTTATGAGACAGCTCAGAAACATTGCCGATCAGTACAAGATTGTTATGGTAATCACCCACACACCGGACCGTGTTATCGACCTCTTTGACAAAGTTATCGTTCTGGCAAAGAACAGCAGCCATACCGGCCAGCTGGCATTCTACGGAAGCATCAGCGAAGCTAAGGAATTCTTCAATAAAGAGACCATGGAAGACATAGTCCTTGCCATCAACAGCGAGGGAGAGGGCGGTGAAGGCCAGGCCGATGTTTTCATAGAAAAATTTGCAAAGCTGCAGGCAGAAAAAGCGACATCATCTGTTGAAAACACAGAACCGGAGGTGGATGATGCGGAGGTAAAAACTGAAACAGGAGAGAAGATTGCTTCAGAAAATATCACCGCTGACGACAAGAAAAAATCCGGTAAAACTCCTTCGGGAGACACCATTACTCCGAACCCTGAGGTGGAAGTGTCTCTCACATGAAGGGCACCTCGGATATACCATCCGAGAAAATATTTTGTAAAAGAAATGAGGATGCAGCAAATGGATAACGCTATTCACACCGGAAGGTTAGGGCAGGTTAATATTTATCTCGGAAAGCTCTTCCGCATCTTTGTAAATGAACGCGACTGGAAGGGTCTTCCCCTTTCTGCTGCCATAGCACTGATGGTGGCATTTGTAATGGGAAAGAGCCTCTTCACCAACATGGAAAGACTTAAGGCGGGATCATTTGCCATCGTCTGCGTATGTATATGGAATGGTTTCTTTAATTCCATTCAGGTGGTGTGCCGTGAAAGAGCAATTGTAAAAAGAGAGCACAGGGCCGGACTTCATATCACTGCATATATAGGCGCCCACATGATCTATCAGGCCATAATGTGTCTCCTGCAGGTTATCATATCCATAGTTGTATATAAGCTTTATGGCATCAAATTTCCGGAAGAAAGTATAGTCACAGGATCCTTTACTTTGGATTTTGCCATCACACTCTGGATCATCACCTTCTCTGCGGATATGATAGCGCTGATGATATCCTGCATTGTAAAGACAACCACAGCTGCCATGACTGTGATGCCTTTCCTCCTCATAATACAGCTTGTTTTTGCGGGAGTCATTTTTTCATTCAGCTCAGGTCCTGCGGTCATCGTGGAGAAAATGACCATCAGCCACTGGGGAACAGTTGCCATATGTTCTGTTGCCGATTACAATTCATTGACATCGCATGCGTTGTTCTCAGCCATATACCAGTTCAGATCCGTGCCTGAGGTTCAGTCACTGGTGGACTACATTCAGAAAACCAATATACGTTATAAGATGGATCTGCTCTCAGCCCAGTCCATGCAGAATCCTCTTTATGCCGGAAACATCGATAACATACTTCACTGCTGGGGCGTCATCGCACTCATAGGAATCGTATGTATAACAATTGGTATCATTTCGCTTGAGATGATCGACAGAGATAAACGATAAAACCCAACATTATAAAGAAAATCCCGACGGATCAAACCGTCGGGATTTTTTGATTTACATGGTGGATTCCAGCCAGTTCACAGAGCACTTCAAGGTCTGATGAGGCTTTTCGGAGTTCTTTTCTTCAATCTGATCTATGAGAATTTCGGCGGCTTTCTGACCTTCTTCATAAGCCGGTTGTACTATGGTTGTAAGCTTAGGGTCAGAATATATGGCCCATTCAACATTGTCAAAACCTATGATCCCGAGCTCCTTAGGTATCTTTTCCTTTAATGGCTGCAATGCATGATAAACCTCAGGAAGTGCCCAGCAGTTAGGTACATACACAAGGGTAGGATGATTTGCTTTCATATGGGATTTCACAAAATCCAAAACCTTTTCACCATCTATTTCCCCATCCTTAATCTCAAGGCTCTCGTAAGTGTACCCATTCTCAAGTATACAGTCTGTAAATCCGGAGGATCTCTCTATACGGGTACTTAATCTGGAAGGATCCGCCCCAATCATAAGAAAAATTTTATAGCCCTTTTCCATAAGCTTTTCCATGGTTCGGTAAGTAGCAGTATAATTGTCCGTCTTAACCCAGTAGGCATCGTCCTCATAAACCTTACTGTCAAAATATACGAAGGGCTTTCCTTCCCTCTTTAGTATCTTTGAGGTCTCATAAAATCCCGGTGTAGGCTGAATTATAAATCCATCTGCCCCAAGAGTCAGCATTCTGTTCACATAACTTGCTTCCATCTCAGCATCATAAGAAGAATTTCCGATCAGAGTCTGAAAACCATGCTTTCTTGCGGTATCCTCGATTCCCTTGACAATCTTGCTTGAAAAAGAATTTGTAATGTCTCCGATGATCACTCCTATCAACTTTGTCTTTTTCTGATTCAGAGTTCGGGCAGCGATATTCGGACGATAATTTGTCTTTTCGATCATCTCACGGATCCTGGCCTCAGTTTCCGGTGACATCTTATCTGTTTTTCCGTTCAGAAAAAAAGAAACCGTAGTCTTGGATACTCCGGCCATTAACGCTATATCTTTTATGGTTATCTTTCCATCTCGTCCCATTCCATTACTCCGATCTGGCATAAAACCGGTAAACTCATTGAATTTACTTGATATTTTTATTCTAATTATCCGGACAATTATTGTCAACATGACAGAATTCCATAAAAGAATAATCCTTATTACCATGTGTTTTTTTGATATGGCATTACCGAAAGGATTAATGTATAATGAAGTCATTTCAAAAATGTAAAGGCTTACATTTTTTATGAAAGGATAAAATTATGAGTATCGATCGTTTTATTTTAGCCTCCGGTTCCCCCCGTCGAAAGGAGCTGTTGGGGCAGATAGGTATAAATCCGGAGATCATTCCAAGTGATATAGATGAAAAGGTCACCACCTCTGTTCCCGGGGAGCTTGTGATCAGCCTCTCAAAAAGCAAGGCCATGGATATCGCTTCAAAGCTGCAGGAATCGGAGAGTGATTATGAGATTTCCGCTGCAGCTGATCATCAACCGTTGAATTCCGGAAACATTTCCCATGGATCATCTCTTCAAAATAAAA
The DNA here is from genome assembly GCF_900107835.1 of Oribacterium sp. KHPX15. GTDB lineage: Bacteria > Bacillota > Clostridia > Lachnospirales > Lachnospiraceae > Oribacterium. The sequence goes on from NZ_FNRG01000004.1 coordinate 112,828, forward strand.
TGACCCTTATTCTCGGCGCTGACACAGTGGTCTCCGTGGATGGCCATATCCTCGGAAAGCCTCATTCACACGAAGAAGCAAAGGAGATGATTCGGTCCATACAGGGCCGCATCCATCAGGTCTACACCGGTGTCACCATCATAGCAAGAGACAGTGCAGGTCAGGCTACCATTGATTCTTTTGCAGTTAAAACGGATGTTAATGTCTACCCCATGACCGAATCAGAGATCAGAACTTATGCCGAGTCCGCTGAACCCATGGACAAAGCAGGGGCTTACGGCATTCAAGGTGCTTTCGCCAAGTACATTAAAGGCATAGATGGAGACTACAACAATGTAGTGGGCCTCCCGGTTGCAGAAGTTTATCAGAGGATAAAAAAGTATTTGAACGAAAAAGATTAATCGTCCTGAAGACACCTGGGAATCCCATTTTAGGTTATTTCGACTAAGCGCTCCATACTTAAATGGATACCCTCAGCTTTGTACTTCTCTGAATTGCCACGCATACATATACATTTATAAAGGAGCTCTACTTGTACCACTATCTTTTTCGTTTAGACCGTCTTTATGACAAAAGCAAAATCTCCTGGGATGATCTTGAGTTTACCGACCTTGATCTACGTAAACTTCTCATTCCCCTTATGATAGAGAATCTGCTGACCTCCTTTATGGGTATGGCAGATTCCATGATGGTGACACGTATCGGCAGCGCTGCCATCTCCGCAGTATCCCTTACCGACGCCATCAATACCCTGGTGCTTCAGATGTTCTCGGCCATAGCCACCGGCGGCACCATCATTTGTTCCCAGTATATCGGGGCAAAGGATACAAAAAAAGCCAATCAAGCCGCCCGGCAGATTGTACTTTCAGTCATGGTCATCGCTATTTTGGTAATGCTTATTGCAGAGATTTTCAATGCCGGAATCCTGAAACTCATCTTCGGCTCGGTAGATGATTCAGTCATGGAAGCTTCAAAAGTTTACTTCCGGTTTACTGCTGCATCCTTCCCCTTCATCGGCCTTTATCAGGTCTGTGCAGCATTTTACAGAGCCGGCGGAAACAGCAAGTATCCCATGAATATATCCGTACTTTCCAATATCCTTAACATAATAGGAAATTTCACGTTTATATTCATCTTTAAATGGGGCGTAATGGGGGCAGCATTATCAACACTTTTATCGAGAATCTTTTCCGCCGTAGTGCTGACTGTTTCCCTTAGATTTCCGAGACAACCCATCGTGATACGGCATTATCTCGTAAAGCCGGATCCCGGGATGATAAAGCGGATCCTTTACATCGGAATCCCTTCCGGCATAGAAAACGGTATGTTTCAGTTTGGAAAGCTGGCTATCCAGTCCTCGGTTTCAACCCTGGGAACCACAGCCATAGCAGCCCAGGCCATGACCATTATCTTTGAGAGCATCAATGGAATTGCCGCCATCGCTGTCGGCATGGGACTCATGACTGTCGTCGGTCAGACACTGGGAGCCGGCAGAAGAGAAGAAGCCAAATACTACATTGTAAAGCATATGAGGATAGGAGATTATATCATTATCCTTTCCTGCCTTCTGACATTCCTGTTTTGTAAGCCGGTGATGTTTCTGGCCGGAATGGAACCTGAGAGCGCAAAGATCTGTTTTAACATGATGATCTATATCACTTTAGTGAAGTGTCTCGTTTGGGTGCCAAGCTTCATCACTCCCTACGGACTGAGAGCTGCCGGCGATGTAAAATACTCAATGATAGTTTCATCTCTTTCCATGTGGCTTTCACGAGTCGCCTTGTCAACCATACTTATCCGCTTTTTCGGCTTCGGTCCCATAGCTGTCTGGTACGGCATGAGCCTGGACTGGCTTGTAAGAGGACTTTTCTACCTGCATCGATTCATGGGTAACAAGTGGCTCAATCATAAGTTTCTGTAAAAAACCGGCTGGCATCCATTTAAAATGGATGCCAGCCGGCTCTGATTGTTAGCTTATTTATCTACCGGGGACTAAACTGATAACAGTATGATTTTATACCATCGGAAGTTCGATTTTAAATGTGTTGATTCCGTCTTTCGACTCTGCCCAGATCTTACCTTTATGCTCTGTCACTATATTCTGGGCTATGGAGAGGCCGAGGCCGTATGAATGGTTCATGGCGCGGGCTTCGTCGATGCGGTAGAAACGTTTGAAGATGTTTTTGAGATCTTCCTCGGATATCTGTTCTCCGGGATCCGCAACACTTATGAGGCACTTGTGTGATCCGGACTTCTCAAGGGAGACGGTAACCGTACCCTTTGGATCCGAGTACTTTTGGGCGTTATCCAAAAGGATTTCTATAGCCTGCTTGATATGCTGTCTTGAGCCTTTGATGCTGATTCCTTCCTGAACATTTTCTGTAAGCATTAGCCCCTTCTCAAAGAAGAGGACTTCGAAGGTAAGGATTTCGTCGGAGATCATCTTTGAAAGATCGATTATCTCCTGGGGCTGCTTTTGGATGGCACCGTTATCGACTCTGGCAAGCTGCAGAAGACTGTCCACAAGGCCTCGCATCTGATGTGCCATGGTGAAGATATTTTCGGCAAACTGTTTCTTCTGTGCATCCTCCAGATTCCGGGATTTGAGCATTTCCGCATCCGTCAGTATGACTGTGAGAGGAGTTTTAAGCTCATGGGAAGCATCCGACACAAACTGCCGTTGCTGAACCCAGGCGTCCTCCACGGGCTTGACTGCCCATCTGGCAAAGAAGATTGCTATAACGAGGAATACCAGGAAACTGAGAATAGCAATAAGCATACAGTTTCTGATAAGGTTTCGCATGGTTGCAACTTCGGAAGAAATGTCGGCAAAAACGATAACACGGTTTCTCTTTCCGTCCCAGTTTTCCTTCCCTATCGCTCCCGGATCAAAATCTTCCTTATTGGTTATTTCAGGATTTGGAGCTTCATTTCCTGTAATATTCTGACCGGAGTTTTCGGGTGGCTGCTCCGAACCCTTCATGCCGGAATTCTCCTGAGGCTGACTCATGGACTTTGAGTTATCATCTCCCTGAGGCATGATATTATTGTTTCCACTTAATTCCGGAGGTATCTGTTCTGAATTCCCTTCTGCCAATGCTTTACCATCTTTATCTACTGCAGGACTCTCGCCGGGTGCCGGCTGGGCTCCCGGATCCATCATTTTTATATCAGATGCCATTGAACGGAAGTATCTTAGATTATAGTCGCTTAAGTCTCCGATTCGGTCTGAACGTGACAGCACATCATCTACAAGTGTCTGGAGGCTGTCTTCATCCGTCAGATCATAAAAATCGCCGTCTGTGGCAATGATTTCTCCGTTACTGTCCACTTCAACCCTGAAAAAAGGAAGCTGTACATTGGTTTCCTTGTTTCGTTCCCGTCTTTCCGGACGACGGTTCTGGTTCATACCGAGAGGCACTCCGGACAATTGACTGAGCATTTTCACACTGTCTGAATATATACGTCTGTGGGTGAGACTCAGCACCAGTCCAAAAATGACTATGAGCATTACGGTTACTATAGTCATGGTAATGGCTACAAAACGGAATCTCAGTTTCTTTATCATTTCCATAATCATTTACCCCTCGAGCTCGAGATGGTAACCGAGACGTCTTGCAGCAACGATGTTTACATTGGAACCTATGGACTTAAGTTTTTTACGAAGAAAACCTACATAAACCTCCACGTGGTTTTCAACCGCATCGGAGTCGTAGCCCCAGGCTTTGCTGAGAATGGTTTCCTTTGAAAGATTCTTCTCCTTTGACTGCATAAGCATTCTCATGACGTCAAATTCCTTGGCGCTGAGACGAAGCTCATTGCCTTCACACAGGAGGGCACCGGTCTCAAGATCCAGGGAAGTATTACCGAAGCAAAGCTCGTCTACTTCATTCCCCTGACGACGAAGAAGAGCAGAGACACAGGCAAGGAGCTCCCTGCTGTCAAAGGGCTTTGTGAGATAGTAGTCAGCCCCGGAGTTAAGCCCCTCCACACGGTCCAAAAGCTCCGACTTTGCAGTCAGCATCAGGATAGGAGTGCTTAAATGAATCTGGCGAAGCTTTTTTGCCACCTGATAGCCATTCATCTTCGGCATCATTACGTCAAGTATTATAAGGTCGTAAACTCCGGTTTCCGCGTAATCAACCCCGGACTCACCGTCATAAACAGCATCCGCGTCATAGCCCTTTTCTTCCAGAAGAGTCTTTACGGAATCCGCCAGTAGTTTTTCGTCTTCTACAATCAAAATCTTCATTATCTTATCCTTTATCCTTCAACATTTTTAAATGTGCTAATGCTAAGCACCTGAAAACACTCACTTCTTTATTATATCTTAGTACGGGAAAAATCATAACTTTTAAGTCTTAAAAGAAACTGAAAATCCTGAAGAGGACTTCAGAATTCCACCGGGGCGGTTCTCGCCGCCGGGAACCGCCCCGGTGGAATTCCTGCGGCTTTTCTATTTATGATTTTTTTGTGAACTATGCTGCAGTTTGCCCATTTCTGAAAAACTTTTCAGCTTCGTTTCAGTTTTCGTCTTTACAATGCAAAACGTATTGAGCTCGGGAGCCAATTAGATCTGCATCCAGGTGTCAGATATTGAGGCTCAAAAAAGTATTCACAGATAAGGAGATCACATGTACAACAGATTCACGTATGGCGCCCTCGCCGCAGTAACCGGCATTGTGAGCGTCGTTTCATATACACCGATGACAGCATTTGCATCAACAACCTTAACCCAGAGAAAGAACGCACTGGTGAGCGCAAAAATCATTGAGAACTTCGATGTTACTCTGAACGAGCAGCCGGTTTCCAGGGCACTCTTCGCAAAAATGCTGGTCATGGCATCAACCTACCATACCACAGTTGCTGCGGAGTCCAATGTTTCAGTATTTTCAGACGTGCTTGCAACCTCAGAGTACGCTTCCTATATAAGAATAGCAGCAGAGCAGGGCTGGCTCAGCGCCTATCTCGGCGGTCTCTTCAAGCCTGATCAGGGCATCAAGATGGCAGAGGCCGAAAAGGCCTGTCTCACTCTCCTTGGTTACACCAACGAGGATTTCAGCGGCAGCATGGTGTCAAACAGAAATGCCAAAGCAACAGCCATAGGTCTCGTGGAAAACATTTCGAAGGGTGTGAACGAATACCTGACCTACGAGGATTGCGTCAACATTTTCTATAATCTTATGAAGACCAATACTTCTGCCAATGAAACTGCCACCAGATCCAACAGCACCATCTACGGCAAATTATTTGGCTACACCCTTTCAGATAACGATGAGATCAATCTTCTGGATACCCTTGAGTCCAATCTTAAAGGTCCTTACCTTCTTAAGGTGGACAAGAGTCTCACTTCCATCATCCCCTTCAGCAGAAGTGATGCAAGCTGTACTCTCAACGGCGAGTCTTCCTCTGCGGATGATATCGAAAATGAAGCTTCCAGCGGTGATCCTGTGGTTATCTACTATAATGCCTCAACAAAGTCGGTATACGCATATTCCTCAAACGGAAACGATATGGGTACCATCACCGGCGAGATTACCAATATTTACTATAGTTCAAGCAGCTTAATGACTCCTACCTCAGTAGAGATCGACGGAACAGAATACGAGGTTGGCAACGACGATGTGGCTTATGCATTCTCCGTATACAGTACCCATGAGAAGGGCGACAAGGTAACCGTTGTATGGAGACGTGACTCTGACGGAAAACAGGAGATCACAGCAGTTGCAAAATGATATTGAAAAAAGGATGATTCTTCCTTCATTCAGATCCCTGATATCCGGACCGGTTATACCAGACCGGACATACAGGAAACTCAAAATAATCTTTTTTGGAGCATTTCATGAAATTAAGATTACCAGTTAAAAAGATCATCATCGGAGCTGTAGTAGTGGCTCTGGTAATAGGCGGAGTAAAGTTCTTTAACTCAAAGAAAAGCCAAAAATCCGCTTCCGAAGAAAAAGTAAAGACCGGAACCGTAACGAGACAGACCATCCAGTCATCCCTTTCAAGTTCCGGAACCATCTCGCCAAAAAACAGCTACAAGATCACTTCCATGGTGGACGGTAAAGTCATTTCCGCAGATTTCCAGGAAGGAGATGTGGTAGAAAAGGGACAGGTTCTTTACGAGATAGATTCTTCCTCCATTACATCAAAGCTTAGTTCCGCAACCAGCTCCCTTGAGCGTTCGGAAAACAAGTACAGTGATGCCGTGAAGGATTACGACACGGCAGTGGCGGATTTCAGCGGAAATACCGTAAAGTCTCCCTATTCCGGTCACATTAAGACCCTCAACATCTCTATAGGTGATCAGGTAAATTCCAACACCGCAATAGCCGAGATCTATGATGACTCCACCATGAAAATAGACATTCCATTTCTTTCCGTGGAAGCAGCAATGATCCCTGTGGGAAATACAGCCACAGTCATTCTTGATGACACGCTGGAAGAGCTCATCGGTGTTGTTACTTCTGTGGATTCCATGGAAACCACACTTACCGGCGGACAGCTTGTAAGATACATCACCATCGAGGTGGCAAATCCCGGCGGACTTACCACCGATATGTATGCCACTGCCAATATCAATGGCATGAATGCCTCAGGAAGTGCAGTTTTTGAAGCCGCAAGGGATTTCACCATTAAGGCTAAAAATCTTACTTCCACAGTAACTGTTGCGGATCTCCTCGTGGACGAAGGTGATTATGTCACAGCAGGGCAGTCACTTTTCCTTGCAGAAGCAGATGATATAGAAGACATCATTGATTCCTACAAGGATAAGGTAGACAGTGCAAAATCCTCAGTGGAAAGTGCACAGTCAAGCCTTGATACAACTACAGATAACTTTGAAGACTACACCATCACCGCTCCGATTTCCGGAACTGTTGTCACAAAAACAGTTAATGCCGGTGAGAATGTACAGAACGGTTCACAGGCAACTTCCCTTGCAGTTATATATGACCTGACGGAAGTGACCTTTGACATGAACATTGACGAGCTTGATATCTCCAATGTTGCTGTTGGTCAGTCTGTGGATGTTACGGCAGATGCCTTTGAAGGCCAGACCTTCAAGGGAACGGTAACAAAGATTTCTATGGAAGGTACCTCTTCAAACGGTGTTACCTATTATCCTGTAACGGTTACCATGACTGAATTCGGAAGTCTCCTTCCGGGCATGAACGTTGAGGGTGTCATAATCCTTGATGAGGCAGAGAACACTCTTGCAATCCCTATCGATGCACTTCAGAGAGGCGACAAGGTTTATGTAAAGAATAAGGAAGGAGAGACCTACACTGAAGATGAGAATTCCCATGTACCTGACGGATTCCATTCGGTTTCCGTTGAAACTGGTCTTACTTCAGACAGCTACGTTGAGATCCTTTCGGGAGATCTCAGCGAAGATGACGAGGTTTACATTTCCCAATCCACAGTCGGCTCAGATGATGCCGGCATGATGATGGGAGGCTTCGGAGGCCAGCCGGGCGGAGGTTTCAGCGGCTCCGGCGGTCCGCCCAGTGGCGGAGGCTTCGGAGGCAGTTCAGGCGGAAGCAGAAGCGGCGGCTCTGGCGGCAGAAGCGGCGGCATGGGCGGCGGTCCGATGTAATAGTCAGAACAAAAATCAATATACCGGCATGGGAACAAATACGTATCCCATACCGGTAGTTATACTTGTAACCGCAATAAACTGCTGATTTAAATAACCCTAGTGTGAGTTTAGGATATTATGTCATTAAAAGATTTTATCAATAAAAATAAAACTGAAAAAAGTCAGGAGAATGAATCTCTCAAAATAGAAGATTTGACAATTTCTGACACTACGTCAGATGATGTTTCCTCAAAGGATGAAGCTGATCATTTAAATAATGACAGTACTGCTGACACAGAAAGCACTTCCTTAGAAAACGAAGCTGAGGAAGAAGAACCTGACGAGTATGCCGAAAACCACGACGAAATCGCGAAGCTGAAAGCGGCCCAGGAGGCAGCCTCAGGAAGCTCCGAACCGGGTCAGGTGGTCTTCATCCCGAAGGAGCATATCGGAGAGCTTCCTCTCCTGGAGCTCCACGACATCTACAAGATTTACAAGATGGGTTCCGAAGAGGTTCATGCCAATGACGGCATCTCCGTAAACATTTTCAAGGGAGAGTTCGTGGCCATAGTCGGTAAATCCGGCTCGGGAAAATCAACCCTTATGAACATTATCGGAGCTCTGGACGTGCCCACCAGCGGAAAATATCTCATCAGCGGTCAGGATACCTCCTCCATGAAGGATGACGAACTGGCAGCCATCAGAAACAAGAAGATCGGTTTTGTCTTCCAGCAGTACAACCTGCTTCCGAAGGATAACCTTCTTGATAATGTCTGCCTGCCCCTTCTTTATGCAGGAGTTCCAAAGGCTGAGCAGAAGGAGCGTGCCATGAAGCAGCTGGAGCGCGTCGGACTTGCAGACAAATGGATGCAGAAGCCGGCACAGCTTTCCGGTGGACAGCAGCAGAGAGTTTCCATTGCGAGAGCTCTCGCGGGAGATCCCGAACTTATACTTGCAGACGAGCCGACGGGTGCCCTTGATTCAAAAACCTCAAAGCAGGTGCTGGGCTTCCTTAAGGAAATCAACGAAGACGGAAACACGGTAGTCATGATAACCCATGACAATTCCATCGCACTTGAAGCCAAAAGAATCATCCGTATCTCTGACGGCAAAGTAGTTTATGACGGAACAGCGGAGGACTATGCTAAACTCATTTAATCTTGCTCTTAAGAGCATCTGGGCAAATAAAATGCGTTCGTTCCTTACGATGCTTGGTATCATCATCGGTGTTGCAGCGGTTATCATTCTGGTAGGAATAGTAAACGGCGAGATGTCCTTTATGACCTCAAGCTTTGCCTCAATGGGAACCAACCGTATCAACGTAAATGTCACAAATCTCAGCTCCCGTTCGGTAAGCGTTGATGAGATGTATGACTTTTATCAGGATAACGAAAAGTATTTTTCACATCTTTCACCTACGGTTAATGTCAGTGCCACTGTAAAGGTGGGTAATGAAAACTCCTCAAACACTTCTGTTACAGGTGTTTCTGAGGACTATCTGGATATCATGGCTTATGACCTTGAGAAAGGCCGTTTCATCCAGTACGCAGACATTGCCGCAAGACAGAAGGTTGCGGTCATCGGACTTTATGTGGCGAAGACCTATTACGAGAGCGCCGAAAAGGCTCTCGGACAACGCATAAGCATTAACGGAACAAAGTATGAGATAGTGGGCGTTGTTGAACGGCAGACCTCCGAAAGCGACGAGATGAGCGAGGGCGGAAGTGATGATTTCGTTTACATCCCCTACACTGCAGCTGTAAAGCTGTCCCGAAACGGAACCATCAACAGCTACACCTTCACTCTTCATGATGAGTACGTTGAGGAATCCTCAACAGTCACCACTCTCATCGAGGATTTCCTTTACACCATATTTAAAAATGATGACCTGTATAAGGTCACAGCCATGAGCGAGCTCCTGGATTCCATGAATGAAATGATTGCTTCAATGTCTCTGATGCTGGGCGGTATCGCAGGAATCTCACTTCTTGTTGCCGGCGTGGGTGTCATGAACATTATGCTTGTATCCGTGACGGAGAGAACCAGAGAGATCGGTATAAGAAAAGCTCTCGGTGCCAAGCGTTCCACCATACTTACACAGTTTGTCATTGAGGCGGCTGTTACCAGTTCCATGGGCGGAATCATCGGCATTATAGTCGGCTTCATCGGTACCACTCTAGCCGGTAAGGTGATGAACATTGACGCGCAGCCCTCCTTCGGATGGGTCATCGCATCCTTCAGTATTTCCATTGCCATCGGTCTCATTTTCGGTTACATGCCCGCAAGAAGCGCGGCAACATTGAACCCGATAGACGCACTGAGGTCGGATTAAAATTTTTCATAGCGCATAAGTCAGGATCCGGACTTATGCGCTTTTTGTTTAGTTCAAAGATAATCATTATGAAATTTTGACCAATTTATGGAAATCAGCCATCATATACAGGCATTGTTGTATAATTAAAAAAGCGTAACAGTTCAGTCTATGGACCAAGGGGACGGGATTATTGGTTCATTTTGTGACAAAATGAGCCAATAACCCCGTCCCCATAGTCCACAATCTACTATTTTGCGGAGGATTTCACATGCAGGATCTGATAACAGGAACAGTTGCCAAAAAGGCAGACATGATAGCCATGGGAGAGCTGGGGTTTGAGTCCCTTGCCCTAATGGAAACCGCAAGTTCAAAGATTGCCATCTATATAAACAGACATTTTACCTATGAGAGAGACGCCCGCATACTGGTACTGGCAGGCGTCGGCAACAATGGCGCCGATGCAGTGGCTGCAGCCCGCATGCTTAAAGAGACCGGCTACGACCCGGTGGTATGGGTTGTCGGAAAGCTTGAAAAGGCAAGTTGGGAATTCCTTTATCAGATGTTTCACTTTCAGAAGCTTCTCGGAAGAGTAAATCTTTACCGTGCCGGTGACGAGCTTCCGGACTGTGACATTTGCATCGACGGAATCTTCGGTATAGGTCTTCACCGCCCAGTAGAAGGTGTTTACAGGAGCTTCATAGTGGAGGCCAATGCTCACACTCGTGGCTTTACCCTTGCCATTGACTCGCCCTCCGGTATCAATACCGACACCGGCGAACTTCTGGGATGCGGCATAAAAGCAGATGTCACCATCACCTTCGGAAAAAATAAGACCGGACTTATGAACGGGGCCGGAAAAGAGTATAGCGGGAAGATCTTTGTTGAAGATATAGGCATCCCGGAGGAGGCTTATATAAAGGCCGAAGAAGAGCTTAACAGGGCTTAAGCACATCCAACTTCATTAAAAAAGCGGCATGCTATACAAAAATAATTACAAAAAGGCTTAAAATTTTTATTTTTCTGTTTACTTTTCATTTGAATAAGACTAATATAAAACTTATAAAATGTCTTAAAGTAAGGGGAAATTATGAGTGAAAACAGAATAGACATACGTATGCTCGGTGGATTTTCCATTTCTGTTAACGGACAGTACATGGGACTCGGGCAGAATAATAAAGCAAATTTCTTAAAACTGATACAGATCATACTTCTTAATTATAAGAAGGGCATCTCCAAGAGAGAACTTATCGACGGCGTTTTCGGCTACAAGGATCTTCTTGACGAAAACAACAGCTTGAACAACCTGCTCCATCAGGCAAGAACACAGCTTAAAAAGAGCGGTGTTCCGGGAAAGCGGTATATCGAAGGAAAGAAAGGCATTTACTACATTGAGAAGCCCGAAGGCTACGAGGTAACTCTTGATGTAAAGACCTACACAGACGATTGCCGCAAGGCTGCCGAAGCTGAAGATGAGGAGACAAAAGCAAAACTTTATGAGCAGGCTTTCGAACTCTATAAAGGCGAACTTCTTCCCGAATTTTCCACAGATAACTGGGTTATCGTTGAATCTGTCAAGCTGAAGCATCTCTTCGATGAGCTTGTACTGTTCCTCGGTGATTATTACAGAAAAAAAGAAGATTACAATAACCTCTACAAGCTTTACAGCAAAGCCAGCCAGATTTATCCTGACGGCGGATGGCAGATCAATGTTATCGATGCATTGATTCTTCGCAAAGAATACAAAGAAGCTTATGAGCTTTACAATAAAACAGCCCGTTATTATCTTGATGATCTGGAAGTTCCTCTTCCTGACGACCTTATCAAGTGCTACGAACGCATCTATGATGACATCAAGGTTGTTTCTGATGATATCGAGGAAATCCAGGCCGGTATCCTTGAGCGTGATGCAGCTCTTAAGAACAGTAAGGGCGACAGTCGCAGCCTCGGATCATACTACTGTGCGTTCTCAAGCTTTATCGACGTTTACAATGTTCTCCGTCGTAACCTGGTACGTAGAGGAAACTCCATCTTTATGATGCTTTGTACTCTGGTTGACTACGAAGGAAAACCTATACAGAATCAGGAGAAGCTTTCCGCAAGAGCCGAAGCCTTGAAAAACGCTCTCTATGCAGAGCTCAGACAGGGTGATGTCTATACAAAATACAGCTCAAGCCAGTACCTTCTTCTTCTTATAGGTACCAAAAAAGAAGATTGCGGCATAATCTATCACAGAATTTCCAAGAAGCTTAAGGAACTTGCCGGTTCCCGTGCCGAACTCAAGTACCGCATTGTTTCACTTGCTGAGATTCCATCAGTTTTGGAAAACGCAAAGAACACTGACCTTATCTGAAAGTCCCGGTATGACGGATAAACTTCTTATTCATTAACCGTGTAAGCCGCCGGTCATTTTGACCGACACCTTTTTATCCGGCGGCTCTGTATAAATATTTCAGGGCTTGCAGTTTGCTGCAAGCCCTTTTTTGAGGAGATTTTATGAACGATAATCGTGAAAGTTTTAAATCAAGACTGGGCTTTCTTCTGGTAAGTGCCGGTTGTGCCATAGGAATAGGAAACGTATGGAAATTCCCATACCTTGCAGGGCAGAACGGAGGAGGAATATTTGTAATATTCTATCTTATCTTCCTTGTAATTATGGGTGTTCCCGTCCTTACAATGGAGCTTGCGGTGGGACGTGCCTCACGAAAGAGTGCAGTATTGGCATATAAAAATCTGGAACCCTACGGCAGCAAATGGCATATTCACGGATGGTTTGCCATTGCCGGAGCTTACATCCTTATGATGTACTACACAACCGTTTCCGGCTGGATGGTTTCATATTTTATGAAATTTGCCGTCGGAAAATTCGATAACATATCCATGGATGAAGTGGATTCTGTTTTTGTTAACCTTCTTTCAGACCCGGAAGAAATGATGATCTGTATGATGCTGACAGTTCTCTTAGGTTTCCTTGTATGTTCATTCGGAATACAGAAAGGCCTGGAAAAGGTCACAACAGCCATGATGACTGTTCTGCTTGCCCTGATCATCATTCTTGCAATACACAGCATTTCTCTTCCGGGAGCAGCAAAGGGCCTTAATTTCTACCTTGTTCCCAGCCTTGAAAAGGTTGCGGCAGCAGGAGAAGGAAGCATCCTGAAAGGTCTTGGTTCGGTTATCTCGGCAGCCATGAACCAGGCATTTTTCACTCTGAGCCTTGGCGTTGCTTGTATGGAAATCTTCGGTTCTTATATGTCTGACCGATTTACACTTGTAGGTGAATCCATAAGGATCTGCGCCCTGGACACTTTTGTTGCAATAACATCCGGTCTCATCATTTTCCCTGCATGCTTCAGTTTCAATGTCGATCCCGATGCAGGTCCGAGTCTTATATTCATGACGCTGCCTAAAGTATTCATGAGCATGACCGGGGGAAGGGTCTGGGGTTCTCTTTTCTTCCTGTTCATGTCCTTTGCAAGCTTTAGTACGGTTATAACTGTATTTGAAAACATCCTTTCCACCTCCATTGATAATTTCAAATGGACAAGAAAGAAAGCAGTTCTTGTAAACTGCATTTTCATACTTATCACAAGTATCCCTTGTGTACTTGGTTACAATATCTGGTCAGATGTTCATCTGATTGGCGGAAGAGACGTCCTGGATTCAGAAGATTTTATTGTTTCAAATATTCTTCTCCCGGCAGGCTCTCTTATTTATCTTCTTTTCTGCGTGAGCAAGTGGGGCTGGGGCTTTGATAATTACATGAATGAATGCAACAAGGGAGAGGGTATGAAGATCCATCCGGGCGTAAAACGCTACTTCCAGTTTGTTCTACCGGTACTCATACTTATTATCCTTATCCGTGGACTGATGTAAAGATTTTACGAAAAACCACCGGCGACCATTTCTCGCCGTTAATCCACAGGGGACGTTTCTCACCGGCGAGAAACGTCCCCTGTGGAATTCTGTGAGTTTAATACCGGAGATTTTTAAAAAAGTGTTGATTTTACGATGTTCTTGTGTTATCTTTGTACCGTATTTATTGACTAGTTAAAAGGAGCAGGCGCTAAGCCCGCTCCTTTTACTTAAGTTTAGAGGATTTTTATATGCAGGCAAACGGTGATTACACAGTAAGGGTAAAAAAATATCTCGATGAGATGTGCCCCAAAGAAGGTTATCAGGTGGACAGCGTTACTTTTACACTTGAAAACGGAGAATGGTACCTTAGATCTTTCATTTACCGCACAGACGGAGTCGACATGACTGTAGATGATTGTGCCAGAGTTTCAAGAAAACTTTCAAAGTGGCTCGACAAAGAGGACTTCATTCCTGAGCAGTATATGATGGAAGTATGTTCACTCGGTTTCAAAGACCAGCCTGGAAACGACGATATCATACCGGATACTGCGGCTGATGATAACGCAGAGGAAACCTCAGATGATGGATCAAACGACAATATTACCGGGAGGGGTAAAAACTAATGAATAAAGAACTTAGCGAAGCACTCGATCTACTTGAGAAGGAAAAAGGTATTTCAAAGCAGTCTCTTATAGAAGCAATCGAGCTTTCACTTCAGACAGCATGTAAGAATCACTTCGGTTCTTCTGACAACATCCGTGTCAGTGTAGATCCTGACACTTGCGATTATTCAGTTATAGCTGACAAGACTGTAGTAGAGGAAGTACTTGATAAAAATACCGAGATCTCCCTTGCTGATGCAAGAATGATAGATCCCGGCTATACACTTGGTTCCATCGTTCCGGTAAAAGTTGATTCAAAGACCTTCGGACGTATCGCGACACAGAATGCAAAGGGCGTTATAGTACAGCGCATTCGCGAAGAAGAGCGCAAGGTTCTTTACAACGAGTACTACTCCATGGAGAAAGAAGTTGTTACAGGAACAGTTGACAGAGATACCGGAAGATCCATTATCATCAATTTAGGAAAGGTTGACGGATATCTTTCAGAAAATGAGCAGATCAAGGGCGAAAAGCTTGATACCAATGACAGAGTCAAGGTATACGTAGTAGAAGTCAAGGATTCTCCTCGCGGACCGCGCGTTATGGTATCCAGAACCCATCCTGAACTCGTTAAGCGCCTTTTCGAAGAAGAGGTTTCCGAAGTAAGAGACGGTATCGTAGAGATCAAGGCTATCTCCCGCGAAGCCGGTTCCAGAACCAAGATGGCTGTTTTATCAAACGATCCCGATGTTGATCCGGTTGGAGCATGTGTAGGTCTCAACGGTTCAAGAGTTAATACAGTAGTTGAAGAACTTCGCGGAGAGAAGATCGATATCATTAACTATGACGAGAACCCTGCATACCTTATAGAAAATGCTCTTTCACCTGCAAAGGTTATCGCAGTTATCGCTGATCAGGATAATAAAGAAGCCATGGTTATCGTACCTGACGCTATGCTCAGTCTTGCCATCGGTAAGGAAGGACAGAATGCCCGCCTTGCTGCAAAGCTCACAAACTACAAGATCGATATCAAATCAGAATCCCAGGCTCAGGAGCAGGGCATCTTTGATGAGATGGGTATCGATTATCAGGGCGAAGACTATGAAGATGATGGTGTAGCCGAAGATGATTACGAGTCAGATTCAGAAATGATTTCTGATGAAAGCGAAGAAGTATGACCGGTATGAAGAAACTGCCGGAAAGAACCTGTGTAGGCTGTGGTCAGAAAAGAGAAAAACCTGACCTTATACGTATCGTTCATTCACAGGACGATACCTTCAGCATTGATCCGACCGGCCGAAAAAACGGCCGCGGTGCATATATCTGCAACGACCTTGCATGCTTTGAAAAAGCAATAAAACGCAAGGCACTGGATCGTGCTTTCAAGGTAAGTATTTCTGAAGCTACAGCGCAGGCACTCAGAGAGGAACTGATAAAGCTTGATAGATGATAGAATATACGGTCTGCTGGGCCTATGCCAAAGAGCAGGCAAATTGAAAAGTGGCGAGTTCGCAGTGGAAAAATCCCTTAAGGGCGGAAAATCCCAGCTAGTGATAGTTCCCGAGGATGCGTCAGATAACACAAAGAAAAAATTCAAAAATATGGCAACCTACAGAAATGTGCCGTATTTTGAATTGGGAACTAAAGACAGGCTGGGGGCGCAGCTCGGAAAATCCGAACGGTCATCTCTCAGCGTAGAAGATGAAGGTTTCGCAAAAGCGATGATCAAATATATTGACGGAGGTAATGTGAATGTCAGATGAGAACCAGAAAGAAAATGGATTAAACAGCAAGGAAGCTAAGAAGGAAGAGGCACCAAAGAAGAAAAAGCTTGCTGTGGTTTTCCATTCCCAGAACTCCGCTAATCATAAAAACCATCCACTTGGCGGAAAGCTTTCTTCAGCTAAGGAGCAGGGCGCACGTAAAACCAGATCTGCTGCAGAGTCAAAGGAAAAGGAGCAGCCTAAGAAGACAAGCCCCAACGGAAGACCTCTTCCTCCCGGAACAGCAAGAGTCACACCTCTTCGCGAGCTGAATGAAATTCAGCAGCGTCAGGCCGAAGCAGAAGCAAAGGCCGAAGCAGCACGTAAGGCAGCTGAGGAAGAAGCAAGAAAGAAGGCTGAAATCGAGGCCAAGGCAAGAGCTGAAGAAGAAGCAAAAGCTGAAGCAGCACGTAAAGCTCAAGAGGAAGAAGCAAGAAAGAAGGCTGAAACACGTTCTGCAGCTTCCGGCGAAGGAAGAACAGGCGACCAGAAGCCCAGATTCGACAGAAATACAGGAGATCGCCAGCAGAGACCGGGATTCACTCAGAAAACCGAAAGAGGAGAAAGACCTCAGAGCGGTTTCCACAAGGATGGCGCAAGACCTTCCGGTACAGGAAGACCCGCAGATCGCAGCGGTCAGCAGAGACCTGGACAGAGACCTGCAGGTGCAGGCTTCGGCGGTCAGAGACGTACGGACAGTTCAGCTGCAGCCGTAGATATTTCTTCAAAGCCAACAGCCAACAGAAATGCGCACAAGCCATCAGACAAGAATTTCGGAAATAAGAATTTCGATAACGAGAGAGCTGAGGCAGCTAAGAGAAACCGTACCAATCGTAAGCAGAACAAGTACACTGCAGAGCAGTCTTACGAGAGAGACGATGAGATGGCAGCACGCAAGAAGAAGACCGGAAAGGGTGCATTTATTAAGCCTGAAGTTGTTAAGCCGGTTGAGGAAGAGATCAAGTCCATCACCATTCCTGAGGTTATCACCATCAAGGATCTTGCGGACAAGATGAAGCAGAAGCCTGCCGACATTATAAAGAAGCTCTTCATGCAGGGCCAGATGGTAACTCTCAATACCGAACTTTCCTATGAAGAAGCCGAGAATATCGCAGTTGATTACGATATCCTTTGCGAGATGGAAGAGAAGGTAGATGTAATCGCCGAGCTTGTTAAGGATGATATCGAAGATCAGGAAGAGGATATGGTATCCAGACCTCCTGTAGTCTGCGTAATGGGTCACGTTGACCACGGTAAAACATCTATCCTTGATGCTATCCGTAATACAAATGTTACAGCAAAGGAAGCCGGCGGTATCACACAGTCTATCGGTGCTTACCAGGTATCCGTTAATGTTAACGGCGAGGACCGTCTCATTACCTTCCTTGATACACCTGGACACGAGGCATTCACAGCCATGCGTATGCGTGGTGCACAGTCAACAGATATCGCTGTACTCGTAGTTGCAGCAGATGACGGTGTAATGCCTCAGACAGTGGAAGCTATCAACCACGCAAAGGCCGCAAACACTCCTATCATCGTAGCAATCAACAAGATTGATAAGGAAGGTGCAAATCCTGACCGTGTTAAACAGGAACTTATGAAATATGACCTTGTTCCCGAGGATTACGGCGGAGATACCATCTGTGTACCTGTTTCTGCAAAGAAGGGTATCGGTATCGAAGATCTTCTTGAGAACGTAGTTCTTGAGGCAGACGTCATGGAGCTTAAGGCTAACCAGAACCGTTCAGCTTACGGTGTTGTTATCGAGGCAGAGCTTGATAAGGGACGTGGTTCCGTTGCAAGACTTCTGGTTCAGAAGGGAACTCTTCACCAGGGTGATGTAGTTGCAGTAGGTTCCGCTTACGGTAAGGTTCGTGCCATGACTGACGACAAGGGCAGACGTATCAAGAAAGCCGGTCCTTCACAGCCATGTGAGATACTTGGTCTCAATACTGTTCCCAATGCCGGAGAGATTTTCCAGGTTAAGGACAGCGAGAAGGAAGCTAAGGCTTATGCTGCTGCCTTCGTAACAGAGAACAAGCAGAAGATGGTTGAGGAATCCAAGAAGAAGGTATCTCTTGATGCACTCTTTGATCAGATCAAGGCCGGCGAGATCAAGGAACTTCCTATCGTTGTCAAGGCTGACGTTCAGGGTTCAGTTGAGGCCGTTAAGGATTCCCTTGAGAAGATCAAGAACGATGAGGTTGCCGTTAAGGTTATCCATTCCGGTGTTGGTGCCATCAACGAATCCGATGTGGTTCTTGCAAGTGCTTCCAATGCTATCGTCATCGGTTTTGACGTTAAGCCTGATGCAACCGCAAAGGAAATTGCAGAACGCGAGCATGTTGATGTAAGACTTTACAACATTATCTATAAGGCTATCGAAGATATCGAGGATGCAATGAAGGGTATGCTTGCTCCTGTTTATGAGGAGAAGGTTATCGGTCATGCTGAGATCCGTCAGATCTTCAAGGCTTCCGGCGTTGGTAACATCGCAGGATGTATGGTTAAGGACGGTCTCGTACAGAGAGGCGCCAAGGCCCGTATCATGCGCGGACCAAAGCAGGATCTGGTATTCGAGGGCGAGATTGCTTCCGTAAAGCGTTTCAAGGACGATGTAAAGGAAGTAAAGGCAGGCTACGAGTGTGGTCTTGTATTTGAAGCCTTTAACGAGATCGAGATCGATGATTATGTTGAAGTCTATGTAATGGAAGAGGTTAAGCGTTGAGAAAAAATTCCGTTAAAAATACAAGAATAAATGCCGAGGTCATGAGAGAACTTTCCGTAGCGATCCGTGACCTCAAGGATCCCCGCATTTCACCTATGGTGTCTGTTACCGGTGCTGATGTAACTCCCGATCTTCAGTATTGCAGAGTTTACATTTCGGTACTCGGCAGCGAGGAATCCCTTAAAAAGACCATGGAAGGCTTAAAAGCCGCCAGTGGTTTCCTGCGTCGTGAACTTGCGCAGACCGTAAATCTCCGTCACACCCCGGAGCTTCAGTTCATCGAGGATCACTCCATAGAGTATGGTGCCCACATGGAAGAGCTCATCAGCAAGGTTGCCAGAGAAGATGCGGAAAAGCATGTTGATCAGGAAGAAGATCCTGCTCAGGATCCTGACACAACAGAAGAAGTATGATCATTCACAGGCAGAGGTGCAGCCATGCATTATCTGCCTGAATTTCTACTATGAGAGAGAGTATTTCATGAACGAATTTGAAAAGTTGATAGAAGCAGCAGAAAGCATTTGTATCCTTGGACACACAAATCCCGATGGCGACTGCCTGGGTTCCACACTCGGTACAAAGCTTTATATACAGGAGCGTTACCCTGACAAGAAGGTCAATGTTTATCTCCAGAACGCCAATGAAAAATTCAGGTTTATGCCCGGTTTCAATGACATTATACATGTACCCTCAGACCGCAAATACCAGTTATGTATCATCTGTGACTGCAACGGTTATGACAGGGTAGGCGACTTCAAGATCCTTGCCGAACATGCTGAAAATCTCTATGTTGTGGATCACCACATCCCGGGAAATCAGAAATTCGAAAAGTGTACTATTATTCCTGAAGCATCAAGTACCTGTGAGGTAGTTTACGATCTTATGGATGACAGCTACGTTAATAAAGATGCCGCTTCCTGTCTCTATCTCGGAATAGTGCATGATACCGGTGTTTTTAAGTATAACTGCACCTCCAGACATACCATGGAGATAGCCGGTCGTCTTATGTCAAAGGGAATAGATTTCGGTTCCATAATTGATGATACTTACTACACAAAAACATATGCACAGCAGCAGGTACTGGGACGAGTTCTCACCGAAAGCCTGATGATCATGGATAAACGATGCATAGCCGGCTGGCTGACCTGCAAAGATATGAGATTTTACAATGTCACCTCCAAAGACATTGACGGTATAGTAAGCACCATGCGTGAGACTCGTGGCGTGGATTGTGCCATCTTCATTTACGAGATGACTAACCAGAATTACAAGGTAAGTCTCAGAAGCAACAACAATATGCTGGATGTTGCCAAAGTGGCTTCTCATTTCGGCGGCGGCGGTCATAAAATGGCAGCCGGATGCACTCTTCAGGGATCACATTTTGATGTTATAAATAACGTTACAAAGGAGTTGGCAAAACAGCTGGATGCGCCGGAATTCGTTTCAAACAGCGCCCAATGATAAATAACCAATGGATGGAATAATAGTAATAAATAAAGAAAAAAACTGGACCAGCTTTGATGTCACAAAAAAGCTGCGCTCAATACTTCATGAAAAGAAAATCGGACACACCGGAACCCTTGACCCTCTGGCGGAAGGAGTACTGGTGGTCTGCGCCGGTGCCGCAACAAAACTTGTGGAAACCATCTCCGGTACCGAAAAAGTTTATGAAGCCGAGATGCAGCTTGGTATAATCACTGATACAGAGGATATAACGGGAACCGTGCTGGAAGAGAAGCCTGTGAAGGTTACCGAAGATGAGGTCAGGGATGCCATAAGTTCTTTCATAGGAACCTATGAACAAATCCCGCCCATGTACAGTGCAAAAAAGATCAATGGCAAAAAGCTTTATGATCTTGCCCGTCAGGGAAAGACCGTTGAACGTAAAGCCAACAGAATAACGGTACACGACATTAAAATACTTGATATCAGTCTTCCTTATGTAAAAATGGAGATCACCTGTTCCAAAGGCACCTACATAAGAACCTTATGTAAGGATATAGGCGAAAAGTTGGGAACAGGAGCTGCCATGACTGCATTGCTCCGCACCAGAGTGGGAAAATACACTCTTTCAGAAAGCCATACCATATCAGAGCTTTCTGAGCTTGAAGAGAAGGGTGAACTCTATTCCGTAGTGAAGCCTCCTATTTTTGTTCCGGAGCCGGCAGTTGTTGCCTTCGGAAAATTTGACGGAAGCCATAAAGGACACCAGCTCATATTTGAGAATATGTTTGCCATCGCAGGAGCTAAGCATTACAAAACCGCTGTGCTGACATTTTCGCAAAATCCGGACAATCTTTTTTCCGGAACCAGCAAAACCTCGATTTCTTCAAGTGATGAACACCTCACGAGACTCAGAAACCTTGGTTTTGATTACGTATTTTCATATCCTGTGAACCACGACACCATGAAGGTTCCGGCGGAGTTTTTTTTACGAGATGTGCTTATCGAGGGCATGAATGCAAAGGATATCGTTGCAGGAACCGACTGCCGTTTTGGTCACATGGCCCAGGGCGATGCGGACATGCTGATGGCCCTCCAGGATAAATACGGTTATACCGCCCACATCATCAAGAAACGTCAGGTTCTTGATGAGAACGGTAACTCCAGAGAGATATCCAGTACCTTTATCCGCGAAGAAATCCAGAAGGGTAATGTCAAGCTGGCAGCAGATCTTCTCGGAAGGCACGTTGCATTAAGCGGCACTGTCATCCACGGAAAACACTTAGGCTCAACAGTTCTTGGTTTTCCTACCGCAAACATTCTGCCTACCTCAGGAAAGACCCTTCCAAAAGCCGGAGTTTATATCTCCAGAGTTCTGGTGGGACAGGTGCTTTACCGCGGAGTTACCAATATAGGTACAAATCCCACTGTAGCAGCCGATAATCCGGTAAGTATAGAAACCCATATTATTAATTTCAATAAAGATATCTATGGTCAGAAGATCCGCGTGGAATTTATGGACAGAATAAGAGACCAGGAAAAATTTGCATCCCTTGAAGTTCTCAAACACCAGTTGGAGAAGGATGTGGACGCGGCTATGCATTATCCCATGGATTTGTAAATTTTTGTTTATTTTTTTGAAATGCATTGACAAGGCTTAAGTGCTTTGTTAAATTACATGAGTATGCGCGTTGGCATGGTTCTTAGGAACTCCTTTCGGGAACTCTGTTAACGTAAGTTTAATCACGAAATATCGTGAAAGTTATTTTAGGAGGAATTTAAAATGATTTCTAAGGAAAAGAAAGCTGAGCTTATTGCACAGTACGGACGTAAGCCTGGTGACACAGGTTCACCTGAGGTTCAGGTTGCTATTCTTACAACAAGAATCAACGAGCTTACTGAGCACCTTAAGAAGAACCCTAAGGATCACCACTCAAGAAGAGGACTTCTTATGATGGTTGGTCAGAGAAGAGGACTTCTTCAGTACCTTGCTAAGACAGACCTTGAGGGTTACAGATCACTCATCGAGAAGCTCGGTATCAGAAAGTAATTTTGATAAAGAAGAGCGGAGATTTTTTCTCTGCTCTTTTTCTTTATTAAGAAATCACTTAAAAACGGTCGACCAAACTTAGAGAATCTGTTAAAATCTGTATGGTGATCATCAAATGAGAAATCAGAGATTTTAGTTTTCTTTAAGAAGGTCAGATCAAAAAACCAAACGACAGGAGAGATATCCGAGATCACTGATGAGATTCCGGTTCAAAGAGCGGTATAAACAATCGGCTGTATACATCCGGCATGATTAATCATGCCCTGTGTTCTGTTCGGGGATATACGGCATGACTTTGAAGCAGAGTTATATCAGTGTTTTTGGACCTCCCTGTCAAAATAATGGAGGTAAATAATGTACAAGAGTTATTCAATGGAACTCGCCGGCAGAACACTTACCGTTGATATCGGTCGTGTTTGTGCCCAGGCAAACGGTGCAGCACTTATGCACTATGGCGATACAACCGTTCTTTCAACATGTACCGCTTCAGCCGCTCCGAGAGACGGCATTGAATTCTTCCCTCTTCAGATCGAGTATGAGGAGAAGATGTATTCAGTCGGTAAATTCCCGGGTGGATTCAAGAAGAGAGAAGGCCGTGCAGGTGATAATGCTATCCTTACATCACGTGTTATCGACCGTCCTATGAGACCTCTTTTCCCTAAGGATTTCAGAAATGACTGTCTCGTTGACAACCTGGTTATGTCAGTTGATCAGGATTGCTCACCTGAGCTTCTTGCGATGCTTGGTTCATCCCTTGCAACAGCCATCTCAGATGTACCCTGGGACGGTCCATGTGCTTCAACACAGGTTGGTATGATCAACGGTGAGTTCATCATCAATCCTACCAATGCAGAGAAGGCTGTTTCAGACCTTGCCCTTACAGTTGCTTCAACCCGTGACAAAGTTATCATGATTGAAGCAGGGGCAAACTGCATTTCCGATGATAAGATGATCGAGGCTATCTACAAGGCTGACGAGATCAACAAGCAGATCATCGGATTCTTCGATTCCATCATCGCAGAGTGCGGAAAGAAGAAGATGGAGTACGTTAGTGCTGCAGTACCTGAAGAGGTATTTGAGAAGATCAAGGCCATCGTTCCTCCTGAGGAGATGGAAACAGCAGTATTCACTGATGACAAGCAGCAGAGAGATCTCAACATGGCTGAGGTTACAAAGAAGCTTGAAGAGGCTCTTGCAGAGGATGAAGAAGCTCTTGCCATCCTTCCTGATGCCATCTATCAGTATGAGAAGAAAACAGTTCGTAAGATGATCCTCAAGGACCACAAGAGACCGGATGGTCGTAGAATCGACGAGATCAGACCTCTTGAGGCTGAGGTAGACCTTATTCCGAGAGTACACGGTTCTGCTATGTTCAAGCGTGGACAGACTCAGATTCTTGATATCGTAACCCTTGCTCCTCTTTCAGAGGTTCAGAAGGTTGAGGAACTTAATGAGTACATCACAGAGAAGCGTTACCTTCACCAGTACAACTTCCCCGGTTACTCAGTAGGTGAGGCTAAGGCAAGCCGCGGCCCGGGACGTCGTGAGATCGGTCACGGAGCACTTGCTGAGAGAGCACTCCTTCCTGTACTTCCTTCAGTAGAAGATTTCCCATATGCTATCCGTGCGGTTTCAGAGACAATGGAGTCAAACGGTTCAACATCAATGGGTTCAACCTGCGCATCCTGCCTCTCACTTATGGCAGCCGGTGTTCCTATCAAGGAGCCTGTAGCAGGTATCAGCTGCGGTCTTGTAACCGGTGATACAGATGATGACTATCTCGTACTTACAGATATCCAGGGTCTCGAAGATTTCTTCGGCGACATGGACTTCAAGGTAACAGGTACTCACGAAGGTATCACAGCTATCCAGATGGATATCAAGATCCACGGTCTTACAAAGGATATCGTAACAGAAGCTATCAAGAGAGCACACGAAGCACGTCTTTTCATCATGGACGGCGTAATGAAGGATGCTATTGCAGAGCCTCGTAAGGAGCTTTCACCATATGCACCTAAGATCATCACTCTCCAGATCGATCCTGAGAAGATCGGTGATGTTATCGGTAAGCAGGGCAAGACCATCAATGCAATCATTGATGAAACAGGTGCAAAGATCGATATCGACGATAACGGTATGGTTTCCATCTCCGGCATCGACCTTGCAGCTCTTGAGAAGGCTAAGAAGATCGTTGAGTCCATCGTTAATGACATCGAGCCGGGACAGATCCTCACAGGTAAGGTTGTACGTATCATGAACTTTGGTGCATTCGTACAGTTAAGCCCTAACAAGGACGGTATGGTTCACATCTCAAAGCTTGCTGATGGAAGAGTTGAGAAGGTTGAGGATGTTGTAAACATCGGCGATGAAGTTACCGTAAAGGTACAGGAAATCGACAAGATGGGCAGAATCAACCTCACCATGAGACCACAGGATCTCAAAGACTGATATAATCACAAAAAATCATCCTCGGGAATCTCGTGTCAATGTTATTCCCGAGGCTTCAATACATAGAGAATAGCCTTTTCAGGCATAGATTTCTGTGAATATCAAATTTCAAATCTAAGAGCGGGGACTGGCGACAGTCCCTTCTTTACATTTAGGAGAACAAAATGAAGATCAGAACACGATACGCTCCGTCACCAACCGGAAGAATGCATGTTGGTAATTTAAGAACTGCACTGTATGCTTACCTCATTTCAAAGCACGAGGACGGCGATTTCCTTCTCAGAATAGAAGATACAGACCAGGAGCGTCTTGTTGAAGGTGCGGTAGACCTCATTAACAGAACCCTTGCCGACACAGGTCTCATCCCTGATGAGTCTCCTGATAAGCCGGGTAATTGCGGACCTTATGTTCAGTCAGACCGTGTTAAGTCCGGAATCTACATGGATTATGCAAAGCAGCTCGTAAACGAGGGCAAGGCTTACTACTGCTTCTGTACAAAGGAGCGTCTTGAGACTCTGAAGACAACCGTTAACGGCGAAGAGATCATGCACTATGATAAGCATTGTCTCGGTCTTTCAAAGGAAGAGATCGAGGAGAACCTTAAGGCAGGAAAGCCTTATGTTATCCGTCAGAACAACCCTACAGAGGGAACAACATCTTTCCACGACGAACTTTACGGAGATGTTACAGTAGACAATTCCGAGCTTGATGACATGGTACTTATCAAGTCTGACGGATTCCCTACTTACAATTTTGCCAATGTTATCGACGATCATCTCATGGGCATCACTCACGTTGTCCGCGGCAATGAGTATCTCAGCTCAAGCCCTAAGTACAACCGTCTCTATGATGCTTACGGATGGGAAATCCCTAAGTATGTTCACTGCCCGCTTATCACAGATGAGAACCACAAGAAGCTTTCAAAGCGTTCAGGACATTCTTCCTTTGAGGATCTCATTGACCAGGGCTTTGTAGCGGAGGCTGTTGTCAACTTCGTAGCACTTCTCGGATGGTCACCGGATGATAATGAGGAGATCATGTCTCTTCAGGATCTCATCCGTAAGTTTGATTACACCCGTATCTCAAAGAGCCCGGCTGTTTTCGACATGGGCAAGCTCCGCTGGATGAACGGCGAGTATATCAAGGCTATGGATTTCGATAAGTACTATGAAAGAGCGCTTCCTTTCATTCAGGATACCATTAAGAAGCCTCTTGACTTCAAGCATATCGCTACCATGGTTAAGACCCGTATCGAGATTTTCCCGGATATCCCTGAGATGATTTCTTTCTTTGAGGAGGTTCCGGAGTACGAGAATGATCTTTATGTAAACAAGAAGTCAAAGACCAATCTTGAGAACTCTCTTGAGCTTCTTAAGGATGTGCTTCCTCTTCTTAAGGCTCAGGAAGATTACTCCAATGATGCGCTTTTCGCACTTCTTTCGGAGTACGGCAAGGAGAAGGAGCTTAAGACAGGTTTTGTTATGTGGCCTATCCGTATCGCTCTTTCAGGCAAGCAGATGACTCCTGCGGGTGCCACCGAAATCATGGAGGTTCTCGGAAAGGACGAGTCTATTAAGCGACTTGAGGCGGGAATCGCAAAGCTTGAGGGGTGATTTCCGCAAGTATTTGAAATGGGTCAAGAAAATGCAAGGGACGTGTGACGGCCCTTGCATTTTTTTCACGTCTTCTCACGAATTTCTTTTTTCGTATATAATCGTTAATATTTTATCTTTGTCATATATGCTATTATAGTCTCGTAAAATTTTTCGTCCTTCCAAAATTTGAAGGACAGATTGGAGTATGTATGGGATTCTTTTTATTTTTTCCTTTTCTGGTTATCATTTTCGTTATTCTGAGTGGCTGCATTAAGGTCGTACCTCAGGGGTATGCCGTTAATGTTGAGCGTCTCGGAAAGTATCATGATACCTGGCACGCGGGGCTTCACTTTAAGATGCCTATCATTGACAGGGTTTTCCGTAAGATTTCTCTGAAGGAGCAGGTTTGCGATTTTGATCCTCAGCCTGTTATCACAAAGGACAATGTTACTATTTCCATTGATTCTGTAGTTTATATGACCGTTTTTGATCCAAAGGCTTATCAGTATGGTATCGAAAATGCCATGAGCGGTCTTGCCAATCTTACAGCCACAAACCTTCGTTCAATCGTTGGTGAGATGGAGCTTGATATGACTCTTTCAGGCAGAGACATCATCAACAGCAAGATGCAGATGGCCCTTGATACTGCAACTGATCCATGGGGAATCAAGGTTACAAGAGTTGAGGTCAAGAATATCCAGCCGCCTCGTGAGATTGAGGAGGTTATGACCAAGCAGATGAGAGCTGAGCGTGAGAGACGTGAGACTGTCCTTCAGGCAGAGGCTCATCAGGAATCTATAGTTAAGAGAGCAGAGGGTGACAAGAGGGCTAAGGTTCTTGCGGCTGAGGCTGAGAGAGATGCTCAGATCGCCATTGCTCAAGGTAAGGCTGAATCTGTAAAGCTTGTTTACAGAGCAGAGGCTGAGGGTCTTGAGATGCTTAAGTCTGCCAATGTTAATGACACAGTTCTGAAGCTTCGCGGTCTTGAAGCACTTAAGACTGTGGCTGACGGTCGCGCAACAAAGATTTTCCTTCCGACAGATATTTCTGCAACCGTTTCTTCTCTCGGCGCTCTGACAGAGGCTGTGGGAATCGGTGATTACACAAAGATTGACAGAACTCCGAAGGAGGAAGCTCAGCGTCCGGTTGACCCATGTTTAAATGAGCATAGCACTCCGATCACTTTGGAGGCCGCAGGAAAGTCAAACCAGATCGCAGATGACATAGAACGCAGAGGCTAATATTTAGAAAAATAAATCCATTCTGGAATGGAAGCCTGAACCGAAGAAGGGCATCTGTATATAAACGTTGAGCGCGGACGAGAAAAATCATAACCAAACCCTTAGAGCCTCTAAGGAGTTCAGTTATAGATTTTCCGCCGCAAGCGACTCGTTTATATACGGATGCCCTTCCGCTCAGGCTGGGCGTTTTAATGATTTCTAAAATCAAAAACGAGGAGAGTAATAGATGAAAAATTTTAACAACGGAGGTGTCGGCAATGGCCCCGGAATGCCTCATATCGATATGCCGGATCCCAAAAAAGCAAAGGAAACAGCCGGAAAGCTCCTTAATGTTCTGACATTGGTCATCGTAGCCTTCGTGGCCATTAGCTTTATCACTTCCGGCATTTACAGAGTTTCTGAGCAGGAACAGGCGGTCTTAACAAGATTCGGAAAGGTTCAGGACGTAAAAACCGCCGGAATGTATTTCAAGATTCCTTTTATCGATTCTGTTCACCTGGTTCGCACAACCACATACGGCATTCCCATCGGTTACAAGGTTGTAGACGAAAATGCCGGAGAAAACGGAAGAGCCGAGTCACTTACCGAACAGTCTCTGATGATTACCTCAGACTTCAACTTTGTAAACACCGATTTTTACATTGAGTACAGAGTCTCAGACCCGGTCAGCTATCTGTATAATTCCAGTGCCCCGGAGGCAATCCTGGAAAACCTTGCCCAGGCAGCCATTCGTACCATTGTTTCCAATTACAATGTTGATGATGTCATGACAACCAGCAAGAACAAAGTACAGTCCGATGTACGTGATTCTTTGGTAAGTGCCCTTACAAAGGCAAACATAGGTCTTGAGGTTGTTAATGTCTCCATACAGGACGTTGAACCGCCAAACCAGCTGGTTATGTCTGCTTTCAAATCTGTTGAAAATGCAAAGCAGGGTTCTGAGACTTCGATTAATAACGCAAATAAATACAAGTCAGAACAGCTTCCTGCAGCCGAGGCCAACGCTGACAAAATTGAAAAAGATGCAGAAGCAAAGAAGGAAGCCAGAATAGCTGAAGCAGAAGGACAGGTAGCAAGGTTTAATGCTATGTACGATCAGTACAAGCTTAATCCTCTAATTACAAAACAGCGTTTATTCTACGAAACTATGGAGGATGTTCTTCCGGATCTTAAGGTCATAATCGATGACGGCGGAACCCAGACCATGCTTCCTCTTGCAAGCTTCACATCAGAAAACCGCACTAATACTGTGAATTATTCTGAAACTACGGATACAGATGCATATTCATCTGAAGACTACCTGACTGAGGAGGAGAGCAACTCATGAATAAATCATTCAACAAAATAAGAGCTGTCCTTGTGATCTTACTCATTTGTTTTTTATTCCTGTCAGGTACCGCCTTTTATACTGTAAATCCCAATGAATACGGGGTTGTAATACATCTTGGGAAGATCACAAAAGTGAGCACCGAAGCAGGACTTTATACAAAGCTCCCATTCCTGGAGAGCGTCCGCTACATCCCGAAGGATCTTCAAATCTACGATATACAGCCTTCAGATGTTATCACAAAAGATAAAAAATCCATGATTGCGGATGATTTCATTCTCTGGAAGGTCACAGATCCCGTAAAGTTCACGCAGACTCTCAATGCTTCCACAAGAGCCGCAGAAGATCGTGTAGGCGTAGCAGTTTATAATGCCACAAAGAACACCATCTCCTCAATGTCTCAGGACGAAGTCATTGCCGCAAGAGGTGAACAGCTTACAAAGCTCATAACCGAAGATTCCAATTCGGACATCGGTGGCTACGGCATTACCATCACTGAAGCAAAGATTAAAGCCCTTGACCTTCCCGACGACAACAAGGAAGCCGTTTACGAACGAATGATCTCCGAGCGCCAGAATATCGCTGCATCCTATAAAGCACAGGGTGACAGCCAGGCCCAGAAAATCCGAAATGATACCAACCGTCAGGTAACAATCATGGAGGCAGAGGCCAAAAAGCAGGCCGCCATCATTGAAGCCGAAGGTGAAGCCGAATACATGAAAACCCTCGCCGAAGCCTACAACACCACTGAGAAAGCGGAATTCTACAACTACATCCGCTCCCTCGACGCCCTGAAAACCTCACTCAAAGGCAGAGGCGACAAGACCATCATCCTCGATAAAGATTCCGAACTCGCAAAGATCTTATACGGCACAGACCTTCGATAAACCAGGGTTAGCCCCGGCGGGCATCCCGTATGGTCTAAATTCAGACCATAGGAGATTTTGAAAGCTCATGGTACACTGTGTGCCATGAGCTTTTCTAATGAACAAATTCAGGCAATCAATCACATATACGGTCCCGCCATGGTGCTTGCCGGCCCCGGCTCCGGAAAAACCACAGTCATCACCCAAAGACTCCTTCACCTTTTGTCCATAGGCATTCCTTCAGAAGACATTTTGGTCATTACCTTCACAAAAGATGCTGCTCAGGAAATGGAAACACGATTTAATAAACTGATAAAAGAAAGAGGCATGTCAGGACATCAGATCACATTCGGAACCTTTCACTCGGTTTTTTTCTTTATCCTGAGACTAAGATACAATCTTTCCTTCAAGAACATAATAAACGACAGAACCAAGGTGATGATTCTGCGTGAGCTGACCATGAGAGAACACATTGACAGCTCCTATGACATAGACTTTTTCAGACTTCTTCTTTCCGAAATCTCAAAGTTTAAATCTCTCGGAAAGGATACCTCCGGCTTCACCTCCAAACTCATAGATACAGATAAGTTTCTACGCATCGTGGAACAGTACCGACAGGAACTCAGGATTCAGCGATTGGTGGATTTTGATGACATGCTTCTTTTATGTCATGAACTGTTTCTGAGGGAACCTGAGGAACTCAGAAAATGGCAGGAGAAATACCGTTTCATTCTCGTTGATGAGTTTCAGGACATCAGCCCTGTTCAGTATGAAATAGTCAAAATGCTTGCGGCTCCCGAAAACAATCTTTTCATAGTAGGAGACGACGATCAGTCCATATACCGTTTCAGAGGTGCAGAACCCTCCATCATGCTTGGTTTTCCAAATGATTATCCCGACTCACAACAGATTTTCCTTTCCAACAATTACCGTTCAAGACAGGAGATAGTAAATTTCGCAAAAAAGGTCATAAGTCACAATAAGCAGCGCTTTTCAAAGGATATCCGGGCTGTGAATGGTCCCGGGGGAGTGACATTATGCTACAGGACAAAGGACCCGCTGAACGAATACCTCCAGGTTCTCGAAAATATCAAAAAGGAGCTTAAAACTGGTGTCCCACCTGAGGAGATCGCAGTTCTTTTCAGAACAGAGCTTCTGGTGCACCCACTATTGACAGAGCTTTCCAAACTGCAGATTCCCTATACCTTAAAAAACAAGGTCAAAAATATCTACGACAGCAGCTCCGCCAGGGACATTATCTCCTATATCAGGTTATCCCTTAACCTGGGAACCCGGGCAGATTTTCTCAGGATAATGAATAAGCCGCTTCGCTATATATCGAGAAAGGCCATGGACCACCGGGACATGAACTTTGACAAATTGAAGCGGTACTACTCTTCATCATCTGAAATGATATATAAGATAAACTTACTTGTGAGAGATCTGGAAGCTGTAAAGCGACTCCCTACGGTGGCAGCTATTATCTATATACGGAAAAAGATCGGCTATGACCGCTTTATCGAGGATAATGCAAGAGAGAACCATGTAAATCCTGAAAACATAAATGCTATAATGGATGAGATAGAGGCTTCCGCACGGCACCTGCCGGACAAAAATGAATGGCTGAAATTCGTTGAAAACTACGGAGAAGAACTTGCGAAAAAACAGGATGGTTCCGAAAAGGGCATCCACCTCATGACCTTCCATGGCAGCAAGGGGCTGGAGTTTGACATCGTTCATCTTGTGGATATAAATGAAACCATTGTTCCTTACCGGAAGGCTGTTTCAAAGGAGGATATCGAGGAAGAGCGCCGTGGTTTCTATGTAGCCATCACAAGAGCCAGAAAGGAACTTCACATTTATTTCACAGATCAAAGATATAGTAAAAATTGCAGTCCAAGCAGGTTTCTGCTGGAGGCAATGAAAAAATAAATGCCCTTATGTGTCCTTTCGCTCACGGGGCATCCTATATATTTTAAACCCGCACACTTTCGGTCTCTGGATCATGTTTGAAACGGGTACGATGGGAGGAGTTATGGATCGTTTAAAAATACTTGTTGTAGATGATGAAGATCGTATGAGAAAGCTGATTTCCGACTTTCTCAAAATCAAGGACTTTGAAGTTATCGAAGCCGCAGACGGAGAGGAAGCAATAGATAAGTTTTTCTCCGTAAAGGATATAGCCCTTATCATTCTTGACGTAATGATGCCGAAAATGAACGGATGGGATGTTCTCAAAACTGTCCGGGAGCACAGCAAGGTTCCTGTGATAATGCTGACGGCCCGTTCCGAAGAGTCTGATGAGCTGAAAGGCTTTGAATATGGTGCAGATGAATACATCTCGAAGCCTTTTTCACCAAAGATACTTGTGGCGAGAGTCGAAGCAATACTTAGAAGATCCGGTATAAACCAGGATGACGTGATAGATATCGGCGGCATAATCATTGACAAATCCGCCCATTCCGTAAAGATAGACCAAAAAGAAGTTGAGCTTAGCTTCAAGGAGTATGAACTCCTGGTTTATTTCATAGAAAACAAGGGCATAGCTCTCTCCAGAGAGAAGATCCTCAATAACGTATGGAACTATGACTATTTCGGAGACGCCAGAACCATTGATACTCATGTAAAAAAGCTGCGTGCCAAGATGGGTGAAAAGGGCGACTACATTAAGACCGTATGGGGCATGGGCTACAAGTTCGAAGCGTAATGAGTATAGAAAAACGGAATGGAGATTTAAATGAATAAAAACTCTATCCTGAAAAAAAGCATTAAGTGGCGGTATACCTGCATTTTCATCTGTATTATCGCCGCCATACTGGCTGCCATACTTTTGACCAATACTTTCCTTCTGGAAAGAATATATACCAAAGAGAAGATTACAACTCTTGAGACTGCATATATGAAGCTTGACAACATGCTTAACAGCACTGCAGATTCCGGCATCGCCTCAGAACTCTTCCCGGCAGATTATGACAGTTCCGATCCCAAAACCGAGACAACAGCTACAAGGTATCTTAAGGAACTGTCAGAGACCTACAATGTTAATGTTATCATCCTGGACACAAAAACCGACAGGATTTTCTCGACCTTTGGAGACCTTAATTTTCAGCTTCGAAAACTAAATCAGTACATTCTCGGAAACAGATCCGGCATTACGGCCGAAGTGGTCAGAAAGTTCGACAACTATTCAATTGAAAGAAATGTTGATAATCTGTCAAAGGACACTTATCTTGAAAGCTGGGGATATTTTTCAGATAACACCACCTGCTTCATCATGTCCATGCCGGTTTCCAGCCTGAAGGAATCCGTTGGTTTTTTTAACCGCTTCCTGCTTTTTATCGGTATTCTGGCCATGATCTTTGGATCCATCATAGTATATTTCATGAGCCGCGAGATCACAAAACCCATAAATCAGCTGGCCCGCCTCAGTGAAAAGATTTCTGCCCAGGATTACAGCGCCAGATATGAAGGGGCAT
The DNA here is from genome assembly GCF_900107835.1 of Oribacterium sp. KHPX15. Lineage (GTDB taxonomy): Bacteria > Bacillota > Clostridia > Lachnospirales > Lachnospiraceae > Oribacterium. The sequence continues at coordinate 146,121 of NZ_FNRG01000004.1, forward strand.
CCCAGGATGAGATAGGTGTACTCGGTAATTCCATGAACACCCTGTCTGAAAGTCTTCAGAAAACCATCGCAGAACTAAAAACCGCCAACAATGAGCTGCAGTCTGATGTTGAAACCAGGATAAAATATGCCGAACGTCAGCAGGAATTTGTTGCCAATGTCTCCCACGAGCTCAAAACCCCCATAGCTCTTATTCAGGGCTATGCGGAAGGACTAAATGAAGGGTTGGCAGAGGATCCGGAAACCAGAGCCTACTATTGCGGAGTTATAGTGGATGAAGCAAAAAGGATGAACACTTTGGTTCATGAGCTTATGAATCTAAGTTCCATAGAACAGGGCAAGGACCTTCCTGACTTCGCACTTTTTGATATTTCAAAGGTGGTAAACGGTGTCATAACCAAGTCAGAGATTCTTATAAAGCAGGCTTCTGCCCACGTAGAAGTAGACATTCCCGACGGCACCATGGTATGGGCAGACGAGTTTAAGGTAGAGCAGATCATAACAAACTACCTGAACAATGCTTTACACCACCTGAAGGAACCAAATAACATAAGCATCTTCTCCGAAAAAGAACGGGACGGAACCCTGTCCATTCATGTGTCAAATACCGGAAATCCAATTCCGGAGGAAGACCTTACAAAGATATGGGAGAAGTTTTTCAAGGTGGATAAAGCTCACACCAGAAGCTATGGCGGAAGCGGACTTGGTTTAAGCATTGTCAAGGCCATAGTTGAAGCTCACCATCAGAAGTGCGGAGCAAAAAATACCAGAACCGGAGTGGATTTCTGGTTCACGCTGGAAAGAGAAGATAAACATAAACGCTTATGAATCAAACAGGTCTCAGGGAAGTAACCTGGTCAGATCCGGTGGACGTCTGAATGGTTACATTTATTCACTATTTCTTTATACTTTTTTCTCTTTCAATATATCCCGTTTTAGATTAATATGTGGGGAGCGATTTAATTCGCCCCCACTTTTTTTTATAAATATCGGAGGTACCACTAATGATAAATCCCGCAGAAATGATGAAGATTGCAGGTATAATGAAGAAATTCCAGAGCAATCACCCTAAGGTTGTAGCATTTATGCAGCACACCTTTTCAAGCAGCATTCCCATCGGTTCGGTAATTGAGTTAACCATCACAAAACCGGGCTCTGACCCTGTGACTACCAACTTCAAGGTTCTTGAGGATGATGTGGAAATGGTTGAAACCTTAAAGAAGATGCACAAGTGATACCATGAACCTTTCAAATTTGTTAAAAGACCCTGTTGATATACCATTTCTCCTAATATACGTCACAGGAGTTCTGGTCATGGTATACAGCGCCATGCAGTTTGTTCATGGTGCTGTATATAAAGAAAAAAAGGCTTTGCTGCATGGGCTTAAGACCTTTCTCCTGGCCGTGATCTTACTTGCTCCCAGACTCATTTATCAAAAAGTCAGGATTGACGGATCTGATTATGCCGGCCTTATAAAAACTTCCATCAAAGCCACCGGTATAATTAATGATTCTTCTGCCTCTTATGATGAACAGCTTGAAAAACTACAAATTGAGGCATTGGCAGAAAGATTATCGGAAAATGGATATCGTATCTATTACTTAACCGGAAGTTCAGATGGTGAGTCCGGGAACGAATTTCAAATGCTTAGTGCTGTAAAAGCCACATCATCAGATTCTGATGCCTCAGACATCATCCTGATTTCTACATATATCGATTCTTCGGATGCGGATGCCATATTTTATGATACAGCAAAAATTGCAATCCTTGAGTCGGTAGCAAAAAGGCTGTCTGTCATGAACGCTTCAACGGAAATTCGCTTTCTTATATCCCGGGATCCCGGTCAGGGGAGGAATACAGCAGAAGAATATATGTCGAATCTTTCCTCAGAGGATAAGCAGCGGATACTTTTTGAATTAAGCCTTGACCTGGAGAACTCCGATGAATACCCAGGGTTCAAAGCCGCTACAGTTAATGGAAAGGCAACGCCCCTTTCAGATGCCCTGATAAGCTCCATCAAAAAAATGACAGGGCAGAAGGTTGAACTTAAAAGATCCACAGATACAGAGTATGTTGTTTACCATATAAATGGTATTCCATCTGTTTTACTGACCCAACATTTGACAAAAGAGAGCAGCGCAAAGAAGTCATCTCTTGTGCCGGATGCAGAACAGCTTTCCGACACAGCAGCCATAATAGGAAATATGCTCACAAATGCTGTCTCCAAAAACAGCACCGCTTTTATAGATTCCATCAGATCTATGGATATGAGAGAACCCGGTTCCGGCTCTTTCGTAAGGAAAGCCTACCCGGAGTCTTTATCCATGATGAAAATATCTGAGGAACTGGGAGTAAGGCTGACAGAAACCGGAATGAAAGATCCTGACGGTGCAGATATCTACAGCGGAAACCTTTATCTTCTTACTTTTGACACACCTTCAGAAGTTTATTTTCACATAAATGATAAAGGCCTCAATAGAATCACTGTAAATACCAAGGGTCTTTCCCGTTCAAAAGAGGAGCTTACTCAGATCCTGAAAAATCTTTTCGGAGAACCCGAAGTAAAAGACTCTGTCCGTATCTGGACAGACGAAGAGTACGGCTCAAGATACCATATAGCTGAAGCAGACTTGTCAGACACTTTTGATAATATTGTATCTGATGGATACAGCCTGTATATAACTGCAATAGATTAGTCATAGAAAGAATCCTTACGGATTCTTTTGAGCCGCGTGGCTCCCGCGATTTTTAATCGCGGGTAGAAACGAAAGCTCCGGAAACCACTTGCTATAGTGATCCCCGGAGCTTCTTTAATAATTCGCTCTTATAAGTCTGTCATGAGTCCTGTCGGTGATGATGACAGGATAACGCAATATCCTACTTCAGTTGCTGCTACGGCCTGACTGCTTAGGCTTATATTTCCCAGCGTAGCATCCACAACTCCAATCTTTTCAGTTGAAACAGCCTCAGTTTTCTCTACGTTTGCAGCAGCTTTTTTTGTATTGGATGCCTCTATCGTGTCTGCCGCGTTTATAACAGGTATCGTAACCTTTGAAGATTCTGATGATGAAGCTGACGATACATTTTGTGTCGTGATAGTCTCTGCGGTCTGGACATTGACAGCAGCTGTTATAACCGGTGTAACAGCTTTGCCTGAAGCGACTTCAGAACCCGGCTCAACGCCGATAGCAGCAGACGATTTATTCTGACTGTTTGATGTTGTATATGCAGATGTGGAAGAGGGCAGTGAAGAAACTGTCACTACATTGTCCGCCATCGCAGGTATCGCAAAACCGGATATCAAAACCCCGCTTAACATCATTGATACCAATATCTTACCCGGTATTTTATTCATAACTCTAACCCCTTACTTTAGGATACAGGTGTTTTTGAAGATCATATGGCTATCCATTCATTACGCGAAGATCCTGAAATAAGCACCAGTCCCTAAGTTCATTATATTCCAAAAGGCACTTGCAAAATGTTACATTTATTCTACGTTTTTCCATCAAAACATGTATAAGAGATTCACTGTCTCCCGGAAAAATCAAAAAAATGGAGCCCCTATCAATGACCTCTATACAATCATTGATATGGGCTCCGATTTTCTTAGTGAAAACCGTTATGCACTAAAATTAGTTAGCGCCGTGAGTTGCCTCATATGTTGCATTGGCAATAGCTGCTAAATCAGCTGAAGTAACTACAGGTGCTACAACTACTGTATTGCCTGCTAACTCTTCCTTTGCAAGCTCAATAGTGTTGTTAGCCTGAGCTGCTGCTGCCTTGGAATTGGCAATTCTTGACTCTGTTGTGTTCTGAGCAAGCTTGATTCCCTGTGAAGCGTTTGCAATTGCTGCAGCTGCTTCCTCACCACCTACTGACTGAACATAAGCATCCCATGAAGCCATGATAGCATCATGCTTTGCATTAGCGTCATTGGCAGCAAGAGCTGATCCTGAATATGGATCAATGTTGCGAACCTGTGATGATGCAAATGCAGGAACTGCCATTGAAGCTGCGATTACGCCTGTCATTGCGACAGCTAAGATTTTCTTAGAAGTTTTCATCTCAATATACCTCTTTTGCATTTTTTACCACTTTGGGTGATACATAATTACCTTGCCTATTATACAGCAAATAATTAAGATTTCCATAATTTTTTCAATATTTTTACAAAAAATGTACTTAATCATTTCTAAATACACTTGAAACAGTTCTCACCAACGAGAGTGGTCCCCCGTGGATTTTCCCAGGTTTTCTCATAAAAATGTATTGTGAAACCTAACCGTATCCAAAATCATCTGTTGACAGTCCTGCCTTCTGATGCTAGTCTAAAGTCAGAAAACGAAATAAGTTCTTCGGGGCAGGGTGTGATTCCCTACCGGCGGTATAGTCCGCGAGCCTTTGTGCATGAACCGGTGTGATTCCGGTACCGACAGTATAGTCTGGATGAGAGAAGAAAACGTGAAATAAATGACGATTTATCTCAGTACCCGAATTTCAGGTACTGAGATTTTTTTCGTTACCGGGCATTTCCGGTTCGATTATAGATCGAAATTTCAACCATCTCAAAGAGCTTGTTTCCTCAATTATCATTATAATTTTGGAGGACAACATTATGACAAACAGATCAAACATTCAGAAAATGGTTTACACCGGACTTCTTGCAGCTCTTGCGGGAGTGCTCATGTCCCTTGAATTCAGCATTCCTTTCTTCCCGCCGTTCTACAAGATAGACTTCAGTGATATGCCGAGCGTAATCGCACTTTTCACTCTCGGACCATTTTCCGCATTCTTTGTTGAAGTTTCAAAGCTTCTCATCAAGCTTTTCACAGTGGGAACAAACAGCATGTATGTAGGTGAGGTTTCAAACCTTCTTGGAGCGTTTATTTTCATCGTTCCTATGTGGCTCATGTACAAGAAGTCTGATAAGTCCATAAAGAGCATTGCCATCTTACTCATCACCAATGTTTTCATCCGCACCGCATGGATGTGCTTCTGCAATGCTTTCATCACACTTCCTATGTATGCCAAGGCTATGGGCGTAAGCATTGACGATGTTGTGGTTATGGTATCTTCGGTAAATCCTCTCATCAAGAATCTTCCGACCTTTATCATCCTTGCAACAATTCCGTTTAACCTCATCAAGCTCACTTTGGTTTACACACTTTCATATGTGATCTTCAGCAGAGTAAGGGCTGCTGTTCCAGGGTTTCGTTCAATGAACAGCGCCGCACAGGCATAACTTCAGGTTTTATGGAGACATTTATTTCCATATCATAAGATCATCAGCTGGCGAATGTTTCCGATCAGGAGGCATTCGCTTTTTCTTTACTGTATTGAAGACCGGGTAAAAGAGTTTCCGTGAGTCCCCGGGGCTTTAATCAGTAACCTTATTTCACCTTCAAACAGGAGACTATCATGATTCAGAATTACAGAGATTTAACCAGAAAAGAAATGGAAGCTATCGACAAGGACCGAACTATGGTCCTCATACCTCTCGGCGCCATAGAACAGCATGGGTCGCAGGCACCTCTGGGCACAGATTCAATGATAGCGGAAGCGATGCCCAAATACGTTAAAGAAGAGCTTGAGAAAATCGATCCTGATTTCCCCATGCTCATTTTTCCTGTAATCCCGGTGGGACTTTCCATAGAGCATCTTAATTTCTCCGGCTCCGTTTCCTTTAAGCCGGATACCTACTACCACATGCTTTATGACATTGCTGAGTCTATACAAAATCACGGCTTCAAGAAGCTTGTTTTCCTTATTTGTCACGGAGGAAACCGTCCAGTGGCTGATATTCTTTCAAGACAGCTACGTCATGATTTCGGAATCTTCACCTTTGTTCTGGCATCAGGTGCTTTCCTGGATCCTGAAGTTCAGGCCACCATAAGCCCGGATAATCATTGGGATTTCCACGGAGGAGAGATGGAAACCTCCATGATCATGGCGATTCACCCTGAAACCGTCAAACTTGAGCTTTCGGAAACCGGCTACAAAGACGGAGGCTACAAAGGAAAGAAAATCCTGAATTTTTCAGGCGAAGCTGCCATCAACTGGATGGGAGAGGACTTAAGAACTTCCGACGGAAAGCCTATCGGAATCGGAGGCGATCCCCGTGGCGCCACATCCGGAAAGGGCGAGATTATTTTCAGACGTTCCGCAGAAAAACTTGCAAAGGCACTCCTTGAAGTCCGGGACTGGGACATTAACGCATAAATCCCGTAACAGTTCAGCCGACAATGGATTTAATCAATTCCGGAGTCTCGCAGACAGTTTATCTGATTATGAAACTTTTGATTGACTACATATTCGTATTCGTCATAATAAGTCAATAATCTCAGATTACTTATATGACTCAAAACATGAAATATCAAAAGTGAGTCAATGTATCAGCTTGTTATAGATGACTCTGTTATCGAAATTATCCAATATGAGGCATTTCCTGAATCTATTATCAATAAGTATCAAGAATAAAAATAAACATATAATTCAAGAATCCTACCCGCCTGCACCTCGGCTGAACTGTTACTAAACCCCTTATATATTTTTACCTTTTACACCCAGATGTGTTTCATTCATAGTCGATCCTCGTTATAATGAAATAAGTAAGAATGCTTCAATTATCGGCATACTGTTAACGATCATTGCTGTCCTCATGACATTGATCGCCCTAAGCCGATGACCCGGTTTTGTATAAAAGAAATATGATAATATTTACATAGGAGGCTGAAATAATGGGATTGTTCGGAAAAAAAGATGAAAAAATCGACCATGAAAAGGAACTTGCCAGATTAAAAGCATTTGCATCTCTTACCCCTGAGGAGCTCGCGAAGAAGATGGAAGAAGCACAAAAGGCTGCTCAGGAGGCTTTTGACAAGCTGACTCCGGAAGAACAGGAGCGTGCAAAGGCAGAAGCAGAGAGAATGATGCGTGAGTCAGAGCAGGAGCGTAATGCGCTTCTTCAGGAAGCTCAAAAGTTTGGCCTGAAGGTTCCCAAGTTCTGTCCGTACTGCGGAACCGAAAACAAGGGCGGCAATTTCTGTCCGAGCTGCGGAGCACCGTATAAAACAAACTAGTCCAGCATATGTTAAGTATCTGATACATCATATTCGCTATTACAGCTTATGTTTTAGCGATTTAACAACACACAATGTGCCAGATACTTATTATTCGATGGACTATAAGTACGGAATAAATAAATTAATCCCTTGTCTCCACCACCAAATGGAGACAGGGGATTTTTAAGTTTACAAAAAGTTTATAATTTTTGTTAGCACTCGCCGTTGACAAGTGCTAACAATAAGACTATAACATAGTTGTAAACAAAAAGAGGGGTTCAAAAAGACAAGAAACTGATTCAAATCTTCCCTGATCACAGCTGATCTGTAGTTGATACTGAATCAAAAACAAATCTTCAAGAGCCTGAATATAAAGGAGGAATTTTGATATGTTGTATATGCCTAGTATTTTTGGTGATAACTTTATGGATGACTTTTTCGGCGACTTCAATCGCGACCTGCATTCAAGACCTGCACATAACAGTCAGCCTGCAAATCTGATGAGAACCGACATCAAGGAAAACGACAAGGCTTATGAAATGGCTGTCGAGCTTCCGGGTTACAAGAAAGAGGACGTTAAACTTGAGCTTAATGATGGATACCTGAAGATAAGCGCTACACATAATGACGACAAAGAAGAGAAGGACAAAGAGGGCAGAGTTATCCGCCGCGAGCGTTACAGCGGCTCAATGCAGAGAAGCTTCTATGTAGGCGATGACTTCACTCCACAGGACATCGAAGCTAAATTCGAAGACGGAATCCTCAAGATCGACCTTCCAAAGAAGGAAGTTAAGAGAATCGAGGCTCCGAGATACATCGAGATCAAGTAATAACTTAAGAAGCATGGCGCTGACGGCGCCATGCTTTTAGAATTTTATTTTCCCGCAAATTTATTGTTGACAACAGCTCTCTATTCTTGTAGAATACACTAGTCGCTTGAAAAGAGCGGTCATTTAGCTCGGGGTGTGGCTCAGTTTGGCTAGAGCACCTGGTTTGGGACCAGGGGGTCGCAGGTTCGAATCCTGTCACCCCGACTTTTTCATTTTCATATAGATATCGGGGTGTAGCTCAGTTTGGTTAGAGCGCTTGGTTAGGGACCAAGAGGTCGCAAGTTCGAATCCTGTCACTCCGACGATCACATCACGGAGGTTCGTTTATCGGACCTCCGTTTTTTCGTCTTCTGATCCATGATATACTATAAAGTAATACGGAGGCACAAAATGACTTTTTTCCACTTATCCGACCTTCATCTGGGTCTCAAACTCATAAATCACGATCTCCTGGAAGATCAAAAATACATTCTCGAAAAAATCATCAACTACGCAAAAGAACATAAACCGGATGCCATCATTATAGCGGGAGACATATACGACAAGGCCATACCGCCTGTAGAGGCTGTGGATCTTTTTGATTATTTCATACGGAAGCTTACAGCCGCTGCTCCCGATGCAGAAATAATGCTCATAAGCGGCAACCATGACAGCGCACCGCGGGTAAATATCTTCAGAAACATTCTGGAGCGGCAGAAGATACATATGATAGGAACTCCGCCTGTAACTCCGGAGGATCACATAGAAAAAGTTACTATCGAAGATTCCTTTGGTCCCGTCAACTATTACCTTCTTCCCTTTGTGAAACCCTCCATGATAAAAAACATTACAGGCACTGATAAAAACGGTCTGAATCTGTCCTATAACGACTCTCTCCACAAACTTCTGGAGCGTGAGCAGATTAATGCAGAAGAGCGGAACATCTTCGTAAGCCACCAGTTCTACCTTCCCCAGGGAAAGTCCCCCGAAGAAATCGAACGAATGGATTCCGAGATACATACCGTCGGAAACATTGACCAGGTTAATGCAGACCTGCTGGAACCCTTTGACTACGCAGCACTTGGTCATATCCATAAACCCATGAAGGTTGGCAGTGAATTTTACCGCTACTCAGGGACACCTCTTGCCTGCTCGGTTTCAGAAGCAGGACAGGAGAAAGGCATCATCAAGGTTACCCTTGGGCAGAAAGGAGACATCAGAACGGAGATTCTGCCTCTGGAGCCTTTAAGACAGGTTCGTGTCATAAGAGGTACTCTGTCCGAGGTTTTGACCAGAAGCTCGGACGATTACGTAACCGTAATCCTTGAAGACAAAGTCGACCTGGACGTTTTCGATATTCAGGACAGGCTTCGTAACGCTTTCCCGAATCTTCTGGAGATACGCCGGGAAACCCTTAGAAAGGCAGACTATAAAAACCGTTTTGAGCCTGAACGAGCACTGGATCCCTTTGAGCTTTGCAATTCATTTCTGAAGGATCTGGACGAAGAAGAACAGGCACTTTTGAAAGATGTGATCAATTCTATACAGGAGAGAACATTTTGAAACCGATAACATTAACCATGCAGGCCTTCGGGTCCTATGGAAAGAAAACCAATATAGATTTTACTAACACGAGACAGAACCTCTTCCTTGTGACCGGAGATACCGGTGCCGGAAAAACAACTATTTTTGACGCCATGGTCTTTGCACTTTACGGCGAGGCCAGCTCCGGGAACAACAAAAAGGACGGTGTGGAGCTGCAGAGCCAGTACGTGGATTTCGATGTGGAGCCCTTTGTAGAGCTTGAATTTACCGAACTGGAAGGCGGAGAGGAGCACACCTATACTGTGCGACGCATCCCAAGGCACCTTCGCCCCGCAAAGCGTAAAGGAGCAAAGGATCAGATCATCAGTGAATCCCTGTCCCTCCTTATGCCGGATGGCTCGGAATATCCTCAGAAAGAGGCTAATGCAAAACTCCTGGAGATAGTCGGTCTCACCAAAAGTCAGTTTATGCAGGTAGCCATGATCGCACAGGGGGAGTTCATGGAGCTTCTCAGGGCAAAGTCCGATGATAAAAAAGCCATATTCAGAAAGCTCTTCGGAACAGAACTTTACCAGAAACTGGTGGATGAACTCGGAAATCGCAAAAAAGAAAAACTCACAGACATATCCAGGATAAAAACCGCCTGCCAGACAGAAGCAGGTCACGTTAAGGTACCGGAGTATTTCGTTAAGGCAAAGGAAATGTCGGACCTTCAGCAAAGCATCTTAAGGTCTGACCGCATGAATGTTGCGGACATGGAGGATTTTCTGGAGCTTCTTTCGGAGCTTCTGGAGCTGACACATGACAGGCAGAAATCAATGCAGGAAACCTACGACCTTCTCACCTCTGACAGAGATAAAAAAATGAAGGCTCTTACTGAAGGACAGACCATCGCCATATCCTTTAAACAGCTTGAGGAAGCAGAGCAGTCTCTGAGGGAATGTGAAGCCTCAAAGGAACAGATTGAAAGCTCACAAAAGCTTATTTCCGATATAAAAAAGGCATACGACATAAAGGCAGATTTCATCAGATACAATGATCAGCAGAATCTTTTAAATGATACCGAACGTAAGCTTAAGGAACAGGAAGAAAAACTGCCTTCTCTGTCCGAAGCCGAAGATAAAGCAGTCCAAAAAGAAACCGATATGCAGAAGGCGGCTGCCGCGGAAACCGGAAGCTATGCGAAGATATATGACAGAGTATCCAAGTCTCTTGAACTGTTTGGCAGGATAAAAGCAGCCGAAGCAAATGTCAGGAACATAGAAACAAGTCTCGCTAAACTTGATAAAGCTTCCCGGGAAGCAGATGAAGCTTTTAAGTCCTGTGAAAAAGAGGAAGCTGAATGCAGAAGGCTGGAGGAAGAGCTTTCAGATACCCCTGAGAAGCTTGCTCGCTGGCAGGCAAAAGGCAATGAACTCACAGCCCTGGACACAGAGTACGAAACTGCAAAAAAGTCCTATAATGCGGCAAATCAGCAGGCAGAACAGTTTGCAAAAGCTCAGGAAGACTACATTAGCGCCAGAGAAAAGTTCAATCTCCATAATGCTGACTATATGGCAAAGCAGAACAGCTTTCTTGATGCCCAGGCGGGATTCCTTGCAAAGGAAAAGCTGAAGCCCGGACTGCCCTGTCCTGTTTGCGGCTCCCTTGAGCACCCATCCCCCTGCCGGCTTTCTGACGAACATAAAGAGCTGACCCGGGAACTTATCGATGAGCTGGCAAAAAAGAATGAAGCTTTGAGAACCACCTCTGAAAAGGCTGCCTCAGCGGCAAAAGCCGCAAAGGAGCTTCTGTCGGAAAGGAAAGCCCGCTCAGAAGAGGATCTCCAAAAACTCCTTACAAAAATAAAAGCACTTATTCCGGAGCTTCCCGAAGATACAGATATCAAAACTGCCATGGTAAAGCTTAATGACCGAAAAAAATCCTTCAACGAAGAAGGAAAAACTCTGAAGGAAAAGGACATCACTCTCAAAAAACTGAAGTCAAAGCTTACGGAGATTGAAGAAAAGAAACCCGTGCTTAAAAAACAGGCGGAGCTTTCACTCAGTCAGCTTTCGGAACAAAGGATAGCTCTTGCGGGACAAAAGCAGGCTTTGGAGAGTCTCATTGCCCAAAAGGATTATGAATCCGAAAATGCCGCCAGTGAAGCACTGGATCAGGCAAAGCAGAAAAAGGAAATTGCCGATAATGCACTGAGTGATGCCCGGAAAGAGTCTCAAAAAGCAAAGGCAGAAAAAGAAGGTGCCCAAGCCCTCATCAGCCGCTACAAAGGAGATCTTCCTTCCATAAAAGACGAGCTTTCGGAGCGAAGGATACAGTATGAAGCCCTCCTTACAGATAATGCAATGACCGAAGAAGAGTGGCAAAGCATTACCGAAAGCCATACTCAGGCAGAAGTTGCAGAGCTTCAGCAGTCCATAGATGACCACACCCGAAAGAAAACCTCAGCGGAAACCGCCATCCATACGGCAAAGACTGCCATAGGGGATAAGCCAAAACCGGAGCTGGAAGCATTGGCGGAGTCAGTAAAAGAGGCAGAAGCGAAGTGGAAGGCAGGGCAGGAGGAACTGAATATCCTGAATGACGAGCTCAATGTCAACAAACGGGCCTTTGACGCCTTAAACCCCAGGATGTCGGAGCGTGCCGATGTTGTCACCGATTTTAACCGGATCGACGGTCTATACAACCGTCTTGCCGGAAAGGTGACCGGTGCCAGAATGGACATCGAAACCTTTGTACAGAGATATTATCTTGAAAGAATTCTCTATGCCGCAAATCTGAGATTCAGTGATATGTCGGCAGGACAATTCGAGCTTCGAATGGTGGAAGATGAGCAGGCAGGAGAGGGCAAAAACAGAGGACTGGATCTCATGGTTTATTCAACAGTCACAGGTAAAGTACGTGAAGTACGAACCTTGTCCGGAGGTGAATCCTTTATGGCAGCCCTGTCCCTTGCTCTCGGAATGGCTGACCAGATACAGGAGAACTCTGCTGCCATAAACCTGGATGTAATGTTTATTGACGAAGGCTTCGGTTCCCTTGATGACCACTCAAGAGACCAGGCCATCAGGGTGCTTCAGCGAATGGCCAGTGGCTCCAAGCTGATCGGTATCATATCTCATGTAACCGAGTTGAAACAGGAAATCGAAGACCAGCTTATAGTCACAAAAGACGAGGAAGGCAGTCGTGTCAGATGGGAGATAAGCTGACGTTAAGAAAAATATCCCTGCTGATCCTCTTTAAACACTCATGATCCCCCTGCTTCCTATAATCGAAATCATGGACAAACAGGCCGTTTGGGATGATTTCACAAAAAATGCTCTGTGGCAACTGTCACAGAGCATTTCACTATTATAAATCGTTCAATTATATCCAACCTCTTTTGCAAAATCCCTGACCTGAAGCTTTTCTTCATTGGGCGATTTTGCATAGAAGAGGGTATTGTCAACTACACAAAGATGATGATAATCCTTTGCGCCTTCCATTTTATAAACGAGGTAATTTTGTCCGATGTAGCTCGAATAATCCTTGGTTACAAAAGTGCTGTCCAAAGTCTTTCTGAAGATATCAAACTCATCATCCGCCGTGTTACGGTCATCGAATACATAAAACTGATATGTAAGTGAACTGTCACGGTTGCTGGCATTCAGAGCAGTGGCAAGCCCCCTTACCCCTTCAAAGAGATCGGTATCATCAGTCACTTCAAACCCGGCTTCCTTTGCAGCCATGATAAACTGCTGCTTGTCTATAACTCTCTTTTTTATTTCAATATCACTGAATATAACAGCCAGAGATGCGATGATCAAAATCAAAATACTGTAACTGACAAAAAGCCTTCTGAACCTCATAATACTCTTTTTTTCCTCCTTGAAAAAACACTTTTTCTTCCTTGAAATCGTGTTTCCCTAATGTCAAAAATTCTATCACCGGGAGCATCACAGAAGTGTCACAAAAAAGTAATAATTGAAGTTGATTTTCGCGTATCCGGAAGCCGGCCATCATCATACCTGATCGTACTGTATAGCACCCTTTATCTTTTTCGACTCCTCCGGACTCTTATAAAGCTCTATAAGCCTAAGTCCGAGATCCAGGGCATAGCCCAGACCACGGGCAGTTGTGATATTACCATCAGTCACAACACCGTCATGGACACAGTTTGCGTCCATGAGCTGATCTTCAAAACCCGGATAACAGGTAGCATTTCGGCCTTTGAGAATTCCCAGCAGCCCGATAACCGAAGGTGCAGCACAGATAGCCGCTATCGGCTTATTCTTTTCAGCATGCTTAAGCAGCATTTCTCCAAGAGCCTTTGATGCCTTAAAATTTTCGGTTCCGGATCCACCTCCCGGGAGGAACATAATGTCGGCATCGTCAACATTAACCCTGTCTATAGTAGTATCTGTGATAATGTCTATGTCATGAGAAGTGTGAACCCGGTTTTCTTTGTTTATGGAAATAAGTGTTACATCAAATTTTGCTCTCCTTAAAAGGTCTACAACTGCGAGGCACTCAACCTCTTCAGAGCCGTCTGCAATAAATGCGAAAACTTTCATATTTGAAGTTCCTTTCTTTTATGGCGTGTCATAAAGTCCGTCCACCGGGGAAGGGGATTGGCAGCGCTTGTCAGTAACAGAAAACCCGCCGAAAAGGCGGGCTTTAATTATGTTTTCCGGAATCACTTTCTGTTGGTGGGCAGGTATGGAATAATCTGTGAAGCAACCTGCGGTATAGGCATGGTCTGGAGCCATATCTTTCCGGGCCCTGTAACTATGGTATTAAACAAACCTTCTCCGCCGAAAAGTACGTTCTTTACTCCCTTTATCTGCTGTATGTCCATGGTACAGGTTCCTTCCATGGCTGCAAGATAACCTGTGTCGATGACCATCTGCTGGCCCGGTCCAAGGTTATATTCCTTAACATGTCCGTCCAGTTCGAGGAAAGCAATGCCGTTTCCGGACAGTCTCTGCATGATGAAACCCTCACCTCCAAAGAAGCCTGCTCCCAGCCTCTTCTGGAACGATACTGAAAGTTCAACGCCTATGGTCGAAGCAAGGAATGCATTCTTTTGAGCTATAAGTTCCCTGCCGGGACCGATCTCAACCGGTCTGATGCCTCCGGTAAAGCTTGAAGCAAAAGCAATGAGTCCGGGACCACCTTCACATCTGTAGTGGGTAAGGAACATGGACTCACCGGTAACCATGCGTCCGAACATCTTTCCGAGACCACCGCCCTCTTGGGACATCTGCATATTTGGTGACATCCAGGCCATTCCACCGGATTCGGTTATCATTTCTTCTCCGGGTTCAAGTTCACAGATAACAACCGGCATCGGCTCGCCTTCGATAGAATATCGCATAATCATTCTCCTTTCGGTACAAATCATCCAGTTAGGAAGATTATACTAAAATAATTTCTTTATGAAAACAAATTTCGAAAATCTTAACCTTTTGATATAATAATTATCATAAGGGTAATTGTGTCGATAAAATATTGTGTAAGCATAAAGGGAGAATTGTATGAAATTAATTGATCATAAAAATGATAAGTCCATAAAACCCTCAAATGTAAGACGCAATAAGCACAGGATTTCTGTTTTTTCGATACTTATCATATCACTTTTGTTTTTGAACGCTTGCGATACGGGAGTTCCGGAAGCAGCCACTGAAGCATGGGAAACTGAGGAAACATCAGCAATAACAGGAGATTCTGTTGAAGATTACAACGAAAACAGTGACCCGGCCAATACTGAATCAAAAGATGATGATGGACTTTTTTCCTTTTTAGACACGCAAAAAGAGAAGGAAAAAACCTGGAAAACCTATGACAGTCTGGCGGATGCTGAAAAAGCATCGGGACTTGTAGTTTCGGATAAGTTAAAAAGGGGCTTAAAGCAATTCAATCATATAGAGTACAGAGCTCTTGAAGATACCATGATTGAACTGGTTTATACCGATAAAAACGGAAATGAAGGCTACAGATTCCGCCAGGGCCACGGCACAGACGATATCAGCGAAGATGACAAAAATTACGACGAAGAAAATGATTACAAAATGGGGAAAGTCATTGTACATACAAAAGGAAGTAACGGACACATCACCATTGCCACTTACACTGACGGAAAGAATTCCTACGCTTTCATGGGAAAAGCATATCAGCCGCCTCTTATCGAGCTTATAGGTATATACGTACTGACAGCGTGACAAACAGATACGGATTTCTGAACGGTGAGATAACCCGGGGTGTAGTCATTTATGTGAGCATCAGTGAGAACAAAAAAGAAAACAACGTTTATAGAGGAGGATATTATGCAAATTACTTGTCCAAAATGCGGAGCTGTTGTTGACGGAACCAAGAAATTCTGCCGCAAATGCGGAGCTCCAATTCAAAACATGACACAGGAGCAAAATACAAATAATATGCAGCAGACAACGGATCAGCCGAATGCGCAGTGGCAGTCCAATATGCAGAGCCAGCCGAATATGTATGGTCAGCAGAATGCACAGGACGACCCAAATATGTACGGCCAGCAAAACATGCAGGGTCAGTCCAATATGTATGGTCAACAGAACATGCAGGGTCAGCCTGATATTTATGGCCAACAGAATACACAGTGGCAGTCCAATATGTACGGCCAGCAGAACATGCAGGGTCAGTCCAATATGTACGGTCAGCAGAACATGCAGGGTCAGTCCAATATGTACGGCCAGCAGAACATGCAGGGTCAGTCCAATATGTACGGCCAGCAAAACATGCAGGGTCAGCCCAATATGTATGATCAGCAGAACATGTATGGCCAACAGAATATGTATGGCCAGCAGAACATGTATGGCCAACAGAACATGTATGGCCAGCAGAACATGCAAGGTCAGCCTGATATGTATGGCCAACAGAATGCACAGTGGCAGTCCAATATGTACGGCCAGCAGATGCCGTACGATACGGTTAATCCGGAAAGAAAGGGTAAATCACCGGTAACAATGATTGCAGCCGGTGTTGCTGCCCTGGTTGTGATACTCGGTGCAGCATTTTTTGCTCTGAAAATCCTGCCCGGATTATTTAAAGATCCAAAGACACAGTTTTCGGAAAATGTGGTTATGGTCACCAGATATTTCAGTGATGAGTTCACCGGTTTCGGAGCCAAGCCTGTTGAAGCGATGCTGCATTTCGGAATGGATGATGCAGAGAATTCACATACTACGACCAAGGTAACCACCATAGAATCGGATGCGGCAGGCGATGACGGAAGTGTTGATCTCATTCAATCATACAGCTATGATTCCAAAAGCGGAGATACCGCATATACTTTATCGGTAAGCATGGGAGATACATCTCTTGGAACCTCAGGAATGTACTATAACGGAAATGAATTTATTTATTCTCCTGCACAGACAAATTCTCCTATGGTAAGGTACGAGTTGGATGACAGCAGTGCAAAGTCACTTGCTCCTTATCAGACCATTGACAGATTTACACTGATGTTATGCGGGATGTCTTCGGAAAAGACAGTCGACTGGGATAAAGAGTCAAAAGATTTCCTTGAGATTTCACTTAAAGAACTGGATAAAAAAGCATTCGAAAAATCCAAGGAAGACTATACAATTTTCGGAAAGACTCAGCAATGTGATACATTAAGCGTTGCTGTGTCCGGTCAGGAAGCCAAAGACCTTATGGCGGGAATGACAAAGCTTTTTACTGCCGGTATTTCAATGGGGGATGATATCGATATAAATGAATTATTCAAAGACAGTGAAATCGATGACAGCACCAGCCTCAAAGTAACAACATATTCATACAAAAACAATCCTGTTGGAGTTGTTATAAGTGTCTCCAAAGACTCCGAAACACATAGTATTAATATAAGCGGTTATAGTACCGGTACTGAAAAACAGGTTATTCTCGATGTTCCATCCGAAGATGGAACAGCCTTTTATTACGAAGATGGAGTATATTCCATTGATTCGGGATATAAAGTTAAAAATATAATAACTTTCGGCGATGTATCATTTGTTGTGGACGAAACCGGAAAAATAAACGGATCGGACAGGGATCTCAGCGGAAGCTTTACAATTGAGACAGGTGGAAATACCGGAATGCTCCCTCTTGAAGAAGACACTTTCAAAGGTGCCATCAGTCAGAAAATAAAAGACGGAAAAGGTCAATATATAACTGAACTTAAAACAGAAGAAGGAAATGTAAAAATAGTCACAAGCATTGACAGGGGAAATCTTCAGGAGGATAAGATCACTGCACCAATGTTTCTTGCTGAATCAGGTATTGATTGCGAAGATGATCTCGATATGCTGAAAGAAACCCTTCATGTCTCAATGCTGGAAGATAAAGATAATCCGGAACTCACAAATATGGGAAACAGAAATGCCCTTGTGCGTCTGGGATATATTCTTTCACCGATGGTTAATATCTTCTAAAAAGGGGATCAACAGATTTCATCACCCGGTAATCAGCTCAAACGCACATTGATATGTGCATGTGCCATTACATTAAAACACATAACAGGTATCATATATGATTGAAGCAAACGGTCTGGTTAAAAAATATGGTAATTTCACAGCAGTGGATAATGCTTCCCTGCTGCTCGAAAAAGGAGAGGTGATAGCACTGCTCGGTTCCAACGGAAGCGGCAAGAGCACTCTTCTCGGCATGCTTGCCATGGTTCTGAAACCGGATTCCGGTGAAGTGACTGTTGATGGGCTCAAAGGTAAACAGGCTAAAGAAAAAGTGGCCTATGTTCCTCAGGAAATCGTTCTTTTTGAAGAACTGACTGTTGTTGAAAATCTATATGCATGGTCATCCCTTAAAGGAAAGGAAAATGAAGAACGTGCCGGTTATCTCATTAATGAACTTGGAATGACAGATTTCAAAAAAAAACGTGTAGACAGACTCTCCGGAGGACAGCGAAGGAGAGTCAATCTGGCTGTTTCTTTAATGGGAAAATATGATTATCTGTTACTGGATGAACCTCTGGCCGGAATAGATGCCCACGGAGGAGAATGCATAGAACATCTTCTGAGAAAAGAAAAAGAAAAAGGATGCGCCATGATCCTGACAGAGCATAATCCCACAATCCTTTTACCTCTTACGGACCGTTCCCTGAGAATTGAAAAAGGGCACTTATCTGTATAGTCCCGAATCATCATAGGACTGACCAGAATGCATTTTCACAGAATATAACTAAACGAAAGGAGTAATATATGAGTATAATTTGTCCTAAATGCGGTGCAGAGCTTCCTGATGATTCCGTATTTTGTGATACCTGCGGGGCAACATTAAATCAAGCCACAGACGGTTCCCCTGACGCAAATCCTCCCGCGTCCAACGAATCATCACCACAAGACACAGACGCTGCCGGTTCTTCAGAACAGCCCAGAGGAACTCAGGGATCTTTCCCTACATACGGAAAAACAGGAAATTACAATTCTTCCGCTAACGGATCTCCACAATCCGGAAACACCTTTGGAAACAGCACTCCTCAACAGAATATAAATAACAATCCAAATCAGGGAACCTATGGAGGTTCCCGACAAGGCAGTTTCAACGGTCCCGGCCCCGGAGCCCCGTATAGTTCCGGTAATGGCGTTCCCAATGGGAACTTCAACGGGAACTTCAACGGGAAATTCAATGGGAATTTTAATGGAAACAATAATATTCCCAATAATTTCGGAGCCCCCGGCGGCGGAAAGAATCCGGGAGGTATCCCAAAAGCCGCCTTTATCGGTGCGGGTGTCCTGGGTCTTGTTGTCATAGGAGTTGTGGCAGCTCTGTTACTGAAAAACAAGCCCAAAGATGTTGTTAATGAAAGTACCGACAGTGTCCAGTCAACGACTGTGGCTGAGTCAGACGTTGAATCCACAACTGCTGCTAAGGAAGAAACAACGGAAGCTACATCCGAATCGTCTGTGAAACGCTCAGGAGACGATAAAGACATTGTAATAATACCATCGGGAGCCAAAGTAAAAACCGATGCTGAATTCTCCGAGCTTATAGGCGAGTATGAAGGTGAGATCCAGCTCACAGCCCTGGATGGATTTGAGGATGTCGAAGGCATTCCTGAAGATTTTGAGGAGAACCGGAAAGAAGCCCTCAGTAATCCTCTGCCATGCACCCTTATCATAAATGAAGATGGTGATTGGGGGCTTGAGTATGATTTCATGGGCGGCATGGGAATGGATAGTACCGATTTCAACGACCCTGACGAATTCACTAAGCAGCAGAGATCCGGTATCCTTGTAGATGAGATCAATGACGGCTACTATCATGCAGGCATAGACGCAGAAGGAGCCTTTGAAGGCGATGAGGATGCAAAAGTCGAGATTGATCACGTTGGTGCTTACTGCACAAAAGATGACGACAGTCTTATTGCAGGATACTACTATATGCATGCCACTACGAACGGTGCCGAAATCACCGTCTGTGGTGACTTCAATGTAAAGAAGCTGACAGAGGATGTTGAAGAAGAGGAGACTACTGAATCTGAAGAGCAGGAAGAAGAGGAAGAAACAATCCCTACAATCAGCGGCGGTCAGTGGACAAAGATGAAGAGCGGCGCATGGATCTATGAAAAGGATGGCCGCCTTGTCAAAAACTGCTGGGTAGAAAGCAAAGGTAAGTATTATTACATAGATAAGGATGGTTACATGATGACCGACGGTTATACTCCGGATGGTTACTATGTAAAGAAAGACGGAAGCTGGGATTCCTCCATTGCCCAAAGAAAGTCCGGAAGCTCAGGATCTGTTTCTGACGATACAGGCTATGATCCTACAACCTATGCAGTGACCGGCGGAAAATTTGAAACCCTTGAGGATGGCGCTGTACTGTATGAGGATTCCAAAGGAAAATATGTAAGTAATACCTGGGTAGAATCAAAGGGCAAATACTATTTTATAGGTCCTGACGGTACGCGTATAAGCAACAACTACTCGTCCGATGGTTACTGGACTGATGCAAACGGAAAATGGTGTGAGGATGTACCTCAGAGAACCGATGATCCCGAACCTTTGAACACAACATATTCGGGTGTAGCTTCAAACTGGAAAATAAAGCTCCTTAAAAATGGAACCTACGGAACGGCAACTTACAGCTATAATGGATCCAGCGTTAAAGACGTCTATACTTTAACTCCTCTTGGTCATGGAGTTTATCTCGCTGAATTGGACAGTGATCCTGAAATATGTGCCCTTATGACAGTTTCCGGCGAGCAAAAATACCTGATCGTTTCCCAGGCCGGCATAACAGAAGAGTGCAAGGCTAAGTAATATCTGTTTTGCATTGTCTCTATTAAAAGCTGTTCGACAGCAGTGAACGAGACAATATCATTAAGGTAACCGTTTAGCCTGTGGACCAGGGAGAACTATTCCTCGGGAACTGTGAAATTATTATAAATTTTTGCATTATATCAAGCCTCTTTAATCCATTTAATGTTATAATTAATCAAAGTGTACGAAAAGGAGGTGGTTCCCGTGGATATTTCAGGAATCTCAAGTGCTTCTATGAGCCTCTTAACGAGGAATGTAGGTTCCGATATCGGAACTGCTCTTTTAAAAAAGGCTTTGGATAATGAAGAAGAAACAAGCAACAATATGATGAAGCTTCTTGAGCAGGCGGCTAACCCTGAGCTGGGAGCACATGTTAATACAGTAGCTTGAGATACAGGTTTTGATGTTTCTTAAATATAGGACAGGTTTTCACATTGATGTGACAGCCTGTCCTTCATTATTTCTATAAATATTTCGAAAAAATCCGCTTTTTTCAATTCTTTTTTCTTAAAAAGGTATTATTTTTCAAGAAAGTGTCGATAAAAGTATGGACAGCAGTTTGAATTCAATATTTTTCATTGAAATATATAGACATTACCTAATAAACAGGAGGTACTTATGCAAAGTAAAGTAGGCTACAGTATGAATCGCGATGTCAGAGCAGCTGTAGAAGAAGCTACCGGAGGGATAACAGATCCTATCGGTCTCATCATCATGACAGATCACGACAGACTTCAGGATATTTCAGCATTGCTAAAGAAGAAATACCCCAATGCTCAGTCCATCGGAGTTAGCGGCACCAACTATTACAATGCCCAGTCCTCAGATCATAACCTCATTGTGACCGCATTTACCGGCGAAGCTGTTGTCCATGCCGGAGTTGTGAGAAATCTCTCTACCTGTCCTGCAGTGGATGTAGTAAACATTAAGGAGAGCATGAGCATCGTCAACGGTAACCGGGACAATACTATTCTCATCGAGTATTGCACCAATGACGAGGAGCGTCTCACCACCACCATCAATATGGCCCTTGGAGACAGCGGTATTCATGTAGTTGGCGGAACAGAGCTTGGCTATGCTGCAACCGCAACTGCTGCCGTTACTGTGAACGGACAGCTTTATCCCGATGCCTGCGCATATATGCTGATAAAGAACACTAACGGCAGGGTAAAGGTTTATTCCGAGAATATCTATGGTCCTATGGAGGGACATCCGACTCATATAGTTACAAAAGTAGATCTTGCAAAGAAGGCTGTTTATGAGATCGACCACAAACCTATAGCAGAGGTTTACAGTCAGGAAATGGGTGTTCCCGTTGATAAGGTTATCGCCAACACTCTTGAGCATCCTTTTGGCCGATTAGTAGAAGATAAGGTATTTATAGCTTCCCAGAAGGATCCTCTTCCAAAGGGCGGACTCACCTTTTATAAGAGACTTAATATCAATGACTCCGTCAGCATCCTGAAGCTCAACGATTTTGACGCCATCAATAAGGCAACCCGCGAAAAGATCCTTGGTGATATTCCTAATCCTAAACTGTTGATATCTGTTAACTGTATTTACAGATATCTGCTGTTTACCGGAAACGGATATTACAACACACTGCTTTCGAATATGGCAACACTGGGACCATCCGTCGGAAACATTGGCGGCGGCGAGCAGTTCGACAATCAGCATGTTAACCAGACCATGGTTGTTGCTGTATTTGAATGATAAGGAGGGTGTACGATGTTTTCATTTGGAAAAAACCAGGATTATAATATGAACACACCCGCAAATGCTTCTGACAATTCTCTGAAGCATGAGCTTGAAGGCTTAAGAGCCATAGGTGAGTATGCTTTAAAGCAAAAGAACCTTTTGCAGCACGAAGAGATCAGGACCTCAGACGAGCTTAAGGGCATCCAGTACTCCTTTGATGCAGTTCGTCAGAAGTCTGATGACATCACAAATTCTGTAACAGATTTCCAGGCTCAGTTCTCAAGAGTACAGGAAATAGTTGACCGTTTTGAATCCATCATATCGAAAATGGAATCTACTGTTGAGGAATCTCACAACAGTATGGATATGGTCAGAGAGAAGTCCAATGATGTTTACGAAACCATTTCCGCTGTTGAACAGGTTTTTGAGGAGTTTCAGAAGAGCTTTGCTGACATTTCCAAGAATGTAAGTGCCATCAACAGGATAGCCAGCCAGACAAACCTTCTTGCCATCAATGCTTCCATCGAGGCAGCCCGTGCAGGTCAGGCAGGAAAAGGCTTTGCGGTTGTTGCTACAGAGGTTAATAAGCTGTCAAAGAACATCCAGGAGATAGTAGGCTCCATCGACAACAGCATGCAGAATCTTAACTCAAACAACCTGAAGCTTAAGGATGCAATCATAAATACAAGAACCGCAATTACGGATTCACAGAATCAGGTTAATGAAACTGATGCCGTTGTTGAAAGCATTAACGCAGTTTCCGAGGATATCGCAAACGGCAACAAGGAAATGCTCCAGGTATTTGATGACTGCAACAATAACATGAATATGGTTTCCTCAACTGTCGCAGATTCCGCAGTTTACTATGACAAAGTTGAAAGCGATATCCAGCATATGATGACCAACATCACAAAGAAAGGTTTTGTATTTGAGGATCTGAATAATGCTCTCGAGCAGATCGATCCGATGATCCGAAAGATCAGACGCTGATAAAGCGGACATTCCCTAATGTCCTTTCCTTTATACCCCTTCTTTTGTAAGCCCGTCTCCCCAAGGCGGGCTTCTTTTTTTCGCAATAAAGCCGCCACAGGACATGTGACGGCTAACTCAGAATCGAGCAGGGTGTATTCCATCTACTCGATTATTACGATGTTTTTTTAAGTTTGCTGATCAATCCGGAAATAAGTATTCCTGTCAGCAGCCAGACTACGCT
The DNA here is from genome assembly GCF_900107835.1 of Oribacterium sp. KHPX15. Classification (GTDB taxonomy): domain Bacteria; phylum Bacillota; class Clostridia; order Lachnospirales; family Lachnospiraceae; genus Oribacterium. The sequence goes on from NZ_FNRG01000004.1 coordinate 169,723, forward strand.
TGTAATAACCGCTCCGGGTAAAAATGATTTACCATGAGATGCCATATAAAACCAGCGTCCCGGGAATATAATCGAAAGATTTTCCCAGAAACCTGCCCAATCCGGAAGTCTGAAGAGCAGTCCGGACATAAGAGATGCGGTTAATGTGATAACCGGAGCTGACAGAACCAGAACTGAGAAATTACCGGAAAGAGAGCATACAACCAAAGCGATTCCGCTTGCTCCGATTGAGTAAACAATATAAGCAAGTAAAATCAAAAGAAAAGAACGAACATCGCTTGTCTCTTTGTATAAAACAGGAATTAATCCGATCGAAGCAAGCATCATGCCGGGTAATGCCTGAGCAATGAACATCAGGGCTATATTGGCGCCCCGCCCGACGGCTCTTCGAATCAACTGTCCGCTTCCGTAATTACACATCCACGTTCCGCTGATAATTATATAAAACAGGGATAATGCTGCGTACCATCGGATACCTGTGCACATATTGTCTTCTTCATCAGTTTCCTCAGCAGTGTCTACCAGATATGCTTCTACATCCAGAAGAGATCCTTTATCCCATATTTCGGAAGTATTTTGGCGAAACCGGGCAAGCTCCTCTTCATCAGCCTTGGCAATTTCAACCAGACGTGATTCAATAAGGGCTTCAATCCATATTTTTATGGCATCATTAATAACTGTTTCGGTAAAGGATTCCAGTTCCATACTGTCAGACATGACAGTAACGGAAATCAGAGAATTATAGTCACCTTTCCGGATTTTATCCGAAAAATCCTCCTTTATTACAACTATTCCATGAGCTCTGTTTTTGGCTATGGCATCATTTGCGTCATCCAATGTTGAAAGATAAAAATCATACGATTCTTCACTTAACAATACATTGATAAATTCTTCACCCCAAACGCCTTCATCATTGTTTACAATGGCAATCGGAACAGAAGTATTGTTTTCGCCTGTATTTAGCGTGGAGATATAAAATGAAACAATCGCGATAATGATCAAAACAGAAAGAGATGTATAGTCTGTAATAAGTGCTCTTGTACGGCCTTTAAACAGAGATGCGTAATTCATTCTTTGCACCCCCTTATCATATAAACGGTAAACCCTGAAATCACAAAAACGATACACATGAATACCAGCATCATGATATCCATCGTGAACCTTTCTTCAACCATTTTATAAAGGGCATTGGAAAAAATGCTTATGCTGCTTCGAAGAGGAGATATTTCCATAAGAAAAGCAATCGTTTTGGGATAATCGGTACTGCGGGACATAAAGAAAACACCCGCCATGGAAACAAAACCAAAATAAAGCCCTGCCCAAAGAGCAGAATGTCCGTTTTTGAAAACAGATCCGAAAAAGATTGCCAGGGCACTGAAGGTTAATGCGGTTAAGAGCATAGCAGGAAAAACAGTTAATGCAAGCTGAATCGGTACATTACGTATAATTCGTGCTACCGGGTACATTATAAGGAAAGTACCCATGATAAGGATAGTGCCTGAAATCAAACGTGCAAAATAAAATCCGGCAAGACTGCCTGCAGATATTTTTCTCTTTTTAAATGTTCCGGATACATCGATACCGGTTAAGTATATTATGGGAAAAGATGCAAAATAAGCACAGACAGCAAACAGGGAACCAACAATGAATCTTAAATAATAATCATTTCCGGGAGAAAAGACTCCCTTCTTTCCTATGATACGGCCACGATTAAGGTGGACATTCAGGAGATCATAGCTTCCTTCTTCCCACAAGGTTAATATCTCGTCATCGGTTATTCCTTTGTTTCTTCCGATATCGGCAGCAATATATACTATTCGTATTCCCTGCCCGAACACAGACATTGTACTTTTAAAGGATGAATAAAATATTAAAGCATCAAAGGAATGCTCTTTTGAATAATAATATTCCAATTCTGCCTTTTCTCCCGACATGGAAGTATAATAAGTATTTTCCGGAATATGAAGGAAAACGGCAACTTTCCCTTCTTTAACAAGATTCATTCCTGTTTCCATGTCTTTGACAGGGTAAACCACAGCCCTGCCGTCACTTACTTCGGGAGCAATGATCAGATTTAATAATTCACTTGTTTTCTCTGCAGAATCTTCATTATAGATTGCACATGCAATTTTATTGCCGTTATCTGCACTTATAACCGGTATAAGAAAGGTTGCAAACAGCAATAAAACAGGGACCGGCGATAACATTGCGAGTATCACCGTTTTCCCATGACCAAATAGTCTTTTTATATCATATAAGATGAGCATAAAAGGCTTCATTCGATAACATGCCCCCCTGTCAAGTTTAATCATTCTGTCCATAAGAAACAGCAACCTACAACAAATCTAAAATCCCTGCTTTTTTAATCATAAGGATGAATACCTGCGCCAGACTGTATACTGAATTGTCCATATTCACTTTTAAAGTATCACCCGTATCCAGTGCTGCTTTTAAATCCTCAAGGTTTGTTCCGCAATCAATACCTGACTCAGGCAGGAAAACGGGGGGAGTAATCTTGTTTGTCTCAAGAGGTCCCCTGGTCATGGAAGAAGTAATGTCGACCGATACCTTATCACTTTTTAATGTTGTTGTTTTCGTTCCGTTACCAAGTACGGAAGTTTCTTTAATCGTACCTGTCATAAAGTTTCCGGTAATAGAAGTAATATCATCAGACGAAGGTTTATTTGATGATATCTCAAAAGTTCCGTTTATTTCTTTGGAAGAACCTGACTGATTTACTTCCTGAAGAATTGTAACGAAGAAGCCATCGAAATCACACTTGTTGGTCATGCTGTATTCTCCGCTGCCTGTGCAGATGACGCTTTCTTCATAGTAGGAATCATCACCGGTTGAATCACAGTCAATTATCATTTGTTTTTCGGATCCCTTTTTATAATAGTTGATTTCATACTTACAGGTTTCCTGATCAAGAGTAACATCTGCAATAATGGCAACAGGCGTTCCTTTATAACTGTATGTTGTCATAGTGATTTCCATGTCACCGTCATTCTGGGTGTATGAATCGATAAGCCTGTTAAATTTGCTAGTATCATTTTCATCGAGGTCAATTATTTCTTTGTATATGAGATCGCTGAGACCACTAATCAGGTTAACAGCGTTATCATCGGATACGGTTACTGAAACAGTATTGCATTCCTTTTCTTCACCTAAAATAATGTAGCCTGCTTTTGATTTTATAAAGTCTTTTTCCGTTAAACCTGAGAGAGCGGTTTCAATAAAGTTATTCAATTCCTGATCCCAGTCAGTTTCTTCACGTTTATCTGATTCCATTATCATCTTGGCATAACGTTCTATTGCTCCAACGTTTTTAAGACTTTCCTGAGCTGATGAATCCATTTGATATCTTATCATCGGGGAACCGGGATCCATAGGGACAAAGATAAACTGATCTCCGGAAAAATACATACTTCCCGTACCAAGCGGGTTTCCACTGACAGAGGCTGTAATATCATATGCAGCATCACCATTATCTGCATTATAACTGTATGTCTGTTCCAACACCAGGTCATATGCAGGCATGGTATCGGACGAAAAACGCGTAGTCCTTGTGCAGGTATGAGATTTGTCGGTATCATCGATTCCAAAATGGACCAAAGCATCCATAGGGATTGAACCGATATTTGAAATTTCTTTATTTATATTTTTGGAAACTCCAACAACATTTTCAGCAAAAGCCTTCCTGGGATTTTTGAAAATACCGCTGTTAATGATAAATACAACACCGCCGGTAAGAAGTGCTGCCAGTAAAATAATAAAGATGATTATCTTGACGGTAATGCCGCCATTTTTATTCTCTTTCATATGGCTTTTATTATATCATAAATTGCCGAAAGTCTTTGTCCTGTCCTGGAGAAATCTCTTTCCAGAGCTGTTTTTCCGGCTTCCTTTACAATGGATTTATCAGTACTGTTCAGGACCTGTTTAAGTATCCCCGGCAGCTCGTCATTCTGCTTGAATTTAAATACATTTTTTCCGTTAACAAGCCATCCGTTATATACGGGGATGTCACGGACGATAACCGGTATTTCACATGCCATAGCCTCTAAAACAACTATTCCTTCTGTCTCCTCATGACTCATAAAAAGAAATAAATCACAGAAATTATATGCTTTTTTCAATTCTGCGCTGTCAACGAAACCTGCGAAGATAAGGTTTTCTGGAGACTGTCGGATTTCTTTTCTAACCCGAGCAGGAACAAGAACGGAAGGTGTATAACCAAACCAGATAAAAGAATAGTCAGGGTTATTCCTGGCAAGTTCAATGAATTCCGTAATACCCTTTCTCTCCATATAATGTCCTACACTCATTATCACTTTTTTATCATCCGGCAGATTATACTTTTTCAGAAACTCCTTTTTCTGAATCAGATTAAGTTCCTTCTCTTTCCTCCAGTAATATGTATCTATACCGTTTGACAAAGCATAAACAGGCTTTTTGATATTGTATCCTTCCAACAGTGACTTCGAATATTCAGTAGGGGTGATAACAGCATCACCGAGTCCATAGCAAAAAACTATCCATTGCTTAAAAACCGGTGCCAAAAAATTGGAACCTACAAAAGAGTTTTTAAAATCCTCCATTGTTGAATGACCGTAATATAATACTTTTTTGCCCAATGCTTTAGCCCTTACAGCCATGAAAACACTATCGGGAAAAACCGTATTGATATGAACAATATCGGATTGTTTTAAGCCGGATTTGTTTACAGATATACCTTGTTTTTCCAGCATGGAGATCTGGTGATATACCGCTTTCCCCACGCCGCTCTTTTTTGTGAGATTAATCCCACCCATATATACAAAAGTTTTCATATTGTTATCATGCATCATAGTAAATATAATACTATTCTTTTCCTCTATCAAACACCCCCATCTGCAAATTCCGGTAACAGATCCCCCTGGTCCACCGGGTGAACTGTTACAAAATCCAAAAAGGATTGAGAATAATAATTCTTAATGATAATATTACTTCACCACCAAAAGGATTACTGATTATGGTCGACAGTAAAAAAACTGACAATGATAAATCATATAAAAAATCGAAGGATTTTTCACGGAAAATAAAGCAGGGAATCTGCGATCTCCTGCCTTATTTTTGTGTTTTTTCCATATCTATTATTGTTTGGGAACTGATTCTTCGTTTTCAAATGGGGCAGGGATTCTCAAAAGAAAACCTTTTCTTTCTTTTTTTTGTTCCTGCCGAAGCTCTTGCTCTGACTGTTATCAACGGACTGTTTCCTCAAAAAATCAATCGGATTCTTTTTCCGTTAAGTCTTTTAATCATATCCTTTTATTACGATATTCAACTGGTGTATTTTCGAATCTTTGGTTCATTTTTTTCTGTATCCATGATGGAAATGGGAGAGGAATCCGTAGTCAATTTCGGTTGGGCAATTGGAGAAGTTCTGCAGAAATCCCTTGGATACATGGCACTTTTACTTTTTCCTGTAGTAGTTGTAACCGCACTGTGTCTGACTAAACGAATAAAAGGCAATCCATACCCTCCGGTTCTTCATCTGATCATGATTCCCCCGGTAATCATATTATGGATCCTGGGAGCTCAGTGCCTCAGAATAGACGGTACAGCAAAACAAAGTGCATATAATATATTCGTTTCCAATACAAGCGACACAGACACTACTTCCTCCAAAGTAGGAAGCATAACAACCTTTACCGTTGAATTGGGCTCTTATTTTTGCGGCTTCGGAAGAAGTGACTCATTTAAAACCGATAATTCTCTCTATGAGGGTCTGATGCTCAATGATGAAATATTATTCGACAACAATGCCGCAGCTAAAATCAATAAGAGTTTTGATTTTGATGAACTGGCAAAAAACAGCGGCGACGATTCTATTCATGAACTGTATGATTATGTGGGAAACAGAATGCCTTCTTATACCAATGAATATACCGGCATAATGAAAGGTTATAATGTTATTTTTATCTGCGCTGAAGGTCTCTGGACATACGGAATCAATGAAAAAGTAACTCCAACTATTTATGAGATGGCAAACAGCGGAATAATACTGACAAATTATTACAATAGTTTTCGCAATACAACCGTGAATGGAGAGTTCGCTCTTTCAACATCTTTATGGCCCGATGTATCACGTAAGGCCTTAAAGGGCGTCGATGTCGGAAGTATGCCTCAATCATCCATGTGCTATATGCCCATGGGCCTTGGAAATATCTTTAAAAACGAAGGTGCGCCTTCCTATGCTTTCCATAACTATTACGGAAATTATTACCGCAGAAAACAGTCCTGGACCAACCTTGGTTATGAGAATCTGTTTTTTATGGATGACGGAATGACTTTTTCCTCCAGGTGGCCCGCTTCCGATTATGAACTGATGGAGCAATCAGTTGATAAGTACATTTCGGAAGATCGTTTTTTCACATATTATATGACCTTCAGCGGTCATGGTCCGTACAATTCAAGCAATTGCATTTACAATAAAAATATAGAAGAAGTAAAATCCCGGCTCGGTGACGAAGCAGGCAATTACTGTGATGAAGCATTAGGATATCTTGCAGGCAATCTTGAACTGGAAAAAGGAATTGAATATCTGGTAACCAGGCTTGAAGAAAAAGGGATCCTGGATAACACCTTAATAATGATAACCGGTGACCATTATCCATATTATCTCGGAGAGGAAGGAAGAAACCAGCTTGCGGGAAGGGCTATTTCCGATATGGATCTGTATCATTCAACATGTATATTATATACAACGGGATTGCCGGAAAAAGTAACATGCGAAACGTATTGCTGTAATATAGATATCGTTCCGACTGTTTTGAATCTTTTGGGAATCGATTATGACTCAAGACTGTTTATGGGCACAGATGTTTTTTCTCAAGGTATCCACAAAGCTGTTCTTTATAACAAAAGTTTTATTACCGACAAGGTCATTTACAATTCAAAAACCAGAACAACAGAATGGAAAATCGACACCGGACAATATAATAAAAAAGACCTTGAGTTATATCTGGACTCAATGAGCGATTTGATAGAATCGGAATACTCCGCAAGCATAAAGATAATAGAAAATAATTTCTATCACCATTTATGGAAAGATTCAGATTTGATCACAGCCGAAGAGGCTTCAAGCGAGATCAAAAGGGAAGACAACGTAAGAGAAGAATTGAAAGGGCTAAGGAAGGATAAAAACCAAAGCAGGGAAGACACAATCAAAGGCGGATTGGAAGAAGCAAAAAAACAGATTGAATTGTTAAAACAAAAAGGGCAGGAGGATATTGACTCTGATCAATAATGATCTTATAACCTCCCGCATCTTGTAAGCCCGCCTGCCAGGCGGGCTTTTGGTATTTTTCATATTTTCTTCAGTTCATATATTTTTTCACATTCTTTTACAAATTTTTCCTGATTATATTTTTCAAACACCATTGTTTTTGCATTCTCTGCGACTGTTGTTCGTAAATGTTCATCATTTGCCAACAGTCTGAGATATTGTTTGAATTCATCCCGACTATTATACATAAATCCGTTTACAGAATTCGTAATAACCCCATCCAGACAGCTGTCATAGCGGCAAAGAACCGGGATTTTGCATGCCATGGCTTCCATATAAGTTAATCCCTGGGATTCACTACGGGACGCATTAACAAATATATCACCGGAAACATAATATCGGGGAACCTCGTTAGGATCAATCATCCCGACAAATATCACTCTGTCCGATACCTTTTGCTTCTGAATATATTTTTCTATCTTCTTTCTGTGGGGTCCGTCTCCAACTATCATGATACGGTAACCGGACAGTTCTTCATCTCCGATGAAATCAATAAGCTCCTCTATGTTTTTTTCTTTGGCAACTCTGCCAAGATAGAGCAGGAGGCATTCATTTTCTTTGATTCCATATTTTTCACGAATGGAATTCCTGTATTTGAAGTACTCAGAATCAAAAAAACACTCTCTGATGGCGCTTGGAACAACAAATATATCGGACTTTATATGATATCCTTCAAGTATTTGCCGCATTTTATCAGTCGGTGTTATGAATGCTTTTGTCTTCCCTGATATCTGTCGTATAATGTTTGGAACAATAGGTCTTACCCATAAATTGCCTAAGGGAAGATAGCGGACATAGTATTTATAAACCGTATGATAATGATGCACAATGGGCGTGTTGGTCTTTCTCGCTATATAACATGCGCAGCAAAATGTTGACAGTTCACAATGGGTGTGTATCACATCAGGATTCCATTCAATTAATTCTTTAATTATTTTGTATTTCCCGGGAAGAACGAGCCTGGCATGAGGATAAACTATGTCTGCGTTGATAGATGGGACATAATAAAAATCTCCGTCTTTTCTTTCGGAATGTGTTTGGGAGAGGGTTACGATCCTGACATCGTGTCCATGCTTTTTCAAGCCTTCATATAAGATATTAATGGATGTTACAATTCCGTTAACTTCGGGATTAAATAAATCTGATGCAATAAGGATTTTCACAAGGTTCTCCCTTCACTGAAAAGATATAAATCATTTTACTATCATAAACTCTCCACAGTCCATACACGGAGTTTGTTCACTTTGGTTTTTACCTTTTCCTTAGTACACATCACCCAACTCCAGGTATACATATACTCAGAACAAGAGAAAAAAGCAAGCGAAAAAAGCTTTTGTTATTTTTGTTTTCCTTATCCTTTCTGAATGATATAGTAGATACGGTGACTAATGTTCATCGAAAGGAAAAGAAAGAAACAGAACGGAGGTAATTATGAAAAGAAATATCAGGAAAATGTCAGCTCTTGTCATTTCGGCAGCACTTTTGATGTCCGGATGCGGCGGAACGACAACTACTAACAGTTCTACCGAAGCACCGGCAGCAACTGCTGCGGAGACTACCGCTTCAGCTGAAACAAAAGAGGCGGAAACATTGGCCACAACTGAAGCTGCCAAGGAAACTAATGCAGAAGCCGCTGAAGAAAGCGGTGAGGTGCAGCTCATAAATGCCGGAATAGAAACAAACTATGAAAGTATTTACTCGGATACTGACAGAAAATATTTAGGCGGAGGCTACTATCCGGAAATAACTCTTGGATCCTATGTGAACGGAGAGTATGTTGAAGGTAACGAAAACCACCCTGAGCTTGTAAAAGCTATAGACACCTATAATAAGAATACGGCCGAAAGCTTCAAGTCTGATATGGATTCTGCAAAAGAACTCGCAGATGAGGATCCCCGTTTTAAAGAAGAGGACAACGAAGGCTACTCATATTCTGTAGACATGGATGCTTCTATCGAACGCTCGGACTCAAACATTTTCAGTGTGTCCGCATCAAACTATTCTTTTTTGGGAGGTGCTCACGGCAACACCGTCATCACCGGATTTAATGTAGATCCCAAAACCGGCGAGGTGCTCAAGATTTCAGACGTTGTTACCGATAAAGACGCTTTCATTGACGCTGTTGATAAGCAGCTCCACGAAGAGTACCCTGACATCGAAGAAGGCCTCGTTGTAGAAGATCTCAAGACCGCCATCAGCGATTTGTATGACGGAAAAGATGATATGAATCTTCAGTTCTACATGACACACGATGCACTGGTTACAGTATTTTCAGCTTATGACATCACAGCCTATGCCTACGGACCCGAGTTCGTTTCACTGTATTATACTGACTCGGCTGACTTCCTTAATGAGAAGTATCTGAAGACCACCAAAGATTATGCTGCCGAGATTGGTTTGGATGCTCCTTTCTCATTTGAAACAGGAGATGGTACAAAGAAATCCATCACAGTTAATTACCTGGAGCCCATAGGAGATGATGAGTATGCTTCAGAGTACACACTTCGCATGAGCCTTGATGGCAAGGAGTATACAGAGAAACTGGAAAGCATTTACGGTATGCGTGCTTATATCCTTGTAAAAGACGATAATGCTTACATCTATCTCGATATGAGCTCTGACAATGACTGGCATATCACACAGATTTATGACATTAACGGATCCGAGATCAAAAAGGTTGGTGATTTCACAGAAGAAGCTTTCTACGATGTAAAACCTATAGATCCTTCTGATTTCATTATGTCCTCCAGAGGCGGTCTCTTAAGCACCTACGGTATATTCCGCCATTACGAAATGGACGCTGACGGAAAGCCTGTTCCTCTTACAAATGCCTGGTGGATCGGTCGTGATTTCGACCTCACCCTCAACCAGCCTCTTAAGCTCAGCGTGATGGATGAACTCACAGAGGACTGCAGCGATAATGGTACCGAAACAGAGCTTCCTGAAAAAACAAAACTCATACTGATACGCACCAATGAACTTGACTGGGTTGATGCCCGTACACCGGACGGAAAGATTGCAAGAATCTATGTTGATACTTCCGACTGGCCCCGTAAGGTAGACGGCATCGAAATTGAGGAAGCTTTCTCAGGAATTGTGTTTGCGGGATAAACATTATATAAATCCATTTTTCACTCAACACAAGGGGCGCTGACCTGGCGGTCTGCGTCCTATATATATATCACTTAATAATAATGCTTTCATTGAAAAACCCACAAAAATGAAAATGATGAGATGAAAAAAGAACTCGGCTTTAAAAAGCCGGGTTCTTTTTTGTTTTTCAGTTTTCTTCTATTTCGCAATTTGCACAGGCATACTCCAGGAACATGGATATCAGTTCATTTCTGCTATAGCCTGCCTGATCTGAAATTCTTGTAAGGTTCTCATAGAGTTCTTCCCTCAAGCGTATAGAAAACACCTTGTAACCATCGTCACCTTTAGCTTTTGCTTTGGATTTTATAATAAGTTTATTATTTGTGATTGATATTCCTGCCATGACATTAACTCCTTTTAACAGGAATTTTAAACTTAAAAGGCAATGTGTTGATATGCTCATATAACTTATATTTAATATGTTATTGTCGATGTTATATTAGTAACATATATTATGTTTGTTGCCGTGGATATTATAAAGGAGCTCTAATCGTGTTTACACTAAACAACATTATATGTTTAGTGATATTTCTGAAGGTTTTGTAGGAGCCAAAATAGAGCATTAGAGGAGCTATGGAAAATACAACTTTCAAAGAAAAGAATAGTAATGGGTGTTTAACTGTATGTTTAAAAGTATGTTCATTAATTATTAATATTTTTCTTATTGTTATTATCTTATATGTATTTAGAACATTTGAAAACAAAAATGCAGCGATTCAATCTATTAAAAATAGTGTGTTCGATTATTATGATGAAACTAAATCTATAGGTTCTGTCTTAGATTCAACTATGTTTGAAACTAAGTGGGATTACCGTCATGATCAAGATAAAAAAGTAACCTTTGTTTACTTTACCGGTACTGATCCCAAAAGGAGAAAATGGAAAATTACTTTTAAGATTAAAGATGATAGTGACTATTTGAAAATGAGTGAGCTCACATGTGACGGTTATAAATTTTCGTCACTTACTGAAAATTCCAAGTTCTCGACACTCATTCAAGCTATTTACGATGATAACTTTGATTTTGATCCGAAGGCAATAAAAAAGGGTATTCAGAACGAGGTTGTTGCAGAGGAGCAAACAGAAGATATTGAGGCTAAAACAAAAGAAAGCGAGGGCATGGAAGTATATTTCGGGGGCACATATTATGTTGTTCCTGCATATTCAAATGAATCTGAGGATACATACAAAAAATCTTGTAACTATCTTGATAATTATAATAATTTCTTGCGATATACTGAAGAACGCAAAGATAAACGTTATCGTATAAATTGTGTGGTATCGTCAGTCAATAGAAAAGGGAAAAATAATTCCTTTGATATATATTATTGCCTTGAAGATGACTATTTTGGGTATTTCTATGTCATAGACTATCGAAATACCGATACAACAAGAATCCTTGAAGGTGATTATATTACATTATACGGAGAATTTATTGGTTTTACGCCAGAGCCGGAACATCCATTATTCGCAATGAAATACGCAGATATCTCTGGAATACAACACTGATGCAGAATCGTCTTACGAGTTTAAAACGTAGCATGGAATCCGGATGATGGTGCAAGAAGCTTACTTACACTCGTATTGAAATATATGCAAGACATGGATGTCAGTTCATTTCTACTGGTGACTGCCTAATCTGAAATTCTTGTAAGATTCTCTTATAGTTCTTCTCTTAAGCATATAAAAAACACCTTATCACCATCTTCGTTTTTTCAGATTTCATATGTAAAGATCAAAAGGAGGCTTACCATGTTCTGTACAAAATGTGGCGCAGAGATCCCTGATAGTGCACAATTTTGTCCCCATTGTGGATTCAAAATTATCAACTTAGACAATATAAAAAAAGAAATTTCGGATCAGTCAAATATCACTCAGACCAGTGGTTCAGGAATTACTGATAATGAAGTTTCTCTTGATGAATTAAAACCAGTAATAGGGAAAAATATTGATTATTATATAGAACAATTTGATAGGATACAAAAAAGCGGAAAAGCCGGATTTAATTTTTCAGCTTTTCAGTATAGTATTTTTTTATTTCCTTATCGAAAATGCTACAAACTATTTGTATTTTCTGTATTGTCACTGATGCCGTTTATTTGTGGCTGTATTTTGATAATTCTAGGTCCATTCTATGAGTTAGAATACTTTTCTATAATAGGCGTTATATTATTTTTGCTAGGATTACTTTGGTGGGCCATTGCTTCAATTTGGTTTGGTATCGTTTTTAATAAAAAATATTATCAACATTGCATAAAGGTACTTTCCTTGGGAGATACAAAAAACTATGGCACTTCAATAACTAATACTTCCTACTCGTTCGTATTATTGTTTCTGATAATATGCATTTGTAATTTTTTTAGAAATGATCCAAATGTTTTTGGTTATTATCAAAAATCTAATACAACTACTAAATCGAAAAATGAAACTTCCGTCGCTCAACCAACATCAACCGAAAGCATATCTTCAACTGATGAGTCTCCGGATAACTTAAAATCCGATTGGCTTTCATCATTTGATGATCGTATAGATTTAGTTCGTAATGGTTCCCCGATATGGCTTAGAGATATTACATATGACGAAGCTTACGGGCATTTCTATTCTAATCCCAGATGGAGAGCATTTGATTCAACCGAAGGTAAAAGTATAGTTGAGTTTAGTGGTGACTGTGCTTATAATGATGAACCCGCCGAAGTATACATCCAATTTGAATTATTTGATGATGACACGTTCAGTTTTTCATATTGCTCCCTTGCTCAGAATGACAAAGAAGTAAACTGTGATTCATCAATAATTGTGCAACTGATGTATAATCCCTTTGAATCCTATTCAAATGACGTTTTAGGCAAAGAGATTGATGAATCCACTCAGGAAATGATCGTATCAACGTATTATGAATTATTGGCTCAAGAGACTTACAACGAAGATTCATCAAGCACAAATGACTTAAATGCTTCCGAAATGAATGATCCTGTCGGAATATATGTTGGAGATGACGGTGTTATGATGATATATGACGAAGACGGACCATTGGTCGGTTATGTTGAAATATCTGAAAATTATTATGGAACCTATGATGTCTCGGTAGTGGACAGCTATAAAGGCGCTCCTTTTGGAAATGTAGATTCTATTTACGCAAATACCCCGTTTTATATTACTGATTACTACAAGGGCCATGCAGATACTCGCACACTGATATTTGACGGCTATGACACGTTATATGTAACGGATGAACATCAGGATACAGTAGTTTATCACAGAATAACCGATGACATAAAAAACCATATAAATTATAACTATTAAAATGTGAATTCCCTAAGGAAAAGGAGGAAAAAATGTTTTGTCCTAAATGTGGTAAGAAGGTTAATGATGGTGCTATGTTCTGTCCAGATTGTGGAAGTCCCATAAGTGGTTCTTCCGGAATGAATGAATGGCAAAATCCGAATAATCAAAGTTCACTAAAAAATTCCGCTTCAAGTGGACTGGATTTAAAACATGTGGATACTATTTTATCTATTGCAGGAGCGTTATCTTGGATATTATCATGCTTTTTACCATATGTTTCTGCAAGTGTTTTTGGGTATGAACAGTCACAAACTCTTATAAACGGAGGAGATGGTTGGTTTTTTATTGTAATCTCTGCCGCTATACTAATTGTTTTGCATTTACATAAGTATATAGTTTTCTATGTATTAGCCGGTTTGGGCGTAGCGCTTAATATTTTTGAAGTAACACATACATCGAACATTTTAGCGGAAGCTGATATTTACTCTGGTTTTATACACAAAGGTTCTGGTTATTATATTTTGATCTTGGGATCAATTCTTCTTGTTGCCGGAGTTGTGTTGACTTTTTTGAGAAAAAAGAACGAGCAGAATAACCAATGGACATGACAAACCATATAAATTATAGCTTTTAAAAACAGCGCCGATGTGGCTTAAAACCACATCGGCGCCTTCATTATCTTTACGTTTTATCATCAGTCATCAATCATTGACACACGAATATATGTTTGTTAAAATCCAAGCAGTGCTACCAGTAACTACGGTAGGCGGTTAGCCCTCTATTTGGAGGGATTTGTAAGACCCTCCGGAAAGGAGGGCTCCATGGTTACATACGGAGATTTATTCCAACTTGGAATTCTGATATTTGCGATCATTGGTCTCGTTTATGAGATAACAAAAAATAACCACCAGTCCCAACTGAACGGTTATTTTTGTTAAATAAAGCTTAGGGCTAACCGTCTATCGGTAGCACTTCTTTTCAATTAATATATTAACATCGCTGTATATCTTAGTCAATACAGCGTCAAACCACAGGAGATATCAAATTATGAAAACAGCTATCGTAACCGGCGCTTCCCGGGGAGTGGGGAAGGCTACGGCAGAAATATTGGCACAAAAGGGCTACAGGCTCATCATAAACTGCCGTTCAAATTTTGATCTTCTGGAGGAAGTGGCGGAGAAGTTAAGAATCTGCACTGAAGTCAAAACCGTTCACGGTGCCATCACGAATGAAGTTTTGAAATCGGCACTAAAGATTGATCTTGATTCCGCCATGCCGGTTCTTACGGAAGATGATATCGCAAACAGCCTTGACGAAGTTACCTCAGGCAATGATTCAAATCAATCCGAAAACACTAACGAAATCCTGCTTGTGAACAACGCCGGCATTTCCACCTTCAATCTCTGTCAGGATGTTACCGACGATGAGTTCAGTAACATGCTTAGTTCCAATGTCTCCGATATGTTCAAGCTCACCCGCTCAGTGATTCCTTACATGCTGAAAACCGGGTGCGGCCGCATCCTGAATGTTTCCTCAGTCTGGGGAGTCTCAGGGGCCTCCATGGAATCGGTTTACAGCCTGACTAAAGGGGCTGTCAATGCCTTCACCAGGGCGCTCGGCAAGGAGCTGGCACCAAATCATATTCCGGTTAATGCTGTGGCCATCGGCTGCGTCGACACAGACATGAACGGTTGGATGTCTCCGGAAGACAGAGCTGCAGTGGAAGATGAAATCCCTTATGGTCGCATGGCGACACCGGAGGAAGTGGGAGAGTTCATTTACCTTCTCGCTCAGGCACCACGGTATCTCACTGCTCAGGTTATACAGTTTGACGGTGGTTGGATTTGAACCCTTCATTTGTAACAGTTCAGCCGGTGGACCAGGCTTTTGCTTGACTCATAATCTGCTTTACGGGGATATGAGTCATGTAGAATCGGATTTGGCATTGACTCATATTCGGTGTTTTGGTGATATGGGTCATGTAGAATCGGACTTGGCATTGACTCATATCTGGTGTTTTGGTGATATGGGTCATGTAGAACCGGACTTAGCATTGACTCATATCTGGTGTTTTGGTGATATGGGTCATGTAGAATCGGACTTATCATTGACTCATATCTAGTGTTTTGGTGATATGGGTCATGTAGAACCGGACTTGGCATTGACTCATTTCCGGATTTTAGTGTCTTGGGTCATGAAGCAGCAGAACTTGAAAAACTACTCCTCATTCACACACCATGTTCCACAGGCTGAACTGTTACCTGTTTTGTAATCTTTATGAAACTTTAAGGCTTTATCACTTGCCGAAGTAATCTTTAAAGAGTATAACTTCACATTGTGAATATTTGTTTTCCAAAAGATTCAAATACCGTTGATATATATACGCCATCATTTCCGGATGGCAGAGTGAGGTCAAGTATGAAAAAAAATTTCAAAAAAACATTGATTTTATCCGCAACCGCCTGCACAGCACTTGCTTTTTCCCTTAGCGGCTGCAAGAAGTCTTATAAAGCAGAGTTCTCCGAGACTTCAGCCGCAGTTTCCGTAGAAGAGGGAACTCTCGCAGATACAGAGAACAATGTTCTCCCCAACGAATCTGCAACTGTTGCAAGCAACGTCGGTCCTACAGTTCCGGCTGCCAACTCTGACACACAGGCTGCAGCAGCCACCGAAACACAGGCTGCTTCCGTTCTCGAAACCACAGCAGCAGAAACAGCTGCTCCCATAAACTTTGAAGACCGTGATGAAAAAGTTTATATTACGACAGATAATGTAAACATTCGCTCATTACCACAGACAGAAACAGGCGAGGTACTTGGTAAAGCCAACACCGGAGACAGCTTCCACCGTACAGGATACAGTGATCAGAAATGGAGCAGAATCGAGTATAACGGCCAGACCGCATTCATCAGTTCTGAATTTACTACCACCGAAGTGGTTGAAAAGAAAACCTCTGAAGCTGTAGCATTCAATCCGGATTGGGAGTTCGGCCAAAATTCAATGATCAATTCCGGCACCGCAACTCTTTACTATGCAACAGGCAGCAACAAGAAAGGCATAACCGTATGCGTAAATGCCGGTCACGGCACAAGCGGCGGCGAGAGCGTAAAGACACTTTGCCATCCCGACGGTACAAAGAAGGTTACAGGCGGCAGCACTGCAGCCGGCAATACCCACGCAACCGCAGTTTCTTCCGGAACCACCATGAAAGACGGAACCTCAGAGGCTTATGTAAACCTCAAGGTTGCCAAAGCTTTGAAAGACGTCCTTCTCGAAAGAGGCTACAACGTTCTCATGATCCGCGAGAGCGAAGATGTACAGCTCGACAACATTGCCCGTACAGTCATGGCAAACAACCGTGCTGACTGCCATATCGCCATCCACTACGACTCAACCGAAAAAGACAAAGGTGCTTTCTTCATGAGTGTAGCTGACGGCATCAAGGGCATGTATCCCGTTTCCGAAATCTGGCAGGAGAGTGACCGTCTGGGTTCAAATGTCATCAACGGTCTTTCCGCAAATGGTGTAAAGATTTTCAGCGACGGTGCAATGCAGATGGATCTCACTCAGACCAGCTACTCAAAGATCCCGTCCATCGACCTGGAACTTGGTGACAGAGTCTCTGATTACAGTGATTCTACGGTTGCTGTTCTTGCAAAGGGAATCGCAGACGGAATCGACAGTTTTTATTCATAAGCATTAATCAGTAAATATAAGGGTTTGTCCATTCTTTTTAGAATAATTTTACACAGTAAGTAAAACGTAAAACATTTAAAAAGATTCTTCAACAGCAGGTGTGATACCATAATGATGTGATTAAAACATCAGAGAATATCACACCTGCTGTTTTGTATTTTAATCATTTTCCGAAATCTGCACTATCACAGTCGCTAAGCGGCTGAATAAATCAATATATCAATTTACAGTTCCTTTTGTACGGAACACCTGGGAGATCATTTTGAAAAACATCACATACAAACATATAGCTTTATATACAGCTCTGACCATAACCATAGGCAGCCTGACCCCCGGCATGGTATCCTATGCCGAAGAGGCTGAAAAGTCTTCATCTGTGACAGCGATAGTTGAGGCATCTTCTACAACATCAACTGCCAAAACAACAGAATCCAAGGCTTCCTCATCAAAGACAAAAGAATCAAAATCATCCTCAACCTCTTCATCCGATTCCTCCGGGGAAGTTCTTCTGGAAATAGGAGACGGTCCTGTTGATGATGCAGAACTTGGCATCACTTCCGATGAGGATCTGGCAGCTATTACAGATGGTTCCATGATTCCGGAATATAACATTACAAGCATTGATGAGACCACTTCCAATGTAGTAACCGAGAACTATGCAGTGGCAAAGGACTCCGGCGCGAAAGAAACAATCACAGAGACATCCTCTGTATCCGGTTCCGAAGATAAGCTTCTGGAAATAGCAGACGATGTTGACGATTTTAGTGCCTTCAAGACAAAGGTATCCAATATGGCTGATGACTTTACCAGTTTTGTATCAAACATAACAGGGCAGTCAGGCAACTCAACAACTTCAGGTTCTGATGACACAATAGCCGTAAACAATGCACCTTCATCGGAGACAACTTCTATAGTTTCCGCTGTGAACAAAGTTGTTAATGCAGGCACCGCTGTTCCTACCATTGCCACAACAGCAAGCCGCCAGGCACTTATCAACTACGCAAAACAGTTCCTTGGAAATCCGTACGTATACGGAGGAACTTCACTTACAGACGGTGCCGATTGTTCCGGATTTGTTCAGCAGATCTTCAAGTATTTTGGCATCAAAACCGGAAGATCCTCAAGAGATCAGATTGAAAATGCCCAGTCCATAACCTTTGAGGAACTGCAGCCGGGAGACCTGATATTCTACGCATCAGGCGATTATGTAAATCACGTTGCAATCTATGCCGGCGACGGAGTTATCATCCATGCCGCAAACACAAGAACCGGAATCTGTACCGGAAGATACGACTACAGGGAGCCATACGCTTACGGAAGATTCATCAACAACTAAAACCCTGTAAATACTGTAATATCAAGTCCCAAATCATTGCAGAGGCATTGATTTGGGACTTTTTTCTGTCATCCGCCACCACATTAATAAAAAATTCATTTTTTGAGTGTAATAAAATTGGAATTATATTTTTATCGGTGGTATAATCTAGGTATCTCAAAAGATATTTGAGAAATCTATATAAGGGAGCGTGATTCCATGAAGTTTAATATCACGGGCAGAAACATTAACGTATCAGATGGCATGAAAGACCAGATCGACAGAAAGCTCGGAAAGTTGTCCAAGTTCTTTAAGGAGGACACCATCTGCAATGTCACTCTCTCTACTGAGAAGAATATGTACAAGGTAGAGGTAACCATCCCTGTTAAAGACGGGGTGATCCGCGCAGAGGAAACCACCTCAGATAAATTCCAGTCATTGGATCTGGTTGTAGACATCATCGAGCGTCAGATCCGCAAGTATCGCACCAAACTTCTCAACAGACATCAGGCTGCAGCCGATTTCTCGGATGCTTTCAACGAGGAGCCTGATGATACAAATGAAGAAGAGATCAATATCGTTCGTACAAAGCACTTTGATCTCAAGCCTATGACTCCTGAAGAGGCTTGTCTCCAGATGGAACTTGTAGGACATGCATTCTTCGTATTCCAGAACGGCGATACCGGAAATGTGGCAGTTGTTTATAAGAGAAAAGGAAACAGCTACGGACTCATCGAGCCGGAGTATTAAGCTTCCATATTTAATCCTACATAAAAAAGGTTCGGGGCATAAAGCCCCGGACCTTTTTCTGTTAAACCACCGGAGAAAGTTTTCTACGTTTCACCGAGGACGATTCTCTGCGAAAAGAAACACCCCCTGTGAAATCCTTTGGTTAAATTCTGATAATAGTTTTACATCTCAACTACAACATCGTATTCCTTAACCGCTGCATCAAACGGGATAACATTACCCTCACAAACCACACCGTTTACGGTAAGCTTCTTAACTCCCTTTTGGGAACCGTTGGTGTGAACATTGATTCTGTAAACCCCGCCGCGGAACTTTCTCGTAAGGGTGAAATCTCCGAAATCCTCCGGTACACACGGATCAATAGAAAGCCCCTTATGTGTAGGATAAACGCCCAGAATATACTGGGAAACATTTACAAAGGTCCAGGCCGCAGTTCCCGTAAGCCAGCTGTTCTTGCCCTGACCGAAGAACTTCGCATCCCTTCCGGCCACCATCTGGGAATAAACATAAGGTTCTGTACAGTGAACTTCACTTATGTCCTCTATGAAAGCAGGGCAGGTCTTTTTGTAAATGTCAAATGCTCTGTCACCGTGACCGAGAACCGTTTCCGCTATGGAAACCCATGGGTTATTGTGGCAGAAGATACCGCCGTTCTCCTTGTATCCGGGCGGGTATGAGCTTACCTCACCAAGTTCAAGATGATACTTTGTATATGCAGGCTGAAGGATCATTACACCATACTTTGTATCCAGCTTTTCTTCAACGCTCTTCAATGCTTTTTCCGCAAGTCCTTCCTTAACACCGATGCCTGCGAGAGTGCAGAAGCCCTGAGGCTCGATGTATATCTGACCCTCTTCACATTCTTTTGAACCAACCTTCTTTGATTCCGCATCGTATGCTCTCAGGAACCAGTCGCCGTCCCATCCATATTCGAGAACCGCATCATAAACCTTTTTAACTTCAGCGCGGGCTCTTTCGGCCTCAGCATTATCATGAAGGAGCTCTGCAAGCTGGGCATATTCCTCTCCATACTTCACGAACATTCCGGCTATAAATACTGATTCCGCAACCGGTCCTTCTGATGGTCCGAAGGTCTGGAATGATTCCCCGGGATGCTCGGAAAAACAGTTAAGGTTCAGGCAGTCATTCCAGTCAGCACGTCCGATGAGCGGAAGACCGTGAGGTCCCTTATGAGTTGCGGTAAAGTTGAAGGAACGCTGAAGGTGATTCATAAGTGACTGTGCTGTGGTCATATCATTATCAAAAGGCACAGACTCACTGAGAATCGAAAGGTCACCCGTCTCTCTTACATATGCACTTGTTCCTGCAATCAACCACAAAGGATCATCATTGAAGCCCGAACCAATGTCTGAATTCCCCTTCTTGGTCAGCGGCTGATACTGATGGTATGCACTGCCGTCCGGGAACTGTGTGGAAGCAATGTCTATGATACGCTGTCTTGCTCGGTCCGGAATGAGATGCACAAAGCCCAGAAGATCCTGGCAGGAATCTCTGAAGCCCATGCCTCTTCCGATACCTGACTCATAGTAGGAAGCAGAACGGGACATGTTGAAAGTAACCATGCACTGATACTGATTCCAGATGTTAACCATGCGGTCAACCTTTTCGTTTTCGGAAGAAACATGATAGATTCCCAGAAGCTCATTCCAGTATGCACGAAGCTCTTCAAAAGCCTTTTCAACCTTGTCCTCGCTGTCATATCTCGAAAGCATCTCGAAGGCTTTCTTTTTGTTTATAACAGACGGTGCTTCCCACTTATCATTTTCTTCATTCTCTATGTATCCCAGAGTAAATATAAAGGTCCTTGATTCACCCGGCGCAAGACTCAGATCTATCTGCTGTGAAGCGATGGGAGACCAGCCACTGGCCATAGAGCCTGTGCATTTCCCGTTAACGACAGCATCCGGGTGATCGGGTCCGTTATAGGCTCCCAGGAATGCGTCACGGCTTGTATCAAAGCCGTTTACCTTACTGTTCACTCCGAGAATGGCATAATGATTTCTTCTTTCCCTGTACTCTGTCTTGTGAAATATGACTGAGCCTTCACCGGAAACCTCAACCTCACCGGTGCTTAAGTTTCTTTGGAAGTTCTTCATATCATCATCTGCATTCCAGAGACACCACTCTACATAAGAGAAGAGTGACAGTTCTGCCGAAGTATCACCCTTGTTTGTAAGAGTTATACTTGAAATCTCACAATTATCCTCCATTGGAACAAAGCTAAGAAGCTCTGCTTCAATTCCGTCCTTTAATGATGTAAATCTGCTGTATCCAAGACCGTGACGGCACTCATAGCTGTCAAGCTCAGTCTTTACAGGCTGCCAGCCCGGGTTCCAGACAGTATTCCGGTTTCTGTCCTTTACATAGAAATACTTACCGTTATTGTCATAAGGGACATTGTTGTATCTATACCTTGTAAGGCGGAGAAGCTTAGCGTCCTTATAGAAGGAGTAGCCTCCGCAGGTGTTAGAGATCAATGAAAAGAATTCCTTATTGCCAAGATAGTTTATCCAGGGCAATGGTGTCTTCGGAGTGGTGATAACGTACTCACGGGCAGCGTCATCAAAGTAACCGTATTTCATATAATGCCTCCGTTTAATACTTAATCGTTTAAGTTGGATATAGTCGGATTATATAGTCGATATCGATATTTATCAATAGAAAATTTCAAAATTTATCAGAAAACGTTTACTTGATATTCCTCTAAAATCAGAAAAAACCTTGCTCCGGTTCTTGGTATGATCGCATTTTTTGACGAGATGCCGCCACATAAACCAGTATTGCTGTGAATGATTCACAAAAAAATTAAAAATGGTATTGCATTCATCGACATATTGATGTATATTGGCATTACGAAAACGATTAAGTTAAACGATTGGAAAACAACATGGCTAAAAGAACAGTATCTTTAAAAGACATTTCCAACACCTGCGGCGTATCGATAGCAACGGTGTCAAAAGCCCTGAACAACCATCGCGACATAGGCGAGGAGACTAAGGAGCACATCCGGAAGGTTGCGGAAGAGCTTGGTTACAGGCCAAACGCTGCCGCCCAGGCATTAAAGACCAACAAAACCTACAACATCGGAGTATTGTTCGTGGACGAAGCCCACAGCGGTCTTACCCATGATTATTTCTCCCATGTTCTGGACAGCTTCAAAACAACCGCTGAGGCCAATGGCTACGACATCACCTTTATAAACTCAGGGAAACGGAATGACAACAGCACTTATCTTTCACATGCCTTATACAGAGGCTTTGACGGAGTTGTCATCGCCTGCGTGGACTTCTACGACCCCCAGGTTTATGAGCTTGTGAGCAGCAGCATACCGGTGGTGACCATCGATCACATGTTTGACAACTGTATGTCCGTTCAATCCGACAACATAAAGGGCATGCGGGAAATGCTCCATTATATATATGACCAGGGTCACAGAAGGATCGCATATATACATGCCTACGAAAACACTTCCGTAACACAAGGAAGACTCGCCTGCTTCTATAACACCATGCAGGAGCTTAATGTTTCGGTACCTGACGAATACATGATCACAGCGCCCTACAGAGATACCGACAGAACCTATGAGGCAGCAAAGAAGCTGCTGGATCTGGAAAACCCGCCCACCTGCATCATCTGTCCCGATGACTTTTCCTGCTTTGGCTGTATAAATGCAGTAAGAGAGAGGGGGCTTAGGATTCCCGAGGATATTTCCATAGCAGGTTACGACGGGATCGAGCTTGCGAGAAGGATAAGCCCAAGACTTACCACAGTTGTACAGGATACTAAAAAGCTGGGTTCCCTTGCGGCAGAAAAGCTTATAGCGCTTATAAACAACCCGAAAGGCACTCTCATCGAGCATCTGCTTGTTGAAGGGAAGCTGGATAAGGGAGGATCGGTTTCAAAGTTATAACAAACTACCGGCAAGAGCCGATAGATCAAACACTATACATAATAAAAAACAATGGAGGCAATCAGTTATGAGAAGATCAATGCTAGGATTATTACTTTCAGCCACAGTGGCAGCAAATGTACTTACAGGATGCGGAGGCGGAAGCACTCCCGAGGCAACAACGGCAGCAGCTACAGAGGGTGCCGGAAAGGTTCTTAACATCGCAGCTTGGAACGAAGAGTTCAAATCCCGCCTTATAGACCACTATCCGGGATATGAAGAGGTTGACGGAACCACAGGAAAGATCGGCGATATAACAGTAAAGTGGCATATCACTCCAAACCAGGAGAATGCTTACCAGAACAGACTGGACGAGATACTTCTTGCCCAGGACAAGGCTCCACAGGATGAGAAGCTTGACCTTTTCCTGGTAGAAGCTGATTACGCAACAAAGTACACAGATACAGACTTCACAGTTCCTCTTACAGACCTTGGCATCACAGCAGAAGATATGAAGGATCAGTACAAGTACACTCAGGACGTTGTTACAGATTCAAAGGGCGTTATCAAGGGAAGCTCATGGCAGGGATGTCCGGGAGTCATGATCTACAACAGAAAAGCCGCTGAAGAAGTATTCGGAACACAGGAGCCGGAAGAGGTTCAGAAGCATTTCTCTGACTGGGACAAATTCAACGAATCAGCAGCACAGCTTAAGGACAAGGGTTATCATGTAATATCCTCCATGGCCGATACCTTCAGAATTTATCAGAACAATTCAAAGCTTCCATGGGTTACGGAAGATAAGAAGATCCAGGTTGATGACAACCTCATCAAGTGGGTAGAGGATTCAAAGGCACTTGTTGATGCCGGTTACTGTGATACTTACGACCAGTGGACAGACGACTGGACAAAGGGCTTCTATCCCGAAGGAAAAGTATTTGCTTACTTCGGACCTGCATGGCTCATCGATTTCTCTATGGCAAAGGATGTTGAAGGCTCTATCGCTCACGAAGGCGGCTGGGGTGCCATCGAAGGTCCTCAGGGCTTCTACTGGGGCGGAACATGGATCTGCGCAGCTGCAGGAACAGACAATGGAGACGTAGTTGCCGACATCATCAGAAAGATTACCTGCGACCCTGAAATCATGAAGGACATCGTTCTCAAGGACAACGATTTCGTAAACAACAAGCCTGTCATGGAAGAGCTCGCAAACGACGAATCTTATTCCAATGAAGTTCTCGGAGGTCAGAACCCTCTCAAGATGTTCTGTGCAGGGGCTGACAGGATCGACATGGCTAACCTTACAGCTTACGATCAGGGACTCCTTCAGGATTTCCAGTCAGCTATGGGCGATTACATCAAGGGTAATTACGATTCTATAGATAAGGCTATGGAACAGTTCTATACACTTGCTACAACAAGATACCCTGATCTTACCCGTTGATATTTCCGGTTCTTTAACATCATGAAAAATATTCTTTCTCACACATCATCTCTTTTTTCAAATCATGGTTATACAGCGGATTGCCTTCCGGAGGAAATCGGAAGGCAATCCAAGGCAAGACCACTTTGGAGGTTCCACATGGCTAAGAAGGCATCCGGCACAACTGCCAGATACAATCGCTGGGGTTATATATTTCTCATACCGTTTTTCCTGGTATATGTAATCTTCAGTTTCATCCCTTTGGCGTCAACCATCTATAACAGTTTCTTTGAGAACTATTATTCCGGTCTGACACAGATCGGCCCCAGATTTGTAGGAATTGAAAATTACATAAACCTTCTCTCATCACCGGAAATCTGGAAATATCTCGGCAACACTCTTATCATGTGGATAGGCGGATTTATCCCTCAGATCACAGTGGCTCTCATTCTTGCATACTGGTTCTCAGACCCAAGCCTTAAGCTTAAAGGTCAGAGTTTTTTCAAGACAGTCATCTATATGCCAAACCTTATCATGGCATCAGCATTTTCAATGTTATTCTTCGCTCTTTTCGCAGATGCGGGCCCTATAAACCAAATGCTTATAAGTCTCCACATCCTGAAAGAGCCATTCAAATTCATGAACAGCATCGCAGCATCCAGAATACTGATAATGCTTATGAATTTCCTTATGTGGTTTGGTAATACAACCATTCTGTTACTTGCAGGCATGCTGGGAATCGACGGTTCCCTTTACGAAGCGGCAGAAGTTGACGGAGCAAGCGCTTCCCAGATTTTCTTCCGCATCACCATGCCGATACTCCGTCCGATCTTCATCTATGTTCTCATCACTTCACTTATCGGCGGACTTCAGATGTACGATGTTCCTCAGATCCTCACAAACGGAAAGGGTACACCGGCAGGTTCAACCACAACAGTTATCATGAACCTGAACCAGTACTTAACAAGCAAGAATTTCGGAATGGGCGGCGCCCTTTCAGTCTATATGTTTATCATCACAGGCATACTCAGCTTAGTGGTATTCAGGATAAACAGTGCAAAGAAAGATTAATGTGAATATTCCTGTTCACCACATTCAGTTCCGCCGGTCAAGGGACTGAACTGAGATTAGTAAAAACAAATCATCATCTGTGCCGTCGACGAAAGGGCGGCAGAACGGAGATAATAATGGAAACTCATGCAAGCAGCGGCCTTCCTGTCGGGACCAGAAGAGCCATAGCCTATGTGGTACTTGGCATTTTTACATTTCTGTGCCTCATATGGTTTTACATACTTCTCATAAACGCAACAAGATCACATGCAGAGATGACCCGTGGTTTCACCATGCTCCCCAGCACTCATATCTTTGAAAACTGGGAAAACCTGGTAAACGGAACCATACCTATAGCAAAAGGGTTTGTAAACAGCCTTACAGTATCTGTTTGTTCCTCAGTCCTTTGCGTATACTTCTCAGCTATGACAGCCTACGCCATCAATACCTACAGATTCAAAGGAAGAGATGCCATAGCAGCATTCATACTGGCCATCATGATGATCCCGGGACAGGTTACAGTCCTTGGCTTCATCCAGCTCATCAATAATATGAAGCTCGATGATACCATTATCCCGCTCATCATCCCTTCCATAGCTTCACCGGTTACTTATTTCTATTTCAGACAGTACATGGCAAGCAACCTTCCCATGTCACTGGTCGAGGCGGCAAGAATCGATGGTTCCGGAGAATTCAGAACCTTCAACACCATCATCATGCCTCTCCTGAAGCCGGCAATCAGTGTTCAGGTTATCTTCAGTTTTGTGGGCAGCTGGAACAACTACTTTACACCGGCCCTCATTCTTCACACCGATTCCAAAAAGACACTTCCGGTTCTTATCGCACAATTACGAGGTGCCGACTGGCTCAGATTCGATATGGGACAGGTTTATATCATGATAGCTGCCTCCATTTTCCCGGTAATCGTAATATATCTTTTCTTATCTAAATATATCGTAGGCGGTATCACTTCAGGTGCCGTTAAGGGATAATGTAAAAACTCTTCGGGATCATCTTAGTCCATGATTAACCACAAACATGGCTTGGATGATCCCGTCTTATAAAAACACATACTACACAATAAACAGAAACCGATCAGCTTTACCCATGACCGGGATGATTCCGTTTCTAATAATATATTGTTGAATATTGCAAAGGATGAAACTATGACTAAAGAACAGATAGAAGAGCTCGTTCAGAAGATGACTCTGGACGAAAAGATCGGCATGCTTCACGGAAGCGGATTCTTTCACAATGACGGAGTTGAGCGTTTTGGTGTCCCTCCGCTCATCACCTCCGACGGTCCCATGGGCGTAAGAGGAGAGTTTTATGACAGCAAATGGATATCCCTCAACTACCAGGATGATCTCGTGACCTACCTTCCCTGCAACAGTGCACTCGCCAGCACCTTCAACAGGGCCCTTGCTCATGATGAGGGTAATGTTCTCGGCGCGGAGGCCCGTGGCAGAGGAAAAGATGTAATCCTTGCTCCGGGAATAAATCTCAAAAGAAGCCCTCTTTGCGGAAGAAACTTCGAGTACTTCAGCGAAGATGGATACCTCACCTCAGAGCTTGCCATCGAGTTCGTAAAGGGTGTTCAGGAAAATGATGTAGCTGCCTGCGTTAAGCATTTCGCTTTAAACAACCAGGAAACCGAAAGAATGGGTGTGGACTCCGATATAGACGAGGAAATCTTCAGAGACACTTATCTCGAGGTTTTCAGAAGAGTCCTGCTCGAAGGCGGCGCCGGCTCCGTAATGGGCGCCTACAACCGTGTTTACGGTGACTACTGCTGCGAAAACAAGTTCCTTCTTGACACAATCCTCCGTGAAGAGTGGAACTATGACGGTGTTGTGATCTCCGATTGGGGCGGGGTCCACGACACCGAAAAAGCAGCCACCGCAGGCTGTGACCTGGAAATGTCCGTAACAGACAACTTCGACGAATACTGCTTCGCCGAGCCTCTCAAAAAGATGGTTCAGGAAAAGAAGATAGACGAGAGTGTTATAGATAAGAAGGTTTTCCGACTCCTTCTTCTCATGGATAAGCTCCATATGCTTTCCGGAAAGAGACAAAAAGGTTCCTACAACACAGATGAGCACCATAAAACCGCAGCAAAGATCGCAGCAGAGTCTCTGGTGCTCCTCAAAAACGAAAGCCACGTCCTTCCTCTGGATCCGGAAAAACAGCGACGCATCCTCGTTGTAGGTGATAATGCCATAAGGCAGCACAGCCTCGGCGGTGGAAGCGCAGAGATAAAAGCACTTTATGAAATAAATCCTCTCCTTGGTCTCAGGGAACTCCTGGGCGGAAACACAAAGATCGACTATCTGTCAGGCTACGACGCAGACATTGCTCCCGACAGCACCGAAATCAACTGGCAGGAAAACAGTCTCGAAAAAGTAGATGTGGAGAGCAATGACCAGCTCAAAAAAGTCTCCGAGGAAAAGAGAGAAGAGGTACTCAAAGCATTAAGAGAGAACAACTATGACAGCGTCATCTACGTAGGCGGTCTCAACCATGTACTTGACAGAGAAGGCTTTGACAAACCCGACATGAAGCTTCCCTACGGACAGGATGAACTTATCAATTCCATCCTTGAACTAAGAAAAGACGCGGTCATCGTCCTCATCAGCGGAAGCTCAGTAGACATGAGCTCCTGGATAGACAAGGCAGACACCGTTCTCTGGTCCTACTACAACGGATGCGAAGGCGGAAGAGCCCTTGCCCGCACCATCTTCGGAGACATTAACCCGTCAGGAAAACTCCCGGAAACCTTTTACCTTGATCTCAAGGACTGCTCCGCTTTCAGCGTAGGAGACTTCGGCCGCAAAGATACCGTACATTATAAGGAAGGCTACGAAATCGGCTACAAGTACACCGACAAGCACAACATCCCTGTACTGTTCCCCTTCGGCCACGGACTTTCCTACACAACTTTCTCCCATAACAATGAAAAGCTCGAAGGCAGCACCTTAACCCTCACCGTAACCAACACCGGCAGCAGAGAAGGCGCCGAAACCATCCTGATCTTCGGTGACAACAAAAAAGCCCAGGTGAGAGAACTCATCGCCTTCGAAAAACTCCAGCTGCAACCGGGCGAAAGCAAAGAGATCAGTTTTTCAGTTCCCTTAACCCACGAAAACGCAGGCACAAAGAGAACACACTAATTACATTTCAGCCACAACGTAAGCAGGGCGTAGCCGGAGGGCATCCGGCTACGCCCTGCGCCCCATTTAGTTAAATCTCTCTAAACTTTCCCGCCCGTCTTGAAAAAAAAAGAGGTTAGTGATAGAATTTCATGGTTATAGCCGAAAGTAGAGTTAAAAGTGTGTGATTATAAACCTGCACACGGTTATTAAGGAGTATATAGATGAGTTTATTTGAGAAGGTTTTCGGTACCCACTCTGAACGCGAGCTTAAGAGAATTGAGCCAATCGTTAATAAAATACTTTCATATGACGAGCAGATGACTGCCATGTCAGATGAAGAACTGAAAGCACAGACAGCAAAATTCAAAGAGCGCCTTGCCAACGGAGAAACATTGGATGACATCCTCCCGGAAGCATTTGCCACTGTCCGTGAGGCCGGAAAACGTGTAAACGGCATGAAGCATTTCCCGGTACAGCTTATCGGTGGAGTAGTACTTCATCAGGGCCGTATCGCAGAGATGAGAACAGGTGAAGGTAAAACCCTTGTTTCCACAGCACCTGCATACTTAAACGCACTTGAAGGAAAGGGCGTTCATATCGTAACCGTCAATGACTACCTCGCTAAGCGTGACTCTGAGTGGATGGGACGTATCCATGAGTTTCTTGGACTCAAGGTTGGTGTTGTCCTCAATTCCATGACAACAGAGCAGCGTCAGCAGGCTTACAACTGTGACATTACATATGTTACCAACAACGAGCTCGGTTTCGACTACCTTCGTGACAACATGGCAGTATATAAGAACCAGCAGGTTCTTCGTGGCCTCCACTACTGCATCATCGACGAGGTCGACTCCGTTCTTATCGATGAAGCACGTACACCTCTTATCATTTCCGGCCAGTCCGGCAAGTCCACAAAGCTCTATGAGGTTTGCGATATACTTGCAAAACAGCTTCAGAGAGGTGAAGAATCAGCCGAGTTCAATAAACTCGATGCCATCCTCGGAGAAGAGATCGAAGAAACCGGTGACTTTATCGTTAACGAAAAAGAGAAGACTGTAAACCTCACTCAGGAAGGTGTTCGCAAAGTAGAGCAGTTCTTCCATATAAAGAATCTTGCAGATCCCGAGAACCTGGAGATCCAGCATTGTGTTATCCTTGCACTTCGTGCCAACAATCTTATGCACCGTGATAAGGACTACGTTGTAAAGGAAGACGAGATTCTCATCGTAGACGAGTTTACCGGACGTATCATGCCGGGTCGTCGTTACAGCGATGGTCTCCACCAGGCAATAGAAGCAAAAGAGCATGTTAAGGTAAAGCGTGAGTCCAAGACCCTCGCAACTATCACCTTCCAGAACTTCTTCAATAAGTTTGACAAGAAGGCCGGAATGACAGGTACTGCCCAGACCGAGGAAAAAGAGTTCCGTAACATCTATTACATGGATGTTATCTGTATCCCTACAAACCGTCCCGTACAGCGTGTAGACCTTGATGATGCGGTTTATAAGACAAAGAGAGAAAAATTCCAGGCTGTAGTTGATGAAGCAGTAAGAATCCACGAGACAGGCGCTCCTGTACTTATCGGAACCATCAACATCGACACCTCAGAGCTCCTTAGCGGAATGCTTAAGAGACGCGGCATCAAGCACAATGTCCTGAACGCAAAGTTCCATGAAATGGAAGCTGCTATCGTAGCAGACGCAGGTCAGCACGGCGCCGTAACCATCGCAACCAACATGGCAGGTCGTGGTACCGATATCAAGTTGGATCCGGAGTCACTTGCTGCAGGCGGTCTTCATATCCTCGGAACAGAACGTCATGAATCAAGACGTATCGACAACCAGCTTCGTGGACGTGCCGGAAGACAGGGAGACCCGGGACAGTCTCAGTTCTTCATCTCACTTGAGGATGATCTCATGAGACTCTTCGGTTCAGACCGTCTTATGGGCATGTTTGAAGCTTTAGGTGTACCCGAAGGCGAACAGATTCATCACAAGATGCTTTCCAATGCCATCGAAAAGGCACAGCAGAAGATAGAGCTTAACAACTATGGCATCCGTGAAAACCTTCTTAAGTACGACGAAGTAAACAACGAACAGAGAGATGTTATCTATGATGAGCGTTCAAAGGTTCTCAACGGAGACAACCTTCGTCCTCTTATCATCAGCTTTATACAGGAAATCATCGAGAACTACGTTGATGCCAATGTTGCAGAAGATTCCACTGCAAAGGATTGGGATCTCAGCGGCCTTAACGATACTCTGATGACCATTATTCCTCTGCCAAAGCTTAAACTTACAGAAGAACAGTTCAATACCATGACCAAGAACGAGTTTAAGCAGCTCCTCAAAGAGGAAGCAATCAAGCTTTATGAGCAGAAGGAAGCTGATTTCCCTAATCCAGAGCAGGTTCGTGAGATCGAAAGAGTCATCCTTTTAAGAGTCATCGACCAGAAGTGGATGAACCATATCGATGATATGGATCTCATGCGTGACGGTATCGGTCTCCAGGCTTACGGACAGAAGGATCCCCTTGTAGAGTACAAGATTCAGGGCTTCTCAATGTTTGAGGAGATGACCACAGCCATTAAGGAAGATACCATTCGCATACTTTACCACATCAAGGTTGAGCAGAAGGTAGAGCGTGAGCAGGTTGCTCAGGTAACCGGTACAAACCGTGATGACAGTGTAGCCGCAGCTCCCAAAAAGCGTGAGGTTCGTAAGGTATATCCAAATGACCCGTGTCCATGCGGTTCAGGAAAGAAATATAAGCAGTGCCATGGACGCAACGAGTATTTAAAGGCAATGAATCCTCAGAACGGCGCAAACCCGGCACCCGGCGATAAACCGGAGAACTGAAACAATTCGGTACTTTAACCCGCACCGTGACCATGCCGCGAAAAGATACTTTCGCGGCATTTTTTCATAAGTTTCTGAATAGAAACATTACAGTCTCCCAAAAAGACTGTAATATAGTCCTCACCTATCAAACGTTTATAAATAAAAGGAATTACTATGATCGTAGAGTTAGAGCAATACAAATTTGAACTTAATGGCAAAGAACAGTCACTGAAGGATCTCGGCGCTTCTCTTGACCTTGACAATAAACAGAAAAGAATCGTTGAGCTTGACCGAATGATGGAAGAGCCTGATTTTTGGGCAAATCCCGAAACTGCAAACCAGTATTCAACAGAAGCGCGTCGTCTCAAGGATGACGTAAAGGCCTACGAAGATCTCACACAGGCATACGAGGATATCGGAGCACTTATCGAGATGGCAGAAGAGGAAGATGATCAGGAAAGCGTTGCCGAAGTCAAGGAAATGCTTGATGAGTTCACAGAGAAGCTTGATGCCATGTCCACAAGACTTCTTCTTTCAGGTGAATATGACACAATGAACGCAATCCTTCGTCTCAATGCAGGAGCCGGTGGAACAGAGTCCAATGACTGGGCTGGAATGCTTTACCGTATGTACACACGTTGGGCAGAGCGCCATGGCTTCACCTACAAGATTCTTGATTACCTTGAGGGAGATGAAGCAGGCATCAAGTCAGCTACCATCGAGATCGACGGTCAGTACGCCTACGGATATCTCCGTTCAGAGGCAGGCATTCACAGACTTGTACGTATTTCACCGTTTAATGCCCAGGGCAAGAGACAGACATCCTTCGTATCCTGCGATATCATGCCGGATATCGAAACAGACATAGACATCGAAGTTCGTCCCGAGGACATTAAGATGGAAGTATTCCGTTCATCCGGTGCCGGCGGACAGCACATCAACAAGACCTCATCCGCTGTACGTCTCATCCATATCCCTACAGGTATCGTAGTAGCCTGCCAGGAAGAAAGATCCCAGGTACAGAACCGTGCCAAGGCTATGCAGATGCTGAAGGCAAGACTTTATCTCAAGGAAAAGGCCGAGCAGGAAGAGATGATCGCCGGAATCAGAGGAGAAGTTAAGGATAACGGCTGGGGTTCCCAGATTCGTTCTTACGTTCTTCAGCCATATCGCATGGTTAAGGATCTTCGTTCAGGCGAACAGTCTTCCAATACAGACGCTGTTCTTGACGGAGATATCGACCGCTTTATCACTGCATACCTTAAATGGATGCAGCTTGGCTGTCCCGACCGCAGAATCCAGGGAGACGACTAATTTAGTACTCACCTTCATATCTCCACTATACAGACATGGGGGCGAGTTTATCCGGCTCTGTAAGGATTATGTCTTCATCCGGATTTGGTGCTGTTAATGTTTTTTATTTGGAGGCTTTCTAATGAATAACGAGTCCGATTATTTTGTTGTTCGGACAAAAGCATTACCGACAGTTTTAAAGAAAGTTGTTGAAGTAAAGAGTATCCTTGAAAACGAAAAGGGGGTCTCCATTGCGGAAGCAACCGAAAAAGCAGGCATTTCCCGCAGTTCCTTTTATAAATATAAAGAGGATATCTTCCCCTTTTATGACAGCTCAAAGGGAAAGACGGTAACTCTGGTTATGCAAATGCATGATGAGCTTGGTTTCCTGTCAAAAATATGCTCAAAGATTTCCGAATACAGAGCCAACATACTTACCATACACCAGTCCATCCCGGTAAATTCCATTGCGACTCTTACTGTATCCATCGAAGTCCGGGAAGACACTTCCGATGTCAATGCCATGATTCAGGATATCGAGTCCTGGCCTAACATACAATATGTGAAGATCATTGCACAGGAACAGTCTACGGTTTAACTATACCTGTCTGTCGCAAGGACAGCATATCTCTTATAACAAAGTATTATAGAGAATCCGTCATAATTAAAGATTTCCCGGAACAAATCCCCGTCAAGAGGCTGTTCAAAATGGTATAATGGTTCTTATAAATCTTATCATGTAAAGGAGTCCTTTATGAAAGTTGCGATTATGGGTTATGGAACCATTGGTTCTGGTGTGGCAGAGGTTCTCAGAGTAAATCAGGAAATCCTGAAAAAGAAGATCGGTGAGCCTGTCGAGTTAAAGTATGTGCTTGATATCCGTGAGTCCATACCTGAAGATAACGATAAGCTCATCAATGACTTTTCCATCATTGAGAATGATGACGAGGTTGGTCTTGTGGTTGAAACCATGGGCGGCATACATCCGGCTTACGAATTCGTAAAAGCCTGTCTCGAGAAGGGTAAGCATTGTGTAACCTCCAACAAGGCTCTTGTTGATGCCTGCGGTTCAAAGCTTATAAGCATTGCCAAGGCACATAATTGTAACTTCTATTTCGAAGCCTCTGTAGGCGGAGGAATTCCGGTCATCAGAACCATACATCACAATTATGCCGGTGAGAATCTCATCGAGATAACCGGTATCATGAACGGAACCACCAACTTCATCCTTACAAACATGCGTGAAAAGGGTGCTGATTTCGGAGAAACTCTTGAAGAAGCTCAGCGTCTCGGCTATGCAGAGCGTGATCCGTCTTCAGATATAGACGGCTTTGACACCTCACGTAAGACAGCCATTCTCCTCAGCATGGCATCCGGTAATCGCTGCCGTCATGAGGATATCTACACAGAGGGTATCCGAGATATCTCAAAGCTTGATTTCTCCTATGCTCATGAGCTTGGCATGTCCATAAAGCTTCTTGGTTCTGTCCAGCAGGTAGAAGATAAATATTTTGCCTATGTTGTCCCTATGATGATCCCGAAGTCAGACCCTCTTTTCAGTGTTGACGGTGTATTTAACGGAATCCGCATCGTAGGTAACTGCCTGGGAACCACCATGCTTTACGGAATGGGCGCCGGCAAGCTTCCAACCGCAAGTGCAGTTGTTTCCGACATAATTGCCGCAGTACGCCATAAAAACGAATTCCAGGGAATCGGCTGGTCCGAAAATATGCTTGAGATAGAGCCCATGGGTTCCAATGCCTTTTCATATTTTATAAGAGTAGAAGGCACATCCTCTGATATCGAAGCTGACCTCAGAGAGTATTTCCTTAACGAAGATTCCGAGCTTAAGCATATAGTATTAGATAACCGAACCGATGAGTTTGCACTTCTTACAGATGTTATGTTCGAGGATGACTTCCTGGATAATGTAAAGGCCTTTGAGGCTAAAACAGGCCGACGCATATTCCACTTTATCCGTACCGAGAAAGAAACCTAGAAAGAAGCTTAAAATGATTTTTGAAAGTAATTCTGCGGAGGACACCTTCGCATTTGGCAAAAAAATGGGTGAAGCTGCAAAACCGGGCGATATCATTTGCCTGGATGGCGACCTTGGCGTCGGCAAAACAGTCTTTACCCAGGGCTTTGCCGAGGGGTTGGGCATTGACGATTATGTTAATTCGCCCACCTTCACCATAGTAAAGGAATACTACGGCCGTATCCCTCTCTATCATTTTGATGTTTACAGAATCGGCGACCCCTCCGAAATGGAAGAAATCGGTTATGAAGACTATTTTTACGGGAAGGGTGTCTCCATCATTGAATGGCCGGAGTTGATCGATGAGCTGATTCCCGAAGAAGCTCACTGGGTTCGCATCAAGAAGGATCTGGATAAAGGATTCGATTACAGAAGAATAGAGTATTGATCTATAGAAATGGATAGAAAAACATGTTGGTTTTAGGTATAGATTCATCAGGACATACTGCGTCATGTGCGCTTATAGAAGACAATCTTGTGCTTTCAGAGTATTCCGCCAATATAGGACTTACACATTCTCAGACACTGTTACCTATGGTGGCTGAGATTTTTTCGCGTACCGGACGAAGTGTCTCAGATCTTGATGCCATCGCAGTCAGTGCAGGTCCCGGCTCTTTCACCGGTCTTCGTATCGGAGCTTCAACAGCAAAGGGTCTTGCTCTTGGTTACGGAATCCCTCTTATAGAGGTCAGCACTCTGGAAGGCCTTGCAAAAAATGTTTCCGATATGGGAGGCATTTCTTCAGGCAGCAAAACCTCCGGAGAAGCAGGGACAGCAACAGACAAAGATGCATTATATGTTCATCCCATCATGGATGCACGCCGTAAGCAGGTTTATACAGGAGCTTTCCTTAATGGCACACTGGTGGGCGAAGAGGAGGCTATAGGCATAGATGAGCTGGCCGAGAAAATCAACAAAGCCGGCGGTCGTCATCTGTTCCTTGGTGATGCCGTACCTGTATACAGAGATTATCTTATGGAACATCTGACTGTAGCCTTTGGTTTTGCCGCACCTCAGAATCTTCTCCAACGAGCCTCATCGGTGGCATTGACAGGTATGGAAAAGCTGAAAGCCGGAGAGACCGTAAGCGGAAAGGATTTCCGTCTCAGCTATATACGAAAGCCGCAGGCAGAACGCGAGAAAGAGGCTTCAGGTCTCAGGGAATTCGATATCACTCATGATGATCCAAACAAGCTTAAAAAGACCTCTGCCGAGGATGTTCTTGCAGCCCGTAACTATAAAATAGGAGAGGGTTCCGGATACGAAGATGAGTCCATACCGGAGAATCTCTGATTTCATTATACTGCCATTCTTATTATAAACAGTCTCTCTCGTTCATGGTGCAGTGACTTTACAATTATGTTTGATTAAAGATTACGTGTGGATCACTTTATTGAGATTTGAATTATGATCACTTTCAACGATATAGATTTTATGGACATACTGGACCTTCCGGAAGTACTTGCACTGGAGAGATTATCTTTCGGCAAAATGGCATGGAGTTCAAAGGACTTTGAAACTGCCCTTTCTTCGGATTATGACTATCCAATGGTTGTCCATAAGCAGCCGGTTAATACTTCAGATCAGGAAAGTTTTATGAACAATCTTGCAGGCTACTCTGTTTTACGACTTTTGGGTCCCGAAGCAGAAATCGAAAATATTTGTGTTTCTCCCGATATGCGAAGAAACGGTATAGGCAAAACACTTATGCAGAAGATGATACAGACAGCCCTGACAGAAAAAGCTTCAGTCATTTTTCTCGAAGTCCGTGCCGGCAATACTCCTGCCAGAGCACTGTACCAGAAATTAGGTTTTAAGGAGCTCTACGTAAGAAAAAGCTACTACAGGGATCCGGTTGATGATGCCATCATCATGCAGCTAAACTTATACAAAAAATAAAGGATTTTAATATATGCTTGATCTTTGTTTACTTGGAACAGGGGGCATGATGCCTCTTCCAAACCGATGGCTTACAAGCCTTATGCTCAGATGCAGCGGAAGCAATATGCTTATCGACTGCGGCGAAGGTACACAGATAGCCATGAAGGAGAAATCCTGGTCGCCAAAACCTATAGATCTGATCTGCTTTACACATTTTCACGCAGACCACATATCGGGATTACCCGGAATGCTTCTGTCTATCGGCAACGCCGAGAGGACAGAACCCATACACCTTGTGGGTCCGAAGGGGCTTAAAAGAGTTGTGGATGGACTTCGCATAGTTGCACCTGAGCTTCCCTTTGAGCTCATATATCATGAACTTGAGGAAAGTGTTCAACAGCTGGAGTTTGGTCCCTTTGTTATCGATGCATTTAAAGTCAATCACAAGGTAACCTGTTATGGCTATAAGGTAAGCATCAGACGCCTGGGTAAATTTGATGCAGCAAAAGCAAAAGAGCAGAATATACCTCTTAAATACTGGAATAAGCTGCAGCACGGAGAGACCATAACCGCAGAGGACAATGTCATTTACACCCCTGATATGGTCATGGGGGCTGCCAGACGGGGACTTAGTGTTACCTACTGCACAGACACCCGTCCGACGCCGACGATTACAGAAATGGCCAAGGATGCAGACCTCTTTATATGCGAGGGCATGTACGGAGAACGTGACAAGCTTGAAAATGCAAAGAAAAACAAACATATGATGATGTATGAAGCTGCGGCAATCGGCGCCGAAGCAAAGCCCCGGGAGATGTGGTTCACACACTATTCTCCAAGTGAAATGCGTCCCGATATCTATAAGGACGACATATGGAAGATTTTCCCTGTAAAATTTGCCCGGGACGGATGGACAAAGGATCTTACCTTTGACGACGAAGAAAAAGAAGCTTGAGAACGGGACCTTCAGAGTTATTGTAATGCCGTTTTCATGCTGTCAAAAATAATGTTTTTAAATACGGGTTCAGAGAACAGGTAATCTTTTTTTCTGAA
The DNA here is from genome assembly GCF_900107835.1 of Oribacterium sp. KHPX15. GTDB lineage: Bacteria > Bacillota > Clostridia > Lachnospirales > Lachnospiraceae > Oribacterium. Next base: position 207,892 of record NZ_FNRG01000004.1, read on the forward strand.
CCCCGGGAGACTAAGCAATGAAGGATATCAATATTTTGGGAATAGAATCCAGCTGTGATGAAACAGCTGCGGCTGTCATAAGAAACGGTCGCGAGGTACGTTCAAATATCATATCATCACAGATAGCCATTCACACCGAATACGGCGGTGTCGTTCCCGAGATTGCTTCACGAAAGCACATAGAAAAAATCGATGATGTTATCTCACTTGCCCTTAAGGAAGCTGACTGCACTTTTGATGATATCGACGCCATCGCTGTAACTTACGGACCTGGTCTTGTGGGAGCGCTTCTCGTTGGAGTTGCCGAAGCAAAAGCCCTCAGTTTTGCATTAAACAAACCACTTGTAGGTATACATCATATCGAAGGGCATATCAGTGCTAACTATATAGAGAACAAGGATCTCGAACCGCCCTTTGCCTGCCTTATCGTATCCGGCGGACATACACATCTTGTAGTGGTGGAAGATTACGGAAAATATGAAATAGTCGGAAGATCCCGTGACGATGCTGCGGGGGAAGCATTCGACAAAGTCGCAAGAGCAGTGGGACTCGGATATCCCGGCGGGCCAAAGATCGATAAAGCCGCAAGAAGCGGTAACCCTCATGCCATAGATTTCCCAAGAGGAACAGTTGCGGATAATCCATACGATTTTTCATTTTCCGGAATCAAATCAGCCGTTCTCAACTATATCAACAAGGCTAAGATGAAAGAAGAAACCATCAATGTTCCCGATCTTTGTGCTTCATTCCAGGAGGCAGTAACCGACTCTCTGGTTTCAAGAGCCATAGGTCTCTGCAAAGAAAGGGGATATAAAAAACTCGCCATAGCCGGAGGTGTTGCTTCCAACTCACATATCCGCTCAAGGCTTGAAAGTGAGTGTGCTGAAAACGGTATCTCTTTCTACCGTCCAAGCCCGGTGCTTTGTACGGACAATGCTGCCATGATTGGCTGTGCCGGATACTACGAGTTTTTGCGTGGTCGCAGGGATGGTCTCGACCTTAATGCCTGCCCGGGACTTAAACTTGGAGAAAGGTAAGCCCGTTAATCGACAATTAACTCTGAGAAGGATATGCACCTTTGTTTTTGCATGTTTTTCTCAGAGTTTTTTATTTACGAATTCTTTGGCAATTAATTATGTTGTATAATCAAAATACAAAAAGAAGATATCAGAGCGGTCGGATAGATCTGCATCCGAATGTCATATATAAATGGTGAAAAACAATAGTTTATGGAGGAGGTATCCATGTACGAAGGAAGAAAAGTCTACGCTATAGTATTGGCTGCAGGCAGCGGAAGACGTATGCATAGCAAACAGAAAAAACAGTTTATGGAGATTCTTGGCAAGCCTCTTTTTGCATGGAGTGCAGAAAAATTTGACCGGCACCCAAGTGTAGACGGAATCATCATAACCACTTCCGAAGAGGACATTCCCTACATGAAATCTTTGACCGGCCCTTTGTCTAAGCTCTGTGCCATTATTCCGGGCGGAAAGGAGCGCTATAATTCTGTTTACAACGGATTGGCTGAGATCAGATCAATCGAGCATATCGATACGGATTCAGCTTCATCCGAAAATGATCCCATCGTTCTTATCCATGACTGTGCACGGCCAATGCTGACGGATCCGATAATCGATGACTCCATCCGTTATGCCGCCAAGTACCACGCAACTGCCATCGGCATGCCCGTAAAAGATACCATCAAAATCCTTGATGAAGATCACTTTGTAAAGTCCACACCGGAACGAAGCTCGGTATGGCTCATGGAAACACCTCAGAGCTTTGATTTTTCTTTGATCTACAATGCTTACAGAAAACTTATAGATCAGGAAAAGGCCGGACGGCTTATGATCCCTGTGACAGATGACGCCATGGTAGTTGAATCCTACACAGGCACAAGAGTCAGAATTGTTGCAGGCTCCTATGAGAACATTAAGATAACGACCCCGGAAGATATAAAAATAGCAGAGCTGTATCTGTCCAGGTAAGCTGTTACCGTGATACTTTTTATCAATCTCAATTCTGCCTTTTTGATCCGGCAACTTTTGCTGAATGTCACAAAAGGAACATTGATATTTATTAATTTTTTAATAAAACTGACATAATATTATAAACAGCTTGAATTAATAAATTCACTCTGTTACCATGGATGAGATTAATCGATATAGGTCAAATAATATGGATTTGATGTTTCTACCCGGTTGCCGTAAATTACCGGACTATCGAATTTTCGATTCAGTATTCAGCTGAAATGTTTTTCAGTGGTTAAATATGTCGGATTGAAAAGGCGTAGAAGCATTGATTCTACGTCTTTTTTTATTTTCACAAAGCTGCAGAAAGGAAGCTGTATGCTTTGCAGACCGGCAGTGCACGGGTGAGCATAGGAATAAAAATCCATGCTTGATTTTCAAAAAAGACTCAGTATCAATGCAAAAGCATCCTGTTAAATGGTCTTTGTTTCGAGTTTTTACAAAGGAGAAGTACCAATGAAAAGATTCAAAAAAATTATGTCATCTGTTCTGCTTGCATCCATGATGCTGTCATCTGTTGCATGTTCAAGCCAGAGTGAGAACGGATCTTCTGCAAATGCAACAACCGCAGCAGCAGATGCAAACGGTTCCGGAGAAAAAGCAACAGAAGCTGCAGGCTCTGACAAGAAAGCTGCATCAGACCTCAAAGTCGGCTTTATATTCTTACACGATGAAAACTCAACATATGACCTTAACTTTATCGAGGCAGCTACAAGAGCCTGCGAAGAAGCAGGCGTAACAGCTGTTTTCAAAACCAATATTCCTGAAGGACAGGAGTGCTATGAAGCTGCCTGTGAGCTTGCAGATGCAGGATGCAGCATCGTTTTCGCCGATTCTTTTGGTCACGAAGATTATATGATCGAGGCAGCTAAGGAATATCCTGAAGTTCAGTTCTGCCACGCTACAGGAACAAAGGCTCATACAGAGGGTCTTTCAAACTATCACAACGCATTTGCAACCATCTTCGAGGGTCGTTATCTTGCAGGTATTGCTGCAGGTATGAAGCTTAATGAAATGATCGAGAGTGGTGCCATCACCGAAGATCAGGCTAAGATGGGTTACATCGGTGCTTATACTTATGCAGAGGTTATCTCTGGCTACACATCATTCTTCCTTGGAGCACGTTCTGTATGTCCTTCAACAACCATGGAAGTTACCTTCACAGGTTCATGGTATGATGAGACAGCAGAGAAGGAAGGCGCAAACAAGCTCATCGAAAATGGCTGCGTTCTTATCTCTCAGCATGCTGATTCCATGGGTGCTCCTACAGCTTGTGAAAAGGCAGGTGTTCCTGACGTTTCCTACAACGGAAGTACCGCTTCTGCATGTCCTAACACATTCATCGTTTCATCAAAGATCGACTGGGCTCCTTACTATGCATACATCATTGATTCAGTTGAAAACGGAACTGAGATCGCAACTGACTGGACCGGAACTCTTGAGACAGGTTCAGTAGTACTTACAGAGCTTGGAACTGCAGCTGCTGAAGGTACTGCAGACGCCATCGCAAAGGCAGAAGAGGATCTTAAGTCAGGCGCAGTTCACGTATTTGATACAAACACCTTCACTGTTGACGGTGCAGCTCTTACATCCTACATGGCTGATGTAGATACAGATGCTGACTACACAGCTGACACAGAGGTTATCAAGGATGGCTACTTTGACGAGTCCGGTGAAGGATTCCGTTCAGCTCCATACTTTGATTTAAAGATCGATGGTATCACACTTCTTGATACAGCATTCTAATTGACATCCGGATTCTATAACTTTTAAAAAACATGGGGAATCTTTAGCAAAGGTTTATATTCTGCCTAATGCAAAGATTTCCCATGTTTCCATTTTTTAATGTTGACACCGTTCACAGGGATGTGAGGGTGCTGCACTTCATAAGCCGGCGGCAGATCCTTTTTACACCCACCTGATTCATAAAGCAGAAAGGCATCAGTTTTGAATAACAACGAAATAGCAGTATCACTTCGTAATATAACAAAGACTTTTGTCGGCACAGTCCTGGCCAACAACAATGTCAATCTCGATATAAAAAAGGGTGAGATCCTGTCTCTTCTCGGAGAAAACGGAAGCGGAAAGACTACCCTCATGAATATGCTTTCGGGTATATATCACCCGGATGCCGGTCAGATCATCATCAACGGAAAAGAAGTTACCATCAACTCACCGAGGGATGCATTTGCCCTTGGTATCGGAATGGTACACCAGCATTTCAAGCTCATCGACATTTTCAATGCAACTGAAAATATCGTGCTTGGTCTTGAAGGTAAACTGAATCTTCAGGAAGCAGAAAAAAAGATCAAAGCGATCTGCGATAAATACGGATTCGAGATCAACACCAGTAAAAAAATATATGACATGTCGGTTTCCGAAAAACAGACTGTTGAGATCGTAAAGGTACTTTTCAGAGGAGCAGAGATTCTTATTCTGGATGAACCCACCGCTGTTCTCACCCCTCAAGAAACAGAGCACCTTTTCCAGGTTATGAGGAACATGAAGGAAGATGGCAAATCCATTGTCATCATCACCCATAAACTTAATGAGATTCAGAGTATTTCTGACAGAGTAGCAGTACTTCGTCAGGGAGAATTCATCGGAGATATGAAGACCGCAGATTCCACCATAAAGGAAATGACCGATATGATGGTAGGTCACACCGTTTCTCTGAACATTGAGAGACCTGAGCCTGTTGATCCGCAGCCTCGTATAAAAGTAGAAAACCTCACCGTTTTAGACGAAGAGGGTGTTGTAAAGCTGGATAATGTCTCTTTCACTGCTAATAGAGGAGAGATCCTTGGAATAGCAGGAATTTCCGGATGTGGTCAGAAGGAACTGCTTCGTGCCATAGCGGGACTTGAAATAGTTAAAGAAGGAAAGATCACATACATCCATAGAGATGGCAGAACAGAGGAACTGCTGGGTATGTCTCCGAGAGAAATCTCAGAACTCGGTGTAAAGCTTTCTTTCGTTCCCGAGGACAGACTGGGCATGGGTCTGGTTGGCAACATGAATATCGCCGACAATATGATGCTCAGATCTTATAGAGAAGGTAATTCAAAAATCTTTACAGATACGAAAGCTCCGCGTGATCTTGCAGAAAAGGTTGTAGATCAGCTCCAGGTGGCAACTCCCAGTGTTGATACACCGGTAAGACAGCTTTCCGGAGGAAATGTTCAGAAGGTTCTTGTGGGCCGTGAGATCGCCTCTGAGCCAAGGGTACTTTTGACAGCCTATGCAGTAAGAGGTCTGGATATTAATTCTTCCTACCAGATATATGACCTCATAAATCAACAAAAGGTCCGTGGTTCGGCTGTTATATTTGTAGGTGAGGATCTGGATGTACTTGTAGAACTTTGTGACAGGATCCTTGTACTCTGTGAAGGTAAGGTAACAGGAATCGTAGACGGAAGAACCACCGATAAATATACATTAGGTTCCATGATGACTCAGAAAGGAGAGGCTTAAGTAATGTCAGCAAAAAATAAAGAGCCTCGTTTTTATATTTCAAAAAGAGCAGATGTAGATAGAAAGACAGCGTGGATTATCAGAATTACTGCGATTTTGATCTCACTTATCGTATGCGGAATCGTAACTATGATCTGTACAGGTGATAATCCTATCTCCATATTCGCAACAATTTTCAAAGGTGCTTTCGGAACCCAGAGAAAAGCCTGGATAACTCTCCAGTATGTGGCAGTTTTACTTATCATTTCTCTGGCTCTTACTCCTGCATTTAAGATGCAGTTCTGGAATGTCGGAGGCGAAGGACAGATATTGATGGGTGGTCTTGCCGCTGCAGCCTGCATGATCACATTGGAAAATAAACTTCCCAATGCAGTTGTCATTCTCCTTATGATAGTGACATCTTTATTTGCAGGTGCAGTATGGGGCGTTATCCCTGCAATTTGCAAAGCGCTCTGGAACACCAATGAAACCCTTTCAACCCTCATGATGAATTACATTGCAACACAGATTGTTGCTTTCTACACCATAGTCTGGGAGGTACCCAAAGGTTCAGGAAAGATCGGAATCATTAACCAGAATTCAAACATCGGCTGGCTCCCGAACTTTGGAAACAAATATCTCCTGAGTATAGTTGTTGCTGCCATTGTCACTGCGGGCATGTATATTTACCTTAAATACACAAAGCAGGGATATGAAATTTCCGTTGTTGGAGAAAGCCTTAACACTGCAAGATACGTTGGTATCAAGGTAGAACAGGTTATTGTCAGAACAATGCTTATTTCAGGCGCACTCTGCGGATTGGCCGGACTTCTGCTTGTTGGCGGTATCAATCATACTATCACCACAACCATAACCAATGGACAGGGATTCACAGCTGTTATGGTATCCTGGCTTGCCAAATTCCATCCTATCGGAATGATCTTTACCAGTCTTCTGATCATCTTTATGGACAGAGGTGCCAGTGAGATTTCCACAACATTTGAACTAAACCAAAGTTTTGCCGATATTCTGACAGGAATTATTCTTTTCTTCATCATCGGTTGTGAGTTCTTTATCAGATACGAAGTAAAGATTCGTAAAGATTCCGGAAAGGAGAATGCATAATGTTTAGTCTGGTTACTTTTATTCCTAGAGCTGTACAACAGGGCATTCCACTTTTATTTGGAAGTACCGGAGAAACCATAACTGAAAAATCAGGAAATCTGAATCTCGGAATTCCCGGTGTTATGTATGTTGGAGCCATATGCGGAGTTATAGGATCATTTTTTTATGAGCAGTCTGTTCCATCAGGCAATTTAAACGGATTCCTTGCTGTTTTTATACCTCTTTTCTGTTCACTTGCAGGATCTTTTCTGATGGGTCTTCTGTACAGCTTTCTTACAGTAACTCTCCGTTCAAATCAGAATGTTACAGGTCTTGCCATGACAACCTTCGGAATAGGCTTCGGAAATTTCTTTGGCGGATCTCTTATCAAACTTGCAGGTGCTGATGTTCCTTCGATTTCATTGTCACAAACTTCAGCATATTTCAGTAAAACATTACCTATGGCTTCACAAACAGGCTGGTTCGGAAAGATATTCCTTTCCTATGGATTTCTTGCTTATGTGGCTATAATCATTTCTCTTATCGCAGCATTTGTCCTGAAGAAGACAAGAACAGGCCTTCATCTTCGCGCAGTAGGAGAGGATCCCGCAACAGCTGATGCCGCAGGAATCAGTGTTACTAAATATAAGTACATTGCAACCTGCCTCGGTTGTATGATCGCAGGCCTTGGCGGATTATATTATGTTATGGACTATGCCTGCGGAGTATGGTCAAATGATGCTTTCGGTGACAGAGGATGGCTTGCAATAGCTCTCGTTATCTTCACTATATGGAAAACCGACGTCGGTATCTTTTCTTCCATTTTGTTCGGAGGATTATACATACTGTATCTTTACCTTCCAACAGGAACCCATACTGAATACAAAGAGCTTTATAAGATGATTCCCTATGTGGTTACACTGGTGGTTCTTGTTATAACAAGCATACACAATAAACGCGAAAATCAGCCTCCACGGAGTCTCGGAACAAACTACTTCAGAGAAGAACGATAAAGAAGGTATAAATATGAATTGTCTCGAAGAAAGAATAGTAAAAGACGGTATAGTAAAAGAAGGAAACATTCTTAAAGTGGACAGTTTCCTTAATCATCAGCTTGATGTCAATTTATTTGATCAAATGGGCAAAGAATGGGCAAAGCGATTTGAAGGTATCGAAATCAATAAGATTCTGACTATCGAAGCCTCCGGAATAGGCATAGCCTGTGTTGTCGCAAGGCATTTCGGAGTACCTGTTGTATTTGCCAAAAAGTCTAAGAGTGTAAACCTTGATGGTGAAATGTATACGGCAGAAGTAGAATCCTTTACCCATAAGAACAAGAATCTTGTTATAGTGTCGAAAAAATTCCTGAACAAAGATGATAAGGTTCTCATCATAGATGATTTCCTTGCAAACGGATGTGCTCTGCAGGGTCTTATATCTATAATAAATCAGGCAGGAGCATCTGTTTCAGGCATAGGAATAGCTATCGAAAAAGGCTTCCAGAATGGCGGTCAGATAATCCGGAACATGGGCTATAGACTGGAGTCTCTTGCAATTGTAGATTCCATGGATGCTTCCACAGGAGAAATAAAATTCAGAGATTAAAATAATCTTTGATTAAAAGCAGTTCCCAAAACATCAGTTAGAGGGAACTGCTTTTTTTATTTAATTTTCAAAAGATGAATTTTTTCTAAAAAAGTCTTGACGGGAAAAGTGGGATAGTATATATTAAGCAAGTCGCCAAAAACGACAAATTACTTAAACCAATATTATTTAAGTAAAAATTTAATATGCAGAGGTATCGAAGTGGTCATAACGAGGCGGTCTTGAAAACCGTTTGTCCGCAAGGGCACGTGGGTTCGAACCCCACCCTCTGCGCTCGGGATTTTAAAAATCTCAACAGAACCTTGAAAATCAAAGATCGATTAATACACAGACCCTGAAGATTCTATAAAGAAGATTCAGAAGCGGAGGATCTTTAAAGATCTGAAGCGAGACCAAAAAGGTCTAAAGCGAAAATACAATCGCAGTAAAGAAAACGGACAAAACAGAAGCCAAGCTTAGTTTTGAACGGGAAGAGAACTTAAAGAGAGAAATCTCTTAACATTTAATATGAGAGTTCGATCCTGGCTCAGGATGAACGCTGGCGGCGTGCCTAACACATGCAAGTCGAACGAGCGAGAGATGAAACCTAGTGATTCTCAAGCGAGTGGCGGACGGGTGAGTAACGCGTGGGTAACCTGCCTTACAGAGGGGGATAACAGTCTGAAAAGACTGCTAATACCGCATAAGC
>NZ_FNRG01000058.1 GCF_900107835.1 Oribacterium sp. KHPX15
GCGGTAAATTCCTTGATGACATCAACAAGCTTTCCGGCACCCTCTGCTATCTCTTTAACTGAAACATTGAAACAATTTTTAAGATCATTAGTCCCGAGCATAAGTATAACTATGTCTATCGGCTTATGTGTATTAAGGCAGGGCCTCAGATATGGGAGTCCGTTTTTCCATGGCTCTGTTGGATCATCGAAAGCAGTTGTTCTTCCGTTACAGCCCTCTTCTATCACCTTGTATTCTTGTCTGAGTAATTGCTGTAATCGCCCTGTCCATCGGATATCGGAAGGATATCTTAGCCCACTGCGAGGGTCAAATCCATAGGTATTTGAATCTCCGTAGCATAATACTGTCTTCATTTTAAAGCCTCCATTAGTCTGTAATAATTAGCCACCGCCCACGACCTTTGACAATCTAATTAATTGTAGAATTCTACATATTTTGGGATTTTGATTATTCTCCGGCACTGAGCACATAGCTCGGATTTTTCGTAGAATACTTGATTCGTATCTTATTTCCCTGCTGAAGTGCATGAGGCTGGGGTCCAAGCTTTGCTTCTACAGTTTCACCCTTTTGATTCTGATACTTGACGTAATAGGTATAGGTGTATTCTTTTTCTTTGTAGTTATCACTCTCCTTATTTTCGTTGATACTGGAGTGTTCTTCTACACGCGATACAACCGCCTCGGTTTCAATTCCATTCTTGCTTATATCCTCATCGCGTTTCATGGATATAATTGCCCATATTACAAATCCAACAACTATAATTCCTATAAGAAAAGCCATTTCTGAACCTCCTATAAACTGTTTCTTATACTTTCAAATCTAACTTGCATATATATATGATCCTTAGGCAAACTTCCATGTCTTCTCAACAGTATCGACGAAAACAAACCTTTGGTCACCGTACGGATTCCCGTCTCTATATGTCGAAAAGTTATCGAGACTAAGGAGACTGCCTTCCTGGACAGCCGTCATCATAGGAGTATGTCCGACCACCTGAAGATAATCAGGAGCATATAGTCTCATTGCACCTTCCTGTGGTCTTGCCCATAAGGGACTGTTATCTTTCCATAGATCTTCTTTTCGCATGGAGTTAATTTTGGATATCATGGAATCCATATCCTGTTCTCCATATCCGAAATGCTGGATCACGAAACTCTCTGTAAGTCCACCGTGGCAGAATAATGTTTCATCAAACCTCTGGATAAAACTCACATGGTTTGGTTTTAGCACTTTCTTAAGTTTCTCTATCCCCTCGACCACGGTATCTCTTGCAAGAAATGAGAATCCTGTTTCCATGGCATACCATAGATAGCTGACGTCATGATTCCCGTAGCACCAATATGTTTCCGGGTGCTCTTTTACAAAGTCAATTGCGACATCAAAGGTTTCCTTATAAAGGGCAATGTTCTGCCCCTTTCCCCAGTCATCAACAAGGTCTCCCAGAAGAACCACGGCATCATATTGGTTTTCAGATAAGATTTCCGATGCTTTTTCAAACATCCAGGGTTTTAGGTGTACATCGGGTATTACAAAAATTTTACTCATATATTTTTATTAATTATTAGCAGAAGATTATAGACGTTTTTAATATTATACGCACAAATGCGACAATCCGCTAATAAATGTCGAGGAAAAACATATTTCATTCAATGTAAAAAAGCCACGGATGGTTCCTGCACCATTCCGTGGCTTAAAAAATGAATGTTTAATTCTTTTCCAGTTCGCTAGGGGTTGAGATATTATCATCTTCCTCTTCGCTTTCTGCAGTTATTTTTTCTCCGAGCTTAAATACTGAGCGGAAAACGAAAGAATTATAGTCAAAATCTTCCTTTTCGGTGTTATAGACCTTGTCTGCATCATCGATAACCAGGGCATCATATGAAACCTTATATCCCTTGTCTTTAACGAGTTGTTCTATGGCTTCTGCCATATTTTCTGCCTCATGGTAGGTTGTCTGATCCCATAAGATTCCGATCTTTTTGTCTTTTGATGAAAGAATCTTCTTGGCTATTTTTTCAGACTTGTTATAATCATCATTCTTAAATATGGTGAATACTTCATCAGCCTCTTCTTCTACGAGTCCGTACTCGATCTTCAGTCGGTCAAGGTAATCCCTGGTCTTTGAATAACCAACCAGAGAAAGCTCTCCGTCTGCTGTCTGGATATCCTGTGTTTTTTCTGCACCTTTATATGCAAATCGTGTTTCCGGTGTGCCGTAGCATACTGTAGGTGGAACCGTCTCATCATCAATGTATCCGTATTCATCAAGAGCGGATTCGTTAAATAGCACACATCCGTTGTACAGTTCCGTAGGATCTGACAAAAGGAAGGCATTAGTAGGATCAACCATCATCCATTCGCCCTCTACACGTACAAGGTTAAATACGTGCAGGTCAGATTCGTTTCCGTTATATACATAGCGTGTTTCAAGCCCTACAGCATCTGCCATCTGTAAGAATGCGTCGGCATAGCCCATGCACTGTGCCGTTCCTTTAACAAGGGCATCGTATGCTGTCTTATACAGTGTTGTTGTGCCATAGTCTGCATCATAAGAGACATTCTTTGTAAGATATCTGCAAATGAGAATGACCTTCAGACAATCAGACTCGCCGCCACGGATATATTTATCCTTGAATTGCTGAATTTTCTTATCTACGGCTTTCTGCTGTTCTTTTGTAACCAAATCCGATTTCTTTGAGCCATATACGTAATCTGCTATGGTGTAACCCGAAGTAATGGCAATTCCCTGTCCCTGAACGGACTTAGTCTGGCTCTCTTCAGCAGATTCCTTTTCTGATGAAGCGCTGTCATCAGATGTCTGAGAAGTTGTGTCAGTGTTTAACAGAGGGACCGCATCACTAGTAGAATATTCGGTTTTAGATGCCTCAACTTCCTTTGTTGAAGAACCGCTACTGCTACTTCCGGATGAAGAACTTCCCCTTGAAGATCCTCCGCCACCGGATGATGATCCGCCGCCTCCACCGGAAGATGATCCTCCACCAGTAAGCCCTTTGGCAAGACCTGTTTCAGCCATCTTCTTTGTTTCAGGCGTTTCTACTATTGCTATGCTTCCGTCCTCGTTAAGTCTTTTTCCATCGGAATTAACCTGGAGCCCATCCGGTGTGAGCGTGCCTGCATACATCTGACCATTATTGTCAAAGCAATAAAATTCAGATATGCCATCATGGTTTCCATCGAGCAGTTTCCAGGTGTTAACCGCAAAAGTTCCGTCCGGGCAGAGGTAGTACCAGTGACTTGCACCGGTTGTATCAGGCCATGTGCACCATGAGCCTTCCTTTGTTTTGATTGTTCCGTTCTCGGTCCAGGCTCCGTTACTGTTAGTATCGTAGCCATCCGGTGTTTTTCCTTGCAAAAACAGTTTTCCGTCAGTATCGAAGTAATAACACTCTCCGATACCGTTATTGTCTGCATCTATCCATCTCCAGCCTTTTGCCATGGTACCGTCATCAAGGATGTAGTTCCATTCATTATTGATTTTGGTCCAGTTTGCAGCATTACCGGTGAAGGATTGAGCTAACATAGTCGCTATCATTCCTGATACGACCACTCTTTTGATTTTCTTCTTCATTTCTTTTTCTCCTTATTACTTGGCTTTTACAAAGCAATTATGATTGAGGATTCTTGGTATAATCTTTCTTTAAGGCTCCTCGGTGAGAGTTCGGATTATTTTTTGATACAACCCTTCCCCACAATTCTTTACAAAGAACTCGTAGTGGCATGTGAGGATATCTTTTTGCCCGATCTTTCTCCATCGCCCATTTATCTTCTTCTGAGATTCAACTGACAACGTAATCATCGGTGTGTATCCGGTGTCATCCCCGTCGAAAATATGGAGAAGATTCCTTTTATTATCAGAGAATTCGACTTCCATCACATTGTTGCCATGTGTTCCGTTTTCTACCTGTTCTTTAAGGTAAAATAAAGGTTCTAGATTTTTCTTGATTATCATTTTTTGCCCCTTGTTTTTTGTGCATATTAATTATGGGGAGACTTTTTCTTCAGTTAGTATTATTTCTGGATGTTTTTTTATTTGATGATTTGATTTATCCATTATGTTTTTAAATATCTTGTTATCAACATTTTGGAAAGCTGCTACTACTTATTTTTTTAGCAGCAACAAAAAAGCAGACGAGAGAACTTAGTTACTAAGCTATCGTCTGCTTTATCATAAATAAATTGTTATATTATATTTTCAGGATGCGCTTTACTTTGGCTGGGTGACATAAACTGGAATTTTTCTATTAATTGTAAAACTTTAGGTAGGTTTCCAGATTGGAAACTATATAATCCCCGTTGTGATGTCCCTCAAAAAGATAATTCTGAACATCTGCTCCGTTCTGTCGCAAAATCTGAGACAACTTCTCACAGGCATGATAGAAGTGACCTTCATCGTCTTTTCCATCGTCCAGAAAAACTCTCAAATCGGTATAAACAAATTGCCCGGCAATTGTGATCGGATCGTTTTTCAGCCACATTTCTTCATCTGAAAAATAGCATTCGTCTTCATCCTCATAGGACAAGTCAATCGCCGGCATATGTCCTCCAACCCTGGCGAACAGTTCCTGATGCCGCAGCCCAAGGTTCAACGCTGTATATCCCCCGGATGAAATACCACCGATGTATCTTGCTGAGCGATCTTCGATCGTTTGAAAGGTGCTGTCGATAAATGGGATGACCTCATCCAGAAGGTAGTCTTCATAACGGCCCTTATGAACAACGCCATACTTTCCAGCAACCTCCTGATATGTCTCGGCAGAATTGATCCCCCTGCTGTTGTCCATGTTCGGACACACGATAATCAATGGTTTGATTTTCCCTTTTCCAATCAGTTCGTCCGTTGTTTTATCAACCCCGAGCCGCTTAAGGAGTGTTTCATTTCCCGTTCTGCCGTGTAGGAAATACAATACTGGCAGTGCTTTATCTTTAAATAAGTCCGGGTAATAAACTGCCAGCTTCATTTCTTTTTTGAGAATTCTGCTGTTTATTGTTTCTGTAATCAGACTCATACTGCTTCTCCATAAATCCCAATTTGCACAATTAATAATCCTGGCTTTCTGTCAGTCCGGGATCTCAACATCTTCACCTATATACAGATACCTTAGATGGTAGCCTGCTGAAGGATCACTGATATCCGAATATGCAATTCTTACACCGTATGCCTGCGAAACGTCCAGAGCCTTATCGCCAATACCATAGACATAGTGAAAGTGTGGATGCGCATCTTCTATAAGTCTTGGTTTTCTGTCTTTTACCCAGGACTGGTCCTGCATGAAGTAGGCTCGTTCCTCTATGCGCTTAATGGTGCTGCCTGAAGGCATTTCCTTTATGCTTCTTCTTTTCCCTTTTCCTTTGATCATGCGGTCAGTCCATACGCCGTCCTTAATAGTTCCAATGTATGTTTCCTTAACAGACTGATCATTAAGAACTGTAAACCAATATGTATCATCCTTGCCGCCGATCACAAAGTCTACTTCATCGCGAAAAGCCTGGTAGAATTCAAATCCTTTTTCTTTTTCCACAAGCTCTGAAAATCGATAGTTATTCATTATTGTATTCACCTTTTTAAACTTTTCTCTATGCAAATACTGATCAAAGCTCAATACTCGTACGCGGATATTGTACAAGAAAATTCACTTCATGTAATTCACAGTATTTAGCGATCTTATAAAAGACCACACCGGTGTTTTCGATTATATGTGGCATGCCTTCAATCGGCCGGTCTAAAGGTGAGAAGAAATTATCCCAGTGAATGGGAATCACCAGTTTTGCTCCGCTTTTCTCTACTGTTTCCTTAAAGAATGTTTTCTCCATATCATGGTCCGCTTTTGCCAGCCCCGCAACGCCAAGAAATAAGACATCGGCACGGATATCATCAAGCTGCCCTTCTATGTAATTGAAACTTGGACGGATCAGGATCTTCTTCTCTTTATATTCTATGTAAAAATCGTAAGAGCCGCCCTCTTTATAGTCTCTTAATCCTGCCGGTTGTGTCAGGTGTTCTTTAATAGGTTCGCCTAGATCATTATTGAGTATAGTCGGTTTGGAATGTAGAGAATTCAGGATACGAATCTTATAGTCACCTATATCAAAAATATCGCCATGTTTGAACACGGTAATATTCTCTGCCGGAACGTCTGCGCCCAGTGCGACGTTTTGTGCGGATTCACTTCCGTAAATTTTTGCGTTGCATTTATTGGCTATATATGGAGCATCCATGACATGATCGTGATGAGTGTGAGAAATAAAAACCGCACGAAGTCTGTCGATATTGTGCAGACTGATAAGCTCATCACATAATGTTTTGTTTGTGCTCGCCTTAGCTCCTGCTATGTATTTGCTGAGCGATGGACGAGTGATATGGGCATCAAAAAGGACCTGATCATTCCCATCATCAAACAATAAAGTTGTGGTTCCAAAATATGTTACTTTCAACATGATCCGTTCACTCCTTCGCCCATAAGAAAAGATTTACTGAAATAATTATAGTATCTCCACAAAACAATAGAAAGTTTATATTGGGGGGTTACCTAAATCAAACATCTTATAAATACTGTGAATAGTGTTACTGTTCACTACCCAGCCAAATTAAGTAAATAAGAGGGATACAGAAGATGTATTGTTAGTTTCTAACAAACTTTTCTGTATCCCTTTTGGTTATTTTGCAAACGCATTTTCAACGGTATCGTATACGTTCTTATTTTGAGTTCTGGCTGTCTCAATAATGGTAAGTGCATCACAAATATGTTGTCCTCCGGTATTGCTCCGGAGTACAACAGCTTGTTTTTGTTTCCGCTTAAATTTTCGCAATTCACGCTCACTTATGTTGTTCGTGGGATCAACTTCAGGATGTGAAAGAAAATATAGATGGCTGTCCTGGTAAGCGCGTAACCTCTTTTGGAGATTGTATCCATCCATATATTCTTTCCCAGGAGGATGCTCAGTGTATTCTTCTTCCGCTAATAAAAGTATCGATTCATACCGTTGAATAAGTGCATTTACTTT
>NZ_FNRG01000051.1 GCF_900107835.1 Oribacterium sp. KHPX15
AGAACGCAATTAACAAACGAACCATTTGGCACTTCTATACTATCGGGATCTGAAGGCACCGGCACTTTTTTATTATCCCGTTCGTAATCATAAAGTGTAAAAGCGAGAACATCCTGCGCCATATAAAGCGCATCCGCTAAATCATCACCACAAGTCACGCATCCCTTAATATCCGGGAACTCCACTGAATATAGACCGTTTTCCTCTTTTGTAAATATTGCCGGATATACATATTTTGCCATACTTCGCACCTCTCTATATCTTATATACGTATATTATTACGTATTATTACGTGCGTCAATACATCTTCTCACAGGTGATAGTCGGCTCATTAATTACCCTATATTCATGCCACCAACTCTATCTCCCTCCCATACTTCTCCCCACTTTCAATCGTGGAACTTGTGCCGCTGTTTCTGCCAACGCCTATTACATAGAGCTTATCTGACAGGGCCGATATCAGGCGGTTACGCATGGGGAAATAAAAGTTTTTTGGTGTGGTTCCGGGGGGATATTCTGAAAGAACGCAGCCGGTTTTGATGATCTCTTCGTAGAGTTTTTCATGCTCTTTTGGGTACCATATCCGTTTCTTTCTTGCCACTTCTCTTTAGTTCCTTCAGTTTAGTTTCTGATCAATTCGTAATCATACAATATTATTCAATTTTATGAACCGCCACCTTTAAATAATACGTCGACGAGATTACATCGACGCACCTTTTTACTTATCCTGTTTCATTGCAGAAAAAGCTGCAACATATCCTAAAATCCTGTCTCTTTGCGATTTTTCCAGTTTATTAAACTCAGAAACAAGTATCCCACTATCTGTATTTAAATCCACAGTATAGTATGCCTGGTTCTTCCCTCGATTCTCTGCCGGATCAACCCCTGACAAAAGCCATTCCGGAGACACATCCAGAGCTTTACATATTGCCAGTATCTTATCGGATGATGGATTTGTTTTGTTCTTCTTCCACTCGCTGATCGTGCTCTGCTGTATCCCTGCTTCCTCTGCAAATTCCCGCTGTGTCATAGAAAGCTGCCTTAATCTCTCAAATATCCTTTCACTGATAGTCATGATCTTCTCCTATGCGGCTTTCTCGAAATCCACAACTGTAACTTCTTGAACAAGCAGCTTTACGCGTTCTGTAATCTCCTCGATCTTTTGAACAATATCTCCTGTATAGAAAATCTCATCACATTCAGTACATTTATAACATGGAATGTTACGAATAACCAAAACGCCAAATCCGAGTTCAATTGCTTCAGTTGTAGTACTCTTGAACATTTCCTTTCCACATTTCATGCACTTCATAACTGCTCCTTTCTGGTTTTCCAATCTGTTTCCCATCTATCCGAATCAGGTACATATGCTGTGATCAGTCATCATCTGTCTTCACAGACAGAAACGGTACTATCTTTGATTTTTGATCAAGCATGTAACCTGCTATAGGAAACCAAATGCATATTATTTCGTTCAGAAAGTAGTTCCTTTTTCAGTCTCAATTTCCCCATCAAAATCCATACTTTTCCCTAATATTCGCAGATGCCCTATGCCCTTCCATGACTCTGCCTTCATCAGCGTGTTTTTTTGCAATAGCCAATTGTTCTATTACTTCTTCTCTGGTTAAGGGTTTATATGGATTATACATTTCCTTCCTGAGCTTTAATTCCATATCACTCATACATTCGTCTCCTATCGATCTTCAAAAATGAGTCCACACTCATAACAATAAACTTTAAATTTGTCAGATACTGTCGAACAAATCTGTGGATACCGTTTATAAAAATTCAAGACGACCCCATTGATCTTAATCAAACGGTATTATAACCCCGGCATCCTCATCCTTTAACAAGTCAGACTTCATCGCCCATTGCTGATCTGTCAGGATATATTCGTCCATATTAGGATCTCCAAGCTTTCCCAAATATTTATCCTTATAATCGAAATAAACACTCGGTATAGTCTTAATGTTTACATAATCAAAAGGTGCAGAGTTCCCCATTATTGCGGTAAAAACCAATTGGTTGCCCGAGGTTTCTTCCAAAAAAATCCTATAAACCGGCTGGCCAATATCCTCTTCAAGAATCGTCGATAGAGATAACTTCATAAGTTCTATGATTCTGTCATCATAATTGCAATCCGACAGCAAGATCTTTTCTCTAAAAGAATCAACATCAAACACAACTCTACGAGTATAGAAACCTTTCACTAAATCAACTATATTATCCTCTGAAAAAACTTCATCAAACTTAATGTTTCCGGTTTTCAACATCTCCGATACTTTTTTATCTTTTGAATCCGTAAGTACAAACCATTCCCTCTTACTGTCATCCCGGTACATACATACAGCTTTCAGCTTTATTTCTTCCTTACAGTGCGGACACCTGGGAAAAAACAACGACTTATTGAGAACTTTCTTTTTCAGTTTCCTATCTCTTGGGATAACTATCTCCGGATATAAACTGTAATCAAAAGTCTTTCCGCAAAAGGGACACTCCACGGCTTTGGTCACGGGTTTCTGAAAATCAGGGAATTTTGGCATATTATATCGACTCCTACTCTGTACGTCTTATTCTAATTCATCATTTATCAATACGTGGTTATAGTATATTGTTTAATTCCTCCATAAATTCATTTTTATCATCAAAATGAAATATGGATATCCCATTATCACCCAGCAAACGAATAAACCCTTCCTTATCCATCCCTGCAATTTGTGCACAATATCCTAATGAAACTCCGTTTTTGACCTAATAACGGATTGCCACTGCCTGCCTTGCAAATGCTGAAGCATCACCTTTACTCATCTTGGTGTCATACAATACCTCATTAGGAATATCTACTGCTATCTGACACATATTTGTCGTCTCCTTAAATCATTGTTTATATCCAACTCCAAATTGAGCCTCTTACCATTTAGAGCACTTCTTTTAAATCTATCATGCAATTTCACTTTAACACATCAGGTCATTTGGTGCAATTGACACACTAAATCCACAAGTGTCTCTGACTTTAGCGCTCGCCGTTAGTTATTGTTTCTAATTGGTGTTTTTACTTCACATTTCAATTTTTTGAATCATAATCAAAAAAAATTCTCTTGTCACCTACTCTCAATTCATGGCTGCAACAAACATGAAGTTAGCAGGATATGAATTAGTACCGTTCACTCTGGAGATCGTGACCCGCTTATCTTCCATGGGCTGTCGCAGGGCATCCAATGTGCTACGCGAAAACTCTGCAAGTTCATCAAGAAACAGGGCACCATTATGTGACAACGACACCTCACCGGGCTGTGCATAGCTTCCGCCACCGATCAGGGCATTGAGCGAGACATTATGATGGGGTGCTCGGAAGGGGCGCATTTTAATGAGTCCCTCCCCGGGATCCATGAGCACTCCACTCTCCAAAAGCTTTACTGTATCCGAAAGAGTGCTCACAGGATAAATATTGATCCCGGACACGGATTCTGCTTCCTGTCTGTTCCCATAAGGAACAATGACTGAACTTACACCGCATTTTCTTGCTTCTGTTATCATAGAAAGAACGCCTGTACAGGGTCTTATCCTCCCGTCCAGGGAGAGCTCGCCTATAAAGGCATACTCGTTAAGATTCTTTGGTGCTATCTGGTCTGTCTGATACAGAAGCGTCACCTAAAAAACCAGATGCATATTAGAATGCCTCTCTAATGAGTGATGCTCTTTCTGGATATACTTCCAAGTATCTTTCCATGTTCCTTTAACTGCAATCTCATCAGAATTAATCAGCTTAATGAAACCATCTAAATCTTCCTCATATTTTTCTGCGAAATCATCTGCAAGTTCAGATTTTTTGTCATCAGACAAATCCTCTGAAATACCATACAATGCATGTTCCAAGTTTCGAGAGTTGTAGAAAGCCCGGTACGGTATACCATGTATTTTAGATGTGCTACTCAGCTTATATAACAGCGCACTTTTTCGACGATTACGTTCCCTGATATATTTAACATCAGGCGTTTCTATATGATCCAAAAAATATTTGATCGTTGTTCCTTGCTCAGACTCATGTACATCCTCATCAGGAATACACGCACCGTCCGTATCCAGAATATGAAATATTTGCTTCATGTCATCGTCGTGATAGCTATATTGCCCCATCGTTATATGAACCTGCTCATCAATTTTTGAGATGATATTTTCGGCACTAACAAACTCCTGAGTTGTGATATCTCCATGTATAACAACAAACTGTACTTCATCCGAAGAGAAATAGGATTTCAGAATCGAGCCAATTGCCTCCACATCAGTTGGTCCTTCAACTATAACAGCAATTACTTTCTTCTCATTGTTTGACATCAGCAATCCTCCTTCCGGCCTTGCGGAAAGCTCTTGCAATCTTTAAGCTATCGGTTTCCTCATACAGTTTTTCGTTCTGTCCGCCCAATGTTATACAACGTATATAGACATCCCGAAGATTGTTCGTACTCTTCACATTCTTCATGTGGATATAACGTTTCTTCGAATTTGCTGTCGAAAATATAATGCTATCCTTATCCAGCATTTCAAGTGGCCTCAAATTATGAGAAGTAAATATCAGCTGACCTTTTGCACTTTGAGCAGATATAGATAATAGTTCTCCAAACATATACTCATAAATCCCAGAATCCATCTCATCAATAACCAGGCAGATAGATGGATCAGAAAACATCTGTATCATAGCATTCAAAATAGATACAATCTTTATAATTCCTTCAGACTCCATGCGAATCGGAATTGCCGGAAGGTCATAATGCTGCGATAGTAATTCTACACGGTGGCCCTCTTTTCCATCCTCCAATGTCTGTGCTCCAAGATCCTTTACAAGAATCTTCATTCCGGGAATAATTGTATAAAGCACAGTATCAATATCATCTACAATTCTTTTGAGTATTTCCAATCTTTCCATATCCAACAAAGTAGGTTCTCTAAGTGATACTGCGAATTCACCTTTTATTCCCTTATCCTCCTGGTCAATCCTAAACGCCATCGGAAGCGCTATATTAGCTGTAATATATCCCGAATGTGTATTCCGAATTACAAACAAATCTCTAACAGCAAAGTTAAACAAAGCAGCAATTATAATTGCATAGTCCCACCTTACCTGATTATTCTCATCTCTTGATAAAAATATCTCTCTGCTACTCTCTCCCCAAATATATGAACACTTACTCTTTTCAGCCATTTTTTTTGCCACAATTAAATTAATTGAAGCTTCCGGAACTATTCTGACAATCTCGTCATATCTTTTTTTGGGAGTGAATACATCTGATTCTCCACGCTCATAGCAAACAATAGTGGTTTTGTTTGTTCGTTTATCCGCTGTTATTGTCGAAGAAGCAAGTGACTCTTCAACAATAACCACATCTTCGCCATCCCGCGCAAGCTTTACTGAATAGGTAACATCGTAAGTTGTATTCTCAAAAACGATCAACAAAGTTGCTTCTATTTGAGCTTCGTCCTTACGAGCATCAACGTAATCTGACCAGGTCTTATCGATACTACTGCCGCTGAGAAGGACCTGAAGAAAATAAACAGAGTCAACAATTGCTGTTTTTCCGGATCCATTTTGACCGTATATTCCAAGTATCTCGGCTTTATCATACTTATTTTGTTTTTTGAATGCATATGGCATCAAAATCTCACCATCTTCAACATTCTTGATATTTTTAATTGTAATCGATTGAAGACGAACAATTGGTTTTCTCATAACAGCACCTCCACTTATGGCACCATCATATCACTTGATTAACAAAAACTCAATTTTTATTCTCGAATCGATATATAATATTCCGTATTTCGTTTTATTATTGTTATTTGTGTTATATTTTTTCAATAAAATAGTTCTAACTCAGCCAACTATCCCTGTCAATACCCGAAAACAAATGTTCATAATTTCGTAAGTAAGCGCCAAGTGATTGTTAATTCCCTGACCTTTTAACTCTCCTCGCTATCCCCATCCATGTTCTCTGTTAAGAAAGCCATTATTTCCTCAAAACTCTTATTACTCTTAGTTATAGCGCTGAGGAGCTTCTTGTTCCGGAGCTCCTCCTGCTTTTTCATCAGATCGTCAAGGATCGCTATGTCCTTGTCCATCTTTTCTTTGTCTTTAAGCACTATCAGTTTCTGTTTCTCAACCCGTTCGTCTATCGATGCTGCCGTTTTCCTTCCTCGTCTCATTTTCTTTACGCCTTCTCAGAATACTTTAAACGTGCGGTGATCTCTCTGACACCGGATTTGATCTTTGCATCGTTGATTCCAAATGCCTTGAATAAAGTTTTACATGTGGCTGTTACCGCATGGTCAAGTCTGTAATTACCATCAGCCTGCCGTATCATTTCAACCTTGCTGAGTTCTCTGATCGCTGCCGGAACCGAGAAATAATTCTGCTTACTTTCAGTTTCCAGTTTGTAGTCCTTCAGTAGCTTATAAAGCTTGTTTCTGATAATAAGTGCCACAAACTCTATGAAAATCTTTGCATGTATAGATTCCGTAGAGTGTACCCTGAAGCTCTTATCTCCCAGGTAGGACTTATCCTGACGGAAAAGCTTCTCCGAAACACCTCTGCCTTTATACAATTCCAAGGCTTCCTTTGCAGTCATTTTCTCGGATGTGATAATGACGAAGTATCCGCAAAGGTCAATCACTTTGTTTATCTCTTCATATTTCTCTTTGGCGAACATGAATTTTTCATCCGGTTCCCCCTTCTTGCTGTATATGAGATCAAAGTATTTCTCCAGTTCCTTTCCGAGAGGTATCTTCTCATGCTCATGCTTCTTCAGGAATGCCGCCAGTTTATCAATTTTATCCTCGAAGTTTTCTCTTTCAGCGCTTTTCTTCCTGTCGCTGTAATAAATATGGAAGTATCGGTCCTTCGTATCTGAAGCATACAGCTTTCTCTTCACTGTTATGCCACTTACCTGATACTCACGGATACTGTTTTCCCTTCTGTTTTCGAACAGTCCTTTTCTCGACAGGATCAGTTCGCTTACGAACTTCTTCATCCCTTTGACCATTATCACGAACTCATACCCGCACTTGTCCATGTAATGGATGTTCTCTTCACTGAAGTATCCACGGTCAAGAATGAAGCCTACATTCTTGTATCCATATCCCTTTGCCTTTTCAAGCATCACCTGAAGCTGTGCTATATCTGTAATGCTTCCGGGATAATCCTCATAAAAAAGAGGTAATGAATTATCGCAGTCATAAGCTACAGCATAATTAACTATAGGCTTACCCTGGTCGTCCTTTGCATGGCCGTATTCCACAAGGTCAATGTCCCCGGCATCACAATTCTTGTTTGTTGAATCGTAGGATATATATATCTTCTGTCTGTGATCATGCTGCAGATTCCATTGGCTCAGAAACTCTACAGCCTGTGACTCACTGATGCCATTGATAAAATCACTCACTTTTGAATCGCTGTATATCCTCATCGCTTTGGTAAACAGAGGATGGTCAAATGCATAGTCAGGATAATACTGATTAGCGTTGTTCTCAGCTATTATGCTATACGCGGCA
The DNA here is from genome assembly GCF_900107835.1 of Oribacterium sp. KHPX15. Taxonomy (GTDB): domain Bacteria; phylum Bacillota; class Clostridia; order Lachnospirales; family Lachnospiraceae; genus Oribacterium. The sequence goes on from NZ_FNRG01000051.1 coordinate 7,540, forward strand.
AGATCCAGAAAAAGGCCGGCATCGTCCCCTATGATATCGGCCAGCATATCGTCAAGGTGATAATCCTCAGCTACCTTCTTTATAGCAAGATATGGTCCGACCTTTAATACACCGCTTCGATCGGATATGTTCTTAGTCTCAGGGATATCTGCATCCGGAAAGTACTTGAGGTAGTTTGTGTTGGGATACATCATGTCGCTGTCGCGGCTCTCGCACTTACCTATGGACGTCAGACTCCCAACCGTATATTTCTTCCTAGGGTCATAGTGCCTCTCGTATGTGTAATAAACATAAGTTATACCATCGATGGTTTTCTTCGAAATCCCCTTCTCATCTTTTGGTATCGGAACAAGCTCCTTTAAGAACATATCAGCCCCCTCTATAGAGTGTTATTTAACTCTCTGTAATTCTACCACGGATTCGTCCAAAAATCCGGACTTTTTGGCGTAAATCCGTGGTTTTTTCGATATTTTTTTAGCCGTGAGTTAATCCTTCAGGAAATTCACAATCAACTACTGAGCTGTCTCCAATTCGTTTCTAATATTAGCTATATTATATAACGCAGCTTCGGCATCTTCTTTTTCAGTATATTCGCCATCCAAATAATATCCTCTAGATATTTTAACTCTGTATCCATCTCCATATTTCTCAACAGACATATCCATATTTAAATCCAATATATCTTTAACTTTTAGCTCTCCATTTTTATTTCTTAACCCTATAAGCATTTCATTCACCCCATTAATACACGCTTATTTCTTTTAGTTTTAAATCTCTTAATCTTTGAATATTTGGTTCTAACCGGTCTGGAATCCCCACCTTCGTTTATTCTATATCTCAAAGGCACTATTAAACCATTTTGGATTTTTTGTGGGACTATAACATTTCTCGCTGTGATTCGTTTCAAATACTCCTCACAGTCGTTTCTAAATGTGTAATCATCTGCCGGAAGTTCATCTTTTGGTATTTTAACACCTTGATATACTTTATACTCAAACGTCATACCATATTTTAGTGCAAGAACAACCTCGTTTTTTTTTCGAAGTAGATCAATCAAAGATTTTTCTTCCAATATGAATTCCATCAATTCCTTCTCATCAACAGGAAAAACCAGCCACGAATTCTCATCTATGGGATTGGTGCAATGACATATATACCTTTTCATCTTAGTATCAAGGCATACAAACGTAATAGGAATACCATCATACTCAAACAAGACATATTCCATTCCTAATGGCCCATATGAATAAAAATCATCTATCCATCTATTTTTCATTTTTGGTATACTCCTCGAAGCCTTTTATAGCTTCTTCTATCTGTCCCTTGTATATCCACCAATCAATATGTGTTTTATCTCTGTAGCCTTCTTTATAATCCACAGTATGAACAGCCAATCCATTCTGGGTAAATCCGACCATTATTTTTGGCGAAGGAAACATACATCTAACCTTTGCCCCCATCGATTTTATAAACCTTTCGCAAGAATCGGGAGCATCATAAACTGATGTAGAATAAGTGCCAATATCATCCTCAGGATATCTTTCATCAAACTTTTCCTTAGGATAAACATCGTGAAATTCCTCATAGGTAGATATAAGAAAAGTAGTTTCCTTAGTTCCTTTTTTATCTACTCTATAAACAGGAAAAAACTTATTTTCTGATGCAACATTTTCGGATCCAAAAATCCACAATACGTTTCATTTTCCCATTGTCTAAACCACGAAAGATTTTTTATTCTAATAAAAAAATCTTCAAAATCTACTCCATCATTAGATATATTTCCAACAAGACTAAGAATTAGATTCTTTTGAAATGCCTGCTTGTAATACCTGATCAATACTTTCTCACATTTTGTGCGATATGAGCTCTCATCGCCAAACTCACCCGAAATCAATGACTTATCAAACGTTAATGAAGCATAAGATGGTAGTTTTTCACCGGACCTATATACATAATCAATAAATTTAAGAACTTCTCCATCAACATCCTCATTTTGACACGCGAAATAAAGAGCTACCAGTGGATTCAATGTAAAATCAATAAGTCTTGTTGGCAACCCATAATGTTGCATTTTAGCTAAAAGTGTAAGCTTATCTTCCGGTTTAAATACATCTGGTCTTTTGTTCATTGCCATCTCGATTAAACGACTTTCCACGGATATCCCAAGGCCGTCTCGATCAATAGATGGACATAATGAATAACCAATATTCGAATGTCCACGATAAAGAAATCGTGGACATGGTAACGTTTGTATCTTTTCAACAGGTCTTTCTTTTACAGCTTCAATAAAGTCCGCCAAAGAATGAATTTCTTTTGGTGGACCAAATAATATACTTATCATAAAAATTATCCACACTCAGTTCTACCAACTATTGAATCTCACATATATCCTTATGTAAATCATAATATATCCACCACAATTACAGTATATCACTTAGCTATGTAATATGGTGATTTTTAAAAACATCCAACCCCTAGCCATTTGCTAACACTCCGCTCATTCTCATAAATATTGTATTACATAAACAATAAATGTATTACATTTCAATCCAACTCTTCTCTTTAAATACCACAGATTCGTCCCATGATCAGCAGGCTTAAATCCGTGGCTTTTTTAATTTTTATTCTGCAAGTTAATCATTTGTGAAATTTAGATTATCTCTCTTCAATTCAGACTACTCATTCTACATTTAATTGAGATTTAAGAGCGTCCTGCAATACCTGAGAAAAATTAACTCCTGCATTGATAGCTAATTCATTAAGCCACTCCGGAATAGAAAGTGTTTTTTTCACAGCTTTATTATTATTTCTTTTTTGATATTCCAATGTATCGCAAAGAACGCAATTAACAAACGAACCATTTGGCACTTCTATACTATCGGGATCTGAAGGCACCGGCACTTTTTTATTATCCCGTTCGTAATCATAAAG
>NZ_FNRG01000009.1 GCF_900107835.1 Oribacterium sp. KHPX15
CAAGTGATTACAAAGTGGCGTAATTGTATTTTTATAGTCTAGAATATAGAGTTTTCAAGGTGCGATGCCCACTATTTATGTGGGAAGTTTAAGTATATGAATTTAAAGATACTTATCATTATTTCAATCGACATATATTTTACTTTTAATTATATATTATTCATTTTATATACAAGAAACTTATATTCACATAAGGATTTAGGCAAAAAAATGGATGCCACCTGTATATTACAGGCAGGCATCCATATGTACTTAACTATTAACATGGATCCGGAATTCCGGAAACATACCATAAAGCGCTTATTAAAACAGTTTAACTCTTTACAGCATTTGCTGCAATCGATACATCACCACTGCCATCAATAGATACTATCCATTCAGTTACCTGGATATCGCCAAGATTACCCTTTCCCCATCCACCTGAATAAGAAACTGACCAAGCATCAATACCTCTAGAATTAGCTGTAACATCTGTAGTGTAACTAGTTACATTAGCTTGAGCTGTTGAAACAGTATATGTACCTTGTGCTCCGGTATATCCTTCCTGAAGCTGTTTTGCAACTACAGCCGCATATGCTGCTCTTGCATTTGCCTGATTGGTAGCAAGTTTTGCCTTTCTGAGCTGTGCAGTGAAAATAGGAATTGAAATCGCAACGAGTACACCAATGATAGCAACTACGATGAGTAACTCAGCCAATGTGAAACCTTTTTTGTTAATCTTTTTGAACATGTTTTTTCCTCCTATCGATGTTCTATTTCTTTAATTTTGAACTGCATCCTTGCAGATCAGCTCATGTGATGTGTGGCACCGGATACATTTCTTTCAGGATGTACCGGCAGTATCTATCTTCACCCGTTTCCGGGTAAAAATTTTGTTAAAACAGGTTATACATGGTGAACATTGGCAGGTAGATGGAGATAACCAGAAATCCTGCAAATATTGCCATGATAACAAGTAGTGTGGGCTCCAGCATGGTGATGGCCTGTTGTACACGGCGCTCTGTTTCATTGGCGAAGTATTCGCCGATTACATCCAGAGTCTTATCAAGCTCACCGGTTTCCTCACCTACAGCACACATATCTTTAAGTGTGTTCGGGAAGTATTCGCAACCCTTTATACATTCACCAAGCTGCTTACCTTCTTCTATACGCCCAATCATGCCTTCTATGTCTTTCTGTAAGAGATAGTTGTCCATGACCTTTGCTGTAACTGATACGGCGTTATTTAAAGTAAGTCCGGAACCGATCATGGTTGACATGGTATTGGCAAACTGGGAAGCTCCGTTTAAAACATTGATCTTTCCGATGACCGGCAATGTCAGTGCCAGGTTTGCCTCAAGAATCATTCCCTTTTCGGTTTTTACAAACACCTTCCAGACAACGATCAATGCTATCAATATGATCAGCATCGCTAACCACGTCTTTGAGAAAAACTCTGCGGTTTTGATCATAATCCTTGTCATCAGAGGAAGCTCGCCTCCCAGACTGCTGAAGACCTGCGCCAAAGTTGGTACAACCTTCACCATGATGACTATAAGAACTATAACTGCGATGATGACTACAAATATAGGATAGGTAAGCGCACCACGTATTTTCTCGGAATTGGTAGCGCTGGTCTCGTAGTACTTGTGCATCCTTTGAAAGGAATTTTCCAGGGTACCGGAAACCTCTCCTGCTTTTATCGTCTCAATAAATGTTATAGGAAATGCATCCGGATACTTCTCAAAGGAACTGGTTAAGGTTGAACCTCCGAGAACATCTTCAGAAGCAGTTTCCAATATTTTCTTTAATTTTTTGTCCTCAGTCTGTCCTGCTATCATCTCAAGGGCATGTCCAATAGGCATTCCGGATTTAAGCGTTATCGCAAACTGTGAACACATAAGTGCCAGGGCTCTGGTCTTGATCCTGGGACTTCCTATCTCCATATTGAGGAGGCTGTCAAATTGCTTTTTCTCCTTTTCTATGGGAGTAAGACTCGTAATAATCGGGCACTTCTGTCTTATCTGGGCAACTGCCGAGTATTCATCCGGTGCCGATATGACACCCTTTGTTTCAACACCCTCTGCAGTTAAAGCTTTGTACGAATAAGTAACCAATGCAATCACCCCTTATCGCTCAGGTCATTGCTTTATATGTTTAGAATATAAAGCAAAATATAAATATTTACAATAGTATTATTTATATTTTTTATTCCTACACAAAGTTTATCGTCGTGAATCCGAAAAACATAAATGTATTTCATAAAAAATATATAAAAATTTGTAATAGGCTCTATAAGCTTACATAAACTTTTCGTTTAACACTTCTAATGTCTACTGCCCCATAACTCTCTTCCGGACATAAAGCTCATCCACAGCAGCATTCACGGCAGTGTCGGCAGTTATCTTTCCCTCATTAAACATCTTTATAAGGCAGTTATCCATAGTCATGGAGCCCTGATCTGCGGAGCTTAGCATAAAGCTCTGCATCTGCGGTGTCTTTCCTTCACGGATCAGATTCTGCAGTGCCGGAGTAACGATCATAACTTCCGCAGCAACAACTCTTCCTTTTCCACCTGACTTAACGAGAAGCTGCTGGGACAGTACTGCCTTTAAGGTGGTTGAAAGCTGAAGCCTGATCTGCTGTTGTCTCGCTTCCGGGAATACACCTACGATACGGTCAATGGAATCCACCGCACTGTTGGTATGCAAGGTTGCAAAAACAAGGTGTCCTGTTTCGGCTGCCGTAAGTGCTGTTTCTATGGTATCAAGATCACGCATCTCACCGATAAGGATTACATCCGGGTCTTCACGAAGGATGGCACGGAGTCCGTTTGTATAGCTCTCTGTATCTCTTCCGATCTCGCGCTGATTGATAATGCTTTTGTCGGATTTGTATACATACTCGATAGGATCCTCAAGGGTGATAATGTGATCATTTCTCGTGTGGTTGATACAGTCAAGAATGGCTGCAAGGGTGGTTGACTTACCTGAACCTGTCTCACCCGTAACCAAAACGATTCCCTTATTGAGACTTGGGAACTTCGATACAACCGCGGGAAGTCCTAAAGAATGCAGCTCCGGGATATTACTGGACAGGATTCTGAGTACGGCGGAGATATTACCCTGCTGACGGAAAAGGTTGATACGGACACGTTCGTTTGCTATGGTTCCTCCACAGTCAAGCTCTCCCATTTCTTCAATCAGTTCGTATTTAGTTCCTGCCATTTCCTTCGCCAGGTACTCACAGTCTTCCGGGGTCAGAACATTCTCTGCAAGGTCAACTATACGACCGTCAATACGGCACTTTATGCGGAGTCCGGCAATGAGGTGTATGTCGGAGGCACCTCTTTTTGCTGCGAGGTCAACTATATCCTGAATGTGTATCATGTGAACTCCTTTACTTTAAGATGAAATCAACAATTTATAAACGCCCGATAATATGACCAGATGCAAAGGATAAAAAATGTAAAAAAAGTACTTTTTAAGAGTCGGAGCAATATACCCCTTCTCCTCTGTACCTGATTTTTTCGGTTTACTTTCATCATAAAACCGGGTGATAAGTATGGCCGCAAGCACGAATCCACAGGTTGTTGATACTCCTTTCAGGAATGAACCTAAGGATATTACGTGGATGATGAGCATCAGTATAAAGCTTTTTATAAATGCAAGTCTGAGACGGTCAGGCTTTACTTTAAAGCCCGGTTTTTCTTCCACCGGCTCAAATGCTTCCGACAGATACAAGGTTATCGGCACTGCCATGATTGTCCAGTCGGTAAAACAGTTTATCGCAAAAAGACCGAGTATCATCAGGTTCTTTTTGCCTGAGTCCGGAACATGGTAATGTACATATATTGCTCCCAGGCAAACAGCAAGTGTAAATAATATATTTAAGGCCGGCACCCCGAAGGCCAAATAAAAGGGTCCCTGTGAAATCACTCCGAATAAAAGGAGCCGAAGCATATACTTTTTTAGATTTTTTGTGTAAAAGTACCCCTCTATAAGGAAATAGATCATTACAGTTCCGGTGAAGGTGCCGAGACTTATAAACACATTACAGAGAATCTCTGCAAAGGGCTGTGAAAGTTGAAGCTTTGTCAGAATCTCACTGCTTCCCTCAAGCCCCGGTTTCAGAAACATTTCCGCAAAATGATCCAGCACCATGGTAAGCATTGCCAGCCATCTGAGCTGAGCTTTGTTTAGTTTAAACATATCTTGTCAAACTCCCTGACCAAAATAAAAATCAACATTTGCCGCGCTTTAGTTTAAGCCACAACCGGTCAGGAACAAAGTCTCTATCCTCCTGTAAAATACAATGACGCTATAAATTTTCATCAGTCTTCCAGCTCGGAAACTGTTCTCAGAACTTCATCCACAGTGGTAATGCCGTCTTCCACCAGCTTGTCGGCATTTTCAAGCATGCTGATATATCCGGTTTCCTTGGCCAGTCGCTGGAACTCCTGCTTGTCTCCGCCGCTGGTGATACAATGTCTCAGTGCATCATTCATGACCAAAACCTCGAAATCACCGATTCGTCCTCTGTAGCCGGAATTGAAGCACATGTCACAGCCTCTGCCATGATAGAATATACGTCCCGGTCTGTTCTTTAGCTTGGAAAGCTGGAGCTTTTCAGGTGAAACCTGCTCCACTTCCCTACAGTTTGTGCAGATACGGCGGAGAAGTCTCTGGGAAATGATACCTCTGAGACCTGCTGAAATAAGATACGGCGCAACGCCCATATCTTTAAGTCTGTCGATGGCGCTGATGGCATCCTCTGTATGGATGGTGGTGATAACCAGGTGTCCGGTCATAGCCGCACGCATGGCAATCTCCGCTGTCTCACTGTCACGGATTTCTCCGACGCAGATGATATCCGGATCCTGACGGAGGATGGCACGAAGACCCGAAGCGAATGTCAGCCCGACCTTTTCATTGATCTGAACCTGGATAGCTCCGTTCATGTTGTACTCTACCGGGTCTTCCAGTGAAATCATGTTGGTGGACTCGGAAAGAAGCTCGCTTACCAGAGTATACATGGTGGATGACTTACCTGATCCGGTAGGACCCACGATCATAATTACGCCGCTGGTGAGACTAAGGAGCTTTGTGATCTTTGCATCTTCCGCTTCCGGAATACCTATGCCGCGACGATTAAGCTTTGAACCATCACGTCTCAAGATACGGATAACTATATTTTCACCGTATATAGAGGGTAATGTTGAAATACGGAGATCAATGTCTTTTCCCTTTATGCGCACTCTGGCACGACCGTCCTGTGGGACACGTCGTTCAATGATATCCATTCGGCTCATGATCTTGAGACGGGATATAACAGGCTCCATCAGGTTGTGAGGTATAGTCAGAATCTTATGAAGGTGTCCGTCGATTCTCATTCGGATCACAAGATCCTTCTCTGAGGGCTCCCAGTGGATATCGGAAGCATTCTCAACATAGGCACGCTCGATTATGGAGTTTACAAGACGGATGGTTGGTGCGGATTCTTCGCTGGTATCGATAGTCTGGTCTGCAGCGGAGGTTACAACCTCATCATCGCTGATGCCGGCTTCGGCTCTCATCTGAGCCATGGCCTGGGCGGCACCTTCATTACCATAAAGTGTGTTAATGGCATGATCTACAGCATTACCCGCTGCGATCATGGGTATAATGTTCTTTTTACTTGCTTTTCTGGCATCCTCCAACGCAAGGAAATTCGTTGGGTCGGCCATCGCAATGAAGAGATTGTCCTTTGAAACAGATACAGGCACCATACGGTTCTGCTTCGCCAGCTTCTTTGGGATATATTGAGACATTTCCGGTGCGATGTCTGTCTTTGAAAGGTCAATATAATCGATACCCAGCTGCAAACGGAGGGCATCAACCATCTGGGATTCAGTTATGAAACCATGTCTCACCAGTGTAGTACCCAGTCTTTCATGTTCCTGCTTCTGGATAGTCAGTGCTTCATTAAGCTGCTGATCTGTAATAAAATTCATCTCGACCAGCATGTCACCAAGTCTTTTTGTTTTCATTCTTTCCCGCCTTTAGTAAAAAAATTGCTAGCGCATTCTTCTACTAAATTACCGACGTGTTTTTGTGATTTAATAAATGTTTCAGGGTATGAAAATGAGAAATTCAGAAAATTTTTTCGGATCTTTCAGCGTGAAAGAAAATCTGCTGTGAATCAACAGTTTTATTTACATGTTAGGAATAAAAAAATACAAAAAAAGCCGAACTTTGCGCCCGGCCACCGAAACCTTATTGGTTTCCCTTCATTGATTCAACTATAAACGATAAATTAAATATAAACAAGCATTTTGCTGTAATAAATTGTACTTTTTTAAATACTTTCGTAAAAATTAACAGAATTTTGTAAGAATTAACAATTAAAAACTTTGAGGGAACTTTCCACCGGACCAAATCACGATAGAACGCTCCCTCAATTTAAAATCTTTTTTTCGATTCTTTTCTGAATTTTATCCAAGTGCCTCATCCATCAGGAATAACAGATCGAGAACACTGTCAAATCTGCTCCTCTTGTCACCTTCAACATGAAGAACCATTCCCTGCCAGCTGGAGTGCTGACGCATCTCTGTAAGTAAAAGGAAGGTTGCTACCTGCCCTCTTTCCTCTGAAATGTCTCTGGGTTTAGTCTCAGCAGCTATATGAGTAAGTTTCTTCTTCTCCACTGCCTCACCCTCATTTGTGAGATCACTTCTATGCATAGTGAAGCTCCGGGTTTTTGAAGACGCTTCAGGAAATCCCCAATCATCATATATGGTATCAAGTTCATTCAGCATACTCATGCATGAGTCAAACTCGATTCTTCTGTCGTCATACTGATTAATGATTACACCACTGAAATCATGATCCCTGGTTTTATCAACAAGGATTCCGATAAGATTAATTCCTTTAAGTTTTTCCATATATTCTCCGTTCTGCAAAGCAAGTCTTTTTTCAAAGTCTCAAGACGCGTCATTTTGAGATGCGCCCATGATTTAAATATACAGGAAAATGTCGAAAAATTATAGCTTAATAATCTTTATTCGTTGAAATCTTCAGTAGAATTGTCATCATCCATAGCGCCGTTCAGCATCTTGATAAGCTCAAGAGTGGATCTGAAATACTTTGTCTTTGACTTCTGAGCCCAGGTAACTTTACCCTGCCATGTTGCATTCTCACGACACTTAATGTTAACAATAAATGTTTCGTTATTCATCTATTTCCCCTTTCAACTTCTGTATTACAATCAAATCCCGACCCCTATTTCAGGATATAATCAACGCATATCAAATAATCAATATGCATACAGAAGTTCCCATCACCTAGGTAAGACTATAACGCTTAAGTTGTTAAAAAAATGATTAAATCGTTTTCAATATTTGCAAAGGTGACTATTTTAGTGAATTTATACATCATTTAAAATCCAGTCTCCTGCCTTTTGACGGATTCCTGGTAGAAATCAGGGCTCCATGTAACATATGTACATCATTTAATATTCAGTCTCTGCCCTTTTGATGGATTCCTGGTGGAAATCAGGGCTCCATGTACCACAAATCGTTCATTTCCGCCGGATCTTCCGGAACAGGTGGATAATGTTACGATACCGGGTCTTTCACCAAAATCAATGTCTCCGATGTAATCAATGAAATTAGAATTCTTTAATGCGCGGTCAATGTATGCATCATAATCTTCTTCCGACAATATATCATCATAGGTTTTTGATGAACTTACTGTCTGATAGAAAGAAAAGATTTCGTATTTTCTAACCTGTCCGTCTGTGTAAATATAGAAATACGGGTTCTCGGCAGCGAGACCGGGTTCTGAGTTAAGCTTCTTGAGGGTTCCGAACATTGAACCGTTTTTCATATTGTGGCCGAATATAAAAGTATTGTAACCTTTGAAGCCGCGTTCACTTAAATAATCATAGAATATGCATCCGGCAAAGTTATACTTACCTTCAAATGTTTTGTGCAGGTAGTCATCATTATCCTTGGAGTAAACTACCGGATAAGTCATATCCAGCGCAGGCACATAGAGAACACAGGCCATACTTTCATTGATATTTTTTAATTCCTTAAAATCAATGGAAAGAGTCGGAAAATAATCGGTTCTTTCATCGTATACATCAGCAGGTTCCTTTGTGTCTTCTGTATCTTCAAGAATCTTTATGTAATTGTCATTGATATCGGCATATTCATCAGCGGCTTCTTTATATTTCAGATAATCTTTCATATAGAGATACCCGAAAAAAATGGCTGCCGCTGCCGCTATGACGGGGATAAGGTAAAACAGTATCGTCCCCGGGGTGAGTTTCTTTTTTTCTTTCATTTGGCGTTTCCTCGGATTTATATTAACAAATCAATTATAGCACAAAAAAAGGAGCCGGTACTTAGTACCAACTCCTTTAAATCTTATTATATTTGAAATTACTTAGCAGCGATAGCGCCTGTAGGACAAGCTTCCTCACAAGCTCCACAATCGATGCAAGTGCCCTCATCTACAACATACTTTGAATCGCCAGCTGAGATAGCCTCTACTGGACATACAGATGCACATGATCCGCAGCTTACGCACTCATCATTGATAAAATGTGACATATAGGTTCCTCCTTGAAATAATAATAAATCAAAACTTAGTGTTCGATGAAGTGTTCAATCTCATCTGTATTGTATCTTAATATAGTTTCTAAAAAATCACAACAAAATAATTTTCGTTTTTTGTATTTTTTTGGATAATATATTTAGTTATAACTAACCATATCATACCGCAAATATAGGGATTTGATATGCATTGGCACTTAAGAACTTAATATATTCTGTAGTGATGCTGAATACTGCAGAAATCGGCAACTCCGGGTACAACTTATAATTCAGGTCTGAAACATTAGCGCTCTGCCTCTATTCCGAATTCTCCCGGAAGGAATCTCGGGCAGACGTTGTCGGTGGTGAGGATTACTGAGTTTGCAAGTCTTGATCCGATCTGGCAGGCTTCATTAAGAGACTTTCCGTAGGTCAGTCCGATGGCAACGCCCGAGAAGAATGCATCTCCTGCTCCGGTGGTATCGATTACCTCAACTGATATGGTTGGGCTGAATCCCGGCTCATCATTCATTGATGCATATACTGCACCCTTTGATCCCATGGTCACAACCATACGGGGATACTGTGCTAGCTTAACCTGCTTATCAAGTATCTGCATCATTTCTTCAGGAGTTTTATTGCAATAATCATCGGAGAAAAGCATTCCCGCTTCCTGCTCATTGCAGACCAAAACTCCGGTTCTCTTGATCAGGTCTCTTCTCTGCATTGCGATGGACATATTGGAAACTACCGCATAAACTTCTTTTCCGTATTTTTCTGCCAGATCAAATACAAGCTTCAGTATGGATGAATCCATGTCGATCTCTACAACTACGCTGTCTGCTTCTGAAATTATCTCGTCTCCCTGCTCCTTAAGTATATCTTCAATATCACTAAGGTCAGGTCTTTTGGATATGGAAGCTATGACGTCACCATCATTGTTGAAAATTGCGAGCCACATGCCGAGCCCGTCCTCGACTTTTCTGATATATTTAGTATTGATCTTGTGGCGGTTCAGCTTATTGATGACATCGACTCCGGTTCCGGTTTCATCCACAAGGCTTACGAATGTTGGCTTCAGCTCAACATTGGCAATATCCTCAGCCACATTTCGACAAACACCTCCATGCACCTGCATTACTGATCCCGCATTTCTTCCGTTTTGAAGAAATGTCTCTGTGGGGTATCCTTTGATGTCAACAAATGTGGCACCTATAACTACAATTCCGTTTTTTGACATATGTATCACCTCTTGTATAGATTTATTCAAGTTGCAAATTTTAGTATCTGCTGAAGTCTATTTCCGGTTCAATCTCATCAAATCTTTTAACTTCAGGCTGGTTTTCAACGTGCTCTCCGATGATTTTTTCCATCCAGATCAGGTTGTACCAGCGGTTGAACTTGTAGCCGCATTTATGGAATTCTCCCACCATGTGGTATCCAAGGTGCTCATGAAATTCCGCGCTGTTTTTGCTTAGGTGTTCATCATCTTCAGAATCCGGGTAAGCGATGCTTACGTTAATATTCAGATAGCCCTGCTTCTTCAATATATCTTCAAGTGCGATATAAAGTCGTTTGCCGAGGCCGCTGTGTTGAGAATTTTTATCGATATATATGGAGGCTTCAACATTGAACCTGGCAGCCACACGGACGTGAAATGGTGCTGCGTAGGCATATCCCACTATCTTCCCATCCTGCTCTGCAACGAGGTAGGGCAATTTTTTAAGAATGTTCTTTATCCGCTGCCTGAAGTCCTCTACTGTTGGAACTTCAACCTCGTAGGTAATGGCTGTTTCCAGAACGTAGGGCGCGTATATCGAAACTAAAGCTTCGGCATCTGCCTCGGAAGCTTTTCTGATTTTGAAGTCGTTCTTCATATGTCTCTCCCATGGATGTCTTTATTTAATGTCTAAGCCACCTGGAACACATCTCTCTAGTGAGAACAGCTCCCTATGGACTTCTTAAATAATGCATATACTATACGCTTTGAAAAGATATAAGTCCACAGCTAAGATGACTTCTTAAAAGTCCGACAAGTATACAGCACGAAGTCAGAAAGTATCAAACTTTAATTTAGAATTTTTATATAATTCAGGAAACATATACTTCTGGCTCGTTCAGTATTATGTCGGTAATGCCTTTGACCTCAAGGCCTGTGAGATTCAACCTGTTACCGCTTGGCTGTTCAGGGAAGAGGCGGCCGCTGCCCCAGGCTCTGACGGTGTAGCCCTGTAATTCATCAAGTGTGCTGTCGATGGATCTGAATTCAGGGTGAAGGGCGTCAGCATTAACACCGCCACGGATTTTAAAAAGGCAGTCAGAGGTGTAGCGGTCAAGGATGCCGATCTCAGCCTCATAATCAAGTTCACGAATTAGGTTCAGGGATTTTCCGTAGAAGGATGAGTACACGATGGCATGCTCCAGACCTCTCCGGTGAATAAGCTCCACTATCTTCTGCTCCATGCCCTCGTAACGGATATTGCTGTTTTTGAGTTCGAGGTTCAGCTTAAGTGTGCCTGCCTTCAGACGTGGCTCGAGAAGGTCCAGGAGTTCCTCCACTGTAGGGATTCTTTCAACTCTGGCTTCACCTGCATCTATTTTCATGTTTTTCAATTCTTCAAGGGTGTAGTTTCTGATCTCACCCTTTCCGTCCGTTGTCCGGTCCAGGGTTTCGTCGTGCATGATCATTATGTGACCGTCTTTTGACAACTGGATATCTGTCTCTATACCTGTGAGATCTTTTAGTTCCATTGCTTTCCTGAAAGCTGTCAGTGTATTCTCAGGATATCTCAAACTGCAGCCCCTGTGCGCCCATATTCTCATGACAATCTCCATTCAACCTAATTGAATTTGTTACGAAATCTTGTGTACTAACTTAAAGTTATTTTATCATATATCTATAGGATCATTAGTTATTTGAAATCAAAAAAAAACGGTTGTCTACCGGATTGCAGACAACCATTTTTATTTGATGCCATCAGGTCGAAGTAAACAGTTTATTAAATCTCCCGGGATCTAAGAAAACAGTTTATTTAATCCCACCATGCGCTGCTGTAATAAGTTGTGATCCTGTCACCCTTTATACCAACCTTGAAGACACCGTGAAGAGGAACGCCTTCGGAGTAAGCTTCAGGATCAGTTTTGTTGAGCTCAAGATTTTTCTTGATCCACTCATAAGGAGTTTCACCTTCTTCGTAGTTGGTGAAGGTGCCGAGGTCTCTGTCCTTTGCGAACTCTGTGTCTTTATCGACGTAGAGGTTCATTGTTGAATTCTCATACTCCACAGGATATGGAAGAGATACAGGGACATCCTTCAAAAGAATATAGTCATCCTCAACTGAGATTCCTTCTGTACTTGTCATGGTGTAGAGGTACTCTCCTCCGATGTACTTACCGGCATTCTTTACGTAGGCATCCTTGAAGCCTGCGGCCTTAACTTCCTTGAGGCACTTCTCTGCCTCTTCCTCTGTGCTGAAAAGTCCTGCGGCAACTGCATAGTAGGGTTCTTTATTAAGGCCTGAAAAATCAGGAGTATATACCGTGAACTCATCGTAGAATTCCGCATCCATCAAGGCCGCCTCTGTATCCAAGCAATCGTCTGAGTTCTTTGAAGCCATTACAAATACGCCGTAAACCTCATCCGGACTTTCGGGAAGCGCGGAGCTTTCATGAGCGGAGCCTAAAAGCTGTACTTCATAAATGCCGCCGAAGTCAGAACCGTAAAGGTCTGCTTCATCATCGTCCCAGGCTTTTATGTAGTCGTTGATTCGGGTATCGAAGGTCGCGTTCATATAGTTTATGGATCTGGAGCCATCATTCAGTTTTGATTCTTTGGAGTAATTAATATTGATGATTCCATTGTCCCTTTGGATAATGTTATCGACGGTATATCCATCACCCTCCAACTCTTTTATGACATCGGTACCAACAATATCTTTAAGCTCTGAAGCATTGATCTCCTTTGCACCATACTCCATGAAATCGCCGGTATTCCTGCTGTAGTAGAAATAATAAGGTTTCCAGCTGTGTCCCAGCCACATAGGTTCATTGGAATCCTTTTCAAAATCGCAGGTACAGTCATAAGCACTTAGTTGGATGACCAGGTCCCCGGTGTCTTCGTCAACCTTAGCATCTCCAACTCCCGAAACAACGGATTCCTTGCATGTTTCACCATCTGTATAATAAAAGTTAGTTACCAACGACGTTGCATACATGTCATTGAAAACAACAAAGTTTTTGTCATGTCCTTCCACAATGCTGAAAACATCACCTTCATCGTTTAAATAATATTGAAACTTATCATGCAGCTTCTTTGAACCTGCTTCGTTTACAAACCAGACCTCGCCTTCACAGGAATTATATTCCTTGTCAGCCTCTGTTCCGATGAACATAAAGCCTTCATACTCACCGTCAAAGTCGATATCATCTACAAGGAAAGATCTCACTTCCTGAGTATCTACATTGGCATCCTTTGCTACTTTTGAAATGAAGAAATCTGTCATCTCTGCTTTAGAAGACTCTGTTTCCGAGGTCTCCGAAGACTTATCAGGCAATACCTCATCGGCAGCTTCAGATTCACCGGATTTTCCGCCTTCATTTTTCTCAGCCTCATTTTTTCCGGCTTCGTTTTGCTTAGCTTCACCTTCCTCATCAGCTTTGTCGGTGGTCCCAGCTGCAGCATCAGAATTTGCGGAAGGTACATTTGAACCTCCGCAGGAAGCCATAGACATAATCACTGCCGCAGAAGCACCAACAGAAACCAAAAACCTTGATAATTTCTTTTTCATTTGTAATCCCCCATAATTACTTAAAACACTATCGCACATGTACTTCCCAGCAAGATAAAGAAAAGCCCGATCAAAAGTCCGAAACCTGAACAGCCCATTTCACGCATAGTTCCAAACAACGTGATTCTCTTTCCGTTTCTGTCAACCTTTCCGATACCGAACATTGAGAAAATGCTGAGCTTCCTGTCTATGCGTTTGCCTATAAGTCGTGTTTTGCCATCAGGTTTTATTTCATAGATATAAGGATGGTCATAAGCATCTTTCCTTACACCCTTAACGAAATAAACCAGAACTATCATTGCAGCCAATACATACCACGCAGCACCATACAAAGGGTAAAAGTGGTCAAAAAATCCTTCACCTTCTTCCATATCTGCAAGCCTTAACAGCGCCGCAAGGATAAGAGGAAGGAACACCGTAACAAGTGCATTATACAGGATGCCTATCCATCTTCCAATTGTGTAGAACCTTAGTCTCACCGGAACTTTCTCGCCCTTTGCATTAGACTCATAAAACACAGGAGTGTTGTCATAAGGATTCTTTAAAACACCTTTTCCTTCATTGATGACAAGCTCGCCGTCCTCGCGATACGCCCTGGAAGTTTCGCTTTTGAGAGTGATTCTTCTGACAAGTGACGTTCTGCCGTCTCCCATTACCGAGAAGATAATGCAGCCGAAAACCATGGCTCCGTAGAACATTGGCTCAGCAGCCCATCTATAGAAATATCCCATGATCATGGTAAGTATTACTGTATAGATAAGAGGCTCGATGACCCATGGATATGATTTTTTCGTACGGTTTTTTGAGACTGCAATACGACCTGTCTGTCCGTTCATAACCGCCGTCAGAGGTCCGTTTTTAATGAAGTAAACGGGAAGTATGGCGGAGAGAACATTGATCTTTTCAGTATGAGTGTTAATGCTTACTCCCGAGGTCTGCATGACCGACTCAACCTTAGGCCGGAAGTCTTCGGTAACCTCTTCCTCGATTCTTTGGTTTATAGCTTTATCGGGTGAATCGTTAAGCTTAACAGGCATGCCGGCAATGAGTCCGAACTCAAAGGGTCTGGCGCCGGACCAGTCAAAGGGCTCCATGTCGTTCATCACCAGATTGTCAAACTGCTTTGAAGTATTGACAGCTGTGCCGTCAAGATATCCGCCGCACTCATATCTTCTTTCGGTACCATCGCGGGAAACACTGGCATAAACAGGTCCCTTGGCAACTCTGTAGGGAAGATATGAACCGTGGAACTGTCCCATTGATGAAACGACAGCCTTTCCTTCAGGAGTGTTCGAATGTTTATGCCCCCAGTCCAGCATTCTCTTTTTTGCTTCCTCAGGCGTTATGGCAAAAGGAATGATGAGATCCGGCATCTGAGATGAATCAGTAAGTTCCGATCTCACCAGTTTACTGCCGCAGAATATACATTTTTCCGAAGCTTCACCTACTCCAAAGATAACTCTGGCTCCACAGGCTGAGCATGAGCCCTCTTCTATTTTGTCACCGGAAGCTCTTATTTTTGCGCTGTTTTTATTCAGCTCTCTCCACTTATATACCGAATCATAGGCTTCTTCTATTCCGGTAGACTCACCGCAATTTGCACATCTGTAGGTCTGATTTACAATGTCAAAATCAGCCGGTGCACCACAGTTTTTACAATATATCCTAAGTGGTGATTTATTCTCTTCCATACTCTCCTTATATTCCCCCAACAATATCTAAGCTAAGAGTTCACGATTATATAGTTTGATTATTTTATGGATTGAAATAGGATAATAATTGTTTGATTAATCACACCGGAGAATCATAATACGCATATTTCTTGATATTCTTATAAGCTGTTACATTAAGCGCCACCATGACAAACAAAAGAAGAAGTCCTATGATTATCTGTGCAAATTCAGACTCCGAAATACTGCCAAGCATACAAAGAAAATCGTAGCCTCCGTGGATAAGGATCGTTATGAACAGTCCCTTCCTTCTCATCTTTTTGGCGCCTTCCGGGTCCCCGTGCAATTCATGAGACTTTGCCTGTCCATAGTAGTATCCCATATATATTCCGAAAACGCAGTGTCCCGGAAATGCTGCTCTCATAAAGGCTGTACTTAGGGCATTGTCAGCGAGATAAAGAAGATTCTCTGCTATATCAAAACCTATGGCCAGCATGGTACTGTAAACAACACCGTCAAAACGGTAATTGAAGGCAGGATGCTTCCATGTGATGGATTTGAGAAGCTGATATTTTACCAGCTCTTCTGTTGCGGCAGCAAGAACAAAAGCTTCCATAAAGCTGTAAACTATAGGATCCCATGAGAACAGAAAATCTATGAACATGCCAAGGAAGGATTCAATCGTACCTGCTAAAAATGTGGCAATAAATGCCCCAACAAGGAAAAGCTTAAGAATCAACCCCACAGGCTCCGGCTCTATGCGATCCATCCGGTATATAAGAAACATGAGAATTATGCCCGGAACACAGGAAAGCATCACAGCAAGATTGGCATCCCCATCCTCGAAAATGAATGCACTTATAAGAAATCCCATGGTAAGGACGATGATAAGAAGTACAGGCATACGTCTGACCACAAAAGTCTGCTTCTGTACTATAACCGGAGTTCCGCACTGCGGACAGAACTTCTCACCTTCTCTCAGCGGTGTACCGCATCTTTGACAATTCATAATTACTCACACCCGATCTTTATTCATGCAGTTTGAAATCAACGTCTTCTTTGATTATCTCAAGCATAATTGCCGCAAACTTTGGATCAAACTGCGTTCCCGAACCTTTCTCAACTTCACTCCTGACAACATCCTGCGGAAGGACACCTCTGTAACTTCTGTTGCTGGTCATGGCATCGTAAGCATCTGCAACTGCAATGATTCTGGTCTCTTCGGGAATATCCTCTCCCGATATTCCGTCAGGATAACCCCTGCCGTCGTAGCGTTCATGATGGCAGCGGGCTCCGATGGCCAGTTTAGGCATTTCCTCAATGTTCTGAAGTATCTTTGCACCTCTTCCGGGATGTGTTTTTATAATATCATATTCTTCATCCGTAAGTCTGCCCGGTTTATTGATAACAGCATTGGGGACGCCTATCTTCCCGACATCATGAAGAAGTCCCATCATGTATATTTCTTCCTGTTTTTCTGTTGTATAGCCTGCTCTTCTGGCTATTTCCCTGGAATACTCGGCAACCCTGCTGGAATGTCCTTTTGTATATGTATCTTTGGCGTCGATTGCTTCCGCAAGAGTCTGAACTATATGTATGGATAAACCTTCTATCTCTCTGGTTTTCTTTTCAACTTCCGCATGCAGATCCCGCTGAAGCCTGATGAGATCCAGAAGATGTCTTACACGTAGTGTCAGGACCTCAGCCACAAAGGGTTTTCTGATAAAATCCATGGCACCCATTGAAAGACCTATAGTCTCGGAGTGACAATCATCATCGGCAGTAAAGAAAATTACCGGGATTTCTTTCCTTGAGTTTTCTTTTTCCCAAAGCCTGAGAAGCTTCAATGTCTCGAAACCATCAAGATCCGGCATCTTAATATCCAGAAGAAGCATATCAATGGTATTCTTCTCAACGTAATCCAGTAAAAGCCGGCCGCTTTTAAGGCAGGTTACCTTAAACCCGGCTTCCGAAAGAACAGTTTTTGCACTCTTCAATATGATGGCATCATCATCAACAATAACTACCCGCTCTTCCATTTAATTTCCTTTCTTTGGAAGATTAATCCTCCCACAAACTACCGTATTGAGCTACCGCCTCATCGACAGTCAGTGTACCGTTTGCAACCTTGTAGGCTGCTGCACGAAACTCCTTGTTTACGGCATCATTAAGACCTGTTTCCTGATAACTGAAGGACTTATCTTCAGGGAATCCTTCGAGAGACGAATATACCTCATCCAGAGAAAAATCATTTGTCGGAGTAATAAGTCTCTTAATCTGAGCCATATTTCCAAGCTCTTTTTCTCTCATGATGAACCTGATAAATTCATTGGTCATATCGAGATTACTGCTGTTTTTATTTACACTGAAGAAAAGGTTGACTGCATCCAGGAAATACCCGCCATCGTCTCCGATTGGTACAACATAGAATTTATACTTAAACGGATTCGACTGGAACTTTTCTGATTTACTCTCACGCTTCAAGGTACCGGAAACCATATCTCCGCTTCCCAGCATCATGGGAACGTCTCCCTCGAAAAAGCGCATTATTACAGCATTATAATCATCCTCTATTTCCGTTGAGCATCGTCCGGGATTCAGATATCCCTTGTCCACAAAATCCTTCAGCTTCAAAAGGGCGGGACGCATCATTTCTCCTGCGGACTTATCCATAGCATTGAGAGGTGCTGCCGATTCCGGATTCTTTATGACATCATAGCAGAAAAGCGGGAAGTCAAAGGCATAGTACATACCTGCCACTGTTGTCCCATTGGCCCCCATGATCGGGGTTTCGTAGCCTGCCGCCTTAAGCTTATCACATACATCCACGAGCTCACTGTAATTGTTCGGAACCTTCAGGTTGTTTTTCTCAAATATATCCATATTCACAAGCATTCCGTAGGATCTTGTGAATATGGGAAGCATGTTGATATCTCCGTTTTCCAAGGTGAGTTTGGCCCCCTTACGAACGCAGTCCAGATCTATTTTAAGGGACGGATCGGAAAGGATCTCTGCATTTTCAAAAACAGGACCCATCTTGTCATCCTCCAGCATCCATGATGCCGTAACATAGATATCCGGTGCTTCATCACTCATGAGTGCACTTGAGATAGTGTTATTGTAATCATCCAAATAAACATAATTCAGACTTGCGTTTGGATAGTATTCATAAAACCTCTCAAATTCACTTTCTAGTGATTCGAAATTTGAATAGTTACCTGCCACCTTGATGGAGCATGCCGTATCGGTTTTTAATCCGGGCTTGAACTCTCCGCTGTTATCCGGCTTTTGCGCGCATGCAGTAAACAACATTAATGAAGCTGTTGCCGTAATCAATATACTTCGTTTAAATCTCGAAAATCTCAACATAATACTGCCTCCCCTCATATAAATCTAACTCCGGGTCTTTTTCAGAACCCTATACTCTATTGCTCTTCACCTGAAATAATCCCCGGTATCTGTTCATAATCAAAATCATCAACAGCTTTTTTTAATGCTTCAAACCTGCCTTTTTCATTCTCCGGCAATCTGTATTTTCCGAGAGATTCCACAATGTCACTTACATTGTCATAATCAAAGGAATCACAGCTCTCTCTGATATCATTATATGCCTTCTTCAAATCATCTTCGGATATAACAGGTCTATCATCAGCAGCATCCGATTCAGCCTCCGCTGCTTTTTTATAGAACTGAAGTGGCTCAAGTTCCCTTACGAGCTTTCCGTACTGATCAAGAAGTTCTCCCAATTCCTTGTCAAGAGTAGCTTTATCACCGGCATCGCCTGCTTTTTCGAGTCGTTCCGCAAAATCTCCAAGCTTCAAAGCTCCTATCAGACGTGAAGAACTCTTCAACGCATGTATCTTGACCGTTGTATTTTTGAGATCTCCGGCAGCTAAGTATCCTTCTATATCTTCTCTGTTCTTCTTTGCATTTTCCAGATACTTCTCCAACGTGCTCATATAGACTTTATCGCTACCGCAATATTTACAGCCCGTATTAACATCGATTGCTTCGATACCATAAATGAATTCCGGAATAAGCTGACTTTTTTCCTCTTTTTCCTCGGATGCGGGAGCGATCTTATCCTTCGGAAGATACTTAAGAAGTAATGCCTCAAGCCGTCCGGGATCCACAGGTTTAGTAAGATAATCATCAAAGCCTGAGCTAATGTAGATTTCACGCATGCCTGAAATAGCATTAGCCGTAAAACAGATTACAGGTGTCCGGGCATTGAGCGTACCCGGTGTTTCCCTCATTTCCATAAGTGTTTCGATACCATCCTTATCAGGCATCATATGATCCAGGAATATGACATCGTATTTTCTCTGCTTATAAAGTACTATTCCCTCATCTCCGCTGGTGGCTGTATCTATCTGCACCTTAGTGCGTTTAAGCAGGTTTTCGAAAACGAAAAGGTTGACCTCGGAATCGTCCACTGCCAGAATCCGTGCCTCCGGCGCCGTAAAGGACTCCTTATATTTCTTTCTTTCCAAAACAGAATTTCTGAAGGTTTCCTCGTAATCTCCTATAGGTGTCCGGTCCTTTACAACCTGAACAAGCTCGAAGGAGAATGTGGATCCCTTTCCGTATTCGCTTTCCACCTCTATGTGACTGCCCATCATATTGAGAAAGCTTTGTGCAATGCTCATACCTAGACCTGTACCCTCGATATTTCTGTTCTTAAGCTCTTCTATACGTTCAAAGGCCATAAACAGTTTCTTCATATCTTCAGGCTTGATGCCTATGCCGGTATCCGTAACACTTATCAGTAGCCTTACGGTTTCCGGACCTTCTTCTTTAAAACCGGCTTTAAAGGTGATGGATCCTTCCTTTGTATATTTTACAGCATTTGAGAGGATATTGGTGATAACCTGTTTGATACGTATCTCGTCTCCGTTCATGACCATCGGGATATTCCTGTCCACATCAAGTTTAAGTAAAAGTCCCTTTTCCTCTGCCCTGGTCTGAACCATATTTACCAGATCATTAAGCATTGAAACAAAATTATAGTCTGCATTGTGTATATCCATCTTACCTGCTTCTATCTTTGAAAAATCGAGTATGTCATTTATAATTTCCAACAGAGTTTTTCCGGCTGTTCTGATGCTTTCCGAATATGCAAGGATTTCCTCTTCATGACTGTCCCTAAGCACCATTTCATTAAGTCCCAGTATCGCATTCATAGGTGTGCGGATGTCATGGGACATGGTGGAG
Source organism: Oribacterium sp. KHPX15 (assembly GCF_900107835.1). Classification (GTDB taxonomy): domain Bacteria; phylum Bacillota; class Clostridia; order Lachnospirales; family Lachnospiraceae; genus Oribacterium. The sequence continues at coordinate 20,229 of NZ_FNRG01000009.1, forward strand.
AGGAAGTGGGACTTTGCCTCATTAGCCTGATTGGCAGCCACCGCAGCTTCAGATAGTTTAAGGTTGTAGGTCATGAGTATAATGTAATTAAATACAAGTAATCCCAGTAATCCCAGGGTTACCATGCCAAGAAGCAGCCAGTCAACTACGGTATTGGCAACCAGCTCCCGTGCCGGTATATATGCAAGAAGATACCAGGCATTAAGTGATTTCAGAGGAATATGGGAAATGATACATTCCTCTCCTTTTGAATTCAGCATCTTCATGGCACCTAGATCCGAGGTTATTTCCTGAGTCATGTTATTGTAAACGGTGCTGTCTGCCTGGTTATAAGACTTGAAATATTCGAAGAAATTGGAATTCTTCAGGGACTTGCCATGAACCAGATAATCTCCGTCCTTGTTAATGAGTGAAATCTCAACTCTGTCATACTCACCGTTAAAGAATACAAGTTTATCTTCAAGAGAGCTTACCGGCTCGACTCGCATCAGGATCGCCTCTTTAAGATCTCCCGTTGTTTCATCCAGAACCTTAACGTAATTCATAAAGGCAATAGACTGTACCCCGTTCTGAGGGTTCGTATATGCTCTTGTAAGGTTTACGACACCGTCTTCTTTACCAATGTCAAAAGTATTGCCAAAGAGATCGATATTGCGGTATGAAACCGAATAATCCTCCGGATCCTTCAATGCATGGTGTGTAGATATACCGTTTTTTAAAGTATCCTCAGGAAATATCAGATGTCCGTATATACTTGGAGATATCTTCGCTTTTCTGATAAATGATATAGCTTCCTCCGCAGTCATGGGTGTTCCCGCATCTGCGGAACGATTGATGTAATTTGCCCAGATATCACAAAGATGCTGCTCGTCAAAAAGGTAGTTGGTGACGATCTGCTCTGCGGAAATCGTCATTTTTTTAAAAGCTTCAACCGCATTCGCATTGCTCTCGCTCATCTTTGTATTGACATATTTAATTATAAAGAAAAGTATCAGTGCCATGATCATAAGATTGATAGCAATGACCTTCGATTTTTTCAAGCTTTCACCTCCATGTTCATCAAGAAAACTCAAAGTATTTTTATTCCGATTCCTATTATATCAGCGAAAATCAGGCATATATTAAACGGGTAAGCGGGCACTTCCATATGGTTATACGGAGTTGTTGTCGGAACGAACCTTCAGTATCCACTGCACATTTCTGTCAATATATTTTGGGTCCTTTGAGGTAAGTGACAGAAACTCCCTGATCCGTTCGGGACTGCAGTCACTGTTTACAAGTTCTGCCCTGTAAAGATAGTAATAGGCGACGGTGGAGGAAAGCTCTTCAAGGTCTGTACCGCCAAGCTTATCTTCAGCAAGGCGGAGTGCGGTATCATGCTCTCTTTCGATCATCTGAACGAGGTCCCCAAGTGTACGTTTTCCAAGGAAATCAAGCTGGATAAGCTGTGATTCTGGATTCGCTTCGTTTACAGTGGCTCCGGTAATGGCTGCTATCTCCTTGAGAAGCTTCTGATAGGATCTGCTTCTTTTTGTAAACTCAGCGATGGTTATAGCGTCCAAATACAGATTGTCGGCACAGTCGTTTTCTATACTGCTGATAACTTCCTGTTTATAATGAACCAGACTATTGTGAATTCCTGAGAAAAGATCATCAGCTGTTTCCAGGAGACTTGCTGCTTTTGAAAAATTCCTTCTAACCTCACGTGGCGTTGTGAAGGTTGATTTGTATCCGATATCGTGTTCTATTTCTGCCCAAACGTGCTGAAGTAAGGTGCGGATCTGTACTTCAACCCACATATCACGAAATTCTTCGGGATATTCGTCACTATCCGGAAGTGCGATGATATAGTGAAGTGAAAGATATCCAAAGGAAGTCGGGTCTATGAGATTTCTTTTGTCTTTTGATCTCGTCATGTCAACTCGAAATGCTTCCGCAATTTTCCCGGCGACCATATCTATCCCTTCTTCAAAATAGCAAATAACACGAAAACCAAGGATGTCACGAAGCTCCTCAGCACTATGATACCTGTCCGGTTTCCTATCCAGCTTTCCCTTTACGGATTTCACTGTTTTGATTCTATGGGTGATGCCGTAGATGACTGAGCTGCCAAGCTCTCTTAAAGTATCATTAAGCCGCTCTTCCATAACCGGTTCCAATGCCCGGTATTTTTCTATCAAATCTTCTATTTCCCGATCTCTGGTATAAATCATATCCGTCTCTCCATATCTGTATGCGAGTGTCTATCCTCAGGTTATCAGGGATCAGGAAGGTCTGACTCCACCACATTATCGCCATATTTACTGTATTCCCTGAACGTCACCGGTTTCGGTGTTCCAAATTTCACTTCAAACATAACCCACTCCTCCTATAGTCTTTAGTATACTACAAATATTGGCAGCTTAATTAAGAATTTGAAAATTATTTTTACATATAGTATATGTTTGGAAGAAAATTCAACACTAAAAAATCCACCGGGTACGTTTCTCGCCGGCGAGAAACGTACCCGGTGGATACTGACTCCGTCCCCCAGGTTCATCAAGAATCTTATTATGAATTGGAAGCTTTCTGTACTCCATCTCCGTATATGGTCTTGAAATCATTTTTCATGGAAATGCCTTCGAACCTTCTGTCCAGTAATCACTCAATAACGTCTAATTTGATTTTGATATCACAGTAAATCCGATAATATCTGCTTCATACATTTCTTTATTTAAATTATTGAGCGCAGAATCGTCTTTAACTTCTCCATTTGCATCTGCATCAACATCCCGAAGTTCTGAACGGAGGTAATAGGTGACATTACCCTTCTCATCAAATTTTTCTGAAGCCTCAAGATCGATCACGAGGTTATCATCGTTTAATGTATACCTCTTTACATAATGATGTCCGCTGGCATAAATGTAATCTCCTGCGGCGGTGAGGGGATTCGCAGTGCCTCCGGATCTGACATGACCACCATCTTTTAAATTATTATCTTTATCTATCCAGTATACCTCTGCAACAGTAGCAGCTCTGGTACCTTTATCATCACCTTTGAATGTTCCGGGCGTCACAAGCAGCACATCTGTACCACCTATCTTTAGTTCAGCATATCCCATATCAGCTTCGAGTTTATCGATAACCTGTTCAAAATCTTTACAATCACTTATATCGATATCGATCTTTTCCTCAGGTATTGTTTCGTCCTCACGCATATTTGCATCGGGCTGAGTCGAAGGATCATTGATTGATTCGGAAACACTTGATTCTGCAACAGTTGACTCGGCAACACTTGATTCGGCATTGGTACTTGCTTCAGGTACTGCGATACTGTTATTGCCTACACATGCAGAAAGCGACGCAGCAACAACGGCTGCAATTATAATGATACTTTTCTTTTTCATAACAACCTCTCATTTATTTAGAAATTAAACCTTTCATAAAGACACGGTTCTTTGACACTCGGTTCAGAATCATAACATCCATAAATCTGTAATCCCCTCTCCCATGAATCTCACATCAAATGTAGTCGAATATACCCTGAATAGCATCAGTTATATTGATGATATCCGGATAATGTATTCTATCTATTTTCGTATAGCCTCTGGCATTCAAATCAAGCAATGCCAGCTTCTCACATTGTACATAACCTTCAACATTCTCAGCCTTAATATGTATATGCAATGGTCCTGCTTCACCTGTTTCAAAAATAGGACAACCAATTATTTCAAAGGTCTGATTAAAGAAATCTTTACTTACAACGAGAACAGGTTTTCTGATATGCTCGATTTTAAGAATATCTCCCTGATTTAATTCTTCGTTCATTTACCAAATCTCTCTTCCTGCCGCTTCACCCCAGTCAAATTCACCGTCCAAATTAAGCTTTCCATCGTATTCAGCAGCGCGTTCTTCTAATGTTTTATGTCTGAAAGGTTTAACAAGCATTATCATTCCATTAGATACCTTTACATCGAGAACATCATCTACAGAAATAGCTGCTTCCTGAAGCACTTCCTTAGGGATTCTGATTCCCTGACTATTGCCCCATATTTTTACCTGAGTCTGCATATGTATCTCCTCCTTGTATATACATCGTATATCCGCAAGGCCGAAAAATCAACTAATATTCCGTCCCCGGTGGTTATTAGGATTCCCTCGTTTTCGCGCCCATAGCTTTAAGTTCCTGCTTGCGCGCATACATCATTTTATCGGCTCTTTCAAATATGTCCCTGACATGGTGGTCTCCCTCTTCCAGCACGGAATAACCGATCGACACAACGACACCGTTTTGTGGTATATTTTCTTCTACTTTCCTGTTCATGGTGTTTGTGAGACGGGGGTGCGATTCTCAACTGAAAAACTTGCAATGGGTGTAGGTTTTTCCGCTGAATTCTGTTACAGGCCAATCTTTGGTTTTCTCTTTTCCCTGATCTTGTGTGGTGACTTTGACGGTGTAGCGGGGCATGCCTTCGGAAACAGTCATCCTGTACATGGCGCATCGCTCCTTGTTCAGGTACTTTGTATAGGTGAGCTGCTTATCACCCTCATATACATCAGTCTTGGTATCATCCTGTAATGCAACGACCAGGACATCGTTCTCGGCCCCTTCCTCTATCACATCCTGCATGTTAAATACATTCCGGGTCCAGATCTGAGGGTCTATTGCAACAAAGAAGACTGCGTCTTTAGGAGCATACTCCATGAACTTTCTGTAGTCGCTTGCTCTTCCAGAGTCTGCAAACGTGCAGTAAGCATTCATGGCACCATCAAGTCTTTCAGGCATTTCGAAGACTTCTTCATAGGTTTTACTATCCCCTGATTTGATCGCCGAACATCTGACTTTTTTGCCATCTTCTATGAAGGCAAGGTCCAGGATCTCATCATAATTCGAATGATACATGAGATCTCCGCAAAGGTCTCTTACGTCATTCCCCTGTGAATATATGGCAGTCGTGAAATCATCATCAAGCCAGATAAGGTTAGTGCCCTGTATGGTCTCCGGGCAAAGCTCCCCCAGGAATCTGTCATATATATAGTATTCACTCATGTGCGGGCTTACATGGCAATCTATGATTTCTTTACCGTATGCGTGGAACACGTCCAGGATGGCATTGCCTGCTCCCAGTTTGGAAAGGTCATAAAACTTGTTTTTAAAGTGGAATGTCATTCCCTCGAAGCTTACTTCCGGCTCCAGGTCTCCTAAGTCATACATTCCGTAGAAAGCATTATCCACCTCTTCGATATCCTTGAGACTGCCGTCTGAGTTAACTGTCAGCCTGCACATATATCTCGGGAAATCCAGCTCGAGGTTGTATTCGTTGAGGAGCAGCTTCTTGTTGACACTGTTGGAATACTTATAATATTTGGAACCCATTTCCTTTGGCATAAAGGCCGCTGCGGTGTATGGGTTTCCGGTGTATTCATTTTCATCATCCCAGGTAAGGGGCTTCATCTCCTGAGCCCAGATGCCGCTATCGTCGGCTTTCCATATCCATGCGTAAAAGGTATCAGTTTCGGCAGAAGCATTAGCAGCCTTGCTACTCTCTCTGTGCATGATAAATGAGTTTGAGCCAAGTGAAAATGTCTCGTCCGGATATTTGGGATCCTGGAGCAGCACGGAACTCATGAAGGAATCTCCGTTTCCTGTCTCCTCCATGTATATGTAGTCTTCTCCGTCGCAGTTTCCGTAATACAGCTTCGCATAAGTGGAATCGTATCCGTCGTCCGGAGCAAGATATCCCGTGTCGGGAAATGTCATCTTATCCAGGCCCGACACACTGAGAGCAAATGACAGAGGTACGTTCTCTTCTCCCTTGTACTGGTGATCCGGCGTGAACACTCCGGTACATCTTTCATCAGAGCCTGTGTAGCCGTACTTGAAATAACCGTTGTCCGAGATTTCTATATGTGCGTAATCTTCATGAGTTACAGGATTTGTGAGATTCCATTCGCCGGACATGAAGGTGAAAAGGTCTTTTTCTGAGGCGGGGACTTTGAGGGTTTCTGAGTCAGATTTTGTGGTTGAGTCTGCATCTGTTGCTTGTGAGCCTGAGTCTGCTTTTGATTCTGAATCCGAGTCTGTTTTTGGTCCTGAGGGATCTGCATTTTCCCCAGAATCACTTTTCCCGGAGCCCTCACTCCCGGCGCTCTCACTCTGCTGTGTACTCTCTTTCTGCAGTGTGCTGTCTTTCGGGCTTTGCGGTACATTGCCTGCGCATCCACCGAGGAGCAGGTCCGCTGATATCAGCATTAACGCTGTTAATATGGTCTTTTTTCTCATTTTTCTTTTCTCCACTTCCTTTGATCCATGTTCTATGGATTACAGATAATAGTATATCGTATTTTCAGGGTTATGAGGACGGAGTTTATAGTCTATTGCTATATAAAATGATGTTATCAATCTACAAAAAAATGGCAGGTAGCTATGCTGCCATAACTATCTGCCCTCTTCTTATTTTTACTCTTTATGTAAAAATTGTATCAGTCTGTCCCGGAATTCATGATAATACGGTTTTTCAATCATGATCACATGAGAACCACCGTCAATCACCTGAACCTCCGAACCCTCCGGTAACATTTCATTTGCGCCATGAATTTTATCATAGTTTAGATACGGGTCATTTCCTCCGCAAATAATCAGCGTAGGATTTTTCAGCTTTTTCAGGTCGATCAAATCTGTGTCTTTGGGTACGCAAATGTCTCTTCTTCCGCCATTGGGGCTATACTCCCCGTCATAGTGCCAGCAGTTTGAACAGAATATCTCAATGACGTTCTTGTCTGCTATAGAGTAGTCAAATGTTCCGTCCTCGCATCTTTGGAAATCATCCGCTGCATGTTCCCATGTATTGTGGTGAAATGCTTCTGTCACTTCATATTCACCAATACCTGTAAGGATAGGCGCATACAAAACGAGCTTTCGTATATGTTCCGGATTTTTCGAAGCAAATCTGCTGACGGTCACCGTTCCCCAGCTCCATCCCAGAACATCTATCTTGTCATGTCCTGTCACCTCAACTATTTTGTTTACGGCGGCAGCAATGTCATCTGAGGCATAATCAGAGTCGGGAACAAAGCCGTCTACAACAGTTTCAGACTGACCAAATCCCGCGATATCCAGTCGCCATACGCTATAATCGTCCTGAGCCAGTTTTCTCACCAGACTGTAGTCTTCATAATCGGTATCAAACTCATTTGACGAGTACGTAACTCCATGGATAAGAAGGATGTCCTTCCCGGTTTCCTTTCCGCTTACGGACATGCAATCAAGATGAAGATTCAATCCGTTTCTTTCCAAAGGATATTCAGAGTATTCGTAAGTAGTCTCTGCTTTGTTGTTTTGTTCAGAGATATTAACTTCTCCTTTACATCCGGTTAAAACACAAATGTAAAGCAGAATCAAAATCAAAACACTAGATAATTTCTTTTTCATATACAACTCACCATAATGGTTCCGGGGAAACGACGTTTTCGGTGCGGTGCCCGGGTCACACCCACCGGGGACGGTTATCTCCGGTGAGAACCGTCCCCGGTGGATAACTATGCTACTTATCTTTCATCAGTAATGCGATGCATTCACAGTTGTTTGTTCGCGGAAACATATCAACGGAACAAAGCTTCTCAACCTTGTAGCCGGCGGCCTGAAGCGGGGTCAGATCTCTTGCAAGACTGGTTGGCTTGCAGGCAACGTAGATCAGCTTATCAACGCCGTAGTCTATGATTTTTGTCAGTGCCTTCGGATGAATGCCGTCTCTCGGTGGATCAAGGATGATGAAATCAGGTCTCGGTGCGTCCTCATAGGTGCCGTCTTCTTTAATGAGTCTTCCGCCCTGCTCGATAACCTTAAGGACATCTCCGGCGATGAAATCGCAATTGGTTACTCCGTTAAGCTCAGCATTTTCTCTTGCCGCAGCAACGGCTTCCTTAACTATCTCCACACCGATGGCCTTTGAAGCAACGCTGCTCATAAGCTGTGTGATGGTTCCGGTTCCTGAGTAAAGGTCATAGATCACAGGTTTTTTAATGTCTCCATTTTCCTGTTCCTTTTGAAGCTCAATAAAGCCTGCGTACTCTCTTACCTTGCTGTAAAGCTTTTCTGCTCCCAGTGAATTGGTCTGGAAAAAGCTGAAGGGGGTAATCCTGAACCTGAGACCCAATATCTCTTCATAGAAATAATTCTTACCATAAAGCACGGTGGTTCCCATATCGGTGACTGCATCGGCAAGGGAATCATTGATGGTATGAAGAATACCTGCGAAGGTTCCCTCTATTTTGCCTTCCTCCTTGAGTCCTAAAAGCATATCCTTCCAGCCCTCAAGAACCTCCTCTTCTGACACAGATGGTTTAACTCTTATGTATTTGTCCGGCTCCGGTTTTTTATGTTTCTTCTGAGCCTTGGGACTGTATCTTCTGTTGAACCACTCATCAAGCTCCTTTGCCCGCTGCTCGATCACTTCCTGAGGAGCCGGAACTCTCATGGCACTGTCCCACTGGGAAGTAGTCACGAGGTCCACAAGTATCTCCCCTGTTTTAACAGCTCTTCTGAAGAGAAGATGTCTCAGATACCCTTCATGCGCTTTCTTATGCTCATAGGTAATCTCAAGCTTTGAGAAGTACTCTCTTGTGGCTCTGACGATATAGTCTGCATCCTTATGTGTAAGTGAGCAGCCGTCAGTATTGATAATGTTGAAAAAGCTGTGCTTCTGGTGAAGTCCCAATGTAAGTGGTCCGTCTTTTTCCGAATCCCCGAAGGAAAACTCCATTTTATTTCTGTAGCCTTCGTTCACAGGTGATGGAACTATAGGCTCAAATATATAGTCATCGGTTCTTATTACAGGCTCTAAAAGCTCATGTAGCTGCTTTTCTTTTATTTTGATCTCGTCATTATAGGATGTACCCTGATAGTAACATCCACCGCATCTCTCTGCATTGGAACATAAATCCATCTATAAATCTCCTTGAAATATAAATTTAAGAAAAGAAAGAGTCTTCCAACTCCAAACAGAGTCAGAAGACTTTAAAACACTAATCTCCAAGTTTCGATTAATCTTCAACAACTACGTCATCATCCTCTTCAGGATCCTCATAGTCATCATAGTCCTCAAGATAATCAGGAGCTACGAAACGATATACAGCATATGCGATACAAGCTATGGATGCAACAATTCCTATGATAGCAAGAAGTGTCATGAGAACTTTTTTAAGCTTCTCATCATCCCTTTTCTGCTCCATGTAGTTCTGTAATTTCAGCTTCTGAAGGAGAAGCTCTGCCTGATCTCTTGCATCGTTTCTGTAAGCTTTAATATTATGTGTAAGTTCCTTTGCATTATCTCTTAACGCTTCGATATCAAATCTGTCCATGAGATACCTCCGATCTTTTTATTGATATGAGGAAATTATAACATTTATGACGTATTTTTACCATCAAACCTGGAAAATAATAAAAATATTGTTAAATCTTCTTCAGCTTGGCAAAGCTTGCAAACATCTTTTTCTGTCCGGCCTTTTCAAAATCAACAGTAACCTCATAATCCTTTTTGCCATCGACTATTGAAAGTACTGTTCCCTTACCAAACTTAATGTGACTTACGGTATCGCCAACTTTATAGTCAAGGCTGCTTAATTTCTGGACACCTGTTGTCTGAAGACTCTTGGGAATTCCGGAACCTGACTTTCTGCCTGAGCCATAGGAGGAACCGCTTCTGCCTGTATACCCCGTTGAACCCATGCCGCTTAAACCGTAGCTGTTCACGCCAAAGCCGCCGGAGCTTCCACCTGAGAAACCTCCGGAGCTGTTTCTTCCGGAATGGCTGTTGCCTCTGCCGCCGATAACATTACCGAAATCATCGTCATGGCGGTACTCGTCGCGTTCATCATATCTCTGATTTTCACGCCTGCTCTTTCTATAGTCACCGTAGCTTCCGGAACCATAGGAGCTGCCTCCGAAGGAACCTCCTCCGAAAGATCCTCCGCCAAAAGCATCCGCAAACGGCATCTCGTCTTCGCCGTATCTGTTTAAGGTTGTCTTTTGGCATAACTCATCCGGTATCTCATCTATGAACATGGAGGGTTTCATACGCTCGTAGTTGCCGTTGACCATTCTGGTTCTTGCGGAAGTCATGACCAGTTCATCCTGTGCTCTCGTGATGCCCACGTAGCAAAGTCGTCTCTCCTCTTCCAGGTCATCATGCTCGTTCATGGATTTATAGCCCGGGAAGAGTCCGTCACTCATACCCACCAGATAAACCTTCGGGAATTCCAGTCCCTTTGCGCCGTGAAGGGTCATAAGTGTAACGAGATCCGTATTGTCGTCCTTCCGGTCAATGTCAGCAACCAGTGAAACTTCCTCCAGGAACTCACTGAGCTTAGGTTCCTCTGCATTCTTCTGATAGTCAGATGCCTTGCTAATGATTTCTTCGATATTCTGGAACCTTGTCTCTGCTTCTACGACACCTTCAAGCTTGATTTCTTCTCCGTAACCTGAGTCATCCCTGATGGATTCAATAAGCCTCTGAATTGAGTAACTATCCTCATCCACTGCCTTTTCATTGAGGTAACCTGCATAGCGGAGCTTATCCTTCCAGTTCTCCACCATGTTAACAAACTCCTGAAGCATCTTTCCGGCTTTTCCGCCTATGCCAATGATCCCTGCCTTTGTAGCCGCTTCATACATAGTAACCGTATGTTCCGAAGTGGAATTTGCTGCAGCAAAAACCCTGAGTTTTTCAAGAGTGGCCTCACCTATACCTCTTTTGGGAACGTTTATGATACGTTCAAATGCCACATTGTCAGAGTCATTGGCAATTATCTTCATGTATGCCAGTACATCTTTTATCTCACGTCTCTGATAGAAGTTAACTCCACCGATGATCTGATAGGGGACATTCATCTTGATGCACTGCTCTTCAAGAAGTCGTGACTGGGCGTTGGTTCTGTAAAGGATGGCCTGATCGTGATAGGATCTTCCGCAGTCCTTTACCTCACGGATAACAGCATTGGCCTCATCATTGGCTCCGTCAAATTCCTTAAAGGTGACATCCTTTCCACCTTTATGATCGGTCCAGAGGCGCTTCTGCTTGCGTCCGGTATTGTGGGCGATGACAGCATTGGCACAATCAAGGATCTTCTCCGTTGAACGGTAATTCTGCTCAAGTTTTATGACCTTTGCCCCGGGAAAACTTTTCTCGAAGGAAAGGATATTCTCGAGATTTGCTCCACGGAACTTGTAAATGCTCTGATCATCATCACCAACAACACAGATGTTTTTGTACTTCCCCGCAAGCTTATCCACAAGGTTAAACTGGATGTCATTGGTATCCTGATACTCATCTACCAGGATATACTTAAAGCGCTCCTGGTAATACTCAAGAACTTCCGGCTCTGTATCGAACAGCTCAACCGTCTTCAGGAGCAGGTCATCGAAGTCCACAGCATTATTCTGATGAAGTATTTTCTCATACAAGGTAAAGCATTCAGCTATCTTTTTTTCATTGTAATCTCCACCTGAAATCTGATCGCGATACTCAACCGGTGTCAACCCCTCATTCTTTGCCTTTGAAATCGCAGCCAGAACCGCACGCTCCTTCAGGTTTTTAGAATCAATGTTTAGATCTTTAAAAACCTTACGCATAACTGTGCGCTGGTCATCCGTATCATAAATTGAGAAATCCGAATTATACCCTAGTCTGTCAATATGACGTCGAAGTATACGTACACACATCGAGTGGAAGGTAGATACCCAGACCTCTCTGCCCCGGAGCCCAACTATCTTGTCAACTCTGTCCCTCATCTCACCGGCTGCCTTGTTGGTGAATGTTATGGCCAGGATGTTCCATGGCTGCACACCACAATTCTCTATAAGATAAGCTATACGATGGGTCAGAACTCTGGTCTTTCCGGATCCCGCTCCAGCCAGTACAAGTAAAGGTCCTTCTGTTTCCCGTACGGCTTCACACTGTTCTTTATTTAAAATGCTTTCAAGATTCTCCATGATTCTCCTATATATAAATATATTTTTATCAAAACATATGTTGGTTGATTATAGCATAAGTCATTCTCTTTCGCTACGTTGTTTATAGTTTTAGATATACGTAGTTTTTATAACTACGTATTGTGACAAAAAATAGATTATGTTATACTTGTTCGCATGGATAAAACAATGATTGATGAAATAATTAAATATTTCCACTCCCTTAACTATATAAAGTCCGAGGATATTCCGAATCTCGATCTCTATATGGATCAGGTGACAGGGTTTATGGAGAGAAATCTCGACCCTATAAAGCGGCATCACGATGATAAGGCATTGACCAAAACCATGATAAACAACTATGCCAAAAACAAGCTCCTGCCTCCACCTGATAAAAAGAGATACAACAGGGATCATATGCTCGTTCTTCTCTTTATTTACTACTACAAGGGCATGCTTCAGCTTAATGATATCGAGGCACTGCTGAAACCTCTTAATGATAAGTATTTCGGCGGAAAGTCTTCCATAAGTCTCACAGATATCTACGACGAAGTCTTTACCATGGAGGCTGCCGAAAAGAGCCGTATCTTTAACGAAGTTGAAGAAATGAACAGAATTTCCCTTCATTCCTTCAGTGCCGATGACCCTAAGTTCAAGGATCTTTCAGACGAAGATCGTGAGGAACTTCAGCTTTTCTCATTTATGTGTGAGCTTGGGTTGGATGTATTTATAAAGAAACTCCTCATGGAGAAGATCGCGGACAGACTTCATGAAAAAGAGCTTGAAAGGCAGAATGCCGAAAGAGCTATGAAGAAAAAATAGTCTTTCATGAAAAAGTAAAGATGCAGCCGATTCGGCTGCATCTTTTTATTTCTTCTTCAGGTTATCCTCAAATCCAAGTCTCTCAAATACCATATCATAACCGTCTGCACCATAGTTCAGTGACCTGTTAACTCTTGAAATAGTTGCTGTTGAAGCACCTGTAGCCTTAGCAATGTTCAGATAAGTTTCACCCTCTCTTAACATCTTTGCAACTTCATAACGCTGTGCCATACTGAGAAGCTCATTGATGGTACAAACATCTTCAAAAAATTTATAGCACTCTTCCTTTGATTTCAAAGTGAGTATTGCGTCGAATATATGGTCTACTTCCTTAGTCTTTAATTTGTCATTCATGTCAAAACCTCTGCTATTATATTTTAAAATGTTTAAAACGCACAAGCACTTTAGCATTTTCACGCGTTAATTTGTGCGCTTTTACACTTTAGTATATGAAAGTAGTATAGCACTCAGATTTTTCCATTGCAAGTAGTAAATTGCATACATATTTCCGACTTCAATTATACAGTAACAGTTCAGCCGGGGCATCTGCCCCGGCTGAACTATTACGCCCTTAATTCCATGTAATCGGTGTAGGACGCCTTGTATCAAAAACAGTTTTTGCATCCAGAATATCTGAAAGCTTGTTGTCTTCACCTGAATAGTCCATCCACAATCTGTAACCATCCAGGTTACGACGACCCTGTCTTACTGCGTCCTCAGTATACTGAACCCATACAGGATTTGAGTCAACATTACAGAAATAATCAAATCCCGCAGCCTTAAGCATATTGAACTTGTCATTTTCCGTTGTATAGGGATGCCAGTCTCCTATATCTGCACCAAAAGGATAAAGGATGATATCGCAGTTACCGGGCATAAGTGACTCAACATTACGCTCCCATCTGTCAGTATCTCTCTGAAGGTCTGCAAGCTCTCTATTAGTAAAGTTGATGTGACCCCAGCTGTGGGAAGCAAGCTCATAACCATCATCCACAAGAGCCTGGAAAAGCTTCTTTACAGTCTCTCTGTCTTCCGCAATGTTTGGATTGGCCTTCATTTTCGGATCACGATTCTCAGAAGACTCGTCATAGGTTTCATCCGTACGATAACCGAGGACTCCATTGTAGCCTGTAAATGCCATGATAGCCTTTGCTCCTCTGTAGGAGAAATCAGGATGAGCCTCAACAAAGTTATCAAGTATAGGAACTATATCATAATCACCGATGGAAACATTACCCTCTGCGTCTGTGTACTGGAGCTTCAGCTTGCCGTTCTCATCGAGAACCATCTTGTCCGCAAAGCCCTTACCTTCCATATACTCATAGTAACAAACATCATCCTCAGACATTACAAAGGCTTTCTTACCTTCAGGAAGCATTATCTGCTTCTTCACCATCTTTCTGGTACCATCTTCCTGTGTCTGCATCTCAGCCATATCATGAAGACCAACAAGAACATATCCTCTGTCATACATCTGCTGAAGGATAGCCTCAAACTCAGGAATGGTGGTCATTACCTGATTGAAATCCTTACCGGCTGCATCGTTTGTAAAAGCTCTGTCAGTATCCTGGCAAAGAATATGGAAGAAAACGTGTGTTATCTGGGAGTTGTCAAAAGGAACACATGCTGCCTTCTGAGCTTCATACTCCTGTATCTTTGCCTGTACTTCAGGACTCTCTGCATATTCCGATGTACTTAATGTCTCTACCGCAGCATCATAGTCATACATCATAGCCTGTCTGTCGCTCTGTGCTATGAGTTCCGTAAGAACTATAGCAGGATCTTCCTCTGCGGGAGCGGTTGTCTCTGCTTCAGATTCAGCAGCCGCTGTAGTTTCAGTTTTTTCACTGTTTCCGGATTTTCCGAAAACAGATGATAAATTAAGTTTTCCTGTTCCGATAAATATGCCAAGCACCAGTAACAATATGATGTCTACCGCAATTATTGTATATGTGATGCGTTTCATCTTACGTTTTCTCGAACGTTCTCTGTGACGGCTTCTGATTTCTTCACGTCTTCTTTGAAGCTGTTCTTCAAATGCTCTTTCATCCATAGGATCATCATTCAAATCCGAAGCATTGTTTAATCCATAATTATTATCCTTATGATAAGATGGTTCCTGTCTCTGTTTCTGACCGGATCCTTCCGGGTTTATGCGTGTTACATTATCTATGATATCGTCATCACGATTCTGGCTGTTATTTCTTGAATAATTTTTCAGGCTCATTTATCCATAACCTCATCCGTTAAATTTAGTACATACGGTTTTTAATTTTAACGCTAATTCACCTTAAGGGCAAGGTCATTGACATGGTTTTCTCATTTGCTATAATATGTAGTAATGAAAACTACGTCATGAAACGTGGAGGTAATATGGATTATAGAATTATTGCTGACAGCTGTTGTGATCTGACACCGGAGCTTAAGGCAGACGGCCATTTTTTGATCGTTCCCCTTACTCTTGAGATAGGTTCATCCTATTCTGTTATTGATGATGAGAGTTTTGATCAGACGGATTTTCTTAAACGGTCAAGAGAATCACGTGAAGGTGCCAAGACTGCATGTCCTTCTCCGGAAGCCTACAAGCAGGCAATCGTTGACAGTGATGCAGACGAAGTTTATATATTAACCATTTCAGAACATCTTTCAGGTTCTTATCAGGCTGCTGTTGTGGGCGCACAAATGTATGAAGAAGAGTTCCCTGACAGTAACAAAAAGATAAAAGTATTCAGCTCCGACGCAGCAACCGCAGGCGAGCTGAATCTCTGTATAAGTGTACAGGAGCTTAAAGAAGCCGGTAAAAGCTTTGACGAGGTTGTAACCCTTATTGAGGAAAAGATACAAACCATGCAGATTTTATTTGTGCTTGGGTCTCTGGAAAATCTTCGTAAAAATGGACGACTTTCCGCAGTGAAGGTATTTATGGCTACTGCCCTTAATATAAAACCTGTAATGGTTGCAATTCATGGAGTTATACATAAGCTCGAACAGCAAAGAGGTGTCAACAAGGCCATCAAACGTATGGTTCAGCTGGCAATCGAGCGTGTTGGAGGTCCCGAAAACACCAAGGATAAGCTTTTAACCATCACACACGTTAATTGTCCTGAACGTGCAGAATATGTTAAAGAAGAGCTTCTGAAACTTGCCAGCTTCAGAAGGATCGTCATCGCGGACACCATGGGTGTTTCCACAATATATGCCGAAGATGGCGGAGTTGTAATCGCTATATAAGTAGAGAATCTTATGTTTCGTTAATAGACTGTCGGCTTCCACATTTTAAAATCTTGGTTTAGAAATAACAAGGACAGGATAGACATTATAATCCATAAACGGATTTAACATCTATCCTGTCCTTTTTAAATGAAATATAATTTAGATGATCATTCTAAGATTACATTTTCATCAAACAATGAAAAGAAATTCTCAGCTTTACTATCGCTACCTGTAGACAAGTCTATATTTTTCCAGAATTCAGATCTGAACCTGATGATATGTTCATCGGTATAGCCATTAAATGTCTTAAAAAAAGCCTCTGTCTTTCTGGCATTCTGTATAAGGACTTTATTTTCGGCGGTAGCTTCCTCATCGTAGGAATTGATACATTTTATGATGTGAAACTTTCCGTCCTGCTCGATAACACCGGATATCTCGCCCTGTTCAAGGGCAAAGGCCGCATTGAATCGTGCGTTTTGTTCTTCAGCTCTTGAAATTGTCTTTTCAATTTCTGTATCTTCGCTGTTCTGTCTCGCATAGTATGCAAAGTTGGCGCCTTTGACATTAACCTTTTCGAGAAGATCATCTGCGGCTGCTTTATCTGAAACTATGATTTCCTGAATCCTTATGACCTTAACATCGGCATCTGCTATTTCTTCATCTTCTTCGGACACAAAGTACTGGGCTGTTTTACAGGCCAGAAAATATTCGTTATACATGGTGATGACATCTTCAAGCGTACAGTTTCCCATAATGTTTTTGTCCGCTTCCGTAAGTCCGTCATAGAATTCACCGGAAATTCTTCTTATGGTATCCATATCGGCTGTAGATGCAACGATACCGGTCTCTTTAGCTATAAGGTTTAATGTTTTTATATCCTCAAGAAACTCCTTCATCCTGGAAACAAAATAAGGTCCGTAGGAGGTCTCAAGTTCACCTTCAAGCGGCAGCTCCCAAATAGCTGTGCCTAAAGCATTTTGATATCTGTTCCTTTCGGAAAACAAAACCAGTCTGCACTGAGCTTCCGTATACTCATCAATGGCTTCTGTCCTGCCGGTTATCTCAACACCTTTACACGAAACTAAGCTGCATGCCAAAAGCATGCAGCTCAGTAAATACAATATCGTTCTTTTTAATCTTGTAATAATCATATGTTGTTTAGTATCGTAATCCTCAATATCTTGTCTTTACCGAAAAGGCTACCAGGATACCCAGAAGAGCTCCCATAAGCACCTGCAATGGAGTATGTCCGACATATTCCTTGAGTTTCATCTCAAACTCTTCCGGTTTCCAGTTAAAGGGGTTATCTTCCAACATTTTATTGAGAAGAACAGCCTGTTTTCCCGTCTCTCTCCTGACTCCCGTAGCATCATACATAACAACACTTGCAAGCACAAAGCATATGGCAAAAATCGATGAGGATACACCATGTTCTATGGCTGCCGCTGTAGTCATTGAAACCACAAAAGCAGAGTGACTGGAAGGCATGCCTCCTGATCCTGTCATCCTTTCCCAGTTGATGCTTTTATTAAAATAAGCATCAATCATGGTTTTTAAAACCTGCGCCAGAAACCATGAACTGATCGCAGTTACAAGCATATAATTATCTAACAACTCAACTATAAAATCCATCTAAAATTAATATCCTATCAACCAATCATATAATTCCTGATACTTCATTGCAGAAGTTCTCCATGAGTAATCGGTTGCCATGGCACGATCTACCATCTTGTTCCAATCACGCTTACGATCATAGTAGATCTTCTCTGCATAACGTATCGTATTGAGCATTTCATGAGCATTGTAATTGGTGAAGGAGAATCCTGTTCCCTTATCCTCGTACTCATTGAACGGCTCTACTGTATCTCTCAGACCACCTGTTTCTCTGACGATAGGAACAGTTCCGTATCTAAGTGCGATAAGCTGTGAAAGACCGCATGGCTCAAAAAGTGAAGGCATGAGGTACGCATCACATGCACCATAAATCTTATGGCTTATTTCATTGGAATAATAAATCTGAGCAGATACCTTATTACTGTACTTCCAGCCGTAATGACGGAACATATTCTCATACTTCTCATCACCGGTTCCGAGAACCACAAACTGGATATCGTCCTGGCAAAGCTCGTCCATGATACACTCAACGAGATCAAGTCCCTTCTGGTCGGTAAGTCTGGATACGATACCGATCATCATCTTGCCGGGATCTACATCCATATTCCAGTCCTGCTGAAGAGCCTTCTTGTTTCTCGCTTTTTCTTTGCGGAAATTCTTTGCACCGTAATTGAAATTCAGATATTTATCAGTCTCCGGATTCCACTCATCATAATCAATTCCGTTAACGATACCGCGGAGATCATGCTCTCTTGCTCTGAGAAGTCCATCGAGACCTTCTCCGTAGAATGGCATCTTTATTTCTTCTGCGTAGGTATCGGAAACTGTTGTGATGGCATCAGCATAAACTATACCACCCTTAAGGAGGTTGCCATCCTTCTTGCATTCCATCTTATCGGAGGTGAAATAGTAATCACTTAACTGAGTAAATCTCTGAATAGTCTTTACATCCCATACACCCTGGAACTTAAGGTTATGGATGGTGATAACTGACTTGATGGAGCGATAGAACTCTCCGCCTGCGAACTTATCATGTAAAAGTACAGGTACGAGACCGGTCTGCCAGTCATGGCAATGAATCAGATCAGGATGCCAGTCAAGTAATGGTAATGCTGAAAGAGCTGCATAACAGAAGAAGCAGAACTTCTCAAGATCCCAATACCAGTCTCCATAAGGTCTGTCTCCGGAGAAATATGACTCATTATCAATAAAGTAATAGGTCACTCCGTCTTTTTCATATTTGAGAACACCTACATAGCGGGACTGCCCTAGATAATCCATGTAAAAGTGTGTAACATACTCCATCTTCTGACGCCATTCCCATGGAATGCACATGTACTTAGGAATCATTACACGACAATCATAGTAACGCTTATCGATGGTCTTAGGAAGAGAACCAACAACATCGGCAAGTCCGCCGGTTTTGATAAAAGGAACAGACTCCGATGCAAGCATCAATACATTCTTCATATTTTTGCAGCCTCCCAACTTGTATTATGTGGTTGTTGTATCATCTTATTTAACTTAAGAATTAACACAATATAACTTCTTTTATTATACTTCTTTCAATGTGTCATTAGCAAGGTTTTTAAGCTCCCTGGCATTGGCAAGAACAGCATCTGTAACTCTTCCTCCGGCAAGAAGTCTTGCAAGCTCCATGACAGATTCATCATCTGTAAGTCTTTTGATATCTGTATGTGTATGTCCGTCCTCGGAAAGCTTCTCGATACAGAAATGAACACCCGCTTTTGCCGCGATCTGAGGCAGATGAGTTATCAATATAACCTGATGATTCTGAGCTATCTTTTTAAGCTTTTCAGATACCTTCTCTGCTGTTCTTCCGGAGATGCCGGTATCTATCTCATCGAAAATAAGAGTCGGTATCTCATCTGTATCAGCCAGCACTGTTTTGATGGAAAGCATGATACGACTCAGCTCACCGCCGGATGCAACTTCACTTAAAGGTCTCACCGGTTCTCCCGGGTTCAGGCTGACAACAAAATGTACCTCATCCTTTCCGTTGGAGCCGGGTTCCTTCAGCTCTGAAAATGCCATATCAAAACGAACATCCAGGAATCCCATTTCAGTCATCTCGGTACGTATCCTGTCACACAGTATCTCTGCACCTTTTTTTCTTTTCGCTGTCAGCTCTTCGCAAAGCTTTAATAGTTCTGTTTCGGATTTTTTCAGTGCCTTTTGGCACTTCTCTCTTTCCTCATCATAATCTTCCAGTAATCTGAGTCTTTCCTGTTTCTTTACGAGAGCAGCTTCGGCTTTTTCGACTGTGCCGCCATACTTCGCCATAACTCCCCGGATATAATCAAGTCGCTCTGTGATCTCCTGAAAGTCTTCCTCGTCAAAATCATTATTATCGAGATAATGATCCAGGTCCCTTATGGTATCTTCGGAAATTGACTGAAGGTCATAAAGACTGTCACTTATGTTCTGCAGACTTTCATCATAATTTAATGCATCCTGTATGGACTTTATGGCTGTACTGAAATCAACCTCATCCATTACAGCTCTTGCCTTCTGAACAGAACCGTAGATTTTTTGTATATTCTGGTATTTCTTGTATTTCTGGGCCAGCTCCTCCTCTTCGCCTTCCTTAAGTTCTGCCTTCTCGATGTCATCGATTTCAAACTTAAGGAAATCCAGTTCCCGGAGTCTTTCGGCTTCGTTCATATCAAAACCCGAAAGCTTATCCTTTAGCGCGGTGTATTCATGATATTTATCGCTTATGTCTTTTCTTAAGTCCGAAGTATCCTTTATCTGGAAATCATCAAGGACCTTAAGATGATAACCATCCCTTAGCAAAGACTGGTGTTCATGCTGTCCGTGAATGTCTATCAGAAGTTCGGCAACCTTCCTAAGCTTCGAAAGAGTTGCGGTTTCATCATTAATCTTAATCTCCGACCTTGTGTTGGAGATCTTTCTTTTGATGATTATCTGGCCGTCCTCCGGCTCAACATCAAGAGCACGCATCTCTGCTTCCTGATGTTCACTGAGCCCTCCGAAAACCATTTCGACGAAGCCGGATTCCTTTCCGCTTCTAATCATATCTTTGCTTCCTTTGGAACCAAGACACAGATTTATGGATCCAATCAATATGGACTTACCTGCACCGGTTTCACCTGTAAGGATATTGAGCCCCGGTCCGAACTCAACCTCCGCAGAATCAATCAGTGCAAGATCTTTTACATGTAGATGATATAGCATTTTGTCTCCTCTTTTCAGTTGATTTATCATCCGTAAATATCATAAGAAATCAGCCCATTATTTCCTGGATACGTTTCTTTATGTCTTCCGCATCCTGGGCATTTTTCATGGCACACATAATGGTATCATCTCCCGCAAGTGTACCGACAATCTTCTCAAGTCTGAACTGGTCCAATGCCGCAGCAACTGCATTGGCCATGCCTGACATGGTACGGATAACCAGAAGGTTTCCTGCTGTATCCATGCTCATGAGAGCTTCCCTCAGAACCCGTATATATTTCTCAGAGTATACCTGTTCCTCTTTTTCGATGATCTGGTAGTACTGGACTCCGTCATTGCCCGCAACCTTACTGAGCTTAAGCTCCTTAATATCTCTTGATACAGTTGCCTGAGTAACCTTATATCCTTCTTTTATCAGAATATCCGCAAGCTCTTCCTGTGTACCTATGCGCATGCGACCAACAAGCTCAATTATTTTCTGGTGCCGTGATTTCTTCATCTCAGCTCTCCTTCGTCTGCTTTATCCCGATAGTTTCTGTTATTGTTTAATGGTCAGCGTTCACTGTCCAGCTTTTCCCTTAGAGTCTCAAGGAAGCTTCCTTCTCTTAGTTTTATAAGGGTTGTAAGCTCATTTGCTTTACGTACGGTAACGAGATCACCTTCCTGAAGCTCTATCACATGCTCACCGTCAAAGGCCACCATCTCTCCGTGGGATTCGATGGTAATCTCTATACGGCTTGAAGACGGTAACACAACTGGTCTGCTGCTCGTACTGTGGGCACATATGGGAGTCATGATGATCACCGGTGATCCCGGTGCCACTATAGGTCCTCCTGCAGAAAGATTGTAGGCTGTTGAGCCTGTGGGGGTGGCAAAAAGAATTCCGTCCGCTATATAGCTGCTTAAAAACTTCCCGTCACAGACAACCGAAAACTTAGTGACCATGATGCCTTTACTGCGGGTGATTAGTATTTCGTTAAGTGCGGTTCCCCTGCCTATGACTTCACCGTTACGTCTGAGACTTCCGTGGAGCATTCCTCTTACATCTCTCAGATAATCATGTCTTATAAGTCTGTCCAGAGCTTCCGGTATCTGTTCCTTTGTGGATACTTCAGTGAGATATCCCAGGTGCCCTGCATTGATACCAAGCATAGGGGTATCCTGGCCTCTCAGTACTCCGGCAATCCTCAGCATGGTGCCGTCCCCGCCGATGCTGACAATGGCATCAGCATCATTGAAATCGTCTCTTGTGTAATTTTCCTGAAGAAGGGCCCTGTGATGAACTCCCCTTGAATCAAGGTACTCTTCTACAGTCTTCAGAAAATCCAGAGCTTCTGTTTTACTTTTATTCACAACCAGTATTACATTCATGTTAGTCTCGTTTATTATCAGATCTGATTTAGCTTGGCAGTCCCCTGAGATTTTTGTTCTCAGGAAGTATTCTTCAAGCCAGAGTTACAGTGGATTATTTTTTTATGTCCGGCATATCATATGAAGTATCAACAATCACTTTATGTCCGGAATATCGTGTGACGCATCAATAATCACTTTATATCCAGCATATCATGTGACGCATCAACGATCTTTACTGCCTCATCATGAAGCCATGTAAGATCTGTTTCTTCGCTTTCCCCGGGCACAAGTTCCGCAAGATACTCGATATTGCCTTCAGGTCCTTTTATGGGGCTGAAGGTAAGTCCTTTAAGAACGAAACCTATGGAGTAGGCAAAGGACAATGTCTTTTCAATGACTTCTGTGTGTACCTTTTTATCCCTTACAACTCCCTTTTTTCCAACCTGGTCTCTTCCGGCTTCGAACTGGGGCTTGATAAGGCAGACCACCTGGCAGTCATCATTGATAAGTGTCTTAACAACGGGAAGCACCAGCTTCAGACTTATAAAACTCACATCGATGGAAACAAGGCTTGCCTTCTCGCCGAGATCTTCAGGTGTCACATACCTGATGTTGGTTTTTTCCATACATACGACGCGTTCATCATTCCGGAGCTTCCAGTCAAGCTGTCCGTGTCCCACGTCTATGGCAAATACCTTTACTGCTCCGTTCTGAAGCATGCAGTCTGTAAATCCTCCGGTGCTGGCGCCTATGTCGAGGCATACCTTTCCTTCGCAGGAAACACCGAATTCTTTAATAGCTTTTTCAAGTTTAAGTCCTCCTCGCGAAACATATGGAAGGACATTTCCTCTTACTTCAATTGAAACCTCAGGATCAAATGTTGTTCCGGCCTTATCTTCCTTTTGTCCGTCAACATATACGATTCCTGCCATTATCGTACGTTTTGCTTTTTCTCTTGATTCCGCAAGACCCTTATTTACAAGCAAAACATCCAGTCTTTCTTTTTTCAATATTATCCCTCTTCCTCACATCCGAAATCAATGATGCCCTTTTCACTCAGAAGCTTCATGACTGATTCACTGTCAATCTGAAGTCCTTCCCTGAGCTTTGTAACATTACCATGCTCTACATATTTGTCGGGAAGGGTAATTGTGACAACTTTTGTTCCGGGATGATTCTCATGAACATAAGCCTCAACCTGTATGCCAAAGCCGCCTTGCTTGACATTTTCCTCAAGTGTAACTATGACCTTATGATCCTTGACAAGTTCATCGATCACATGGGTATCTATGGGTTTTACAAAACGGGCATTAATGAGAGTCAGATCATAGCCTCTTTTTATCGCCTTATCTCTGATATGTTCGGCGGTGGAAACCATGGAACCTGCCGCAAAAAGGGCAATGTCTTTTCCTTTAAATATTATCTCTGACCTGCCATACTCTATAGGCTCCTTAAACTCACTGAGACCCTGATAAGCCACGCCTCTCGGATACCTGATGCTTATAGGAAGAGGATACTTCATGGCAAATTCCATCATCATCTCAAGTTCACCTGCATTCTTAGGTGCCATCACAGTCATGTTAGGGATGGATGTAAGGAAACTGTAGTCAAAAATACCCTGATGAGTCTCTCCGTCAGAACCCACAAGACCTGCTCTGTCAATGCAGAAAACCACAGGGAGCTTCTGAAGACAGACATCATGAACTATCTGATCGTAGGCCCTCTGCAAAAAGCTTGAGTAAACCGCAAATACAGGCTTAAGTCCGTTGGAAGCCATGCCCGCAGCGCTGGTTACAGCATGCTGCTCAGCTATACCCACATCAAAAAATCTGTTGGGGAACTCCTCGGAAAATCTGGTGAGTCCGGTACCATCCGGCATAGCTGCAGTGATTCCGACAATCTTCTTATTGTCCTTTGCAAGCTCACATATTTTGTCTGAGAATACTTCTGTGTAGGTCTTTCCTCCGTTTGAGAGAGGCTTCCCGGTATTAACATTGAAAGGAGAAACCCCGTGATATCTTGCAGGGAATCTTTCCGCAGGTTTATAGCCCTTGCCCTTCTTTGTGATCACATGAACAAGGACCGCATGATTGATGCGCTTTGCCTCATTAATGGTGCGTTCAACCTCTTTTATATTATGGCCGTCTATAGGACCGAGGTAAGTGATACCCATATCCTCAAAAAGCATTCCCGGAATAACCAGCTGCTTAAGAGAGTTTTTTGCCTGCTGTATCTGATGAACGAGGGCTTCACCAACCACAGGAACTTTCAAAAGAGTTCCTCCCACATCAACCTTCAGACGGTTATACCCGCTGGCAGAACGAAGACCGTTGAGATACTTAGACATTCCGCCTACATTTTTGGATATAGACATCTTGTTGTCATTGAGAACAATTATAAAATTTTTCTTCATGCGGGAAGCATTGTTGAGACCTTCGTAGGCGAGACCACCGGTGAGTGAACCGTCTCCTATAACGGAAACCACTGTATAGTTTTCGCCTTTTATGTCTCTGGCTTCAGCGATACCCATACCGGCAGAAATGGAGGTGGAACTGTGACCGGTTCCGAAGCAGTCATAGGGACTTTCTGCACGTTTCGGAAATCCGCTTATTCCATGGTACTGTCTGAGCCCGTCAAAATCGTCCTTTCTGCCGGACAGGATTTTATGAGTGTATGCCTGATGTCCGACATCCCATACTATCTTATCCTTAGGAAGGTCAAGTGCTCTGAATAAACCTATGGTCAGCTCCACTACGCCGAGATTTGACGCAAGATGTCCGCCGTACTCGGAAGTTTTTTCTATTATGAATTTTCTGATTTCGGATGCAAGCTGCTGAAGCTCCTTATCATTTAGCTTCTTAAGATCAGCAGGTCCGTGTATATCATCAAGTAACATTTCGATAACTTTCTTTTATTTTTTACGATGGATCAAAAGATCTGTAAGTGAAATGAGGAAGGCTCTGGCGTCTTCATTGACACCCTCTAACTCTGTGAAACTGTCAATAGCTTCATGGGAAAGTTTTTTCACCTCAGCTCCGGCTTTTTCAAGTCCGTAAATGGAAACATAGGTGGTTTTCTGATTTTCTTCATCAGAATGTATGGGTTTTCCAAGTTCTTCCACTGTACTTGTTTCGTCTAAAATATCATCCTGTATCTGGAAGGCTACGCCTATCTTTTCGCCGATACCGGAAAGCTTTTTCAGATCATCCTCCGAAGCTCCGGCAAGTACTGCTCCTGTCATGAGAGCACACTGGAGAAGCGCACCGGTCTTTAATCTGTAAATGAACATAAGCTGCTCATCACTTAAGGCTTTTCCTGTCATCTCTACATCAACTGACTGGCCGCCCAGCATTCCGTAGATGCCAGATTTGCCGGAAAGGATATTTACGGCTTTCACAAAAGCCTGAGAGGATTCCGCCAATGTTTCGGCCGGGACATCAGCCTCTCCTGATCTCACTTTTTTAAGCTGCCGGTCAAATACCCCGGAAACCAGTTCAAAGGCGTAGAGTGTCAGTCCGTCTCCTGCAAGAGTACCCATATCCTCCCCATACTTATACCAGGTGGACTCCCTTCCTCTTCTGTATTTATCATTATCCATGCATGGAAGGTCATCATGACAGAGGCTGAAAGTGTGAATCATCTCCAGTGCAGTCATAAAGGAATGTACCACAGGAAGCATGAACTCATATTTTTCACTGCTCATCTTATCTTTATAAAGCTCAAAGCTTTTAAGCATTAGCATGGGTCTTATGCGTTTTCCGCCTGCCTCAACTGAATAATCCATGGCATCGATAACAAGCTTCTGGAGGCCCTCCCGCTCAGGAAGATATGACTCTATAATTTCATTTATATTCTTAACTGTAAGCTCAAATTCATGAGAGAATTCCATCTTCATCCAACACCTTTACCTGTTTTTCAATCTTATCGATACTTAGAGAAGCCTCCTTCAGAAGAGTCACACCTTTTTTATACATTTCAAAGGTCTTCTCAAGGCTGTCTTCTGTTTCCATACTTTCAAGGATCTCATCAAGTTCCGAAAATACTTCATTTAAAGGTTTTTTATTTTCATCAGCCTCAACGCCGCTAACATCAGGATTTTTCTTTTTCACCGGCATACATCGTTCCTCCCGGAAAATCTTATTGATTTAAAAACGTAAATTCTTTCTGTCACATTCAACATTTTTTATTAACAAACGTTAATCACCTTTACAGATCAGGATTCATTAACAGATTCAATTCTGCTCTTGATGCTGCCGTCCTTCAAGGTTGTTGTGATAACTGATCCAATGCTTACATCCTTCACACTTGAAACCTTGCCTCCGTCTTCATTTTGAAGATATCCGTAACCTGAAGATAGCTTACGTAAAGGACTTACCGCTTCAAGCTTTTCAGTATGGATCAAAAGTCTGTGTTTTGATTTCTCAATACTCTGCCTCATGACAGAAGGCAGATGTTCATAATCTCTGAGTCTGTTTCTTGACTTTAGCAGGCGGTCTCTCATGATGTTTTTAAACTCATCATAATCCTTTAATCGTTCTTTTTCGTCGGTCAGTTTATCCTGCATAAGCTGCTTCAGCTCATTTTTATACAGGATCTCCCTCTTTTGATACTCGCTGAGAATAGACTTGGGACTATGCTGATTGATCTTCAGCTTATACATGGAAAGCTTTTGGCGTTCATCCAGAATATGCTCTGACATGGAAGCATCCAGAGTTGCCCGGTAACCTGAAAGATCATTAAACAGTTTATCAAGATCAAATACAGCCAGTTCAGCTCCGGCACTGGGGGTTGGAGCTCTCAGATCAGCAACAAAATCGGCAATTGTGGTATCTGTTTCATGACCTACAGCACTAATCACAGGTGTGTCGGCATCAAATATTGCCTGTGCCACTATTCTTTCATTAAATGCCCAAAGGTCCTCGATGGAGCCTCCGCCTCTTCCGACGATAATGACATCAAGTCCCATAAGATCCAGAGTTTTAATGCCTCTGACTATAGACTCGGCGGAACCTTCGCCCTGAACCTGCGCCGGATACAGAGTGATATCTACATATGGATTACGTCTTTTAGCAATCTGAATGATATCTCTTACAGCTGCACCGGTCTTGGCAGTAACCACACCTATCTTTCCGGCATATTGGGGAATCGGTTTCTTATACATTTCATCAAACATCCCCATTTCGGAAAGTTCTTTTTTCAGCTGTTCAAACTTTACATAGAGATCCCCAAGTCCGTCTGCGGTGAAACTTTTGGCATAAATCTGATAACTTCCGCCCTTTTCATATACACCTACATTTCCGGTGCAAAGGACACTCATGCCATCCTCTAACTTAAACTGAAGCCCCGCACGATCTCCGGCAAACATGATGCCGGAAATCTGCGAAGCTGTATCTTTTAAAGTAAAGTAAATATGACCTGAAGAATGATATTTCAGATTTGATATCTCGCCTTTTATGGTAATGCCTGAAAGGGCAAAATCCTGAGCGAACATATTGGCAATATAGCGATTCAGCTGTGATACTGAATATGCTCGATTCGGCTTATTCATAACTTACTTATTATTCTTATTGATAAGGATATGAACACTCTTACCTTCCGAAGACTTCTTTTCTGTTATCTCGCCCTGAAGCTTACGGGGAGCTTTTTCTACTCTGGTAGACTCACGGCTGCCATCAACAAGTCTTGCAAGAACTCCGTTAACGAAAGATCCTGATTCGTTACCACCATACTTTTTAGCAAGCTCTATGGCTTCGTTTATGGCTACCTTCTCGGGGATGTCGTCATCATAGCTTATCTCATAAAGAGCGAGACGTATGGCTGTAAGATCAGTTTTTGTCATACGGTCTGTCTTCCAGCCTTCAGCTGATGAATTGATCCTTTCATCAAGCTCAGGAAGCTTATCTACGATCTTTTGCACTGCGGCTTCAAGTTCCTGCTGTTCTTCCTCGGAAACATTCTCAACCCTGAAGAGTACATCGCCGTCTTCATAATCAGGTGAAGCAAAATAGCTCTCCATCTGTGCAGGGATCTCATCTCCGGGATAAAACTGTGTGGAGAAAAGAAGTTTAAATTTGTGATCTCTTTCTTCTCGCTTATTCATATCTGTCCTATCTATAATATTATTTCTATATTGCAAATGATTTAGTCATTTGCTTACGATCAATAGTTATACCTTTCGATAGTATAATTTTTTAACTTTACTCTGTGGTGACAACGCCGGAAATCTTAACATTAACATCAAGCACGTTAAGTCCTGTCATGGATTCTATGGCCTGAACAACCTTTTCCTGTACGTTCTTTGATACCTCGGGTATGGAGTAACCATATTTAACATTGAGACTTAAATTTACGGATACATGTCCTTCTTCTATGCTGGTGGTAACTCCCTTACTGAGGTCCTTGATACCCATTCTGGAAATGATCTCACCTGACCATCCTCCGTCCATGGAATCAACACCCTCTGTTTCTGTGGCAGCAATGCCTGCGATGATGGCAACAACCTCATCTGCGATTATCACCTGACCATCATCATCTTTTGAATATACAACGTGAGTCATTCTCTCCTGATTCTGTTCCATTAAGAGCCTCCCTTAAAAGTTGTGCAAATGCACATTTTACAGACATCTGCCTGATTTGTACAGAATATTTTCAGATTTAGGCATAGTCCGACAAATTTTTTTGTAATCTTACGTCTATGATAGCACAATTCTGTATATTATGCATTAGGGAATCTTTTATACAAAAACCTGACTCCGAATTTATCTTTGATAAGCCGGTGAAAGTATGTGCCGTAGCTTAGACCGTTATATATTCTTTCAGTTTCTCATAGGTCTTGTCTCCTATTCGCTTTACATTTTTTATTTCTTCGACATCCGCAAATCCACCATACTTTTCCCTGTAATCGATAATGTTTTTGGCGGTTGCCGGTCCGACTCCCGGAAGAGATTCAAGTTCCTTCTGAGTGGCACTGTTAAGATTGATGCGATCTCCGGAATCATTATCCGCAGATGCCCGGGTTTCGATATCATCTGATGAATCTGAATCCACTCCGTATCCTTCTTTTTCTATAATAATCTTTGAAGACTTCTGTTCCGAGAAGGCATAGGCTGAATTATCCTTTTCCCTGCCTTTGGTCACATACCATAGTCCGCATAATACCATCAAGCCTATAATTATCAGTTGTTTTACTTTCTCGAGTTTTTTTTGCAGTTTATATTTATTCTTTTCAGTCATATATTTTATTCACTTTCTTTATATTAAATATTACTTTTATGCAACCAGATTTAACTTGACAGTTTTTCCTCATAGCTTATAATTTCTATGTAAACGCTAGGGGCGCTTTTGCTGAGATGATCTAAGGATCAACCCTTTTTACCTGATCAGGTTAGTACCTGCGTAGGGAAGCAAATATCTGACTATCCATGTCCGGATAGTAGTCTGCCCCTCCATTTTAAGGAGGTTTTTTTATGTCAAAAAATGTCAGGACACTCGCTTACTGTGCGCTTTGCATCGCACTGGCTACCGTAACTTCAATGATCAAGGTCTTTGAATTTCCTACGGGCGGAGCTATCACTCTATGTTCCATGCTTTTCGCAACTCTTCCGGGTTTTCTTTTCGGACCTGTAGTCGGTCTCGTTTCCGGTGTAACTTATGGAATTCTCCAGTTTATTCTGGAGCCTTTTGTTCTTTCACCTGTGCAGGTTATCCTTGATTACATTCTTGCTTTTGGTGCTTTTGGTGTGTCAGGTTTCTTCTGCAGCAGGAAGAATGGGCTGTTCATCGGATATCTGGCAGCCTGTTGTCTTAGATGGTTCTTTTCTTTCTTATCAGGTTGGGTTTTCTGGGGCGAATATGCCTGGAGTGGTTGGAATCCGGCCGCTTACTCTGCGGTTTACAATTTGATCTACATCGGGGCTGAGGCGCTCGTGACTGTTGTGCTGTTGAGGGCCACTTCGGTATTCCATGCGTTTGACAGAGTGAAGGCTACGGTGGCTACGCAGGGTTAGTGATAAACAGGACGGAAAATGGAAGGGACGTGTGACGGCCCACGGGATTGAAAGAACATTTGGCACATCCATGTTCGCCCAGGCTGCACTCTGTGCATCCTGTTCGTACATGTCTGCACCAAATGTTCTTTCAACCCGCAAGCCTTGCCACCCATCCCTTCCATTTTCCTGGTTTTCTCAGCCGTAAGAGATGTATTGCTGTATTGTAGTACTAAAAGATAAATCGCACAATGTCTGTTTTTAGACTATATATGAATGTGAAAATGCCCGAGCAGTCTGAATGACCGGCTCGGGCATATGTTTTATTTCTGGATATTTATGGATGCAAATAACAGCACCTAAGAGTAGGCAAGACCACCTTGGTGCTGTTTACATAAATAATCATTAAAGGTTTTTCTGGAGTTTTGTGGCTTCGACGAGGTGCTGGGCAAGGACGGCAGTGGTTACGGTACCTACGCCGCCGGGGACGGGGGTTGCGGCTGAGGCTTTGAGGACGATCTGATCCCAGTCGCAGTCTCCGCAGAGGTTGCCCTGTTCGTCAACGTTAATTCCGACATCAATGACGGTGGCATCTTCTCTGACGTAACCGCTGCTTATTTTTTTGGCTTTACCGATGGCGGCAACTACGATGTCTGCTTCACTGGCAACGGCTTTGATGTTTTCTGTTTTTGAGTGACAGACTGTAACTGTGGCGTTCTCTTTGAGAAGGAGCATGGAGAGGGGTTTTCCTACTACCATGGATCTTCCGATTACGCAGACACGCTTTCCGGCCATTTCGATATTGTAGTCCTTGAGGATTTCCACAACTGCCTGTGCGGTGCAGGGGGCAAATGCATGCTTGTCACCACGCATCACACCGGCAACATTGGCATCGGTAATTCCATCAAGATCCTTTAGAGGATTCATTTTTTTCAGCATTGCCTCTTCGTCTATCTGTGCGGGAAGAGGTCTCATAACAAGGATTCCCTGGATTTCAGGGTCATCATTTATGAAGTCAAAGACTTCCTGGAATTCTTCGTTGGTGCAGTTTGCCGGAAGCTCATAATCCTTTACTTCCAGTCCGTAATCCACAAATCGTTTTTTGATGCTTCTTTCATAGGCGATGTCGTCTTCCTTCTCACCTACTCTCAGTACTGCGAGAGCCGGAAGGATTCCGTTGTACTTTCCCACAAAGTCCAGGCATTCGCCCTTTATTCTGTCTGCAATAAGCTTTCCTCTTAATTCTTTCATTTTTCTCCTTTATATGATAATTATATTGTGCCTGGTTCAGTTTCAGGTCCCGGCATCCTTCTGCAAAACAGAGCTATCTGACCAAAACCCAACCTGTTCCGATTTAACTATCAGCTGAAATCAATTTGTTCCGATTTAATTGTCAGCTGAAATCTACTTTATTTCTTTCTATTTTATCCCCATCATCATACTTTTGTTTAATGGTGCTTTCAACCTGTTCATAGATGAGTCTCGCTCTGGAGGTTCCGTCCAGAAGCAGCTTTCTTGCATATTCATTGAGCTCAATCATGCGGTTAGTGTTTTTCATCATTTTGGTATTGATGTAAACATTCATCACAGCTCCTTCGATGGCTGTATTCAAAAATGAAACTCCCACTCCAACGTCACTAAGCATAAGCTTTGAGCCGTTATCCGCTAGCTGCTGCATATAGATAAGAGCTTCACAGGCTTTTTCCATAACTTTTATGGGTGTCATGGAAGCATTGGACAGGCAGGTTTCGAGAGTTGTTTCCTTATAATCTTTTTCCTCCACTGTGTCCTCGGGAAGTCCGTAGGCTTTGCTGAGGGGATAGAACACTTCTTCATCTTCATCTGAAAGCTTCAGAAAATCCTCTCTCAGTTTAGTGAGTTTTTCCTGTATCCTGATAAGCTCCGGCTCAAAGTCAGCGTACTTCTTTTTACCGCTTGTGAATGCACAGACCATAAGTCCGAGGCTTACGCCATAGGCTCCTGAAAGTGCACTGGCGCCTCCCCCTCCCGGGACCGATTCCTTCGCCCCGAGCTTAGACAGATATTCTTTTAATACTGTATCTCCTGCTGTCATGTCCTGATCCTCCATAATTAAATTATCAGCGATATAATCTACATTTACATGTCAGATATAGATTTAAAGATAATGCTTATACAGAGCCCTTAAGCTATGAACAAGTTTGTCAGATAGTATGGCTCAAAAAGCGGCATTAACAGATGAGGAAAGTATAACGGATATTTTATTAAAGTAGCAAGCATCATTGCTATATTTAATGCTCATATACATGTTAACCAAATATCATGTATATTTCCTTTTAAATATCTATATCTTGTATGCCAAAAAGTCCATTCCAAAACATTGCAAGAAAAGTCAACTAATGACATAATGAAATTGCACGATACTTTGCATTGGACTCCGTACGATAGTCGTTCGGCAGATGCCTTATAAGTCAAAGACCGTAGCAGGAGGATAAAAATGAATAATAATGTATCAACTTCAACCACTCAGTCACAGGTTGGTATCAATGTTTCCGGCAAGGTGCGTGACCTTTCCATCATGTCAATGTTTACAGCCATTGTGCTGATCATGGCATTCACCCCGTTTGGCATCATTGACCTGCCTCTCATCAAAGCTACTATCTTACATGTGCCGGTCATCATCGGCGGAATCCTTATGGGACCTAAGAAGGGTGCTTTCCTTGGATTCCTTTTCGGAGCAACAAGTCTTTTTAAGAACATCATGGCTCCAAGTATCCTTTCATTTGCATTTACACCGACAGTTCCTGTTCCGGGTCTTTCACACGGATCACCATGGGCTCTGTTCATATGTTTTGTACCTCGTATGCTTGTTGGTGTTACACCATGGCTTGTTTACAAAGCATTCAGCAAGGTTCTTCCCAAGATGAATGATGCAATCCGCTTTGCTGTTCTGGTTTTATGCGGCGCTGTGGGAGCTTTCACAAACACAGGTCTTGTTATGGGCACCATCTATGTGGTATTTAAGAATGCTTATGCCGCAGCCAATAACATCCCGGTTGACCAGGTTCTCGGAGTGATACTTGGCATAGTATTTGGAAACGGTGTTCCTGAAATGATCGTTGCTGCTGTTATCGTTCCTATCGTTGTGACAGCACTTATCAAATCACGAATTGCAGCAAAATAAATTTTATTAAATGATTAATTTATACCAGTCAAATTTTATATTTGACTGGTATTTTTTCCGCCGGCAGTAATAGGCGGAATGAGGATTATTATGAAAATTCTTTTGATAGATGTTGGTAATTCAAATATCGTTATAGGTGTTTTTGAAAATGGCACAAAGCTTTTTCAGGACAGAGCAGTTACCAAACAGAGATGGGATCAGCTTAGCTTCATGAATGAGCTTCAGACTATCCTTGATAAGAATTCTGTTTCTCCTTCGGAGATTGAGGGTTCCATAATATCTTCGGTTGTGCCGGACATTAACCCTATACTTGTTTCCGCGATAAAGAGACTTATAGGAAAGGTACCGAAGATTGCAAGCAAACAGAACATTGACATCCCTGTCAGAAATTACGATATGTCTCTTCTCGGCATGGACAGACTTGTGGATATGCTGGCTGCGGTTACAAAATATGGTGCTCCCGTAATGGTTTATGATCTCGGTACCTGTACCACCATGTCCACCATCGATAGTGAGGGTTATTTCATTGGCGGCATGATTTCGGCAGGGATACAGCTGAGCCTGGATGCTGAAGCAGAAAAGACTGCCCAGCTTCCGAAGCTCACTGCTGATGCACCTGAAAAGCTCTTGGGGGATGACACGGTTTCGTGTATGATTAACGGAGAAGTCATTGGCACAGCTGCCATGATCGACGGAATTCATGACCGGGTGGCTGAGGAGATTGGTCTCCCAAAGAATAAACTACCTCTGGTTCTCACAGGGGGACTGGGAAAACTTATCCTGCCTTGGCTGAAGAACGAGGTCTGTTTTGAACCGGATCTATTGCTGAACGGTCTCGAAATACTGTATCACAAGACCATCAAATAAAAACTTCAGGAAGGAGTATTTATGCTTAAAGGTAAAAATATTTTGTTGGGAGTAACCGGCGGGATTGCTGCTTACAAGGCCGCTGACATTTGCTCAAGATTGGTTAAGAACCATGCCAATGTTGACGTCATCATGACCGAGCATGCCCTGAACTTCATCACTCCCAATACTTTCGAAGCATTGTGCCACAATAAGGTGGTAACAGATACCTTTGACAGAAACCACCCCTGGGAGGTTGAGCATATTGCCCTGGCGGATAAGGCGGATTGTGTCATCATTGCCCCTGCCACCGCCAATATAATCGGAAAGCTGGCAAACGGCATAGCTGATGACATGCTGACAACTACTCTCATGGCCTGCGAATGTCCCAAGCTTATCGCTCCTGCCATGAATACCAAGATGTGGAATAATCCCATACTTCAGGACAATCTGAAGAAGCTCAAGCATTACGGATGGACTGTTATCGAACCCGCGTCAGGACATCTTGCATGCGGTACAGAAGGTGCCGGAAAGCTTGAAGATCCATCTGTGATAGTTGACTGGGTCATCAATCAGGCGGCCTGCGAAAAGGATATGAAGGGGCTCAGCGTCATGGTCAGTGCCGGACCTACATGTGAAGATCTGGATCCTGTACGTTTTCTTACCAATCGTTCCTCCGGCAAGATGGGCTACAGCATAGCTTCAGCCGCTGCCGCAAGAGGTGCAGAAGTTACTCTGGTAAGCGGGCCTGTGAACCTTCCTCATCCTGCAAATGTCAAGGTTGTTAACATCAGAAGTGCCGCTGACATGTACGAGGCAATCACCTCTCGTCAGAAGGATACGGATATCATCATCAAAGCGGCTGCCGTAGCAGATTACAGACCGGCTACCGTTGCAGATAACAAGCTAAAGAAGAAGGATGACGGATCTGATCTCTCACTTCCTTTGGAAAGAACAGATGATATACTGAAATATCTCGGAAAACACAAAAAGAAAGGCCAGTTCCTTTGCGGTTTTTCAATGGAAACCGAGAACATGATTGAAAACTCCAGAAAGAAGCTTGAAAAGAAAAACCTGGACCTCATCGCCGCAAACAACGTTAAAGTCGAAGGCGCCGGCTTCCAGGGCGACACCAACGTCCTCACATTGATCTCACATGATTCGGAAGTTGAACTCCCACTGCTTTCAAAATGGGATGCAGCAAACAGGTTGCTGGATGAGATCATGAAGCTTCGCTAATTATATTCTATAAAAGCTAATCCACAGGAGACGGTTTTCTTATAAAGGAACCGTCTCCTGTGGATTATATGACCTAATAATTTGATATGAGTCATGTACAGATACTGTTATTGATCACTTCAACTGAGACCGGCAAACACTGCTTCCAGCTTTTCCTGCATCTCGTTTACATGCTCTCTTTCGATAACAAGAGGCGGTACGAAACGGATGGTGTTGTGTTCTGCCGAAATGAGGATCAGCTTCTGCTCGAGCAGGGCTTTCTTCACGATTTCACCAACCTTTACTCCTTCCGCAAATTCAAGTCCCTGGATAAGACCCTTTCCTCTGTGGTCAACCACCAGATCAGGGTATTTTTCCTTAATCTCCTCGAGAGCCTTCCAGAGATGCTCTCCCATCTTCTTTGCGTGTCCCGGAATGTCTGCTTCTTTAAATACATCCAGAACTGCTGAAGCAACCGCACAAACAAACGGATTTCCGCCGTAGGTGGATCCGTGATCACCTGGCTTCATGGCCTCTGCAGCTTCCCCGCAGGCAAGGAAAGCGCCGATGGGAACTCCGTTACCAAGGGCCTTTGCCACTGTCATGACATCCGGCTTCACATCGTACTCCTGCCATGCGAAAAGATATCCGGTACGTCCCATTCCGCACTGGATCTCATCCAGAATAAGAAGGAGATCATTTTCATCACAGAGCTTTCTCACGCCTTTAAGGAACTCCTCTGTGGCAGGATATATTCCGCCCTCACCCTGGAATGTTTCCATGATGATGGCTCCGGTGTTTTCATTGATAAGAGCCTTGACCGAATCAAGGTCGTTGTAGATTGCGAACTTAACTCCTCCGATTAGCGGCTCAAAAGGCTCGCGATAATGATCCTTACCTGTCACGCTGAGAGCACCCATACTTCTTCCATGGAAGGAACCCTGCATGGCGATGATCTCGCAGCCCTTTTTTCCTTTGTTGAAATGATAACGGCGGGCGATCTTAAGTGCACCCTCTACAGCCTCGGTTCCCGAATTAGTAAAGAATACCTTGTCCATTCCGGTCATTTCGGTAAGCTTCTCCGCAGCTTCCACAGCCGGTTCGTTATAAAACAGATTTGATGTGTGAAGAAGTCCCTTGTCTATCTGAGACTTCATCGTATGGTTCAGAAGATCGTTGCCGTATCCAAGACCGCAAACTGAAATTCCTGCTCCGAAATCCAGATACTTATTATCGCCTACATCGTAGAGATAAACTCCTTCTGCATGATCAAATGCAACCTGAAAACGATTATAGGTCTTGTAAAATACTTTGTCTCCGTCATTTATGACACGGTCATTTACTACGTTGCCTTTTACTATGGAATCATCCATAAACTTCATTGTCATACCTCCGATACCGGGGTCTTTCCCCTCTGTATATATGCTTTAAGCGTCTCTCCAATTTTTCATGGAGAAACGCTTCATAATTCAATCTCAGTCAAATGCTTTATCAATTGATTTCTCAATCATGGTTCCGATACCCTTATTAGTGAATATCTCAAGCAAGAGACAGTGAGGTACTCTTCCGTCAAGTATATGCACACTGTTAACGCCCTTCTTCATGGCATCTATACAGTTCTGAAGCTTGGGAAGCATTCCGCCTCCGAGAATTCCGGAATCAATCATTTCCTGAGCCTCATCAAGGCTTAATGTATGTATAAGGGAATTTTTATCTTCAAAATCTTTGTATACGCCCTCTACATCAGTAAGGTAAGCAAGCTTCTCGGCATGCATAGCTGCTGCAATGGCACATGCCGCATCGTCAGCATTAACATTGTAAGTCTGACCGTGATCATCAAAGCCTACAGGACAAATAACAGGTATAAAGTTATCATCCATGAGATCTTTAATGACGGTGGTATCAACGTCTACAACCTCTCCTACAAAACCGATATCCTCTCCATTACTGTATTTCTTTACACACTTAAGAAGGTTTCCATCCTTGCCGGAGATACCCACAGATTTACCGCCCAGGTTGTTGATGAGCTGTACAAGTGATTTATTGACCTTATTAAGCACCATCTCAGCGATTTCCATGGTTTCATCATCGGTAACTCTAAGTCCGTTTACAAATTTTGGCTCCTTGCCGACTTTGCTTATCCACTTTGAAATATCTTTTCCTCCACCGTGAACGATAATAGGCTTAAGTCCAACCAGTTTAAGAAGAGCCACATCCTGCATAACCTGCATCTTGAGGTTCTCATCTGTCATGGCTGATCCGCCATACTTTACGATAACTACCTTGTCCTGAAATTTCTGAATATATGGAAGTGCCTCAACCAGGGTTGCAGCCTTATTCATTATCTCCTGTGAAATGTCCATCTTTTTCTCCTTACGTACGATATTCTGCGTTAATGTCTACATACTCATGTGTGAGGTCGCAGCCCCATGCGGTGGCTGTCTCAACGCCCTCGTTCATTTCAATAAGGGCTGTGACTTCCTGATATCCCAGGATCTCAGCAGCAAAATCCTCATCAAAATCAAGGGGTACTCCCTGTTTATAAACAGCTATCTTTCCTATATCATTAACGAAATACAGGTCCACCTTTTCAGGATCGAACTCTGCTCCGCTGTAACCCATGGCACAGAGGATTCGTCCCCAGTTTGCGTCTCTTCCGTAAATTGCTGCCTTTGTGAGGGTTGATGATACAACGGATCTGGCTAATGTTCTCGCCTGATCCTTGTTTCTCGCCCCGACAACCTTTGCTGTGAAAAGGTGTGACGCTCCCTCTCCGTCTGCAGCCATTCTTGTGGCGAGGGTAGCATTAACCTGATGAAGAGCTGATCTGAATGTTTCGAAATCCTCATCATCGTCAATAATTTCTTTATTCCCCGCGGTGCCGTTTGCAAGGATCACACAGGTATCGTTTGTTGATGTATCACCATCAACGGAAATCATGTTAAAGGTATCAACGATATCTTCGCTGAGGGCTTTCTGCAGGAGCTCCTTGGAAATAGCAACATCTGTTGTCAGGAAGCAAAGCATGGTGCACATTCTCGGATGAATCATGCCGGAGCCCTTTGTCATTCCGCCGATATGAACCTTCTTGCCGTCAAGCTCAAACTCCACGGCAAATTCTTTGTTCACAGTATCTGTGGTCATAATGGCTTTGCTTGCCGAGGTTGCGTGAGCCTCATCGCTTTCGAGAAGCGGAATCATTTCAGAGATGGCATTAAGCATCTTATCTACTGGGAGCTGCATACCGATGACACCTGTGGAAGCTACCAGTACGGACTCTGCGGAAAATGTATCTCCGAAGTGCTCTGCAACACACTTAGCTTCTGCTTTGCAGGCATCCATACCCTCTTTTCCGGTGCAGGCATTGGCAATTCCCGAATTTACAACTACTGCATGTACAGAATTTCCCGATGTGACAATGTTTTTATCCCACATTACAGGAGCAGCCTTTACAACATTGGATGTAAAGGTTCCTGCCACCGTGCAGGGTTCTTTTGAAAAGATCATGGCCATATCATCACGGCCTTTTTTCCTTATTTCAGCAGCATAGGAAGCTGCCATAAAACCTTTGGCGGCACATACACCGCCGTTTATTGAAATCATACTCATTAATAGAACCTCCGGAGTCAATTGAAAACTCTCATTATCTTCTGACTCTAAACAGTTATCATCATTATCTTCATAGCTTATGTACAATCATGATTTATACGTGCTTGTATCATACCTACTTATAAAGATTAAATTTTCACTTTTAACCCAGGTTTACATTGACCGATTTAGGTCTGAATGTGAACTCAGCTCTTCGGTTTACCGAGCCGAAGAGCTTCATTCTATGAGCAAACTCTCTATAATGCCTTATCGGGGTTTTCCGATAAAGGCATCATACAAAGTTCTTACCGGATTTATTTGTTATTTTGAAGGTTCTTAACCTCAAGCATCTTCATTGCACGTACCTTCTCGGGAAGACCGAATAAGGTGATGAATCCTGAAGCGTCGTGGTGATCGTAAAGATCTCCTGTTGTGAAGGACGCAAGAGACTCATTGTAAAGTGAATATGGTGAAGTTGTTCCTGCCTTTGTGATGTTACCCTTGTAAAGCTTAAGCTTGGTAACACCAGTAACATACTTCTGTGTTGACTCTACGAATGCCTGAAGAGCCTCACGAAGAGGATCGAACCACTTACCCTCATAAACTACCTGAGAGTACTTAACATCAACCATCTGCTTGAATTCCATAGTCTGACGGTCAAGGATCAGCTCCTCGATCTGCTTATGTGCCTCCATAAGGATGGTAAGTCCCGGAGTCTCATAAACGCCACGGCTCTT
This sequence comes from Oribacterium sp. KHPX15, assembly GCF_900107835.1. Taxonomy (GTDB): domain Bacteria; phylum Bacillota; class Clostridia; order Lachnospirales; family Lachnospiraceae; genus Oribacterium. The sequence goes on from NZ_FNRG01000009.1 coordinate 59,934, forward strand.
CATACCTACTACACGGTTCTCAACGATATCGATGATTCCGATGCCGTTCTCTCCGCCAAGCTTGTTAAGCTCGATTATTATATCCTTAACAGACATCTTCTTTCCGTTAAGCTCAACGGGGATTCCTGCCTCCCATTTGATCTCCACATCTGTCACCTTATCCGGTGCTTTTTCGGGAGAGTTTGAAAGAACCAGCATGTGGTCGTAATTCGGCTCCTGTGAAGGATCCTCAAGCTCAAGTCCCTCATGTGAGATATGAACAATGTTTCTGTCGCGGCTGTATGAATTGTCCGCAGAGAATGTAAGAGGAATTCCCTTTGACTTAATGTAGTCGTACTCATCTTCACGTGACTGGAAGGTCCAGATGTCTGTCATTCTCCATGGAGCGATGATGTCAAGATCAGGAGCAAGAGCCTTGATGGAAAGCTCGAAACGGATCTGATCGTTGCCCTTTCCTGTAGCACCGTGGCAGATTGCCTTAGCGCCTTCCTTACGTGCAATGTCTACCAGCTTCTTTGCGATGGCCGGTCTCGCCATGGACGTTCCAAGTAAATATTTATTCTCATATGTTGCATCTGCCTGAAGGCATGGTACAACGTAGTTGTCACAGAAATCGTCGGTAATGTCTTCGATGTAAAGCTTTGCAGCTCCGGAAAGCTTTGCTCTCTCGGCAAGTCCGTCGAGCTCATTGCCCTGTCCTACGTCTACACAGCAGCAGATTACTTCATATCCAAAGGTTTCTTTAAGCCATGGTACGATTGCTGTTGTGTCAAGTCCGCCGGAATACGCGAGTACTACTTTCTCGCCCTGTGTGTTGTTCTTTGGTGTAAGATTGCCCATATCTTTTCTCCTTTTCAAAACTTTTTGACTTTACAGGTTATCCTGTGAAGTGTGGTAAGTACTTCTTCAAAAAGCATTTACTTAACTGCTGTTTGGATAATACGCTTTCTTGCATGAAAATGCAAGTGTTATTTGTATAAAAATGCATATTTAGTCATTTTATCTTGTATAAATCCTCATCCAATGCATATTTGTAGCATATTTATACATCGTCAATGCATTATAGGGGAAGGTTCCCGACTGCGGGAACCTTCCCCTATTATTTACAATAATTCTCCCGGAGCGCCGGTGGTTTTACGGTTTTTAACGCAAGTCTCGAGGGAGATGGCGTCATAGATGTCTTCATCTATTTTGTCGCAAATGTTCTTATAATCTGTGAGTGTGAGGTCGTCGAGGGCACACTTCTTTTCTTCGCATAAGAGAACAAGCTCGCCTACGATGCCGTGGGCTGTTCTGAAGGGAACGCCTTTACGAACGAGGTAATCTGCAACGTCGGTGGCATTGGTGAATCCTCGCTTTGCGGAATCCTCCATGCGGGTTTTGTTAAAGGTTATGGTGCTGAGCATTCCGTTCATGAGTTTTACGGAATCAAGAACGGTATCCATGGCGTCAAATGCAAATTCTTTATCCTCCTGCATATCCTTGTTGTAGGCAAGAGGAAGTCCTTTCATTACTACCAGAAGGCTCTGAAGTGCACCATATACACGTCCTGTCTTTCCGCGAATAAGCTCGGCTATATCCGGGTTCTTCTTCTGCGGCATAATGCTTGAGCCGGTGGAATAGGCGTCGGATATGCGGACAAACTGATACTCATTGGAGTTCCAGATGATGATTTCTTCGCTTAAACGGCTGAGGTGCATCTGTATGGTTGAAAGGTCGAATATATATTCAAGAAGGTAATCTCTGTCAGATACGGAATCCATGGAGTTGTTTGTGGGTTTTCTGAATTCCAGAAGTTTCGCTGTATAGTCTCTGTCCAGAGGATAGGTAGTGCCTGCGAATGCTCCCGCTCCGAGAGGGCACTCGTTCAGACGGTCTCTTGTGTCGCTGAGACGGCTAAGATCCCTCAATAGCATTTCCTTATAAGCACCCATATGGTGTGCAAGAGTTGTGGGCTGTGCCTTCTGAAGGTGTGTAAATCCCGGCATATAGGTATCGCGGTTTTCATCTATCAGCTTTTCAAAGGTGTCGATTAGTTTCTTGATTTCTTCCACCATGCTGTCCATATGGTCACGGGTATACATCTTCATATCAAGGGCTACCTGATCATTACGGCTGCGGCCTGTATGAAGTCTTTTGCCTGCCTCTCCAATGCGTTCTGTAAGTTCTGCTTCTATAAAACTGTGAATGTCTTCGGCCGAACCGCCTATTGTGAGTTTTCCTGCTTCTATGTCTGAAAGGATTCCTTCGAGGCCTTTTACGATGGCTTCGCTGTCTTCTTCTGAGATGATGCTTTGTTTTCCAAGCATTTTTGCATGTGCTATGGATCCTCTGATGTCCTGTCTGTACATGCGTTTATCAAAACTGAGTGATTCGTTAAATGCTTCTGTTAATGCATCTTCTGCTTCTGTAAATCTGCCGCCCCAAAGCTTCATTGGCGTTCCTCCGTGATTAAAATTTTTGAATAAAAATATCCCCTGTGTATTTTACTACACAAGGGATATAAAGTTAAATGGTTTAAATGAATATTAGGTATTATATGCCGGACGGAAAATGGAAGGGATGGGTGACGGCCCACGGGATTGAAAGTACATCCAACTTGGCATGTTCGTCCCAGCTGCACTGACGTGCATCTGTGACGTACATGCCAAGCCGGATGTTCTTTCAACCCGCAAGCCTAGCCACCCATCCCTTCCATTTTCCTGCGTGTTCTATATTTTTACTGTTATTTCTCTGAAGTATCGACATCAAGCACTTGCTCTTCAATATTCTGGGGGAGGTCGCAATCGTTGACGGCGCGGTCGGATTTTTCGACTTCCTCGAGTTCTTCGAGGGTTTCTTCAAGGATCTCTTCTACTTCGTCTTTGGCTTTGATTTCGTTATCGTCGGCGACGGGATTCTCTTCATACTCGTCTTCTTCGTCATCCTCATCGTCTTCGTCCAGGGTTTCGGGGAGGAGGTGTTCCAGGTAGCCGTATTTTTTGGTGAAAAGGGCTATCAGAAGGAGAACAAGGATACTTGAAGCGGAGATGATGGCGCCTTCTTTCAGACCGCGGGGGAAGTATTTCATTTCCACTTTGTGGGTTCCGGCTTCCAGCCTTACGCCTATGAATGTGTCTTTAACTTTTTGGAGTTCCTGTTTTTTTCCGTCAACATAGACTGTCCAGCCTTCGTCATAGGGGATTGAGGTCATCATGGTGCCGTTAGTGTTTGCAGTGATTTCTCCGCACAGATAGGTGTCCTCTATGGTTGTAAGGTTCCAGACTTCGTCGTTCAGTTTGTCGTAGACTTCCTTGAGGGCTTCATAGTCAAAGCGGTAGATGTCCAGTGACAATGCTTTTTCATTGGTCTCATTTTTAAGGGTTACTGAATCTCCCATATTGAGGTGGCCTATCTCTATAAAATAGCCTCTGTTTAAATTATTTACTTTTTTGGTTCTGTATCCGTAATCAACATTAACTTCTTTTATTGAAGAATCGTTGACGTAGGCATAATAATCGCCGGGAACGCCTGCTGTAAAACTGTACTGTTTTCCGTTTAATTCTCCGATAACACTATTCAAAACCAGGTTTGTTTCCAAGGCATCACATAAGCTGTTCTGGTTTAATGCAGGTGAGCCCATGTCAGTGAACCAATGGGCCAGTTCTTTATCGGAAAGCTTAAATCCCAGCGGCAATGCATAGGTATTCTCATACATGTAAGTGTCTCCGGAGGTGTCCAGAAGCTTAACGGACAGTTCTTCCGGTTTATCTACTTTCTGTGAATAAATGCTGTATTTTACCGCAAACAGCATATTCATAAGGGGAGTTGAGCCTGTTATGGAATATGCATTGGTGGAAGCTTCCATACCCACAGATTTAAAGAAATCCGAGCAGGCTGAATAGGCTGTGGACGAAAACATTGAAACGCTCGGGAAGTTCATCCAGGCACCATCGTCCTTACTCTTCCTGGTCATCTTCTCAAAGCGGTAAAAGCTTTTATCCTGTTCCTTTACTTCAGACACAAGTTTGATAACATCCTTATTGTCTGCAGTATAAGAATCTCTTGAAGTTGTAGGCACTGATGTGACAGCCATATTGAGGGTGAGCTCCATAAAGAGCACAAAAGCGAGGAGGATAACCCCTATATCATGATCAAATTTCTTAAGCTTGTCCGCATAAAGGAATCCAAAGTATATAAGGACAAAAAGCAATGTCACATAGAAGCTGTACCATTTTAAAGCATCATCAGTAACAAGCTTCTGAGCAAGCAGGATGAATGCAACTGCAGCAAACAGTGACACTCCGATGTGCCTGAATTCCACATTATGTCTCTTAATGTAAGCTTCATAGCACATATAAAGGATTATGAAAATGTATATGAAGCTCTGTCTGCAGGGAAGAGAGTTTGGGAAATGGAATCCGTGCCAGATAAAGTTAAGCATATTTATGCTGAAACTAAGGAAAAAGAATATAAGGAGAACGCCGTTTATAACTTTGTCCTTCACTCTTATGGCACCGTTCATGAAATACAAGGGAAGCATTATGAATACCATGGATCCGGCATAGATATTGGGCCAATGATCAAGTCCCTGCTCTGTATCAACCAGCGGCATCTGTCTTGCAAACATGTCTATGATGGTGAAATACTGCTGTGCTGTCTTCGGGAAACTGAAGTCACCTGAAGCGGTAAGCTGAAGAGCAAATATCTCCGGCAGAAGTGTAACCGCAGCTAGTCCTCCCGCAATCATGGAATATATACCGAATCTTATGCCCCTTACGATGAAGGTCTGAAAGCTGTCCAGTCCCTCGGTAAAGTTAAGACATATGAAGTATATGACCATAAAAATACAGATCATTATGGAAATGTAGTAGTTTGAAAGAATGCTGAGTCCCAATGTCAGAACATACAGCATACCGCTCTCTCCTTTTACAAGCCTTTCAAGACCAAGCATAATGAGTGGGAAAAGCACTATACAGTCAAGCCACATCCAGTTCCAGCTATATGCAGAAACATAGCCTGATAAGGCATAGCATATAGCGAAAAATGCACATCCCAGATCATTATTCATGAAATGATGTCTGAGATAGTAACACATGGTAACACCGCAAAGACCGATCTTCAGTACTATCATGTATGTCATGAATTCAAGAATCAGTCCCTTGGGGCAAAGTGCCATAAGCCAGTTCAGAGGACTGGCCAGATAGTACGCATACAGAGCCGTAAAATTGATCCCGAGTCCCACATCCCATGTGTATAAAAGAGAACCTCCATGCTGAAGCTTATAATTAAACTCCGAGGAAAACGGAGCATACTGATGATACATATCTGTACGAAGAAATGTCTCCGATCCGAATGGATAGATTCCTCTGAAGAAAAATATAAGGATCATTGCTATGACAGGAAAAAGAAATGCCATAACATAGGCTTTTTTATTCTTGATATTTTTAAAGCTCATAGATCAACTCCTAAATACGCAGGTTTATGTGTTCCTTATGTGTTATTGATAATCCGATACAATTTTATACTACTGTAAAAAAGTCTATTTACTACATTAAGAATTACTGCTTTTATTGAACACCAAAAATTTACTAAATAAATAATTAGTGATTGTGACCACTACCTGAACAATAAGCTTAGCCACCTTATCGTTCATACTAAAGACAGTCACTGTTATAAACATTATCAGCATATCTATCCCCAGGGTACTCAGTCTGGAAACATAGAATTTACCGGCTTCCGCCCAGATATTTTCACTGCTGCTCTTAAAGACATACTTTCTGTTTGTGAAGAAGGCAAATGTTACTGCCACAACCCATGAAATGACATTTGCTGCCTGAAGCTGAAGCGGTGATGACGGATCACAGAAGGTGGAAACACAGATGAAATATACAAGAAGACTTACAACTGTTGTTAATCCTCCAACTATCAGATAGTTGACTATTTCTTTATATTTAAAGTATAACTCTTTCAATTTTTCCATAAATATTTCTCCGATCAGCTGGTTTTTAATCAAAACACACTCAATTATGGACTCTTATTTGAGGTCGAAACTCAGATAATGTTTTGGCAAGTTACGTAATTTTGATATATACAACCTCGCTAAAGTATAGCCCAGAGCTTAATTCATATCAAGAAAAGGGTGAAATTTTAAATCTTAATTGTGCAATATTGACTTTGAAAGTTTTACTAAAAAATGTAAAATATATAATATATGAATTCTTACTTTGATTGTCAATATTAAATTCAGATTATTTTCTTACAAATCAATCGTAATTTTATTGTGATTTAAGTAAATGTTTAAGTTCACATCAGAACTTGTTTCTAGTAAGACCATATTTTTTAAAGGAGGTATTATGTTTCAAAATGGTGATTATGTAGTTTACGGATGTAAAGGCATACACAAAATCATCGACAAAACAACGCTTAACATGGATGGCGTATCCAAAAACAAAGAGTATTACGTGATGCAGCCATATGATAAGCCATCAGGTTCCGTTTATGCTCCTGTTGATGCTCAGAAGATCAACATGAGAAAGATCATGTCAAAGGAAGAAGCTAATGCTTTCATCAAAACTGTTCCGGGCATAGGCATCCTTGACATCAAAAACAACAAACAGCGCGAAGATGCTTATAAAGAGTGCATCCGCAGCTGCGACCCGGACGAGCTTATGAGGGTCATCAAAACTTTATACGTTCGCAAAGAGGAACGTATCAGCCAGGGAAAGAAACTTACACTTACAGATTCACATTATATGCAGCAGGCAGAAGGCATTCTTTATGATGAGCTTGCACTCGTACTGGATATGCCAAAGGACAATGTTCCAGAGTATATTTCCGGAATCGTACATAAATCTGTAGTATGAGTAAAAAAGGGTGATGGGCCCTGATTTAAAGCTATTGCATTTTATTTGGACAATAACTAAATATTTAGTATAGATATAGATAATACAAAAGGCTTCGGATTTTTGAATCCGAAGCCCTTTTTTTATTCAAATTAGATATCCTACAGGTATTTTTATAATCTAAGTCAATATGCTTTCAATGAATTTTTCACAACAGAACCAAGCTATAAACACCCATTCTTCTGATGATCACTTATGATACGGCTCATTACTGTTGATCTTGAAAGCCCTGTAAACCTGTTCCAGAAGAATCACCCTCATAAGCTGGTGCGGGAAAGTCATCCTGCTGAAACTGAGCTTATAATTCGCTCTCTTGAGAACCTCCGGTGAAAGCCCCAGGGATCCCCCGATAACAAATACGATATCCGAGTTTCCCCTGACCATAAGATCCGACATCTTCTCCGCCAGCTCCTCAGAACTAAGCATATCCCCATTGATGGCCAGCGCAATCACATAAGCCCTGTCCCCAATCTTCTGAAGAATCCGTCCTCCTTCAGTCTCCTTAATCTTCTCCTCCACCGCCGCCGGTGCCCTGTCCGGCGTCTTCTCGTCCTGCAGCTCGATAATATTGATGTCGCAATAAGCACTGAGCCTTTTTGAATACTCCCCAATAGCGTCTTTGAGGTACTTCTCTTTAATTTTTCCAACCGTGATAAGTGTAATTTTCATAGCTTTAAATTAAGAGCCGGGGCAAAAGCCTCCGGCTCGTTTAATTAGTGAAGTGACTCTAAGCGGTCTGTAACCTGCTTGAGCATCTGCTTATTCTTCTCGAGCTTGTCTCTCTCTTCCTGAACCTTAGCCTCAGGCGCCTTGGAGATGAAACGCTCGTTATTGAGCATGCCCTCGGAACGCTTGATCTCAGCCTCCCACTTAGCCTTCTCCTTTAGAAGTCTCTCCTTCTCCTTCTCGATATCCACAAGATCCGCAAACGGAATGTAGATAACCGCATCAGGAATAGCTACAGAAACCGCATCATCAGCGATACCGTTCTTGTTCTCCTGGATAAATACCTCAGAAGCATAAGCAAGAGTAGCAAAGAATACCTTACTGTGCTCAAAAGTCTTTCTTACTCTGTCGTTAGTTGTAACAACATAGTTCTGAGCCTTTCTGGAAGGAGCAACATTCATCTCTGTACGGATATTTCTGATAGCACGTACAGCTTCCTTTATAGCCTCGATCTCAGCCTCATCCTCTGCAAAATCAAGAGCCTTATCGTAAGATGGCCAATCCTGTCTCATAAGAGGTGATGAACTGTCAGTAAGTGTATCGTAAATCTCCTCTGTAATGAACGGACAGAAAGGATGAAGAAGCTTAAGAGATGTAATGAGAACATGCTTAAGAGTCCAGAGAGCTGCGCCCTTTGTCTCATCCTCCTCATTCCATAGTCTAGGCTTAACCATCTCGATGTACCAGTCACAGAACTCTTCCCAGATGAAGTTCTGAACCTTATCAAGAGCGATACCAAGGTCAAATGCCTCCATATTACGTGTAACATCGGTAACCAGGTTATTGACCTTGCTGAGTATCCAACGGTCAGCCATGGAGAGATTTTCCGGCATTATCTCAGGTATATCTGCCTTATCAAGATTCATCATGATAAATCTTGAAGCATTCCATACCTTGTTCATGAAGTTACGAGATGCCTCTACTCTTGACCAGTAGAAACGCATGTCATTTCCGGGAGCGTTTCCTGTAAGAAGTGTCATACGAAGAGCATCTGCACCGTAAGTCTTGATAACCTCCAGAGGATCGATACCGTTTCCGAGGGACTTACTCATCTTACGTCCCTGATCGTCTCTTACAAGACCGTGGATAAGTACCTTTCCGAAAGGAACCTTTCCTGTCTGCTCGATTCCGGAGAATACCATACGTACTACCCAGAAGAAGATGATATCGTAACCTGTTACAAGTACATTTGTAGGATAGAAATATTTATACTCAGGTGTCTCTTCGGGCCATCCTAATGTCTCAAAAGGCCAGAGAGCACTTGAGAACCAGGTATCAAGAGTATCAGGATCCTGTGTGAAGTGATTCTTTCCGCACTTAGGACAAACTGAAGGAGCTTCGGAAGAAACCACCATCTCACCGCATTCATCGCAGTAATATGCAGGAATTCTGTGTCCCCACCAAAGCTGTCTGGAGATACACCAGTCCTTGATATTCTCAAGCCAGTGAAGATATGTCTTGGAGTAGTTCTCGGGAACAAACTGAAGGTCACCGGTCTCTATAGCCTTGATAGCAGGCTTAGCCATCTCAGCCATCTTTACAAACCACTGAGGCTTGATCATAGGCTCAACGGTAGTACCGCAGCGGTCGTGGGTACCGACATTATGCTTTGTAGGCATGATCTTAACAAGAAGACCAAGCTCCTTAAGATCCTCTACTATAAGCTTACGTGCTTCATAACGATCCATGCCGTGGTACTTTGAACCCGGGCAGTTGATGGTAGCATCATCATTCATGATGTTAAGCTCAGGAAGGTTATGTCTCTTTCCTACCTCGAAGTCGTTAGGGTCGTGGGCAGGAGTGATCTTAACGGCACCTGTACCAACCTCCATATCGGCATGCTCATCTCCTACGATAGGGATTTCTCTGTCTGTAAGAGGAAGCTTGACATTCTTTCCGATGAGATCCTTATATCTAGGATCCTCAGGGTTAACGGCAACCGCTGTATCACCAAGCATTGTTTCAGGTCTTGTTGTAGCGATCTCTATAAATCTGCCTTCCTGTCCTGCGATAGGGTAATTGATATGCCAGAAATGTCCTTCCTGTTCCTCATGGATAACCTCGGCATCGGAAAGTGATGTATGGCAAACCGGGCACCAGTTAATGATACGTGACCCCTTGTAAATATAGCCTTTCTTGTAAAGCTTTATAAAGGTTGTCTCAACAGCCTTTGAACAGCCCTCATCCATAGTAAAACGGAGTCTGTCCCAGTCAGCGGAGGAACCCATTTTGTGGAGCTGGTCAACGATTCTTGACTCATATTCTTCCTTCCACTTCCAGGCCTCCTTAAGGAATCCCTCACGTCCGAGATCATGCTTGTCGATGCCCTGCTCCTTAAGCTTATTGGTAACCTTAACCTCTGTAGCAATGGCTGCATGGTCACATCCGGGCTGCCAGAGCGCCTCGTAACCCTGCATTCTCTTAAAACGGATAAGTGAATCCTGTAATGTATTGTCGAGAGCATGTCCCATATGTAACTGTCCGGTTACATTTGGAGGAGGCATCATGATGGTAAATGGCTTCTTATTGGCATTTACCTCTGCATGAAAATAATTACCTTTCATCCACATTTCATAAATGCGGTCCTCAACCTCTTCCGGATTGTACTGTTTAGCAAGTTCCTTCATATATGTTTACCTTTCTATTTTTATCAAAGTTTTGCACGATACTCCCGTTTCCATTTGAGCACCATGATCTTTGCATGTTCACGAAAAGCTGAATGACTTTTCTGATAAATATCATAGATTTCTTTAGCACGCTCATCATGTTCTGCATCTGTCACTGCATTGTTGTACTCAAGCTCCCAACCGGCAAGAGTTTCAACATCGATAACATCGATATATTTCTCTATGGTTTTTACAGTTGGTTCAAGCTTATTGATCAGGTACAGCTTATGAAGCGCTTCCTCTGCCTGGGTAGTCACATAGACTTCCTCATAAAGATCTGCCGCTTTCCTGAACTGCATAACTGTAACATAAGTTCCGGCAAGTTTCATCTGAACCATGTGATCATTATTAAGAAAAAGCGATTCTTCATATGATTCGATAGCTTTTCCGTATCTTCCCATATGAAAATAAGTATCTCCGAGCATATTCAGAAATACGTGTCTGTCGATATTTCTGAGCTTTTTGAACTCATTTTGAAACCTTGATATCTCTAGCTGAGTATAATAATTGCTTTCCCTCAGGATCAGAAGTATGAGACGTTCCTGATCGATCTCATCCGAAACATTCAAATACTGCTCAAGCTTGGCTGCGAGAATACCCATAGAGAGTTCATCTCTGATCCACGTGGTAAGTTTATGATCCACAAAATCCTCAGGTATGATAACCGGATAATTGTATATCACATAGCTCAGTTCCTGAATGGACCAAATATTTATATCAAGTTTTTCATAGTAAAACGGATGTCTTGCATCCTTATTACACAAAAGTAATCCCATGAATTTTTCCTATAAAAATCTGTGCCGTATATGACACAACCATCTGTACAAAAAAGATCTTAAGGTGAACTTTTACTTATCAGACAGATCGATCTCTTCAACAATCTCTTTATCTGAAGCAGGGAAAATGTCTCCGAATCCGAGATCTTTCACAGTCACCTTCAGAGTATCTGCATCCTTGAATTCCGTAGTCATACGAACTTTGGTTGTACGATTCTCTCTTTCAGGAAAAGTATCCAGCATCATGCGCAGTCTCAGAGGTCTTTGTGGTTTAATAATGGAGGTGACCTGAAAATCAATAAAATCCTGATCATCCAGTATCATATCATAACTTGAACTGGTATCCATCCAGGGCTCTCCTGCACGAACAATGGGCAGGCTCTCAACCTTTTCATTCACAATGACTTTTACAGAAACATCCGATTTACTGCGAGTGTCACATAATATCATGTAATCCTCGCCTTTTCCTTCAGACTTATTCTTTACATAAATTTCAGCGCCGATTGCAAACATTCCGGGCTCTATAAGAACTCTTCTTTTATTACAGATAAAGTTCATAAAATTGGTGGCAAAGTTCGTATCCTGGAAACCTCTTCCGGATAAGAAGATAGATGAATATGATTTCTTTCCCATCACTCTTTCTGCCACAGTGCTCAGAATCTTATCTGCAATCTTCCCGCCTGAAGTAGTCTTCAGGATATCAAGATTAAACGCCTCTTCCTCTGCTTCATGAGCCACCATAACATAGCGCCTGGTACCTCTTGAAACATGCATTTCGTAATAGTAAAGGCATTGATTATTGAGTTCGAACATCCCCACCATACGATTATAGAGATTAGGATCCTGATCCAGTACAAAATGAGCAAAGCTTTCCGTATGGCTCAAAATAAAAATATTATCTGCAAGAACTCCTGCTCTTATCAGTGCTTCTTTTATCCTGCCGACAGCTTCACGGCTTGGCTTTCTGATGGTTATGGCCACAACATCTTCATCAGCCTTAATGCTGTCCTTTCCCAAAAGCTCATGGAAATAGTGGGCAAGTATATCTACAGCATGATACTTAACCCTTGCAATGGTTGCCGTACCGTTTTTTTCAATAAGGCTCAGAAGTTTATCCACTATAACTCCCGAACCTGCAAGAGTAGCCTTGTAAGCATCTTCACCTATAGTCCAGGCATCTTCCTTTTTATCCCTGGCAATGACTGTAGGATGATATTTGGATATGGTTTTATCATTTATACATATGCATGTATAATCATCATTTAGTGAAATTCCAATGTAGCGACTCACTATATTTATTGCTCCTTATCATTCGTTTCATCCAGCTCTTTTGTGAAAAGCTCATCTATAACCGATTCATTTTTCACATAGCGAAGCATAACATCGCGAAGCTTACAGTCATTATCCTGACAAAGCAAGCCGGACATCTCATTTATTATGTCAAAGGTGTCGCCTTTAAGACGTACTTTGTTATCGGCTTTTATAGTACCGCTTTCCACAAAGTCTTCACCCTTTTCTTCATCATATATCTGATATTCTGCTCTTTCTCCGCTGAAGAGTGTTACCGGACGGACGTAAATATTCTGATATACACGGCTTATCTCCACTTCTTCAAAGTCACGCTCATCAGGCAATATCCTTAAATACAAGGACGGTCTTATGGACTTTTCGCCATGATATTCAACGTAATATCTGTCCATAACACTGTCAGGAATACGGATTATATCACTGAGAGTTCTGATGTAAGGGAATACCAGTTTCTTCTGTATAAGAATATCCACAATCTCCTGAAGAACATATTTCTCTTCGCCCGTAAGCTTCCTGTTTTCTGACATATACTTTGACATGGAAAGAAGATAGATTACAGGAACTTTTTCCTTATATCTCTCGTCATGTATGATGCCGTATACATCGTGAAATACCTCTTCAGATACATTTTTCCTGTATAGGAAATAATCTATACAGCGTTTTGTTATATAAGCCCTTATGAGTACATTCTGAGGTGCCGAGCTGTGTCTGTAAATATGATAAACCTCATCAAGGTCATCATCGGCCCAGCAGAAGATCATCTGTGCCAGAAGCCTCTCTGCCATATCATTGATTCCGGCACCTGCTTTCTGACCTCTCCTTAAAAGCTCCAGCATATCCTTTGAATGGCCATTGTATTCCCTGAGAAGGAAATTCAATATATCCATATCCAGAGAGCCTTTGCGGAATGTACGAAGCGCCAGCATCATAATTTCCTTTGATTCTCCTGCTTGCTCGTCTATTATAAGAGCTTTTATCAGTTTTTCAAGATACGGCATCTCAATGTCAGTTTCACCAATCTCAAGGATAAGCTTATACGCTTCCTTAAACATGGAAAGCTTTATGTATGTGCAAAGAAGAATATCCTTTTCTTTGGCATCGAGATATTTGAGATCTATATTCTTTAATATCCTGATATCCAGGCTGCTGAGATCCTTATCGGAATCCTTGGTAAAAGCCTGATGATAATCAAGTATAACCTTATTAAGGAAGGTGCGATATGGCTTCGAAATATCCATATCTGTCATAACCTGCTCAAGCAGTCTCAGCTGGGCTATGTCAGCTATACCCTTATTTGCAATGTTTCTTGCTCTTGAAAGCTTTAACATGGCATGCTCAGGCAATATCTCAAAGCACTTTCTTTCCAGCTCTTCCTTATGCATTATGCGGGTTGTTTCGTATACAACATCCGTATAACGATTTCCATAGGCATCCTGGAATAAAAGCTCACTGTTTTCAAAGAAGATGGGGATGTAAGCATTACCCTCTTTTAATGCATATACCTCTTCACGGTCAAGCTCCCTGTACTTAACAACCACGTAGCTAAGACGCCTATCGTTTGTTGTAAGTCTGTAGGAATGAAGAATCGCAGGGAATACCGAGGCTATCCTTTCGTCTATCATATCCGCAAGGATCATCCTGTCATAAATAACACTCAGACGCTGGTTGAATTCGGACTTTAACAGCATATCTATAGCATAGCTTTGAATCCTGTGTTCAAATCGCTGATATATATCATCGGTTTCTTTGAAATTCACAATGACATTGTAATAAAGAGGAAGCTTCATGTTTTCCTCTATGGAGCGCTCATAAGCAAAGTACAGATATACTTCTCTGGGCAGTAATCCTTTATAGCCCTTGGGCATGGCATAAACATAATATTCGTAAAGCCTTGTGATGGTAGATCCCATCTCTATGGCTCTCTGATATATGTCAAAGGCCATCTTATCGGTTGCCCCTTCTCTTATGCAAATGCTGGCTGCCTTTTCTATGAGAGGTTTATCATTAACCTTCAAAGGAAACAGCTCTGTCTTTTCAGGCTCATTCTCATCAGGAATAATGCTTTCTTCGGCTTCCGGTTCATCAGTACCTGAACCCTGCTCAGGAGGGAATCCAAGTGCTCTCAGAAACTGTTTCAGGGCAATGTTTCTGTCATGTCCTCTCCTGAGTCCCCGGTAAATAGTATAAATACCCGAGTCCCTCATGAAAGGAGCATTTTCAAAATCACTGTAATCAAATACTCTTTTTGAGAGATCAGGATTCTTTTTACAGAAATCTATAAAATCTTCTTTTGTTTCAAAACGTGAAATAAGCTCACCTGATTTGTGGGATGAACAAACATCAAAAGAATACGGGAGCTTAAATTCGCCTCCGTTTGATACTATACAGAGCTGTCCGTCAATCTTGTCTCCATCCTGCAGGTTATGGGTATCAACAGAACACTTGATACGGGATCTGATCCCCCCGAAAGCATCCTTTTGCACGGTTACTGCGGGATTGTCAGAATATATGAGTCCCTTTAGCAGTATTCCGTTCTCAGAATAAATGATCAGATCGAACTTGGTGAGTTCCCCCACATCGACAGTTCCCTTAAAAGATTTATCACTTAATTTAAGCAAAGGACGGTCTATCTCAACTATTCCTCTTGCTAATTTATTTATACGTTCTTTCATACTGTGTTTTCTCCGAGAAAATCTCCATGTATTTTAACACAGAAAAGGGTCTTATTAAAGAGTAATTGTAATACGGAGGTTTTGTTGGTATCATTGTATAGGCGAAGAACGAAAAGACTTCCACTATCGTTTTCGGGCTTTTACATTAAACCAGTAAAGGAATCTTATATGATAACAGAACCTATCACACTGTATAAGCTTATGATCTTATACTTATTAAAAACCGTAAACTATCCTTTAACAAACAATCAGTTAAGCGGATTTTTCCTTGATTACGAATACACAACCTATTTCACATTACAGCAGGCCATTTCAGAACTTGATGATGCAGGCTTTATAAAAACCCATCAGAGCAAGAAATCAACCCGCTATGAGATCACCCAGGAAGGTTCCAATACTGTTGACCTCTTCGGAAATGATATCTCCTCCGGTGCCATCAAGGATATGGATGACTTTCTAAAGGAAAACAAGATAAAACTCCGTCAGGAATCCTCGAATTTTACAGATTATTACGCAACCGAAGGCGGCGATTACATCGTTCACGCTGAAGTCAGGGAAGAAAACTCCATTCTCTATGCTCTGGACATCAATGTACCGGATAAGGAATCTGCCGAGAGAATGTGCGTAAGGTGGAGTGAGAAAAATCAGGAGATATATGCATTCATAGTAAAGCAGTTGTTAAGTTGAAAACTGTTGAAAGAAATCTACGGGGTACTGTTCTCGCCGGCGAGAACAGTACCCCGTAAATAAGCTTAAAAATAAGGACGGTTCATCAAGAACCGTCCTTATTTTTATCATTAGCCTTTTACAATAACCTCTTCAGGCTTTTCTGCATCCAGAGTCTCGATGTCCTCGCCGGTTTTCTGAGAAAGAAGCTTTTCGGCAGAAACAAGCTTGACGCAGAGTGTGAACAGATCGGCAGCTGTCTTAAGGTCTTCAAGTGGCGGATATGTTGGTGCGATACGGATATTGCTGTCCTTAGGGTCCTTATGGTAAGGGAAAGTAGCTCCGGCACCTGTGAGCTTGACACCTGCTTTCTTGCAATGATCTACAACAGACTTTGCACAGCCATCCATAGTATCAAAGCTGATAAAATATCCTCCGTTAGGCTTAGTCCATTCTCCTATTCCAAGGCCATCAAGCTTTTCGGCAAAAATCTTTTCAACCATTTCAAACTTTGGTCTGATGATATCCGCATGCTTACGCATATGCTCTACCATACCATGAATATCCTTGAAGAAACGTACATGACGGAGCTGGTTAACCTTATCGTATCCGATAGTCTGATGCTGCATCTGATTTCTTATATCATCCAGGTTGTTTGATGAGGTAGCCAGTGCCGCAATTCCCGAACCAGGGAAGGTTATCTTGGAAGTGGATGCAAATTTATATACCAGATCAGGATTTCCCGCACGTTTACACTCGGCAAGGATTTCAATAAGGTAATCCTGATTTTTATCATAAAGATGATGGATGCCGTAAGCATTGTCCCAATAAATTCTGAAATCCTTGGCAGCAGGACGGAGTCTGGCAAAACGACGGACTGTTTCGTCATTATAGCTGTAGCCTTGAGGATTGGAATACTTGGGAACGCACCAGATTCCCTTTATAGTTTCGTCTTCACTTACAAGCTTTTCCACCATATCCATATCAGGTCCGGTTGGTGTCATAGGAACATTGATCATCTCAATGCCAAAATACTCGGTTATTCCGAAATGTCTGTCATATCCCGGTACAGGACAGAGCCACTTAACCTTATCAAGCTTACACCAGGGTGTATTTCCCATAACGCCATGTGTCATGGATCTGGAAATCGAGTCATACATTACGTTCAGGGATGAATTTCCATAAATGATAATGTTGTTGGGATTATTCTCCATCATGTCAGAAAGAAGAACCTTGGCCTCATCTATCCCTCCCAGAACACCGTAATTTCTGCAGTCAGTTCCGTCTTCACAATACATGTCGGCACCGCTGGTAAGGGCGTCCATGAGTCCCATGCTGAGATCGAGCTGCTCTTTGCATGGTTTTCCGCGGCTCATATCAAGGCTCATTTCCATTGCCTGATATTTTTCATACTCTTTTTTTAGATTCACAAGCTCCTTCTGAAGCTCTTCTTTTGTCATTTTTGTGTAAGCTTTCATAAGTGGCCTCCCGCCTGTTATGTTTTTATACTTTCCGAGTATAATCAAAAAGCCCGATGCTTGCAAGCGTCGGGCGGTAGAAATTCATAACTCTTCGTGATAGCAGGGATAATCCGGTGCATATTGAAAGAGCGGTCGGGCATCCATTTAAATATGGATGCCCGACCGCTCTACCCACTACTATTCTGAAAGTAAAGGGTTGCTATCTAACGCTTCCACTCGGGTTTCGAGGAAAAATTTTTCCCGCTCGGCGTCTTCGTCTCCGGGGAACTGGGTGAGGTAGTTTTGTACTGCCTCGTAGGCTTCGCGCCATTTTGCGGTTTTCTCAAGGTAGACTATCTCGTCAAACTGAAGATCACGGTCATTGGAGATTCCTGCTGCCTTTGCTGCATCAAGCTTCTCTCTTGCCGTTTCCGGATCGTTGTTGTTCAGAGCTTCGGTTGCCTCTGCTATCAGCTTTTTAGCATCAAGCTGGCCCTGGAACTTAAGATAGCTTTCCTTATCTCCATCAACCTCTCTTAATGTATCAATGGTCTTCTGAGCTGCTTCGTAGTTTCCCAGCATATATTCGGCTTCTGCTCTGTAGAGAAGTATATCAAACTGGGTTTCGGTAACTTTTCCGTTACTGTTATCCAAAGCTTCGTTGAAGGTCTCAATTGCCTGCTCATATTTAGCCATCTGAAGTTCTTCTATGCCCTTTTCCCGAAGTTCATATACCTTCTTTGAGGAACAGGCTGTAAGAAAAAGCATTGAAGCTATGATGATTGTTTTTCTTGTGAATTTCAATATTGGTCTGTTTTTAAACATGATTAATACTACCTGACAAATAAAATCTTAGTTCTTACCTGTAGACCCGAATCCGCCTCTGTCAGCATTTCCGAGAGAGTCTACTTCATCAAATATTATATGTGGCTGATGCTCAATAATACGGAACTGGGCGATACGATCGTTTACGTGAAGTTCCGTGTCTCTTGTTGCATATACAGGCATGCGTATAATGTCATTGTCACCGCAATAGGTCTCATCAATTACTCCGAGAGAATTGGTCTGGATGAGTCCGAAGTTTTTGAATGTTGAACTTCTTGGCGCAAGGAGCATCTCGTAACCTTCAGGAACCTGAAGTGAGATACCCATGCTGATCAGCTTGAAATCGCCCTTTTTAAGGGTTACATTCTCAGCAACTCTCAGATCGATCCAGTCGCTTTTTCCTGCTATATATTCAAGTTTTTCAATTTCGTTTGAGTGGTACTTAATTCTGATTGTCTTTTCCATCTTTATTCTCCTCATCTCCCTGATTTGTGTCCGGTGCGGCTCCCATGATATCGATAACTTCTTCGTTAACTTCCTTCTTGATCTCATCCTCCATTTCAGGGTTGAGATTTGGAAGATTATCCAAAGAACTTACACCAAATCTTCGCAAAAACTCCTCTGTGGTGGCAAATAATGCCGGACGGCCGGGAGCATTTAAACGGCCAACCTCGTAGGCAAGTCCGTACTCCACAAGCTTGTTGACTGCGTGATCCGATGATACTCCTCTTACTCTCTCAATCTCAGCCTTTGTAACCGGCTGTTTATATGCGATTATAGCAAGAGTTTCCATGACAATATCTGAAAGCACCGGCTTCTTGGGATGCTTTGCCACTCTGATAAGTCCGTCAAAACATTCAGGATTGGTTGTCATCTGGTAATGACTGCCTACCTTTTGGATAATGATCCCTCCGTGACGTTCTTCATATTTTTTTATCAATCTGTCAAGTGCCTTAAGTGCCGGCTTTTCTCCACAGTCAAGAGCTGTTTTTATTTCTTCAAGGCTGACAGAATTTCCTTTCGCAAATAATAGGGCTTCTATAATATTCTCCTCCATCTGGAGTTCATCGGTAAATTCCCTGTCTATTTCCTGTGCAAGCGCCTTTTCCTTTTCGGAAAGCTCATCTCCGTCTATGGGAAGTCTTAACTGTTCAACATCATTCATCAATTACAAGTCCTCCAGATTTGTAAGATCCAGTTCTTCATCGTTCTGATTTGGATCTTCAACTTCAGTTATATCCATATCTCCAAAAGGAGTATCCTGAACCAGGGTTATACGCCCCATTTTCATAAGCTCAAGTATGGCAAGGAAGCTTACTACCACATCCATTTTATCTTTTTTCTTTCTTATCATATGTCTGAAAGAAAACTTATGATGCCCACGGACATACTTTAAAACATCCCTGATACGGCCTTCCAGTGATATCTTTTCCTTCTTTATTACACCAAATTTTGAACGTACCTTATCTATGGAATCCTCTTTACGTCTCATAACATCTTCAAAAACTGTTTTGAGATTTTCCAGGGAAACATTCTTCAAAAGATCATCCAGATCGATGGGCGGAACATACTTTTCCACTTCCTTTGGTATAGTCGGGCCTTTGTAATAGAATCTATCTGCAGCATCCTCACGATCCTGAAGTATCTGTCCCATAAGCTTGTATTTTCTGTACTCAAGGAGTCTCTCAACAAGTTCTGCTCTCGGGTCAACTTCCTCTCCGGTTTCCTCATCCACTTCTCTGGGGAGAAGCATTCGGGATTTAATCTCAAGTAAAGTTGCTGCCATAACAAGGAAATCGGAAACGATGTCCAGATTCTCTTCTTCCATGTTGCTGACATACTCAAGATATTCTGCAGTGATCTGAACAATAGGGATATCAAATATATCAACCTTGTCTCTCTCGATCAGATGGAGCAGAAGATCCAGCGGACCTTCAAATTTATCCAGTTTATATGTGATTTCAGACATAAAATACTTCCTTATGGTTCAATGGTTATGAAGCTGATTTCCGGACGGTCATTGATACGTATATTTATAGAATGAGTTCCCAGTCCTCTGGTGGCTATCAATTTTCCGGTTTTATATTTAAATTCTCCTGCACATTCTTTTACAAAGAACTGATACTGCGGAGTCATAAGTGCTCCCAAACCCGGTAATCTTACAGTTCCTCCGTGATAATGCCCAGAAAGAACCAGATCTGCTCCATAGTCTATCATTTCTTTATAATACATAGGTGTATGAAGCAAAATGATATTGAATTTATCTTTATCAGGTTTAGAAATATGAAGGGAAATGTCCTCTTCTGTAAGCATTTCTTTGGTTCTCATAAACAAAGGCCTGTAGTAATCAAGCGGCAGAGTGAAGCCCGTCAGATCAAAGTCAGAGAAGCTTACGGTTTCATCGTCCAATACCTTTATACCTTCCAATGCCTGCTTCAGACGTGTGACTCTCTCCAAAGAAATATCCTGTATATATTTATCATATTTTGAGGTCTCATTGCAATCATTGAAACCGGCTTTATCCATGAGTCGCAGTTCATGATTTCCGTAGCTGAAATAAACCTTGTATTTGCTTTTAAGATCATTCAAAAGCTTTAATGAAACATCAATTTTATCTTTATCCTTATATTTCTCAGAATCACTAACCTTTCGGCATCTGATGAGATCACCGCCGATTATGATAAATTCCGGATTCAGTTCATCTATCATTTCTATAAGCTTTTCATTATTCTCACCAAATTCTTTTTCGTGAAGATCACTTATATATACAAAACTGTGAGCTTTATTCAGTTTTCCGGATTGAATTACATACCGGTAAACTATTGGGTTATTTCTTTCCCAATTTGACATAGTTATAGTGATTATGACAAATATCAGTATGAAAAGAATGGTGTTTATTACAATTGAAAACATAAAACCTCTCGTTATATTATGTCAATCGGCGCGTTTATTAAATCTTAACAGCTCTTTGGATTTCTTTCCAATATTTTAATATTTCGTGCAATTGTAACTATAAATCCCACACTAAAAAAGGTAACAAGTAGTATGAACAATTATTTTGAAGAACCGTCTTCTTATGAAGCTGTAATCTCTTATGCTCCGTTCTGGAACACTCTCAAAAAGAAAAGACTTTCTCAATACGATCTGGTGAATAAACTCTATATTTCTTCAAGTATGTTACAAAAGCTAAGAAAAGATCAGCCTCTCACATTAAAGTCCATAGCCATGCTGTGCTTACGACTCAACATCCATCCTTCTGATATTTTCATCTTATGTCCCGACGGAAAGAAACCGGCAATCATTTAAACCTCATTATCATCCGAATTTGTTGCGTTCTAATGTAGACCCAATGATAATCTGCGAAGAAAAAAAGTGCCGGGATAAATTACCGACACTTTTATAATTTAAAAAAACTGATTATACGGAAGATGTACTGTCTTTTCCTGAAGTTTCGTCGTTAACAGGAGATGCATCATCGAGCTGTTCTGTAACCTCCTTAGCAGCATATTTCGCTCTTACTTCTTCAAAAGGCATCTTGCCTTTATTCTCCTGTGATCCGGATTCTGAAACAGAATCTATATCCGGATTCTCAACAGTTGGAATTATTTCGGCAGAGCTATCATCATCAGAATTCTCTGATTCAGCATTTTCGTTAGTATACTTTTCCGGATGAAGCTTCATATCTTCTTCTTTCTGAACATCATGAAGGATATGTAAGAACTCTTTTCCTGTTATGGTCTCTCTTTCAATAAGATACTCAGCTATACGATCAAGTGCAAATCTGTTCTGGTTAAGTATCTCCTTAGCCTCTTCGTAGCATTCCTTAAGGATACGCATAACTTCCTGATCAACCTGTGTGGCTGTATCATCTCCACAATTCATGACTGTTCTTCCGGTATTGAGATACATGGATTCCTGGGTTGCAAGGCCCATAAGTCCGAACTTTTCAGTCATACCATACTGTGTAACCATGGCTCTTGCAAGCTTTGTGGCTTTTTCGATGTCATTGGAAGCACCGGTTGTGACTGTGCCGAATACTATCTCTTCAGCTGCTCTTCCACCAAGATAACCTACAAGCATGGCATGAAGTTCGTCCTTGGTATTGAGATATTTCTCTTCCTCAGGTACCTGCATAACATATCCCAGGGCTCCCATGGTTCTGGGAACAATGGTTATCTTCTGTACAGGTTCTGCATCCTTCTGGATAGCTGATACGAGTGCATGTCCAACCTCATGATAGGAAACGATACGTCTCTCCTCTTTAGAAAGGATACGATCCTTCTTTTCCTTACCAACAAGAACTACTTCAACTGCTTCGAAAAGGTCAGCCTGTGACACTTTCTTACGTCCATGCTTGACAGCTGTAATGGCTGCCTCATTCATCATGTTGGCAAGATCCGCACCTACTGCACCTGAAGTTGCAAGTGCTATCTCATTGAAATCAACACTATCGTCAAGCTGGACATCCTTTGCATGAACTTTGAGGATATTGACACGACCTTTAAGGTCAGGTTTTTCTACAACTATACGTCTGTCGAAACGGCCCGGGCGGAGAAGTGCGGGATCCAAAATCTCAGGTCTGTTGGTGGCACCCATGACCATGATACCCTTGGATGCATCAAAACCATCCATCTCTGAAAGCAACTGGTTCAGGGTCTGCTCACGCTCATCGTTACCGCCGTATCTTGTATCTCTGGTCTTACCGATGGCATCGATCTCATCGATGAATATGATACATGGTGCAGACTGTGTTGCATTCTTAAAAAGATCTCTTACACGGCTTGCACCCACACCTACAAACATCTCAACGAAATCTGAACCGGAGAGGCTGTAAAACGGAACCTGTGCTTCACCTGCAACGGCTTTTGCAAGAAGTGTTTTTCCGGTTCCGGGAGGTCCCACAAGCAGGGCTCCCTTTGGAAGCTTTGCACCAATTGCGGTATACTTCGTTGGATTATGAAGGAAGTCAACAATTTCCACCAGTGATTCCTTGGCTTCGTCTTCACCGGCAACGTCCTTAAAGGTAACTCCGGTCTCTTTCTGCATATACATCTTGGCAGTGGATTTTCCGACTCCCATGAGACCGCCGCCGCCGTTTCCCATACGGCGCATGGTCATGTTCATGATCACAAAGATAAGCACAAAAGGAATAACTATGCTTATCATGGCTTCCATGATGTAACCTGAATTATCCGGCTTCAGCTTGTAAATCTCGACACCATGACGAAGCATGCGGTCCACAAGATTTTCGGCGTCAGCATTGACAGGCACTACATAATATCTCACATTCATCTGGCTGAGATACTGACTGTACTGATCCTTTGTATTTACCGGAGAATTTTTGACAGGAGCTTCTGCTGATGACTTAAGATATATGGTTATATCCGAGTCACCCCACTCCACTTCGGAAATCTGATTTCCGTCTATCATTGAAATGAACTCTGTGTAACTTACTTCCTGTGTAACACCTGAAACGAAAAATCCTCTTATCATGGTGTAAACAAAGAAAGTAATAACTGCGGCGATTATCAGAATGATAAAAGTCTGACTTGAATGATTAAATCTCTTTCCGTCATTACCCTGGCTGTTATTGTTATCCATCTAATACTCCATTCCCTTACCCATTTAAAATGGGCAGACTTCTGCTTTTAAAGCACTTTTAATTATAAAGAACGCATGAAGTAAAATCAAGACAGACTGTGTGAAGCGTTGGTTCACTATAGGCTTTTTAAAGCGGACGCCAGAGCCGGAGGACAGCCATTTAAAACCGAGGCGCTTCGTCGGAAAAATCTAAAATCGTCCCCCTAAGAACCACTAGGCCCTCGCCAATGTCAGAGTTCTCCTTATGACAACATCTGACTTGGCGAGGGGGCTAAGGAAAAAGGAAACCAAGTGGTTCTAAGGGGGACGATTTTGATTTTTCTCGACTCAGCTTAACGGTTTTAAATGGATGCACTCCGGTTCTTACCTCGTTTTATTCCGATACAATTGTTATCTCTCAAACTCATGAATAAAAATTCCGGAGCGGAGTTTAGGCTCGAACCAGGTGGATTTGGGGGGCATCAGGAGGTTGTGGTCGGCTACATCGAGGAGTTCACGGATGTCGGTGGGATGCATGGCGAAAGCTACGGCGGGGCCGGTTTCTTCCAGGGTCCCGTCCATGGCATGGCTGTAGGTATGCTGGCTTACACGTTTTTCCAGTTCTTTTAAACCGCGGATGCCGCCAACGAATTCGATGCGTTTGTCTGTTCTTGGGTCTCCTATTCCGAGTAATGGTCCAAGTATCAGGTCCTGGAGTATGGAAACGTCAAGGGAGGCAACGGGATTGTTCTTTCGTGATTCCACAACTTCATCCTTGGCGCGGAGGAGGAACCATTCGCCGGATATGTACATGAGCATCTCGCCTTTTACCTTTGGTACGAAGGCTTCCTTTACATTAAATACGGTAAAGTTTTCTTCGATGCTCAGCATCAGTTCTTCAGGATCATGGCCTCTCAGATCCTTCACCACACGGTTATAATCAAGGATCTTTAACTGGTCATCAGGGAACAGTACTGAAAGGAAGTAATTGAATTCTTCTTTTCCTGAATAGTCCGGATGTTCTTCTCTTCTTTTAAGTCCTACCTTAACGGCGCTGGCTGCACGGTGATGACCGTCTGCAATGTAGGTGGCAGGTACTTCTGAGAATGCTTTTTCAAGCTGATCCACAATGGTCTTTTCAGAAATCACCCAGACTCTGTGTCTGATGCCGTCTTCCGAAACAAAATAATAGACAGCTTTGTTTTTCTTGGCCTCATTAACTATATCGGAAATTTCTTTTTTCTCCCTGTAGGCAAGGAAGATGGGGCCGGTCTGACAGGAGCAGGTATCTACATGTTTTATACGGTCCTGTTCTTTTTCTTCAACCGTGTTTTCATGCTTTTTACATACTCCGTTAAGATAATCATCAATTGAACTCAGGGCTGCGATTCCGGTCTGGGTGCGTCCGTCCATTGTTAGCTCATAAACGTAGAAGCAGGCTTCATTATCTCTTATATAGGTACCGTCTTTTATTCTTTCGGAAAGAAGTTCTGAGGCCTTTTCATAAACCTCGGGAGCATACATATCCTGATCCTCGGGAAACTGGGTTTCCGGTCTGTCAATGTTTAAAAAAGAAAGCGGGTGACCCTTGACTGCTTCCCTTGCTTCAGCTCTGGAATAAACGTCGTAGGGAAGTGCCGCTACTTCACTTACAACATCGATATTTGGTCTAATGGCTTTGAAAGGCTTGACTGTTGCCATATATCTATCCTCCACAATCTATAAATCCTTTGCATTACTATACTGACACTCTAAATTTCGATACCTGATATCGTATCAGATGTCAGCACATCCTTGCAAGCAAACCTGACTGATGAACTGCCCACTTATCCACCGGGGACGGTTTCCGTCCCCGGTGGATACTACACAAAAATATCAGCCAGAGAAACTTTTCTCCGACTGATATTCGTTATTATGTTCTGATCTTTTTTATTTAACTTTACGGACTCTCAGGATTCCTTCAATCTGTCCAAGATTCTCCAGTCCATCGTCTGTGAGATGCTTGTCTATATCCATTAAGGTATATGCGAAATTACCCTTTGACTTATTCTGAAGTCCGTCAATGTTTATGGAAGCATCGCCGAGAGCCTTTGTGATCTGTCCCAGCATGTTGGGGATGTTTCTGTGAAGGATTGCGATACGTCCGCCGCTCTGACAAACTCCCATATCTGTCTCAGGGAAGTTTACCGAGTTATGGATATTACCGTTATCAAGATAATCCTGAACCTGCTCAACAGCCATAACAGCACAGTTATCTTCTGCTTCTTCTGTGGATGCTCCGAGATGAGGAAGAACAACAGCTCCCTGCATGTTAGCGGATTTAGCATTAGGGAAATCGGTAACGTAGGTCTTTACCTTGCCCTTTGCCAATGCTTCTGCGATGTCATCGTCATTAACCAGAACATCTCTTGCAAAATTCAGGATATGAACTCCGTCCTTCATTCTGCTGATGGAGTCTCTGTTGATCATGCCCTTGGTTGAATCAAGTGCCGGAACATGAACTGTGATATAGTCTGACTTCTCATAGATTTCATCAACTACTGCTGCGTGATGAACCTTCTGGCTTAATTTCCAGGCGGAATTTACTGAAAGATATGGATCATAGCCATAAACATCCATTCCAAGTTCAACTGCGGCATTGGCAACCAGGACACCGATGGCTCCGAGTCCGATAACTCCAAGCTTCTTGCCCTTGATCTCATTTCCCGCAAAATTCTTCTTTGCTTTCTCTGCATTTTTTGCGATGTCAGGATCGGAAGCATTGGCCTTGATCCACTCTGCACCTCCGATAACATCACGGCTTGCCAGCATAAGTCCTGCGATAACCAGTTCCTTAACGGCGTTGGCATTGGCACCGGGTGTATTGAAGACTACGATTCCCAGCTCGGAGCACTTATCGATAGGGATGTTGTTTACTCCGGCTCCGGCACGTCCGATGGCACGAAGAGGCTTCGGAAAATCCATTGACTTCATATCGGCAGAACGTACAAGAACGCCTGCTGCATTATCGATACTGTCTACAAGTGTATAGCCCTTTCTGAATTTTGTGGTTCCCACACGGCTAATGTTGTTAAGGCAAAAAATTTCACGATCTTTCATGTTATCTCACGACCCTTCCGCTTATTTATTGTTCTTCTCAAAGTTGTCCATGAACTCTACAAGCTTTTCCACACCTTCCTTCGGCATAGCATTGTAGATGGAAGCTCTCATACCGCCTACTGTGCGGTGTCCCTTCAGGTTCTTGAAGCCTGCTGCTGAAGCCTCTGCAATGAACTTCTTATCAAGCTCTTCATTGCCTGTTACGAACGGAACATTCATAAGAGAACGATCCTTGGGAACAACGGTTCCATGGAACATATTTGAAGCATCAAGGTAATCGTAAAGAACCTTTGCCTTTTCAACGTTTCGCTCCTTCATAACTGAAAGACCGCCCATTTCCTTAAGCCATTTAAATACAAGTCCGCAAATATAGATATTGTAGCAAGGAGGTGTGTTGTAAAGTGACTTGTTGTCTGCGTGGATCTTGTAACGGAGCATGGTAGGTGTTCCGGGAAGAACATCTTCTGTGATGAGGTCTTCACGGATAACTACGATGGTTACGCCGGCAGGTCCGATATTCTTCTGAACGCCGCCCCAAAGCACACCGTACTTTGAAACATCCATAGGCTCACTTAAAAACATTGAAGAAACATCTGAAACCAGCGGCTTGCCCTTTGTATCAGGAAGCTCCTTGAAGGTGGTTCCATAGATTGTGTTGTTCTGGCAAATGTATACGTAATCCGCATCATCAGATATTTTCAGATTTGTGAGATCGGGAATATATGAGAAAGTCTTGTCCGCAGAACTTGCGATGATATTGACTTTACCGTACATCTCAGCTTCCTTGGCCGCTTTCTTAGCCCACTGACCTGTAAGGATATAGTCTGCAGCCTTATTCTTCATAAGGTTCATAGGAACCATGGCGAACTGTGTGTTTCCGCCTCCCTGAAGGAAAAGTACTTTGTAATTATCAGGTACGTTGAGGAGCTCTCTGAAATCAGCCTCTGCTGTATCTATGATAGCCTGGTAGTCCTTTGATCTGTGGGACATCTCCATAACAGACATTCCTGTTCCATGGTAGTCGAGCATCTCTGCTGCTGCTGTTTTAAGAACCTCCTCCGGTAATACTGCCGGACCTGCACTGAAATTGTAAACTCTGCTCATAATATGTTTCCCCTTCATTTTATTTTACGGCATCCATAAAACACGTATTTATCAGGTATAACCTGCTTTTATACAAATGTTTTTCGCGATTGCTTTTGGATATGTGCATAATATAGCACCATTAGACTTTATCGTATATATAAAATAATTTTATGTATTAATATAGATACATTTACCTGTATGTGTCCGCAGGAAACATTGGACTCATACAGGTAAATTAATCTTTTAATATTCAGCCGATCAGCTCTGCGATCTTATCTCCCATTTCGTCTGTATGGAGAAGTTTGAGACCTTCAACACCTTCTTCAAGGATATCTCCGGTACGATAGCCCTGTGCCAATGCTTTCTCCACCGCATTCTCAATGGCATCTGCTTCCTCGGAAAGATTGAAGGAATATCTAAGGAGCATGGCTGCACTGAGTATGGTTGCAAGAGGATTGGCTATATTCTTTCCTGCAATATCAGGTGCGGATCCTCCTGACGGCTCATAAAGGCCGAAGCTGTCCTCACGGAGGGAGGCCGACGGAAGCATTCCCAGGGATCCTGCAATCTCTGCCATTTCATCGGAAAGAATGTCTCCGAACATGTTCTCTGTGGCTACCACGTCAAACTGTGCCGGGTTACGGACCAGCTGCATGGCGGTTGAGTCAACAAGTGCATCCTCCAGTGCCACTTCAGGATAGTCTTTTGATACTTCTTTGAATATCTTTCTCCAGAGTCTTGAGGAATCCAGAACATTTGCCTTATCAACAGAGGTGAGCTTTTTATTTCTCTTTCCTGCTATTTCAAATGCTTTCTTTGCTATACGTCTGATTTCATAATCATGATACTCGAGAGTATCGATGGCCACTTCCTCTCCGTCTACGATTTCTGTTTTACGGGCGCCGAAGTAAAGACCGCCGGTAAGTTCTCGCACCATCATTACGTCGAAGCCTTTTTCTGCTATGGACTCTTTAAGCGGGCAGGCGTTTTTGAGTTCAGGATAAAGATGTGCCGGTCTCAGATTACAGAACAGTCCCAGGGACTTACGGAGCTTCAGCAGTCCTGCTTCCGGGCGCTTGTCTGCAGGAAGTTCATACCACTTGGAAACTCCCACTTTTCCTCCTATGGAGCCCATAAGTACTGCGTCTGCACTCTTGCATTTTTCTATGGTTTCGTCTGTAAGGGGGACTCCGTAGGCATCTATGGAGCAGCCGCCCATGAGTACCTTTTCGAAGGTGAAGTTGTGGCCGTAAACATTAGCCACCTTTTCAAGTACCTTTTGTGCTTCCCTGACTATTTCAGGTCCTATTCCGTCTCCGGGAATTGTTACGATCTTGTAATTCATCAGTCTTTCCTCTCTATGAATTGATATAACTATTATGTATATTATACTACAATTCCATAATGAGAAAACAAATATATATACGCTATGACTGATATGATACAATGTGATGTAACAATACAATGATAAACAGCAAGAGGTTTAATATATGGAACATCACGAATTTAAATTGCATTCAGATTATGCGCCTACCGGGGATCAGCCGCAGGCGATAGATTTGCTGGTGGCGGGGTTCAAAGAGGGAAATCAGTTTGAGACGCTGCTTGGGGTTACGGGATCAGGTAAGACGTTTACAATGGCGAATGTGATTCAGGCGGTGAAGAAGCCGACGCTTATCATTTCTCATAATAAGACTCTGGCGGCGCAGCTTTATTCCGAGATGAAGGAGTTTTTTCCGGAGAATGCGGTGGAATATTTTGTGTCCTACTATGACTATTACCAGCCGGAGGCTTATGTTCCTTCTACTGACACTTATATTGAGAAGGACTCGGATATCAATGATGAGATCGATAAGCTTAGGAACTCTGCCATGGCTTCTCTTTCGGAGCGTGACGATGTAATCGTGGTTTCTTCGGTTTCCTGTATCTATGGTCTGGGTGCGCCTACGGAATATCTGAATATGGCAATATCTCTTCGTCCCGGAATGCAGAAGGACAGGGATCAGTTTATAAGGCAGCTTATAGACATTCAATACAATCGTAATGACATGGATTTCAAGCGTGGTACTTTCCGTGTCATGGGTGATGTGGTGGATGTTTTTCCGGCAAGTGAAGGCGAGGAGGCTTATCGTGTTGAGTTTTTCGGGGATGAGATTGATCGTATCACACGTATAAATGCATTAACCGCCAAGGCCACAGCCACCATGGAGCATATCATGATTTTTCCGGCAAGTCCTTATGTTATCCCTCAGGAAAAGCTGAATCTGGCATGTGAGAATATCTTGAGCGAACTTGAGGAGCGGGTCAAGTACTTCAAAGATAATGACAAGCTTATTGAGGCACAGCGTATTTCCGAAAGAACCAATTATGATGTGGAAATGCTTAAGGAGACGGGCTTCTGTTCAGGTATCGAGAATTATACAAGGCATCTGAATTTTGCGAAGCCCGGTGAGCCACCTTACACTCTTATGGATTATTTTCCGGATGACTATCTCATCATCATTGACGAGTCACATGTTACTCTTCCGCAGGTAAGGGGTATGTACAATGGAAATCTGTCCAGAAAAACCACTCTTGTGGATTTCGGTTTCAGATTACCTTCTGCGCTTGATAACCGTCCTCTTAATTTTGAAGAGTTCGAGCAGAAGGTTGATCAGATGCTTTTTGTATCTGCAACTCCCGGTGATTATGAGGCTGATCATGAGTTATTGAGGGCGGAGCAGATCATCAGGCCTACGGGTCTTCTGGATCCTGAAATAGATGTTCGTCCAACCAAGGGTCAGATTGATGATCTCATCGCCCAGATTCACAAGGAGACAAAGGCAAACCATAAGATTCTGGTGACAACATTAACCAAGCGTATGGCGGAGGATCTCACCAAATATCTGAAGGATGCAGAGATCAGGGTTAAATATCTACACTCGGATATAGATACTTTGGAGCGTGCTTCCATCATAAGGGATATGCGTCTGGATAAGTTTGATGTTCTTGTGGGTATCAATCTGTTGAGGGAGGGTCTGGATATTCCTGAGGTTGCCTTGGTGGCGATTCTTGATGCTGATAAGGAGGGCTTCCTTCGTTCGGAGACTTCTCTTATTCAAACGGTAGGTCGTGCGGCAAGAAATTCAGAGGGTCATGTCATCATGTATGCGGATAACATTACCGACTCCATGAAGCGTACCATTGATGAGACCAACAGGCGCCGAAAGGTTCAGATGGCTTACAATGAGGAGCACAATATCACGCCTACTACCATCAAGAAGGCTGTGGCGGAGCTTATCGCTATTTCAAGGGCGGCGGATTCTGATGATAAGACCGGAATTAAGAAAGATATTGAATCCATGAATCATCAGGAGATCGACAAGCTTATCAGGGAGCTTACGAAGAAGATGAGGGCTGCAGCTACCGAGCTTAACTTCGAGGATGCAGCGAGGTACCGCGACAGGATTGAGGAGATCAGGAAGCGCCTCAGCAAGGACGAGTAATCATTATAAGAGCCAGAGGGAATGCCCCTCTGGCTCATTTTTAACCTAAGTAGTTTTTGTCTTTGACGGCTTCGGTGGTGCTGTCCCAGATGGGTTTGCATCTCTTGTAGTGGCGGCGGTAGTACTCGCTGTACATAACGTCTACAAGGAAGAGCTGGGATATTTCGGCGGAGGTGGAACCGGTCTGGAGGTTGCCTTCGTTGGCTCCGCAAAGTAAAAGGATGTCGGCGTACTGGGTGAGTTGGGATTTTGCGAATCTTGTGATCACAACGGTTTTTGCATTGGCTTTTTTAGCATACTTTGCAATTTCCACTGTATCCTTGGTTGAGCCTGAGTAGGAAAAGATCAGTGCAACATCCTTATCTGTAAGTGTGGATGCCATGATAAGCTGCATATTGACATCCATGTTACATACAACCTTCGGTTCGATACGCAGGAATTTATTCATGGCTTTCATGGCTGTAAGCATTGAAGTTCCGATTCCGAAGAATACGATCCTTTCTGCTGATGTCATGGCATTCATGACTTCTTTCATCTGAGCGGCATCGATCAGGTTGTAGGTCTCTTTTATTGCAGAAATATTTTCCATGAGAACCTTTTTGGAAAGGTTATCAAAATCATCTTCCAGATCTATGACATCATCATCAGTTGATGGCACGGCGGTTTCGCCGGATCTCATGCTGAGGGAAAGCATCATTTTAAATTCCTGATATCCCTTCACATTCATGGTCTTGCAAAATCTGAACACAGAGGTATCACCTACATCACAAGCCTCCGCAAGGTCTGATATAGACATAAACAATACTTCTCTCGGATGTGCCAGGATATAATCTGCTACCTTTTTTTCAGCCTTAGTAAACTGATTATATGCGGAACGAATTTTTGAGATATAATCCTCCTGCATTTCTTTCTCCTCTCAAAAGCCTAAATATTCTATGAAACGATACCAAATCCATCTCCCACTCATTTCTTAACGTTGATATTTAAGTCATGAGACAGATTTATCACACTGATAACATCATAACACTTTCGGAAATTAGTTTCAATCTAAAGAGTATTAAAAAATATCACTTTTATTTATCGTTGTATATGGTTTTTCTTCTTTTGTGCAGTCTTGTTTTTTGGATTCAAATGTTTTATACTCTAGAAGTTCGTAAAACATATTTGTTTCTATAGCTTAACAGGATAGAGCGCAGGCCTCCGACGCCTGTAGTGACGGTTCGAGTCCGTCTAGGAACAGAAAAAGAGAGTCACTCCCTAAGGTTTTGGGTGTGACTCTCTTTCTCAATAATTAAAGAATTACGGCTTCTTTGTTCCGCAGTTTGTGCAGAAGTTTCCTGTGTTTTCAATTCCGCACTGTGGGCAGAACCAGTTCTTGGGCTGTGGTTTCGGCTTTCCGCAATTTGTACAGAAGTTTCCGTTATTCTCACTTCCGCACTCGCATGTCCAGCTGCCTGCCTGCATCTTTGGAGCTTCAGCCGGTCCGCCGGCTACAACTCCTGCTACAGGTGCTCCTGGCTGCTGCATCTGTGGCTG
Source organism: Oribacterium sp. KHPX15 (assembly GCF_900107835.1). Taxonomy (GTDB): domain Bacteria; phylum Bacillota; class Clostridia; order Lachnospirales; family Lachnospiraceae; genus Oribacterium. Next base: position 92,703 of record NZ_FNRG01000009.1, read on the forward strand.
AGCCTGCTGAGCCATCTGCTGCTGTTGAGCAGCCATGTTATAAAGATTTCCGGTATTCATTCCACCGGCCATATTAGCCATATTAAGACCTGCAAAGGCCATCATAGGTCCTGCACTCTGATTGTTTGCAGCATCCTTCATAGCCTGAGCCTGAGCTGCTGCAAGTGTAGCACCTGCCATACCCGGATCACGAAGGGAAGCATTGAGCTGGAGTGTCTGGATCTTCTCTGCATCTGCCTCGGAGATAGTAGCAGAGCTTAATCCGAAGGCAGCGATCTCTACGCCATAATTCTTGCCCCAGGTCTCTGTAAGATGCTGGTTAAGGGCTGCAGCTATATCATCTGCATGTGCCGGCAACTCGGAATAACGGATTCCCTTTGCTGAAATATCTGCAAATGCAGGCTGCAGTGCTGTAAGAAGCTCTGACTTAAGCTGACTGTCTATACGGTCACGTGTGAACTCGTCTGTAACATTACCGCAAACTTTCTTGTAGAAAAGGATAGGATCGATGAGTCTGTAGCTGTACTCACCATGGCAGCGTACTCCGAATTCAACATCCAGATTGATATTCTTGTCAATAAGACGGAACGGGATAGGATTCTGGGTTCCGTACTTGTTTCCCATTATATCCTTTGTGTTGAAGTAATAAACTCTCTGGTCTGTTGCGGTATCTCCACCAAAGCCTACACGCTTCTTCCACTGGTTAAAGGAATCTACGATACCTTTTCCAAGTCCGCCGTAGAAGATAGAAGGCTCAGTTGATGAATCGTACACATACTGTCCGGGTTCTGCACTGACTTCAACGATGGCACCATTGTCAACGATGATCATGCACTGTCCTTCATTAACAGCTACAACCGATCCGTTTGATATCAGATTGTCTGAACCTTTTGTGTTCTGATTGTTCTTTGCTTTACGGGGTAAGCCCTTTGTCATAAGCACATTTTCGCTTAAGGAATCGCAGTAGAAGTATTCACGCCACTGATCGGCGAGAACTGTATTCAGAGCACCCGCAGCAACACTCAAAAGTCCCATATTTACATTCCTCCTCTAAAACTATTAAAAATCTGTTTTATTTTCCTCAATTATAAAACAATTTTTTTCTCGAAACAATAATATTTGTTTCAGTCAATAAATGTATTAGGCCCTCCGGCTCTATCTTCCACAAAATCTATAAACTGTAATCTAATATTTTAATTGTTTCTTGCTTTTTTATCAGGAAGCAAATTGGTGAGGCTGTGCATTCCGATGCCTATGGTGCTCAGGTTATGGAACAGGGCACTGGTGCTTGGCTGGATAATGCTCATGAGACCGAGTGCAATGAGGCCGAGATTCCAATCGATTATGAAGTGGTAATTGTGATTTACTCTCTTCATGAGACCGTTGGCGATTTCTTTGAGTGTCAGGAGTCCTTCAAGGTCAGAGCCTGAAATGGTGATATCCGCAATGTCTCTTGCAATCTGGGCACCTTCCGAAATTGCAATGCCTACATCGGCGGCGCTCAGTGCAGGGGAATCGTTGATTCCGTCTCCCACCATGATAACCTTGTGGCCCATAGATTTCTGCTTTTCAACAAAGGATGCTTTATCCTCCGGTAATACTTCCGCATAGAACTCATCAACACCAACGATGGAAGCAACATTCTCAGCAGTGTTCTTTGAATCTCCTGTCATCATGACTATGTGTTTGAAGCCGGCTTCATGAAGCTTTCTGATAACTTCCGGAGCTTCCGGACGGAGGGGATCTTCTATGCATATTACAGCAGCAAGCTTTCCACCAATGGCAAGGTAAAGATGTGAGTACTGTGTAGATATCGAATTGAACTTTTTCTTTTCCTTTGCAGGTATCTTCACCTTCTCATCTTCGAACACGAAGTGCGAGCTTCCGATGACTACCTTCTTACCGTCAATAAGTGAAGCTATGCCATGAGCCACCACATACTGAACTTCTTTATGCATTTCCTCATGGTCAAGGCCCTCTTCTTCAGCCTTTTTCACAACAGCATTGGCTATGCTGTGAGGATAATGCTCTTCAAGGCAGGCTGCAATTCTCAATACTTCTTTTTCATCCATACCGTTAAAAGGTATGATATCCGCAACTGTAGGTGTTGCCTTGGTGAGGGTTCCGGTCTTATCGAAAATAAGTGTATCAGCCTCAGCCACCGCTTCAAGATAACGACCGCCTTTAACAGTCAGATTGTGATCCTGGGCTTCCCTCATGGCTGAAAGAACCGATACGGGCATGCTGAGCTTAAGGGCACAGGAGAAATCCACCATAAGGATGGATATAGCCTTTGTGATATTTCCTGTAAGAAGATATGTCAAGCCTGTTCCCGCGAAGCTCCAGGGCACAAGTCTGTCCGCAAGATTTGAAGCCTTTGCTTCAAGTCCGGCTTTCAGTTTCTCGGAGTCCTCGATCATCTTAATGATCTTTTCATATCTTGTTGCACCCTGGGCATTTTCAACTCTGATAATGAGGTCGCCTTCCTCTATGGCAGTTCCGGCGTAAACATAAGCGCCTGCATCCTTGTGAACAGGAACGCCCTCTCCTGTGAGAGATGCCTGATTGACCATAGCCTCGCCATCAACAACGACTCCGTCCAAAGGTATCTGCCTGCCCATGTGCACGCATATCAATGTTCCCGCTTTGACACTTTTGACAGGAACGAGAACTTCGTCTTCACCACTCTTAACCCAGACCTTCTCATCTGTAAGAGCCATGGACCGGGCAAGATCTTCCACGGATTTTTTGTGAGTCCATTCTTCAAGGATGTCACCGATACCGAGAAGAAACATGACGCTGGATGCGGTCTTGAAATCGTTCCGAAGCATTGATACTCCGATGGCCGTTGCATCCAACACAGGGACTTCAAGTCTTTTTTCCCAAAGACATTTGAGGCCTTCTTTTAGATATTTAACTGATAAAATAAGTGCTTTAAGGTTTCTGAGCGGCCGGGGAAGAACCACATTTAAAAGATAGTGCAGAACCACCTTTGTCACGATACGATCCTGATACTCATTTGCAAGAGCTCTTCCTGTATGTTCAGGCACAAGGGCCGCAATTTCATCAGATTCAAATCTAAACTTCAGTATCTCTTTTAAAAGAGTCTGCTTATCTCCTTTATATATGACTGCCGCACTTCCCGTACGCTGGTAAACCTTAGCTTTATCTACCTGGTCAAGTGAAAGCAGATAATATAAGAGCATATCCGCCTGCTTTTCAGTAAATCTTTTTTTACCTAAAGTAAAACGTATACGCCCTCTGCTCTCATCACGGATGATGATCTTCATTTTAATATTTCCTCCATGAGTCAGATACGAATGGGTTAAGCCCGATTCGTACCTGATCAGCAATTATTTCCAAAAGCTAATATTTAAACTCATGCCTCATCATCTGACTCGATATCTTCCTGAAGATCCTCATCTGTAATAACCTCTGCGGCTCTCTTTTCGTTTTCTTCCTTGGCAGCGGCAAGAACGTCCTCAGCATTTTCCTGAATGCAGGCTGCTGTGTCAAGAACACACTCTTTAGCACGAAGTGCTGCAGCTGTTGCCTGAACATAAACCTTCTTTGCATCCTTTGATGCAAGAATCTTGAGACCTGCTGTTCCAAAAGCAAATCCACTGGCGAAAATGCCAACCTTCTTCCAGTTGATCTTACAAAAACAATCTGTTAACCACATAATATGTTCTCCTTTCGGTTTTATATATAGGTACGGTCGTTAAGCTAACTCTTCGCGACCAAGCCTTTTTAACTTTATATATAAATTATAGTTTTCGGTTCCTACGTTAGTCACGTCTATATTTTATCAATATTTCTACAAATTTTCACAAAAAAATCTTTTGGTTAGTTTTGAAACTTGTACACATCATATCTAACTGCAAAAAAATCAGGCAGACCGAAGCGAATCCGACCTGCCTTGAATCATAATAAATATCTTAGTTATATGTGAAAATTCGGAATAACCTCCGACCAGTCTGTTATACCGATGATCTGCTTTGCGAACTCGGAAACCTCCAGAGACTTCGCAGGGTCATCAATGTATTTAAATACTTCTCTTGCAGGCTTTGCAACAAGAGAACCGTCTGCACCCGTAGTGGACAGTCCGAAATAAAGTCCGTCCTTGGTTTCTCCGGGATTATCCAGCTGACGCGAAAGCATATACGCATCAATATCAGGATTATTTTCTACGATATAGTGCCCGTAGGCCACAGCAGCAGCCTGTTCTGTCTGGGCATCCTGAGACAGATTTTTTATAGAGCTAAAGCCCTGCTCCGTCATGAAAATGTTCCGGACGTTTCCATTGTTATCAAGCATATAACTGTTATGCATATAGTTTGTAAGTACGCTCAGGTTAAGATAACTTACAACCGGTGTTGTGATTTCCTGATTAACCTTTCCGGACTTTTCATCATTCCAGAAGTTCGGGTCTGTCAAAGGATATGGATATGGATGGATGGCAAGAGCCCAGTTGGAACTTCCTTCCTGTTTATCAAGTGCCGCAAAGCTGTCAAGCACATCCTTTCCGGGATATTTGCTTACATACCCTGATTCTGCGGGAATTGTCCAGTAATAATCCAGTGAGAACATGACATTGTCATTGGCAGAAACCGATTTGATAGCATTGTAAAATACCCTGAAGGTTCTCTGGAAAATTCTTGTATAGTCAACAACGCCATAGTTTCCGACATAATTCCAGTACTGATTGTTGATCTCATTTCCTATGACCCAGTTGGTGATCTTTCCGTGACTGTTATGCCCGTTATACCGGTTTGCCAGGAAGGATGCCAATGCTTTCACCATCTGAAAACCTTCCTCAGTCTCAACATTGAAACCATAGTAAAGAGCTGCAGATGAACTCTGAACAGCCGTGCCGGGTCTGTAGAGATCAGGATATGCAGCATTCCAGCCGTTTACTATTCCGGCCGTAACCGCTATTCCGCTTGAACTGAGACGGTTTATCTCCTGATCGAGCTGATTGATAAGTCCTGAATCAAATGAATAGGTTTTTCCCTCAAAGGAATAATTTATACCTGTGCCGAAAAGCTGGCTTGTGGTAACAGCTATGAAGGCGTGCTTTATATTCTGGTCAATGGCATCATCCAGTATGTTGGGATCTACCATAAGTCCCTTTTTCCCAAGGTTGAGAGCCGGTGTCTGATCCGGTGCTATGGCCTCCGGATTTGAGATGTAGCATCTGTTGGAAACCGGGTAATATCCACTTTCGGTGGGGACAGCAATAACAAAGGCATCATATAATCTGTTGCTTCCATCCTCCCTGAAAAGATCTGCAGTTAATGTGAATATGCCATTTCCTATGGGCTTTACCAGCAGTGGGTCCGTCCTCGAGAAAAGATCTGTTTCATAAGGCTTAATATCAAAAAGATATAATTCCTGAACCTGCCCGATAAGCGCCGAAGCATCGACTGTTATATTTATCTTTGTAGGATCATAAATGTTCAAATTTACATTTGTGATGGTTGCCTGTCCCGAGACTACTGCAGATGCCCTCAAAGAATCCGCTGTGGTATAGTCAATGCGATACCTGTAATCGTTTCCCGCACTGATGGCAGTGTTGGCAGCAGTGCCCGAGGAATCTTCCTGAACTGTGCCTGCGGTTGGTCCCTGTATAAATGAGGGATTCACTCCTTTACCCACAACCTCAGCGAAAGCTGTAAGCTGCGTAAGTGCTGCAAAGCTAACTGCAACAGTCAAAGTTATCAATTTCTTTTTATGTGATTTAAATGACATTTCTTTTCCTCCCAGGTAAATGAAGTATAACATTTCATAAAATCACAACCTATAGCATTTTTCTTACTCTTATGAAAGAGTTGATTAAATAAAAATAAAAAAGATACATACGGTCGAACCATATGTATCTTCAAATTATCATTTTTAAATTTTAACAGGTATCATCTCTCAACAACCGGTCCTGATATGTAGGAAGTTTCAGTTACTTCTTCCTTATCTTCCGGAAATCCGATAGTCTCTGACATTTTTTCAAAAGTCTTCGAATCTACAAGTCCGAAATAAAAGTCATCATAATTATCGCCCGGTCCGTAATAAACCCTTATATCATAGCAACGGTCTGTGAATCTGTATGCCGAACCATCGCTTACGTCCTCATCGAATACATCTTCAGGAAGCATGGTAAGCTGTTCACCCATGCGAACTTTCTTCTTCAGTACTCTGTTTGATACACCTGCATCCTGTCCTGATAAAAATTCGTTGATATAGAAGATCGTCTCAGCTTCATTGTATGATCCGGAAACAAAGTGGAACTCTGCATTGTCGCAAACTATATAAGCCTGTTTGGTCTGACGTGAAACAGGATCATTAACCTTATAAAGTATATAGTCGCTGTCTACCACTATCTGTATTGGGTCCACAGCGCCTTCCTTTGATGAGGAGGCTAATGCCGTAAAACTTAATGCAGCTGCTATACAAGATGCTGCTATAGTTCCACGGAGTATATTTTTAAATAACATGGATTGATAAAGCTCCTTCTTAAGATTACAGGCCACTGCTTAAAAACAGCATAAACCTGTTAATTTTTAATCAACCTACAAATCCATTATAAAGTAAAAGATGGAGCCCGACAATACCAGAGCCCCATCTGTAAACTAAATTTAAGACTAACGAAGTAATTCTTTCTAAATAAACCAGCCGTTAAAAAATCCGAAAAGCCCTTAAATAAGATGACTTTTATCTATATAGTCACTGCCCCGATTTTCAATCCCGGAAGTTGAATGGCTTTTAGCGGTTAAGAATCCGTAAGGATTCTATCTTTAAACCTTTAAGAGAAAATCTTTACGAATTTCTTCTTTCCGCGCTGTACCACAACTCCGTCCTTAAAGAATTCTGCTGTGTAGCTTGCCTTTATATCGGAAACCTTCTCTCCTGCAACCTGAACACCGCCCTGCTGTACGTTCTGACGTGCCTCAGATCTTGATTTTGTAAGACCTGAAACTGTAAGGACTCCGCAGATGTCGATGGCGCCGTCTCTGTAATCCTCAGACTTAAGTGTGTACTTAGGCATGTTCTCACTGTCACTTCCGCTTACAAACAGTGCCTTTGCAGCTGAATCGGCCTTGTCAGCCTCTTCCTTTCCGTGAACAAGCTCTGTAAGTGAGTAAGCAAGCTTCTCCTTAGCCTTGTTAAGCTCTGCGCCTTCCCACTTCTCCATCTCCTGAATCTCCTCAAGAGGAACAAATGTAAGGAGCTTAAGGCACTTGATAACGTCCGCGTCATCAACATTTCTCCAGTACTGATAGAAATCATAAGGAGTTGTCTTGTTCGGATCAAGCCATACGGCACCGCTGGCTGTCTTGCCCATCTTCTTTCCTTCTTTATTAGTGAGAAGTGTGATGGTAAGGGCATGAGCATCCTTTGCTTCCTTCTTACGGATAAGCTCTGTTCCGGCAAGCATGTTGGACCACTGGTCATCGCCGCCGAACTCCATGTTACAGCCGTAATCCTTGAAAAGTCTGTAGAAATCATATCCCTGCATAAGCATGTAAGAGAACTCAAGGAAGGTAAGTCCCTGCTCCATACGGTTAACATAGCATCTTGCACGAAGCATATCATTTACTGAGAAGCATGGTCCGATCTCACGCATGAAATCAAGGAAGTTAAGGTTTCTGAGCCAGTCAGCATTGTTTACCAGCTTAGCCTTGCCTTCTCCAAACTCAATGAAGCGGCTCATCTGCTTCTTGAAGCACTCGCAGTTATGATCAATCTGCTCAATTGTCATCATTGAACGCATGTCTGAACGTCCTGAAGGATCACCGATCATGGCAGTTCCGCCGCCTACCAGTGCGATAGGCTTGTTGCCGGCTTCCTGGAGACGCTTCATAAGTGTCAGTGCCATAAAGTGTCCGACATGCAGAGAATCAGCAGTCGGGTCAAATCCTATATAAAATGTAGCCTTACCGTTATTTACGAGATTCTTGATCTCTTCTTCGTTTGTCACCTGAGCGATCAGGCCTCTGGCTACTAATTCTTCGTATACTCCCATGGAATCTTTCTCCTTTGCAATTAATGTGTTTTCACACTCATATCACCTTATTATACAAATCAATTAAATAAATGCAAATAAAATTGGAATATAAAAAAGCCGGAGCCTGCCGGCTCCGGCCAAATCTACTTAGTCCTCAAATTTTGTCATCTGAACATAATCGTATACGTTTGAAATGAGGCGCTTGGTATCGTCCCAGCCGATGCAGGCGTCGGTGATGGACTTTCCGTAAATGTGGTCTTCCACCTTGCAGCTGCCTTCTTCAATGTAGGACTCTACCATGAGACCCTTTACAAAGCCTGCAAGCTCAGGTGAATACTTACGGGAATGCATTACTTCCTGAGCGATACGAAGCTGCTCTTTGTACTTCTTTGCTGAATTGCAATGATTGGTATCCACAACAACTGCAGGATATAAAAGTTCTTTTTTCGTATAAAGGTTATAGAGGAGCTTAAGGTCTTCATAATGATAGTTCGGCATCATCTGACCGTGCTTTGACTGGGCACCTCTTAAAATGGCATGTGTATACGGGTTTCCGTCTGACTGAACTTCCCACTCACGGAAGATGAAATCGTGAGCATGCTGTCCTGCATAAATGGAGTTAAGCATTACCCCGAAATCTCCGGAAGTCGGATTCTTCATTCCTGTTGGAACATCTATACCTGATGCAACAAGTCTGTGCTGCTGGTTTTCAACAGAACGTGCTCCTACGGCCACATAGCTCATAATGTCGCTTAAGTAACGGAGGTTATCAGGATAGAGCATCTCGTCAGCTGTTGACATACCTGTCTGCTGAAGGACTTCCATATGGAGCTTTCTGATGGCTGCGATGCCGCCCAAAACATTGGCATCCTTTTCGGGATCCGGCTGGTGGAGCATGCCTTTATAGCCCTGCCCTGTTGTACGTGGCTTATTTGTATAAATTCTGGGGACGATCATGATGCTATCTTTAACCTGCTCCGCAACTTCCTTAAGGCGGTTGCAGTAATCAAGTACAGGATCCGGATGGTCTGCAGAACATGGTCCTATGATAAGGAGAAACTTACGTGAGTCTCCTCTGAATATTGCTTTAATCTCTTCGTCTCTTTCCGCTTTAATTTTTGCAAGTTCTGCCGAAAGCGGAAGCTGCTCCCTGATCTCTGAGCTTGAGGGGAGCTTTGCTCTGAATTCAAATCCCATAGTGTACTCCTTTCAATGCGAGGGTCTTCATATCTACCCTTCCCGTGGACTTATATCTAAATTCATGCCGATGCTTACCGGTCATGACGATTTCCGGGATATTCTTCCGCACCTGACGGATACCGGAAATGCAGATAAAAGCCGCATTAGCTGAAGTATAGTGCTTGTGAGGCATAAAATCAAGTAATAATAAGGTATGAAAACCATAACTTTTATTGAAATGGTACAGAAAAAGCAATGGATATGCGCTGGGTTGTTGACAACAATACGAAAATGGAAGGAATGAGCGGCGGCCCACGAGATTGAAAGTACATCCTACCTGTCATGTGCGTACAATTCGTACTTACGTACGCCTAGTACGCACATGACAGGTAGGATGTTCTTTCAACTCGCAAGCCTTGTCACCCATCCCTTCCATTTTCTCACGCTGAGAAAGTTTCAGCGCATATCCATTGCTTTTTCTTCACATATTGCAAATCCATCAATAACTTTTTGAATAAAGATGAACTGGATTTTATGTTAAATTATACACCCAAATATACATGGAAGCCGCCGTCTACGGGGAGGACCATGCCGGTGACGAAGTCTGAACCCTTAGGGCTTACCAGGTAAAGGAGGGCTCCTACCAGGTCTGAAGGATCACCGTACTTCAGCATAGGTGTTGCGTCGATGATGTGCTGTGCACGCGGCTTTGGTGTTCCGTCATCGTTGAAGTGAAGGGCATGGTTCTGGGTTGTCTGGAAGAATCCCGGAGCAACTGCGTTAACTCTGATGCCGCTCTTGGCAAAGTAGATTGCGCACCACTCTGTGAAGCTTGCAACGCCTGCCTTACCTGCTGAATATCCCGGAATTCTGGTGAGCGGATGATATGCTCCCATAGAGGAAATGTTTACGATGTTGGCATTGTCCTGACCAACCATCACTTCACCGAAAACCTGTGTGGGAAGCATGGTTCCGTAAATGTTAAGGTCAAGCTCTTTGTGAACATTTTCGAGATCCATGGTGAAGAGTGTGTCTGTTCCCTCTTCTTTCTCATGATAATGATCCTGAGGAACCTGTGCTGCCTTAATGGCTCCGCCTGCACAGTTTACAAGGATGTTGATATGTCCCCACTTATCAAGCACTTCCTGTCTTGCAGCAAGAAGGCTGTCTTTGTCAAGAACGTTTGCTGCCACAGCCATAGCCTCACCACCGTCTGCCTCAATATCAGCAAGTACCTGAGCTCCGTTCTCCTTTTTACGTCCAAGTACCGCAACCTTTGCACCACATGCAGCAAGTGCGCGGGCATACATTCCACCGATAACCCCGGTACCTCCTGTAACTACAGCAACTTCTCCCGAAAGATCAATCTTAAATGGTAATTCCATGATATTTACTCCTTTTTGAAATATTGTCATACAATGAATACATTTTAACAGATATTCCAAATAATTGTAGTACTAAATTTGATAAATTATTCTACAATTATTTATACAAAACTAACGATTCATATCGAGAATCATCATGTAGGAGCAGGAGCTAATCCCTTTGAATGCGTTGAGCCGAGTCGAGAAAATTCAAAATCGGACCCCTTAGAACCACTTGGCTCTATTTTCCTTAGCCCCCTCGCCAAGTCAGATTTTTCATAAAGAAAATATCTGACATTGCTGCCCAAGATTTGTTTTTTAATCTTGGGAGCCGCGCGGCTTTGAGCGGTTCAAAAGAATCCGTCAGGATTCTTTCTTTACCGAGGGCCTAGTGGTTCTTAGGGGTCCGATTTTAGATTTTTCCGACGAGGCGACTCGCATTCAAAGGGATTAGCTTCTGCTCCGGCCGGGTTACTCAAGTGCACCCTTACTGTACTCCGCCCAGCTGAACTGATTCATATATTCACCGGTGTACTTCGAGCTTGCGGAATTTCTGTCCTTTTTCCACTCATAGAGATCGCACTCCATCTTATCGGGAACAACAGCTATGGTTCCCCTCTGTCGAACGATGACATCAGAAAATCCCGCTTCATTTAAGGTTGACATCATATCTGCACGGAGATTCTGAAGATATGAAGCCTTTCGCTCGGGATTGGCATCATCCTCCCAGAGAACACCCAGAATCTCACCGTTACTGGTTCGGGCTCCGCACCTGTCGATAAGATAGGCAAAAAGCTCCTTTGTCTTATTGTACTGAAAATGGAGAACCTCATTATTTTTAAACACCTCAAAGTTTCCGAAAGTCTGAACCCTCAGAACATCCTTCTTCTTTCCGGCATCCTCAACAGGATATCTCAGATCTCCTATCTCTTTTTTTATCTTTTCAAGTGTAACCGGCTTCATGATATATCCGCTGGCATGGAGATCCATGGCCTCACCCACATACTCACTGTAACCGGTTGTGAAGATTACATTAATCTTTGGAAAACGTTCTTTTAAATGGTCAGCAAACTGAAGACCGTTTATATCTCTCATTTCAATATCAAGAAAAGCTATATCTATGTGCTTCCCTTCCAGTTCCTCAATGGCCTTCAAAGCATTCCTGTAAGAATAAACCTCCGCGTCAGGTAATGCCTTTTTAATCAGGTCCGTCAGTCCTTCCAATGCTATCTTCTCGTCATCAATAGCAAGCACCTGCATATCTGTACCCCTCAATTTAGGATTTTTTATCCACACCCCTTAAATACGACTCTCAGTCTTCGATGGTAAGAAATCCTGAGAATCCTGTAACATCAAATATCTCGCGAACTGCATCAGAAACTCCTCTTAATACCATGGAACCTGACAATTTATTGAGCTGTTTCTGGGCTGAAAGGAGTGCTCTCAAACCTGCAGAACTGATATACTTTGTATTTGTCATATCTATATTGATCTCAGTGTTACCGGCTTCAATAAAATCTCTCAGATCCTTATCAAGCTGCGGTGCGGTTTTTCCGTCTACTCTTTCCATCATCACATAATCAACTGCCATAGTCATTCCGCTCCTTTTTATTGTTTAATGATTGTTTTAAAAATAATTCTTTTAAATATGATACTAAATTTTATACAGAACTACTATATTTTTCGTTCCAAATCCTTACAAAAACAGAATTACTTTTTATAGTCTTCCGATCAGTAAAATCCGTTAAAAATATTAACTTATCAATGTATGCCGTAACTACTTTGTATCTTCTTTTGGTATCACTATGGTGACAGTAGTTCCTACTCCAAGTTCACTTACTATATTAAGGGAACCTTTGCACTGAAGCTTAAGACGTTCACGGACATTCTGTATACCTATATGAGATCTGCCGTCGTACTCTCTTTTTGCTTCCGTGTAACCTCCTACGCCGTCGTCGTCTACAACGATCTCATATCTGTCATCATACTCCCGGCTTGATATCGTAACCGTACCGCCATTAGGAGATTTACCTACTCCATATTTTACTGCATTCTCGACAATAGGTTGTACTGTCAACGCCGGAAGTTTGAAATCTTTTGTCTCAATGTCATAGACTATATTCAGATCATCATCAAATCTCATTTTTTCGAGAGCAAGGTAGTTTTTAATGTGATCAAGTTCCTTTTCAAAAGGTACTGGTTCCTTTGTTCTCAGAGAATCAAGATTTCCGCGCAGATAGTCGGAGAATTCACCTATGGCTTCCTGAGCCATCTCCGGATCCTTGGTACAAAGATAATAAATGGCATTAAGAGAATTGTACAAAAAATGCGGCTGAATCTGGCTCATCATAATGGATAGCCTTTCCTGGGTAAGCGCATTTTCTTTTTCTTTAAGTTCTATACTTTGCTGAACATGAATAAAGGTGTAAACCATCAGCATACTGAGGGTTACAGAAAGGTAAATGAAAGCCGATCCGACGCTTGGCATAAGCATCGTCATAGCGACAGCAAAAAGCGGAAGGAGCATGTAGCCAATTACAGCAATGAAATCAAGAAGTTCAAGGTTTTTTCTGTAAATGATGGTCAGTACGAAATCAAAGAAAATAACTCCCGCACCCAGAAGCTGTGAAAGCATATATAAAGGTCCGTGTATATATACTCCGTTTTCAATATAGAAAACCTGACCATGTATGGGGGATGTCAGCCACATTACAAATCCCAAAACACAAAAGGGCACTCCGAAGTGTCCGATCCATGCCGGCACACTGCACTTTTCGGACAGATAAAAATAAATGTAATAATTAAACACCGCCACAATCAGATATAAAAGCGATACTGAGCTAATGGTGAATATGACATACAAGGTCCTGACCTTATCGTTATACTCAAGCCACCAGGTAAGCGCATCAATAATAAGCATTAATCCATTGGAAGCAAGAATCAATATGAGACAATAGTTTTTTAAACTTTTTTTAAAGGTTGTCAGCATTCCCACCAGAAGCACCAACGCTATACATGCTCCATAGGCTTCCGACCCTACTTTAGCTATCAACATAAGGCTGTACCTGTTCCAGTTAATCTGTTACTTTAGTATCATTTTGCGGCAGCACAATCGAGATATGATCTGCCGGTAATTCAGCTTTGTAAACCATACTTATATAATACATCATAAAAAAAGAAAAATCGCTTAAGCCAATGGATAATCTTTAAAAGATTCCATAATGACTTAAGCGATTTTCCCCTATACTCTTCTATCAGGCCGACCTTGGAAAACGATTTAACCCACATTCCCATCCAATAAGTGAAAACACAGACCAAATATTGTTATCTGAAGAGGTCTACCGATTTTGAAAGGCCCTCCGATACCCCCTAAATAATGTACCGGATTGTCATATCACCATTTTTTCAGGATTTACAGAAGCTTCGGAAGCTGCCGGAATATAGACATTAACATAATCCTTCCCCGGCGGCATGTAGGTAACAACCATGTGCTCCTGTTCCTTTGATAAAAAACTGCCTGCCACTTCTCCTCTTGTTACATTCTCGATAAACTCGCAAACCATCTCGTAGTAGTTCATCTTATTTACCGGACTAAGCTTATAATGATCGATATAGTTCTCACCGTTTATAAAGATCCGTTCAAAAACATCTCTGACGGCACTTGGTGATGTAACAAGGTCTCTGCCATTGTCCCCAAAGCAGTTGGTAAATATGTACGAATACATCTCAATGAGATTTAAAGGCATCTTACCAACTTCTTCAACACACCAGAAGCCAAGCTTCAGCTTCTCTGTATTACTGAAGGGTTCAAATACATATCTCAGAAATTCATCATGCTCTTCAACAGTCTGATACCCCCTCGTGGATCTTCGGAGATAATCAACAAGCTTAAATCCTTCTGAGCCCTCCGGAAAAATCACTTCCGGCACCATGACGACTCTTATATCAGGTATATTCCGATTATTCGAAGAAATGCCGATCAGTTCTTCGGTCTCAGTTTTAACCGGATGTTCAACATCAAAATAAGAACTCATTTTCTTTTTTCACTCCTATAGCGGCATGATACAACATGAAATATCACAAAAGAGTCACACTTTTGATAAATTTTTAATCAATTATCGCCTAATCGAGCAGGGGAAATGCGCCTTACCCCAATTACGCATTGGCTGTCACACGTGATTTTGTGCAAGCACAAAACACACGTAACGTCCCTATCGAGAAAAAAGGCGGTGCATAGCAGCACCGCCTTCTGAGAAAAAATTAAATTTACTCTTTTTCTATACCGGTCTTGCTGCGGATAATAAAAAGCACCGCTGCAATGGCTATAGCTCCGACAATAAGCGAAATAACCGCGCTCTTGGTGATTCCGGCCACAATATATGCCAATGCAGATACAGCTGCTGCAGTGAGTGCATAAGGAAGCTGTGTGTATACGTGATTAATGTGAACACACTGGGCACCGGCACTTGACATGATGGTAGTATCCGAGATAGGTGAGCAGTGGTCTCCGCAAACCGCACCTGCCATACATGCAGACATTGCAATGATCATCATTGTATGATCTATTCCCTCAAAGCAGGCAACTACGATAGGAATAAGTATACCAAAGGTTCCCCATGAAGTACCTGTTGCAAAACTGAGACCGATTGAGATAAGGAAAATGATGAAAGGCAGGAAGCTGAGATAGTTTGCAGCTGAATGCTCAACAACCGCTGCAACAAATTCCTTTGCTCCGAGACTGTCTGTCATAGCCTTGAGAGACCATGCAAAGGTAAGTATCAGTATAGGAGCGATCATTGCCTTAAATCCATCCGGAAGTGAACTCATACATTCATCGAAGGAAAGCACATTTCCAATCATGTAGAACACAATTGTAATCACAAGTGCAGAAGCAGATCCAAGAACAAGTCCTACAGAAGCATCAGAACCTGCAAAAGCATCAATGAAGCCCGTTCCGCTGAAAAATCCGCCGGAATAAATCATACCTATAACACAGCATATGATAAGCGAAACAATAGGAACAAGCATGTTAAGGACATGTCCGTCCTCTCTCATGTTCTCTTCAGGATTTGTCTCAACAGCTCTGTCTGTTGTGGTAAAAAGATCATTCTTTTCAATAGCATTGCTTTCATGCTTACGCATAGGTCCATAATCAACCCTGAACATAACCAGCATTACCATCATTACTATAGTAAGAACCGCGTAAAAATTGTACGGAATGGTCTGAAGGAAAAGCTTCATTCCATTCTCACCCTCAACAAATCCGGAAACTGCCGCTGCCCATGAAGAGATAGGTGCGATGATACAAACAGGTGCTGCCGTAGCATCAATAAGATATGCAAGCTTTGCACGGCTCACCTTATGCTTATCTGTAACCGGACGCATAACAGAACCTACTGTAAGACAGTTGAAATAGTCATCAATAAAGATAAGGCATCCGAAAGCGATGGTTGCAAGCTGGGCACCTGCTCTTGTCTTGATCTGACTTGAAGCCCATTTTCCGAACGCTGCCGAGCCTCCGCTCTTGTTCATGAGCTGTACCATAGCTCCGAGTATAACCAGGAAGCAAAGTATTCCGACATTATAACTGTCAGAAAGAACAGAGATTATACCATCTGAAAAGATATGATTGATGGTTCCTTCAAAATTAAAACCGGAATAAAGTAACGCACCTGTCAGTATACCCATGAACAAAGAACTGTAAACTTCCTTAGTTACAAGAGCAAGTCCTATGGCAATGATAGGCGGCAAAAGCGACCAGGCAGTCATCTGAACCGTTTCTGCCGTAGTCATAAACCCGGCAATGATCAGGATGAAAACCACCAGACCAAGAGAGCCTATAGTGTAATAGCGCTTGATATTTTGTTTCATGTTACTCCCCTTCTTTTTTGATTTAAAATGCTTCTGATTGCTACACAAGCTCAACGCTTTATTGCTTTATCAGTTTAATGCAGCAACTCTGAAATTTAATAACCTATATATTACACTTCCAAAGTCCATCATTCAATGGTATATATGCAAAGAATTTAATAAATATACACAACCAGTTACAGTTCAGCCGGGGCACTGGAAGATAAGAGCCTGAGGGCATCAATTTGAAGGCGTTGAGCTGAGTCGAGAAAAATCAAGACAGACGCCCTTAGAACCACTTGGTTCCCTTTTTCCTTAGCCCCCTCGCCAAGTCAGATTTTTCATAAAGAAAATATCTGACATTGGCGAGGGCCTAGTGGTTCTTAGGGGGTCTGTCTTAGATTTTTCCGACGAAGCGACTCGCCTTCAAATTGATGCCCTCAGGCTCTGCTCTTCCAGTGCCCCGGCTGAACTGTTACGTCCGTTTATACATCATCCCGGACCATTAGAAGCTCCGGAAGCTCCGGTTTCTGCCGGCACAGTCGGACCGCCGCTTATGATTTCAGCTGCGGAAGTGGCATTCTCCTGCTCATTCAGAATCTCGATCATCTCACGGATCATATCCTCATCCTTCAGAGTGAAGAGAAATTCTACTCGCCTTGAAGCCTCACTGTTTTCTGTACCATCCTCATTGTAAACAGGATCTGTATAGGATTTTCCGTCAGTTGAAACAAGCTCTCTCATCTCACTCAGCTGATCACCGGAAAGAATAGTGGAATTATCCCCAAGGCAATAAGCAGCAACTGAATATGCACGCTTAAGTGAAAGATCGAGATTGAACAGATAATTACCTTTAGTATCCGTATGTCCCTCGATGGAAATGGAAGAAACATATTCCCTATACTTATCATCTAAAAGAATATTGGCATATCTTGGCAAAAACTCCGCAAGGAAATCCTTACCCGAATCCTTCAGTTCCGACTTGTTATATTCAAACAGAATACTTGAATCCATGGTGATAGCTCCGGTCTTTTCATCAACCTTTATATTCAAGTTGGAACCGGAAAACTCTTTTTTCAGTTCCTCGATAAGCTCAGACCTTACACCTATGATCCTGTCAAGCTTTGCCTGCTGGGTATTCATGATTTCCTGAAGCTCGGCAAGAAGACGTGACTGCTCATTCAGTGTTTCTTCCTGGGAATTAAGCTTACTCTCCTGTGTAAGCAGAAGCTCCCTCTGAGACGCAAGCTTTGCCTGCTGTTCCTCCAGTTCTTCCTTTTGAGTGGCCACAACTTTTTTCTGTTCATCCAGTTCGGAAGCCTGTACCACCAGTTCCTTTTCTTTACCGGCCAACTGTTCTTCCTTAAGATCAAATTTCATCTGTGAATGAAGAGTTGTGAGGGCAATGATCAGAACGAAACATAAAAGCAGGCCCGCCATCATATCCGAATATGAAAGCCAGTATGTGGTTTCTCCATCCTGTCTTTTTGGATGATCATTCTTTTTTTTGACTTTAAACATTTTAGTTTCTCCTTGCCGCATTGCCTCTCTTTGCTTCTTCAATGGCAAGAGTGAGACCATTTACAGAAGAAACGGCACGTTCAACCGCATCCTGCATATCCCTGTAGCTGTTGTTAATGATCTTTGGAAGCTGATCGTTGGCTTTCTTAATCTCAGCCGCCTGATTTACGAGATGTGACTCAACATTTATAAGATTGTTATCTATGACTTTGAAGGTATTGTCTATATTCTTCGGCAGCTGATTAACTGAAAGTCTTATGGCATCAAGCAGCTCTTTCTGTGCATTAAGCTCCTTCTGGAATACCTTAACTGACTCATTGAGCATGCTTCTGTAGCTTTCAAGGTCTCTCAGGTACTGTCTGTCATCAGCGATAAGCTTCTGATTTGTTCCATTGGATACCCAGAGATCATTCATGCTGCGCTTGATCTCCTGCTGCGTCTCCACAACACTTGCAGTGAAGCCTGCCAGCTGCTCTCCGAGAAGCTTGGCCTCTTCATTTATACGGTGGGCTATCTCACGGGTGCTGCCTGTTTCATCCATTACCTGTTTCATGAGATCTGCATTATTATTCTGAATATTGTAGCACTCGGATATGGTATCGGATAATTGCTTGAATGCATCATTAAGGGATTTATTCATCTCTATAATAAATGCATTAACAACCGACCTTAAGGCATCACTCTGATTCTGGGTTGCAATATTGGCAAAATCAGTTATGACTCTGTTCATACGGTCGAACTGAGGGGTCAAAACTCTTGTGAGCTCATCAGTTATCTTATCTCCAAGGTTATCAATGGAACTAAGCTGCTTTTCCTGAAGCTCTATCAGCCTGTTCACGCTGTCGAACTCGGTATCGGGAAGGACATACTTTCTGTAAGCATTAACAAAATCACGGATGGAAGTTTCGGCTTCATCCAGTTTCCTCTTGAAAACATAGTTAAAAGTAAGGGAAAAGATCATTCCGTATATAGATGTATGGAATGCAACCTTTATACCATTCATAAGAGGAGCAATGCTGTTTGTGATCTCCAAAGTTGAACCGGTATTAAACTCCTGAAGTCCCAGGGAGAGGCCTATAAAGGTTCCGAGAATTCCGAGACCTGTCATGGCACCGGCCACCTGGTTCAGCTGGTCACGGTGCATAACACTGTCAATGATATTGTCATTTATGAAATCCTCTATATCACATTTATAGCTGTGCTCTCTCATCTCATTTATGCGATTGAGTTCAAAGTTATAATCCTGATACAGATCCTTAAGATGCGCTTCCTCAAAAAGCATTTCCTGATTCGCCTTATAGCTGTCAAAAAGGAAAGCATGACTGTTCAAAGCATCATTTTTAATCTTTCCGGTTACACGCTGAAGATCGTAAATGATACGATTGATAGGAGTAAATGCCTTCCTATCACATGCTATGAGAATAATGGCAACAATAAAAAACATGGCACTGTTAACCACTATACTTGACATATCCCTGCCCTGAACAGAAAACAGATTAAGGTATATACATAATCCCACCATGGCAATAAAAACAACAGCCATAATCCATTCATACCATTTTTTTCTCTGCATATTCCTTTTCCTCCGGATAGTTACTTATTGTACAAGTGTCAGAAGTACATCCACTTATGGCACTCAGATCTTTTATACTTTCATATGCCTTTACAATTCAGGCTCTTTATAGAATTATAGCAATTCTTATTGAAATAAACCTTAATTTAGGATTAAAAAAGATAATAAATTTCAACCGCTTAAATGTCGCCCTGCCTCTATTGAGAAAATTGTCATTCTTATTTTTGATTTCGTGACAAAAATGTCATGAAAAATATGCTCAGACTATGTATAATAAGACTTAATTGCGTATAATTTGCGTCATGAGGAGGTAATCATGGAAAAGAAAAAAATTTCTCTTGCTGCCTTATTTGGTGATTTCCTGAAATTCGGACTGTTCACCTTCGGAGGCGGCTGGAGTATCGTTGCTCAGATGCAAAAAAAATATGTGGAGGAACGGAAGCTGATTTCCGATGGAGAACTCCTGGATATGACCAGTGTGGGACGAAGCCTTCCGGGAACCATGATAGGTAACATCGCCATACTTTTCGGCTACAGCCAGGGCGGTGTACTTGGAGCTTTCACCTGCCTTTTCGGAATGATACTTCCACCATTTTTAGTGCTTCTCATAGTCGGAAATTTCTATAATGCTTTCCGCACCAACTACTGGATAGCCTCTGCAATGAGCGGTATAAGATGTGCTGTAGTACCAATCATATTTATAGCAGCCTTAAAAATGATAAACGGTGCCTTTAAGTATCCACCCTGCTATTTCGTAATGGTGCTGTGCGTAATCCTTTACCTGGTCTTTAATGTCAACTGTGTATATCTTGTGATCCTTGGCGGCATCGCAGGTATCATCATCAGTGAGATTTATCAGCGTAAGGAGGCAGCAGATCATGAGTGAAATATTTACCTGTTTGCAGCTTTACTGGAGTTTTGTAAAAATCGGATTCACCAGCTTCGGCGGCCTATCCATGATTCCTCTCATCACCAGTGAAATGCTTGAACACGGCTGGCTGAACAGTTCGGAAATCTCAGATATAGTTGCCATAGCTGAAATGACCCCGGGTCCTCTCGGACTTAACTGTGCAACATTCGCCGGTCTTAAAGGCGGAGGAGTTTTAGGAGCCATATTCGCAAACCTCGGAGCCATCACTCCATCCCTTACTCTGTGCCTTGTAGGAGCGGTTTTCTTTGAAAAATTCAAACATTCAAAGATCATGCATAAAATCCTTACAGGTGTCCGTCCCGCATGTATCGCCATGGTTATAGGTGTGCTTTTCACACTATCCCAGACAAACTACATGTCAGAGGGAAGCATTTCCATAATAGCCATAATCATAAGTATCTTTGACATTATTCTTCTGAAATTCGCAAATCTCGGAATACCCACTGTGATCATAATCAGTGCAGTGATTGGCATAGTGGTATACGGTGTTTTGAAATTATGATGATTGGAAATCCATCGTGGACGATTCTCGCCGGCGAGAACCGTCCACGATGGATTTCTTTCGAAGTAAATAAGCGTCGGCAGGTTCCGCCGACGCTTACTTATTTTATTTTAGTAACTTAAACTTCCCACATAAATAGTGGGCATCGCACCTTGAAAACTCTATATTCTAGACTATAAAAATACAATTACGCCACTTTGTAATCACTTGTCAGAGCATCCTGCATATATTCAGGCAATCTGAAAAAGAAATCCTTATAGATTTCTTCAACTTGTTCGTCTGTGATATGAAGTATGTTCTTTATACTTGCAGTCATAGCCTCTACGAGTATGAAAAGAGAATGTTGGAATGTAATGTCTTCCATTTCCTGTAGCAGTACATAGAAGATTTCTCCTATCGTACGTTCGTCCTGATCTTTTCTTTGATATACAGAAAGATACATGTATCTGGCAAATACGATGG
>NZ_FNRG01000080.1 GCF_900107835.1 Oribacterium sp. KHPX15
CGCAAAAGCCGCCCCGGTTGTTGACCCACTCAGAACCATTAAAACAACTAATACTCTCAAAAAATATCCTGCTCTCTTCACGACTCTATCCCTCTGAAATATCACACTTGTTTAATGCGATTAAAAACGCCTAAAAGACTTGTAAAAACAGTATGTCAACCTACCGGAGCTAAAGTTTATAAAAAATTCCCGATACACGGTTCCAATGTGCTTTAGTTGTGAGTGACTGAATTTTCAATGATCCGCTTAACTTATTATTGGATTAGCAGATACAGATTCCGGTCAAAAATAAGAATGCATCGTATTCTAGCTGTAACCGGTATTGATTATTGAGCATGAAAAAAGCACCCTGGATTTCTCCAAAATGCTTCTCATCATTATGATTTACCCTTCCCGCAGGATATCCAGCATCTCCTTTGGTGTCACCACATAGGTTTTTACTGGATAGTGTTTTAGGTTCCCTGTCACCAGATAGGCTTCCTCTTCTTTTCTTTTCTCCATCAGGACTGCATAAAACACAACATCCTTGGGATCTGGAACTATGTCCTCAATCAGACCTACCTCAGCATAAACAGCACGTTTCTTCAGATCATTCAGGAAGACATCAACCGTTCTTTTCTCAAATTTGAACTTTGGCCGATTCAGGACATCTTCATACTCAGTCAAAATTTCATCATTCAGCACAGGAATGATGTCTCCATGAAGTGCCTCCTCTGCCACCTGCCACGGTACCGAGCCGTTCTTTAGCAAAGCCGAAACAAGCACATTTGTGTCCAAAACCGCATAGTAAGTCATTTGCTAGCAGTCTGGCGCTCTTTTCTGGATGCATCAATCTCGGCATTGATTTCATCCAAAGTCATATCGGACAGCCCATTTTTCTCAGCGCCTTCACTCATCTCTACCATAGCCCTGTATCCGCGTTCGGCAGCATACGGGGTCTTAGGAAGCGTCATTCTGAAGGGAATACCATTTTCCATCACTGCACGCTTTAAGAACATCCGAACCGCAGTAGAGGTGTCTATTCCCAGATTTTCAAATACCGCTGCCGCCTGATCTTTCAGAGAATCTTCAACACGGACTTGCAACAATGAAGTAGCCATAGCCGTACCTCCCTTCTTATTGTAAGACTATTGTACGACATCGTAATTCATATTTCAAGTCAGCTAGCGACTTCGCAAGACAGTAAACGCTAGCCCCGAAAAGGAATCATTGGCAAAATTAATGGACGAAAAGCAGGATTTTTATGGTGCCTGCCAACAATGTTTGTGAAATTGGTCGAGCCAACCGTCCATCCTTATAAAGCACCAAAGCTATATGCCGCCACATATCCAATCATAGCGCCCAGTCCGTTGCTGAATACATCATCAAATTCACAAACCCCGATACCGGTAAAATACTGCACCACTTCAATTGCTATGCTTAACGCAAAGGCCCATAACCACCTGAATCGGCGTCCAGGATCATACAATGCCGCTCCGAGTGGCACGAACAACCAGACATTGTTCAATATGTCCTGCCTGGTCGTTGG
>NZ_FNRG01000023.1 GCF_900107835.1 Oribacterium sp. KHPX15
TTGCTCTTAGTCCGACGTTTCCTATGTAGTAAATATTGATTGCTGCTCCCACAAGTACAAATAATAATACTTCAGCCGCTACCCAGAGCTTTTCATATTTTTTTGACAGTCTTTCCGCAACGATCTTTCGTTTCTTCTGCAGTCCTATTCCGATAAACATTATCGAAATAAGTGCAGAGAAGGTTATCGGTGTATGCATTGAGTCTTCCATGTAAACAAGAATGAAAGATATGCATAGAATGATCAGTACCTTTATGGTGTCACGAATATGAACGTTTTTAAAATAAAATGCCAGAGCCGAACCTATCAGGAGTCCAATGATTATGCCAAGAAATATTGATACAGGAATGTTTACGAAACTTGTCAGTGAAATCCCCTGTCCCTGAGCCATGCCTAAAAATGTCGAAAAAAGTACTATAACGTAAACGTCATCAACAGATGCCCCCGCCAGGATGAGCTGAGGGATACCTTCTTCTGTTCCATAACCTTCATCCATCAGTTTTACCATTCTGGGGACGACAACAGCAGGTGATACAGCAGCAAGCACAGAACCGAGAATTGCAGCGTCAAGAAGAGGTAGTCCGAGCAATCCGGGAGCAAGAATAAGCATTCCTATGAGCTCACATGTTGCAGGCACAAAGCACATCAGAAAAGCAGGTCTTCCGAGTTTTTTCAGTCCTGATACATCGAGGCCGAGTCCTGCTCTTGTCAGGATTATGATGAGAGCTATTTTCCGAAGATCAGAAGATATCCCAAGAATGCTTCCATCTATAAGATTCAGTACATAGGGTCCCAGCAGAATGCCTGTTATCAGTAATCCAATAAGACTTGGAAGCTTTAGTTTCCTGCAAATAAAACCAAGAGACATTCCTAAAATAAAAATAAGCGAAATACTGAGTAACATAAAACCCTAACCCTCCTGTGATATCAAAAAAGCTGACAACTACTGCGTGAATAAACGCAGAAGTCATCAGCTATAGTAAGCGGTTCAAGTAATTTTACTTAGGGAGAACTTCATTCCCTTGCTTGTTTTAATATAGCATATGGGATATATTAAAGCAATAATGTTCACAGTGACAGTCCGTTAAATCTTATTCTTTTCAGGCTTCAGGAATCCATAGACCGCTGTGATAAACACAGCAGCGCTCAAAAGAGTTGTCATACTTCTATTCTCGCCGGTCTTGGGAGTCCTTCTTGCTGCAAGAACTCTTACGTTCTGAGGAACATCAGCTGTAATAGGAGTATCCACTTGTGTAGTGACAAGATCAGGTGTCTCTGCTCTTTTGTTGAACTCAAGTCCTCGGCCTATTACATAGCTTCCGCCGCCACCTCCTGAATGACTGTCGCTTGACTTATGAGATGTAGGAGTCTCTGTTTTTTTCTCTTCCTTTTGAGCCTCAGTTTCTTGCTGAGTCTCTTTAGGAACTTCTGTTTCCGGCTGTGTCTCTTCGGGCGTGCCTTCCATTACTGTTTCTTCCGGCTCTCTCTTATCCTTCATTGTAACGGTTACTACGGATTTACCGGATGATACCTTGAATTCAACCTTTTCTGCTACAAGGTAGCCGTCAGGAGCTGTAATCTCTATGAGGTAATAGGTACCGTCCGGAAGATCTTCAATCTCGTGAGGTTCTTCTTCAGATATCCAGCTGTCGATCTCGTTTCCTTCTGAGTCTTCAATCATCAGTTCTGCACCAGGCAGCTCATCGCTGGTGGTAAAGTCTTTCTTATGGAGAACAACCTTTGTCTTCTCAGGTTTCTCTTCCGGTTCTTCTTTCTTAGTGGGAGCATCCTTCATTACTATTGTCTGTGCTTCACCTTCGACAACAGTAAATTCGATGGACTCTGCTATCTCGTAACCGTCGGGAGCCGTAACTTCTTCAAGTATGTACTTTCCGTCTTTGAGTTTCTTAATTACATGAGGTTTCTCTGTAGAAGTCCATGATTCAACCTCTTCCCCATCTTCGTTTGTGATCTTAAGCTTTGCTCCGGGGAGTTCTTTACCGTTTGTAATATCTGTCTTACGGATTGAAATCTCTGATGATGATGCAATCTCTTCTTTAAGAGGTGCATCATACATGATGACGCTTTCGGCAACCTTTCCGTCGACAACCTCAAACTTAATGTCCTCTGCAAGATCATAACCTTCAGGTGCAGTTATTTCTTCAAGTGTGTAGAATCCGTCCTTAAGATTCTTCATGATGTGTGGCGTTTTCTTTGAGGTCCAGCTCTCTACTACTTCGCCATCCTCGTCATAGAGTGTAAGCTCCGCTCCCGGGAGCTCCTTACCGTTAGTGATATCCTGCTTTGAGATAGGAATTTCAGAGGATGTTGCAATCTTTTCAATCTTCTCATCGTACATCACAACTTCTTTCTTTACTTTTCCGTCTTTAACTTCGAAAGTCACGTCTTCGGCAACGCTATAATCTTCCGGTGCGATGGATTCAACAAGCTTGTATGTTCCGTCCGGAAGGTCGTATACAAGGTGAGGTTCTTCGTCGGATATCCATGAATCTATTTCGTTTTCATCCTCGTCATAGAGCACAAGGAATGCACCGCTAAGTTCTTCCTTTGTTGTGGCATCCTTCTTTGAGATCGGGATTTCGTTATATACTTCCTCTTCCTCTTTTTCCTTTACAGTAAGAGTGTGCTCTACTGTGGTTGTTGATGAAGTAAGTACGTTCTGGTGTTTTGAATCAGTTACATAGAAGCTGAGTGCAACGTCTTCAGTTGTGAATTTAATCTCTGTAGGCTCAGAATCGCTTATAAAACAGATCTTTGTGCCTGTTGAGAATTCATCACTTCCGCTTACCGTAATGCCCTCGGTTGTGAGCTTAAGCGTGTGATCAGCATCATCAGAAGCTGTCACAGTTACTTCATTTGACATATATGTGCCGTCATCCTGAAGTGAGAATACGATATCCTCATCCGCATTGAATGATACATTTCCGCTTTCTGCAGTATCATTCTGAATGGCGCTGAGAAGTGAATTTCTGTAAGCCGCCACCTTTGCTTCGGTAAAGACATATCCGTCAATGCCCTTTGTCTCTGATGGTTCATGTGCACCATTTGTAATGAACCTATATAAAAGGCTTGATACAACATTAAGAGCCGCATCACCATTCTCAAATGAACCTTTTACAGAATCATAGCTTATACCGAATACATCTTCAAAAAGCCCAGTCTGGTCATTGGGAACACCGTAGTACATGAGTTTCTTCACATTGTTATACTGGCTTTCAGAAAGTCCACTTGTTGAAAGGGTGTATCCGTTCTTGTTATTAACTCGTCCAGGCATCCATCTGTCATAGTTATAACAGAAGCCTATCTCATCATTTACATAGAAAACAGCTTCGCCCTGATCGTAGAATGAGAACACTACATCCTTAATCATCTCATCCGGAAGATTACCACGGATGTCTTTATACTGGGAGATACTTGTGAAAGCAAATGGAGAAATACTTGTATATCCTGATACATCTACGCTTGAATCCGCATATTCTGAGAATTTGATGATACGGCCATTCTTTGAAAGGATCGAACCGTCATAGTTTGTCTGAAATGCTCCTGATGCCATAAAACTTCCAACTTTTGCGCCGTATAGGATATCAGAGCTTTCAGCAACATCAGCCGCAGCATTTGTGACATCATTTGTTAAGACAAGTGTATCTATGCTTGTTCCCGCAAAGGTAAGTGGATATACCGTTGCAACCCTGTTAAGATTCAGGGTTGCAAATTCCGCATCATCAGCGCTAATCACCATAGTTGTGTAATCCGGCATGACGAAATCCTGTCTGGGATTACCGGAATAGTACTTAATGAGGGAATAATTATTATCGGATATATAGCCATAAAGACCTTCAGCCGCAGCCACGAATGAAGTATTGGTCTCGGGTACTATTATGGTGCTTAATGCGTCGGCATATGTAAAAGCTGAGCTTGTAACGCCCCAAACATTGTCTCCAATGACAAGGGTACTCACATCATTGTTTCCAAGGAATGTTTTTGTTCCGTTTGGATCACCAAGGAATATTGTCTCTCCAAGGTCGTCCGGTATAACAAGCACTCCGTCTGCGGTGTCCCCTGATGTGATGCCTGTGACATATGTGATGCCGTTATTTGAAACTGTCTTAATACTTCCTGAGTTATCGGCAATGGCCGTGAGTACAGTGTTTACAAGCACTGATACAGCTGCCAGGGCCGAAACACTTTTTCTGATCTTTTTTCCGAAGCGAATCATATCGCTGTCTCCCTTCCTGTTTTATGTTATTTCTTACTGATAAAACAATTATGGAAGGGGATTTTTCAGATAAGGGTGAATTTATGGATTTTGAAGTATTTAATGAGGATTTTTGAAAAAATGCAGGATGTATTTGCGGAATGTACACTCGTACTCTCCGCAAATCTGTTTATATAATGATGATGTAGTTTGTCTGGCGATTATCTGTAACGTCTAACATGTGTCTTTGCCTTTAGCATAATATCAATCAATCTATAGTTTCCTATTCCGACAAATTCAATGACAGGCTCTGCTATGAAAAAATCGGACGCCTTACAGTTATCATAAATATCATCGAAATCACAGCATTCTTCCTGAATCTTTAAAAAGTCCTGATCAGACAATACTATTGAAAATGAGTTTTCCAAATAATTTCTGATAGCCGCAAACATCAACTCAGAACCAAGCTCGATGGTCAAATAACTAAGGTCATCTCCATAAGTAGGATAACTCCATCCCATCCCACTCATATGCGTTGATTTTTTGCCTCCAGTGTACTCATTTTCAAGAAAATCTGTTACTGTCTGGTCTAAAGATACATAACCATCTTCAACCAGGATACCCGAGTGGTCGTACTTATTGCCATCAGATTTCCATACATAGTGTTCTACTGGAGATTCAATATATTTTCGTATTTCCCGAATCAGCTGAGCACGGATAAAGTTTTTGCGTTCTTCAAAAAAACTGTTAACATATTCGGCAATTTCTTCTACGTGGGTATTTATATGCTCGATATATAGTGAGTTTTCCATATCCTTTATTACCTCTTTTGCACATTTTTGAAGTATCTTGGATATGTGTCTACTGCTTCTGTTGATACCTCAATAGCATTAATTCGCCGTACATTTGGATTCAATTAGTCTTAATATGCTTAATATAATAGCAAACATATATTTGGGTGTCAATATCAGAACGGCACATTATTTGCCTAATATATTAAATCTATCATTCAATCTAATTCTTAATCTTTAGGCCTTCAACCCTGGAAAATTCTCTGACATTGTTTGTTACCAAAGTGTAAGCAAGCGACTGGGCATGGTCTTCTATCATCATGTCGAGAGAACCTATCGGGGTTCCTTTTTTCTCAAGATCAGCTCTGATTTTTCCATAGTAATTTGTGGCATCGACATCAAAATCCATTATTTCAATATTTGCAAGCATAAGGGAAAATGCCAGACTGTTCTTCTCAACAGCTGTGCTCTTTTTCTACATCATGTACCAATTCTGCATATGTTACAGATGAAATACAGATTTCGGATGATTTATGTTTCTGTAACTCCTGAAATAATTTCTCCGGTTTATGCTTGATCGCATAAAAGCAAATGTTGGTGTCCAACATATATCTCATAAATCTTCACGCTCCTGTCCTGTGATTAGGTATATATCGTGGTATATACCAAAGCAAGCATCATCATAAAACTCTTATGAAATTCCTTTTTTTCACAAAAAAACAGCCACGCATGTGTGGCTGTATCACGCGTTAATCAGGAGAATTATACGCTCTTATTCATCATCAAATTCATCTTCTATTAAATCCATGTCATCATCGTCGCCATCAGAATCAAAGTCATCATCAATGGTACCATCATCCTTCAAGTCATACATGGATTTGAATTCATCACCGAGATTTGAGCTTAGAGACTCCATTACTTCAAATTTTGCACGCTGCTTGTCTCCGTTTGGTACGGCAACCTCTCCGTTCATGATCTTTGCTATCTGAACTATGCGGTTGTCCTTATCTGTGAACTCATATCCCATTGTTCTTGGAGCAAGTCCGTTCCATGCATAACCTTCCATATCTCTTCCGTCACCATCGTTGGCATCAATATAGCTTGCATATTTTGTTTTCTCATCGTCATCGTAAAGTGCAGCTACAAAAACAAAAGGGATTCTGGCCCTGTTACAAAGTATTCGGATTTCCTCAAGTTTGTTTTTGATGTGCTTTTCGAATTCTGTTCTCTTATCGTACATAATACTTCTTTTTAACCCCCACTCATATTAAATCGCGTTTTATTTTACTCAGTGCACGTTCTCGCGTCAATATATGTCTGACACAACGAACACGCAGCATATAATTTTATATGTTGTTTCATGTTAACAATCCGAGTTAAAGAATACATCATATATTTCTTGTGCTTCATCCTGGTCGAAATCAGTGCTCTTATTGTTTTCAGTAATGGTTTCTGTAACACTTGTGTTTGCTGTAGTAGCTGTTTTAGGTGAATGTATAAGAGTATCATCATTATTTATACTTTCTCTGATTTCTTTCAGATATTCATCAAGCATTCTACGGCCTTCTTCCAGATAAGCCTCGCTGTGTTCAACGTCTTCCTCTAAAGATTCATCGGAAACGATCTTCACATCTGCTTTAGGTTTTGAAGAATTATCTGAGAATTTACGCTTATCATTTGTTTCTTTACCCGAAACTAGTTGATAGATATGTGGAATATCAGATTTTGACACTGCTTTTTCATTTGTTAGTTCAATGATATTTTTAGTATCTATGTTAATCTCGACGTTCTGACTTACAGTCTTGCCCTCTGTCTGATCGCAGAATGTGCTTTTTTCCCACCTTCTTTTTATTTTCTTCCCGCTTTCTTCCATAATATCCTTAGGAAAATCAACATATCTTCCATCAGTGGTTTCGATTGGTTTTTTGTTATAGAATACATAGTCACGGAAAAGACATATGTGTTCCTTAAGGATGAATTTTAAACATTCATTGCGATATCCGGGTGTTATCCCATTAATATAGTCTATTAGTTCATCATCATTTATACCCAATGTAAAACGGGTTCTTATAGGACATTCTCCTTCTCTTTTTTGTGGCATACCGAACTGAAGAGGAATTTTCTTAAGTTCTGCATACAGCGCATCGAGAAATATACTTGCCGAAACATTATAATTAGTAAATAGTTCCACCAGAACATGGTCACCATTATCATGTAGTCTAATCGGTAGGTACATTAGGCACACCTTGCTTTCCTTTTCCGTTGTGCTGTTAATTGATTGAAGTAATATCCCCTGACATTAGAATATGTCATGCCGATGTTTGTGTTTTCATCTCCACGTATGAGTTTAATGTCCATTTCGGCAAAATACTCTCTAATGTAGGATTCCCATGCAGCTGCGGTTCCGCCTGTGATTACGATATACTTATAATTTGAGAAATCGAATGTATTTGTCACCTGTTCCATTGCCTCAGTGCATATTTCTCTACTGGCTTCCTGAAGTAAATCTGTAAAATCTTCGGACTTTATCACGGGTGGTCTTCCTTTGACTCTTTTACATACTCTTACTTTTCCGGTTTCAAGGCAGTTCTGCATAGCAGAAGCCCTGAGCTTCACCCCGAATTTTTCTTTTATCTTTTCAGATGTTTTTTTAAGTACTGAATTCATTGAGAATTTTGTAAAAGATTCCTTATTGGAAATGGATCTTTCGGTTATTTCAAAGAAGTCAAGTGTCCCATATCCGATATCAAGAATGGCTCCGTTTTCGGAAAATGTCTTGATAAGGCTGTCGAGATTTCCATTATCGTCAACCATAAGGTTCATAAGAGTACCTTTTGGCTGTGACATTACATCAACGCAACCACTTGTAAGCTCGAAATCAAACTGTACATACTGGCCGGTTTCTGCAACTTTAAGCGAAAATCTGTGCTTACCTACGAATGCATCCTTTATAAGCTCTGTATCCTCCTCGATGTATGCAGGTGGGAGTCCTGTCTGAATTGCAATGGTGCCATTAAGATCTTTTGGTTCACGGTATCCGTTATGAATAAGTGCGAGACCTATGGCTGTCTCCAAAGAGATTCTAAACATTGTGGTGTGATACCTGTATCTCGATACAAGCTCTCCATCACAATCATTGGTATCTGACTGGCTTACAAGCGCCTGGGCTGTTTTCCCAACTCGCCAGATGTGCTTTGTTTCTGCATCCCGATACAGTATTTCTTCAGGACTTAACGATCCGCTCAGCATTTCCGGATTTATTCCTAAATCCTTCGCATAATAAGGTGTGCAGAATACCCCGCTCTCACAATATGTCTTAACTCCGGAGTAGCCTATATCCGTAGCAATGATAGTAACTCCTTCAACGGAAGGACTGTTAAGAGGTTTGAATTCTGTTCTTGTCTGGTACTCTTTTGCAGTAATCATATGTAGTTATCCCCTTTCGATAAAAGATAAGCTTTTCTGATAATTTAATTATGGAAGGGGATTTTTCAGATAACAAAAATCCTTCCCATATTAGGGATATGAGAAGGATTAAATTGTTTCAGACAGTATCAGGTGTGATAACTTCAATATAAGGTGGGTTTGTTTCTTCCTCTAAATAATCCTTAAGGGAATAAGTGTTTTCTACATTTATTTTTATAAACTCCGGTTCTTCCATTATATGCTGAGGAATGTCCCAGTCAGTATCTACAACAATAAGCTTATCTGACTCATCATCAGTTTTAAAGATAAATGCAAAATCCACTTTGGTTCTTACCCATTCATCAGGATTGCGTCTCTTGCTGACAACAGCTGTAACATAACCCTTTACAACTGTGGATGATCCAAATCTGTCTCTTGCGTATTCATCACATTCCTCGCTGCAGTCTAGGGTCCAATCTTCCATGCGTTTATAATCACATTCATTGTAAAAGCATTCAAAATCAAATGCAGAATATTTTACCTGTCCAATAAACTCAGACATGATCTTTTCGGTGTACTCTTTTGGAGAAAGATTTGTTTTCTTATCGCGTTCCTTTATGAGAAACTCGACCATGTTCTTTTTGAATGTATATACATCATTAATATTATCATCTACAGAAACCAAGCTGGGTCTTGTCTGTGTCTTTAACCTGTCATCAAGTCTTTCTGAAGCCGGTGTTCTTCCTGCACAAATGAGAAGCTCCTTGAGTGTTACGGATTTATCCTGAGTATGTCTGCTGATCTCTTCAAGCATTCTGTTTGAGGGGAGTATGTCACTTCCCTCTTTCAGGATCCTGTTAAGATATTCCTTGCTCATGCCGATTTCTTTGGCAAATCCTGCCTGAGTTCTTAGGCCTATAGCCTTTCTGATCAAGTTTTTTAATTCGCTGTAATGCGATTCCTTGAGCTTTTCAACATATGCTAAATGGTCAAAATTCTTTTCAACTCCGTTCTCGGTATATTGCGTACTAATTATCATGATCTGTCTCCTTGATTGATGCGATATTGAATTATGTCAATCTTGACATCAATAATATATCAACTGTATTGATTTATGTCAATTGTAAATCAATAAAAATCAACGTGAATGCTTTAGACCTTTTTTTAGTACCATAAAAGGTTATGGTTTTGATCTTCTGAAGATTATCGAGAACAAGCAAGTGTAAATTGAGGTTACTTAAATATTACCTGCAGTATTTTCAGCCATAAGCTTCTTCTCCTTCATCCTTCTCGTTACAAAGATAGAAATAAGTCCAGCGACAAGAACGAGAGGTATAGTTGTGGCAATAGGTCTCTCAGTGAAGGATTCAATAACTGCACTGTAAGCTGCCGTAATGGTACCAACTACGGAATCGAGAACGCCTAAGAGACCGCCTCTTGACTTAGCGACTGTTGGATCAACTGTGTAGGTGGCATTTGTGACCATGGTGTATAGAGTATTACCTTCCGGGAATTCTTCTGTGTATGTGCATCTCCATGACTTCTCAGGCATTGCGGGGAGAGGTACGTCTGATTCATAAATAGCCTTTATGTCCTTTACGTACTTTCTGCCCTTTGCAACAGCATTTCTCATGGCGTTTCCGTTAACCATGTATGCTTCACCGTCCCACTTTATGGATTCAATCTCATAGGCCTTTGTGCTAAGGTCGAGCATCTTTAAGAATTCGTCCTTATACTTGATAAGTTCTGCATCTGCCGGTATTTCTATTCCGTTAAGGTTAAATACGTTTGCATCGCCGTAGCCTGATACTGTTATGGGGAATTCAAAGTCGTTGTCCCAGTATTCTTTAAGTACCTCTTCTTTTACAAGGTCGAGTGTCGCTTCAAATTCCTTACCGGATGCCTTATCAGACATTTCTATGACTGTTTTCTCAGGGACCTTAACTTTATCTTCTACAGATGTGTATGTGACCTCTGAAGACTTATGCTCTTTTCTGTCTTTGACAGCGCCCTCAATCAGAGTCTTTGATGTTAGGTTATACTTAACGCCGTCTTCGGAAATTGAAGGGAATGGCTGGTTAGATTCGTCTGTCTCTTCGCCAAGAAACGTATCCGTAACTATTGTCTTTACAAGCGGATCTACTGTTTCCTGTGATATAAGGGTAGGAGCTTCAGTATTGCTTACTATGAATGGTATGTCATTGATAAGAACCGGATCATCCAGTATTTCCTTTGGATCTTTTTCTTTATCGAATGTGGTGTACACGGTTTTCTGCGCAAATGAATGTGTGATTCTGTTTACAGAAACCTTTGAAGTATCGAAACTTGCAGCTTTTTCCATCTCGCTGTAACGTTCTGCGGTGGTTTTAACTTGATTGTTTGTATTAGCCTGGGCTGTCAGAGTTCCTGATAAGCTACTTACAGCTATTGCGCCAACTGATATGAATGTCACTAATTTACGCATTTCCTTCACCTTTCTTCTTTTTTCCACTGAACAAAAGTCCAAAGAATCCAATAATTGAGATACCTTCAAGCATTGCAAACGGGAACACGTCTCCTGTCTTGTAGTTTCCGGCTATGTCCCTGTCAGCTCCCTTTACGTCTTCACCATATCTGAATGCGTAGTAGATACCGTCTTTTCCTAAAAGTGATGTATCATTTGAGGTGAGCTTGTTTCCCTTTGAATCCTTTGCGCCCGGTCTGTAGTTTGCCTTTATGTCACCGATTATCTGTGAAATCGAGCCTGAGAATGGGAGATTCTGGATGATTTGAGGTATCTCTTCGGGACGGGCTACTCCTAGTACTGATGGACCGGTTGTGTCTATTCCGTATGAACCGGTTCCGGGACCACCGCTGCCTCCGGATCCACCACTTGTAGTATTCTTAGAATAAATATCCCATGAAACAGAGTAATCCTTCATCATCGTAGAGTTAGGCATATTCTTATCAACTAAAAGAGTTACTAAGTACTCCTGGAATCTGTCCTTGCCAATTATGCCGAGGTTTATGTCTTTTTCTAAGTCATCACCGTAAAGAGGGCCCGAATAAACAACTTTTTCATCAGTGCCTTCGGTGCTTAAACGTTTTATTTCAACGTTTATCCATTTATTTAAGGAAGTATCTTTATCATTGTTGTCAGATGAAAGTCTGATAGAAATAGGTCTGTTATACTCATTCTTGATGGTGATTTTCTCTGAAACAGTATCTCCAGGCATGAGAGATCGGAAATTCTTGAAAAGATCGTTTGACTCATTCATCTCACCATCTTCTATGTCCTCAAAATTGATATGGAAACCTGAATCACCTGAATCAGATCTTACGGAATCACCAAATGATGCGTGGGACTGTATTTCTACATCACCCCATGGGGATGTGGATGTGAAGTCAGGAGTAAAGTTTGCAGACTGTACGGCATCGGCATCAACGCTCACTGATACGGGAACTCCAGTTGACTCGGGGAATTCTGGCATTACAAGGCTAGTACAGAAATCGGTAAGAGAACCGGTCTTAACGGGCTCTGTGTAATACCAGTAATCACCCTGCTTAACCCATTCATCGCTAACACCTCTTAACATAGTGTCATCAATACCATCAAATTCGCCGGTGTAATTAAGCTTTAATCTTATATAAGCCGGTGATAAGTCATTCTTTACGCTTACGATATATGATACTTCTTCCGTAGGGTGCAGACTGACCTCATACGGATCCACTCTGTTTCCGCTTTCATCAAGCATCTTCTGTTCCAAGCCAATCTGGATTCCACCAGTCTTAAGGATTGCATCTACTGTGCCGGCGTATGCAGGGGCACTTCCAGGTATTCCCATCATGGAAAGGCAGAGAGCTGTAGCAGCAAGTTTTACTGCAATATTTTTCCTCATCTTTAAAACTCCTTCTATGAAAAATAAATTCTTGTCTGTTCTACTCAGTAATTATGGGAAGAATTTGGGGCATATTAGTATTTCTGAGAAATTTTTCTTAGTATTTTTTTAGAAAAGCCTGACTTCCTAAAGATAGTCAGGCTTTTAAGTGTGTTATAGTAGCGTTTTTTGCCTAGAAAAAAGCAGTAGACCATGCGATCTACTGCTTACGTAAAGTTAATTAAGTCTCTGTTCTGCAATTAATTTTCATCATAAGGATTAAAAGTATCATTAAATAATCTGTATATCCGCAAATAAATATATTTTGCGGATATACAGTTCAATAAGTCATGATTTTTTAATAAAAGCTATTATCCCGCTAAGAACGGTATCTACATCCTCTTCGAGCCAATTTACTTCATTGGAATTTAAGTGACTGACATACAGCTTGTCTTTGAATATCATTTCAAGCCTCCTTAATATTCCGTTAAGGTCCTTTTCTCTCATTTTGGGGTCATCGAAAATGAAGGTTTTAAAGCACTTCTTCATAGTAGATTTATTAACATGATGGCTTAGATAATAAATGTCGAAGATGTCCTTATATCTGGATGAAAGAGTTCCAAATCGAAGCAGAGATTTCAGCTTTTCTGCTATCATCTGCTCATTTGAATTAATCAGAAGACTGGCACCTTCGTCATCATATGCAATGTCAAAACAGAACTCATCCTGCTCTATATCAAGCTTATTGTGAACTCCGAGATCCATCTTGTTTTCTATGGAATGCCCTTTAGAATCTGTTATCTCTATGTATACTCTTTTTCCATGATAATCCTGCTGTTTAAGTTCTTTTAGGGCATCCGAAAAAAGTAGTTGAAAAATCCACTCTCGCCTTCCTTAAAGCCAATAACAATTTTTAGAACCACACTCAGGACATACGCAACCATTTTGTTCCCATCGCTGAAACTCGTCAAGAACTTCCTCTCCATCAATTATAAACTTGTCCTCTTTGTAATAAGCTGTGCCATTTTCTTCTTTGTTTTTTAGCCAAATATTGAAGTCCTCTTCTGTTTTAAGCTTTGTATCAAGCAAATATGCCAGCTTAGTATATTTAAGATCATCTCTTACAACATATCCATATAATGATGTCTCAGAATTACAGTCTTTACATATTATTTCTGCTATCATTAACAACCTCCTACATTATTGAAGAATAACCATATCTTCAACCACTAATTGTGGTTAGTCTTCTTTTATCTTTCCCTTTCTTTTGAAAGTTAGGCCTTCTAGGCAATTCAGCTTGGAAATAAATGCATCTATTGAATCGTCACTTAAAGAATATCTGATGAAATCAAGATCCAGATACTGTGTTGCTCTACGAACATTCTTTGTTTTGCTCCGCATCACAACACCGCCCTTGATGGTAACATTACGATTCAGCGAGCTCTTTGCTATTGCCTTAAGAATAAGGTCCTGGCATACCTTGGCCTGAGCATTGGTATCGCCATACCCGTTTTCTATTTCTTTATCATTGCATCGATATCAATCATAAAACCTCCAAACGAAGTGTTTCCATAATCATGGATGTTTTTGGAACTCTATATGCGTATTCTTCAATGGCAGGGATATCCAAATCATATATTATTTCCCTGTAATTTCGCATTAGTTCCTTGTAATAGTCAAACGGTATTTTTTTCTTGTGCCGGATCAGTTCAACAAGAAGA
This sequence comes from Oribacterium sp. KHPX15, assembly GCF_900107835.1. Taxonomy (GTDB): domain Bacteria; phylum Bacillota; class Clostridia; order Lachnospirales; family Lachnospiraceae; genus Oribacterium. The sequence goes on from NZ_FNRG01000023.1 coordinate 13,991, forward strand.
CGTTCCCTGGAATAAATACGTATGGAACACTCCTCTCTCTCCATTGATGTCAAACCAAGCTCAAGAAGGTCTTTCCACTCAAATATCTGGACCACCCTTTTATCTGCAATCTTCGTGGCGTCTCTGTCTGTAGCCAAATAAAATTTTTCAGGGATCACATCCGTCAGGTCATAGTAGTAAAAAGCACTGTTCATCGTAAAAATAGCATCCGGGTATTTACTGGCTATTACAGCAATAGCCGGCACATACTCTTTATCAGAATAAATACCACTTTCCTGTTTATAAAGCTGTCCTGTTTTAACAGCCTTATTTACAAGGTACTTGGAGCCATATTTATTTATACTCTCGGCATATGAAAATATCACCCTTATCCTCCGCAATTCAATAATATTTGCGTATGTTTAGGTAAATATTATAACAGTTGCACCTTTTTAATCAACCAATAGAACAGTAAACATAAATACTGCATAGTCTTTGCTAATCTTGTAATGGCAAATGATCTCCATTTACCATTTTAATATCTTCTAATAGTCTTCTCTGGATAGTTCACATCCTTTTGAATGTCATTCTCAGATTTAAGCATCAGTAGTTGTAGTTAAGAGTCAGCTTCTTGTCCTTCATGCCGTTTGTTGTACGGATTGAAATCTCGTTTGTTCTCTTAGCTGTACCGAAGTATCCAAGCTCATCGTTAGGGATGATCTCTGCGTCATCACCACTATTGCCACCATTACCATCATCACCGCCTGATGGATTATCGTAAGGCTCCCGATCAGTGTTACGGATCTTCTTCCACTGTGCGCGGAGTGTAACTGACTCTGTAAGGTCTGTTATTGTTGCCCCGTTCTTGTAGAATGTACCGAACATGTCCTGCTTTGTGGTGTACCATCCAACGAAGCTGTAACCATCCTTTACAAATCCATTCTGAGGGAGTGTTACGCTTTCTCCGGATTTTACGGTGATAGCATCCATTGAACCGCCTGTATGTCCGTTACCATCGAAGTTGATTGTATAAACACCATTACCCCAAGTTGCTGTAAAGGTCTTATTTCCGTATGAACCTAAAGGTACGGAAAGATCTGTTGTTGCACCTGAGATTCCTGTGCCGGTCCAGCCAGAGAAGGAGAAGCCCTTCTTTGTCGGGTTCTCAATATAGAAGGTCGGAGTCTCAACATTGTATGATACTTTCTTGTAATTAATCCTTCCGCCGTTCAGATTGTAGGTGATTGTATAAGTGATTGGGTGTACTTCTGGAGTCTTTGTCACAGCCTGTGCCGGCATTGTGAATGTAAAGCTCTGGTTTGTATTGCCGTCAGACCACTTGTCGAACTTATATCCGTTTAAAGGAGTTGCCTTAAGTGTGATTGTCTGACCAAAGTAGTAGCTTCCTGTCACGGTTGATCCGGATGTATTTACGCCTGTGTCCGTACCGAGAGTAAATGGGTACTTATTTCTTGTATAGTAGTACTTAAACACTCTTGAACCGTCTGCAGAGATCGTTTGTGTCTGTGTCTTAGGTGATGTGAAACCTGTATATGTCTTTACTGATGGTGTGACACTGGAATCTGATTCACCTGTTTTACTTTCAGTATCTGCCAGCGTATATCCGCTGCCGGTTACGTTTTGCTGATAGTGCTCTACTTTATATTGTGTATCGGATCTTGGTGACCACTGAGCATAATAGTTTGCGTCACCTGAAACCTTTGTACTCGAGGCAATTTTTGTACCGTTTATTGATGAGGTATACCAGCCTTTGAAGTCATAACCTTTTCTTTCTGCGGTAGGAAGTGTGCCGAGGGTAGAATCATAAGCCTTAGTCTGAGATTCTGAGCTTACAGTTCCGCCGTTACCGTTAAATTTGATTGTATAGTTAATTGGGCTCCATTGAGCATAGTAGGTTACATCTGAAGATGGCTGTGTATATGTTCCATCATCTGCTGTTATAAATGTTCCGCCAGATGGTGCAGTATACCAACCGTTACTGTTGTATCCTGTGCGGGTTGATTTAGGTGCTGTTTTGGTTTCATTTGGTGATCCTGTGACGGTGCCGCCATCAGAGCCATTGTTTCCATTAAATGTGACAGTTACCGTGTTCATCATTTCGGCGGCTGTTGCCATATGTGAGCTCTCCCACAGTATTTTGTCATAATACTCACCTTTGGATTTTGTGGCGCCTTCAGCATATCCAACAACATAGAACACAGGGGTTAAACTGACACCGTTCTTACCGCCATTATTTATTTTTACGTCAACTGTAATATCATAGCTGTAACCGGTAGCGTAATCTTCACCACTATATCTATGTGAAGATGTTTTGGTGAGTTTGTAGCTTATTACTTCATACTGACCACTCATTGAGTTTAAGTAATCCCTTTTTGTTTCTGTCGAGGAAGAACTTGTGCCTGAGTGCTCCCAGGTTGTTTTGGTTGAAAAGGATTTAATTCCACTTCCACTTGAAAATGTAACCTCACCGCCCTTAAGGAATGTGTATCCTGAACCGCTACTGCTTGAGTATTTTCCTCCGGAATGCCTCATTTCAGTAGTAGATTTATCACGAGGGCTATTGTAGCTTGTGTTGTTACCGTATACTACCTCATCATAATAATTTGAATAATATGGTGTGATCAAACCGAATGACATGGATAAACCAGACCATCTTGACTCGTAAGTAAATGTACTATTCCAATCAGTATAGTCCGGGGTTTGTCCCGTCATTCTTACGCGGACCCAGCCAGACCCTTTATCCGATGCTGAGAATGTGAAATCACCGCCGTCGTTTCTGACGCTCACGGTACTGCTGTCAAAATTAAGCGCATATGCCTTAATTGGCGATAGTATTTCGGTCAATAAATATATCACAATGAATAATGCTATCAGCACTTTGGGTAATATATTCTTGCCCGTCATCATTCTTTTAAATAGAATTCCAGGATATTTAAAATAAGATGACTTATATGCTTTGCCCATTGCTTCTCCTCCTATATTTCGATAATTTATTCTCTCTTTTTCGTACTTTCTAATTATGGGAGGGGTTCTTTTGTTATTAGTTTTTTTTCGAGATTTTTTGTAAAAAAAATCTGACTCCGCTAAAAGGAGCCAGATGTGGAATAGTATTTCATTTGTTTAGCTTTGAAGTATGTGTCGATTTTAGTTCGGTCAGTTTTTCTCATACCTTGCCGAACGTAACCTGTAAATAGGAAGTAACAAGAGATAGAATGAAGCAAATATTGCTGTTGATGGTGCACCTACTGTGGCCAAAGGAACAGCACCGGCGATTGACCATGGAATTAATGGTGCGATAACGACTGCCGTATCTTCCAGATCGACGGCGAGTTTATCCTTTTCTTTATATAGTCCGCTGCAAAGCTGATTACAGAGAAGGATTGTAAGGGTCTGGTTGCATGCAATTATAGCTGAACCAATTGAGGAACAGAATAATGCAGTGAAGCGGTTAGTTTTACCGGCCAGGGAGGAAACTGAATGTTTTACGTTATCAAGGAGCCCTGTCCTATTAAAGATATCTGAATAAGATGATGATATGCAGACTATTAATCCGCTCTTCAGCATGGAAAGCACTCCTCCACCGCTAAGCATGGAAGAAAGAGCCTCCTCCTTTGGAGTGAAACCTGTTAGTGCAGTATGTAATATCTCAATGAAAGATATATTTTGTACAAAAAGGCAGATAGGTATTGCGGAAAGTATGCTTAGTCCCATGGCAATCTTAACATTAACATGTAAAATGCTAAGAAGCATAATGGTGACTGCGGGAATGACTGTAATCCATTCGAGCTGGAAGGATGCAGAGAAAAGATCCTTTAGATCCACAATGGGACCTTCAGCGGAAACGGATGAACCTATCGCAAAATATATAACGCAAGCTGCAATGAAAGGTATTAAGGAAGTACGGATCATTCCTCGGATATTCTTATAGATATCTGTTCCGGTGATTCCTGCAACAAGCAATGCACTTGTTGAGACCGGAGAACATCTGTCGCCGAAAAAAGCACCGGATAAGACAGCACCTCCGGTCAGCATCGGACTTATTCCCATTGTGGAACCCATGGAGGCACAGATCACTCCCATTGTTGCCGAAGTACCAAAGGACGTTCCGGTCAGAACCGAGAGTCCGCTGTTAAGAAGAAAAGTCATAAGAAGAAAAATGGATGGTCTAATAAGGGTTGAAGCCTTAGAGACAATAAAAGGAATGGTTCCTGAAGCCCTCCAAAGAGCGGTCATAACACCTATAAGGATAAAAGTAATCAATATATTACTAACGGTTTTGATCCCATTGATAGCCATGGATATTAGAGACTTCCAGGAAAATCCTTTATGTCTTCCGTAAAGCATGAACAGAATAAGCCCTGCCAAAAGAGCACAGATTATTGAAATATTCAGCGATATACAAAGCAAAAGACTTATGCAGAATAGTCCTAGCACTATATATTCCATAAGGTCACATCTCCATCAGTTTGAGTTATTTCCATAGTTTAATAGTAGTTAGATTATCACAAAGGAAACCTGATAGAAAGAAGTCTGATTCCTTTTCTCCATAATGCCAATATTATTTCTGAGACCTTTATGGTAATCTAAGCACATTCTTTGTTAGATCTGAGGATATTTAATAATGGAAATGATTATTTTTTACTGTGTTGCCCTTATGTTTGGAGCTGTAGGAGCACTGTTCTACTACTATCCTTTTCAGCAGGGTTTTGACACAAAAGAAAAGATTTTATATATTGCCATCGGGACATTTTTTTCTGCGCTGTCTTTTTCAATGTTTACAAAGAATGCGGTGCTTGGAGGGACACTTTTATCAGCACTAATGGGTGGATTAACCCTATGGTTTGGACTACATGAATCCTACTCAGTCATTACGCATCATATTAAAACAGAAGGAAGACTTGTAAGGATAAGAAGACATAGTACCTACAAAGGACGGAACTACTATTCCCTAGATTTTGAACTTGACGAAGACATGGGAACCTATACAGTTAACCATATTTCCTCCACTAAGAAGTATGTGATTGGGAATTCCTACAAGATTTTTATTTCTGATAATGATCACGAGGCCTATATACACCGTGTCTGGTGGTTTTTTATGGGTATAATCTGTATTGTTATGGGAATAATATGGCTTCAGATTATTCCAAAGCTTTTTTCCATGTAGAATCAGCGCATGACCGTTCATGCTTAAAACGTAAAGATATTGAGCAGTATCTCTCTCGATGTAGGATTCAGTAAAACAAGCAGCCCTACGAATACGAGCATGAGGAAAACAGCGGAAAAGAAAATGTTGGAGATTTCCTGTATGTAATCTCCGGCATTCTTTTTCTTTACAACAATATTATCAGCTGACCGTATAACTCCGGCTTCTTCGCTAAGGAGAAGATTTTCTTTTAACTGCCTCTCTTCTTCTTCGATCCTCGTCATTAGGATAGGCTTATATCTCATCTTTTAGCCCCTTTCAACGCGCAGCATGACGGCACTCATTACCTGTTGGAAATAGTCTTCTTTAGATTCGTTCATCTGTACAAACGGATCAGGGAAGTAGGGAGAAAAGAATGTTTCGTCCTTTTTCCGCCCCATATTCAAAAGAAGTTCTTCATTATCCCCTTCTTCAACAAAAGAAAACACGAAGAATGCTTTCTGCATTTCATTGTCACGTAGAGCATTTTCTGTTTCGCTTAATTCATTTGCTTTGATACCACCAACGAGGATAGGTATTCCTCCGTGAAGAAATTCCTTTCTGTCGAATCTTTTGTCATTAACACAGCCATGATCGATAATAAGGAAATCGAGATTTGAGCCGCCTTTCTTTATATCAATGTACTTATGCCTTGGGATCACATCTATACCCTGTACGCTTATAATTCCTGTATCTTTTTCTTCATAATCGGAATAAACGTTATTGGTGTTCTTAATGTAATTCTTGTCGTTCATTTCCATGTATGCTACATCATAGTCCATGGATTTAATGAACCTTGTAAGCTGTACTGCCTGAGTGGTAGTTCCTATGCGGTCCATACATCCCGCAACATTGATAAAAGCAATCATCTTGTCCTTCTTTCTGCCTTTGCAAACGCTTAATAAATTTCTGCTGTATAACAATTATGGAAGGAGATCTGCTCATATAAGTATTTTTTGATCAATAATTATTTATTTCTACCCGGCGTAGCCTGTTCCTGTCATGAATATGTCCGTGATTGGCGACTTTTAGTCGTGAATGGGTGTAAAAAAGTCCGGAACTGTCTGCTTTGTGTCCGGACTGTCTGAATTTATTCCATTGGTGTCTATTTTTATTCCATCGCTATAGCGATCTTTCGTTCATGTTTTTGTTGATTTATCGTTATTATTCGTTCATCATTATGTTATTATCTGCCATTATTCATTCATAAAAATGTTACAATACATTGACCTTTCGTTCATTTAAATGTAGTATCTATATAATGGTTAATTTATATGTACGTATTAATGAGGTCATAGATGAAGCGAAATATATATTCAAAACTATTAGATTGGAAAAACTCTCATGATAGAAAGCCTTTGATTTTAGATGGTGCAAGACAAGTTGGAAAGACATGGATTCTTAAAGAATTTGGTGCGAACGAATACAAAAATGTTGCATATATAAACTGTGATAAAACAATAGAAATGAAATCACTCTTTTATGATTATGATATACAACGTCTTATCCGTTCTTTTTCATCCATTACCAAAGAGACAATACTTCCTGAAACTACGCTCATAATACTTGATGAGGTACAGGAGTCTCCTCTTGCTTTAACTTCACTCAAATATTTCGCAGAAGATGCACCTGAGTATCACATAATCGTTGCGGGGAGTCTGCTTGGTATTAAGCTACATTCCGGCACTGGATATCCTGTGGGCAAGGTCGAGGAATTAAAACTATACCCTATGACCTTTCTTGAATTTCTGGAAGCTTCCGGAAATAATGGGTTACTGGAACAGATAAAAAGTCATAATTGGGAAGAATTGGCCCCCATGTCACAGAAACTAACTGATCTACTCCGTCAGTATTATTATGTTGGCGGAATGCCTGAAATTGTAAATAACTATTTTACTAAACAAGATCTTAAGGAAGTTCGTAAGCTGCAAAATAGAATCCTTTCAGATTATGAAAGGGATTTTTCAAAACATGTTCCTGAAGATATACTTCCAAAGGTTGTGATGGTTTGGAATTCAATACCTTCACAATTAGCTAAAGAAAATAAAAAGTTTATATATGGTGCATTAAAACAGGGTGCAAGAGCAAAAGAATTTGAGAATGCCATTCAATGGTTAATAAATGCCGGTCTTCTACATAAGATAGTCCGCACGAACAAGATACAACGTCCACTTAAATTTTACGAAGACACTGGAGCTTTCAAGCTTTTTATCTCTGATCTTGGCTTGCTTGGTGCAATGGCTGATGTAACATCCAAGGAGATACTCACTGGAATTAATTATTTTTCTGAATACAAGGGAGCTTTTACAGAACAATTTGTTGCACAGGAACTTACAGCGCTTGATTTAAAGATTTATTACTATTCAAAGGAAAACTCACCGCTTGAAATTGATTTTATAGTACAGAAGGATGAAATATATCCAATAGAAGTAAAAGCAGAAGAAAACCTTAAATCCAAGAGCCTTCGAACAGTGTTTGAAGAAAACCAAAACCTCAAACCATGCCGTTTTTCGATGTCAGGATTTAGAAAACAAGAATGGATGGTAAACGTGCCTCTTTATCTTTCACAAGAGTGGATTAATTCTGTAGATTAACAATTTAACTCACTAATACCCACGGCTTAAGTGAGTATTAGTGAGTTTTTTGTCAAAATCACTTGTTTAAGATCATATTCAGATAATCATCCAAACACTCTTCCAGTATCCTTTCTGCATCCAGATCTCCGAACCCGTGATAGAACTCTTCAGCAACGCCTCCGGCAATAGCTCCGAAGGTATCTGTATCACAATTAAGGCTAATGACATTTCTCATGAAGCTTTCATAATCTGTGCTTTCAAAGAAGCATCTCATGGCCGCCGGAACAGACCCTTGGCAGGTTTCATTCCATCTGTATCGAGGCCTTAACTCTTCGAGGCTATAAGCTATGCTGTATTCATAGTCCTCAGGCGGATATTCTCTTAATACATAGTCGTATATTTCCTGCTTGCTCTTTCCATGCTTTGCCATCCATATACATGTAGCGGTTACTACTGCTCCTTTAATTCCTTCCGGATGATTATGAGACACTGCCGCAGTAGCCTTAGCCTCCAGCTGCATTTCATCAAAATCATCATAGTACTCTCCTACAAAGGAAACTCTCATGGCAGATCCATTGCCATAGCTTCCATAGGGTGTATGATCAGCCCCATTTACCCAGTTATAGAAACTTCCACCATAACCGCAATTTGGATATCTCCTGCCAACTTCTACCATAGTCTCAGTAATATCAAGCCCCTCAATGATTGCTTTCTTTATTGCAAGTGTCATTACGGTATCATCGGTAAACCCTGCCGATGGATTTCCGGCAAGTTGCACGGTCTTCCAGTCATAATTTTTTATTCTTTTAAACTCATACGGAGAACCCAGTATATCTCCGAGTATTGCGCCTTTAACTGCCATATCATTAATCTCCTTCCATTTGCCGCTCTCCAGAGAGGCATTTCCTGATTGATGTCATAATGATACATTTATATGATTGAAAAATGGTAAACTCGTATTTTACCTTTTAAAATCCACTTATCCCACACAGGCAAATGCTGAAAAATCAAACAGCTCGCCCATTGTATTGCTTATTTTGCTCGGCTCCATTGCTTCTTTTATCTTCCTGAGTGTAAGGTTGAACAATGTTGTATCTCTCAGGATATTAAGGAGTTCTGCCGTATTTCTCGCATCATCAAGAGCATCATGCTCTCTTCCCGTGAAGTCAATCCCTGCCATGTCGAGGGCCATGCTGAGCGAAACCTGCCTGTTGAATCCTAGGTGAGTATCGAATTCTTTCTGGAAGTCACTCCATTTTGTGGTAAGTATAATCTCTTCTTCTGGTGTCATTTCATAATTTTTAAGCGTAATCTCCTTTGCTATCTGGCAATAGTCCGAATCACTCCAGGCATATATAGTAACTTCATCCCCGGTTCCAAGACACCAGTTCGTAAACATTCGGAGTGCCTCTTTAAAAATGGGGGCATTCTGGACCATCTCTTCTGTGATACCCGTGATTCTCTTAATCTTTCTTTCAATGCAGTCATTATATTCAGGCTTCAAATAGGTCCTGAATGCTGATATCTCCTGAAGATTATCATCAAGCATGACTGCTCCTATTTCTATAGTTTCCATCCTGCAGATCCTTCTTGCATCTGATTTCTTTGCGACATAATTCATCTCAAGATCAACAACGATATGTTTCATGGTTCCCTCCAATATTTTATGAAAATGCTAATCCTTCTGTGTTTATGGAAACATAATAATATGTAGCCCAGCGAAAAAAAAGTACATAAAAATAGCGCATGATATACCTGTTATATCATGCGTTTAAGTTATATATTCTTATTATGATGTAATGGAGCATATCTTATGACGATTAAAGCTATTGCTATAAGCAGCGTATGTCCTACAAGCTTCAGTACAACCCCAAATGGTTCATAGAATATCGCGCTTATCAGAAGTACAAACGATATCAGATATAAAATGCCCATGATAATTAATTCTATATAGAAATTCAATATCCGTTTGTTTTTATATGACAACACTGCAAGTCCTGCCCAAATAGTTGCAAGAAGTATCAGGGTTGACCCTATTGAATATGACCTTTCGACCGATTTTAGAATCTCAAACATTTCTTTCTCCTTATGCTATTCCGAATTCCTCTTTGACACTCCTGTAATCCTCGTATCTCTCAAAAACAGTAGTTGCAAAGCCACTATAATCCAGCATCTTCCTTCCTTCAGCGTAACTATACATAAGCACCCTAAGTGCTGCCTTTGCTTCATTGAGATTCTTTGCCGCAAAAAGGTTTATCCTTTTGTAACCGCACTGCTTATTGTATGTTGCTACCAATGCGTAACAACATTCCTTCGATACAGGGTGTTCCAATCGGTATTTGTCAGTGACATCAACAATACGGACCTGTGAGCATTTCTTCAGATTCACGGATTGTACAGGATTCTGACTAAGTATCCAGTAGGCATCAGGCTCAGGCCCGCAGAGCTCGGACTTTTTGTACTGGTCAGGTGACTCTGAAAAGTCGTATAGCCTTAACCCATTATTGTATGAGAGAAGTATTGAAGCGTTTCTTTCTTCAACATTATCCAGGGATTCGTCTCCGTAGAACCGTAATATCTTTCCGTCATGTTCATCTCCGAAATGAAGCGCCAGTGCATAATGACTTCCACTGTAAAGAAGTTCATTTGCCCTTAGTCTGTCAGAATCGTTTTCGCATTTTGCATAGATTACGTAATCATAGTTAAGAGCTATAGTACCGCTCGAATTCAAGATAAACATTTCAAACCTCCGCATTGAATCAATAATCTGTTACCTAAATTATGAGAGCGGATTTTTTATTCTGGGTTTGTTTTTCGGTTTTTTATATGTGTTCTAATTAATTATGAGCGGAGTTCTTCTCTTATTAGTGTTATTTATGAAAAAAATAGTGCAGGCCAAAATGGTCTGCACTAAATACAAGGTTCAAAACCTGTAGGATCTTATTAATTTCGCATCGTTAAATGGATAAAAGCAGAACAGCACCTTTGCAATGATATCTGATTCTTCCACAAACGGATTCACCCAGAATCTGGAATCTTCTGAATTGTTCCTGTTATCCCCAAGCATATAGTAGCACCCTTCAGGAACCTTCACATGAGCAAGTGGGTAGCGGGTTTTATCGCATATCATTGGTTCTGCAATGTATTTTTCATCAAGCGCCTTTCCGTTAACCATGACGAGAGCTTCTTTAAATGTAGCTTCATTATAGAATGTCCCCATGTTTAGAGCATCCGAAGACTTTATATTTGTCGGCATGATGTCTATAACATCCCCCGGCACTCCTATAATGCGTTTTGTGAAATGTACTACTTTGTTATGTGCATCGATTTCTCCGCATTCCGGACAATGACCTTCATCATTTTCCTGATACATAGCACCACAGGAACTACATGTATATCCGTATCGGAATATAACTACATCGCCTCTTTTGATGGAGTCTCCCTTGTAAAATAGCCTTGATCCTACTACTCTGTCCCCTGTCATCATGGTGTTTTCCATTGATGATGAAGGGATGTACGCAACCGCCAATACGAAATTTGATATTATTCCGGCTGCCAAGATAGCAATTATGATGCTCCTGAAAAATTCCTTTACTTCTTTTGCCATATGTTAGTTAGCGTACTCGTTAAAAATCGGTGTAAATCTTCTGTTCCAGGCATTTATGGCTTCAAGCTTTGTCTGCTTTCCGTCATTGTTAAAGTCTTCAGCTATGAATCTGGATCCTCTGGCACCGCATCTTGTACACTGGACATAATAATTCCGGTTGGGAACTCCCTTTATTATGGTTTTTGATTTTGTCTGTACCTTGGGGGTTCCGCCACAGAATGGGCAGAGCTTAAGCTCCGGATAAATGGTCCATCCGGATTCTGTTCTTGGGAGTTTTTCCTGCTTGTCTACAATGCCTCTAACTCTGTAAAAAATGAAAGGAGTATTATCCTTTTCGTTAATCTGTTCTTCTTCAAAAATTTCGTATTGCTCTGACATAGATGTCCTCTCTTTCTGGCTTATCAAGCCAACAGTATTATCTTTGCTATTTTAATACAATTATGCTTGATTTTTTTATTTTATTTTTGTTGCTGATGGAATCATTCTGATTTGCTTTAGCTTTACCTTATAAGTATGGGAGGAAATATTTCTGTATTAGTATTTTTGGCTATTAAAAAGATTAAAACGAAAATAAATATAATTTATGAAATAAAAAAGCACCCGAAGGTGCTTAATAAAACATGCAAACTATTATGCCGACTTTTCTTCAATAGTCTGTTCTTTCTCAAGTTCCTGCTTTGCAAGCACCTTCTTTATATCGTTAGGGTTTGTAGAAAGGAGTGTATATAGCTCATTATCCCGGGGATATATGTTTGCAAACGGCACAATGCTCTTTCCGGTATAAAGTAGTCCGTGGCCGGAATCTGCATTTTTGATAAATCCAAGCTGTGACTCTGAAAGATGAAGGAGGGAACCGATCTGCATACGGTCTTCAAGTGACTGGTTCATCATCATAATGAATGAGCAGTTATTGAAGATACCACGGGACTCTCTGTTTGTGAGAAGGTCCTCACAGTTCTGTGTCATACCGGTTGGTACACCACCGTACTTTCTTATCTGCTTAAACACATACATTAAGAATCTAGCGCAAGATTCTGACTGTGTAATCATGTAAAGCTCATCTATGTAGATGAATGTACGGCACTTGCCTTTATTTCTGATGGTTCTGTTCCAGATATCGTTAAGGCACACCTGCATTCCCATTTCACCCATTCCGGACCCGGCCTTTATGGCTGAAATATCATAAACAGTGAATCGTGAATTTGTATTTACGTTAGTCTGATAGCTGAAGGTTCTGAAGTTACCGATACAGTATTTCTCGATAGCCAGTGCTATATACTCAGCTTCAGGCTCCGGCTGACGCTTGATAAGCTCATAGAACTCTGTCATGGTAGGGCATATTGTAGTATCGATGGTCTCACGGGGTTTTAACGGCTTCTCATTATCCGGATTATGCCTGTTGTAGCGCTCTATCTCCTCATTCTTTTCGTCTATTGCGACATTTCTCCTTGTCATTTCAGCAATGTAGTCCTCATAAATGAGACGTACACAACGGTCAATGATTGTTACCTGAATGGTGTTAAGGCCGTTTCTTCCGCCGATAGCCGATTCAAAGATTGAACAGATGTAGTTTGATTTCACGGTGATAGGATCATCCCCGTCCTTTTCATCTGCAGTAATGTCTAGATCGAAAGGATTTATATGGTTTGAGGAACCGGGTGTTATTCTTATTACTTCTCCTCCAAGGGCATTTGCGAGCGGTGCGTATTCTGCCTGCGGGTCGATGACGAAGATCTCATTGGTTGGATCCTTCAAAAAAACCTGTGTCATTTCTGCCTTGGCAGCGAAAGATTTACCGGAACCGGACATTCCGAGGATGAGGCCGTTGGAGTTCTGTCCTCGCAAGCGGTTATACATGATCATATTATGGCTTGTTTCATTTATGCCATAGTAATTACCGCCTTTCTGGATGAGCTCCTGGCTTGAAAAAGGGAGGAAAAGGGCAGCGCTAACTGTATTCATGAAGCGGTCAGCGTAAATCTCCTTTACTCCAAGAGGGAGTGTTGTGTTTAAACCCTTCTCCTGTTGTTCGGTAAGTTTTGCAAGGGTGCAGAGCTGGTCACCGGCCTTGTTCATTGCGATCTCTGTGTATTTGTTTAATTCCTCAAGGTCATCAGCAAAGATAGTTACTGTCACTGCCATAAGGAATGCCTTCTGGTCTCTTACAGTGAGATCCTTATATACGGAGTCTGCTCCTTCCTTTTCTTCCTGAAGGTCCGGTGAAATAAACTCTGTTGTAAGTCCCTGCTTTGCAAGTCTCTGAGCGCTTTGTGCAACGTTAGCCGAAACATCGATCATACGGTTACGGACAAGCTTTATAGCTTCATCCTGTCTGTATGGGGCGTAATGCACTGATGTAAGGCAGTTACAGCCTATCTCAGAAATAGAAGTGAATATCTCTGCTGAAAGCTCTGTGGGGAGATTTCTGAGATAAAGGGATCTAGCGTACTTATCACCTATTCTCATGTAATCTCTCTCAAAAGTAAGAGCGTTAGGGCCTATTACATCCTTTGTGGTAAGTCCAAGTTCAAGGAGCCATGGGATGGAGAAGCTTCTTGCTTCCTTTCCATCAATATTCATCTTCTTAAAGAACTTGATATCCGTGTCCTGATTATAGATGTTGTAAAGAAGCTCAAGTCTTTCCTGAAGCTCCATAGGGTCTGTCTGATAATCAGTGATGGTCTTTAACTTGCTTGAAACTTCGGCATCGATACGTGAGAAGATACCGTTTGCTATCTCTACGTTTTCAGCCTTTACAGAGATAATGAGATACTTGTCCTGTACGATTGAATTCTGTCCTTCAGAAATCTTTTCTTTAAGTATGTTGTTAAGGTCCTCCCTATACACATCAAACTTGTCATTCTTCTTCTGATAAAGGACTTCTCTCTTAAACTCGTCTTGGTCAATCTTATGAGACCAGATGACGAACTGTGGGCGTACATCAGGCTGAAAGTAGTTTAAAAGTTCCCCGTATGCAAAGAATATCTCGTTCTGGACTTCCTGTGTGGCTGTGCGGAAATTCGTATCAGTAATCTTATAGGACTTTGTATAGATGTCATCCTTTGTCTTTATGATACCGTTTAGGAAAACTTTATCGTAGGGGATCGAATCCTGTACGTACTTAGGCACGGTTATCATTTTGATAAGTGCCTTTCTCGTCTTCTTTATCTTCTTTTTGTTTGTATCCTGTGCCTTGCCGTTCCTTTTATCGGCAAGTCTCTTTTGTTTTTCTTCTTCTTCATCGAAGATAGTCTTTATTGACCCAACGTCACCGGATAGATCCAGAGACTTATCCTTTTCTTCCGATGCCTTGACATTGTCTACGTTGGTAACAGTTTTTTTCTTACCAAATAACAAATCGAACATAAACCCTCCTTCACGTTCGAAACATTAACTAATAGGCTTCAAGTCGGGATTCTCTTTAAGAAACTTCTCAAGTCTCTTTTCATGTTCCTTCTTGATCTTTTTTTCAGATTTTTTTCTTCCCTTTTTGTCAAAACTGTCATCTACATCATCAAAATATTCGTAGGTGATCTTGTTCTGCACAGCCAGGTTCTCATAAATATTTACTGTCCTGTAGGGTCTCCGTTTATGTCCGAAGTATCTGTTTACCAGCACTTCTTTTGCGTATACATAGATTGGCATATCCTGTATGTCTACGTATCCGCACATAACAAACGGAGCCATGACAAACATCATTAAGTAGTTGCAGGCTTCCTTTCCTACTTCATCAGTCCATACATTACCAAGTCCGAATTTTACGGCACACCCAAGTGCGCCACCGATAAGGAGAAATGATATCTGACGAAGTGTAAAACTCATAAATATTTTCGTTTTGAATTTTCGTACATCCTTTGGGATGGGCATTATAACCATGTTTATATTCCTTTCATCAGTGCACGCCTATAATATCTTCTGCAATGGACCTTGCTCTTGCGAGAAGTCCTAGCATTGTGAGGTTTATAGCCATCAGAGGTACAGGATCATAGGAAGGGATGTGTTGTTTTAGCGTGCTTGTAGCGTAAAGAATTACGTACATGACCACACCTGTGAGAGCAAGGGCTACAATCTTTTTGATATATCTGACTGCAGATGACCTTAGTGTGTCATTGTACATATCAGCAATGGCGATGGGTGTGAATGTTGCTCGCACCATTATTTCTATGATGATAGAGTATACAGTGAACGAAGATACAAGCTGGATAATACTGTTTCCTAAAAAATTAGAAATCTCGTTTCCGATTGCACCTAATGCATGAGCTGGAAGTGTCTGGCTTGCTACCAATAACTTTCCAGCCCATGAACCCAAAGTCTTAACATTTGTCATAAGGTTTGCCGTAGCATTCGCTATGGGGTTCATTTCAATTATTGTCTGTCCGAGTGATGTGGCTAAAGCATTCTTATAGAGTGCATACTGTATAGCTTCATCGGTGATTGCACTAGAGAACTTAGTGACCATATAACCGCCCCAGTATACAGCGAAGCCTATAATGGCCTTAAAGTTGTATATGATCCAGAGTCCAAAAAACATTTTGAACATCGTGGTTCCGAAAGCTTCCTGTGAGAACTTTCTATCGGCAACCATTTCTGAGAGAGCGAGACAAGAGAATGCAACACACATAGTAAGGCCATATCCCACCATAAGATCCGTGAATGCTGAAGTACCGGTATTAAGGTCTTCAAGGAGTGTCGACATGGCACCATTATTAAAATCACTGCCCTCCCATTGAAGAAGCTTTATTTTTTTGGCTGCACCCTTTACATCTGCTTCTGTGCCAAACTTAGCATCCAGAGTTGCACTTGTAGGAATGCCAAGCTGTCCGGCTGTCTCGACAAAGTTGTTTATCCATTGGCTTGTAAATGTAAGTGGTGCTTTTGCTTTTGAACATACTTCGTTTATGAGATTCGTACCTGTTATAATACTAACCTTATTGTTGTCTGAGGCCGATACTTTAGATAATGCGTCTTCCAATTCATCGACAAGCTTATCTCTTAATTCAGCGCTGGAAGTATCCTCGGATGCTCCTTCTCCTTCTTCAGGGTCTATCTGCTTATACTGGTCTTCGTTCTTGATATCATCAAGTATTCTGTCAGTGTCATCGTTAAGAGAAGAGTCGAGGGAACCTGCAAAACTGGAAACCGCCGGAACAGTCGCTGATAGAATAAATGTACATAGCACTACTCTTGCGAGAATATTTTTAATATTTTTCAGTTTTATCATTATTTATTCCTAAAAAAACAGGGCCCGGGATGTTGTTCCCAGACCCAGTTGTTATTGTTATGCGTATTAAGCGATGATATTTGCAGCCTGAAGAATCGTAGGAAGACCGAAAAGAACAACTCCACCGATAAGCTTACCAATCTGATTCATAATCTGTGAACTGTCTCCGTCTGAACGTGCAGTAGCAATACCCGCGATACCGTATACTACAAGACCAATACCCATACCTCTTAAGATATAGAATGCTACCTGAAGAAAAAGAGACATAGGATCTGTAGATGAGTTTACTGTTACCTTGTAAGACTTTCCAAGGTCAACAGCAAGTGCCGGCATTACGTTTACTGTCATAATAAGATATGCAGCCTCTGCAAGTGTAAGTGCCCTGTTTCTTAATGTTTTGATATTTGCTTTCATACTGTGCTCCTTAAAAAATAAATGATTGTTTTGATATAATTATGCTAGCCGGTTTTTTGGACTAGACAAAAATTATCGTGTTTTCAACAAGATCTTTCAGAGATTTTTCAACAGTTTTTTGTTCTTCTGTGAGTTTTCTTTCAGGGTCGGAATATAGTATCCATAATGTGAATTCCAACTGACCAACTGGGTCTTCGGCCAGCTCCAAAACATCTTTTTCCTCCGGATACCATGTTCGGTCTATATACCCCATCTCTACAATACTGTTGACGAGCTCATCATATTCCTGGTGAGTCATCTTAATCTGTGTCTTTGTATGTTTCTTAGCAGACAATGTTTCTTTCATGTGTCTTTTCACTTGTACAAAGATTTCTTGTCACATACAGCGGATAATCTGCTTCAAGCGCCCTCCTTTATTTATTTTTCATACCTCTTCTTCGGTACAAGACAATTATGGGGAGTGTTCTTTGTGTATTAGTATTTTTTGGAAAATAATTTGAAAAAATTTTTGAAAATTATTTCTAATTTGATCTATCAGGACCTTTTCTGCAGCTTCTATAGATTTTTGATAGAGAAAATAGTATCAGATAATTTCTTTAGATACGTTTTTCAACAAACCTATGTATTTTGTGGTAAAGTAAAAATTCATCCTTAAAATAATTATTCTTTTTCAATACAAGCAAAGCTTGTATACTAGAATTAATTGAAATTGTCTTGTGAATGATTTAATCTACATCCCCGGAATTTTAGTAATTGTAGTCATTACAATAATCCGGCACCGTGTAAACGACTTCATAGCAGGAGGAGAACAACATGGCAAAGTATTGCAGATATTGCGGATCGAAACTAAATGAAGCTGCAGCGTTTTGTGAAAGCTGCGGGAAGCCCGTACAGAAGAAACAACAATCGATATGTCCAAATTGTGGAGGTGTTTTGTCTGATAATGCCCGGTTCTGTAAGAACTGCGGAAGTCCATCCATGTTACAACAACAGACTTATCAGCAGCCCCAGAAGATTAAGTTCCAGACAAATCCTACAATGCAAAACAGCTATATAAACCAGTCAAAAAAGAGTAAACGTGGACTAACAGCTATGATCATTGCAGGTGTAGTGATTTTAGTGCTCGTCATAAGCAGCTTGATTACGTTACATGTATGTGATTTCAAGTGGAAGAAAAAGAATACGGAGGAACAACCTTCTTCTAACATTGAAGCTATGCTCAAGTATGCCGAACAGCTCAAGGAGAACGGAAACCCTGAAGCTGCTGAGGCAGTAAATCAAATGCTAAAAGAGGGCGGACAGGCGGATCTTAAAGAAGCGTCCAATCAACACCGGGACGATCCGGAGCGTCTCATGCTTGACGCTCTTTCAGGCGAAGATCTCCACCGAATACTTTCAGGAAAATAATATTAAAAGGAAACTACCTCCGTTTAGAATTCAGTACAGTGTAATATAGTTTATTTGCATTTAAAAGAGGAGCAAAATCATGAAACGATTTTTCTATATCTTTTGTGTTCTTCTCATATCCAGTCTCATGGTCTTTACCTCCCTTGCAGAGGATAAGGGTAAACCAAAACTAGTTGACTGGTTTTGGCTCGATGGAGAAAAGAATGCGGCTTATTGGGACAGGTTGAACAGTGCGGATCGTGAATTGACAGAAGAAGAATACAATCCTAATGAAACTGCGCCACCACCGCCTGAATCTGGTGAAGCAACGCAGGAACAGATTGCGGCCAATGAAGAATTCATGCGCGAACAGAAAGAGATTGCACATGAAAGTAATCTTGATGCAAAGCCTGGCCGTGATAAGATGATGGAGATGGTATTCTCTGATAATCTGGATTTAGATCAGGTCAAAGTTCCAGAAAATTGCTTCGAAGATAAGTATGCAGAATATAAAGGAAAAGATGGATCTATAACCCGAGTGTATGATAACGGAAGTGTATCTACAAAACACCCTGATGGAACGTTTGAGGCCTTTGATACATGGGGCAATCATTATACTACCGATAAGGATGGCAAAGAAACCATCAATCTTACTGACGGAAACACACTGGTAAGTATAGGGAATGATTCTTACGAATGGCATGGTCAAGATGGATCCGTAATAACTCCCCATGAAGACGGTTCTGTCAGCTGGAAGAACCAGTCCGGCATAGTCATTGATTACAATGAAGACGGTGAACGTATCGCCATTGGTTTCGAACATGGTGATAAAATGAATCTGCAGGACGGAATGTTTCCTCAGGGTGATGGTGAACTGAAGGGGCCAAATGGGGCATCGATTACTTGGCACAACGGTTCAACTTACCTTGGTGATGATCGCTACAACTTCAAAGTCATAGGTGAAGACGGCAGAGGTGGAAACGCATCTTATGATCCCAGCAACGACTATCGCATGGATAAGGAAGCAACCAGGGAAAAAATGTTTGCTACAAACGGTGAAGACAAAGACCATG
Source organism: Oribacterium sp. KHPX15 (assembly GCF_900107835.1). Classification (GTDB taxonomy): domain Bacteria; phylum Bacillota; class Clostridia; order Lachnospirales; family Lachnospiraceae; genus Oribacterium. The sequence goes on from NZ_FNRG01000023.1 coordinate 33,450, forward strand.
TCATGACCAGCGACACAAAAGTTGAAGTTTCCAGTATGGACGGAAACGCCTGGAGGTTCACCTTTAACAATACGAAAGATGACGTGGCATCCGTTATTTTTGAAGATTCGGACGGCAACGTCTACACAAATCAATATCTGGGTGACGGTTTCTTCAAGAAAAGTTATGAAAGCGGCGATGGAAAAGAGAACTATCGTATTTCTCTGGACGGAAACGGATTAAATTCATCCTACAAAGACAAGGACGGAGAACACACTCTGATCAAAACAACTTATGATGATGACGGTAACGTTGTAATCGTATACGAAGATGGGGGCCGATTTGTCATCAATGACGAAACAGGAACTTCGGACTATACCCATCCGGATGGTACGACAATCCATGTTACGACCGATGGAGATGATCAGTGGGTGGAATACAACAATCCAACGATCGGCGTAAGCTACATAGAAAAAAACGGTGAGATAGTCAGCGGAAGCGGTCCAATAGGTGGAGGTTTCCAAATTACCGTTACTAACGGCGATACAGAGATTGTTACTCCGGCCGGAGAGAAAATCAAAGTCACGGAATACTCTGATGGTTCCATGGGCGCAACCCTCAATGACGGCACTGAAATCACGAAGGAATCCGGCGGCAGCTGGATGTTGGACGGTCAATCAATGGATTCGTACACTGGACCTGAGGAAAAGAAAAAGACTGAGACAACAGAGGCAGAAGAAGCGGATGACACGTATCCTGCTGAAACACCCGCAAGAACCCGTAGCAAAAAAACAGCACTCGACATCGATGCCTTCATGGGTACATGGGTCAATGAGGACGGAGAACGTACCGTACTTCTTAGGAACGGAAGCAACGTAATCGAAAAAAATCCTGATCTTTCATGGTATGGCGGTGACGTCTCCTGCATGGAATGTACGGCTGAATGTGATGGAGATACCTTGAAATTAAAGGGCATTACAAGCTGGGTCTGCGAAGCCGATGATTTGTATTCTACAGATGAGAAGCATAAGCTTGAGATTGATGCATCTTCTTCCGGCAATGAATACACAGCGTTGAACGTTGAAGACGGCAGCTTCACGGAGATGACAGACGGCACCAACTTCTACACAAGACAATAGCCGACGGAAAAAAATACCTTTAAAACTTTAAAGGTCGAAAACATAAGAACCTAAAAAAACAGCTAGAAAACAAATGATTTTAGATCTTTGTTTTCTGGCTGTTTTTTTGCAAAAAAGGAAACTCTCCAAGGTTCTTTCTCTGTTTCCATGGATATATTTCAGAAGCGTACTAAAACATAGTAACTTACACTATGCTCTCTTTGGTTCAAATCCTTCACGGTCTAGTTTTACCAGAAGGTCTGTAAACCTTTTGATATCCCCGGCATGTCTTGCAAGAAAGAAATCAGCCTTGGTCTGCTTCTTCAGGACGGATATAAAGGCATCACGTCCGTATTTGGTGATTAGTTCATCAGCATCCTTTGCGGGATGCACCTCAGTATTGTACTTCATAATGAAGACATTTAATCCGAATTCCCTTAAGATGTTGATTGAACTGATCATAGCGTTTGTTCCGGCTTCGTCGGAATCTAATGCCAGGAATACCGTCTTATAGTCGGTTGCAATTCTTTTGGCGTGATCTTCTGTAAGAGCTGTACCAAGAACTGCAGCACAGTCATTAAGACCGGTTCTCTTCATTGCGATAAGATCCATGTATCCTTCGCATATGACTATGGCATTCGCTCTTTTTACCCCTTCAGGAACCTTATACGGATAACCGTAAAGGATCTTTCTCTTGGAAAAGAGCGGACTGTCTGCACTATTTATATATTTTGGTGCTGCTTTCTTTCCATCTTCTGTTTTCTTTTTTTCAGCCTGAAGTATCCTTCCTCCAAAGGCAATAACATTGTCATGCCCGTCGTAGATTGGGAACATCACGCGGTTTCTGAAGAAGTCATATACTTCATCTGAGTCCACTGATTTTCTGCAGAGTTTCGTTGCGAATATGAGATCATCTGAAAACCCGCATTTTTTCAGGAAGTCATAGAGTCTGTGGCCATATGGAGCAAAGCCAAGCCCAAATCTTTCAATAGCCTTGTCGGATATCCCTCGTGCTTCCAGGTATTTATGTCCTGGATTCCCATCCTGTTTCAATATGAAGGCATAGTATTGTTGCGCTTTCTTATATATAGGTAGAATCTCCGGGATGGCCGAATCTGGTATAGGAATTTTTACCCCTTCTTTCTTTTGAAGGAATTTCTCCCTGTTCCCCATTTCCCCACATCCATAGCAGACGTAAAGATCCTGATCTGTGTCCACCATGAGAGTTTCCGTTTCTCCAAGACAGAAAGGACATCGTCCTTTATAGAGCCCTGTTTTTTCGTTATATTCTATTTTGGTGTACTTCTGTACACTCTGTCTCAAGTTACCCATGTTGTCCTCCTTCGATGACTTTTAGGTTTTCGTTCACAATAATTATGGGAGGGGATAGATCATATAATAAAAAAATTTCAAACTTTCTATCAGCAGCTATGTACAAAGTTGACGGTTTTTAATTTTTGGGACAAAATTAGGGCATAGATTTTTTTGAGGTAAAAAGATATGAAGATTACAAGAGATTCCATTATGTTCCAGAACGGAACTTACAAGTTGAATAATAAAGGTAGTGTTATCTCTGACGGTGATCCCGTACAGGCACTTGAGACAATATCACTTGAGGTACAGGCTGCACATGAACATCTTAACAAAGATTTTGATATGTTTCCGTCATCTTTCCTCTATGTAAACGGCAGCAAAGATGGGGTATCAATACAGGTTGTTAACGAAGCTGAAGACAATGATCTTGTTACCATATATATGGGAGAAAAGGTCGTTGAAGTGGGTTATCTTTCTGAAATAATAAAAGGACTTGTTGATGATGTAGAGATTCATGAGGATGCTCTCCTTCAAAATTTCCATGATACTGCGGAAGAACCATATATGAGGAACCGAATCGAAGATTCCATAAAGAGACTTATGGACGAGCCTGTAACGAAGAGACCTTTTTTCACAGTGATCGACGGAGAATTATAATTTAAGGGCACACAAAAAATCCCAGGGGCATAAACCTCTGGGATCTTATATTATTATCAGCCGACTGACAGTATCTTCTTATCAAAAGAAGACTCTCCTACATCTTCACCATACCAATTCGCAAGATCTGACACGAACTTCTTTACGAAGGCGTATCTCTTTTCCTGTGAAGAACCGTCATGAGGCGGATAAATAAATCCACCTGTGACATTGCGGTTTTCTCCGGAAAATCGGTTAAGCTTCCTTAACACCGTATACGTAAAATTAGTATAGGCGCGGAGCTGATCTTCCAGGTATTTTTTGCTTCCGTCGAAGCTTCTGTGACGGTCAGCAGTATTATCCTGGCCTAGGACACGTCCATATAAGCTATGGCCATCCGGATCGTAATAATCCATCAGCCCATCCATACCATATGTCTCATATCTTTCCTTGGCTTCGTCAAAGCATTCAAACCATTCAAGGCCCATTTCAACAGAGTAGTCATACTTAAAGCTCATACCTCTTGCGAGAGTGAATTTCTCGAAAGAAAAAGAGATTCCCTCTGTTGAAACAACTGTTACCTGTGCTGTTGTGTCTGCCATCTTAATACCTCCTGGGGTCTTCCCCTTAAAATAGAAAAATAGCAAGTCAGCTGAATCATTAATGACTCCAGATGACTTGCTTTAAAAATTAACTACATTTTAAATATGGAAGGAGATATTTCAGATAACCTCCGGATTTTCTATTATTTTGATCTTTTGCGGATTTTTTTACCTTGTTGTTAAATGGCAATATAATTATTACTTAAAACTTGTTTTAAAAAAGAGATAGCTCCTTATACTGTTATGTGAATTAAATCTTTCCATACGAGGAGTGTTACTATGAAACAAAACAGTTTTTTACAAATGAATCTAACTATTACTGGAGTTACGCGAAAAATAAAGAATTTGAGCAAATCAATTCAAAAAACTTCCCCTCAGCCTTTTTCTCTATTATTGGAATACTCACTAATACCCACGGGCAAGCCCGCGGGGTTGCAGTAGAAATACTGTAGCCCATGGTGAGTAGCCTAAGTGCTTCGGCACTACGTTAAGAGAGAATATATAGTCACCTGCGGATGTAGTACCAAGTCTGCAGCTCTGAGGTCAGTGATTAAACAGTCCTGTGGTATAGGGGCAGTGTTGCTGATATAAAACCTCTTATTAACATTGGCGATGGTACACCAACGGTCAGATATGTACCGGCTTACAGCGTAAAACATATCAATCTTATGGAAGGAGTACCGCATATGGTATATGTGATAAGTAAAGACGGACATCCGCTTATGCCTACAATGCGGTATGGTAAAGTGAGACGGATGTTAAAGTCCGGTCTTGCTAAAGTAATCAGCAGATGCCCGTTCACAATACAACTATTATATGAGACTACTGACATCACCCAGGACATATCATTGGGTGTGGATGCAGGCAGTAAAGACATAGGCTTATCAGCCACAACCAATTTAAAGGTACTGTTTGAAGCCAAAGTAATACTGAGGAATGATATAGTCGAACTCATATCTACAAGACGTGAACATCGTCATGCAAGACGTAACCGTAAGACACGTCACCGAAAGCCAAGATTTGATAACCGCACAAGACATGAAGGCTGGCTTGCACCGTCTGTAAGACAGAAGGCTGAGTCACATATCACAATGGTTCAGAAGGCACATAAGATACTCCCTGTATCACACATAAAGGTTGAAACGGCATCCTTTGACATACAGAAGATAAAGAACCCCAATATATCCGGTACTAATTATCAGAACGGGGAACAAACAGACTTCTGGAATGTACGTGAGTATGTTCTGTGGCGTGACGGTCATGTATGCCAGTGCTGTAAGGGGAAGTCAAAGGACAAGATACTTAATGTACACCACATAGAATCACGTAAGACAGGCGGTGATTCACCGAATAACCTTATCACTTTATGTGAGTACTGCCATAAACAGTATCATCTTGGGAAAATAAAACTCCCAAAGACGATTCACAGAGGTATGAGTTTCAGAGATGCTGCCTTCATGGGTATCACAAGATGGGCGATATATGAAAAACTAAAGGAACTGTATTCGGATGTAAATCTTACATACGGATATATCACAAAAAATACGCGCATAGAGAACAGTTTACCAAAGGATCATCACATAGATGCAAGATGTATAAGCAGTAATCCAAAGGCTGAATCTGATGGCACAGTATATTTCTATAAGAAGGTACGATGTCATAACCGGCAGATACATAAGAGTACCATAAACAAAGGTGGTATCCGTAAACGTAACCAGGCTCCATATGAAGTACATGGATTCAGGCTATACGATAAAGTGACCGTAAATAGTGTTGAAGCCTTTGTATTTGGCAGAAGACTGGACGGCAGGTTTGCAATACGTATGCTGGATGGAACCAAGATAAACGAACAATTGTCCTATAAGAAGATAAAGTTGTTAGAAATGCGAAAAAATTACATTTGTGAAAGGAGGACGCCACTCCTCATCGGGGCAAGCCCCGACGTTCCCGTGGCTATTTAAAATTATGGCAGCCTCATGTTTTTTTCGGGTAATATCAGAAAAACAATCCAATTTCGTCGAGAAATTGGTTGAAGATGGTCACTACTTCAAGTCTAAGGTCCGGGTGCACAAGGCTGATAGCTCCTATAGTTGCCAATACACCGCCTACAATGTTAAGGAGTGTGTTCCATGCATTCAGGGCAAATCTCACCGACTTTCCATTGACTTTAACTTCGGTGACTTTTCTTTCTCTGTTATCATGTTCATTTAAAATCTTCATCAGTCCGTCTCCTTGAATTTGTATTTGTCCATAAGCCTTCCAATAACATAGCATTGTCCGGACTTATGTGAATATTCACAGGTTGCAAGGGTAATGTATTGTTCACCCCATTCCATATCCCCGTAAAAGATGCCTTTGTTTGCAGTTATGGTATCTTTTAATGCTTCAAATTCTTCTTTGCTGTAAGGAACAAGATTTTTCAATAATATCGAGTTTCTCCCACTTGCCGTGAAAAAACATACCGTCTCGTAAAGATAAACAGTGTTTTCGGTGATATATTTAATCAATTTATGGGATTCAGTGTACTTTTCATCATCAAACTTTTTAAGACTCCCGAACATGCTGCCGTTCTTCATGTTATGCCCATGGAGTATGTTGTTTGTGAGATTTAGTCCGCCGGCACTATCTTCAAATATGGTGCCGTAAATGGATTTATTTCCGTTAAAACCGGTGTTAAGATATCTGTCGCTATCTTTTTCAGTACGTACAACAGGATAATCAATCTTTGTTCCGTCTATCCTGATGTACCCGACTGTCTCTCGATTTTTATCTAATAGACTATCAAAGTTAATAAGGTCATTGGGGTTTACCCAATCCGGCACTGCTTTCTGGCCATCCCTTATTCTCTGCTCTGCAACTATCCTCTTAATCTCGTTGTATGTGTTCTCCTCTTTCTGGTATTCGCCCATTCGTAAAAACATTAGTGCCAAAGGAACGATACACATCACAAGGAAAATGTATTTTAATATCCTCATAATCAAACCCTTCCAGGTGAATTATGGACTATGTTATTGGCGTATTAGTGTTTTTGTGAACTACTCCGACTTATAGAAGTCGGAGCTTCCTGCTTCAACCACTACTGCGTTCCAGACAAGTTACCTTGTTGGCCCGTCTTACACAATGTCCACAGGCGTAGATTCGGGACATTCCGTCCCTATTTTGTATAAGTAATGGCTTATGCTGCTGACTTCAGTATGCGTAAGCCTTCCATTTTTATATTTATAGCCGCATTATGGTCTCGTCCAATACTGAGACCACACTTGCATACCATTTTACGTACAGCAAGGTCTTTCATCTCAGAGTGTCGTATGCCACAACAGCTGCATATCTGCGATGACGGGAACCACCTGTCTACTTTGACAAGCAGTTTACCTCTGTCATGAAGTTTATAACTAAGGAAGTCTAAGAACATACCATATCCGTTATCAAGGGTCGCTTTGCCATTGCCAAAGCCTTTGTTAGACATGGATCTCATATTAAGATCTTCAACACAGACTATGTCATGCGAATTGGCTATCTTCGCAGACAGTTTGTGTAAATTATCAAGTCTCTGGTTGGATATATGTCTGTGTATCTTATTTACCTTTCGTAACTGCTTAAGGTAGTTCATTGATTTAGCAGAGTTCTTTTTTGAACCCTTTCGTCTTGACAGAACCTTTTGCGCCTTTGCTAACTTACGCTGTGACTCACGGTAATACTTATGGTCACTGCCTTTATTGCCATTACTGTCAACATACAGACCGTCTGATGCATAATCAAGTCCTATGGCATTATCAAAATCAGGAGCATAGGTGTTTACAGCATTCTCGTATTCAAATAATACAGATGCGTAGAATTTACCGTCCGATTCTCTTGATACTGTCACTGATTTTATGTGCCAGTTGTCTTCGGGAATACGATGGACTACGGCCTTTACCTTGCCTGCTTTGGGCAGTATAAGACCGTCATCATCTAATCTGATGGTAGGCCGCTTTAGCTTATTGGATGGTTTCGGGTATTGGCAGTTTGTTGTGAATGATTTATGACTGTGCTTGCAGGATTTGAACTTAGGGAAACCGGCTTTTACCTTGCGCTTCTTATTGAACCGGTTGCTGAATGCAGTCTGCAGGTTCATCTGTACATTGGCAAGAGCAAGGCTGTCCACTTCTTTAAGGAAAGGACACTCTTTCTTGTACTTAGCCGGAGTAACAGCAGGAAATTTGCTAGTCACCTTATATCCTTCGATTTTGTCTGAAAGCATCAGGTTCCAGACCTTACGGCAACAACCGAAGGTCTTTGCAAACAATATACTCTGTTCAGTTGTTGGATATATCCTGTACTTTATTGCCCTGTTTGCCATGTTTCATTCCCTGTGACTGTATGTACTGTTTGATGATGTCGACAGTCGCACCGCCTGCCGTGATAAGACAGTAACTCTGTGACCAGAACATCTCTTTCCATAAATACTGTCTTATCTCGGGATGCTCCTTTTTCACAAGACGACTGCTGGCAGATTTATATGCATTTATGAATCTGCTTATTTCAGTGTTCGGCTGCCCTTTGAAAAGGATGTGGACGTGATCCACATCATGGTTCCACTCCTCAAGAGTGATGTTGTAGGAAGGAGCGATCTTTTCAAATATCTCCCTGAGTCTGTAAGATATGGCATCATTGATGACCTTGTTTCGGTACTTCACACACATGATAAGATGGTAATGCAACAAGAACACTGAATGATTATTTGTATCAAGATTCATTTATTATAGCCTCATATATTCATTACGACTGATATATAATTATTATATGCCACCTTACTCTAGAAGTCAAGAATATATGTTCTTTTTATTTGGCTTTTGATAAAAATTTTCGATAAAGATTTCTAAAATGAAAAAAGCGCCGTGCTGGGCGCAATTCATCCCCCACTTATAGAAGAGGGGGGATTTCTTGCTCACGGCGTGTTAAAAACTTTTCGTTTTTTCAAATGTTTCAAGCTTTTTTGTGTATATGCTGCGTATCACAGGGTCCTCCAAGTGGTCGACAGACATAGTGTTACTGAGTAACGCGTCGTATATGATAGACCTCATGTATTTCTGCTTGTCATTTATACGGATTCCGTCTTTTGATTCAGTTTCTGCCATCTTTCCGGCGCAAGCACACAGGAAGTCAGCAAGATCAGCTTTATCTATGTCATGATATTCTGTAAGTCTGTCTGAAAGTTTTTTTATGACATCCTCAGATGATATCATGATCCCTTTGACATTAAACGTATTTCTATCCGACAACATTCTTGCCAGGATCTCAACCGTCAAATCGAGGTTTGAATCCTTTTTAGCCCATGACTGGTATTTTACTGCATCCTTCAGGGTATTCAATGCTGTTCTGTAATCCATTGGCTTTTTATCGAACAATAGCTCACAGGAATCGAGCGAACCTTTCTCTCCTTCACTCTTTTCTGTTTTCTTGAGGGAGTGAGTGATGTTTAATGCGTTATTGTTTATTGTGTTTATGTTTATTGTGTTATTGTTTGTGGTGCTCTCCTCTGCGGTGTGGGATGCCGTGGTGTAGATAGCTGTGGTGTCCTTTTCCGGGTTCTGAATGTCGGAGGATTCCTTAGGAAAAGCCGTGGTGCTCTTTTCCGGTACCTCATAAAAATCCTTATTTTTCAAGGTTTTAGCCGTGGTGCTATTTCCCGGGTTCTGACAAATAGGCGTACTTCTCCTGTGCCCGTTACTTCCAAAATCTACAAATTCCGGTCTCCCGAACATACTCAGACACTCTTCTTCAGTAAATACTCTTACTCTGTTCTTTTTTTCTTTATCAATCTCTTCCTGAGACAATTTGTGGTCTGTAAGTTCATAGACTGCTCCACGGACGGAACCGTTAACGTGAACCTGGTAGCGAATAATATATCCGTTATCGATGAGTTTTTTTACTGTTTTTTGGAAAGGCTCTTCCTGTAATCCAAAGGTGTTCTTTTGATATTCCGCTCTTAGGAGGGTATAGGTATCCGATCCTGCAAGAGCAGATATATAACCATATAGCCCTATCGCTTTTAACCCTAGTGAGCTATCCATTGCCACCATTGTCGGCATATTCCCCCAGCCCTTGAAGCTTAAATAAGCTGCACGGGAACCTTTGCTATGCTCTTCCATTATGTCTCCAGGGCACATATTGATGATATAGTGGTTTGTCATCTGCTTATGTTCTTTGTTGTAGAGCTCCTGGACTTTAATATAGCCTCTTTCTTCCAGCTGCTTTCTGTACTTATACATAGTGCGGTTGCTGATCTTAAGATCACGCATTATCTTCTCTTTCGATGGAAAAGCATAATTCATACCGCTACCTGTATAAGTCGCGTAATAGGCAAACAGACCTTTTGCGGACGGATCTATATTAGTGTCCAGCATCAGACACTTCGAGACTTTACCGTAGCCTTCGCTGTCTATACCGATGAGCTCATAAGAGTCTGTCATGCCTTGTGATTTTTTAACGTCTAATTCTTCCATGGTTATTAACCCTAACTATTTTTTCGGAATAAGGTTCGTAGGTGTTATTGCACCCCTTTCACTATTATGACTTCTTTTTCCGTAACATAATTATGGAAGGGGATATCTCGATATTGGTAAGAATAGTGTACTTTTTCATTATTATTTGAAATTTTTTCAAAAAAATAGGAGTAGTCATCCCTGACAACCCCTATAGAGAGCGTTTTTATTAGAAAAAAATAGTGTTTATATACCTTCTGATTACTTTGGAAGCATTTTTCCTATGAGCAGCAATATAATCATATGAAGTGGGTAAAACCAATAATATACTCTCTTCGGAATCCTTACGATATCATCAATAGGGCTCAGAAAAGCGATAAATAATACTGCAAATACCGCATAGAACTGTTCAAAAGATCTATTCATAAATAAAATGTAGAATATCCATAGGCTCATCGAGACTATGAACATCATAACCGGCGATTCTTGTTTTACCATCAGGTAATACATGGCAACAGCCGTCATCACCCCGTATATTCCATAGTCAAAGCTGATGATCCGATCCAAACTGTAGGAAAAAAGGACTATAAGCCAAGCCGCAAGATATTTTTTCGGTCTATCCATGTTACTTTCCAATACAAAGAGTATTGCTATTGCACTAAGCCAGGTGAATCCTATGTTAATGGCTGGGTATTGTACAATCAGGCTATATGGAATTTCTGATATTATGGTCAAAGCAAGGATATTTGATACATACCTTTTAAGTGTTCCGTGCTGTTTTGAAAAGTAAAATCCTCTTGCTATGCAGTAAGCATACAGAGGCATGGCAAGCCGTCCGATAAGCCGGAATATCATTATATCCTTGAATAGTATGACACCTAAATGGTCTATTAGCATCGTTAAAAGGGCCAGTAGCTTTATCATCAAAACCTCCAAGAAAACATTTCTGCATTCTAATTATGGGAGGAGTTCTGGGCGTATCAGTAAAAAATTGCAAAGCAGTTTGACCAAACATATTATTATCCAAAATCATAAATGAACAATAATGCTGTGATATTGAATGAATCCAGGAATATCTGGAACCGATAGTCATAGGAGGAGACAAGTTCAGATAAAAAAAGCCCCGCAATGGGGCTTATGAAGTGCATCTATGAAGCCGGAACCAGACGACCTCCTCGTTCAAAGATCTCAAGCATGAGGATTCTGGATTCCTCGCTGAGAGCTCGTATCTGGTTGCTTTTCAAATTGCATTCACGTATTACCTGTCTGCAAAGTGACATAGCGCAAGAAGCATCCTGGTCGGTACCTTCTTTGAGAGTCTTTCCGTAAAGGTCAAGTACTCTGTAATTCCATCCATCGATATCCTTTTTTATAGCTATAGCGTATTTTTCCGTTACGAACATTTTCTGGACATCTTGGTATGGTAAAAAGTCCTCTTTGCACCTCCAGCAGTGGAACCTCTCCTCTTCAAAAAGCCCGGAATCATTTGTCTTTCCGGAATTCAGTATTTTTTTACCGCAAATTGGACACGGCATCTCTTTCTGATAGTAAATCTTCACTTCTTTCTCCTCCTGCGTTCTTAACGCAATTACTTGTTTTTGTAACACTGTAATTATGGGAAGGGATATTTCTTATAAGGGAAAGGATTATTATGAAAAAAAGCTTTCTGAAGAAACAAGTTGAAAGCTGTTTGAGGTAAAACATAGACCACAGAAAACCATTGATTTTTTGAGTATTCTATGAAATAATAATTCTCGTAAATTACGTTAAGTAATTCGGAGAAGCACCGATACATGAGATCGGTCAAGGTGAGCTTTCGGGCTTGCCTTTTTTATTGCCAAAAAAGACCTCTGCTCATATAGGCAGAGGCTTGTATGTAATAACCCAATATAATCGGACATCAGATATCCTGAAGATTCTTAATTGCTCTAATCACTGGAGCGACAATATTTACCTTTATTACCACTTTTCCTTCGATATTGGTAAGCGGCACAGGACTAAAGTCCGTGGTTGAGTTGTTATCGCCTTTAAAAATGTAATTCCCATCCTCCGTAATATCGACTATCCTGTGTATGTATTCCATGCCTGTCGATGACTGGTACATGGCTATATCTCCGATACCCGGTTTTCTTTTTTCACTGTATGAGAATGGATTTACGTATACTATGGATCCCACCTGTAGTGTCGGCTTCATCGAACCTGTTTCTATGTATCTCACTTTAAAAAGGATTGTGATAATAAAAAAGAGCACAATGAGCGCAGTGAGCAGTTTGTCCCCGATATTCAATAACTTCTTTCTGTTCATTCTTTTAATGGCCTTTCCGGTATATAGATGCCTGATTATAATTTGCTTTCTATATTTATTATGGGGAGACTTTTGGCTATATCAGTTTTTATTGAAATTCTTTTGATTAATTTTGCAATTAAATACCAGATTTAAAAGAACCGATTCGTTAGCACAGAAATCGAGCGTAACGGATCGGTTAAATTATTTCAATCTTTGATTTTAAATCTGTTCACTTAAGCTGAAACTGGATTTAAAAATACATCAAGATGTCCTTAAATAATTGTTTCGGCACTTCATACGCTTGAGTCATCACCTAGTTTGCCAGACACATTTTTTCATTAACAGAACACATTCTTTAATATATTCTTTGCAGTTTCTAAGTTTATCACCGGCTTATATATTTGATAATATGCAGCGATACTGGTCATGACGCCTTCAATCTCAGCAACATCCGCATTGCAATTAGCTGATATGTACTTGAATACATCCTCTTCTAACAGTACTCCTTGTTCCTGTGCCTTCATTCTTATGATAGTTTCCTTAGATATATTGTTTGGAGCACGTAACTCTGTGACAAGACCCATTCCAAGTAATTTTTTCATGCGCGTGCTAAATCCGTCAAGTTTTTTGGGGGGCTTATCTGCTGATATAACCACTTGCATTTCATCCCTTATGAGAGCATCCACGGTAAACTCAAGTTCTCTTAACATCTTTTCGTTTCCAGACATAAGTTGGATATCATCTATAAGTAACACGTCTACATCCCTATATTTTTCCCTTATTTCATTTTCCTGAATATCATCAGAAACTTTACTATATTCATTTATAAACATCTCAGCTGTAATATACATTACATCCATATTGTTGTAATGATCACAGATATGATTGCCTATTGCATGCAAAAGGTGAGTCTTTCCTGTTCCGCTCTCCCCATATAAAAATAACGGATTATATACTTCAGTTTCGAAAGCTACAGACTTTGCGGCAGCAAATGCAATCATGTTTTCTTCACAGTTTATGAAGTTTTTAAATGTATACACCGCGCTAAGATGTGTGTTAAATGCACTTTTAGACGACATTTTATTATCATGTGACATATAGATTACTCCTCCTTTATAGGTGCAAAACTATTAACATTTCTTTTTACAGCAAATATGTCCAAAGATCTTTTTAGAATCGCTAGTTATTATTTTGATTCCCATTGAAAGATTCTTCTGATATCGGAATACACCAACGTTGTCTTTGCTAATAATTCATCTTTTAGCTTTTCGAGCAAATCGCGATTATTTGCAAGTATTCGTTTAGCTTCCATGTAATTCTTCTCCATGAGAATAGCCATGGCCCGGTTTCTGTTTTCAGCTACAAAATCAGGGTTCATATCTTCTATCCAGTACTGAAATCCATAAATACAATTATTGTCAACAAGACAGCGTGCGTTAGAAAAAGCGTTGTGCAAATCAGAATTTGAACCCATATCTGTTTCGCCATATATCAATTCAGTTGCAGCCCTGCCGCCCAGAGACGATTTCAATATGTTTTCGTTATACTCTAAACTGAAATCTTCTTTCTCATCGGATCGATAATACCTTACAAAACCATAATTCCCATCATTAGTTTCTCTGATAGATATAATACTTACGCTACCGGGATCTAATACTTCCGAGATAACCGCGTGACCAGCCTCATGATAGGCAATCTTTTTTCTAGTATCTTCTGACAATGATGCACTTTTTTCGGGTGCTTCAAAGATTACGTCTAAACATGCATCTATGATATTATGCATTTCAATGTTTTTCTGTCGATTGAAGGCCGCTTTCATAGCTGCACTATTTATGACACTTTCCATCGTTGCACAGGATTCTCCTATAAGCATTCTAGCAATATCTATCTCATCTATTCCGGTTGTCAGTGCTTTCTTCGCAAGATAATGCTTAATGATATCAATGATTTCTTCATATTTTGGTTTCCGAACTCTTATAAGTTTTCCGAGTCTTCCCGGTCGTATCAATGAATCGGGGATTTTCCTAATATTATTTACTGTTGCGATAACAAAGATGTCCATTCCCTTAATTTCATCTATACATGATTGCACAGTAACCAGTTCCTCGGCGTCTATCGCTGATTCGCATTCCGGATCGTACTGATCAGAAAACTTATCCATATCATCAAGCAGTATGACCGATGGGACATTCCTTTTAGCTTCCTCAAAAGTGTCGGTAATAGTTTTTACAAACTTTCCATCTGACGCCTTCTTTCTACATACAAATACCGTTCTGTTCAGTGACTTAATCAGACATTCAGCCATTGTTGTTTTTCCAGTTCCAGGTTTCCCACAGAGGATCATACCTTCGTTAATACCTGCTCCGAGTTTCTCATAAATGTCCGGATTGTTGAGCATATCACTTATAAGTCTTAATTCCCTCTTTATGTCTTCATATCCTACGATCTCACTAAAGTAATCTTTCATTTGATTTGCATCCTTTCGGTTTTTATTTAAGTTCATCTTGTCTCCTTACACTCACATAATAGAAAAAGCAATGTGCCTTTTTTGGTACATTGCTCACTTTAAACCATTATTTTTCTTTGACCTTTTTTGACTTATAGCCGTATCTTTTTCTTTTAGTCAAAACCGCATATGTAATGTTCACTACAGTCATAATGTACCTTCGGAACATCTTTCAATCCAAATAAATTCATGATCTCTGGAATATATTCCTCGGAAATATTCGGATTCATGTAAATGACAGGTTCACCCTTACTGTTAAGCTTACTCTGCCCCTGGGATAATAATTAAACGGTTATTGCATTTTCTTGGTTTAACATGACACCACAGAAGCTTATGATTGTAGTTATTACCGGACTTAGCGATACCAACACTTGAACTATCATCATAAGGTACTGCAAGAAGTTCTTCATCTATCAGCCAAAATACACCTCGCATAAAACCTTCTATCCTTCCTTCATAAGCGACTCTATTTCTTTAAGTAACAATATCTCGTAGGATTCTCTACGAAGTCGATGTGTGCCAGATACCTCATATATTTTAGCCTTTCCAACCACTCCCTTCGTGATGGAATGATCTATAACTTCATCCGCATTCCCAAGAATATAGATTCCATTTTCCCAATTTTTCTGATATTCCCGGTTCCTGCTCTTGAAATACTTCGCTTCTCTAAAACAATAATCCGGAGCCAGATTTCTCAGACTTATAGAGGGATTTACACACGGATTAGTCGCTATAAATGGCAAATTGTATTTCCCTGATATGATATTTGCGAAGTAGCTACCATAGGAAGTAGCAACTATCATATCCACTCGATATACTCTTGCAGCTGCCAAAAGAAAATCTTCAACGTCAGTAGCGGAACAATTATCATAGTCTATTGAAAAACTGATCACTGTGTATCCCGCATCTTGTAAGATTGAATAATTAGTGTTTTCAGGTGATCCGGCGTAACCATGTATATTAAGGATATTCATATTCTTTCCACTCCTTTTAGTCACTTAAGCTCTTCAGAGACTTATTTGAATACATTATCATTTATCTTAATTATTATTTTCAGAAACGATGGATTTGAGTACATCTTTTGCAGCATCTAGTGAAATCATATATTTTGATAGTTCCGAATAAGCAACTAAGCTTTTAATCGATCCTTCAATCTCGCTAACATTTGAATTACAATTGGAAGCAATATAATCAATGACATCATCCCGTAAAAAAATCCCAGCTTCGCGAGCCTTTGTTCTTATAATGTTTTCTTTCATGTCCTTATCTGGAGCGGATATTTCAATAACTAAACCCGAATTGATAAAATTACGTATGTGCTCATCCATTTCCTTTATATCTCTAGGAGCCTTATCGGAAGATAATACTATCTGCTTATTCATTCTATCTAGTGTATCAAAAAGATGAGCAAATTCTCCTTCTGAACCCTCCATTCCTGCAAAGAAAGGAATATCATCTAACAACAATACATCAACACTTCTATATTTTCTTCTGAATTTTTGGGAAGAGCCTTGTTTTATTGAAGTAATGAATTCATTGATAAATGATTCTGATGTACAATAAATAACCTTCTTATTTGGATCTGTCTCACTGATTGCATTACCTATAGCCTGCAAAAGATGTGTTTTTCCATTTCCATCCGGTCCAACAATACAGAATGGGTTGAATCTATTATTTCCTGTCGCAACTTCTTTTGCAGTTAAGTATGCAAACATATTACCGTCACATACTACAAAATTATCAAAGCGATACATTGAATTTATGCTTGTTTTATTATTTACAGCTATGGTTATTTTCTCTAAATAATCATTTGTAATAAAACGTATATCTATGGGAATCTTGTAACGTTTCTCTATAGCATCTTTTAAAAACGATGAATACATTTTCTTTTCTAGGATTTTGATATATCCTTGTTCTGGTACTATTACCACTAATTCATTATCTACTAAGTCGCATATTTTTAAAGGCTTAAGCCATGTATCAAATGAGACACAAAGGAGATTGTGATCTTTTTTGATATCCTTAAGAATCATCTCCCAATCTTGTATTATCCTGTCAACACTCAGTGTTGTTTCTCTTTTATCATTATTTTTCACTTCTTGAATCTCTGCGACATTTTTCTTATCGATATTAACTTGGTTCTCTATCTTAATCCTCATGCAATGTTTCTCCTTATATTAATGACAATCCTGCTCACCATCATACATTTTCAATAGTTTAAGAAATACCTGTACCGTGCATTCTGCACGATCAATGGTTCTGTCACTTTCGTACAAAATATTCAGCGCGCTTGCCACTTTATCAAGCCCGAATTTTTCTAATTCGGGTAACAATACTCGGGACATTGTCAGTGTATCAATATATGAAATATCTACATCTAAATCCAAATCTTTTCCCGCATGTTTTAAAAAACTCATACTAAACTCAGCATTATGTGATACTAGAACAGATCCCATACAGAATGCCATGAATTTTCGAATTACTTCTTCACAGGGAGGAGCATCTTTTAACATTTCATTGGTGATCGAAGTCAGATTTGTTATTTTTCTTGGAATTACTATCCCTGGATTTACTAAAGTCGAAAAATGGTCAATCCTTTTGCCATTTACAATTTTGACTGCGCTGATATCAATTATCTTATCTTTTTCAGAGCTAAACCCTGTAGTTTCGATATCTAATACTACATAGGAATCATTAACTGTTAGACTATTAAAATCTTCAAATTTATGTAATTTCATAAAATATCTCCGTTTATCACTCTATAATCCTTTCCTGAAAGCGGATTCTATTCTGCATCTGAAGATCTCATACCTTCATAGTCCTTGAACTCACTTTTTCGGGAATCCCATTCCAAACACACCTTTCCATTTCCTCCGGTTCCTCGTTTTAGAAACATTATTTCAGTCAGATTATGAAATATAGAATCTTTATTGTAATAATCTTCTCTATACATCATCATTACAGTATCTGCTTCTCTACCTATTATTGTTTCCCTAAAATCTGACATCACCGGGTGTTTGTCTTCTCTAGTCTCAGGGGCTCTTGATAATTGAGAAATTACTATCACTGGTTTATTTAGCTCATTTGTTAAACTTTTGAGTTTCCTGATTATATACTCAATTTGCTTTGTTCTACTTATTGTTTCATCTGGTGCAGAAATAAGTTGAAGATAATCCACTACAACCAGATCAACACCCTGCATTTCTTTCAACTGAAGGCATATTTTATAAATATCATCAACCAATATCCCTGGAGTATCATTAAGCATAAGTCCAGAATTAGCTAATACCGTGGCATTGCTACATAAATCATCCCAATGGTTATCGTTTATCCTTCCGGCTATAAAGTCCTGTAAATCAATATCTAACTTACTGGCAATAAGTCTTTTTACTATCATTTCTCTAGACATATCTAAAGAAAAAAACATTACTTTTTTTCTTTTGTCTAAGACCATATTTTTTACCGCACACAAAGCAAAAGTTGTCTTACCCATACTAGGTCTTCCGCCAACAACTATCAAATTGCCGTTAGGCAATCCTGAAATCATCTTATCGACATCTCGGAATCCGGTTATGTCATCTATGCTTTTCTCTAAATAATCCTTCATATCTTGCCCTTTCTGTTTGTTCTTTAGTACATAATAAAAAAAACGATGTGCTATTTTTAGCACATCGCCTATAATCTTCCACCAACTGTTCTTTGAATGTAGCAGAACAACTATCATAATCGATTTCAAAGCTGATTACTGTATATCCTGCCTCTTTCAAAATTGAAAAATTAGTATTTTCCGCTGAACCAGCATAACCATGAATGTTAAGGATATTCATATTCTCTCCTCTCCATTAGCTTTTGATAAACGCTTTCTAAATCATATAATAAAAGAAGCAATGCGCGGTTTTCAGCACATTGCTCCCCATAATTTTTAAAAACCATTTCCAAATGTTTTTACTTAATACAACAGATATTATGCTTCATAGTAATCGGGGTCTCATCATCACAACAAGCATTTTTGACGAGCCATATCTCACATCCGACCTCGTTGGCTTTATCAATTATGTCATTTCTATTATCCTCAAAATACTTGATAGCTCCTCCTTTTTTATCCCATTCAACCACAGTATTATTTTTGTCATGATACTTTGAATCTGTCAAAACAAGAACATTTTTTATCTTAAGTCGCTTCGATAATCCTTCAAGACCAGTGGTCTTTGTAATATCTCCGATGGCTGAATATTGTTGTAGCATGGATTCTGCTTCAGCTTTTCTTTTATTAACGAGTATATCCGTTTCCATGAACTCCTTCATTTTTTCTAGATGACTCATGATACCGGATTTTCCATTACAACTTTTATATAAAGATTTGATTTCCCCAAAAATCAGATATGATTCATTTGTTTCTGTATCTAACTCAATCCCTATAAAATCTGGCTCATTCTTGACTACGACATTCTTCATAACATCGGAATGAACGCCCATGGATTTCAATTCATCATCTGTTTTTCCAATAAACATTTTATTTAACTCTTTTTTGTTTGGCAGCTTCTGATGATATTCCAGATCATAAACATAAAATCCTTTAGTCAAGCACTCATAAGTATGGAAGTCTCTAAAGAACTTATGCTGCCATCTTTTCTCTATCTGAGGTGTCCCTTTAAGAGGATCAAAACAGAAATCCATGATGTCCTTGAAGATCTGCCACAATCCATCATTTATATCCTTTTTTGAAAAAGATTCCTTTATCCACTCTATCTCGCCGGTATTTTTAAGAACAAAACCCTTCCCATCCATTTCTAATCGCTTCAGATACTCCATTCTATCAGGCATGAGTTTAGCATGATTAAAATTAAAGCTAACCCTAAAGTTGCCCTTATCCGCAGGAGTAAGCTTCCAAACCAGATGATTTAGATAATATATTTCGATAGCATTATTATTTCCTCTAAAACACACATTAAGTTCGTCATCATGTCTTTTTACAATATGAAGGAAACTATACAAAGCCCCTTCTTTATCGGAAAACTCTTTCAATAATTTGTGGCTGATAGCTCTACTATCCTGCATCTTTTCCAATGCGATTGTCTGATATTTATTAAGCTTCATTTTATTTATGACCTCCGTTGCTTGATCCTTAAATAATGTCCATTATCATTAGTTACAATCCTGTCTATCTTTGCGCCTTTTCAATAATTTTAGAAATACTTGTGCAGTGCATTCTGCACAATCAATGGTTCTATCACTTGCGTAAGAGATATTCAACGCACTTGCCACTATATCAAGCCCGTATTTTTCTAAATCAGGCAACAATGCTCGGGACATTGTCATAGTATCAATATATGAAATATCTAAATCTAAATATTGTCCCGCTTGTTTTATAAAACTCATACTAAATTCAGCATGATGTGATACTAGAACAGATCCCTTACAGAATCCCATTAATTCTCGAATTACTTCTTCACAGGGAGGAGCATCTTTTACCATATCATTGGTAATAGAAGTCAAATTTGCTACTTCTCTTGTAATTACTATACCCGGATTTACTAAAGTCGAAAACTGTTCAATCATTTTGCCATTTACAATTTTGACTGCGCTGATTTCTATAATTTGATCCTTTTCCGAATTGAGCCCGGTTGATTCTATATCGAATACAACAAAGGAATCCTTAGTTAAAATATTGATGTATTTTGAAACTTGCTGCATTTTCATGTTTTTTCCCTTTACCCAATATGGCTCTGCTTTATACAAAATTTTATTAATATATAATTTCTAGCATTGCTGTAAAAATCTTACCGAATTGTTACTTCTCCTGGCTTGGTATGAAACAATGATATCGTATTAATTCTCACAAAAATTGAACTCCTTATCTCTGCACGAACTAATGGTTAGACATCTTATAATTAACTTCTCAAAATCGAGAGAAGCATGTATTTTATAATATTTTGATATTTGCTCATATTTTGTTGCTTGCTCATCTTCCTCTAGATCTTCAAATCCGAAGTAAACATCAATATAAGCCTTTATATAAAAACATAGACCGATTGAGGCATTGTTTTCGTATGCTCTATTTGTGTCCTTCCATGAATATGGAAGCTCATCCAGAGAAATATCTTTAACAATATAATTATTTAACTCTATCCCCTCCGGAATTAATACATTACAAATACTTTTTTTCTCGATATTACAATTGACACAATCTCTTTTACAATTTATATCATATTTAAACTGTTCCGGATTTTGTCTAATATATACGTTTAATAAATGAGAAAAAACCGATTTTTGCTGGTTGCTTAAACCACTCATACACATATACCTATTTTGGATTATAAAAATATTTCTGTTTTAATCTTAAATATTGTAATTATCGCTACAATTACTTTGAAAACTTTGAAATAATGTAAACGGTACAAAATTTACCGTACTTTAAAACCTATCACAATCCTGAGATAATAATCCCAAACATATTTTGAGAGTTTTCACAGTCTCAATTGTTACTGTGAAAACTACCAAAAGGATTTGGAGGCATTTCTCATGGATCAAGTTACCAATAACGTCCGTCGCAACAACTGGATTGCAATGATCCAGGATCAGAAGCAGAGCGGACTTACTGTATCTGCCTGGTGTAAGCAGGCAAACATCAGTACAAATTGTTTTTATTATCGTCAACAAAAGCTCAGAGAGGCGGCAGCAAGTGCCATCCCTCAGCTTGTTGAAATAAATGCTTCTGAATTAGCAACACAGGTAGCTGAAGATGAAGCACCGAACCTTGACAATAAAACAGCATTTATAAGCTCCGGCTCTGTGTCCATCGCACTGACCAATGCGGCTTCAGCACAGCTTATTCAAAACATACTGAGGGCAATCAATGCTTAACGATGTTGATCCAAAAAGTTTCGAACACATTTACATCGCTTCAGGATATACGGATCTTCGTAGAGGTATTGATGGACTAAGCGCAATCGTTGAGAATACACTCAAGCTGTACCCCTATGACAGGTGCCTTTTCCTGTTTTGCGGGCGCCGTAATGACAGGATCAAGGGACTCCTGTGGGAAGGCGACGGTTTCCTGCTTCTTTACAAACGTCTTGAGACCGGCAAATTCAGATGGCCCAGAACTCCGGCAGAAGCCAGGGAACTATCTCCACGTGAATTTGCAGAGCTCATGGATGGCATGAGACCTGATAAAACTCAGGGTATCCCAAAGGTATATCCGGCATCCATAAAAAACGCTTTAAAAAGTGTATAACCATCATCTTCAAGA
The DNA here is from genome assembly GCF_900107835.1 of Oribacterium sp. KHPX15. GTDB lineage: Bacteria > Bacillota > Clostridia > Lachnospirales > Lachnospiraceae > Oribacterium. Next base: position 55,608 of record NZ_FNRG01000023.1, read on the forward strand.
GGCCAAAAAGCCTTGAAAATCCACAACTTTTGCCAGCACTCCACATCTTTGGCCTAAGCTCTGTACCTTGCTGTTCTTTAGTGGTAAATTTACATCATGAGCGATGAAATTAAAGAATACACAAAAGAACAGTTGCAGCATTTTTCAAACAGTCTACTGGTTGAGATGGTCTATACCATGCAACAGCAGATAGCTGCCCAAAACAGAAAACTGGATGAGCTTACAGAGTATCTAAACACTCATCTTGATCACAGGTTTGGCCGTCGTACAGAAAAGCTTGACCAGATAGATCACCAGATGGAATTCTGCTTCAATGAAGCCGAGATAACCATTGTTGACGCCTCTGAAGCCGAGCTCCGTGAGCCTGAGATCGAGGATATCAATCCTTCACAGCCATCCGAGAAGAAAACATCGCACAATCGAAAGCCTCGTGAGGTCGGAAAGCTTGACGAGCTTCTTAAGCCATTCCCGGTAGTCAATGTCCCACATAAACTCGATGAGTCAGAACTTCAGTGCAAGTGCGGAGGCACTTATACTGAAATCGGCAAGAAGACCTATCGTCAGCTTGCATTCCATCCTGCATCCTTTGAGGTTGAGGAACATACCGTCTACACATACAAATGCAATTCATGTGGTACGATTATCACAGCACCACATCCTATAAAGCCATTTGATAAGAGCGTTGCATCGCCGTCATTACTTGCCGGCATCATGACAGCGAAGTACGTCAATGCTGTCACCTTTATGCGTCTGGAGAAGACTTTCTCAGAGCATAGCGCTCTTCTGACAAGGCAAAAGATGGCGCACTGGATGATCAATGTATCTGATCTGTATTTTTCACAGATCTATGACTGCCTGAAGCAAGATCTGCTCACCTGCAACGTGGTTCATGCAGATGAGACTACGGTCAAAGTCGCCAAAGACGGCCGACCGGCCGGATCCACCAGTTACATGTGGGTCTACACCAAGGAGGCAGACCAGCATCCGGTTGTCATCTTCGAATACCAGAAGACCCGGGCGCATATCCATGCAAAGGAATTCCTTGAAAATTATCACGGTTTCCTATGCTGCGATGGTTATGATGCATACCATCACCTTGGTGAGTCGATCGTTATCTGTGGGTGCTGGGCGCATGCCAGACGACACTTTGCCAATGCAGTAAAAGCTCTGCAGGGCAAACCGGCTTACAGCGATGAGTTAAAGATTTCTGAAGAAGCTCTTCAGCGCATCGCCTCTCTGTTCCGGAAAGACAATCAATGGAAGGATCTTTCTGAGGAAGAACATCTGCTGAAAAGAACAGTGGACCTCAAAAAGGACCTTGATGATTATTTTAACTGGATCAGAAAACAGGTTGAATCTAAAAAGGCAAGGCCTAAATCCGAAACAGGTAAGGGACTTACATACAGTTTAAACCAGGAAGTATATCTTCGTGGCTTTATAAGTAATGCCCAAGTTCCACTTGATAATTCGGAAGCTGAACGGAAGATCCGCAATTTCGTCATTTCAAGAAAGAACTTTGTGATGATCGATTCCTTAGCTGGTGCTCAGTCAAGTGCTGTTTTATTTTCAATGGCTGAAACAGCCAAAGCAAATGATCTGAAGCCGTATGCTTATTTCGAGTATATCCTTCAGGTACTGCCGCAGCATCGTGATGATCCAGAAGATCAACGGCGACAGTTCATAATTGATAACCTGCTCCCCTGGTCTCCAAATTTACCGGAGTATATCAGGAAGAGCTAATATTGCTCGACTCGTCTATCGACGGGTCGGGGATTTTTTTTCGACTACGTCGATTTTGAATCGTTTACGAAATAATAATACAATAAGTGATGCGCTTTTTTTGGCACATCACTTATTTATTACTCGTTTCAGTAAGAATATTATTTTTGATTATCAAACAACAGTCTTTGTGTTTTTCTTTCAGTCCATTCAACAATTTTGCAGTTATAGTTGTTCCCTTGGATATGCATATTAATAATTCCCTCATGCTCTTTATAATAATCCACAGCTGAATCAGTAAGTATAATCATCATCTCGAAATTATTTAGATCTTCTGGATCAGGAACATTCTTAGGAGGATTGTGCAGTTTCAAACCCTTGTAAGCTGAAATAATGTCATGGGCCTCTTGCTTTCTATTATTTAAATATGGACTCTCATTTATATAAAGTTTCATTCCTTCTAAATGCTTTGTTAAGCCGCTTTTTCCATCTTCACATGCTTTCCATTTAGACTTAACCTCGATTAAAACTATGGCCTGAGGTTCACCCCCTGAATACCTAACAGCAAGCATGTCTGGCTCGTTTTCAAGCTTATTATTTTTCTGCTTAAATTCCAAATCATAGACATATAATCCATCTTGAGATTCGGTTAGAGTTTCAAACAATTCTTGTTGAATTCTCTTCTCCCGATATTTCCTGGAACCGAAATACTCTTTTATTGCACCTACCATTATGTTGTATGTACTATTTACAAAGTAGTCGTCAAAGGAATTTTTAACCACATAGGGATAGGACTTCGCATGCTCACTTTTTGTAATAAAGCACAGCGGTTCTTGCTGCAACTTTTCTAATAACTCACTTCTTTGCAACCCTTTAACATGATTGGCACTAACCTCGATCTTATATCCACGCGCATATCTGGATATTTTCCATACGACATGATTATTATAATAAATCGTAACAGCTTCGGGAGTATTGTTTCCTCTAAATCGCAACTGTAGTCCACTATTTTTTTCTTTCACCTTGGCTAGAAAGGGACTTAAAGCTCCCTTTTCTAAAAATGCTTCCAAGAATTGTTTGCTAACACTTCTATTATCATTCATTGTTCTTGCCTCTCTTTATCTCTAAATATTATATATGTTATTCTTATTACCAGATTTCAATAAAACTTATATGCTTGACCTATAGTATCTTCAATTTTCTTGGTTTAGTGACAAGGGTATCATTAGTTGTTTCTCCATGATCCATTATTATTGATGTTTCTTAAGTACATAATAAATAAAGCGATGTGCCTTTTTTAGCACATCACTTTAATCTTCCGTGTTATGATGTAACAGTTTTCAATAATCCCTCAAATGCGGTTTTACCCGCTTTTGTAATGTATTCTAGAGGATCACTATAAGGAGACAAGTCTATTTGTATCCCTCGAAGACCTTCTTTATCAAGAATATCCTTTACAACTGAAGCTGCATTTCTGCCGTATTTATCATTATCATACGCTATAATCACATCCTGTTTATATTTTTTAATTAAATTTGCATGCTCAGTAGTAAATTCTAATCCCAAAGGTTTAACCGCCATATCATATCCTGCCTGATGTAGGGCCATAACATCCATATACCCTTCGCAGAGAATCATGTAATTTGCTGAGGAATTTTTTGCATGATCCAATCCAAACACATTGCTACTCGAATCAAAGACTACATTTTTTCGTGTGTTTAGATATTTTGACATACACTCATCATCTACGCTTCTTCCGGAAAACCCAATAACCCTATTTTCATCATCTATTACCGGAATGATGACTCTATTCTGAAAAGTATCTTCGATACCGTCTTCATCATTCTTTTTAGCAAGTCCTGCTTCGATTATCACATCATCAAGGTATCCCTTGCCATTAAGATAATCTACAAGTCCTCTTTTACCTTCTCCGGTATATCCCGGTCTGAAACTATCAATTGTTTCCTGAGTGAGACCTGATTCATTCAAACATGCGGAGCCTGTTTTTCCTTTATCAGATCTAAGCACCGAGTAGTAATACTTTACTGCTTCTTCATTAATGTTATATAAATCATTTCGCTGATTTTTTGTCCCATGCCTACTTCCTCCAATACAGTTTTAAGATACTTTGTATGTATTTACCATCCAAATCTAAGCCCAAATAAACAGAGCTGTTTGTTAATTCTAAATGATTTTATTTAAAGTTTTATTCCTAAGTTATCCAATTACCACTTTATTATTCTCAAACCTGTACCATATCGGTTCTATATCTAACTCTTTCGTAAGCTTCCGTAAATTAGATGAAGGATTTGCGTACTCTATGAACTGTTTCTGATCTTCTCCTTTGTATAATAAAGGGGATTTACGCCATTTTACTTTTTTATAATCAGGAATATTTAAATTAGGATAGTATTCTCTTAGATTTTCGGTCACCTTTTCCTTATTCAACATTTGGTAATATGTATACACTTCGAGAACTGCCCTTATTAAAGGCTCGGGACTATCCTTTATTTTTAATTCTAAAATAGTAAATTGATTGTTATCATAAGAGATTAAATCACATTTTCCTGGTGAAAATAAATGATCATTATTTAATGGATTCCGTATCCCAAAAGGATAACTCTTATCGCTCTTATTATATTTATCATTAGAAGAAACCTTCAATAGTGATAACGTTCCACCTATCGGCATTTGATAATCCAATATATATCCGAGATTCTCTATTTTATCTGGATTTTTAATTTCTTTTTTAGATCGTCCTTGCTTAAAAAAATGCATGGCAAGCAGATCCTCGGATAGAGAGTCTATGGGTGTATCGTCCAATTTCTGTCTTTCTTTCAAGCCGACAGGATATCCATCCCTTGTATCTATTCTGTATTCCTTATCTTTCCAACCGCGTTCTGTACGTAAATCTTCGCCAGCGTAAGTTAACTCAGTAGGTATTTGACTCAAAAGATTCTTGTTATTGAGTAAATAATCACATAATTTGTCACCCTCTTGAAAAAGATTGAAGTTGTCAGTTTTAAGCATCCTATATAAAACCATAATTGATTTAGGATTATCGTTTAATAATTCCTCTATTTTTGTTTCAGATTTTTTATGCATGACTGTTATTATCCTTTGATTGTTCTTAAATCACAGCATAAATATTACTCTACACGATAATATCAACGCTCTCATTTTTACCTAATACAATACTTTCGCCATCTAATAAAAAAAGAGATTTTACATTCTTAGGAAGTGTAATTATTTCTCCAAATTTTTCTTCGACTGAAGTGTGATGAATCATAAGCTTAACTGGCTTAACTGTTTTAACAACCTTCTCTAAATCTTCACTAGTGATGTGCCCAGAAACATGAATAGTCTCCTGGTTTTTAGCAATATCAAGAATTTTCTTAACTCCCGGTAACGTCCTGTAACCGCTCCACATGGAATAGATAAGAATCGTATCATCTGGGTACTCGTCAAAATAATTTTTAACAATCTGACAGAACTTTTCACCGGTTCTTACAACCATTCCGAATCCGCAATTTTCCATCTTATCTTTAAGATAATCGCTATAATACAACACCTTATGTGACTTGTACTTATCTTCCCTTTCTTCATCCGCTATTTTCAGAATTCTCTTCTGATAATCATCGGTAATAACATATTGACCATAAGGAACCTGTCTTGAGAAGGCTGAAATCCTGTCTATATTTGAGGATGACGTAAACAGAAAGACGTACTTGTACTTCTGCTTTAACTCTTTAAATCTATTCTCGACATCCTTTTCATTCTTATAAAAACCCTTATAGTCATTAGTAAGATTTGTTCCTTCAGTGATCATGAGATCGATATGTCCCATTTCCCTGAAGGTCTTTTCCATTCTTTCAGCATGATAACCGTGCATTCTGTAGTCCCCGGTAATAAGGATCCGCTTACCATGACCTTCAATTAAGAACATCAGAGAATCTATCGCGGAATGATCGGACTCAATCGGAGTGATCTTCAGATCTTTTATGATTACAGGGACACCATATTCAAGATTCCTTGCACTGTCAGCCCAGACCTCCTGTCCATGGCATTGCATATGCTGTTGCTGTGCCAAGAGCAGTTTCCTTGCTGTTTTTTGCATATACACAGGTATCCCGGCTTTTATACTCGGTATTTCCCCCACATGGTCACCATGATAATGTGTCAGGAATATCGCGTCACAATCGACTTCTCCTTTAGTTATCCCTTCTATACTCAGGGGATTCTGGTCACCCTCATCTTCTAGAGGGGATCCAAAATCAAAAAGTATCCTTGCTTCATCTGTGGCGACTTCCGTGCATACTCCGCCGATCTGTCTCATTCCCCTGTGTGGTATTACTTTAATCATCTTTCTACACTCTTTCACTTACTTTATGCCGGATTTTAGTCCTTATATTTCTTGTAAACACTTAGTGATGCCTGCTTTATTCGGGATCTCATGCTTTCCGGTTCCAGGACCTCTATATTCTGCCCGAACTGCATTGCCCAATAGAAAAATGCCTCCGGATTACATTTTAGGTCCACATAGATGTCGCTGCCCTCACCAAGCTCTACCCGGAATGTTTTACCGAAACTGTCTATCAGTGCATCCATAAGCTTCTCATTGGTCCGTAACCTTATATGCTCACTTTCCCCGGAGTACATATAAACACGCTCCGCAATATACTTCGAAATATCAAGGCCGTTCTCCAGTCCTTTGACTTTTTTCATAGGTTTCCGATTATCATCAAGTATCTCAACATTAGCTATACGATCCAGTCTGTAATGAGATATCCCGTCATGTTCATCGTAGTTACCCAGAAGATAATACTTCCCTTTGTTACTGATCATCTGATATGGGTTAACAATGTACTTGATATCCCGCTTCGGATGCAGCTTAAAGTCGATTCCATATTGGAGATATGAAAAGCTTATCTTCTTGCCCTTAGAAATCGCAGTATCTATCACTGCTATCGAAGTCATTACATTTTCATTCTCTGCATTTTTTCCGCTGGACGTGCAATGTATATGCGCTACATGGGACTTGAAGTACTTGTTTGAATGCTTTTCAAGCTTCTTTACAAGAGAATGAGCCTCTTTGTCAGTTATGGCTCCTGAAGTAAAAATACTGTCTATCAGGATCCTTAACTCTGCATCCGTATATTCCCTCGTCCTAAGGTAATATCCTTTCTCTGCAGCGATGTCATATCCCATTTCTATGAGAGAAACGATATTGTTTTTTATGGCTCTTCTTTCGCAGTCCATTCCATAATTAGTTTTCAACAGATCTATAATATCCTGTTGTAGGAGCCTGTGGTCACTGTCAGAGTATTCCCTCAGGATATCCAGTATAAGTATGTTTAACATCTTCTTTGTTCCGGTACCATACATATTGCTTTCCTCGGCTTGATAATATTTCGTGGTACGTATTTTCTTTATACCACGATCCAATGTGCGTTTTTTAGCACATTTACCTCTAAGCAATATCGGCTGATTCTTGTTCTTTATAATTGAGTCATAATCATAGGTTCTTTCCATATGTACTATTATTCAAATGGTGATGTACCCTTTATTTTTTGCCTATTTCACCAGAGTCATAAAATGCTGCATATTCAGGCTCATAATCAAGAGATGTGAAAATACCACATATATTTTCACTTCTTGCCGGATATATTTGAGCGTATTTCGAATTGGCTTTTCGGTCATAATAGCTGGGTCTGTACAACAGAAAAATCACATCTGCATATTTGTCCAATGCAACATGAGATTCAAAATCAGCCATCTTAGGATAATGCCAGAGTCTTCTTTCAGTCGATCTTTTCAGTTGAGACAACACAAATACCACGCACTGCATATTCTCGGCTATTTTCTTTAATCTACGAATTATCTCTTCCTGCTCATCCGGTTTATTTATAAAATCTGAATGTCTGCATTTAACATCTTGCAAAAAATCCACAAAAACATAATCCAATGACTGCTTTTCTCTGATTTCATTACACTTATTGGCAATATCTTCGATGTACTGAACCGGAGTATCATCAATCCATAGAGGCGAACTCCCAATAGCCTTTGCGCAATCATCAATTCTCTCGTACCCAATCTCACGAAAAATATCCATCTCTCCATTTATACATATAAGTCTCTTTAAAAGTGACTCTTTAGAATTCCGATTCGTAAAATATGCGCAAGCATAATTGTCTCTGATACATATTTTATTAAGCATTGATAAGGCAAATGCCGTTTTTCCCATGGCCGGTCTGGCGCCAAGCACTACTAATTGTCCCTTTTTATAGCCCCCGGTCATATCATCTAATTGAGAAAAGCCGGTCTCCATTTTCCCTTTTTTAGGATCTAACATATCTTTTGTAACGCTATCTAACAATTTATCATCAACTTCATATAACATTTGTCACTACCACCATTCTGATTGATTTTGAATCGTACTAATTTGTTCTATTCCTTGACTTTTGTATTCCGCCGCCTTCGTCCTTCTTTGTAACGATCCCTTCAGATCTATCGTTATACTTAACAGCTTCTTTTACCCACTTATCGTAATAAGCGTCTGACTTATGACCATTAAAAGAGCCATAGCCGCCACGGTCTTTATCTATCACCGTAATCCCATAGTCTCCGGTTTCATCTTCAGGAACTTCTTTTTCGAACTTCAGTACTTCATCTTCTGTGTATTCAAGCCCGCAAGCCTGGCAATATACTTTATCGGAATCCGTATATTTTAAAAAATCACTCCATCCGCAGCATGGACATACCAATTTCTTCATAAGCACTACTCCATAAAATCAAAAATACTGAGTTGTTTCGGATTTGGTAAATCTTTCAATAATCCAAGACGTAGCAGAGTATCTATAACCATCTGAGAGCATTTTGTTCTTTTCTTAAAATCACTTATTGATGAGAAGGGTCTGATCCGGAGTTCATTAACAATCATTTCCCCCGCCTTTTCACCCAGCCCGCAGATGCTTGAAAAGCTTGGCATTACTCTTTCTCCAACAATCGTAAAATTTGATGGATGAGCCATTTTAAGATCTATAGGTGCTATCTCAATATTCCTTGCATACATCTCTTCAGCTACTCTTAATGCGGTATATTCATCACTTTCAGACGCTGTTAGATATTTTTTGGACCTGTATTCTGCCAGATGTTCCTCTAAAACATCATGACCGCAAAACATCTTTTCGTAGTTAAGAGAGTTTGCTCTTATGGAGAACCATGCAGCATAAAATGCCTGTGGATAATAGATCTTAAAATATGCAATTCTGCAGGCCATCATTACATATGCTGCAGCATGTGCTTTTGGAAACATATATTTTATCTTCCTGCAGGAATCCATATACCACTCCGGAATACCGGCTTCTTTCATAGCTGTTTCCATCTGACCTGATAAGCCCTTCCCTTTTCTGACTGATTCCATTATTCTGAACGAAGTGCTTTTATCTATGCCCTTCTCTATAAGGTAAGTCATTATATCGTCCCTGCAGCATATACATGATCTTAGTGTTGTGATCCCTGAATAAATAAGATCTTTGGCATTCCCCAGCCACACATCCGTGCCATGCGATAAACCTGCTAACCTTACAAGATCAGAAAACATCTGTGGCTTGGCATCCAGGATCATGCTCATTGCAAAATCTGTTCCAAATTCCGGCAGTCCTATAGTTCCGACCTTAGTGCCGCCTATCTGATCAGGAGTAATGTCAAGTACATCAGTACCCTTAAACAAAGCCATAACCCTATCATCGTTAAATGGGACATCGATAGAGTTAACCCCCGTAATATCATTCAAAAATCTAAGCATTGTCGGATCATCGTGACCAAGCAAGTCAAGTTTTAAAAGATTATGGTCTATTGAATGATAATCAAAATGGGTTGTGATAAAATAGCTGTTACTATCATTTGCCGGGTATTGTAAAGGTGTAAAGCTATATATGTTCTCTCCTTTGGGAAGGATTACGATTCCACCTGGATGCTGCCCGGTGCCGTTTTTCACTCCTTCAAATCCATCGACAAGTCTTTGGATTTCAATGGATCGTTTTGATATCCCCTTTATTTCCAGGTATTTCTTCACATACCCATAAGCTGTTTTGGGTCCTAGCGAACTTATGGTTCCGGCTTTAAAACAGTTTCCCTTCCCAAATATTTCTTCAGTATATTTGTGTATTGTGCTTTGAATCCTGCCTGAAAAGTTAAGATCAATGTCAGGCTCTTTATCTCCATCAAATCCCAGGAATATTTCAAATGGTATATCAAATCCATCTTTCCTTAATGGAGTTCCGCAGACAGGACAAATCTTATCCGGAAGATCATACCCAGATCCGCCCTTGACCATGGCAACATCTTCACTTAAAAAATCCGAATATTTACACTTTGGACACAAATAATGTGGGGGCAAAGGATTTACTTCAGTTATTCCTGAAGCAAATGCAGCAAATGACGAGCCGACAGAGCCTCTTGACCCTACAAGGTAACCTTTCTGTACAGACTTCTCAACTAACTTACGAGCTATAGCATATAAAGAAGCATATCCATTACCGATGATGGAATTCAGTTCTTTCTCTAATCGGTCTTCTACTATCGTGGGAAGCATATCTCCATAAAGACTATGTATCTTCTCATAACAAACGTTTCTTAGTGTCTCATCACTGTTTTTGATTACCGGCGGACACTTATCGGGTCTGACTGGAGAAATATGCTCACATAGATCCGCTATATGGTTGGTATTTTCTATTACAACTTCCCTTGCTTTATCTTCTCCAAGGTACTTAAACTCTGACAGCATCTCATCGGTAGTTCTGAGATATAAGGGAGCAGGTTCTTCATCCATTCCTTTAACAGTGAGTATCACTTCTCTCAATATCCCATCTTCCGGATTCAGATAGTGAGCATCACTTGTTGCAACAACGGGTTTTCCATATATTTCGCCAAGCCTTACTATCTCCATATTTATTGACCTGAGATCATCTTCTGATTTTATATTTGTATATTTTTCATCCGGTATCATAAAGTAATTGTTAGATACAGGTTGGATCTCAAGATAGTCATAGAAATCAACTATCTTTTTTATCTCAACTTTATCCTCACCAGCTAATATTGCCTTATACAACTCACCGGCACAGCAAGCCGAACCGATTATTAGCCCATCCCTATAATTTGCCAGCAAGCTCTTAGGGATAAGTGGTTTTCTATAAAAATAATTAAGATGTGATTCACTGATAAGCTTATAAAGATTTATTCTTCCTGTCTCGTTTCGAGCAAGTATAACTACATGACTGGAGGGAAGATGTTTTATAGTATCTTTTCCCAGTCCTTCCAGATCTTTATCATTCAATTCATTCCCGTAATCATCAACAAGATATCCCTCAACCCCCAGGATAAGTTTGAATTTATCAATATCAGAATCCTTATGTTTATTCTTATAAGAGCAAATATACTGATACCCCTCGGTTAACGCTTGAACCACGGCATGATCCGTAATGGCTAATGCCGGCATCCCCCAGTCATATGCCTGTTTTATAAGATCGCTGACATCTGATACTCCGTCTAGGGCACTCTTTTTTGTATGGCAGTGGAGCTCTACTCTCTTTTTTTCTGAATGATCCTTTCTTATAGGATTATTGTTTGGCATGGTCATGATACCGGTTATCTTCTGGAGACATATCTCTTTATCATAGAAATCATAAACAATACTTCCCTTAATCCTAAGAAACGCCCCATCTCTTATATATTGTTCCATAGCCGGAATTTCCTTGTTCGTAATAAAGAGCTTAACCTTTATACTGTCCTTTAAGTCAGTGATGCCGAATGTCAATAGAGCTTTATCGTTTCTGATTGGCCTTCTCTCATAGCAGAACACACGACCTTCCACTATTACGGACTGCATTTCACCATATATTTCTGAAACAGGTATCGCTTTACCTTCAAATCTTCTTCCATATACCAAGCTAGTATTTACCGACACTTTATGATCTTCATTCAAAGCATTCATTTTATGAGCCCCTTTCCTGTGCGAACATGTCCTTATTTATGCCAAGATTATAAAAAAGACGATGCGCTGTTTTTAGCGCATCGTCCTAATATGATCTCATAAATAATTAACTGCTCTCTTGATAAAAAGATGTCCTGGTTTTTTCCATTCATTAAATACTATTTGCTTTGTTAAATCATCCAATTGTCCATCATAGGTCCTCTCCATATATCCTCTGTCCAGCTTTTTTTCATCTATTTTCGCCTGTTTTAAGAAGATTTTGGCCCCATCAAGTGCACATACGTAATACTCTTTTTTAAAAGCATAACGCCTTATACGATTTCTGACCGACATAAAATCATCCCAATGTTTTAGCTCATATTCGAGGCACTTGACTGCTTCTTCAAGTATATATTTCGCCAGAGTAGGATTCTTTTCGGTGCCGATTCCATACAAAACACATTGCCCTGTAAGATACTCTGTTACCCCATTGTAGGTAAGACCTGTATTCTTTAAAATTGCGAATGCTGACTACGGCATATACTCTTTTAATTTGCCTTCCAAAATCAACTTTGCAATCTCAATACGTGTATAATCCACCTTTTCTTCGTTTATACTACATACAATCGTCTTTATGGCAATCATTAATGGGTCATTTCCTGAATATTCCTCTATTTCCAGATTCAGGTTAGCATATGTCTTTCGACAGTATTCATCACAGTCAAAAATCATCCCTTCCTGATATAAATGCTCTGATTTATAAAGGTCACGTTCACATCCAATGCCCTGACTATAGCAATCCGCCAACCATCTAAAACTCTTTACGTATCCCAACTCAGCAAGTTGATACAGATATGGAAAAGCTTCTGGATTTACTTCTTCCTTATCTGTATCAATATAATTCTCCATTTGATAAATAAGAGCTTCCAGTATGCCATGTTCCGCACAGACTTTATAACACGCTTCTATCTCATCACGATTTGTAAATGTACTATATCCTTGCAGTTTTTTTGCTAATTTAAAAGCAGTCTCGTACTTTCCGTCAGATAAAGCCGAATGCATGGATTTTACGCAGACTTCGATAGCTTGCTCATACATATTGCTTATTTCATTTTCAATACTTAAAATCTCTAAGTACCTATCAAAATATTCTAAATCTATGTCATCTTCGCACTCATCTTTAATCATCATTCAAATCCTTACTCTCTTTAATATATCTTGCTTTATTTTAATCCTCTTGGTTCATGTCTCTCATCAGGAGCAATCTTATTCATTCTTGATACAGAACATATTATTAGCAAAAACAATGTGCCATTTTCGGCACATTCTCTTTGTTAACATCATGTTGTTTCTACTTAACCACTTAAATCAATGGAGATGCTAATTATGGAATATAAGATTTTATATATCCTTACAGTAAGATGTACTGAAGATAGTTGAGAGGCGGATCTTGAATGTCACAAGATTTTAGATGTCAATGAAAGCGACTTTTTTATTCAGAATAAAAAAATACCAAGGAAAAGCATGATGGAAATCAAAGATGACATGATTCTTAGAGTACCTTTTCTTATTAAGGAATCTGCAATTATATGGTTAAGAGAGATTTTTATCGATATACAAAAGAAAAAGGGCGCTGAAGCTTTGTACGAAGCAGCCAGAGAGGAATGGCTAAGAATTATGCTGCCAAAATACGACACAAAATGGTTTACCGGGGGCAAATAGGTAGAAAAATGGCGCGAAGAAATGAAAAGCCTTATTGAAAAACTGTGAGTTACCTTGAATCTCGCTTCGAAAATTCTGTGATATTATAGGTATATAGCATTAACCCACACCTAAAATAGCCAGTTGCAATATCCTTAATATGTGTTAACATCTATCTCAGTAACATTTAATTCGATTTTCAGAAAGGAGGCCATCATGACTAAGAACACTTTAACAAACTTAAACGCAACCCGAGGGATGGTTATCCTTTTTTCTGTAATTAAGTAGGCATATTCTACCTATATCTACAGTTTCATAGGATGATCAACACCTCTTTATTTGGGAGGTGTATTTTTATGCCCTTCCGTGCTTTTAACGAAGGAAATCAACTATGGAGATAATCAAAGGAGCTTTTTCAGAAGCTCATGTTTTCACTACAAATAATACCGACACTGCCCTTGATCAGTATGCAAGAGCCCAGCTTCAGATGATATGTGACAACGAGTCATCAAAAGGGTGCTTAATAAGAGTAATGCCGGATGTTCATCCCGGAAAAGTCGGAACTATTGGTCTTACCATGACTATCGAGGACCGCATCATGCCTAATCTTATCGGAATCGATATAGGGTGCGGTATGACACTTGGTAAGATCAAAGGAAAAAAGATTGAAGGGCAGAAGCTTGACACTGTAATCAGAGACTGCGTACCTTCTGGTTTTAACATCAAGAGAAAGCCACATAGGTTTGCAGAAGACTTCGACTTTTCGGATCTTTATTGTTCATCACATATAAGGACCGATAAAGCAAGACTCAGTTTGGGAACATTAGGCGGCGGCAATCATTTCATCGAGGTCGATAAGGATACGGACAATGATCTTTACATCGTAATCCATACCGGAAGCAGACATCTTGGAAAAGAAGTGACTGAATACTACTTAAATGAAGGACAGAAAGCCTTGAAATCAAAAGGAATAGATGTCCCATATGAACTCACCTGGCTTGATGGAGAACTTAAAGACTCTTATCTTCATGACATGCAGATAGTTCAAAACTTTGCCAGCCTTAACAGACAGATAATCCTTGATGAACTTGTAAAGGGAATGAAATGGAAGGTACTGGAGTCATATGAGTGTATCCATAACTATGTAGATGCATCGTCAGAGACATTAGCCCTATTCAATTCACCGATCATGAGAAAAGGTGCCATTTCTGCAAAGAACAATGAGAAAGTCATCATTCCTGTCAACATGCGTGACGGTATCATTCTCGGAACAGGACTTGGAAACAAGGATTGGAACTGCTCTGCCCCTCATGGCTCAGGAAGAATCATGAAACGTGAGGATGTTAAGAACAGCTTTACAGTTTCCTCTTTCAAGTCGGAGATGAAAGGTATTTATTCAAGCTGCATCGGTAAGGACACCTTAGATGAAGCACCGTTTGCATACAGACCGGTCACGGACATAACTGATGTGATAAACGCTACCGTAAAGATCGATAAGATTATAAAGCCGGTATATAACTATAAGGCCGGTGGAGAATAATGAGGATTTTAAAATATGATAATACAGATAAGTTCCGGACAGGGACCGGCAGAATGCGAGCTCTGTGTCACAAAGCTCTTTAAATCCCTGAATAAAGAATATGATGATCTGGAGGTGATCAGCCAACATCCTTCAAAAACCAAGGGGTGCTGCACTTCTATAATGTTTAAAACAGAAAATGACCTTTCAGGCCTTGAAGGAACCGTTCAGTGGATATGCCAGAGTCCTTTCCGACCTGAGCACAAACGAAAAAACTGGTTCGTGGATGTAAGTATCATCCCAGAGGTTGACGAGATATGCAAGGATCAGAACATTCGATTCGAGTGCTTCCATTCCGGCGGAAACGGCGGACAGAATGTCAACAAGGTCGAGACCGGTGTACGTCTCACACACATACCCACCGGTATCACTGTGACATCAACAGCAGAAAGGACTCAGCAGCTTAACAGAAAAGATGCTCTCCAGAAACTTAACGCCATCCTTTCGGAAAAGGAGGCAGAAAACAAAGCAAAGCAGACCAATGATGCCTGGCGTGAGCATACAAGGATAGTCAGGGGAAATCCGGTAAGAGTTTATAAAGATATGGGATTTAATCGAACTGAATAATAATCATAGAAAACCGGCTAGAAATCAAATCTAGCCGGTTGGTTTATTATATAAAGATGATAGCGTGCATATTACATGATCATCGGTTTTCAGAGGGTTACCGACAGATTTGGGGGCTGCCGGTCAGAGTAGTATGAAAAAAACTTCTATAGGGTATCAGATGTTCCTCATCTGATGAATTTATAATATCACCCTATGCTGAAAGGAAACTGAAACTTGATATTTTTTCTGCTTTTTTGATTTAGTATACCACGGCATCATCTGCAGTGTAGCCATCGATTGAACCGGCCTTAACCTGGATACATGCGTAGCTAAGCTCTGAATCATCAGCCGCAAAGAACTGTCTCTTTCCTTCTGGTGAAATCTTGACTACATCGCCCTTTGCAATTTCAACATCCTCTCCATCTATCGAAGCTTTGCCCTTTCCTGAAAGGATGATATAGATCTCTTCATTCTTCTTATGTGAGTGTACAAAAGGAACACTTGCTCCGGCAGGAAGATGATTGATGCTTATTTCCGCTCCTGTCAGCCCCAGTACATCATGAAGCTCTGTTCTTGGATCCTCAGTTACATTTACTTTTTTAAAATTTGACATATTGTTTTCCTCCATTTGTTTGCTATTTGTTTTTGTTTGCTGTATCATCATTTTATCTCTAAGAATCATTTAAACAAGTACGAACATTTATAATACATAGTTACATTTATGATACTATTACGCATTTT
>NZ_FNRG01000057.1 GCF_900107835.1 Oribacterium sp. KHPX15
ATAAATCTTTTCACCCTGTACCATGCGGTACTGTGTGCTTATGCGGTATTAGCAGTCTTTTCAGACTGTTATCCCCCTCTGTAAGGCAGGTTACCCACGCGTTACTCACCCGTCCGCCACTCGCTTGAGAATCACTAGGTTTCATCTCTCGCTCGTTCGACTTGCATGTGTTAGGCACGCCGCCAGCGTTCATCCTGAGCCAGGATCGAACTCTCATATTAAATACGAAAGAGATTTCTCTCTTTTAAGTTCTTCCCGTTCAGAACTAAAAGCTTGGCTTTATTTGTTCTGTCCGTTTTCTTTACTGCGATTGTATTTTCGCTTTAGACCTTTTTGGTCTCGCTTCAGATCTTTAAAGATCCTCCGCTTCTGAATCTTCATATAGAATCTTCAGGGTCTGTGTATTAATCGATCTTTGATTTTCAAGGTTCTGTTGCTGTTTTATTGCGACAGCTCGTTTAATATATCAGCTCTTAATGGTGTTGTCAAATGGTTTTTGAAAAATTTTTATTTTTTTAAGCCTGACATTATTATTAATTCAAAAACTTTTATAAATAGATTGGATTCTTTCAAAAAATAAATCCATGTTCCTTTTCTGTTTATCTGTTCCATAATATCATTTATGAATTCATTCTTTGGAAACAGGCTCAACACTATAAAGATTATCCATATATACAATATTGATTCTATTAGTCCAAGTATGGCACCGGAAACTCTGTTGATAACGGATAATACCGGTAATGCCACTATTTTATCCAGTATGTAAAAAATCAGCTTCATTATAATCGTTATTACAATCATCAAGACTAAGAAAGTAATAATTGATAAAACAAAGTCTGAAATTTTTTCAGTTATTATATTTGCTATTTTATCTATCCCAAGTAGTTCACTTATGTCGCCATCGCTATTCTCGAGGGTGTTTTTTATTATGGCATTAACTATATTATTATCCGATAAGCTTTCATTTTGTATTTGTGTGCTGTTTTTGACTGTTGATTCTATATATTCCGTAACCAGAAACTCCACTTTATTACTTACAAATGATCTCACCGCTTCGTTATTTTTTAACCATTCCTGAAAATGTGGTTTTGCCATCCTGGTTATCACTATTGACATAATCAGCGTAACCAGGTTAGATGACATCTTTACCAAACCTTTACAGTAACCTGAAATAAGCATGACTACCATAAAGGTAATCACGCTTATCTGAACCCAGTCATTTTTAATTACTTCTAATGCTACTGTCATATACTCAGCTTACAAAGCAATCTTCACGTAAAATCAGCCTGTCATCCTTATCATATTTTGGATGAAATACTCCGGCAAGTTTTTTACCAAATCCTGATTTTTCCGCCTTATCTGCAGCTTCTTCAATAAGATCTTCTGCACTTGCTTTATTTAATGCGATGCCGTCCTCCTGCATTATTTCAATTCTTTCATATAATGCCAGCACAGTCTTTCCCGGTAATACGCAGTCTATACTCTTTGCATAGTTCTGTGCATAAGTTGCAAAATCATCAATATCCATTTCTTTATAAAAGTCTGATGGTAATGCATTATCCACATCATTTTGCTTAGGCTTTGATATAGCTGCATTCTCGGCTTTACCCACTGTCTTTGGTTTATCATAATTTATTATGTTTTCTTTTTCATCCTTAACAGCCGGAATTTCTGCCTGATTTATCTGAACATCTTCCACAAGATCGTCTTCTATATCAGAAACCAGATCAAACTTTTTTATAAATAACGGCCTGTCTTCAGCCATTCTGTCAAATCTGTCTACAACATCCACTAAAATGATGGAACTTGGATCTTCAAGTTCATCAATATAATCTGCGATCTCATCAACAACTTTATAAGTTAAAGATCCGGCATCCTCTATGATAAGATCTTTTCCTTCGATCTTGGATTTAAATGCTTCGAATCCCTTTTCATTCAATTTCTCGGAATTTGTCTTGGCAACCTTGAAATCGTAACCATACTTGTCATGAAAATACTTAATTTCATCTACTGCAATCTTAAATCCGTCTTCCTTGGATTTTGCTTCAATGATCATATGGTAATTATTGAGATTTTCTTTTACCTTATTCTCATTAGATTTACCGCTGCCGGAATCTTTGCTAACCGTTTCTTCAGAATTTGTGTTTTCGGTTTCTTCAGTATTTTCGTTATCATCATAGCTGTCTTCAGCCACAGAATTATTTTCGGTTTCTTCCTGCCTGACAGAAGCATTATCATGATTCCTGATATTGGTTATATTGATTTCAGAAGGT
This sequence comes from Oribacterium sp. KHPX15, assembly GCF_900107835.1. Taxonomy (GTDB): domain Bacteria; phylum Bacillota; class Clostridia; order Lachnospirales; family Lachnospiraceae; genus Oribacterium. The sequence goes on from NZ_FNRG01000057.1 coordinate 2,274, forward strand.
TTTTCATTTAACTCTTCAAATTGTTCTGATGCCTGTTTAAGTTTGTCCTCGTAAAGACTTCTGTTCTCAATAAGATCCAGCTGCTGTTTTGATAATTCTCTGTACCTTTGTTTTAATTCCATGGCTTTATCAACATACTGGCCAAGTCCAAACAAAAGCATGATTTTATCGCAGGTCTTTACACATTCATCTTCGTATCCGACATCAGAATACAATTTTGCCAGCTCATAAAGCCATTTTTCATCTACATCGACTGATGTATACTCTTCCAAAGGCGCTATAAGTTGTTCATTTGATGCGCCTTTAGCTTTTAATATCTTATATCTTAACAAATATTGTCTTGAATCATCCGGACTCATTTCACAGAATTCTCTATAGAATTCCTGAGCCTCCTGAATGTCTCCTGCCTCAACAGAAATCTCTGATAACTTAAACAGAAATCTCTTGCCTACGGGAGCTCTTTCAAATGCCAGTATCAGAATATCTTTGGCTTCCTCATACTCTTTGTTATGTTCATAAATTTCTGCTACCGAAGAAAGAAGATTGGCGTTTCTTACTCGTCTCCAATCTATTGTATCGGCAATCTGCATGGCTGTTTTATAATCGCCCTGCTCTGCCATTTTTCGCATTTGCTCAGCTTTAATGTTAAATTCGTACTTATCCATTAAACAATCATACTCCTTAGCAGTTAATATTTATAAAATAACCCTTCCATCCAAAGCTCTTAGTAAGGTTATACCATCAATATTCTCTATATCTCCACCAACCGGTACCCCTGATGCTATTCTTGAGACCTTTATTCCCATAGGTTTTATCAGTTTTGTAATATAGGTTGCTGTTGTTTCACCCTCTAATGAAGAATTAGTAGCTATAATAACTTCTTCTATATCATCCTTCAATCTGGTTATTAATTCTTTTAGCTTTATATCATCAGGTCCGACACCAAGCATAGGTGAAATGGCTCCATGTAATACATGATATACTCCACTGTACTTACCGGTACGTTCATAGGCAGACATATCTCTGCTGTTTTCCACAACCATTATCTGCTTATGATTACGGTTTTCAGATGCACATATAGGACATGTATCGGAATCTGTTAAAGTATAACAAATCTTGCAATATCTGACATTTTTTCGAGCCGATAAAATAGCATCTGCAAGCTGCTCAGCCTGTTCCTTTGGTGCATTAATAATATGAAATGCAAGTCTTTGCGCACTTTTCTGCCCAACACCGGGAAGATGCGAAAGCTCACCTATAAGTTTTGAAATATCTTTTGAAAAATATTCCATCAGAACCCAAGTCCTCCGGTAAGCTTACCCATTTCTGACTGTGAATCCTCCTCTGCTGAACCGATAGCCTGATTTACCGCAGCAAGGATCATATCTTCAAGTGTTTCTACATCTTCTGGATCTACAGCATCTTTATCAATATCAACTTTTATCACCTTTTTCTCACCGGTAACTGTAATTTTCACAGCTCCGCCACCAGCCTGGCCGATATACTCTTTCTTAGCCAACTCCTCCTGAGCCTCTTCGAGTTTTCTCTGCATACGCTGATACTGTTTCATAATATTATTCATATTCATTCCCGGCATTCCTCCGGGAAATCCGCCATGTTTAGCCATTTATATACCTCTCATCCTTCTGTTTCAATATTAATATTAATCTTACTCAGATCATCATCAGTTACATATATTGTTGAATTTTCTTTTTCTTCAGATAACTCAGTAGAAAATTTGATAGATTTATTATATCTGTCTTCAACAACCTTACATAACATATCCTTAGATTCATTTTCAGAAATGATTTTATAACAGGCTTTGCTCTTTGTTACTATTATCATTCCGTCATGTTCCCTGTTAGGTTTTACATATGAATCTTTCAAAGCCACAGAAACAACTGAAGAAGGAACAGCTATGCAAATATTTCTCCATTCCTTTTTCAGCAGTTGAAGATCTTCATACTGAGCTTTCGGTAATGCTACCTTTTTGGGAGAATCGGATTTTATTTCTTTTGGAACAAAGTCTTTTGCTTTACCCAAGGTTTCAGTCAGATTCCCATTTTTGATAGAATCAATATTGATATTTGCGATATTTCTTTTTATTTCACTAAGTTTTGCATTTAAGCCTTCCAACGATGTATCTGTTTCCGGGTAGGCCATTTTCATCAAAGTTGTTTCCAATAGTATCCTTTTGGATACAGAATATCTCATTTGGTTGCTTAATTCACTCAGCATCCTAACGAAGCGTAATAATTCATCTACAGAAAACAGCTTTGAGTCATCCTTCAGCTTTAGCAGGTTCTCGTTGGACATATCCACAAGACCATTTAAGTTATCAACACTCTTAGCCAGGAGCAGGTTTCTTATATACATGATCAGATCATTTATAAATTGTCCTATCTCTCTGCCCTGTTCAATAACTTCTGATATGATATTCAGGATGTCTCTGATATCTTTTTTATTCAACGCACATATCATATCAGAAAAAACAGATGTATCAACAGCTCCCAATATGTTTAATGCATCTTCATACTCAATTTTATGATCAAATTGAAAGGCAGAACATTGATCCAGTAGTGATACGGAATCTCTCATGGATCCGTCTCCCACTCTTGCTATATAGTGTAATGCTTCATCATCAACAGCTATACCCTCACTTGAAGCTATTTCATGTAGTCTTTCAGTTATCGTTTCCGTAGATATCCGACGAAAATCATACCTTTGACATCTGGAAAGAATTGTTATCGGCAGTTTGTTTGGCTCAGTTGTTGCCAAAACAAATATCACATATTCGGGAGGTTCTTCCAAAGTCTTTAGGAAAGCATTAAACGCAGCCTGACTAAGCATGTGAACCTCATCAATGATATATACTTTAAATCTTGCGTCCACCGGAGGATACTGAACCTGATCTCGTATCTGTCGTATGTCTTCAACACTATTGTTTGACGCAGCATCCATTTCAATAACATTCATGCTTGAATCATTCAAAACAGATCTGCACGATGCACACTTATTACAAGGATTACCGTTATCAGGGTTTTCACAATTTACGGCTCTGGCGAGAATCTTTGCAACAGATGTTTTTCCTGTTCCTCTGGTTCCGCAGAACAAATATGCATGACCTATACGCCCGGTCTTTATCTGATTTTTAAATGATTCTATTATAGGATCCTGTCCTTTTATCTCATCAAATGTTTGAGATCTCCATTTTCTGTATAATGCAGTGTAACTCAATTAAAATCCTCATTTAAAACATTTATATTTTGAAAACCTTTTCAGTCTCCAAATGAAATTCCAAGAAGTTTAGCTTCCTTTACTATCTGGGAATCGGGATCGACATATTTTAATTTACCGGCGATATCTTTTAAAGGAACTTTAACAATATCATTTTTAACCAATGCAACCATATTACCAAAGTCCTGTTTTTTAATTAATTGCGCAGCTTCAATACCAAATCTTGTTGCCAGTACTCTGTCATAAGGAACAGGTGCTCCGCCTCTTTGAGTATGACCGGGAACAGTAACTCTTACCTCTATTCCTGTTCTGTTAAATACTTCATCTGCAAGCTCATAGGAAACAGAAGGGTACTTTCTTTCAGCCAGCTTTTTCTTATAATCCTTCTTCGACTTCAAAGAATCTTCATAAGAAATGGCGCCCTCTGCTACGGCTATAATTGAAAACTTGGATCCGTATTTATACCTTTCGAGAATCTTATTACATACAGCATCTATATGATATGGTATTTCAGGAATGAGTATTATATCAGCTCCTCCGGCTAAACCAGCATATAATGTCATAAGTCCTACTTTATGACCCATTATTTCTACAATAAAAACTCTTTTATGGGATGCTGCTGTAGTATGTATACAATCAATCGCTTCTGTAGCAATATTAACAGCAGAATGAAAACCAAATGTCATATCGGTTCCCCAGAGATCATTATCAATGGTTTTTGGACATGCTACAACATTAAGTCCACTTTGGGAAAGAAGATTTGCAGTTTTTAAAGAACCATTACCTCCTAAAACAACCAGACAGTCAAGCCTAAGCTGTTTATAGGTATGTTTCATGGCTTCAACTTTATCAAGACCATTTTCATCGGGTTCATTAATCGTTTTAAAAGGAGTTCTTGATGTCCCCAGAATTGTTCCACCAATATTTAGAATACCTGAAAAATCAGAACGTTCCATTTTATGATATTCCGAGTAAATAATTCCATGATATCCGCTTTCAAAACCATATATTTCAAGATCATCGAACAAATTAAACAGTGCTTTACCAACACCTCTCATGGTTGCATTAAGCGCCTGACAATCACCACCACTTGTAAGCATTCCAACTCGCATTCTAACTTCTCCTTTCTGACAATAGATCAATGTATATTATAAAAGTCAAGAAAATTCCTTCATAAATTATACAAGTATAACATATGTTTTTCAACAAAATAAGAGACCACCAAAGGGTGATCTCTGAGACTTGCGGGAGAAGGATTTGAACCAACGACCTTCGGGTTATGAGCCCGACGAGCTACCAGACTGCTCCATCCCGCGATATTAATATTTGTTATTTTCAATTCTGTTAAAGAATCCTTTGAATTCTACTGAACCAAATCTTGAACAGAATTAATGGGGCCTACAGGGCTCGAACCTGTGACCCCCTGCTTGTAAGGCAGATGCTCTCCCAGCTGAGCTAAGACCCCATTCAGTTGAAAATAACAACTGTGAAACTCATATCGAGTTTCAAATGGATGGGGGTGGATTCGAACCACCGAAGTCACTGACAACAGATTTACAGTCTGCCCCCTTTGGCCACTCGGGAACCCATCCATAAAATATTGAATTTTAAATGATCAATAAATCATTAGCGACCCGGGACGGAATCGAACCGACGACCTCCGCCGTGACAGGGCGGCGCTCTAACCGACTGAGCCACCGGGCCTTACTACTTTGAGATT
>NZ_FNRG01000052.1 GCF_900107835.1 Oribacterium sp. KHPX15
AGGTGTAAATGGTATTATAAAACCATCATTTTTCGGCAGTGAAAAACCAGCAGTTTGAGAATGGAATTCCGGTAATCATATGAATTTCTCCTATGCATGTCTATAATTGCATGCTAGGAGGTGAAGAAAGGATGATTGATTGGATGAAATATGCCGAGATTCAAACACTCAAACGCAAAGGCTTCAGGAAATCAAAGGTTGCCAGGAAACTGAAGCTCAACAGAGAGACAGTCTCAAAGTATTGGGATATGTCCCCCGATGGATATGAAGAGACAAAGAAAAAACACAGGGTTAGAAAGCCGGACGTATACAAAGAACTTATTGTTGAATGGCTGACGGAGTTTCCGGATATGACGGCTGCCCAAATTTATGACTGGTGCAAGGAACGAAGTCCCTTAGAAACACTGGACTTTCAGAAACGTTCATTTCAGAACTACGTGAAAAGCATCCGGGAAGAATACGACATAAAGAAACCGGAAACTGAAAGACAATATGAAGCAGTTGATGAGCGAGATCCAGGCGCTCAAGGACAAGTGGATATGGGTGAGATATATGTGCCCACGAAATCCGGCAGACAGAAGAAGGTTTACTGCTTTGCCATGGTACTTGCACATTCCCGCTACAAATTTGTTATGTGGCAGGAAAGACCGTTTACCACAACAACTTTCATAATGGCTCACATCAAGGCTTTTGATTATTTTGGAGGCCGTCCGCATCAGATCGTATATGATCAGGATAAGGTGTTGGCTGTAAGTGAAAACCATGGCGATATCATATATACCGCCGGGTTCCAAAGTTATCTTCAGGAAGTAGGATTTGATATATTTCTATGTCATGGTGCTGATCCTGAATCCAAAGGTCCGGTAGAAAACGTGGTCAAATTCGCCAAGTACAACTTTGCGGATCACCGTATGTTCACAGATATAGAGAGCTTTAATGAGGCATGTTTAGCATGGCTCAGACGCACCGCTAATCATGACGTACATGGCACAACACACAAAAGACCGGATGAAGTATTCGCCCTCGAAAAGGAATACTTGGTTCCGGTCTCTGAGTATAGCTTTGCTATCGCTAATGAAAACAGTATAGACTATGCCGTCCGTAAAGACAATCTTGTTCTTTATAAAAGCAACAGGTATCGTGTTCCGGTGGGGACATACCACAAGGGTGTGCGCGTCTATATGAAAATCAACGAAGAAACCGACGAAGTATCAATAACTGATTCCATAACTGGTGAGATATATGCAACACACCCGCTTTGTCACGAAAAAGGAAAACTGATAGGTCACTCAGAACGTTCAGAAAGAGACAAGACAAAGTCCGTTGAAGAACAGGAGAAGTTGCTTAGGGAACTCTTTAATAACGATGAGCTGGTCGGACCTTTTCTTGAACATATACATCAAGAAAAACCTCGCTATTACAGGGATCAGCTTGGTGTCATAAAAAAGCTTTTTGAGGAATGGAACCGTGATGACATCTTAAAGGGCGTTGAATACTGCAGTGAGAAGGAATTGTATTCTGCAGGAGATCTGAAATCGAGCATCATATATCTTACACAGGCAACTATTGAAGAAAAGAACATCAAAAAACGTGACAGTACTTCTCTTCCTGAAAAATATCGTGTAGACAAACCGGATATCCGGTCTTTGAGTGCATACGAGAATGCGATGAATGAAAGGAGTGCTGTCAATGGATAAGTTAACAGAACTAAAAGAGCAAGCGATTTCGCTGTCGCTATACAATACAAAAGACAGCATAGAAACCCTGATACATAAGGCAGAACAGGAGGAACAAACTTATACTGATTTCATTGCAAACATTTTTACCGGAGAATTGAAATACCGCCATGACAAGGCTCAGGCGCGACGTGTAAAAGATGCCGGATTCCCATATCCAAAGTACCTGAAGGATTTCGATTTGAATTTCTGCAGGGCTATTTCCAAGAAACAGTTCAAGCAACTGTCAGAACTTACATGGATAGATGGATTATACAATCTGATCCTTTCCGGACCGCCAGGAGTGGGCAAGACACATCTGGCTATAGGGCTGGGATACCATGCCTGTGAAGAGGGCTATAAGGTAAGCTATTCAACAATGCAGTCCCTGGTTCAATGTCTTAGAACAGAGGAGATAGACCGCCGCAGTCGTGCCAAAATGAACCGTATACGGAAGTCTAATCTTCTAATCATTGATGAAGTAGGTTATCTGCCGATCAACCCTACCGAAGGTAATCTGTTCTTTCAATTGATATCTGAGCTTCAGGAACAGACAGCTATAGTAATCACCACTAATAAAGGGTTTGAGGAATGGGCCGAGTTTTTAAATGATCCCGCACTTGCTACTGCAATACTGGACAGACTTTCGTACCGCTGCGATAGGATTAAGATATCCGGAAAGAGTTATAGATTGGAAAACCGCAAATCATTCTTAAATGATGGAAAGGATACTAGTGATGAAACAGTATGAAATGATAAAAAAGGAAGATCTGGACAAGATCAGTAAAGAGGAGCTCCTCGATAAATACAATGACGTAGTTGAAAGCACGTGGCTTTATCTTGAAAAGATCCATGAACTCACAAAAGAAAACGAAGATCTTATGAATGATTATGATAAAGTCTCGGAACAACTCTATAGCTACGAGTAACACGGATTGATTTCCTAATAGGTGGGATGATACCAGCCATCCCACCTTTGCAGCCCTGTCATCAGATGAAAAAGCTGATTTTGGGATGGTTCCCACAAAAACTGCTGGTTTTTCACTGCCGAAAACTGCTGGAAATTAAATGCCGAAAATTGCTGGTTTTTACTTGCCGTTTACATGAGGCATTTACCCCAAAGAAAAGTAGCTATTTAAATAAATATTATGAGTCCAAATCGCATAATTTTACACGTGGTTTAACAGATCTATCAATTGAGACTCCTTATAATGCCGGAGATATAGTTCTTATCGATAGTCGTCCTTTTGGATATCCGTTTTGTGCAATGATACTGGAGGGTAGAGATCAGTTCGATTGCTGCTTACCCACTATTCTTTTCAAAAAACCGGGAACAAAAGAATGGAGAATTACCGCTTTGAAACATAAGATGTTTTATAAGGACATAAGTTCCAATACACATAGGCCGATGCTTTCACCTCTGTACAGAATTTGTAAAGCCGAAGATACAGATATCAATAATGAAGACTTTTGGGAAGACGAAAGTTTCCTTGAATCGTTGAGTAAGACTATAAACCGCAGCGAAGAGCGGGGATCAAAAGTGTGGAATATATGGCACGATACATATAAGGGCTATGATATTACAAAGGAAGAGGTCTTGGAGCTGTTTGAATCGATAAAGTAATAACCCTATATGGCAGTACACAGTTTCAGATCTGCATGGATATTATTATCTGTTTAATATAAAAATCAATTTAGGGATGTGCAAAAACATGCACATCTCTTTTTATATACTCGGATCATAGAAGATGGCCAATATAAAAACTGAAAGGATCTAATATCATGGAAAATATTAAATTTGAAAAATATGAAGCAAATGAAAATGGAACTGTGACTATGTATTTCAAGATAGGAGATCAATTGGCAAATTATATCCGTAAAATATCCCGACGCCAACATAAGTTACTTGATGTAGATCTTAGAAAAGATAATCTGTTTGAATATAAGATTATTTACGAGGACGGATTTGAAAATTTGTTGGAAAGATTGACAGAAACAATTGAAAAGATAAGTAATGAAGGAGATGAAGTCTATTTTTGTAATCATCTGATTTCAGACAACGGAAAGAAAAGATTTCCCGCTGACATACACGAACTTATGCATAAGGAGTATGGCCTTATTGATATCGATTCGATAGATGATGAGGATGATAGTTTACAATATGATATTGATTTGGAATGGTGGACCGCACATTTCTTTATAAGATTTAGGGACCTTTTATATGAAGAACCGGACACGTTTGTCACAGAAAATGACGTTGATTATCAAGAAGATACCGAAAAGATAGTTCAATTATCTTGTTCAGAAATGTCCAGAATTCTAGAAATGATCAAATCGATAGATAAGATAATTGTTGTTGATGATGTGAGAAAATATGATTCTGAGGATATAAGGAAAATGAATGAGGAGATAGAAAAAAAAGAGTCAATTGGTGAAAGTGACAAGTGATAATTACTCACATATTTCGGAAGTCGTAAAATAGAAAGTAATCATGATATGTGTCTTGAGTAATGAGAGTATTTAGAATATGTCTAAACTAAACAATATGCCGATAAGAGTTGAAAATCTTATCGGCTTTGTTTTGTATAAAATTGGTTTTAAGGCATATCGGGATCTTCGACAATCCCTGCGCGCTGCAGCCCCTCATCTGTATACCAGCCGTGCGGAATAATGTCATTTTTGGCTTCCTCAAGAATAATCAGGTGATAAGCACGGGTAAAAAGATCTAAGGATATTTGCTCTTTGATGAGGTTACTTAATGCCTTAAAGATTCTTCTTTTACCTGTAAGCTGATCGTTAGGGAAATACTCATAGTCCATATAATTCCAAGTCACTTCATGATATAGAGTTCCTGAGTCTTTGTCTTGAAAATATCCCCAGACAACCATGTCAGAACTATCAGTATGTTTGCGACCATCCTTTTCAAACTGTAGTGGCGTGATGCCCTCCATAACCACTGGACCCGGGCAATCAGATCTATTTGGATGGAAAGGATCATATAAAATGTCACCTTTCTTATATGGAACTGGGAAATGAAACCAAAGATTATCAAAGAAATCGGAGAGAAGCCAATCAAATATACCGTAGTCAGAAGGGATGTAAACATCCATTAACTCACCTTCATAAGAATAATATGCGGTTATATTATATAAACCATCAATTTCAGAGCGTCTGATGCAGGAATCCCCCACCTGATCCTTATATTCATTATTTAATTCACGTTTTAAATACTTGTAACATATGTCATATGAAGACATAGGACTCGCATCATCATAGTTGGTGCTCATATATGTACTGTTTACCATATATTGATAAAATGTCTTCGGAGATTCTTCAAAGAATAACTCAAGCATTTTCTCTTTCATGGTGATGTAGTCTTTCAAAACATTATGGATACTATCTACAGGACTATCAAATTGAGGAGAGTTTACAGATTCGTCAGGCATAGTATTAATTATGTCTCGCCATGCAGCTATCTTTTCTTTTAAGGTTGCGCTATGACATTGATTTACAAGCCACGCAGCTTCCGTCGTGGTGAATTTATAGTCAATATTTAAGAGATGCTGGCGAATATCTTTTGAATTAATATATTTACATATTTCTTTGTTATTCATTTATTGACTCCTTGTACTTTAATATTGCCAGCTTCTTCATGGTGTTTTCATCCATATAGCAGTCAATATCTTTATATAACTTTTTGGACTGATATTCGGTGAAAAAGAGCTGAGTTAGTTTAACAAGGGTATCGCCATTGATTGTGCCCTTTTTAAAAAGACTGTAAGCGCTAAGTATACGAAGTTCATCATTTAAATCTCCGGAATAGTACTCAAGATTAAGATAAGGAAACGATAGCCAATTGTATTTTATTGATAGATTATCATTTACGGTATAGCCGGAAGCACACATATCAAAGCCTGTTAGATGAATGGTTTTATTATTCCTTGGAGGTTTTTCTTTGCGGCACCATGGAACAATAGAAGTAATGACGAAAGGGATTTTTCTATATTTGTCACATACTATGTCTCCTTGTTTAAATGGTATAGGTATGTCAAACCACATATCTGTAAATGTCTCATTACAAAGGAAGTCTAAGTCATATTCACGAAAATCTTCACATATATTTCCGGTAAGATCAATATCTATCATTTCTCCGGTGGCATTAAAAACGGCATCTATTACAGAGCTACGGATGCTAGAATTGTCAATATAGCGTTTATAAATATGGAATCCCTGGTTATTGTCAGACACCACATTCTTCATGGCATTTGAATAAGCGTCTGTATAATTACTATAGTAGTTATAACCACCAACCTCATGTCCATTCTCAAACCATTCACATTCATAGAAGCATCCGGTTTCATCTAAGAAAAACCTATTGATAAACTGTTTTTCTAAAGATATATATTTATTGATTATCTGATGTAGATCCCATCCATTCGGATGCATAGATGTTTTTATAAGGGTTGTTTCTGTTGAATCAATTAATCTTTTGAATTCCTCGTGCTTTTGTAGTATATTCATTTCCCCGCATTGCCATATAAGATATGCGTATTCGGCTACGGAAAATTGATATCCTATTTCAAAAAGGTATTTTCTTATGTCGCCTGAATTAATGAACTTAAAAATATATCCATTTTTCATTTTCAATAACTCCTTTTGTAGATTATCCTTTAATACAATTATAAAAATCAGGATATGCATAATCGTGTACATGCATTTCATCATTTATTATCAAAGTATCAATTAATCTGAAAAAAAGTCCTGAAAACATTAGAAATACAATGAATACTCAGGCGATTCAAACTCTACTCACAATATTTTTTGAAAAAATTTTTAGATTTTTTCCAAAAAATACTAATACGCAAAGAACCCCTCCCATAATTCTTTTGTGCCGAGAAGTGGCAACAGAAAAAATAAAGGAGGAAGCTTGGTAGGAGATTATCAGATGTATATAACACGAATCCTTAACAAGCAAAAAAAATGAAGACAAAAATTTTTAATGTGAGAAAGATTGAACTGAAAACACCGATAAAGATTATGACTCACCGGGAATATGATGAGCTCGTCAACAGCATTATAGAAATGGGTTATTTAAATGAAAATTGGTACCCGGATGAAAAAGATGTATTAAAGCTAGCTGAAGACCCGGTAGACAATCTGGAATTTGCCTTATGGATATTAAACTGTAGTTCGGAGCAAAAACTCACAGAAGAGCAAAAGATGATTGAAAAATCAATAAAAAAGTTTGTTGATGACACGATAGTATTTGTCGATTAAGAAGCGCCTTATGTACAAAATTTTTCCAATTCCAAGACTTACAATTTCCGTATCAAGATATAATGGAGGTATTTTAACTTATGGACAAACCAAGTACAAAAGGACGTATTTTAGCCATCCTCGTATATCTGAAATTTTATTCAGATGAGGATCACCCCGTCACCACTGCAGATATCATCTCGTATCTGGAGTCAAATGGTTACAGCGTGACCAGTAAAACACTGAAAGATGACATCGAAGTCCTCCAGAAATATAACTTTGACATCATCATGGATAATCATGGGGATAATGTTTACTTTCTGGCGGACAGACAGTTCCAGATTACGGATATTAAATTACTTACTGATGCAGTAGCAGCTTCCAGGGTATTGTCTGCCCAGCAAAGCGTTGAACTTATCAACAAGATCCTAAATGATTCAAGCAAGTATCAGAGAGAAGCATTGGCACCGAAAATCAGTGTTTTCGACAGAAGAAAACCGGATGACAATAAGATCTACTACAATCTGTTTACTGTCATGGTGGCCATATACAACAAAAAACAGATTTCTTATACCATGATAGATTATGCGGTTGATAAGACAATGATCCGAAAAAATGATGGGGAAATCTATGTACTCAGTCCCTATGAGTGTGTATGGAATGATGATGCTTACTATTTGATCGGTTATTCAGAGAAACATGGAAAGATCATCACTCCCAGGCTTGACAGGATGCATGATGTAGAACAACTCGAAGCGGATGCATATCCGAGACCGGAGGATAAGGACCTGCTGATATATACCAACAGTACAATCTACATGTACGACGGAGAGTTAAAAGACGTGGATCTTATCTGTGATAACGACCTGATGATACAACTTATAGATAGGTTCGGGAAAGATTTTAAGGTGGAAGTATTAGCGGAAACATATTTCAAAGCGACAGTTAATGTTTCTGTCAGCCGCACATTCATGGCATGGGTATTCCAGTTCGCAGGTAAAATGAGCATTTCCGGGCCTGAAGATGTAAGAAGAAGATATCAGGACATGATCAGAAAAGTAGGGGTGAGTATGGGTTTATCGCTGTGATAACACTCAAAATCCTCATAATGCAAAACTCTATATTTTTATTAAATTTCTCCATAAGTCAAGTATTTTTAAGAATACAATCAATCATCGGAAATATTTTTCCGATGATTAAATTTTTTTAACTTTTCTCTTGAAAAAGAACAGACATTCTAGTACTGTGTCTGATGTTTACCAAATGTTGCAACGTTTACTAAACAAACAGTAATAACATAGAGTATAGGGAGGAATTATGAATGGAGCAAATCATAAAAAAAAGAGACAGATTTGTTGCTTGCTGTAATTACTGCGGTGATTATCTGCAGGAAACTCATGGAGAAGGTAAATGCAATGTAATATGTCATTTCTGTGGAAGAAATATGTCAGTAACTGTAAAAAAGGGCAGAGTCATTGTCTATGAAGAAGCCTTTGATAACAACCTGGAGTATATGCGACAGAAAAGATACATAAACATTATAACCAGACTTAAAAATATAAATTTATTCTTTAAGACTGAGACATCATAGGCTGCTATTACTTACAGCCAAACAATAATTACAACAACAGAATAGTTTGAGATCCCCACGGATGACTGTTATACCGGTCGCCTAAGGCCTGTCCTGTGAAAGCCGTAGCTCAATGGGAGTGCGGTGCAGACCATGAAGCGTTAAAGGAATTACGGATAAACAGAGCGTGTCGGATCAAGAGTTTGTCTAGAGCTGGACTATACGGTAGATGGCATTAAACATGCTACTTATAACTACTTGAAAATGTAAAGAGGAGCCTGCAAAACGGAAGCTGATTAGCAGATCAGTGTTTAAAACACTGTGGTCTGCTATTGATTAGCGTATGTTTTGCAGGCTTTTTTTGTTCGGTTCCTGCAAGGTGTATTTTTGCGCACTTTTTTATGGATCACTTCCGTTTTGGAAGGCGCCGGAAAGGTGCAAAATGAGAAAGAATAAAGGAAATTACAAGAATACACTTGGGGGAAGAATCAAAAAATCAAGAGATGAACATGGATGGTCTCAGGAAGAGCTTGGATTTAAGATCGGAGTTAACAACAAGTCGGTTATTTCTTCTTATGAAAATGATAAAAGAGTACCAAGTATTCCTGTGCTGCAAGCACTTAGAAGGGTACTGGACACGTCCATGGATTATCTGATAAATGGAACTGAGACCTCTGAGTTGAATGCAGATCCTTTAATCTCAGAAGCCGTACAGGAACTGAGAAAGTTGAAGACGGAGAAGAGCAGGAAGGCGGCGTTGGAGCATATAAGGATTGTGGTTATGATGGAGTGATGATCGAAAGAATTTTCTATGAAGTATACGATATTGCTAACTCAAGTTAACAGAAACGGTAACGTAATTTTAGCCAACATGTCCTATCATATTACATATCTGAGAGATAGAGACATAGAAGCGGCGCGCAACTTTAGTGTCACTACATCACTATACGAGGGAGGATATTGATGAAAGCCGAAGTGAGATATTCCTATGCCAGGCATTTACAGGAGTATTCAAATTCTGATACGGAAATCAAAGTAAAGTTTCTTCTTAGCAATTATAATCGGCTTCCCAAATTGATTGATAGCTATGAATCAACTTGGGAAATTATTGTTAAAGCAGAGAAACGATACAACGCCAGAGCAGAGTTAGGGGACATTGGCATAAGAGTACAAAGAACAAGAAACTCCAATCCTACTATGGCGGAAGCCCTTATAAACGCGGAACTGGATCTGGCGAAAACAGAAACGAATCTCAGAGTTCTTGTTAAAGGGACAGATAATCCTGCGCAGCGTATAAAGGAAAAGCTTATCATCCAGGATATGCGTGATGACTACTCCATCATTGTTAATGCTATTCACTCTCTGGATCAAAAGGATGAGGAAATATTCCTTCGATATTTGAACAATGAATATGATGTTAACGATATTGCTGATTGTAATCAGATAACCTACACA
>NZ_FNRG01000025.1 GCF_900107835.1 Oribacterium sp. KHPX15
CGTGGTCATGTTTTTTACTGATATAGATGATGATCGCATTGAGAATATCATACTTCGGATCATCTGAATTACTACCAAACAAAAAACTTCTGTCAATTTTATAAACTTCAATTGAATTCGCTCTGGTCTGAGCTGCTCCGGTGCAAAGCCAGATAGAGTATACCTTTTTGATATTCCCATACTTTACGGGATCGTCACTGTCTGTAGTGAACTCAACTCCCTGCTGTGCCGAAATCATACGGCAGCAATAGAATAAGGCTCTCAGCGGTAAATCATATCCGGGTTTATCTTCATTCTGGGCTTCAAGATTTATGATGAGTTTAATATACTCTGAATCTCCATTGCCAGGTAGCCTGAGATACGTACGTATATCGTATTTGTCCAAACCTTCTTCGTTCAAATACGCTTCTGTATTCAGTCCGTCAATCCGTTCACCTGCATTGGTGAGCCCGCTGTCAACATAAACCTTACTTACGAGAACATCACCTTCTATACAGGTCTCAATCTCGTCATAATTCATATCCCGGCACTCGGATACGACTTCTTTGAAAATCCTTGCAAGCAAAGGTTTGTATGCAAGGATATTTTTCACCGTCATATCCAGCCGGATCTTGTCGGGGTCCGTAGCCACTATGGCTTTCCCCAATCCTGTAAATTGTTCCATATCTACTCCTAAAATCCGGCGAGAAAGATATGAACCTCTCGCCTTGATTATATATCAGTTCTGCGCAAAGCTGATAATGAAATTTGTATTATCGGGAATGATCATTCTGAATGAATTTCAAGATTATAACCTTTGAATGTCTACCAGACTTTAGAAGCATATCACAGCCGGACCGGGTTTCATATGGTCTGTTTTCGGACCATATCCACCGGGGATGGTTCTCGTCGGCAAATCCACAATATCATTAATAAAATAAAGATAAGAGCTGCCCGACTGGGCAGCTCTTCTTGTAAGTTTATTGTTTAATGATATATAGAAGAAAATCATCAATTTTTAATAATCATCCTCTGCAATCACCATCGGATCCGTAAACCTGGTCTCCTCTGAAAAATAAAATATACCCATAAATTCCCTATAGTAGAAATAAATTCCATAAAATCATAGTTTATAAAATTAATATCCATTTTATCATCATAACCTACACTTTCCTTACATGGTAAACCAAAATTAAACTAAGTTTACCTCCGATTATTACACTATTCTTTGGAAAAACTTAAAACCTACACAAAAACTCACAAATTTAAGCCATTAAAAATTAAATCCTAAGCACCAATTATTAATAAAAAATAACTTTTTACGAAAAATTCGGTTTATTTTTAAGGGAATTATTAATATTCGGTTTGCTAAAATTTGTTCATAAAATGATTAAACCAAGGTTTGGCTTAAACATAGAGGGTGTAGTTTATGAAGAAAACTAATTATTCAATCAAAAAAATATTCAGGAAGGGATTGGCAACATTGCTGACTGCCAGCATGGTAGTCACAGCAGTACAGGCTCCGGCCTTTGCTGAAAGTGCCGAGGAAGTAACAGAATCAAGTGCTTCCGTTTCCGGAATTATACATAAGAAGATCACACTTGAGCTTTTAAGCGATGACTTGAAGGAAGCTGCTCTTACAGCGATCCGCGAGAACCGTCTTTTCGACGCCGAGGATTATCTGGGAGCAACCGGAGACAATCAGAAAGCATTAAAAGAATATGAAGCATTCTTCAATGAGAATCCGGGACTTTATGTAGTGGATGCTCCTGAGTCAGTTCAGGACACACTTTCCGGTGAGGACGCCGAGCTTCGCATCTTCGTTCAGAAAGATGCCAAGATGGCAACGGTTGACCTCACAGCAAGCCCCAGTGAAATCACAAAAGAAGATTCTACAGAGTCAAAGAATGTTGAGTTCCGCTATGGTACAGATAAGGATATAATCCTTTACGAGCCATCATCACAGGTTGATACACTTGTAAATGGCGGTGAGGATGCTTACTACGTTGATCCTGAGCAGGAAATTGCCGATAACTCGGATTACGAGCTTACAGGAAACGAGAAGATCACATTCATGTTTGTGAATGCTTCCGACGAGAAGGTGACTTTCACACTGAAGGTTGACGGCGTAACTTATGACAAGGTAGAGGTTGGCGGAAGAAAAGCTGCTCTTCAGAAGATCATTAATGAGGCAGGAACCAAGAAGTCTACCGAGGAAACAACAGTAGCTGAGACTACAAAAGAAGAGACAACAGTAGCTGCAGAAGTTTCAGAAGAAACAACAACCGTAGAAGAGACAACAGCAGCTGAGGTTAAGGATGCCGAGACAGAAGCTCCTGCAGAAGAGACAACCACTGAAGTTACAGAAGCAGCTGGCACAGACGCCGCAGAGATTACAACTGATACAAATGATTCATCAACAGTAGTTGAAGAGACAGCCGCTGAGACAGAAAAAGAAACAGAAGCAGCTGAGACAGAATCTGATGTAAAGGTTGAGGCAGAAGCAGAGGAAACAACAGAAGCTTCAGAGGAGCCTGAAACAGAAGCTACTATTCCTGAGAAGATCGCTGAAGCAGTAAGCGATGCATTCGATGGAGTAGGTGATGTAGTTCTTGGAAGAATGACAGTATACGCAGGCGTTGTTGCTGAAGGCGTTGAATTCGATCCTGAGACAGAAGCACCTGCAGCAGAAGATTCCGGAGAGGAAGAAGAAAAAGAGACAGACGGCGTTGTTGCTGAAGCAGTTGAAGCAGCAGCCGGAGAAGATACAGCAGCTGAAACTGATGAAGTAAAGTCAGAAGAAGTTACAGAAGCAGTTGAGGCAGCAGATGATTCAACAACACTTGAGAATGCAGTTGCTGAAGGAATCTCAGAGGACGAGGCTGAGGATCAGGTTCAGGAGACAGAAGCTGTTGAGACAACAGTAGCTGAAACCGTAGCCGTAGCTGAGACAGAAGCTCCTAAGGAAGAAATCAAGAAGGTTGATGAGACCAAGGCTGCTGTAAAGTCAGAATCCAAAAAGGTAGCATCCGAATCAGAGATAACTGAGTACGATGACTTCGCAAAGGAACTCATCGCAGAAGTTAAGGAAGAAGTTCTTCAGGACAAGGAAGCAGCCAAGGAAAACATCAAGGTTGCAAGAATCGCTCAGTACACAATTAATGAGCTTGGAAAGGTTCACTACGAAACAGAAATCGACGGATACAACGTAGAAGTCTTCGCATTAAGAACTGCATTCGGTGATAAGACTCCGGAGCTTAAAGTAAAAAAGCTTTACAAGCCTGAAGAAGTAGCTGATGGTTCAGAAAAAGTTCTTACAGACGAAGAAATAGCAGAGCTTAAAGCAAACAATATTTATGAGAATTCACAGTCACTGGATATCTACTTCGTAGACAGCTTTGGAATGGAAGTAGAGCCTGAAGAGACTGTAAAGGTAAGAATCACAGTAAATGATGAAGACCTTTTGAAAAACATCGATGCATCTTCACTGGAAGTACATCACATCAAAGAAGAAGACAGTACATTGAAAACAGAAAAGGTTGCTTCAACAGAAGATGTAAAAGCACTTGATGAGAATGATGAAAAGATTTCTGATGAAGACCTGAAGGCAGATGCAGAGGCAGATGCGGAAGGTGAGGAAAAGGAAGTTAATGTAGCAAGTGCGGTTGCAGAGTTTGAAGTTAATAGTTTCTCGACATTTACAATCACTTGGAAGCAAGACAATCACACCTATGCAACCATAACAGTTCATTATGTAGATGAAAAAGGCAAAGAACTAGATGCCGTAAAATCTGTTCAGACTTTAAACATTGCGGATGGAGATGTGATTCTTTCGGATGTTCAGGGGGGAGTTACAGACTATGATTACGTAGAAGCTCGTCTCGGAAGTATAGATGGAGCAGTTGTTGCAACGGTAAACGCTGCTAATAAGATCTACAGTGATAGTTATAAAAAAGTAAGATTCTATGATGAATATGGAAAGCGAGTTGAGAATGGAAGCGTTCAAGGAAATGAACTGTTAGAGGAATCAGAAACAGGAACGTTATCAGATAAAGGTGAGCAGTTATATTATTATCAGTATACTGGATATTATTATGATTTACAGTATGATGAGGGATTTGACGCATACTATGACGGGGATAGCTACGATTTTGCGAAAGTTACTGAGAGAACATCGGATAATATAACTATGTATACATATGCCGGTCAATACTATGGCACAAAGTATTACAAGGTATATGATTTAGAAACAAGAAAAAGATGGTCTAAAGAACGCGAGTATGTTAATGATGTATATCTGATTTATAGAAAAACAGAAAACCCTATAGGAGGAAATAGTAATCTGGATCCGAATGCATTAGGCGCTCCGGCAGCTAGTAAGACACTTACTCCTAACGATGATGGAACTTATACATTAACACTAAATGTACAGGGTAAATCTGAGGGTAAGAAGAAAGATGCCAAAGCAAATGTAATAATTGCATTGGATGTATCCGGAAGTATGATAAAAGATACTGACAATAAACCTAATGATAGACTTGTTATAGCTAAGGAAGCGATTAACAGCCTTGCCAGCAAGTTATTTGAAAATAATGCAACCATATCAGATAGCATTGAGATTGGATTTATTACATATTCTACTTCCATAAAAGAAACATCTGATAAGAACTATACGAACTATACAGATTTTAAACAACTGGTTGATAGTCAAACGGCTGAAGGAGGAACAAACTGGGAGGCTGCACTTTTGGCTGCCAATAAATATGATTTTAATGATGACGATCCTATATATGTGATTTTTGTATCCGATGGAAAACCGACATTCAGGACAAATGCAAATGGTAGTACTGAAGACATTGAAGTATTGCAAGATTTTAATGGCGGTGTGTATCGTGTATACGGTGGCGGTAATTATGATCCTGGAAATCGTTGTTTAGCAGCAGCGCAAATAGCAGCAGAATCTCTAATAGGTGCCAATAAAAAACTATATGCAGTTAATGCATTTAGTAATACTGATGCTGAGTCCCATATGAAGTCACTGTTTGGAGAAGATGAGACAGCTAAGAAAAACAACTATTTCAACGCAAATGACAAGAAGGCTTTGACAGATGCATTTGATACGATTTGTAGGGAAATCACACAGGATCTTTCGTATGCAAATGTTAGCATCTCAGATGAAGTTACACATGATACTTCTACAAATATTAAAACTTCTGCTTCAATTTCCGGAACACCTACAGGTTTTGAGTATGATGTTTATATGACAAAAACCGTGATAGAAGATGGTAAGACAAAGGAAGTAAGAGTAGATTCCACAGCAGATGCTCTTTGGGAAGCATTCAAGAAAACAGGCGCAGATGAAGATGAAGGTTTCTTAGAAACTTATAAAGATGCTCAGGATCTTGCTAATGCGCTTGCAGTGGAAAAAGCTGAACTTAATAAGTCTGAGAATGCAGCTTCATTTGTAAATGGAGAAGTAAATTGGGAAATAAAAGGAAAAGAAAAGATAACATATAAGGATAAAACAACTGGCGCAGATAAAGTTGCCTATAAACTTATGAATAGAGCAACATACTCCGTAAGCTTTGTAGTATGGCCAAGTCAGGATGCATATGATGCAGTTGCAGATAAATCAAATAGTGTGGCAACTAATTATAGTGACCCCAACTTGAAACAGGATGATGAAGGTAACTGGACATACAAGACAAATGGTGATGCAAACCTTTATTATTCAGTTTACTACAATAATGATGGAGCTGTAACAACAAATGAAAAGGACCCTGTTCCATTATCAACTGACAAAGTTATGAAACTCTCAGGTACAAATCTTGGAGTTGATAAGATTTGGCAGGTCGATAATATCGATGAGCAGAAGGGGCTTATCGATAATCACGAACAAATCACACTTAACCTGTACAAGGGAACAGATAAGGATGCATATATATCTGGCATTGTTGTAAAGCCCATAGCAGATACAGTTAATACCGACAATAATATTTATAAGGATGAAGCCAAGACGGAGTTGGTCGGTGTTAAGGCTAGCTACAAAGATCCTGAAGACGGAACAACAAAACAGGGTATAAAGTGGACGAATAGCCAGGAACTTGCTATTTCACCTGGTACATTGGTAACAAAACCAAGTGATCCTAGCAAGGATCCATATAAAGATCTTGGAAAACCTCAGTATACCTTAGGTTCTAAGACATATTACATGCTTGAGGCCGGACATGATTATCACTTTGATGAGAAGAGTGAAAACCACAAGTTTGAACTTAATACCAGAACATATCATCCGATGCTTGTAGATGGAACATTGTATGATGTAACCTTTGGCGAGAACAACGTTATCAAGTCAATGGAACAGATGGGAAGCAAGGGAGATGAAAAGATCACTGCTTACAACAAGCTGGAGTATGACGATCTTAAAGTTACCAAGGTTTATACCGGAAACATGGCCAGAACTTATGATACAACATTTAGGCTTCACCTCTTCGATGAGTCAGGTAATGCAAAGGCATATGATGAGGTTGTAAATCTTAATAAAGATGGTGAAAACGAAAAGTTATCTAAGGTTACTGGAGATAGTAATGTAGGAGTATATGAGTTCATTATCAAACCGAAGAATCTTAATGATATAGATTCGGCTGATGCTTCAATAACTCTTTTATTACCAAAGAATGTTAAATATATCGTTGAAGAAGTAAAGGATGGAAAGCTTTACAGTAATTACAAGACTAAATGGGGTACATCAAGTGCAGAAGTAACAAATGAATGTGCACCAACTGGTAATGCTTTCACATCTAAGCTGAAACTTGATGAGTTTAACGAAATCTATTTTGTTAACGAAAATAAGATTGATACTCCAACAGGATTTAGAGATAATGTAAATCCGTTCGTAGTACTTGCAATTGCAGGTTTAGCAGCAATGGTATTCCTTGCATACGACTTCCAGAAGCGTCGTCTGTTTGAAGACTGATTAAACAGTTAAAAAGGCAAAAGCAAATGGCATCAAGATCACTTGAGGATATTGCAGAATTTATCGAAAAGATGAAGTTCCAGAAATCCCTTTTCGGAGGGGTGAACGAGCAAAGTGTCTGGAAAAAGATCGATGACCTGAACAATGAATACAAATCAGTATTCGAAGAGCAGGAGATCAAATACCGGACACTGCTCGAGGAACGGGATCTCGAGATAAAGAAATTAAAAGAAAAACTGAATATGGACTAAGGAGGACAGTCATGAAACATGGAAACGGTTCTCCCGAAAAGAAGGCATCGGCCAAAGGAAGTCCTGTAGACCAGGCGATCAGGAAAAGACGAAGAAGACTCAGTCAGATAAGTGATATTAAGTCATTTTTCTCAAGGCTTCTGGTAATGATCATCATGATTTACATCATGTTCTGGATCATCTTCGGACTGAAACCCATGGCCAATGACGACATGAAACCAAGAATCAGCGCCGGCGACCTGATGCTTTTCTACCGGCTTGAGACACGAATCAATTCCGACGATGTGGTGGTTATCCAAAAAGACGGAAAGACCTACACCGGAAGAGTCGTGGCAAAGGGCGGAGACAAAGTTGAAGTCACGGACGATTCAACACTTAAGATCAACGACAGTACGATGATCGAAAGTGATATCTTCTACAGCACACCAAAGTATGAGGAATATGTACAGTATCCGCTGCAGCTTGCAGATGATGAATATTTCATCTTATGCGACTACAGAAACGGAGCCAAGGACAGCCGCTACTTCGGAGCTGTGAAGAAAAGCGAAATCCTGGGTAAGGTGATAACGATCATCAGAAGATCCAATCTGTAAAAGCTTACCCGGAAAACCAAGAGATCAAACAAGTACGGCGGTACTTATTTGAATAAAAAACGTAGGATTATAATTTTATTTTAAGAGAGGGTTAATTATCATGAGAAAGAACATTAACAAACTTGCAACACTCGTAATGACAGGCGCACTTGCTACATCAATGAGCTTCGGAGCTTTCGCTTTCAATTTTACTATTCCCAAAAAAGTTACAGTTGATATGGGTAATACAACAAAGGCTCCACAGACAACTTTCGCTCTTACAGTTTCTGGCGTTGAAGCTGCTACAGATAGCCAGGGAAACGAAATAACTCCAGCAAATGTTAAGAAGAATATTACAGATATAGGTGCAACTACTCCAACAGAATATTCAGTAACACCTGGAACATCAACTCAGGCAGGACAGATTTCATTACAAGGTGCTGCTTTCGGTGATAATTCAGTACTTAAGGATATTAAAGATGATAATAATAAAACAATTGGTCAGTATTACGAAGGTAGCTTTTCTGCAACTATAGCTGATAGTATCTTCAAAGCTCCTGGTGTATATTCATTTACAGTAAAAGAGACTAATAGTGGATATACAGGTATCAAGTATGATGGTGCTACATATACAATGTATGTTTTCGTAATTCAGGATAATGGTACCAATAAAGTTGATGGTGTAATTCTTGCAGATGAGTCTGGAAAGAAGATTGCTGATATCACAAATGATTTCGGTGCTGATAGTGACAATAACTCTACACATAATATTACAATCACAAAGGATGTAGATGGTAACGCAGGTGATACACAGAAAGAATTTACTTTCAATATTTCTGTAGCACCTAAGGCTAATTCAGACACAACAAAAGTTCCTACATCACAGAAATTCACACTTACTGATGCTGCTGGTACTGCACATACAATTTCTGCAGATAACGCGTCTGTTGGTTACTCAATTAAGGAAGGTCAGGAAATTAAGATCAATGGTCTTACAGCTGATTATGATGTTTACGTAACTGAGGTTCAGGCTAATGCTGATGGATATACTACAACATATACAGCAAACGGTGTAAATGATATATCAGGATTAACAGATAACAAACTTACATCAGCTTCAGATACAATTAAGTTTGAGGTAACAACTGATAATGCTACACTTCAGATCAAGAACTATCGTCAGAACGTAACTCCTACCGGTGTTGCTATGGACATTGCTCCTTACGCTCTTATGGTAGCTCTTGCAGGTGGCGCAGCTGCTACATTCCTTCGTAAGAAAGAGTCTTTCGAGGACTAATCTGTAATTAACCCTTTTACAGAAATTTAATTAGATAAATCCGGTGAAGCACCTTATAATAAATATTTGGTGCTTCACTCATAAAAAATTTCTGTATGGTAAGTTTTAAGGGAGGTCCGATGGAGAGGGCGGCAACATTAGCAAGAATCGGTAATCAGATACTTGGATTTATGGCTACGGTCATGATCATCACGATGCTTGCCTACGGTGGTTATTCTCTTTGGGATGTGTACGTAACCTACAGCGGTGCATTCATGTCCAGTGACCTTATGAAGTTAAAACCAGGTGAACAAGGTAGTAATGCTCCTACATTTGAAGAGTTAAGAAGAATCAACAAGGACGTTAAAGCCTGGTTAACCGTTGATGATACCCATATTGATTATCCTGTACTTCAGGGTGTAGATGATATGGAGTATGTAAATAAAGATGTATACGGAGAGTTTTCACTTTCCGGAGCGATATTTGTATCGTATAAGAATAAAGAAGATTTCAGTGATCCCTACAATCTTTTGTACGGACACCACATGGACAATGGCGGTATGTTCGGTGACGTCATGGAGTTCATAGATGAAGGTTACTTCAACAGACACCGGACAGGTAAACTTTTCCTGCCTGAGAGGACCTATGATTTAGAGTTATATGCATTGATAGAATGCGACGCATATGACAAGTACATCTATAATGTAGAAAATGCGATAGATGATATGGAAGGTTTTCAGGCTTACGTAAAGGAAACAGCTACACACTACAGAGATATCAATGTCACAGCAGATGATCAGATCATCAGCCTGTCGACATGTGTTGATGCTCAGACTAATGGAAGAGCAGTAGTATTGGGACGAATGGTATCAACTGAGCAAACTGGTTAGAGGAGGCTCGCAAAGGATGAGTAGAGTATTAAGAAAAAACTATATAGGAGCATTCATGGTAATGCTGTTTGCGTTGCTCCTTAACATATGTGCGTTCGCAGCAGAATATAAAGCAGACGCAGAAGTTCCGTTTAGTGTTACGATGAAGGGAGATAAGGCATCATCTGAAAAGATGACTATCACCATAACCCCTATCGACGGAGCACCGGAATTTGATCAGGATTCCATAACAGTGGATGCCAAGAAGGGCGAGACAGTTAAGGATAAATTCACAATGACTTCTTCAGTCGGAAGTTCATCTCCAATCGACGAGTCATCTGCATATGATGAATCAGCTGAATATATGTATGAATCAGATGGGGCTTATGAGTCAGGAGCAGCCTATGAGTCAGGTGCAGCCGGAGAGACTGGTGGATATGAAGAGCCAAAGGGATTTTTAGAGCCCGGTGATTATGAGTATGAAGTAAGACAGATCAGCGGTAACACAGATGCGTATGTATATGATGATACGGTTTACAGAGTTATCGTAGCTGTTCGTAATAATGAGGATTACAATCTTGAAGCTACTGTAGTTGCTTATAAGAATGGTGACAAAAAAGCAAAACAGGATATCGAGTTTGTTAATGTATATGAGCCATGTCTTACAGATCCTCCTGTAAGGAAGGTCGTTATTGAAGATGAAGGCACAGCACCTGATGATGTAAAGTTCACTTTCTCAATGAAGGCTGATGATAAAACATATCCTATGCCAGAGGGAAGTGTTGACGGTGTTAAGACAATAGAAACAGGTGTTGGTGAAGTTGAGTTCGGTAGCATGTACTATGAGAAGGTTGGTACTTACACCTACTCAGTAGTAGAGAAAAAGGGTGATGCCGCAAGCTTCACTTATGATGAGACCCAGTACACAATCAAGGTTGTAGTTGAGAAGAAGGATGGAAAGCTTGAAGCAACAAGAACCATATACAGCGGCGACAAGACATTTGATGAGATAGTATTTGAGAACCACTACGCAAAGGCCGGTGAGAAGAAGAACGACACAACATCAGGTACAACATCCGGCTCATCAACTACTAAAGATAACAGTAAGAAGCATGAAAGCGATTATGTTCCTGATTCAGGTTCAGGAAGCGTTCTTGGAGCAGTAAGAGATGCTATTGAAGACGGTCCTGTAGGTCAGGTACTTGGAGCAGCTCGTGATCTGGTTGAGGACGGTCCTATCGGACAGGTTCTCGGCGCAGTAAGAGGAGCTACCAGAACCGGAGACAACAGTTTCATGATGGTTTCAGGTCTTTGCTTCCTTGCAGCATTGGCTGTACTCCTTGGATGGATCAAAGCATTCTTAAAGAGATCAAGATAATTTATTAAATCAGATTACATAGGGGCGTTGTCATTCGGAAAGAATGTCGATGCCCCTTTAATATAATTCGACATTTGGAGAGATTGACTTATAATAAGACTATAAGGTTGTAAAATCAAAAATATGGTTATACTGATTATAAGGTAGTAAATCAAGTGTATAGTTATAGAGATTACAAAGCAGAAAATCTGAATTTATAATTATACATATTTCAAGTCGATAAAAGACTGTGTTTTAGAATTATAGAGATATAAAGGTTAATCTGAGTACTAGTACAGACTGATTAGAAGTAAATTGTTTAGTTAAAGAAAGAATTTATAAATACAATTTGCATGCAATAGTAATTAGATGTATGAAATCAACGAAGTAAATGCGGGGAGTAATATTTGGATACAATTTCATTTGCGGCGAGAATAGGAAACAGAATATTGAACTTCTTCGTGTCGATGTTTGTTGTGGTGGCCATCAGTTACAGCAGCTATGCACTGTGGGACACATATAACGTCTACAGAGGCGCTTTCCTGAATGACGACCTTCTGAAGTACAAGCCCTCGGGGGGAGTGGGAGAGAGAAATCCGACACTGGAAGAGCTGATGCTCATCAATAAGGATGTGCTTGGATGGATCCAGTTGGATGACACACATATTGACTATCCTTTCGTGGTCGGCAAGGATGATATGGAGTATGTCAATAAGGATATCTACGGCAACTTCTCATTGTCCGGTGCCATCTTCCTCACCATGGCCAATGCCCATGATCTGAGCGACAGATACAACCTGATGTACGGTCACCACATGGACAACGGCGGTATGTTCGGTGATGTTATGGAGTTTATCGACAAGAAATACTTTGATAAACGAAAGACCGGAACCCTTTATACTCCGGACACAACCTATCAGATCGAGATCTGGGCATGTATCGAAACAGACGCCTATGATGACGAAGTATACAACGTCCTCAACAAAAAAACAGAAGACGATATGGCCCGATTTATAAGCTACGTCGAGAAAAACGCCACCAACATACGTGACGACCTGAACATCCAGCCCTCCGACAAGCTCATCGCCCTCTCCACCTGCGTCGACGCCGCCACCAACGGCCGCGCCCTGGTCATCGGACGACTGACAAAATGATGCATAAATATGAAAAATCTCCGGAACCTTCCGGAGATTATTTGATGCGCAAAAGTAATCCACCTTGGACGGTTCTCGCCGGCGAGAACCGTCCAAGGTGGGATTATTGAAAAATCAGGCAATATCTTTTTGGAGTACAAGATTATAATATTCAGAACGAATCTGCTCAGCTTCTCTTCCAGATATTCTGTTTATCATGTCAATTATGGCATCCATGACGTTCATATGTGTAGTAAGGTTACTTAAGGAATTGCGTTCTTTGAGATATACGTCCCATCCGTTTTCGCTTTGAACAAGACATACTGCACAATCTGCAACCCCATCAAAACTATACATATCAGAACGAAAATGATTACTTAATACGGTTTCTGCAGCATTTAGACACTTTTGATTGTATCTGCTATCCATTCTGTTACCTCCTCAATTTTATAATCAGCTAATTCTTGTGCAATGGTTTGCGGATGAAGGTATTGAATACCATGTCAAAGCATTTTCCAAGATAGTTATATTTATGCCTTGTCATTCGGTTAGTCTCCTTATCATATTTGATTAAATGAGTATAAATAGTGATAATTACACTCCTTAAACTAATTTAAATTGACATATCAAAAAGACTAATCGAAGTATTATATAAGAGCATTATATCATAAATGGACGGAGCAGAATGCCCAATAATTCCTATATATCAGAATAATCAATATACTTGATTGGTTGATAGACAATAAAATTAGTATAGTTTTGGATTATGTGTCTCCGGAACCGGAGAATTTGAATTCTATATGAATAGAAATATCGAAATGTTATACATGT
The DNA here is from genome assembly GCF_900107835.1 of Oribacterium sp. KHPX15. Taxonomy (GTDB): domain Bacteria; phylum Bacillota; class Clostridia; order Lachnospirales; family Lachnospiraceae; genus Oribacterium. The sequence goes on from NZ_FNRG01000025.1 coordinate 13,245, forward strand.
ACTTGATCGATTCGCTTATAATACAAGGAGTCGAGACAAAAGTCAACAATGATTTAATGACAAAACTGTGAACAGATGGCTCTATTATAGATGGGTGATACAAGATATGAGTCATACAGGCACCGAAGAAATAAAAAAAAATTCCAAACGAGAGGGTTTTCACCAGTGAAAACTCTCTCGTTTTTTGTCTTTTCTACCTGTGGTTTATCATTCAATATTGTATGAATATTTATACAAGCCTCTTCATTCCCCAAAACTTATTTCTTCTATAATAAAAAGCAAAACATTGACTTAAATTTATCAATATATTGACTTAAAATTATCAATCCTCTTTGATTTATAAACTTTCTGTTTAACTTTATAAACAAAAGAAAGAATTTCCTAAAAACAATATTAAAAAGAAGATTCTTGCAAAAAACTCTTAAAAATTAATCTTTTTTGTAATACCCCCCTTGCTATGTTAAGGCTACAAACGATTCAGATAAATTTTCAGATTAGCAGTTGGATTTTTTAGAGGATAGAGATTATGAAACGAGCTAAATATTCAATCAAAAAATCAATAAAAAAGGGGTTAGCAACACTATTATCTGTATGTCTCATAGTATCAGGAGTACAGACACCTGTATATGCAGCTGAAGCCTCAATTCCGACAGAGTCCACTGCAACAGTATCAGGGCTCGTAAACAAAAAGGTTGTACTTGACCTTTTAAGTGACGATCTGAGAGACGCAGCTCTGACGGCAATCCGTGAGAACCGGCTGTTCGATGCAGGGGACTATCTGGGGGCGACTTCAGACAGTAAGAAAGCAATAAAAGAATATGAGGCATTCTTCAACAGGAACCCGGGACTGTACGTAGTAGAAGTTCCCGATTCAGTGAAAGATATCCTTTCAAGTGAAGCAGAATCAGAGCTTAGGATATTCGTTCAGAAGGACGAAAAGAAAGCCAAGGTTGATCTTGAAGACGAGAACGCAACTGATGAATCGGTTCTTTCAAGAGACGTAAACTTCCGTTACGGAACTGAAGATGACATCATCCTTTACGAGCCGTCATCACAGATCGACACTCTGGTAAACGGCGGAGAGGATGCTTACTACAGAGATCCGGAACAGGACACAGCAGATAACTCAGATTATCAGCTTACCGGAAAAGAAAAGATCACCTTCATGTTTATCAATGCTTCCGACGGATCAGTAAGATTCACACTTAAGGTTGACGGCGTCAAGTACGATTCCGTAGAGGTTTGCGGAAGAACAGCAGCTCTCAAGAGAGTACTTGCACAGGCAGGCGTAAAGAAGACAGAGGAGACAACAGCAGCGGTAGTTCAAACCACACAGGCGGTTGAAACTACACAGGCACCGGAACTTGTAAACATTGGCACCGGAGCTATAGAAACAGAAGAACTTACACAGCCCGGTGAAGAAAACATTCAGGAAGGAATAGCAGATACATCCGAGATTATAACACCGGAAGATAACGAAAATGGCAGCACTGAAATCTCAAATCCTGTTACAGCTGAACAGGAAGCAGGAGCAGGGGAATCCACAGACATAGAGAACGGTGCTGATACAGAAGATAACAACCAGGGTTACATCGAGGCCGACACAAACACATCACAGCAGGAGTTGACAGAAAACAACGCAGCAGAGCAGACAAACGATGACACAGCAGTGGTGACAGATGATGATTCAGCAGAGTTAACAAACAATGATGCAGCAGAGTTGACAGATAACGATACAGCAGAGATCAGCGATACAGAAGATAATGCTAATGTCGAAAACGAAGATGGAGCACAGGCACAGATCGAAGACATTGAAGATAACGAAGATTCCATCACAGACCAGATCTCAGATGCAGTAGACAATGTATCAAACATAATACTTGGAAGAATGGTTGTTTACGCTGAGGTCATAGGCGAGGGATACGTTTTCGAAGAAGAGCAGCAGGGTCCCGAAACAGAAGAAGAGGAAAAAAATGAAGATATAGCTGCAGAAGCGGGAAACACAGACGGAAATGACAACGATGCAGCAGACAAACAGGAAATACAGGCAGACTTAGACGACAACAATGGAGCAGCAGAAGGAGGACAGCAGGGCGGACAGGAATACGGACAGGAAGAAGGACAGCAGGATGGACAGGAAATCGAACAGCAGAGTGATGGACTCGGAACAGAGACATTGGAACAGAACGATGGATCCGGAGCAGAAATAGTTGGACAGAATGAAGCAGGATCAGGAAATGAATCAAATGTAACTATAGTGGACATTTTCACAGAAGATAATCAGGAAGAAGGGGTTCAGAACGATACAACTTCAACAGAAATATCCACAGGGGATGTACCGGAAACAGTCATCGAGGGAACGATTCCTGAAGGACAGATGACACTGGAAGACCTTACAGGAATGATGGCTGAACCGGAAACCACAGCAGCGGCAGAGATTCAGAAGCCGGAAACAACAGTTAAAATGCCGGTTGCTTCACCATCTGAGGTCGAGGAGACAAGTGGTGAGTACGACGACTTTGCAAAGGCACTTATAGCCGAAGTCAAGGAAGCTGTTCTGGAAGACAAGGAAGCTGCAAAGGAAGATTTAAAGGTAGCGAAGATCGTACAGTACTCCATCGGTTCACTTGGAAAGATACATTACCTCACTGAGATAGATGGATACTCAGTAGAAATATTCGCAGCACCTGAAGCATTTGGCGGATTCAAACCAAATCTCGAAGTTAAGAGACTTTACAAGCCGGAAGAGAATGACGGAACAGGAGATACTCCTACAGACGCAGAAATCGCAGAGCTTAAGGCAAACGGAATTTACGACAACTCACTATTACTTGACATAAGCTTTAAGAATGACGTCGGTGACGAAGTCGAACCTGACGGAAATGTAAATGTAAGAATAACCTTAAACGATGAAGACCTTCTCAAGAAGATAGATGCATCTTCACTGGAAGTTCATCACATCAAAGATAACAACAGCACATTAACAACAGAAAAGGTAGCAGAAAAGGAAGAGGTAAAGATACTTGACGGAAACGACGTACAGATCAGTGATTCGGATCTTGAGGCTCATGCAGAAGCAATCGCAGCAGGTGAAGAGAGTGACGTAGAGGTAGCAAGCGCGGTAGCAGAGTTTGAAGTTTCAAGCTTCTCGGTATTCGCTATAACCTGGTACGACAACGACACAACACTTCTTTCCTTCATCCAGGTACATTACGTTGACATCAACGGAAACGAAATACTTGATCCGGAGCTGGATGGACAGAGCATAAGCCTTCCGGCAAACGGTTTAACACTTGCCAGCATCGAGGGCGGAGTTACCAATTATGACTACAAGGAAGCCAGATTAGGCAGTACAAACGGTCAGGTGATCACAAAGGTTGCACAGGGAACTTCCAATCAGCAACAGAAGCATTACGTAGATTATTTCAATGGAAGCGAAATGGTGGCGAGAAATACCATCAGTAATAATTATAAATTTAAGGCAACTGAGTATGGATGGGTTGATCAAAGCGGACATGAGCTGGTTTACGAAGTTGAACCCGGGGAAGGTTACGATTATTACATTCCATCCGAAGGAGGAAACAGATTATTTAAGCATCTTGGTGAACGTACAGGCATAAGTCCTATATACTCCTTAGATTATTATCAGGGAGCATATCATGTTACCGAGTATACGGGCGACAGATATGTATACGAAAGTCTCAACCCGGATTACGATGTGTACTTCATTTACACCCCTAAAGATTATGAGCCGGGCGGTGATCCTCAGGTAGTAGATCTGGGAGCTCCTGCAGCTAATAAGGAACTTACAGAAAACGGAGACGGAACCTATAACTTAACCCTTAGCGTTACAGGAAAATCCCACGCACAGGAATCTAAGACAAAGGCCAATGTAGTAGTGGTACTCGATCTTTCAGGCAGTATGGGTAATTCAGCTCCTCCGGTAGAACCGTATTCGGTTTCAGAATATGGAAACTACTACAAAGAAGGAAATGATTACAAGCAGTTATACGTCAGATCATCGTGGGGATGGGGATACACCGCTGCATCAGATGGAACGCAAAAAACTGTATATACCAAGAATGGCAATACATACACCGAATATCACGGAACAAGGTATTCAAAAAATGCGAATGGAACAAGGTTAGATGTAGCTAAAGCAGCAATCAACTCTCTTGCAGATACGTTGCTTGCGAATAATACGGAAAATGATCCGGACGCAGTTGAAATCGGACTTGTAACCTTCGCTACAAGAACAGAAGTTTACAGCCCTACAACAGATGCAGAAACATTTAAATCTACAGTTAACGGCTTAAAAGCAAACGGAGGTACAAACTGGGAAGGCGGACTCCTGGATGCAAACGGATACTCCTTCGGACTTGGAGATGATGATCCGGTATACGTAATCTTCGTATCAGACGGAAAACCGACCTTCAGAACAAACGCAAACGGACATACATCAGATTTCTACAGTGGTAGCGAAGATGTATATGGAAACGGTCAGGAAGGTGATACAAACGTTGCACGTTGTTTGAACGCAGCAGTAAAGGCGTCCACAGCATTGATAGGAGCAAACAAGAGACTTTACGCAGTTAACGCATTCAGTGGCAACGGTGCTACCGGAGCAGAAAACAACATGAAGGCACTGTTCGGAACTTCAACACCGAATTACTTCAACGCAACTGACCAGATAGCATTAAATGCAGCATTCGGAAAGATCATAAAGGAAATCGAAAACGACCTGGCATACGCAAATGTAAGCATTGTCGATGGAATCACAAATCTTACAGCAACCATGGAGGTTCTCGGAACTACAGGTAACTATACATACCAGATAGTCAAAACTGACGGAGAAGGACACGAAGTTGTAACAGAAAACGCAAATGTTCCCGAAGAGATAAAGACAGCAAGCTACGAAAACGGAACAGTTAACTGGGACGTTGGAGGAAACGGTTATCGTCTTGAGGATGGCGCAACCTACAAGGTAAGCTTCACGGTATGGCCGAAGCAGGAAGCATACGACCTCCTTGCAGACGTAGGAAACGGAAAGGTAGCAGTTGAAAATCTTCCGGCAGGATTCGTAACAGATGAAAACGGTAATGTGGTTTACAGAACCAATACAGGAGCATCGGTTTCCTACCAGACAGTAAATGTAGTGACTGAGGACGGACACGAAACAATAACTTACTCAGATGTTAAGACAAGTCCTATAAATGTTTATCCGACCATGAACCTCACAGATACAAAGGTATCCTTCCAGAAGAAGTGGAAGCTGGATAATCCGAGTCAGTCAAGACTTTTCACACATGACACCATACAGATCAACCTGCAGAGAAAGAACGAAGCAGGAGAATATGCAAACTATTTTGCAACTCCACTTTCACTGGACGGTACAGGAGCTGTAACTTCAGAAGACGGTTTAGAGATCACATGGACAAATGATCGCGAGATAGACATCGCACCCGGTATCCTGGTATCAGAAGCAAACGGTAATGTACACGGCTTCAATAAAGAAGGCAGCACGGCACAGCTCTTAACAGTGGAAGGAACCAATCAGAAATACTACTTAGTAGAGAAAGGACATGATTACAGGTTTGACGAAAAGGTCGGAAATGCAAGCTTCGAACTTCAGGAAGTTGTTTACCACCCGATGGTAGTAGACGGAACTCTCAAGAGCGTAGAACTTACATATGACGGCAGCGGAAATATCACAGGTATCAAGAGCCTGGGTGATGTCGAAGAACTTACAACACTTATAGCAACAAACGTTGTAAAGCTTGATTTACTCGAGGTATCCAAGAAATATCTGGGAAATATGGCGACAGCACAAGAAACCGCATTTGATTTGTACCTTTTCGCAGAAGACGGCACAACACCTGCAGTTTACACAGAAAACTATATTGAATCTCTTAATGAAGATGGAACGACGGTTGTTAAACAGTCTGACGGAGCTTACCGATTCACCATAACACCAACAACTCTCGGAACTCCGGCCACCGCAACAATTGTACTTCCTACAGGAGTTAAATACAAGGTTTCTGAAGTGAAAGAAAATAAGGATTATGCAACCTACAAAACCAAGTGGGGAGTAGCAGAAAATGCAATAACAAATGAAAGCAGCATTACAAGCATTCAGGTTCTCGGAACAGTCAACGCTATATATTTCGTAAATGAAAACAATGTTATAGCACCGACAGGATTCAACGATGACATGAGACCATTCATGGCACTGGCACTTGCAGGATTCGGAGCAATGTTCTTCCTGGCATGTGATTTCGAGAAGAAGAGGATGTTTGAAGATTAAAGATTTAAGCGAATACTAAAAATGAGTCCCGGGGATCCGGACAAAGATCCGGATCCGGAAGGACTTAAGAAAGAACAAAGGAATCAGATAACAGAGAAAAGTCAAAATAAAGGCGTAGACATTATTCAGAACTCAATAAGTACATGCGTAGGTACTTATAAAAATAAAGACACAACATAAAACTAAATTTTAGAGAGGGGTTTATCATGAAGAAGAACGTAAACAAATTAATGGCAGTTATCACCACAGGCATTCTGGCAGCAACCATGAGTTTAACAGCATTCGCAGCTAATGAAATTGCAATCCCCAAGAAGGTACCGACAGATACCAACAACCACACCATGGCACCTGAGACAACCTTCGAGCTTGAAGTAACAGCTGGCCCATCAGATGCAACAACTGTAGACCTTTTGGGAAACGATGATCAGACTCATACTTATCAGCTCACCCCGGGAACTGCAGAGCAGATCACCGGAATGACCATAACGGGTGCAGCATTTGCAAACATCACCGAGTACCCGGCAGATGGAGTTTATCAGGCAGATTTCGGAATCAAGGTTCCTGACAGTCTTTACTCAGTACCCGGAGTTTACTCCTACACAGTAAAAGAGAAGAACGGCGGCTACAGCGGAATTACATACGATGCCAATACCTACTACATGTACGTAAGTGTAGTAAATAAGGAAGGCGGCGGAGTAAAGGTTGACAATGTAGTTATTGCAAAGGACGACGGCACAAAGATAGCTGACATTACTAACGACTTTGGTGCAGAAAATAATACAACACACGATCTTACAATCACAAAGTCAGTTACCGGAAATGCCGGAGAACTTAACAAGGACTTCACATTCAAGATTTCAATCCGTGCTAAGGCAGATACAGGCGCATCAAGCGCTCAGGAATTCCAGCTTGAGGATGCAGATGGCGGAAAGCAGAATATCGCAGCAGACGGAACAGAGGTTGCAGTAACCCTCAGTAATAGCGAGGCAGTTCACATTTACGGACTTACAGGCGATTACGATGTATACGTATCTGAGAACGAGGCAGGACTTAACGGTTACACAACAACTTACACAATCACAGGCGATGATGCAGGAAACACAACCGCAGCACAGGCACTTGTAGATGCAGATGCAAAGGCAACTGTAAACGCACTGGCTGATGGCGCAACACTTACCATCATCAACGATAGAAACAATGTAACACCTACCGGCGTAGCAATGGATATTGCTCCATATGCACTCATGGTAGTTCTGGCAGGAAGCGCAGCAGTTACATTCCTTAGAAAGAAAGATCAGTTCGAAGAGTGATAAAAGGAAAGGGTTAAAAGAACATATACAAAGATACAGTGAAATCTAATCACTATTGAAATCGAAAAGCGTAGGAACCATAAACAAAGTATTTTAGACATTAGTCACAGTAAATAAATTAAGAAACCTGTAAGGGGGTCTGACCCCATTACGGAACTATAAACAAAGTATTTAAATATAAATTACAGGGAAAAGGATCAGGCAAGACCTGAACAAACCTGAAAGATGTAAGAAACCTGTAAGGGGGTCTGACCCCCAATGAATAAACTATCAATCTAAAATTTAGTAGTGGTCCGGGTGGAGCCCTTCGGGGCTCCACAGGATACAGATAAAAGGATTGAGATGAAGATTTCCGGTGAGAAACCAAAGCTGCAAAAACAGCAGAGAATGGAAGATAATTTCCGGAGATTGAGACAAGATTTTTCCGGTGAGAAGCCCAAAAGGGTTTAGATGATACCGGATGCAGAGACATTAAACTAACAGACAGGTCGAGTGCCGACAGAGCAAACCCCTAAGGAGGCTCGTGATGATGAGTAGAAATTCTGGAAATAAATATATAGGAGCATTCCTGGTAATGCTGTTTGCTTTGCTCCTTAACATCAGCGTTTTTGCAGCAACAGGAAAATATGAAGCAGCTGTGAAGATTCCTGTGAGAGTTACTCTTGAGGGAGAGAAAGCATCTTCGGAGGAAGTAACCATAGTGATGACTCCGCTGGACGATGCACCGGCATTTGATCAGACTTCTCTAAAGGTTCAGGCTAAAAAGGGCGAGACAGTGGAGGCTGAATTTACCAGGACCTTCACAGAGCCTGTAGATTTCAGATATGAGATCAGAGAGACAGCCGGAACTACAGATGCATACACATACGACGACACAGTATATACCGCCATCGTTTTCGTAGAGAATGATCCGGAGACCATGGGTTTAAAGGCATCGGTAGTAAAGGTTTATAAGGATGACGATCCGGGAACAAAACAGGATGCAGCTATCTTCATAAACAGATACTGCCCGGCGGAAATCGATCCTCCGGTAAACAAGGTGGTAACCAATGATTCCGGAACAGCACCGGATACAGCAAAGTTCCATTTCACCATGAAGGCAGAGGACAAAACATTCCCGATGCCGGCAGGAAGCGTTGACGGAGCCAAGACAGTCGAAGCAAGAACAGGTGCCGTAGAGTTCGGAAAGATAGAGTACGAGAAGGCAGGAACCTACACATATAAGATTTACGAGGAAAAGGAAGGCCTTTCAAATTTCACCTACGATACCGCTGAATACACAGTTAAGGCAGTAGTTGAAAAGAAGGCAGGAGTTCTGACAGCCACCATGACAATCACCAAGGGAACAGAAGCTGTTGACTCCATAGAATTTAACAACCATTACGGAGAAAAGAAGGAAGAGACAGCACCGGCAGAAACCCAGCCTGCAAACAACGGAAGCAGTTCAGGATCAGAACCTAAGGATAATAGAAAGAAACATGAAAGAGAAGAAACTACAGATCCCGGTGGAAGCGTTCTCGGAGCAGTAAGAGATGCCATCGAAAACGGCCCGGTGGGACAGGTTCTCGGAGCAGCCCGTGATAAAATCGAAGAGAGCCCGATAGGACAGGTTCTCGGAGCAGTAAGAGGAGCCACAAGAACCGGAGATAACAGCTTCATGATGATTTCTGCAATTTGCTTCTTAACAGCTCTGGCAGTGATGATCGGTTGGGTAATGGCATTCATGAAAAAAAGGATGAACGGAATGTAAGTGAAATGTAAGGGGCTCAGACCCCATTACAAAATCCTTAACATCAACCGCGAACAAAACTGTAGAAGGAGCCGGAATCAATTACAGAGAATAAAGGAAATAGGAAATAAGAGATAAGAGATAAAGAAAAATAATAGATTTAGAAAAACAAGGGAGAGAAGTAAGAATATTTAAAGAAAGGAAAAAAGGAAGGGAGCACCGCATCCGAAAGGATGGTGGTGCTCCTGTTTTTTCTTCTTGATTAATATGCTCTGCCCCAGTAAAGCATCTTTGTTGCAGGCTTTCCGCAGACAACGCAGTTGTCGGAGATCTTCTCCTGCTCGAAAGGAATACATCTTGAAGTGATTCCTGACATATCCTTAAGCTTGTCCTCACACTCACGGCATCCGCACCACATAGCCTTTACGAAACCGCTCTTTGTGTTAACGATCTCAACAAGCTCATCCATGTTTGTTGCGCTGGAGGTGTGGTCCTCAAGGAACTTCTTTGCTGTCTCGAACATATCCTTCTGGATCTGCTCAAGAACCTTAGCAACCTCTTCCTCAAGATTCTCAAATGCCACCTGGATCTTCTCACGGGTGTCACGGCGAACGAGAACAGCATGTCCTGCCTCGATATCCTTAGGTCCGATCTCAACTCTTAACGGAATACCTCTTACTTCGCAGTCAGCGAACTTGAATCCCGGAGACTTGTCACTGTCATCAACCTTTACTCTGAATCCGGCATTGATAAGCTGATCCTTGAGAGCATAAGCCTTATCAAGAACGCCTTCCTTCTTCTGCTGGATAGGAACCACGCAGATCTGGATAGGAGCGATACGAGGCGGAATCTTAAGTCCGGAGTCATCACCGTGAACCATGATGAGAGCACCGATCATACGTGTTGTATAACCCCATGAAGTCTCGTGAACAGGCTTAAGCTGGTTGTCCTTGTCGAGGAACTGAACATTAAATGCCTTGGCAAAGTCAGAGCCAAAGTTGTGTGAAGTTCCGCACTGAAGTGCCTGGCCGTCGTGCATGAGGGCTTCGATAGTATATGTAGCTACGGCACCTGCGAACTTCTCCTTGTCAGTCTTCTTGCCCTTTACAACCGGGATAGCGAGATACTGCTCGGTGAAGTCAGCGTAAATGTTAAGCATCTGTACTGTGCGCTCTTCAGCCTCTTCAGCGGTAGCGTGAACAGTGTGGCCTTCCTGCCATAAGAACTCTCTGGTTCTCAGGAACGGTCTTGTGGTCTTCTCCCAACGAACAACAGATACCCACTGGTTCAGAACCTGTGGAAGATCTCTGTAGGACTTAACTACCTTTGCAAAGTAGTCGCAGAATAATGTCTCTGACGTAGGACGTACACACATCCTTTCCTCAAGCTTCTTCTGTCCGCCTTCTGTAACCCATGCAACCTCAGGAGCAAATCCTTCGACGTGATCCTTCTCCTTCTGAAGAAGTGACTCAGGGATAAGCATTGGCATAGCCACGTTCTGAACGCCTGTGTCCTTGAACATCTTATCGAGAACGTTCATGTAGTTCTCCCAAAGAGCGTAGCCCGCCGGGCGGATGACCATGAAGCCCTTTACTGAGCTGTAATCGCAAAGCTCTGCCTTCTTAACAACGTCTGTGTACCACTGGGCAAAATCCTCCTCCATAGGAGTTATCTGCTCAACAAGTTTCTTGTCTGCCATGATAATAGCCTTTCTTAATATATATTTGCAGGGGCATCAGCGCACTTCCGTTGTGCCTTGCCGCTGCAGGTTTTCCCGCGAGCCCTTGGCCACGGGGGTGTTTGCCCGTTAATTGTAACAACGAGGGGGAGCTTTTGCAAGAGCTCTGCTCCTTTACATGATGGATAGTCAATAACAGCCCGTGAAATGACTTAAATTAGATATTACTAGAATTGAAGTCAACAATAGCAAGCCTGTGGAGTGACTTAAATAATGTATTTCTGGAATTGAAGTCAACAGTAGCAAGCCTGTGGAGTGACTTAAATCATGTATTTCTGGAATTGAAGTCAACAGTAGCAAGCCTGGGAAATGACTCAAATCAGGTATTTCTGGAATTGAAGTCAACAATACCGAGCTTGAGAAATGACTCAAATGGAACAATATCGGATTTGAAGTCAATATATTACATCTATATACATGACCTAATTTCAAGATAATAGATTTTAGGTCATAGAGCATCCTGCAATAATTGACTCAATTCTGAATAATAATCAATATGAGTCATATAGGCACTTATGGATTATTGACTCATCATGAAGAATATGAATATGAGGCTCAATCTTCCGGGTAAATATCTCTTAGGTTGTCCATCTTGCACCCCATGTTCTCCAGGAGCAGGTCAAGTATGGTGGCAGCCACCATGCACTCGACGACAACATTGGCACGCTCAACGACGGTGGGGTCGTGACGGCCCTTGATCTCGATGGTGACGTTTTCGCCATCCTCGTTGGCGGTGTGCTGAGGCTGACCGATGGAAGGAGTGGGCTTGAAGTAGGCTCTGATGACGATCTCGGCGCCGTCTGACATGCCTCCCAGGATACCTCCTGCGTGGTTGCTGGTGACCTGGAAGATCTCCTCCATCCCGCTGAACTCGCCGTTCTCCACCATCTCTTCATATTCTTCCGAAGAAAGAGGCTCCTGACCATGAGACATACGGAAGTGATTTATCTCCTCAAGTGAAGGCTCGTGTTCGATGTCTTCATTGTCCTCCATATCCTCCAGGGGAGCAATGGGAACGGAAACCGCCTCGAATCCGTCATTGTTCTCTGAGCCACGCATTCGGGCAACCTTTGTGCCGTCACCGATCTCTACGGCCTTGACTGCACCGATGGACATGATAGCCTTGGCGAGGTTTGCGTCCAGCTTGTCGAAGACCGGCTCTCCGATCCCGGTGGGCATGTTGTTGACAAAGCAGGTCACCACGCCGCCGGCGCTGTCCATCTCGCTCTTAAGCTCCAGGATTTTCGCGTCCGCAGCTTCCCTGCCCTGAGGTGTAGTCACATCAATTCCCGCAAGCTCTGTAACCTCGGCATCCACAGTGATTCCGATATCCGCAAGAACCTTGGCAGCCACCGCGCCGCCGGCTACCCGCGCCAGAGTCTCACGGCCGCTGGACCTTCCGCCTCCGCGATAATCCCTGAACCCGTACTTCTGGAAGAATCCATAATCCGCATGTCCCGGACGGAAAACATGGGCGATATCCGAGTAATCCTTACTGTGCTGATTGGTATTTCTGACAATGATAGCGATAGGAGTTCCGGTTGTCACACCCTCAAAAACGCCCGACAGAATCTCGATCTTGTCGTCTTCCTTTCTGGCAGTGGTCTTCAGGTTCTGCCCCGGCTTTCTCCTGTCCATGTATGGCTGAATGTCATCTTCCGAGAGTTCCAGCCCCGCCGGACATCCGTCAATGACTACACCTAGTGCAGGTCCGTGGGACTCACCGAAAGTAGTTATCCTGAAAAGTTTTCCAAAAGTATTACCGGCCATATATATCTATATCCTTTCAAGCAAACATTTTTTCAATATACAGCAGAGATGCCTCTCTGCCCTGGGGTTAGACATTAGCCCTGAAATCCCTAACCCTCTTCGTTGTGATAATAACACAAAATCGAGTAGAAAGGCATACCCTTCTACTCGACCCGTAATATCTGCTATTCCAAATTCTGATTGATGTGTATCCATCTGTCTCTGAGAGATAATGTATCTTTCCAAGTGAATTGATGGAGTGCTGTGCTATCTTCGCTGCTGATTATTTTTTCTGAGGAAGCTTAACCATGCAGATGCAGTTCGGCTCATCCACGCGGATTTCTCTTGCGCTCATTACCAGCAGGCCGTTGTCATAGTCAATGCTGAAGAAAGTCACGGTGCCTGACTCGTGGTTAGCCACTGCGATATGCTTCTCATCAGGGAAGATGCAGAAATCCTTAGGATAAATTCCTGCGATAGGAAGACTTCCCTTCATGGTAAGGAGACCGGTCTCCACGTCACGATCGTATATGGAAACTGTATCGTTTCCGGCATTGGAACAGAAAACATGCTTTGCTTCCTTGTCCGGAGAGAATCTCATCTGTGCTGCCGCAATGAGATTGGTGTCGCCCTTTTCTTTGTGGGTGGGAATTTCCTGTATCTTCTCAAAAGTAACGTCGTCGTAGCCTGCGCCCTCTTCCATGCGGTAAACGCCGATGACATTCTTTATCTCATACATAAGATAAAGATACTTTCTGTCGGGAGAGAAACGGAAGTGACGGGGTGCAGATTTCAGCTCGCAGCGGATGGTGTCGATCTGGCGCATCTTTCCGTCGCCCTTGTCAAATCTGAAAACACGCACCTGGTCTATACCGAGGTCAGCAACCATGATGTACTTCTGGTCGTCTGTCATTCTCGCACAGGATACATGGGGGCGGAAGGTTCTTTCTGCAACGGAGCCAATGCCTTTGTCATAAACACCGTCGACGATAGGTCCTACTGAGCCGTCTTTCTCCAGCTTGAGAAGTGTTGCCTTTCCGTCATGATAGCCTGAAACCATGATGTACTCATCATACTGGTCAACGGCAAGGTGGCATCCACGCATACCGCGGATGTTTCTCGTATTAAGCTTGCTGAGGGATCCGTTCTCCATGATACGGAAAGAAACGATACCCTCGTCTGAGATTGAATATAAGGTTCTCTGGTCTCTTGATGCTACAAGATACGAAGAATTGTTGACCTCGATCTCTGTTCTCTTGATGAGAACGCCTTTCTCCACATCAACGTCGCATATGGTGATTCCCTTTGCGTTTCCGGTATAGCTGTATGAACCGATATACGCCATGTATTTGTCTTTCATGATCTGCCTCTCACAACGTCCGAACTCACGGGCGTGACTCTCCTTTGGAATAATGTTTAAACTTCTCCATATTCTAACACAGATTGCGGCATTGTTACAATAATAACAGGTTACACTTTTTGCTATAATAGGGTAAAATAGTTAACAGTTCAGCCTGTGAACCATGGTGTACGAATGAGTAGTAGATATTCAAGTTCTGCTGCTCCATGACCCAAAACTCTAAAATCCGGAAATGAGTCATTGTTAAGAACGATTCTACATGACCCATATCAACAAAACACCAGATATGAGTCAATGCCAAGTCCGATTCTACATGACCCATATCATCAAAACACCAGATATGAGTCAGTGCCAAGTCCGATTCTACATGACTCATATCCCCGTAAAGCAGATTATGAGTCAAGCAAAAGCCTGGTCCACCGGCTGAACTGTTACGTAAAATATTGTAATGGGGTCTGACCCCATTACAATGGAAGGAAGACAGATGGAAAAGATAACATTACCGGAAAACGTAAAACATATAATTAAGAAGCTTGAGGATGCGGGTCATGAGGCCTACGCCGTGGGCGGCTGCGTGAGAGACTGCCTTCTGGGGCGGCTTCCCGAGGACTGGGATATAACCACCAGCGCAAAGCCTGAGGAGATCAAGAAGGTGTTCAAAAGAACCATCGACACCGGAATACAGCACGGTACCGTTACGGTTCTTCTGAAGGCTCACAAAGGAGAGGATGAATCAAAGGAAGCTGAGGCCCTGGAAGGAGTTGACTATGCTCCGGGCGCTGCCGATATGCAGTCCACCGTTCGCACAGGCAAGGGCTTCATCGGCTACGAGGTAACCACCTACCGAATCGATGGCGAGTATCTGGATGGCCGCCACCCCAGCACAGTGACATTCACCCCGTCCCTCCACGAGGATCTCGCAAGAAGAGATTTCACCATCAATGCCATGGCCGTTAATGCTGACTCCGGCCTGGTGGATGACTTCGGCGGCATGAAGGACATGGAGGCTCATGTCATAAGAGCAGTGGGCGATGCGAAGCAGCGGTTTACGGAGGATGCCCTCAGAATGCTTAGAGCCCTGAGATTTTCGGCGCAGCTCGGCTTCGAGATCGATCCGGAAACCTACGAGGCCATAAAGGAACTGGCTCCAAACCTCACTAACGTGTCAAAGGAGAGGATCAATGTTGAGCTCACAAAGCTTCTCATGTCAGATCATCCGAACCATATAGCCCTTGTGTCGGAGAGCGGACTTTCCGGTTATATTTCCGATCATTTTGATGATGCCTTTGATGTTACAAACGAGATGGGCGCGCCTTATCCCGATATCCGTCAGTGGATCCCCGACGGAATCCCGAACGAAAAGTATGTGAGATGGGGCACCTTCCTGAGAGCGGTTCCGGAGGAGGCAAAGATCATCCTTAAGGAACTGAAGATGGATAACGACACCATTGATAAAGCCCGGATCATCGCGGGACTTTTCGATGAGGATCTTCCGGAAAGCATTTATGAAGTGAGAAAGACTCTGTCGGTTATAGGCTTTGATACCTACCTCGCATTCCTTGATGCAGATGAATGCTTAAACCGCCAGATAACAGGTGATGAACCGGCAAAGCGTCTCGAAAGGATCAGGGTAACGAGAAATCACGTGGAAGCCGTTAGAGATGCGGGCGACTGCATTAGCCTCTCTGACCTGAAGGTCACAGGCACAGACCTCATGGAAATGGGAATCCCCAAGGGACCAGAGGTTGGCATGATCCTCAACATGCTCCTGGACGAGGTGCTGAAGGTGCCGTCGAGAAACGAAAAAGATGTGCTTTTGGCATTGGCCAGAAGATAAGAAATATAGCTTGAGTCTGAGGGCATCCATTTAAAGCCGTTAAGCTGAGTCGTGAAAAATCAAAATCGGCCCCCTTAGAACCACTTGGATTACTTTTTCCTTAGCACCCTCGCCAAGTCAGAGTTTTCATAAAGAAAATCTCTGACATTGGCGAGGGCCTAGTGGTTCTTAGGGGGCCAATTTTAGATTTTTCCGACGAAGCGCCTCGGCTTTAAATGGATGCCCTCAGACTCTTGATGATACCGTCTAAAATTGGTATATTTATAAGTAGCTTTTACATTTATCATTAATCACCTCGACCGTGCAAAAATCATGCATGGCGGGTCATAGAGAGGGGAACTAAATATGTATCAAGATGAATATGAGCGCTGGCTTGCTGCCGACCTTCAGGATGTTGATTTAAAGACTGAGCTTCAGGGAATCAAGGGTGATGATGAAGCTATCAAGGAGCGTTTTGCGGTTGCATTAAAGTTCGGAACAGCAGGTCTCAGAGGAACTCTCGGTGCCGGAACAAACCGCATGAATATCTGGGTTGTTCGTCAGGCTACACAGGGTGTTGCTGACTGGGTAAAGACTCAGGGCGGCACACAGACAGTTGCCATCAGTTACGACTCTCGTCTCAAGGGCTGGAATTTCGCACGTGAAGCAGCAGGCGTTCTCGCTGCCAATGGTATCAATGTTCGTATCTATGACGAGCTTATGCCGGTTCCCGCACTTTCCTTCGCAACCCGTTACTACAAGTGCAATGCAGGTATCATGGTTACAGCATCTCACAACCCTGCAAAGTACAACGGCTACAAGGCATACGGTCCTGACGGCTGCCAGATGACAGATGATGCGGCAGCTATCGTTTATGAGCAGATCCAGAAGACAGACGTTCTTACAGGCGCTAAGTACATCAGTTTCTCAGAAGGTGTTGAGAAGGGTCTTATCAAGTTCGTAGGCGACGATTGCAAGAAGGGCCTTTATGATGCCATCGAGTCACGCCAGGTTCGTCCGGGTGTTGCAAAGAACTCAGGACTCAAGCTGGTTTACACTCCTCTCAACGGAACCGGACTTGTTCCCGTTACCAAGGTTCTCAATGACATCGGCATCGACGACATTACCATCGTTCCCGAGCAGGAGTACCCGAACGGTTACTTCACAACCTGCTCATATCCTAACCCTGAGATCTTCGAGGCTATGGAAAAGGGTCTCGAGCTTTGCAAGAAGGAAGGCGCAGATCTTCTCCTCGCAACTGATCCCGATGCAGACCGTGTTGGTATCGCCATGAAGTGTCCGGACGGAACTTATGAGCTGGTTACCGGAAACGAGATGGGTGTACTTCTTCTCGATTACATCTGCGCAGGCCGCAAGGAGCAGGGCACTATGCCTGAGAAGCCCGTAGCAGTTAAGTCCATCGTTTCCACACCTCTTGCCAATGCTGTTGCCGAGCATTATGGCGTTGAGCTGAGAGAGGTTCTCACCGGTTTCAAGTGGATCGGCGACCAGATCGCACAGCTTGAGGCAGCAGGCGAGGTTGAGCGTTTCATTTTCGGATTTGAGGAGTCCTATGGATACCTTTCAGGCTCATACGTAAGAGATAAGGATGCCGTAGTTGGTTCAATGCTTATCTGCGAGATGGCTGCTTACTACCGCTCAATCGGTTCTTCCATCAAGCAGAGACTTGAGGAGATCTACAAGGAGTACGGACGTTACCTCAACAAGGTAGATTCCTTCGAGTTCCCCGGTCTCAGCGGAATGGATAAGATGGCATCCATCATGGAAGGTCTTCGTAAGGAAGCTCCCGCAGAGTTCGCAGGCAAGAAGGTTGTTAAGGTTACCGACTACGAGAAGACAGAGGAGACAGGACTTCCAAAGGCCAATGTTCTCATCTATGGTCTCGATGACGGTTCTACCATCGTCGTAAGACCTTCAGGTACAGAGCCGAAGATCAAGACTTACTTCACAACCCTCGGTAAGGACCTCCAGGCAGCAGAGGCTGAGAAGGATAAGCTTGCAGCAGCTGTAAAGCCTATACTCGAGTGATTTAATGAATAAGGTTTAAATTTCAGAAAAGGATTGTCGCTTGAGGCGGCAGTCCTTTTTTCGTGGGTAAATCACCGGCGGATGGTGTATATATTAACCAGAACAAAAAAATATGATATTATAGTGCAGTCACGTATGTGGCTGCATTTTTTTGCGACACAATCCACCGGGTTAACCACCGGGGACGGTTCGGAACTATCCCTGATGGTTCAGTGGATTTTATAGGAGTTTTATGGCTGACGGCAGGAACCTAAGGTATGACAATGCAAAAGGGATTTTGATAATACTTGTGGTGGTGGGGCATTTTCTGCTTCCCGTAAAGGGTCACACCAGAGTATGCAGCAATATATTTTTCCTGATATATACATTTCACATGGCAGCATTTACCTTTATATCCGGGCTATTTTCCCGGGGTATTTACAGGGAGATACAGGGACGGAAAAGATTCAACTGGTCAAGATGGTTCAGGACTCTTGTGCTGTACATCGTATTTGAGATCATTACATTCTTTTCTGAGATACCTGCCTACGGAAAAACCTCAGATTTTCCCAATTTCCTTAAAGACACCGGAGCCCCGTGGTATCTGTTTGCTCTGCTCATATGGTATCTTTTCATACCTTTCTTCAGTTTATTTAAGGATAAATACATAAGGATCGGGTCGGATAAAAAATATCGCCGAAACAACATAATATATCGAAAAAAAGCTTTGAAGATCCCCTGCAGTCTGCATTTGTGGATATGTATAACGATATTGTCTCTCGCCGGAGGTTATTTCCAGGTATTTGAGAAATATCTGGAACTGGACAGAGTTATCAGCTTCGCACCGTTTTTCTTTGCGGGATATTTTCTTGGACAGGAAAAGCTGGAGAAATATTATGATTACCGGAAAGTGTTTTCAGTGTTCTCATCATTGAATCTCCTGATCACTGCAGCGTCCGTCATCGCTGTTGGATTTTTTATGTTCGACTACCTGTGGGACTATCGTTATGTAGTATATGGATCCTGGTATGAAAAGGTTTCACCACTGGGAATAGACGGCAGACTTTATATGGGCAGTCTTTCTACTGAGTGGATAGTGAGGCTTGTATGGTACATTATGGCCGGAAATATGACCTTCACATTTTTGCGGTTCATGCCTACGGATTACATTCCTTTTATAACAAAAACAGGACAGAGGACACTTCAGATTTATATCCTTCACAGACCAATTAGGGACCTGATACTTGCCGCCGGTTATATCACTTGTGTGGATCCGTCAAATCTTTCTCAGCTTTCCATATTGATTGTTTGCAGTGTGCTGCTGACGGTGGTGCTTTCAGCGAAGATATTCGCCTTTCCTTTTAGTACTCTGCTGTACCTTGTGGAGTCCTGTTTGGCATCCGGAGCCAAATACAAATCTAAATCAAAATATAAATTCGGAAGTAAAGGCAAAGATAAATCCCAAAGTCACAATAGATGAAAAATGAAGAGTCCGGTGGTTTAGGATATCAAGTAAGCAGTGGCTGCACTTGTTTTTGCGATAATGCTGTCACGCGAAAAAAGTAATTATGGATGGGAGAAAATTTTTCAGTTATGTACGTTTATATTGAAAACCTTTGGATATTTGAGGACTACACTATACTTCAGTGGGCATTGTTTTTTATTCTCTACTGTATGCTGGGGTGGGTGTTTGAGTCGACCTACTGTTCCATAAAGGAGCTCAAGCTTCTTAACCGCGGTTTCTGTCATGGACCCTGGCTTCCGATTTACGGGTCGGGAGCTATACTTATGCTTGTATTTGCCGGACCTTTCAAGGGTGAGTACTGGAAGGCATTTCTGACGGGAATGTTGGTTGGATCGGCGCTGGAGCTGGTGACCGGTTACCTCATGTTTCATATTTTCCATATGAGATGGTGGGATTACAGTCAAAATCCACTCAACTTTCACGGTTATATCTGTCTGTATACATCCATTGCCTGGGGAGCTCTTGCGGTGATTTTCATCGAGTTTATTCATCCCCGGGTTTCTGTGATTTCAAAGGACTGGACCTACACCGGATTTGTGGTGGCGGTCACCATGCTGTATACGCTGTTCATTGAAGATGTTATCTTTTCCGTTATCGGTGCCCTTGATCTCAAAAAACGACTTGAGAATCTTGCCGCTAACAGCGAGGAGATACAGGCACTCAAACTCAATATCTCTGAAGCCAAAACTAAATTTCTGGAGCTTCAGGAGCAGGCAAAGGCCAATGTTTCCGAGGTGAAATCCATCGCTGAAACCGAGGGCAATCTGGCCGCCGCCAAGGCAGTCAGCCTAAAGCTCCACAGCCTTCACATGACAGAACGTCTTCGTGTGCTGGAGGATGGCGGAGATGAAAAGTCAGGCCGCATGAACTGGTGGGTTGCAAGTATGCTGAGAAACAACCCTACATTAAAAGGAGGTTCCGAAAGCTTTGAAAAGCTTCGTGAAGCAGCCGGAAGATACAAAGAGGGTTTTCAAAAAATAGAAGCCCGTATAGAAAAAGAATTCGAAAATCTCAGAGATGAGCATATCGATGAGATGGAATAAATGATAGCAGGAGTGCCATATACCAACCCCGTCCCTCTGGCCCACCGACTGAACTGTTACTACTATGGCTTATATAGGCTAATTACTATGGTTTATGTTTGTTGACAGAAGCTTTGAACATGGTTATCTTATTATTGTAGCTGAAAGTATTTAAGAGGTATGAGACATGGAAACAAGAGTTGCGGTTTTAAGTATCATAGTTGAAGATTATGAGGCAGCCAATCAGCTTAACGAACTGCTTCATGAGTATGGTCAGTATATCATCGGACGTATGGGAATACCATATCGTGAGAAAGCGATCAATGTAATCTGCGTTGCTATGGATGCACCCGTAGATAAGATCAATGCCTTAACCGGTGCTCTCGGTCGTATCCCTGAGATTACGGCAAAGGTGATTTGCACAAGGCAGTAAAGTTGTTACTTGGATATATGAAAATTGAATAAGCCCCTGACACCAAAACGGCTTCGGCTCTTGCGGTGAAAGTGACGTGAATAAAAAAGATTGGTAACTCCGGTTATTTAGTTCGCTGTGCGAAGGCCGGAGCCACAACAGGTTCCGTGGAAATCTGCCACAAGAGTCGGAGGGGAAGTGTACCCCCCGGCTTTTTCTTTTATTATTATACTTTTTAGAGGGCGGTTTATGCTGCATTCTTTTTATGCGATAAAGTCGTCACGAGTGTGTTTTACTTGCACAAAGGCACATATGAGGGTCAGAGCGGTATTAAGTAGGGGCGTTTTACATATGTGTTTTAGGAGGAAAAGTTGAGTTTACAGGAAAATATGAATTCGGTGGCATCCGCCAACAGGCTGCATATAGGCTTTTTTGGATGCAGGAATGCAGGAAAGTCCAGTCTCGTTAACCGTATCACCGGTCAGGATATGGCGGTGGTTTCCGAGGTCAAGGGAACCACTACCGATCCGGTAACTAAATCAATGGAGCTGTTGCCGCTGGGGCCGGTGGTAATCATTGACACTCCGGGTTTTGATGATGAAGGAATGCTGGGGGATCTGAGGGTAAAGAGAACAAGGCAGGTCATAAACCGGACTGATATTGCGGTGCTTGTTGTGGATGCAGAGACCGGCATGAGGTCGGAGGACATGCTGCTTCTTGAAATGTTCAAAAAGCACGAGATACCGTATCTGGTGGTTTGGAACAAAGCTGATATTTCAGATGCTTTTTTTGCAGCTGATTGTCAGGAATCCCATGAGATCGATGCGATACAAATTAAAGATGTCGATTCAGGGGAGAGGAGGTCTTTGGATTCAGAAGAAATAAATTCCGAAAAAAGAGAAGCAAGGACTTGCTTCATCGAAAAGGACAGAGTAAAGCCTTCGGAAGAGGACATCATATATGTCAGTGCCAAAACAGGAGCCGGAATCGAGGAACTGAAGGAAAGAATCGGAGCTCTCCTGAAGGACAATGAAGACTCAAAATCACTTCTTGATGGGATCATCGGTCCGGGCGAACTTGCAGTGCTGGTCATCCCCATTGACAAAGCGGCACCCAAGGGCAGGCTTATAATGCCTCAACAGATGGCCATCCGAAGCGCACTTGACAAAGGCGCCACTGTTGTTGTGACGAGAGATTCTGAACTGAAGGAAACTCTCTCGGGACTTGGCAGAAAACCGGATGTAGTCATTACCGACAGTCAGGTGTTTTCCTATGTGAGTAGTGTGGTTCCGGAGGAGGTAGCATTAACTTCATTTTCCATTTTGATGGCAAAGTACAAGGGAACTTTGGAGAGCTCCGTAAAGGCGGTTAAGGCTTTGGATCACCTTAAGGATGGGGATCGGATTTTGATGGCGGAGGGCTGCACACACCATAGGCAGTGCGGGGACATCGGAACGGTGAAGATCCCCAACTGGCTGCGAAAATACAGCGGGAAAAGCATTAGCATAGAGACCTGTTCGGGGAAGGATTTCCCTGAGGATCTCAGCGGATTTTCGGCAGTTATTCACTGCGGAGGCTGCATGAATACCGAAAGGGAAATGCGCTACCGCATGAGGTGTGCCGAAGATCAGCATGTGCCCTTCACGAATTACGGGATCGTGATTGCGAAAATGACCAGGATTCTGGAAAGGAGCATCAAAGTATTTAATGGATAATAATATTAATGAGCTTGCGTGTAAGCTCTTGGAAACCCGTAAGCTCACGGCAGAGGAATATGCATATCTCATAGAACACAGAGACTCTGAGACTACAGAGTTCTTGCGAGAACATGCGGTATGTATCAGAAAAGAAACCTATGGCAATGAAGTCCTGATCCGCGGGCTCATCGAGGTCAGTAACATTTGCAAAAATGACTGTCTGTATTGCGGTATCCGAAAGAGCAACTGGCGAGCGGAACGGTATAGACTTAGTGAAAAGGAGATTCTCTCTGCGGCTGAAACCGGCTACGGACTTGGCTTCAAAACCTTCGTCCTTCAGGGCGGGGAGGACGCCTGGTACACGGATGAAAGGCTGGAAAGGATTATAAGGCAGATTAAGAAGAAGTATCCCGACTGCGCGGTGACACTGTCTCTTGGTGAGAGAGGCAGGGAAAGCTTTCAGCGTCTGCGTGCTGCGGGAGCGGACAGGTATCTTCTCAGGCACGAGACTGCGGATCGGGAGCATTATCGGAAGCTGCACCCACCGGAGATGAGCTTTGAGCACCGGATGGAGTGCCTTCGTGAACTGAAGGAGCTTGGTTTCCAGACCGGTGCCGGTTTCATGGTAGGTTCGCCCTTTCAGACTACGGAAAACCTCGCCATGGATCTCAAGTTCCTGGAGGAGTTTCAGCCGGAAATGTGCGGAATCGGGCCCTTCATACCGCATCATGACACCCCGTTTTCCGAATACAATGCAGGCTCGGTGGAGCTCACATGTTTCCTTCTGTCCGTCATAAGGATCATTTGCCCGAAGGTGCTCCTGCCTGCCACCACAGCTCTAGGAACCCTTGACCCGGAGGGCAGAGAAAAGGGCATCCTGTCAGGTGCCAATGTTGTCATGCCGAATCTGTCACCTGCAAATGTCCGGAGCAAATACCTGCTGTATGATGGGAAGCTTGCCGCAGGTGCGGAGGCCGCGGAGAACCTGGCGGATCTAAAACAGAGGATCGAAAAAATTGGATATAAAGTAGTTGAGAAGAAATAAAAAGGAGAAACAATTATGGCTGTTTACAACCCAAAATCACTTAAAGCGGAGGAATTCATCAATGACGAGGAGATCCTCGCAACCCTGGAGTACGCGGAGGCTCACAAGAATGATGCCGAACTTATAGACCAAATACTTGAGAAGGCAAGACCGGTGAAGAACGGTAACGGATGCACCTGCGCGGGGCTCACTCATCGTGAGGCATCTGTACTTCTTGCTACCGAGCTTCCGGACAAGATCGAGAAAATGTATGAGATCGCGGAGGAGATAAAGCTTGCATTCTACGGCAACAGAATCGTGCTTTTCGCACCGCTTTACCTTTCCAACTATTGTGTCAACGGTTGTCTTTACTGCCCGTATCATTTAAAGAATAAGCACATAGGAAGAAAGAAGCTTACTCAGGAAGAGGTTCGGGCTGAGGTAATCGCTCTTCAGGATATGGGTCACAAGCGTCTCGCCATTGAGGCAGGTGAGGATCCCGTGAACAATCCGATTGAATACATCCTGGACTGCATTAACACTATATACAGTGTACATCATAAAAACGGAGACATTCGCCGTGTTAATGTCAACATCGCTGCAACAACGGTTGAGAACTACAGAAAGCTCAAGGAGGCAGGTATCGGAACCTATATTCTGTTCCAGGAGACTTACCATAAGAAGAGCTATGAGACACTTCATCCCACAGGCCCCAAGCATGATTATGCTTATCATACAGAGGCAATGGACCGTGCCATGGAGGGCGGCATTGATGATGTTGGTCTCGGAGTGCTTTTCGGCCTTGAGATGTATAAATATGAGTTTGCGGGACTTATCATGCACGCTGAGCATCTGGAGGCGGTTCATGGGGTAGGACCGCATACTATCAGCGTGCCACGCGTGAAGAAGGCCGACGACATTGACCCTGACATGTTTGACAATGGAATCAGCGATGAAATCTTTACAAAGATTGCAGCCTGCATCCGTCTGGCGGTGCCTTATACAGGCATGATCATTTCCACAAGAGAGACTGCGTCGGTTCGTGAAAAGCTTCTGAGAGTGGGCATTTCCCAGGTATCAGGGGGCTCCAGAACTTCGGTTGGCGGATACACCGAGGAGGAGCGTCCTCATGACACAGAGCAGTTCGATGTTTCGGATCAGAGAACCCTGGATGAAGTTGTGAGCTGGCTTATGGATTCCGGACACATTCCGTCCTTCTGCACAGCCTGCTACCGTGCCGGCAGAACCGGAGACCGTTTCATGGCGCTTTGCAAGAACGGACAGATCCTTAACTGCTGTCATCCCAATGCCCTTATGACACTTGCAGAGTACCTCGAGGATTATGCAAGCCCCGAGACAAAGGAAAAGGGTTACAGGATGATCGAGGAAGAGCTTAAGAAGATCCCGGCCGAAAAGGTGAGAACCATCGCTGAGGAGAATATAAAGGAGATCAGGAATTCCAACAGGAGAGATTTCAGGTTCTGATAAATTCCTAAAACCAAAGACCCCACCGGAGCTTTTACGCTTCGATGGGGTCTTCTCAATGTCTATTCTTATTTTTGTATGTCAAGAGTTCTTTGAAGGGGGGAATCGGAACTCTTACTAAGTATATTTGAAACGGTCATGCTTGAAAGGAACGATATTTTACAAACCGCTCTCTTCATACACATTTTCGACCGTTGTTTCTGAAGGGGGCTCCGGAGTTGTATTACATCTCCGGAGTATGAGTATGAAAAGCTTTTTTTGTGTTACATCTCTTGTAACTTGTGTATATAATAGCGGAGCTTTGTGACTGAAATATGTCTCACACCTAAAAGAAGTCTAAAAAGTATAAACAAATTATAAAGTCAAAGCATCCTGTAACAATCGACTCAACTTTCAAAAATTCTCGTTCCAAATAGAAAAATTGACTCAACTTTCAAAAATTCTTCCTTCCGCAGCATATCAGCCAAAAATTCCAAACCTAAAAAAGCTTATTAAATATTAGTAAAGTCTCTTTACAGATGTTTGAGAATTTGTTAACGTAGATATGTCAACCGCTTAACATATTTAACATATGTTAACGATAATAGTGCAAATAGTTTTTTTTATCACTATTTGTACCGCCGGATGAAAGCGGCGGAATGGAGATCAATATGAATAAGAATTACAATAAAATCAATACACCAACAACAGATTTCGAAGAGAAGCTTATGAGCGTTCTTCCCTGGGAGACTAAGGAAGTTCCTTCAGATATTCCTCACGGGGATATGCCCGGAGACAAGATCGAGATCGACGAGTCACACATAGCTAAGGCAAATGTTATTTTCCCGGCTCTTGCCGAGAAGCTTGCAAAGAAGATAAAGGAGAACCCTTACCAGCGTGCAGTTATCAGTGTCTGCGGCGGCTCCGGAGTAGGAAAGTCAGAGATCGCCTCCGTACTTGGGTGGTTCTTTGAGCAGTCAGGCATCGGTGCCTACATCCTTTCAGGCGATAACTATCCTCACCGCATCCCTATGTACAATGACGCCGAGCGTCTCCACATTTTCCGCGAGAGTGCAGTAAGAGGCATGATCGATGCCGGCGATTATACAGACGATCGTTTCAAAGAAGTTCGCCAGTGGCAGCAGGAGGATACAGACGCAGACAAGTCCCATCTTGATGGAAATGCATGGTTCGAGTCTTATCTTGCGGCAGGCCGTAAGGGTCTCGCAGGCTATCTCGGAACACCAAACGAGACAGATTTCGTCGAGGTTAGCACCATCATCAGTGCCTTCAAGGACGGTGCCGAGACTCTCTGGCTCAAGCGCATGGGCAGAGATGCAGCCAGCCTCTGGTACGATGAGGTTAATGTTAAGGACAAGCAGATCCTCATTATCGAGTGGACTCACGGCAACAGTGATTTCCTTCAGGGCGTAGATATCCCGGTACTTCTCAACAGCACACCGGCAGAGACATTGGCCCACAGAAGATCCAGAAACCGTGACGGAAAGACTGACAGCGCATTCACAACAATGGTTCTCGAGATCGAGCAGAGAAAGCTTCATGACCAGGCACACAAGGCCGGCATCATCTGCGCGAAGAACGGCAGCCTAATAAGCTTTGACGAATACACAGAGCTGATGAAAGACCAGTTTTGATTTTTAAACCGGATTTTGGGCGTTCAAAAACTGTTTACGATAGCCCGGATAGTACACAGAGCTGATGAAAGACCAGTTTTGAGACATACCACCGGGGCCACCGTCCCCGGTGGAAAACCAGGCACCGATTGCGATACCAATCAGCCTTAGTTCTTTTAAGAGGAGTTTATATAAATGGAGAAACATTACACCGATAACGGCCCTATGCTCAATGCTTACCCCGACAGCATGGGCGGCAGACTCAGCGATGTAGTCAGCTTCCTTGAGAAGCCGGAGATGGAAGACAGCTTCCAGTCCTTCTACATCCTTCCGAGCATCTTTAACACAGATCTTGACCGTGGATTTTCAGTTATTGACTACAATATCAATCGCGAGATGGGCAGCGAGCAGGATCTTGAGAGACTTCGCGCCCTGGGCATTAACCTGAAGCTGGACTTCATCCTTAATCACGCATCAGTGCTTTCACCTCAGTTCCAGGATCTCATCAAAAACGGCGAGAACTCAAAGTACGCTGACTTCTTCATCAACTGGAACAAGTTCTGGGAGGGCAAGGGTCAGATGACAGAGGAGGGCTATATCCAGCCTGACGAGGAGTACATCAAGGACATGTTCTTCCGGAAGCCGGGCCTTCCCATCCTTATGGTCCGTATGCCCGATGGTAAGGACGTGCCTTACTGGAACACCTTCTATCAGGAGGTTATCTACAAGCACCCTGATGCCATGGATTTAATGGGTGCCATGGACATCCAGTACCTTGCCGCAGAGCGTATCTGTGAGAAGGTTAATGCTGAGCTCGGTGCAGGAAAGAAGCCCGCTGAGATTGACTTCACCGGTTTTGAAGAGTATCGCGACAAGGTTATCGATTACCTTGAGTCGAACCGCAAGTACTTAGGACAGATGGATCTCAATGTTAAGTCAGATCTTGTGTGGGAGCATTATGACAATACTCTCAAGGCCCTTTCAGGCTACGGCGCTTCCATCGTTCGTCTCGATGCCTTCGCTTATGCTCCTAAGGAGCCGGGCAAGAAGAACTTCATGAATGAGCCCGACACCTGGGATCTCCTTTCAAAGGTTCGCGAGCTTGCCGACAAGTATCACGTAACACTTCTTCCCGAGATTCATGCAAGCTATGGTGAGAAGGTTTACAAGAAGGTTGCCGACATGGGCTACATGACCTACGACTTCTTCCTTCCGGGTCTCCTTATCGACGCCATGGAGAAGAAGAGCGGTAAGGATCTCGCACGCTGGGCACAGGAGATCTTTAATGACAAGATCCGCACAGTCAATATGCTTGGCTGCCATGACGGAATCCCTCTTCTTGACCTTAAGGGACTTCTTCCCGAGGAGGAGATCCAGAACCTTATCGATACCATCGTGGGAAGAGGCGGTCTCGTAAAGGATCTTCACGGCAAGAAGAACATGTATTATCAGGTTAATGCTACCTACTACAGTGCTCTCGGCGAGGATGATAAGAAGATGCTCCTTGCCCGTGCTATCCAGATGTTCATGCCCGGAAAGCCCCAGGTATGGTATCTTGACCTTTTTGCCGGTAAGAATGACCACGAGGCGGTTAAGCGCGCCGGTGCCGCAGGACACAAGGAGATCAACCGTACAAACCTTTCTCCCGAGGAGATGGAGAAGAGACTTGAATCGGATGTTGTTTCAAAGCAGATCGAACTCCTCAGATTCCGTAATACATGCTCTGCCTTCTCATTTGATGCAGAGTTCAATGTTGAGACCGATGGCACAAAGATGACCATGACCTGGAACAACCAGGGACATACAGCAAGCCTTAAGGTGGATTTCGCAGATTACAGCTACGAGATTATAAAATAAGGGTTTATTTTTATTAAAAGTGCATAAAGCATATTGACATTAAAAATGCCGTTATCCTTAAAAACAGGGGATAGCGGCATTTTATACAAAAAAACTCACAAAAAACGATGTCAAATGTTGCACAATATGTACAAAGTTATGTTGTCCGATTGACAGAATTTGTGAATAGCGTTATATTCTAGATACATCAAGTGTCAAGCGGTTGACAGAGCATGACATTAAACAGGTTATTTTTTTAGAACAAGAGGAGAATATCATGAAAAAAAGCATTAACAAGATGGCTGCATTACTCATGACAGCAGCTATGGTAAGTTCACTTGCAGCATGCGGAGGCAGCTCAACACCTGAGACAAACGCACCTGCTGATACAAAGGCAGCAGAGGCTACAACAGCTGCAGCAGCCGATGGAGAGACAAAGGCAGCAGCTGATACATCAGATCTTGCAGGACAGTCGATCACCATCCTTAACTCAAAGGGTGAGATCCAGACAGCTCTTGAGGAGCTTGCAGGAACATTTACAGAGGAGACAGGCATCAACCTTGAGGTTCTTGCATGCGGAGCAGGTGAGGTTCCTTATACTAAGGTTACTTCCATGTACAGCTCAGGAACAGCACCAACCATGGCTATCCTTGATACAACAGACGTTATCGCACTTGGCGCTGAGTACGGACTTGACCTTACAGATCAGGACTGGAACCAGTATTGCGACAGCATGACAACAAAGATCGACGGTAAGGTTTACAGCTTCCCGTTCTGTGTTGAGGGTCGTGGAATCATTTACTCAAAGAAGTCAATCGAGGATGCTCTCGGTAAGGAATTTGATCCTGCATCCATCAACTCACTTGATTCCTTCAAGGCAATCTGTGAGGAGTTAAGAGCAGCAGGCATGGAGAATCCTGTAGTTCTTTCAAAGGAAGACTGGTCACTCGGTGCTCACCAGCTCGGATATATCTATGATACAAACGACGGAACAACAGCAGGCGCTGACAAGATCATGGCAGCTCTTAAGGATGGTTCTCAGAAGGTTGAGGATTATGAGCGTTTCAACCAGTTCATGGATACAATGGATGTGATCCTTGAGTACAACTACAACAAGGAAGATCCGCTTGGCGCTAACTATGATGAGGATCCTATGCACCTTGTAGAGGGTGAGGCAGCTTTCTGGCCAAACGGTAACTGGGCTTGGCCAAACATCGAGACAGCAGGTGCTACAACAGATGATGCATATGGCTTTATCCCATTCGTTCTCGGAAATGATACAGCTGATTTTGCAAACACATCAATGCAGGCTTCACCTACAAAGCAGCTTATGGTTGATGCAAAGCAGTCAACACCTGAGCAGCAGGCAGCAGCTCTTGAGTTCATCAACTGGCTTGTAAACTCTGAGTCAGGACAGCACGGTCTTGTTGAGAAGCTTGCTCTTATCCCTGCTTGCTCAAACAACACAGTTGCTCCTCTTGATCCACTTAGCCGTGACATCGTTGCCAAGATGGCTGAAGGTCACACATATTCATCAAGCTTCGTAGCTCCTTCAGACCACTGGTCAGTAGTTGGTGCTATCATGCAGAAGTATGTAGCAGGTGAGACAGACCGTGCAGGCGCAGCATCTGAGATCGATGCTTACTGGCAGGCACAGGCTTAATTAAAAGATTAAGCAAAACCCATTTGAACACGGTTCTTCGGTCCGGGTCAAGGGTCGTATAGTATAAGTATAGTTCGTATACATTTAAACATAATTCAGGACATTATCTTCTTGCCGGAATCTTGAAAACAAGACGGGATGTCAAGTATCCGCAGGAGCTATGGTTCTTATGGGTAGACATCCCGGGATTAAAGAGGATATGTCCTGATTTTTTTGCAGAAAGGCAGATCAATATGAATTCTCTGGGCCGTACAACCGGTGATAAAATCAAAAGTTTTCTTATGTTCGCATTGCCAGGCACTTTCGTTTTCGTTTGTGTAGTTATCATTCCGTTCCTTTACGGATTTTATCTCACATTCACAGACTGGAACGGAGTTGCAGCAGTAAAGAACCTTGTGGGATTTGATAACTATAAAGCACTCATGGCAGATAAGAATTTCTGGAATTCCATGGCACTTACCCTTAAGTATGTGGTTTTTTCGGTTCTTCTTGTTAATGCTTTCGGATTTGTTTTTGCATACTTCCTTTCGGGAAGAATCAAAACTGGTCAGAATGTTTTCCGTGCCGGTTTCTTCACACCTAACCTTATCGGTGGTGTCGTTCTCGGATTTATCTGGCAGTTCGTTTTTTCACAGCTTCTTGTAAAGTTTGGTAAGAATCTCGGTATCGCCATCTTCTCAAAGTCATGGTTGTCCGATCCTACAAAGGCTTTCTGGGCACTGGTCATCGTTACTGTGTGGCAGCTCAGCGGTTATATGATGCTTATCTACATCGCCGGTTTCACAGGACTTTCTGAGGATGTACTTGAGGCTGCTTCCATTGACGGAGCTTACGGATGGGCAAAGATGCGCCACATCGTTCTGCCTCTCATGGTACCTTCCTTCGTTATCTGTATATTCCTTACTCTTTCAAGAGCATTCATGGTTTACGACATTAACCTTACATTGACGGGCGGTGAGCCTTACGGCAGTACCAAGCTTGTTGCAATGCACGTTTATGAGAAGGCGTTTACCGCAAGACAGTATGGTATCGGCCAGGCAGAGGCTGTATTCCTGTTCTTCGTGGTTGCACTGATCTCGGGACTTCAGGTTTATTTAGGTAAGAAGCAGGAGGTAGAAGCATAATGGGCAATCAGAATAATGTTACTTCCGAGAATATTTCATCTCAGCCTAAGGCTGCTGACAGAGTGGGCGGTATCAATAAGCTTATAAAGGATATACTTATTTATATCCTGCTTACTATCGGCGCACTGTTTTATCTTGTGCCTTTCTTCATGGTCATCATCAACTCCTTCAAGCAGAAGAAGGATATCATCAAGGCACCTATGGACA
This sequence comes from Oribacterium sp. KHPX15, assembly GCF_900107835.1. Classification (GTDB taxonomy): domain Bacteria; phylum Bacillota; class Clostridia; order Lachnospirales; family Lachnospiraceae; genus Oribacterium. The sequence continues at coordinate 44,887 of NZ_FNRG01000025.1, forward strand.
TTATCGGTGCCAGCGGAATGAGCGTTGATAACTACGGAAAAGCATTTAAACAGATGGAGTTCATGAAGGCCTTCGGAAACTCACTTTTCATCACAGGCCTTTCAACCATTGCGGTTATTATCTTATCCTCCATGGTGGCTTACTACATTGTCCGTGCTAACACAAACCTTGCGAAGGTGATATTTGCACTGATGATCTCTTCAATGATCATCCCGTTCCAGTCAATCATGATACCTCTGGTATCAATTTATGGAGCAAACCTTAGTCTCCTTAACCATCGTTTATCACTTGTTTTCATGCACACCGGATTTGCAATGAGTATGTCGGTGTTCATGTACGCAGGATTCCTGAAGAGTGGTGTTCCCAAGTCTCTGGAGGAGGCAGCATATATCGATGGCTGTACCAAGATGCAGACCTTCAGAATGATAGTATTCCCGCTTCTTAAGCCCACAACTGCAACACTTGTTATCCTTAATGCGATGCAGTTCTGGAATGACTATCTGCTCCCGAGCCTGGTTCTCGGAAAGAAGCCTCTTTATACACTTCCGCTTTCAACCTACAGCTTCTACGGAACCTACAGCTCAGATTACGGCCTCATCATGGCGGCACTTGTACTTACACTTCTTCCTATCCTTATCCTGTACTTCTTCTTACAGAAGCAGATCATTGCAGGTATGGTTGCCGGTGCGGTTAAGTAACACAGATATATTGCTGGGAAAAATATAAAATTTTAGTATAATAAGAGCCGGGCGATGTATCTGCCCGGCTTTTTTTAAATCAATTTTACAAAGGAAAATGACATGGCAACTACATTAAAGGACGTGGCTAAAGAAGCCGGACTGGCAGTTGAGACTGTTTCGAGAGTTCTCAACAACAGGGGCTATATAAGCGAGAAGACAAGAAAAAAAGTATATGACTCCATGGAGAAGCTGGGCTACAGACCGAACATGGTTGCCCGGACCCTTTCCAAAGGAAGATCCGACGCCATTGCGGTTATCGTGCCCAATATGATGCATCCGTACTTTTCACAGATGCTTGGAGAGATAGAACGTTTTGCTGCCGAAAGGCAGTTTCAGGTATATGTCAGCAGCTCTTCAGGAGATGCTCAGAAAGAGAAGAGCGTCCTTGAGCTTTGCGAGAACAGCCTGGTTGCGGGAGTTCTAATATTCAGTAATCAGGTAAAGCCGGAGACTCTGAAAAAATTCGATCTTCCCATCATCACCATAGAGCGTTTTATCGAAGGCGGTACAGGCTGCGTTCTTTGCGATAACTATAAGGGAGGTCAGCTTGCGGCCGAGGAGCTGATCAACAAAGGCTGCAGAAACCTGGTCATGCTGGGAAGTGTCAGACTTCGTAAGATGCCTGCGGATATCCGTGAGGACGGCTTTATGGATGTCTGCCGCAAAAAAGGTGTTAATGCCAGAGTCCTCAACAGTAATTTTGAAGAATTCAAGGAAATGGAATACCATGAGAGTATCCTGAAGACTCTTACCGAGTTCCCTGAAACTGACGGTATTTTCTGCAGTTCCGATCTTATCGCGGCTCAGGCACTGCAGGTGGCAGCCAAGCTTGGACGGAGGGTTCCGGAGGATCTGAAGATCATAGGTTTCGATGATACAGCGATCTCCAGACTGACAACTCCTCAGATAACTACCATCCATCAGCCTATGAGTGAGATGGCGAAGCTTGCTTTTGACATGATCATCGATACCATTGAGCATAGAGAGGTCCAGGAGCGTAATGTTCTTGACGTAAAGTTGGTGGTACGAGGCACCACCTAAGGACGGGCCGGAGGGCATCCAAATGGATGCCCTCCGGCCTCTATGAAAAAAAACTTTAAAAATAAATGGATATATCTTATACTATTGTAGATTATGGTATTTGATAGGAGATTTTAATGTTTTCATTGATTTCAAACGATATCGGAATTGATCTTGGTACTTCAAGCGTGCTTGTGTATATCAAGGGCAGAGGTGTGGTTCTCAAGGAGCCGGCTGTCGTTGCTGTCAATAAAGACACCGGCAAGGTTATGGCTTATGGTGAGGATGCCCGTCTGATGCTTGGAAGAACACCTGAGAACATAGCGGCTGTTCGTCCGTTGAGACAGGGTGTTATTTCAGACTATACATTAACAGAGCAGATGCTCAGGCACTTCATTGATAAGGCTGTGGGCAGACGTACTTTGCGTAAGCCCCGTGTATCGGTTTGTATCCCTTCCGGCGCAACAGAGGTTGAGAGGAAGGCGGTCGAGGATGCTACCTATCATGCAGGAGCAAGAGAGGTTACCATCATTGAGGAGCCTGTGGCTGCAGCCATAGGTGCCGGTATAGACATTAGCAGACCTCAGGGCAATATGATCATCGATATCGGTGGAGGCACTTCCGATATAGCAGTTATCGCTCTTGACGGACCGGTTGTTTCTGAGTCCGTTAAGGTGGCAGGTGATGATTTCGATGAAGCCATCATCAGATATATGCGTAAGAAGCACAATCTTCTTATAGGAGAGAGAACGGCGGAGGATATCAAGGTCAATATCGGCTGCGCAAGCAAGAGACCTGAGAATATCACTATGGAAGTGAGGGGACGTAACCTGGTTACGGCACTTCCAAAGACTGTGGTAGTCAGCTCTGACGAGATCATGGATGCGCTTCTGGAGCCGGCGACCATGATTGTAAATGCTGTACATAATGTTCTGGAGCGTACGCCTCCCGAGCTTGCAGCTGATATATATGAGAGAGGCATCGTAATGACGGGCGGAGGGGCTCTGCTTTACGGTCTTGACAAGCTTATGCAGGAGAAGACAGGAATTAACTGTGTACTTGCTGAGGATCCTCTCACTGCTGTCGCTATCGGAACAGGTAAGTTTATCGATATTGCAAACAGCGACGATGATGATCTTTAATACTGATGGAAATGATGTGCAGCTCACATTTTCTGAGAGTTGATCGTTAAATGCAGAAGTAAAAGGATTGTAAACATGATATATTCTAGGGGTAGCCTTCAGGGGCTGCCCTTTTTATATTAAAATAATGAAAATGCAGAAAAAGCTTTACACATCCGCGGGCTTTCCGAAGTCTATGCTGGATAGTGAATATTTCGGAATATTAAAGAAGGAATTTAGAATTGGATTTTTTTGAGGGATATATAGACCATATTATATATAGAAGTGATTCCACCGGCTACACGGTTATGGTCGGAGTCATGAAGGGTAAGGACTACACCCTGGTGGGTACGGTTCCCGGGATAGAAGCCGGTGAAAATATCAAGGCCGACGGTCATGAAACCACCCACCAGATTTACGGTACCCAGTTTGTTATCGATAAATACCAGGTGGTGGCTCCCGAGACCGCTGAGGCTGTGGAAAGGTATCTCGGTTCCGGAGCCATAAAGGGTATAGGTGCCGCCATGGCTGCCCGCATTGTAAAGAAATTCGGTGACGATACCATGCGCATCATCCAGGAGGAGCCGGAGAGACTGGCTGAAGTCAAAGGCATTTCCAAAAACAAGGCTGTGGATATAGCGGCTTCCGTGAATTCCAAAAGAGATATGCAGGATGCGGTAATGTTTCTGCAGCAGTATGGCATTTCCATCAATATGGCGGGAAAAATCTACTCACATTACGGAAATGAAATGTACGATATCATCCGGGATAATCCCTATAAGCTTGCCGAGGATATCGAAGGCATTGGCTTCCGCACCTGTGATGAGATTGCTCAGAATGCCGGTATAAAGGCGGATTCCGATTTTCGTATCGAGTCCGGTATTCAGTATGCCCTTTCCATGGCTGAGGGAAACGGACATTGCTATCTGCCGCTGCCTGAGCTTTTGCAGGCATCCGAGGTGCTTCTCAATATCACCATACATGAAATTAATCATTACCTTATAGACCTTCAGATGCAGGGGAAGGTCATAGTGAAAAATGCTGCGAAAAAGATGACTCTCGATGATTTTCTTTCGGAGAGCGGAAGCGGGGATGTGGTTTACAATGCTGACGACAGGAACACAGACCCGGATACCAGAGTCTACAGAGCATCTTTATATTATACAGAGCTTCAGGTGGCAACGAAGCTTCAGGAGTTAAATATCGAAGGCGCAGAAGAACCGGATGAGGAACTGGAAGAGATAATAGACGAAATAACCGAAAAAGAAGGTATAGAGCTTGATGACCTCCAGAGAAAGGCTGTTTCCATTGCGGTTAATTCAGGACTTCTGGTCATTACGGGAGGTCCCGGTACGGGAAAAACCACTACCATCAATACCATCATAAGAGTTTATGCCGAGAAGGGTAAAACCATACTTCTGGCTGCCCCCACAGGCAGAGCCGCAAAGAGGATGTCGGAATCCACTGGCTGGCCTGCCTCCACCATTCACAGACTTCTGGAGTATCAGGGAAGACCTGAGGAGGATGACAAGGAAGGACTTGAGCAGGTAAGAGGTCATTTTGAAAGAGACGATCTGAATCCTTTGGAGTGTGATGTGGTAATCATTGATGAGATGTCCATGGTGGATATATTTCTCATGAATTCGCTTCTTAAAGCTATACACAAGGGCACCAGGCTTATCATGGTAGGTGACGCTAATCAGCTGCCTTCCGTGGGGGCAGGAAATGTTCTGAGAGACATCATTAGCTCAGGCTGCATACGTACGGTGAAGCTTAATCATATTTTCAGACAGGCTGCAGAGTCCGACATAGTTGTTAACGCCCATAAGATCAACGAAGGCGCAAAGGTGGATCTCGGCAAAAAATCAAAGGATTTCCTGTTTATAAGGAATCAGAATCCGGATCAGATATTCAGCTCCATCACGGCACTTGTGACGGACAAGCTTCCGGGGTATCTCGGCGTGGAACCTCTTGAGATTCAGATCATGACGCCTCAGAGAAAAGGCGCTCTCGGAGTTGAGAGACTTAACCAGCTCCTTCAGGAAAAGCTTAACCCCAAGGATGGAAAGAAACCGGAGAAGGAAATAAACGGTACCCTGTTCCGCCTTGGAGACAAGGTCATGCAGGTAAAGAATGACTACAACCTCATTTGGGAAATCAAGGGCAGATTCGGTATCCCCATCGAAAAGGGAGAGGGTGTGTTCAACGGAGACATTGGCACAATAACAGAGATCAATAATTTTGCCCAGACCCTTACGGTTCAGTTTGACGACAGATTTGTTGAATATGAGTTCAAACAGTGCGACAGCCTCGATCTGGCCTATGCCATAACCATACATAAGTCCCAGGGGTCGGAGTATCCGGCGGTGGTCATCCCCATGTACCAGGGCCCGCAAATGCTTATGAACCGCAATCTTCTTTACACTGCAGTCACCAGAGCCAAGAGGTGCGTGTGCCTCGTGGGAAACCCGCAGATATTTGAGCAGATGATAAACAATGAATCCGAGGCAAGGCGATATTCGTCCCTGAAGGAGAGGCTGCAGGAGATAAAGGATGCAGGGTGATGTTGTTAAAATGCGAGGAGGTTCAGAGGAGGCATCCTTAAGGAGTGGGGCCGGTGAATATGGTTTCTCTGAGGAATCTCGTATGTTTGATGGAGAAAGATACAGTTCAATGAAAATTCGATCAGGGAAGGGCTATGGTCAACGGGTTTCAGAGAGAGTGAGAGCCGCGATGACTGAGCTTTTATTCCCGAGAAAGTGTCCTATCTGTGAGGATATAGTGTCACCCAGGGGAGAACTTATATGTCCGGAGTGTGTCGGTCATATTCACTTCATCACAGAGCCTGTTTGCAAGGTCTGCGGCAGAGAGATCGTGTCGGAAGAGGAGGAGCTTTGCAGCAACTGCAAGCGCCACCGATTTAGTTTTGAGTACGGCTATGCCCTCATGAGTTACAGCGATGAGGTTGCTCATTCCATCACTAGAATAAAATATACCGGTGCAAGGGAGTTTCTTGATTATTATGGAAAGAAAGCGGCTGAGCTTTACGGAGACAGGATAAAGCAGATGGGGGTGGATGCCATCGTGCCTATTCCGGTACATAAGTCGAGACTCAGGAAGAGAGGCTACAACCAGGCAGCAGTTCTTGCAGAGGTTATGGGGAAAGCTCTGGGAATACCAGTCTATGAGGAAGCCCTGAACAGAAATAAAAAGACCGCAGCACTAAAGGAACTTAATGCTGCGGAAAGACTTAAAAATCTGACGAGTGCATTTTATTCGGGCTTTATTCCCTCGGACCTGCACTCGGTATTGATAGTAGATGACATTTTCACCACCGGCGCAACCCTTGAGGCCGCCAGCCGCTGCCTGAAAGCCGCCGGCGTGGAAAGGATATATTGCTTCGCTCTGGCCATAAAGGCGGATGGATAAAAATAAAGCTGCTCCTTTGTCAGGGGCAGCTTAAATATTTTTATAGATTTACCCTTCTGTCCAGTAGTCCCTTGCGAGATCAATGAGGTTTCGCATAGGCTCTGACAGGTACTTGTCTTTGCGGTATACGGCGTAGGCGTTCATCACAGGGTGGGTCTTCAGCTTTATGAGACGCACATCATCCGGAATCTCAACGTGATGTGAAGCTCCGATAAGAGCGGCACATTCATCCGCTGCCACAAGAGCAAGCTCATAGTTTATACCCTCGGCGTCCATATATACATCAGGCTCAAAACCTGCCTGCTCAAATACCATTTCGGAAACATAACGCTCGGTTGAGTCCTTTGGTCCGAGGAAGAAAGGAACATCCTTGAACTTCTGGATATCGATAACCTCTGTGCCGTCCTCTTCGGTTTCGATTTCATTTACCAGAGGATTTGATGAAGCAACGGCCAGAACCATTTCCACATGGCTTAAGAACTCATACTGAAGACGGTAGTTCTGCTTGTCACCCATGAGGATGATACCGAGATCGATGGTACCGTTCTTTACCAGCTCCTGGGCCTTCAAGCCCTTCATGATATTAAGCTGGAGCTTAACTGTAGGATTCTGCTTATGGAACTGACGGTAAATGGAAGTCATCATATAATCGGCTTCGACACCTGCCGCTCCGACGGCGATTTCTTCATTATGAAGCTTTGCAATGTCGGAGATCCTTGAGTAACAGTCCTTCTTCATGGCTATCATCTTCCGGGCGGTGTCAACATAAATCTTGCCGGCTTCGGTGATGGCCCATTCATTTCCTCTTCTATAGAAGAGTTTGGTTCCGAGCTCCTTCTCAAGATTTAGAAGCTGCAGATTAAGGGCGGGCTGGGAAATAAAAAGCTTGTCTGCGGCGCGGGTAATGTTTTTTTCCTCTGCTATACGTATGATATTTTCAATTCGACGTAGATCCATGGTGTGCCTTCCTATTAAGATGTATAGAGTGATAAGTAAAGACGCCGGAACGGGTTTGAAAGCTCCGGACTATAACATTGCTTTGTTACGCTTACTAGATAGTATATAAACTATTATAATTTTAATCAATTACAAATGTGATAATCACTAAAAAATTTAAATAACAGAAGGTTTTGGCGTTTTGCTTGACGATATCGGGACTACATGTTATACTTTGCACGTAAACAAGGGGCTCAGCCCTATTTTTTATGCACTAATTTCGTAGTCATGCGGAGTTAAGAATCATTGGAGGTGAACAGCCGTGCGCACAAAGATTATTTTAGCATGTACAGAATGTAAGCAGAGAAATTACTTCACGACTAAGGAAAAGAAGAACCATCCTGAGAGAATGGAAATTCGTAAGTATTGCAGATTCTGTAAACAGCACACGCTTCATAAGGAGACAAAGTAATGGACGAGAAGAAGAGTTCCGGTTTAGAGAGCTTCTTCAAGGGTCTCAGGACGGAATTTAACAAGATTATATTCCCGAATAGACAGGACGTTATCAAGGAGACTACAGCTACTATAGTTGTAGGTTTGCTTATAGGAGTAGTTATCGCAGTTCTTGATCTCATCATGAAGACAGGACTTGGCTTTATACTTAAGTAAAGGGGATATCGATGTCAGAGACAAATTCTGCAGCTCGTTGGTATGTAGCTCATACCTATTCAGGCTACGAGAACAAGGTCAAGATGGATCTGGAAAAGACCATCGAAAACCGTGGTCTTCAGGATCTCATTCTTGAAGTCAGCGTTCCGATGCAGCCGGTCATTGAAATGAAGAACGGCGTTGAGAAGAAGACTGATAAGAAAATGTTCCCGGGCTATGTTCTCGTTAATATGGTCATGAATCAGGAAACCTGGTACGTTGTGAGAAATACACGTGGCGTCACCGGATTTGTTGGCCCGGGATCAGAGCCAACGCCTCTTTCAGAAGAGGAAATCATAAGCCTCGGCTATAGAAAGTCAGAAGTGCTTGTGGATTTCGCATTGGGAGATACAGTTTCTGTTATTTCCGGAGCATGGAAGGATACAGTCGGTGTCATCAGCGAGATCAATGATCAGAAGAAGACCGTTACCATCTCAGTAGAGATGTTCGGCAGAGAAACTCCTGTAGAGTTATCCTACGGAGAAGTTCAGAAACTCAGATAACAAAGTATGGGAGGGTTAGCGAATAGTTCGTCTACCCCGTAATTACCACAAGGAGGTGCCATAATGGCAAAGAAGGTAGAAGGTTATATCAAGTTACAGATTCCAGCTGGTAAAGCAACACCGGCTCCACCAGTAGGTCCTGCTCTTGGACAGCATGGTGTAAATATCGTTGCATTCACAAAGGAGTTCAATGCAAGAACAGCTAACGAGGGTGACGTTATCATCCCTGTAGTTATCACTGTTTACGCTGACAGAAGCTTCAGCTTCATCACAAAGACTCCTCCTGCAGCAGTTCTTATCAAGAAGGCTTGTAAGCTTCAGAAGGCATCAGGCCAGCCTAACAAGAACAAGGTTGCTACAATCAGTAAGGCTGATCTTCAGAAGATTGCAGAGACAAAGATGAAAGATCTTAATGCTGCATCACTTGAAGCTGCTATGTCTATGATCGCCGGAACATGCAGATCAATGGGCGTTGAAGTAGAGAAGTAATAGGGAGGTCAACTGATTATGAAAACAGGTAAGAGATATAATGCAGCTGCTCAGGGCGTAGACAGAGCTGTAAAGTACAGTGCAGTAGACGCTATCGAGCTTGTAAAGAAGAATGCAACAGCAAAATTCGACGAGACCGTTGAACTTCACATCAGAACCGGTTGTGACTCACGTCACGCTGATCAGCAGGTTCGTGGTTCCGTTGTACTTCCTGCCGGAACAGGTAAGAAGGTTAGAATCCTCGTATTTGCAAAGGGCGCTAAGGCTGATGAAGCTCAGGCAGCCGGTGCAGATTTCGTAGGAGCAGAGGAGCTTATTCCTAAGATCCAGGGTGGTTGGTTCGATTACGATGTAGTAATCGCTACACCTGATATGATGGGCGTTGTTGGACGTATCGGTCGTCTCCTCGGACCTAAGGGCTTAATGCCAAACCCTAAGACAGGTACTGTTACTATGGATGTTGCCAAGGCAATCGCTGATACTAAGGCCGGTAAGGTTGAGTATCGTCTTGACAAGGCTAACATCATCCACGTTCCTGTTGGAAAGGCATCTTTCGAGACAGATAAGCTTCAGGAGAACCTTAGCGCACTTATGAGTGCTATCGTTAAGGCTAGACCTGCAACTCTTAAGGGAACATACATGAAGTCAGCTACTCTGACATCTACAATGGGTCCCGGAGTTAAGCTTGATACTGTTCAGTTCGGTGCTTAATTAAAAAATACATATTGGTTATTGACAATCCGATAATCGGATGTTAATATACGCAACGTATTAACCCGAAGACAGCAGGTGGTACCGTAAAGTACCGTAAGACAGAACGCCTGCCGAGGAAAGATACAAACGATTTAGTTTGTTCAACCCCGTGTCTTTTGGCATGGGGTTTTCCTTTTAGAAAGGTTTATACGAAATCTTATAAGGAGGAAAAACCGTAAAATGGCAAAGGTTGAAATTAAACAGCCAATCGTTGACGAGATCAAGGCACTTTTTGATGGTGCTGTAGCTGTTACTGCCGTTGATTACCTCGGACTTACTGTTGAGCAGGATACAATCCTTCGTAAGCAGTTAAGAGAGGCTGGTGTTCAGTACAAGGTTTACAAGAACACTCTTATCAAGAGAGCAGCAGAGGGTACAGATTTCGCTCAGCTTGATGACGTACTTGAGGGACCTACAGCTATTGCAGTATCAAAGGATGATCCTGCAGCAGCAGCAAGAATCATCTCTAAGTTTGCTAAGACAGCTCCTAAGCTTGAGCTTAAGGCAGCAGTTGCTGAAGGCAAGCTTTATGACAAGAACGAGGTTCAGGCTCTTGCAGCTATCCCTTCAAAGGAAGAGCTTCTTTCAAGACTTTGTGGTTCTCTTCAGAGCCCAATCGCAAACTTCGCACGCGTTATCAATCAGGTTGCAGAGAAGAGCGAGCCTGCAGCTTAAATCTAAGCTTAAGGCATCGTGAAGTAGCTTAAGCTTCACATGGTAATCCAAGGATTACAAAAGCAATGTAAATTGCACAGTTTATAACAATTATTATTATCAGTGCCTCGGGCACAAATTTCTAAATGGAGGAAATAAAAATGGCTAAGTTAACTACAGAAGAGTTTATCGCAGCTATCAAGGAGCTTTCTGTTGTAGAGCTTAATGACCTTGTAAAGGCTGTTGAGGAAGAGTTTGGTGTATCTGCTGCTGCAGGTGTTGTTGTTGCAGGTCCTGCTGCAGGTGCAGCTCCAGCTGAGGAGAAGACAGAGTTCGACGTTGAGCTTACAGAGGTAGGCGCAGAGAAGATCAAGGTTATCAAGGTTGTACGTGAGGCTACAGGTCTTGGTCTTAAGGAAGCTAAGGAAGCTGTTGAGTCAGCACCTAAGGTACTTAAGGAGCAGGCTCCTAAGGCAGAGGCTGAAGAGCTCAAGAAGAAGCTTGAGGAAGTTGGCGCTAAGGTTACTCTTAAGTAATTTAGAATCAATAGTAAAAAATCCGCATGGGTTAAACCCATGCGGATTTTTTTATTCGCCTTTTAAACTTCCTATACCACAGTGTATCAGGAAAAGTATCAGATCGAATATAACAATGGTGGAACCCACCGGTGTGGAAGCCAGGATGGATACCAGGATTCCGGTTACGGCTCCGAAGATTGAAAGAACCGCAGAATAAACGATTACGCCCCGGAAGCTCTGGAACACTCTCATTGCGGAAAGCACCGGGAACACCAAAAGGGCAGTTATCAGAAGCGATCCAACCAGGTTCATGGCAAGTACGATGACCATTGCGGTGATGACGGCTATCAGAGTCTGATAAGCGGCCGTATTGATGCCTGAGGCTTTGGCAAAACTTTCGTCAAAGGTCACCATGAAGATACGGTTATAGAACAGTACGAACACCAGAACGGTTATGATGGAAAGAACGATACATAACGTAACCTGCTCTCCTGTAAGGGTCAGAATCGATGTAGATCCGAACAGGGTTGTACATACATCGCCGGAAATATTGGCTGATGTGGAAAAGGTGTTCATAAGAAGATAACCGATTGCAAGGGCTCCCACGGAGTAAATGGCGATGGCTGAATCTCCGGTAAGCTTCTTGTTCTTTCCTCCTGCCAGAAGTAAAACCGCGGTAATGATAGTGACGGGAAGTATGATCACCATCTGATTTGTAACCTTAAGTACAGAGGCAACTGCCAGGGCTCCGAAGGCTACGTGGGAAAGTCCGTCTCCGATGTAGGAAAAACGCCTCAGCACCAGTATTACCCCCAGAAGGGACGAACAAAGGGCGGTCAGAACCGCAACTATGAGTGCGTATTTTACAAAGGGAAATCCCATATAATACTGTAGTTTAGCTATCCATTCCATCGGATTCCTCCTTGTTTAACTTGATGTAATTCTTGCTTTCCAGGTATGCATCCCTTTCTAGGAAGAGACTGCTGTCTTTGTTTACATGCAATACATGGGAAGCATACTGGAGGGCATTGAGATCGTGGGTTACCATGAGGATCGAGGTGCCGTTGGCATTAAGCTCTGATATAAGCTGATAAAGCTCGTCCGTTGCGGAAGGATCAAGGCCGCTTATGGGCTCGTCCAGAACCAGAAGCTTGTCCGTTGCACAGAGGGCTCTGGCAAGAAGTACACGCTGCTGCTGTCCGCCTGAAAGCTGTCGATAACTCTGAGAAGCAAGATCTGCTATGTGGAGCTGCTCCATCATGTTTTCTGCGGTCTGTTTCTGTTCCTTACTATAGAAAAAGCCGAAACCCTTTGTGATGGTTCCGGAAAGAACGATTTCACGAACTGTTGCCGGGAAATCGCGCTGTACTAATGTCTGCTGGGGAAGGTAGCCTATCTCTCTGGGAGTCAGTCCGTCACCGAGGGTTATGGAGCCTTCACAGGCACTCTGCAGGTGGAGAATGGTTTTCATAAGGGTACTCTTTCCCGCACCGTTTTCTCCCACAACGCAGATGTAATCGCCTTTATTGATCTCGAAATTGATCTCTTTTGCCACTATATAGGGACTGTAGCCTACGGCCAGGTCCGTGCACGTGATATATGCCATTGATGCCTCCGGGGCTTATTTCAAGCCCAACGCTGTCTTTAATGTCTTCAGGTTTTCTTCCATGGCTCCGAGATAAGTCTTTCCGCCATTTATAGCTTCCTGAGATACCGACTGGATGGAGTCTATAACCAGAATCTGCTGATTCTTTGATTTTGTATTGTTAAGAATGGTTTTGGCCACCTTCTGATCACCATTCTCAATGGTGAGGATGGCAGGTACCTGCAGCTCATCCACCTTGTTGGTGAGGAAAGAAATAGTTTCAAAGCTTGCTTCAGTTTCTGCTGAGCAGCCTACAAAGGCAGCATAGTAATCGAGGTTGTAATCGTCCACAAGGTAGCGGAAGGGGAAGCGGTCTCCGAAGATGATGGTCTTTACAGGAGCGGCTTCAACAGCTTTTTCGTATTCCTGATCAAGAGCCTTAAGCTCAGCCACATAATTATCGCAGTTTGTTTTTACTGTATCTGCAGATTCCGGTGCCAATGTCTCGATACGGTCAGCAATCATTTCAGTGAGGGTTTCTGCATTTCTGAGGGAAAGCCAAACGTGCTCGTCGTACTCGATTTCGCCCTCTTCGTGATGGTGATCATACGCCTCGTCATTGTGGTCATGATCCTCGGAATCCTGATCGTGTGCCTCGTCACTGTGGTCATGATCCTCGGAATCCTGATCGTGTGCCTCGTCACTGTGGTCATGATCCTCGGAATCCTGATCATTCGCCTTGTCACCGTGGTCATGATCCATGGTATTCTGATCATGTTCTTCGGCCTCATGGTTTCCGGTCTCGTGATCGTCGTGGTTATGATCCTCTGAGTCGTGATCATGATCAGCTTCCTGCATGCCTTCTTTAAGCTCTTCTTCCTTGACGCGGCTGCCGAGTGCATCCAGCATACTTATGGAAACGAGGTCCGGATTTATGGCATTTTTAAGGGCGCCCTCCACCCAGGAGTCGGACTCTCCTCCAATATATATGAAAAGATCTGAAGAACCTATGGTTGCGATGTCTACAGCGCTTGGCTGATAGCTGTGAAGATCAGCTCCTGTATTCTGGAGGTAAGTGATCTCAAATTCATCGTCCAGGCCCTTTGTGAGCTGACATACCCAGTCGTACTGCGGGAAGCTGGTGCAGACAACCGAAACCTTACCGGTTGAGGCGCCTCCGGGCTGTGAACTGTTTGATATCTCCGGGACAGAATTTTGGGAGCAGCCTGCAAGGGCTGAGACTGCAATGACCAAAGAAATAATTCCTGAGAGCATATTTTTCTTCATAATACTCCTCCTCATCTATAAATGTTTGTTTTCAGCCATTTATATCTGACACACAGATGTCAATCTAACAGGCTCATATATTAATGCTTTTTTTGAGCCTTAATATATGACACATTGAGGCACATCTGATCGGCTAATTCATCAATGATAAAATACGTTAAGCCCCTTTTCTGCAATCCTCACATAAACCGCAAATAGTTGTCATGTCGGCCTGTATGGTGAAGTTGTATTTCTTCATCATGTGTTCAAAAAATATTTCGCAGGTATCGTGCTCCAGGTGAAGGATTTTGCCGCAGTTCCTGCATCTTGCGTGTAAATGATTATGGCAGTCGATATGCTCCGAAACAAACTGGTAGAAAACAGAATCGGATTCCTGCCCCTTTGTCTTAAGGAGCATACCTTCCGAGGCCATCTTCTCAAGGTTTCTGTATATGGTAGCGGTATTGATATTAACATTCTGTTCTTTTGCGTAATCCATTACCTGCTTTGCGCTGAAGGCAGATTCCTGATGCTCTCTGGCATAGTTTTCAACCAGATAACTTCCTTTTGAATGATAATGACGCTGCATAAAAAGGTCCTTTTCAATAACAAACAACAAATTGCAAATCAATTGCAAATTTCCGACTTGCGCTATAATAACCTTATAGAAAGCCAATGTCAATATTTTTGCAAATGATTTGCAAATTTTAGGCATATAAGATATGTAAATATTGTTCTTTAAAAATTCATAATTTAGGTATACAATGGGAAAACTAACATGAACAAAGGAAGCATTGGGAACATTTGACCAATCAGACTTCCCCAAACAGGCAGCATTCAAACACTGCTTTCTCATATATAAAGAAGAGTTTATGAGCAGTTTAGAGTATTTAAAAATATTATTTACGACGACTCCGGATGTAGATGTACAAAACAGAGCCGATGATGAGAATGCCTACATAATGAAATATCTGACATTTGGTTTTGCTGTAGCGGAGCTTATTGCGATGGTTATATTTCTTCTTATAAGAAATGGACATTACAGCAGCAACTATAGCGTAAAACAGGCTTCAATTGGATTTCTGATAAATTTTGGATATTGCATTCTGGTCAGGTTTGCAAGGTTCTTCAGTCGAAACAGAACTCACAGGAAGATACTTAATGCCATATATTTTATCGCCCTTATCCTATGGAGTATCCATATTTCGATATATCATTATAAGATCGGAATGCAGATCAGTATTTTTTATGTTGTAATGATGGGAGTAACCTGCCTTGTGACACTACCTCCGAAATTTGCGACGGCTATGATACTGCTTGCTTTTGATGTCTTATTCTTTTTGGCATATCGATATGACGGAGCCGCAAATATTCATTCTGTGAACTATTTCTCCCTTGCCTTTATGTGCGTGACAGGTTCAGTTATGAGATTCAAAGCAAAGATAAGATCCATCAGTCAGATGATAGAGCTTGAACGTATCAATGCGGTGCTTGGCAAGGAAGCAAGGGAAGACAAGATTACGGGTCTTCGTAACAGGTTTGGTTTAAAAGATGACTATCAGAAGCTTGTAAGCCATGAAATATGCATCATAATGATAGACATTGATCATTTTAAAAAGTTCAATGACACCTACGGACATATCGTCGGAGACAGGGTATTGATTGATGTTTCCAATGCTTTGAAGGGGGCATTTTCACCCGGAATCGGATATCGTTTCGGCGGAGATGAGCTGATGGTCATCCTGAGGGATATTGGTGAAGATGAGGTCAAGGAAAAGATCAGCCTGTTCCGGAAAAAGATTGGCGGGATAGAAATAAGTGAGGTTGAACATAAGATAACCTGCAGTGTGGGCTATGCATTCGGCCGTGTAGAGGGTACCGAGGATTTTGAGGAAGTGAACCGGCAGGCAGACAACAAGCTTTATGAGAGCAAAAAACATCGTCCGGAATGGGTTGAAAAGTAAACAAGAGGCTTCGCCCGGAATGGGTTGAAAAGTAAACAAGAGGCTTCGTCCGGTATGGATTGAAAAGTAAACAAGAGGCTTCGCCCGGGATGGATTGAAAAGTAAACAAGAGGCTTCGTCCGGAATGGGTCGAAAAGTAAACAAGAGGCTTCGCCCGGAATGGGTCAAAAAACAAACAAAAGTCCTGGTACTGAATTGATTCAAAAATAAATAAAATGAAATCAATTTGAAAGAAATGCGTTTCGTTTGTTTGTGATTATTATCAATTTAGGAAGTATCTAAAAAGAATACTTGTTGAAAATCAACAGAGTTTTTCAAAAAAGGGCGGTTTTGTACCGCTCTTTTTTAATGCTTTGGATTTGACATGGAGGATGCAAAAGTGTAAAATCCGACTTTGTATTTGAAATGAGTCCCACCAGAATCAAAGGGACTGACAGTTCAGATCAAGGAGGAGAAAAAATATGAAGAAATTAGTAATGATGACAGCAACAGCAGGTCTTATGCTTGCACTTTCAGCATGTGGATCAACTTCAGCACCTGAGGCTACAACAGCTGCAGCTCAGGAGACAACAGTAGCAGCAGAAGAGACAACTGCAGCAGCAGAAGAGACAACTGCAGCAGCAGAGGAGACAACTGCAGCAGCAGAAGAGACAACTGCAGCAGCAGAGGAGACAACTGCCGCAGCAGAAGAGACAACTGCAGCAGCAGAGGAGACAACTGCAGCAGCAGAAGAGACAACTGCAGCAGCAGAAGAGACAACTGCAGCAGCTGAGGAGACAACAGCCGCAGCTGAGGAAGAGGGAACAACTCTTACAGGCACAGCAAAGGGCTTCGGCGGAGACGTTACAGTAACTCTTACAATGGATGGAGATAAGATCGTTAAAGCTTCTATCGAAGGCAAGGATGAGACTCCTAACGTTGGTGGTGCAGCACTTGCAGATCTTGAGAAGCAGATCGTTGATGCAGGTTCAGATGAGATTGACGGTGTTTCAGGCGCAACCATCACATCAACAGGTGTTAAGGAAGCTGTTAAGGCTGCTCTTGCCAAGTAATCGTAGGTCGTTATTAATAAACCGATAGTAAATCCCTTCCGGAGCATCTGTTATGGCAGATGACCCGGGAGGGATTTTCTGATTTTCAGAGCCACTGGAGAGAACCGTCCCCGATTGTCTTCGTCCCCGGTGATATTCTTTAGTCGGTAAACGTACCTTTATTTGATTGACTAATATCATATGTAGTAACAGTTCAGCCTGCAATGCTTCGCGAAGACCGTGGTCGGCTCTTTTCCCCACCATCCGGAGTTGTTGGAACCACTGATTGACCTTAAAACTCAGAATTCAGAATATAAGTCAATGTAACCTGCCATTCAGGATGACTCAAATGCTGATTATTTGAAATTGAGTCAATTTCAGGATGACCTAAATCCTGATTACCTGAAATTGAGTCAATGTAACCTGCC
>NZ_FNRG01000074.1 GCF_900107835.1 Oribacterium sp. KHPX15
TTCAGAGTAGAAATCCCTAAAATCAAGGGAAAAATCATAACCAAGAAAAAGGGCAATGCGCGATACATCTTATATCAGTACGGAAGCAAATATAATCCCGAAAAGAAATATGCAGTACCTGACCGTGCCATTATCGGTAAGGTTACGGATGATGATTCTTCCATGATGTTCCCAAACGAGAAATTTGAAACATACTTTTCAGACGTTCCTTTGCCGGAGAAGTTGCCGGAAGCATATCGTAGTTGCTGTCTTCGGAT
The DNA here is from genome assembly GCF_900107835.1 of Oribacterium sp. KHPX15. Taxonomy (GTDB): domain Bacteria; phylum Bacillota; class Clostridia; order Lachnospirales; family Lachnospiraceae; genus Oribacterium. Next base: position 258 of record NZ_FNRG01000074.1, read on the forward strand.
AGGATCATACGTTATCATCAAAAAAGTCATGCAGGAATACAACCTTCCAATGATGCTTGAGAAGCTCCTTAAAAAAGACTGCGGGCTGTTTCTTGATCTGGTATCGTACATGATCGTTAATGAAGAAAATGCCGGTCAGTACTATCCGGACTTTGCTTTTTGCCATCCGTTATTTTCAGAAGGCATGAGAATCTATAGCGATTCCAAAGTCAGCAGGTTTCTATCCTCTGTCACCAAGGAACAGATCATTGGCTTTTTGCGGGCATGGAACAAGGCTCGTGACCATTCGCAAAGAGTTTATCTCTCGTATGACTCGACTAATAAAAACTGTGATGCCGGTGACATCGATATTGCAGAGTTCGGAAAAGCCAAGGATGATAAAGGCATTCCGATCTTTAATCTTGCGATAGCTTTTGATGAAGCAAATCGTACTCCTCTTTTGTACGAGGAATATCCGGGTTCGATCAATGATGTGTCCCAACTGACCTTCCTCGTGGATAAGGTTAAGGAATACGGTTATACCAGGATAGGGTTCATTCTCGACCGCGGATACTTCAGCAAAGAAAACATACGCTATATCGACGAGAATGGATATGAATTCATCATCATGGTCAAAGGCTGCAAAGCTCTTGTATCAACTATGGTCGAACAAAACCGGGGCAGTTTTGAAACAGCAAGGGACTGTTCGATCAGATCATATAAAGTCTATGGCAAGACCGTGAGCTGTCACCTGTTCGAGGATGATACAGAAGACAGGTATCTGCATATCTATTTTGATCCGTATAAGCAGGCTGCAGAGCGGGAACATCTGGAGCAGCGTATAGATAAGATGAAGCTCATGATTGAAAAGAACGTTGGCAAAAATGTTCAGTTCGGTAAGAGTTATACAGATCTGTTTAAACTGACCTATGACAAGGAAGGACGATTGCTGTATGGTAAGGAACGTTCAGATGTAATAACAAGAGAACTGCGGCTCTGCGGTTACTTCTGTATTGTGACCTCTGAAAAGATGACTGCATCCGCGGCACTTATCCAGTACAAAGGTCGTGATATTTCGGAAAAGCTTTTTAAAGCAGATAAGAGTTTTCTCGGTTCAAGAAGCATGCGAGTTCAAAGTGAGGAAGCCTTGTCAGCTAAGATATTTGTTGAATTCGTTGCCCTGATAGTCAGAAACCGGATATACAATCTGCTAAAGGAAACCATGCTGAAGATGGAATCCAATCCTAACTATATGACGGTTCCCGCATCGCTTCGTGAACTGGAAAAGATCGAAATGGTCCGTAGGAACAATGGTGATTATAAGTTGGATCATGCGGTCACTAAAAAACAGAAGATCATTCTTGGTTCTTTTGGCCTTGAGGAATCCGATATCCGAAAAACTGCTGAAGAGATCAACACACTGCTTATAAATAATCAGTCACTTATGAGTGAACTGACCGAGGAGGAAAATGACGATGGCGAGGAGTAAATCCATGGCATCAATCGATGCAGAACTTGCAAAAGTAACAGAGGAACATGCCAAGGCACAGGCGCGATGTGATAAGATCGCTGCAAGAATACTTGAACTCCGAAAACAAAAACAGGAAATCGAAGCAAGACAGATCATGGATGCATTCATCAACAGTAACAAGAGCCTGCAGGAGGTTCTGACGTTCCTTGAAGTATAGGGGAGAAATCCCCTATTTAATGGTTTAGTGTAACTTTTTTGCAAAGTCTACA
>NZ_FNRG01000044.1 GCF_900107835.1 Oribacterium sp. KHPX15
AAAAATGAACAAAACCCTATCTTGTTCAAATAACATTGCAATATGGGAAACAGGGGAGAGTTTGAAATTTTTTCTGTAAATATGGGTATTCTATGATAATTTAGATTTATGAGGGAGCAATCAGACTGGTTGCTTCCTTTTTTCTGACTATATATTTATTAAAGATATAAGTTAATATCAGTTTGTGATTGTACCAAGGATTGTAGTATGATTATTTGCATATGCAATCGATAAATCGAGGTTTGAAGAGGTGAAGCCATGGCATGGAAATGTCCGAAATGCGGCAGAGAGTTCAGCAGACAAAACCAGGACCATTACTGTGTGAAACCGCAGAATATTGATGAATACATTGCTGTCCAGGATGAGAAATATAAGCCCAGATTAATGGAGATCCGGGAGATCCTTCGTGATGCACTGCCGGACGCGGAGGAACGGATCTCCTGGTCGATGCCCACTTATTGGAAAGGTCGTAACATCATTCATTTCGCAGCATCAAAGAAACATCTGGGCATTTATCCCGGTGATGAGGCTACAGCTGTATTTACGGAGGAACTCTCCGATTATGACGTAAGCAAGGGCACGATACGGATCCCCTATGATCAGCCTTTACCGGAAGCACTGATCATAAGGATCGCAAAATGGTGCTTTGAGAACTATTCCAAATAAGGTGTAAAGATGGTATGAAGAACGCAATAGAGATCCGTTGTATTCGGGAAAACGAACTCGGCCTTCTCAAAGACTTTTTATATGAAGCCATATTCATTCCGGAAGGTGTGGAGCCGCCTTCGAGAGATATTGTAGAGAAACCGGAGCTGCGCGTATACACTGATGGTTTCGGTACAAAGTCTGGAGACAACTGCCTCGTCGCGATCCACGACGGAAAAAAGTTGGGGCTGTCTGGACGAGGATCATGAATGATTACGGCCATGTGGATGATGAAACACCTTCATTTGCAATTTCACTGTACAAGGAGTATCGGAGAAAAGGGATCGGCACGAGACTTATGGAGGAAATGCTGGAGAACCTTCGTGATCAAGGCTATAAAAGAGTGTCTCTCGCTGTTCAGAAGGCTAACTATGCTGTGAAAATGTATCAGAAGACCGGGTTCAGGATCATGAATGAAAATGATGAGGAATTCATCATGGTATGTGAGCTTTAGAAATCGCAGCCATTTGCAGGTATATGCTTATGAAAAGAATAGATAACGACACGTTCTATGACTATATAAAGCAATATGATCCGGATAGTGAATATCATCTTGTCGGTGAAGTCGACTATCATCTGTTAAGTGATGATAAGCCTTATGAGGGGATGGAATCTCATAGGGAAGCATTGCGTGTGGTCTTTGAATGGCTGGCGAAACAAAGCATAGGGAATAAAGAAAGAGCCCGGATCATGTTTGGTGATGACCTTGCGGATAAATTGCAGCCTTTGGTTTATGACATCGATAAGGCAAAGCCTTCTCAACTGGATCCGCAGGTTTTTTTCTACTGTCCGAATATTGTGAAGACTGTTTATTATGGCAGCGTCTTTTATGATGCAGAGTGGAAACCGGACGATGAGAATTGTGGAACAACGGTTCCTTACTGGTATGCATTTATGGAACCGGTACACGGCAGAAGAAACAAGCCCGAAGATTTCAAAGAAGTGAACAAAGCTCTGTTTCCGAACGGTACAGATACACTTGATATATATGAATGGACAACAGACTGGTCGGATTTTTTTGATGATGGACATGAATGGTATGGCGCGTGCTGCTGGAGTGTCTATGATAAGACCATGAACAGATATGCAGTAATGCTCGTATCAGCAACAGATTGATAAATTCCATTTGTGGAGGATGTATAGATGAAGCTGAGATTGGCAAATTTGAACGAAGCGGAAATATGCTATCAATGTATTGAAGATGCGAGAGCCTACCACAAATCTTTGGGCTTTGAGCAGTGGCATCCTGATTATCCCACTGAACAGACAATTCTTGATGATATTGCTCAAAATATAGGATATGTGTTTGTGAAGGACAATGAAATCATTGGCTATTGCTGCATTATAATCGGCGATGAGCCCGCGTATGCAAAGATCGATGGAGCGTGGAAATCGGAAAAGCCCTACGCTGTGGTGCATCGAATGGCATTCATCAGTAGGGCCAGAGGAGGCGGGTTGTCACGTAATGCTTTTCAGCTCGTCAAAGATTTTTGCCGATTAAATTGCATTGACGCAATTCGACTGGATACACAGGAAGAAAACAAAGTGATGCAGCACATACTCAGCAGAGAAGGTTTTGAGTATTGTGGGTTGATTCAGTTCGGTGGTGGCCCAAAGCTGGCATATGAATGGGATAAATAAATTCCCGTTTGCAGAGATGCCGTTGGTAAGAGGGGTATGCCATGATACTTGAAACGAAAAGATTGATCCTCCGACCGTGGGAAGAAAGCGATGCGGAGAATTTATTTAAATATGCAAGTCATCCTGATGTGGGACCAATCGCAGGATGGGCGGTTCATACAAGTGTAGAGAATAGCCGTGAAATAATCCGGAGGGTTCTTTCAGCGCCGGAGACCTATGCTGTAGTACTAAAGGAATCAGGCCAGCCTGTTGGCAGTATTGGACTTATGCTTGGGAAAGCAAGCAATATTGGCCTTCCTGATTCAGAAGGTGAAATCGGCTACTGGATCGGAGTTCCGTATTGGGGACGAGGGCTGATACCGGAAGCAGTCAGGGAATTGATGCGCTACGGTTTTGAAAACCTGAAACTTAATAAAATATGGTGTGGTTACTTTGATGGGAATGAAAAGTCAAAGCGTGTTCAGGAGAAGTGCGGTTTTCATTATCATCATACGGCCTATAATGTGCCATGTGCCATAGAGGGCGTTCTCCGAACGGAACACATAACATGCCTTTCCAAAGAGGAATGGCAGTTTGTCAGATAACTTCAAATTGTTATTATTTTTGCGGTATGTCTACTGATATTTATTTTCTCAATGAGAGGATATGTTTCTATAAGGCTATGAAAATAAGTTAAGGGAGATAATTAAAATAGACAATCTTATTACGGAGACCGGCTATGAACACTAAACTTACAATAATCGTTGATAATACTTCAACAGGTTTGCTCAAAGGAGAATGGGGACTGTCCGTTCTTGTTGAATATAATGATAAAAAGATACTTGTAGATGCAGGAGCTTCTGACTTATTTTTGAAAAATATGCGGGGACTTGGAATTGAAGTAAAGGATATAGATTATGGTGTACTGAGCCATGCGCATTATGATCATGCAAATGGAATACCGGCCTTTTTCGAAAATAATGATAAGGCAGGCTTTTATATCAGGGATAGTGTTGATGCGAATTGTTATGGGAAGAAATTCATTTTCAGAAAATACATAGGTATACCACGAAACCTATTATGTAATTACCGCGACAGAATCATAATGGCTTCAGGTGATTACAAGATAATGGATGGAGTGTATCTGATTCCTCATAAAACAAAGGGGTTATCAGATATCGGGAAAAGAGAATCTATGTACAGGAAGACCTCAGCCGGGTGGATTCCCGATGACTTTTCCCATGAACAAAGCCTTGTTTTGGAAACAGAGAAAGGACTTTTGATAATCAATTCCTGTTCACATGGAGGGGCAGCAAATATCATTACTGAGATCAGAGAGACATTTCCGGAGAAGCATGTATATGGTCTTATAGGTGGATTCCACCTCTATAACAAATCAGATGAAGAGATACATATTGTCGGAAAAAAGATCAGAGATACAGGGATAGATTATGTCTGTACCGGGCATTGTACTGAGAAACATGCCTATGAGATATTGAAAGAAGAACTTGGCGACAGACTTGAAAAGATGATGGTCGGACTGAAGAAGGAATTTTAATATGACGTTTTAATTCTGTATCTGAAGACAGGTATTATTGGCAGCAACGAGGAATAATATGAGTTATTTAATAAGGCCATTTTACAGAAAGATAATAATCTAAGCACAAAGAGGATAAAGAAAATGCTTGAAACAGAACGATTGATCCTTCGCCGCTGGAATGAAGGCGATGCAGAGGATTTATACAAATATGCCAGTGAACCAGATGTGGGTCCGATTGCTGGATGGCCTGCTCATAAGAGTATCGAAGAGAGCCTGGATGTAATAAAGAATGTGTTAAACGGGAAAGAGGCTTATGCTATCTTTCTGAAAGAAGAAGGCAAGGCTATAGGCGCAATCGAACTTAAGCTGAACGGGAATACAGATATGACTGAAAGAGATGACGAATGCGAGATGGGTTACTGGCTTGGGAAACCGTTCTGGGGACGGGGGATCATGCCGGAAGCAGTGAAGGAAATGCTGCGACATGCTTTTGAAGACTTAGGTATGAAGAAAATCTGGATCGGATATTATGAAGGTAATATCAAGTCCAAGCGTGTTCAGGAGAAATGCGGCTTTAGGTATCAATGGCGATCTGAGAATGTGGATGTACCTCTGATGCACGAGAAAAGAACAGGCCATGTAAGCCTAATGACAAAGGAAGATTGGCTATCAAAACAATAGAATCCGAGCTTGTTAAGTAGTTTGTAATACAGTTTTATTGACGAAATGGACGTTTTATGAAAAAGGATACCATATTTGGATGGATCAGGATTATCGCAGGACTTTTTATCTTTGCATTCGGAGTCCATCTTACTATTTTTGCAAATATAGGACTTGCTCCATGGGATTGTCTGGGTATGGGGTTGTCGTATCATACTCCACTCAATTACGGACTTTCAATGACCTTAATAGCGGTAACGGTTCTTGGAATCGATCTGCTTTTGAAGGAAAAAATAGGTTACGGGACCATCATAGATGCACTTCTTACTGGAAATTTCGTGCAGCTGTTTAACAGCATAAATCCGTTGCCTTTAAACAACAATCGGTGGCTGGGAATTGGAATAATGCTAGTCGGATTTGTATTTATGGCATTGGGAATGGCTGTATATATGAAAAGTGAACAGTGCTGCGGCCCGAGGGATGCTTTGCTTGTCGGGTTGGGGAAGAGAATGCAGAAAATCCCGATAGGAATAGTTGAGGTCTTTTTGTGGGCAGTTGTGCTCCTTGTCGGGTGGCTCCTCGAAGGGCCTATCGGGATAGGAACACTCATCAGCACTTTCGGTGCAGGCATCGTGATGCAGATTGTATATACGATAATCCACTTCGATCCCCGCAATCTGAGGCATAAAGATGTGATTGAAACCACAAAAACGTTGATGAGAAATTGAATTACAGGTTTTAGAGTCGATGGAAAATCGGTATTTGTGAGGAGGATAATCTAAATGGAATTGAAAAGGCTCAATTATAAATTTACTGTCTGTAAAGTGACAGAAGCATTGGATATAAACATGGAGTCTGATTTCTATTTTATCGGGAAGACAGATGAAGAATTGTCGTTGGTGTGTAAAACGGAGGATACGCCACAAAACACGGTCGAGCGTGATGATGGCTGGAGAGGATTCCGCATTCAGGGTATCCTCGATTTTTCACTGATTGGTATTCTGTCAAAGTTATCAGGCATCCTTGCGGATCATAAAATTGGCATCTTCGCGGTATCAACATACAACACAGATTATATTCTTGTGAAAGAAGAAAACTATGAACGAGCCTTGACTATTTTAGCTTCTGAAGGATATACAGTAGTATAAATTCAAATTAAGCAAACCTCTATCCTAAATGAGATAGAGGTTTGCTTAATTTGAAATAAACCATTTATCTACCACTTATGACATATTTTACTGTAAAAACAAACAAAACTATTACAATATTATATAGGTGTATATTACTGTTTTGTAGATTTTATTTAAAATGAACAAAACCTTACAGAACCAGTAATAGCAGGGATTTATGGGGCAAAATTATTTTGGTTAATAATTTTTGGTTTAATGTTCAAAAATGAGAAAACCCTAAAAACCAAATAAAATTTTTTGAGAACAAATCCAAAAAATGAACAAAACCCTATATAAGCAATGAGCATTGCAATATGGGAAACAGGGGAGAGTTTGAAATTTTTTCTGTAAATATGGGTATTCTATGATTATTTAGATTTATGAGGGAGCAATCAGACTGGTTGCTTCCTTTTTCTGACTATATATTTATTAAAGATACAAGTCAATATCAGTTTGTGATTGTACCAAGGATTGTAGTATGATTATTTGCATATGCAATCGATAAATCGGTGTTATGTAAGTGAGAAATAATGAATAAAATCTTAAAAATGGTAGGATGTATTTTAAGCGGAATTATTTGTGTGACACTCATCTTATTGGTGTCATCTGATATTAAAACGAAACATACCCAGAATGATTATTCATCATTCTATACAAATCCTAAGTATCAAAAAGCATTAATAATTGATGATGTAGAAGTAATTAAGCAGCATATATCATGTGGCTATGCTGTTATTGAGATGTTTTCTGCATGTGATGGTGGTGATATTACAGAAGACAGCCTGTATGAGAAATATGGGACCATAGTGACTTCTACAGGAGATAAGTTCTGTGAAGAGATGAATAAACAATTTCCTGAATATGTTACAGAAATTCATAAGTATGTAAAGAATACTGAGTTTATCGATATTATGTACGATACCCTGGCGTCAGGAAAACCAGTTCCATTTGAATGGGCAGCTTTGTATGGGAATGGATGGACATTACACTATTCTTTAATCATTGGGGTTGACATTCCAAATGATAAAATCACTGTGGCAAATCCCTACGGATACTATGAGGAGCTTACATTGGAAGAATTACTGAAAAGAACCAGCTTTCAGGCCTATGAGAATATGCCACTTTTTATGAAAATGGGCTTTGCAATCGGAATGTTTGAAAAAAATACTATTTTTTCAGTGAGGTAAATTAGCAGTTAGAGTTTTATATACTGAAGAGTTCGACAACTTCAAGTTCACGGAGGTAAATATGCAAGAATTGATATTACATCGAGTTTATAAGCACTTTAAAGGCGATTATTATTTAGTGGAAGATATTGCAAGAGATTCAGAAACTCAAGAAGAGATGGTTATTTATCGCAAACTATATGAGGACGGATCACTTTGGGTTAGGCCAAAAGAAATGTTTTTATCCGAAGTGGATCATAAAAAGTATCCTGATGTAAAGCAAATGTACAGATTTGAACTTCAAGAAATCGCAAGTAAAAAGCGTTAAGTGAATGGCTCGTTATAAAGATAAGAGCACGATAAATTCTTTAGGTTAAATCGCAATAAGATCAAACGAAAGGGCAGTTATTGTTATAATTCAAGCTGCTTTTTCGTTTGACCTTACAGCGATTCTAACCTAAAGAATTTGTCAGATATAAAAATAACTGCCGTTCTTGATGAATGGCAGTTATTTTTTGATGCAATGGGCTAATAAATATTATTATGATTTTATATTTGCCTTCAGTGATACTCTTGAAAACTGAAATACTTACTCTGCGGCAACGTTGGTTCCTGCTATTCTACCAAAAGTAATGATGTCAGGATATGCATTACCACCGAGACGATTGTTTCCGTGAATACCTCCTGTAAATTCACCTGCAGCATAGAGTCCAGGAATAACATCTCCGTCCTTGTTGATTACATGGGCATCGGAGTCAATCTGTACACCACCCATAGTGTGATGAACAGTTGTGGTGCGGATAGAAGCATAGAATGGAGCCTTTTCAATAGTTGATTCGGCGCTTGTAGCCTTTCCGAACTCATCTTTACCATTCTTCATTCCTTCATTATACTTGTCAATTGTTTCCTTGAGAGTTGTAGGATCAACATCAATCTTTTCGGCCAATTCTTCAATAGTATCAGCCTTGACAGTTCTACCCTTTTCAATAAGGCTATCAATCTGATCCTGGCGGTCATCTGTAATCTGAGAACTGTCTACGATGAGATACATCTCTCCGTCTGTCTGCTGAAGTTCGGCCATTGACATTTCATAACGAGTACCGTCTTCCTTGACAAAACGCTGACCTTCTTTATTGACATATACATAATACTGAGCACCGAGCCAGTTTCCTACGAACTCAGCAACACATCCATCAACCGGATCACCAAGAGGATGTACCTGAATCTGATCAAGATCTACAAAATTAGCACCAAGTGCCTCGGCAAGTGCGATACCATCACCTGTAGAACTTGCTGCACAGGATGTTCTGGTAGTTGTGATGACACCGTTTGAATACTTATTTACAAGGTCTGAGTTTGCAGCAAAGCCTCCTGTTGCTAGAACAACACCCTTGTTGGCATGAACAGTGATCTTTGAACCGTCACTTCTTTCAGCAACTGCACCGGTAGCACGGCCGGAATCATCCTTAAGGATTTCCTTTACATCAGCATCTGTATAGATCTTTGCACCGAGCTTTTCGGCAGTTTCCTGAAGCATGTTGGTGTAGATACGTCCACCATTATCGCCTTCCTTGCCCTCAGCCTTTTCAAGGTCGATCTGGTGACCTCTCTGCCATTTTCCGCCTACTGCCATAAAGATATAATCAGTCTTGAAAGGAACACCTATATCCTCTGTAAGCCACTTGTATGCATCTACAGCACCGGTTGCGTAAGTTTCAATAAGCGGAACATCACCTATTTCACCGCCTCCGATGTAAGTCTGTAAAGCATGCCAATTGGCAGAATCAAATAATGTATCTGTTCCTGATGCTTTCCACTCATCGAAATCCTTCTTTACCTTTTCAATAAGTGCCTTGTGATCATCGTTTTTAGGTGTCTCTGCAAGAGCATCCTCTACCTCTTTTTCAAGGTCAGGTGTTGTCTTTGCACCTGTCAGCTCTAGCATTTCAGGGTCTGCAACATTGTATGTACCTTCTCCGAGTGCACTGTTTCCACCGATAGTAGGCATCTTCTCAAGTACAATGACTGATGCTCCTGCCTGTTCTGCGGCTGCGGCTGCAGCAAGACCTGCACCACCGGCACCGACAACAACTACATCTGCAGTTTCTTCGATATCCTCACCGGCTTCCTTAGCGGCAACTTCAACATTCTTTAATGCATCAACATCTGCACCGGCCTCAGTAAGAGCAGCCTCAACAGCTGCAAGAATTGCATTGCTGGTGATGGTTGCACCTGAAACAGCATCTATGCCAAGAGACTGATTCTTTACTATGGCATCCGGGATATCAGAAATAGCCGGATCGGAAATGCCTTCTGTTTCCTGATGATCTGTAACTTTAACCTCTGTGATAGCATCATCCGATACTGTCACTTCTACAGTTATGTCCCCATTTTTTCCTGCAGCTTTTCCTGTATAGGTACCTGCTTTGTACTTGGCATCCTGTACAGGTGCTTCAGTGGTTTCTTCTGCCTGCTCAGTCTGCGCAGCGGTTGTGGCCACCGGTGTTGATGTAGAAGCACACGCGGTAACTGAAACGGCCATAGCACAGGCAAGCAAGGATGAAAAGACTTTTCTCATGTTATCCTCCTAATTTTCCCATTGCTATACCTATTCTAGTAAACCATTAAACGAAAATTCAAGAGAAAAAATTAATTATTGATTAATAACATTTTTGAGCATTTATGTGGATCAAAAGTATAGGGGACACGGCGTTGGAACTGCTCTTGTAAATGAGTTGATTAAGGGGTCAGAAAAAGCAGGATATTGGAGTATATATTCGGCAACAATCTCTATTAACAGGGCTAGCATAGCATTACATAAGAAGTGTGGTTTTAGAGAAATAGGATATAGAGAAAGAATCGCGAAGGACAGATTTGGAGAATGGCAGAATACAACCCTGATGGAGTATAGAGCTTCATAAGAACGAGAGATATTATCATAGAACCGATGCGCAGCTTGTACAGTTTGCCGGCTGGAAACCGGATTATGAAAAATAAGTAAATATCAAGCTTCAGAGACAGTGGCCTGAATACAGGGCCACTGTCTTTTGTTGTATTTACAAGATGTGCGTGGGCTTTTATGATTAGAGAAGGAGAAAAAGAATTTTTAGCAGGGGAAACAGTGGGGAATTCTATTTGTCAATTACCCACGACCTAAAGGTCATGGGCTTGCAACTACCTAGTCGTGCTAACGGCTCACGCCTCCGACCTTTAAACCCCGATAGGCATTAGCCTAAAGTGGCGTTGCATCATGGGGTGATTGACAACACCCCTTACGGCAAAGTTTACTCTGTCGTAACTGTATATAACGCCATACAGTCGGCGATGCTTGAGTATATTTTACGTAACACCAAGTCTTTTATGTGTTACAACCTCATATATACTTTTCAAGGTACTAAGAGTGCCTTCGGCGAGCAACACGCCCAACGGTTTTCTCTTGTATTGTTGCTAAGTATATTGTAGCACATACGTTTCTAAATAACAACAAACAGGACTCCTCCCACCTGCTAAAGCAAGTGGGTTTCCGTCCATGACGACGAAAGGTTTTATTTATGAAAATTCAAATTTGCACGAATAACCTCTATCCCAAATGAGATAGAGGTTTAAATCGTTAATCTGAAAGTCTGCCAGGATACATAATTAAAGCTCACCGCGAACTCTACCCCAGTTTCTGATTGGCATGGTCCACTTCTTGGTAACCTCAAATGTAGTAAGATAAAGAGCCTTCATCAGCGCCTGAGGGCTAGGAAATACAGCTCTTTGCTTGTTCAGTCTGCGATAGCATGAATTCAGGATTCGAAAAGCTGAGGATTGATCCATAAAATGGTATATGATGTCATTCATACCATAACAATGGATGATTAAAAACAAAGACAGCTATGTTTTATCTGCATTTTGGCAGGAAACATAGCTGCCTATTTTTGATCTATTTAAAGGTTTTGCTTAATTTGAAATAAACCATTTATTTACCACTTATGACATATTTTTACTGTAAAAACAAACAAAACTAAATGAGGGCATCATGATATGGGGGTATAGCCCACCGTGGACGCATGATAAGAAATCAGTTAAAGGCTGAGCCTTATTGTGCGTCCTTTTTCTTTGTTCCTTTTTTTGGTTTTGGCCCGGAAAGTGGGAGAAAATGAAGAATTTTATTAATGAAGAAACACTGGGACAGAGAATTAAGGCAGCAAGGATCAGAATGGGGATGACGCAGGAACAGCTTGCAGAAGTGATGTGTATTCCCAAGTCTACAATATCTGCTTATGAGAATGATAAGGTGGATATCAAGGGAAGCGTGCTGGTGGAATTGTCAGAGCATCTTGATACCACACCGAATTATCTGCTGGGGGGTTAGGATTATAAAGGTTCATTTACCTTGAATGCTCTTGCATTGTTAAAGAAGGTGGATGATATAAAAATGCAGACCGCATTTCTGGCTATGCTAAAGAGTTGGTTAGAAGCATAATAAATGCGGTCTGAATAGGTACGAATTTATAGTTGGCTATACTATACATATTGCAAGAAATAAGAATGGATTATACGGCCTATGGATTTTTCAATATCACTTTTTCCATCTGTTAAGCACCACTCAAAAATACAGCCTTTAACAATAGTGCAGATGTCTACACTCATAGTGTGTACGTCTGCATTGTTTTTTATGTATCCACCTTCCTTTGAGATTTTTAATTCATCCTCACATCTTGCCATAACAGTGCCATCAAGGAACTTTCCATCCACCTCACTCATATAGGAACTGAGTGATGAGTTAGAGGTAGAATAAAATCTCTTCATGAAATCTAACCCCAAATCCATGTATCTGTTTACAAGCTTCATATATAGTTCAATGATCCTGTCAGCTGGATGGGATAAGTCTTTTATAAGTTCACATTCTTTAAAAGGTATCTCCTGGATAAAATACATGAGAAGATCATCTTTATCTCTAAAGTAATGATAAAAAGTGCCTATTGATGAATCAGCTTCTGTACAAACATTTCTTACAGTTACAGAGTCTGCACCGCTTTTTTTGATAAGACGTATGGTTGCATCTATGATTTTTTGTTTTGAATCCTGCTTATTTGTATCTTTTGCAGGTCTACCGCATTTTCTTGGCATATTTAAATCCTCATTTATAAATATATTAAATTTGACCTATTGACATTATAGAACGCGTTCTATATAATTGCAATCACAAACAAATAAAACATGTTCTATTTAAGGGGGGGTTATCATTATGAAGATTACATATTGGTCAGATTATGCATGTCCTTATTGCTATATTGGAGAGACAAGACTTAGGAATGTTATTAAAGATATGCCTGAGTTTAAGGATGAAGAAGTTGAATTTGAAATGAAGGCATTCCAGCTTGATCCATATGCCGGAGTACATGCGACTGGTGATACACAGACAAGATTTGCCAAGAAGTATGGCATCTCTATGGAAGAGGCAAGAGATACAATTGAACATATTTCCCAGCTTGGAAGGGATGAGGGCATTGACTTCAAATACGCAACAACTCTTTTTACCAATACCATGGATGCACACAGGCTTACTAAATTTGCCATGGAAAAGGGCGATAAAGAGCTGACAGACAAGCTGATTGAGAGATTGTATGCAGCATATTTCACAGATAATAGGGAACTTGCTGACAAGGATTTACTGTTAGGTATTGCTGTGGATTGCGGATTTGATGCAGGTGAAGTAAAGGCTGTTTTAGACTCAGATAAATATCACGATGAGGTTGTTCTCGATGAAAGAGAAGCAGCCAGATATGGAATCCATGCAGTGCCATGTTTTATAATCGGTGATTATGCTTTGCAAGGAGCACAGCCTGCTGAGTATATGAAGTCGGCGCTACTAAAAGCGATGGAAAAAGAAAGCAGTAAAGTAGACGAGTCACAGGGGATGACATGCGGTCCAGATGGCTGCAGGATAGGATAAAGATATGATTGTAGAGGTTCCGGTAAGAGGCTATTTTGATGAAAACTGCTATTTCTATATTGATGATGAAACAAAGCACGGGTTCCTGATTGATCCAGGCGCAGAACCTAAAAAGCTTTTAAAACTTATATTTGATAAGGGGTGGAATATCGAAAAGATATTGCTTACCCACGGTCATTTTGATCATACCGGGGCGTTAAATGAGATCAGAGGTGTTCTTGGAATCCCGGTCATTGCTCATATAAATTCAGATCAGTATCTGCTTGATGACTATATGAATCTTTCTGCGCAATGCGGCTCCTCTATAACCATAGAGGGCGTACAGTATGCCAGTGATGGTGATATTCTGGCACTTGAAGCAAATCCAGATTTTAAGCTAAAGGTTATATACACTCCGGGACACACGACGGATTCGATTACTTTATATTCAGAAACGGATCATGTTGCCTTTGTAGGAGATACAATCTTTAAAGGATGCATCGGCAACTATAAATATCCAGGTGGCAATCTCAGGGATCTTCAGGATAGCATAATTGACAAGATATTTAACTTGCCTGATGAGACTATTCTGTTATCAGGGCACTCGGATAAAACGACTGTTGGGATTGAAAAACAGAGATATCGTCTGTAAGACAATGGGACAGCTTTAGATGTGAATAAAAATAGATTACTGATTATTTTTCCAATTCATCTCATGGAAAATATATCCTTTTAATCTGAACAGAACATACAAGGGTATGCTCCAAATATGTGTCTCACCATCCATGATATCTCCCACATTTTTAAGAGATGTTTTTACGGCAATCTTTGGCTTATATCTGTTGCAGAAAAGATGGAGACTCTTTGCCTTGGTATTATCTGCAGCTTTAACCTCTATAGGGAGAAGAACTCCTTCATAATCCGTCAGAAAATCCAATTCAGCATCTGCCTTGGTTCTCCAAAAATAACTCTGTATTCCCATGCTGCAAAGCTGCACCATGACATAGTTTTCTGTAAGTGCGCCTTTAAAGTGAATAAAGGCTGCGTCACCATCAAGTATTGTCCTGTAATTTATATTGGATTTCTTCCTTAAAAGGCCTACGTCAGACATATAAACCTTGAAATATGTATTGTCAGCCATGCCTGACAGAGGTATTTCCGGAGTCGGAACCATGTTCAGTTTATACGCTATTCCGGCATTGACAATCCATCCAAGAGCATCTTCTAAATCCTTTGCCCTTGCCCCGCTTTTTACATGTGAGAATATGAATTTATTATTATCCTTTGCTATCTGAGTAGGAATGGCATCCCATATTAGCTTTATCTTCGTTGCAGTTTCAGGAGTGGTATGTTTTC
>NZ_FNRG01000028.1 GCF_900107835.1 Oribacterium sp. KHPX15
AGACAGACATGGTTTTATCAAGTAGAACCTTATTGTCTGCACTAACGGATATCTGAATTTTAGCCGTGACTGTCATCTGTTCCATAATGTACCTCGTTGTTATTTCACTAAATATATGATATAATAATTATTAGTGAAAGTCAATTGTTTGCAAGGAGATTTCACCGAAAGGATTTTATTTATGAAACAGTACAGAGTGGAAATCGTAGAAGATGACCTGGAATATGCGCAGTTCCTTGCCCGGTGCCTTGATAAATATGGTGCGGAAAAAGAAATCGCTTTTTCCATCAGGTCATACAGCAAAGCAGAGAGTTTTCTTGAGGATTACAAGAAAGCCTGTGATATTGTGTTCATGGACGTGGAACTTGGAGAAGGCTTTCTGAACGGAATGGAAGCAGCCAAAAAGCTTCGGGTACTGGATCCTACCGTGCTCCTGATCTTTGTCACCAACATGCCTCAGTACGCTCCTGAAGGCTACAGCGTGGATGCGCTTGATTACTGTCTTAAACCCATAAATTATAATGATCTCAGCGTAAAGCTGGACAAAGCAATGAGGGTGCTGTCTCAGAGAGACGGGATTCCTGTCAGGATAAGGGACAAGAATGGGACGAGGATCGTGTCATCAGGTGATATCATGTACATTGAAGTCATGGGGCACGACCTTATGTTCCATACTGCAAGCGAGGTCATAACCTCTTATGGAGGCCTTGGAGAGAGGGAAAAAGAGCTTTCAGGTGCAAATTTCGCCAGATGCAGCGCCTCAGCTCTCGTCAATCTCTCATACATAAGAGGGCTGTACGGCGATGAGATAGAAGTTGGTACCGACAGGATCAAGATAGGAAGGTCGAAAAAGAAAGCATTTATGGAGCAGCTTAATACCTATCTTGGATGATATCTGTTACGGCATCCGGAGAAACATGTGTGAAATTACTTTACATCACTATCGGTGCCGTGGCCGGCCTTAGGAATGGAGACTGTCATGTTAAATGCGGAAATGCTAAGTAAATTCGAAGCAATAGGATACATCATAGAAGTTCTGATCGCGGAACTTCTATTTTTGCATGCTTATAAAAAGAGAAATCTCTTCTGGGTCAGGTTTCCGGCAGCTGCCGTTATCGCCGGGATCATAGCTTCAAGTATTACTTACCCTGCGGCAAGTATCGCCATATACAGGTTTATGTTTTTCTTTTTCTTAATAGCTTTGACGGTAGGGGTGATGCTGTTTTGCTACAAAGGTAACTCTTTTTCCATTGTATCTTCCTGTATAGCCGGAGTTGCAACGCAGCACATAGCCTTCAAACTGATGACGATCATAAGTCTGATCCCTTCCATGAGTGCTCTTTTGGGGATCAGTGTGATCTACAGGATAATAGTGGAGGTACTGACCATGGCGGTGGTCTATACCATAGTATATTTTATGGCTGCAAGAGCCCAGGTTCCGGATAGGGGGAGCATGAGGCTCAATGTTTTATCCGTCATTGTTGTACTCATATGTATCGGGGTCAACAGACTGGTGGCCGATGCGAAGGACTTAAGCAATGAAGTCATTGTGGCCAGCAGCATTTATGCGATCCTGTGCTGCAGCTTTGCTCTTTCTATTCAGTTCTATCTGCATAAATGGCAGCAGGAAAAGGCTGAATCGATGGTCATAAAGGGACTTCTGTCGGCGTCTGAGAAACAGTACGAGCAGTGGAAAGAGATGGTTGAGTTCAACAATATCCAGATGCATGATCTTAAGCACATGCTTAATCATATAGAGCATTTCGCTGGTAAAGAAAAGACTGATATCCCGGATCTTTCACCTATAAGGGAGTCTATAGAAAGTTTTGCGCCTATCGTAAGAACCGGCAATGATGTGATCGACGTACTCCTTCGCAATATGGGAGCTCTTTGCAGACAGCAGGGGGTCAGGCTTAACTGCGTAAGCTTTACTGATAAGCTTGATAAGTTTGACAGTATGTCCCTGTATTTTCTGTTTGGTAATGCTATAGACAATGCAAGGGCCGGAGCTGCCACTGTATCAGACAAGGAGAAAAGACTTGTGGACGTCAGCCTGAAACAGTTTGGCGATTCGGTTATCATACACGTCTGGAATTATTTTGAAGGGGATATCACTTTTGAAGATAAGCTTCCCGTCAGTAAGGATCTTGAAAACGGACATGGATTTGGGATAAAGAGTATAAAAGTGATAGTCGATAAATTCGGAGGAGCCTTTAAAACACAGGTAGAAGGCGATGTATTTCATCTGAATATCATACTTCCACTCACATAAAACACCTATATAACTTAATACCAGACCTTTGAGAAAGATGCATATTTGTGCATCTTTTTCTTTTGTACATAAATAAGTTCATAGGCATGTAAATTATGTTGTGAAAAGTGTCGATTATTCCATCTCGGTTGAATGGGTTGTTGTGAAATTGTTATGATGTGGACGCTGACAGGAAACTGCAGAAAACGATAAGGAGATATTTCATGCGAAGATTTTTTTCCCTTAATAAGGACTGGCATTTTCAGATAGAAGGTAAATACGACGAAAAGGTTGACGTTCCTCATACCTGGAATGCAGTTGATGGTCAGGATGGCGGAAATGATTATCTGAGAGCATTGGCGACCTATGAAAAGACCTTTGACGCGCCTGTTTTTGATAAGGACAAAGAGCGTGTTCATATACAGTTTGATGGAGTTAATTCAGAAAGTACCGTTTACCTGAATGGAGAAGAGGTGATCCGCCACGAAGGGGGATACTCAACCTTCAGAAAGGACATAACAGATCATCTGAAAGACAAAGATAATTATCTTAAAGTTTTGGTGGATAACAGGCCAAATACAAGGGTCTATCCGCAGAAAGCAGACTTTACATTCTATGGAGGAATTTACAGGGACGTAAATCTGCTGGTGGTAAGCAAGAGCCATTTTGATCTTGATCATTATGGAACAAGAGGAATCCGGATCAAGGCAAAGCCTGTTGAAGGCTACAAAAAAGCTATAGTTGAGGCTTTTTTGTA
Organism: Oribacterium sp. KHPX15; assembly: GCF_900107835.1. Taxonomy (GTDB): domain Bacteria; phylum Bacillota; class Clostridia; order Lachnospirales; family Lachnospiraceae; genus Oribacterium. The sequence goes on from NZ_FNRG01000028.1 coordinate 3,009, forward strand.
CGCAAACAGTGAGAATGCTGATGTGAATATCGAGGTTCTTGATGCTGATGATAATGTGATCCATGAAGCTAAGATCCGCCATGAAGACAGAAGAAGTCAGCAGGACAAGAGTTCCGGTGATGGCAGTTTTTGTTTCGAACATGAATTTACCATGGATGATGTTCATCTCTGGGAAGGTATAAAGAACCCATATCTTTATCATCTGAAGGCCACCCTGATCAAAGACGGTGAAGCGGTAGATGAGATAGAAACTAAATTTGGCGTAAGAGATTTTCATTATCATCCAAAGACAGGTTTCTACCTGAATGGAAAAAGCTATGCACTTCACGGTGTATCAAGACATCAGGACAGAAAAGGCCTTGGAAATGCCATAACAAATGAAATGCACAAAGAGGATATGGACCTTATCTGCGAGATGGGTGCCAATACCATAAGACTTGCTCACTATCAGCACAGTCAGTATTTCTATGATCTTTGTGATGAGAGAGGAATGATAGTCTGGGCTGAGATTCCTTACATCTCCGAGCACATGCCTGATGGAAGGGATAACACCATCAGTCAGATGAAGGAACTTATCATACAGAACTACAATCATCCATCTATCGTCTGCTGGGGAATATCCAATGAGATCACGATCTCAACAAAAAATAAAAAAGACATGATGGAAAACCACAGAATACTTAATGATCTGTGCCATGAAATGGATGATACAAGATTTACAACACTTGCCTGCTATGCAGCGTGCGGACCCTTCAATAAGGTGGCACATATCACAGATACAGTCAGCTGGAATCTGTATCTCGGCTGGTATGTTCCGGGACTGTTCTTAAATGATCTATGGATGAGATTCTTCCATCTGGTTTATCCGAACAGATGCCTTGGCTACTCAGAATACGGATGCGAGGGAATGCCGAATCTTCATTCTGAAAAGCCTCACAGAGGTGACCACACTGAGGAATATCAGGCTGTCTACCATGAGTACATGCTGAAGTGCTTTGAAAGAAATCCATTTATGTGGGCGACACATGTCTGGAACATGTTTGATTTTGCGGCAGATGCCAGAAATCAGGGCGGTGAGCCCGGAATGAACCATAAGGGGCTGGTTACTTTTGACAGAAAGACAAAAAAGGACAGCTTCTATCTCTACAAAGCATGGTGGAGCGAGGAGCCTTTCGTGCATATAGCTTCAAAGAGATTTGTACAAAGAACAAAGAGCAGGATAAGGCTCAAGGTTTATTCCAATCAGAATGAGATAACTCTTTTTGCAGATGGGAAAAAGCTTGAGACAAAGCATGGAAAGCATGTGTTTGAGTTTGAAGTAAGTCTCGGTGAGATCGGAAAAGAAACTGAGATCACTGCCGTAAGCGGAGCCTTCAAAGACAGCACAAAATTTGTGAGAGTTGCTTCTCCGAATCCGGAGTACAGCCTTAAGGATCAGGGAGATAAAGGGGCAAACTGGACCTGATCCGGAATACAAATGTGAAAATAGGAGTATGAAAATGGGAAATACTGTTACACAGGAAAGGGGCAATAAAGCAAAGGCCTATCAGCTGGTGCTTTTTCCTCTTAATAATGGAGCTACCAATGTCTACTATGTCCTGGTTTTGTCCTACATTGCGACCTTTGGCTCTAATGTTCTGAACCTTGGGATCTTGTTCGCATCGATCATGGTTACGGGAATGAGAGTGTTTGATGCTTTCACAGACCCGATCATCGGTGCGCTGATGGACAGGACCAACGGGAAATTCGGTAAGTTCAGACCATTTATGGTTATCGGAAATATCATAATGGCACTCAGCATCATAACGATGTATATGATAACGCCAAATATCCCTGAAAGCATGATGGCGTTCAGATATATAGCTTTCGTGGCCCTTTATGCCATATGGGTTATCGGATATACATTTCAGACTTCCTGCACCAGAGCAGGGCAGACGGTTCTGACTTCCGACCCCTCACAAAGACCGCTTTTTACAATCTTTAATACAGTCGGATCTCTCGCAGGAATGGGGGTTATGCAGTTCCTCGCACCGATCATAAGAGCCAATGTTGCAGACTATTCAAGTGCAAGCTTTTACAGGGTGCTGACACCCATCGGGATCACAGTATCGATGGTGCTCACAGCACTTGCCATCATCGGGATCTGGGAAAAGGATCAGCCAAAATACTTTGGGATCGGCGGAGCAAAACAGGAGAAGGTCAGACTTTCGGAATACGTCGAGATCCTTAAGAACAATGATCCTATGAAGAGACTTATGATAGCCGGCGCCGGATGTAAGCTGGCTTTGTCCATAGCAACCAACACCACTGTTTTGTGCATGCTCTATGGCTGCATGATGGGGAATTACGATGGTCTCTATCTTCCGATGATGATAGTTGGCTACGTGTTCTCGGTACCGTTCTTTATTTTGACAGTAAGAACCAGCCAGAAAAAGGGGCAGAAAGCATCACTTCTAAGGTATGTATCGGTGGCACTTATGTGCTACGTAGGAGTATTGGTCCTCCTCCTTTTATGGAAAGAGGGCGTGCCGTCAAGGAATCTTTCACTTTTATCTGATGGCAGCGTTTCGGTAAATCTTTATACCGTTTTATTCATCATTCTTTTTGGCATCGGCTATGGAGCTTATTACTCAACGGCTGATATGCCGATCCCGATGGTGGCAGACTGTTCGGATTATGAAACTTACAGATCGGGAAAGTACATCCCGGGAATCATGGGAACGCTTTTTTCACTGGTAGATAAGCTTGTTTCATCACTTTCCGCGACAGTCGTAGGAATAGCTGTAAGCATTATCGGAATACAGAATCTTCCAACTGCAGAAACGCCTTATTCATCAGGCATGAATGCGGTTGTTATCTTACTTTTTTGCATAGTTCCAATGCTGGCTTGGGCAGCAACCTTGATCGCAATGAAGGGGTACGCTCTTACGGGGGAAAAGATGCGGCAGATCCAGGAAGTCAACCTGAAGCGTAAGGAAGCTATCGCAAATGGTATGAGCATGGAAGAGGCTATGAAAACTATAAATTGATAAGGAGAAAGAAATTGAAAAAGACAGGTATTTTCAGAGGACTGGCAGCTCTAATGTCATTTTTACTGTCAATCTCAGTAATAGTGGGTAACACACTGGAATCTTTTTCAACAACTATCGATACGGCTCTCGGTACCCAGAGTGAGATGATGGTTACAGATGACAAAGATGCAGTGTACGACAAGTTCACACCACCTGCTGAACTTTTAAATGAGGATGGAACTGGTAATTCACATGCACTTATCCAGGCTGCGATGGATCTAAACAGAGAGCAGGCAGCAGAAGGAACAGTACTTCTTAAGAATAACGGAGTACTCCCACTTGCATCAGGTGCAAACGTAACATTGTTCGGAATCAGATCCCAGGTTCCTATCCTTGGTTCAAGCTTTGGTGTCAAGGCATTTGGCGGATTTATAAATCTTGATGAGGCGCTTCAGAACAATGTAACAGATTTTGCGCATCACATCACAACATCTCTTTCTCAGAACTGGGCAACGGGACAGGTTGAGAGAGGATACACAACAGGAGACTGGAGCGGAGATGAGTTTGAGTTTGATGGAGCAGGATACAAGGTTAATCCTACCATGACTTCCATCTACACAAAGCTCAATGAGACATATCTTCACACAGAAAATGCCGGACCTTCCGAAGAGTACGATCCGGGTGAGCCTTCCGTAAAAGAGATTGAAGGCGTTAATGCAGACTTCAAAAACAGTTTTGCTCAATACGGAGATGCTTCGATCGTTGTTATCGGAAGACCAAGCGCCGAGAGTGAAGACTATCTTCCGGGCGGAATAGTTGCCGGTCTTGGTGCAGAAGAGCCTCTTGCTCTTACAACCAACGAGAAGGATGCCATCGCTCTCGCAAAAGAGTGCAGTGATAAGGTCATCATCCTTGTGAACAGTGCATCTGCTGTAGAGATCGGTGAGCTTAAGAACGATCCTGAAATTGATGCGATCCTCTGGATAGGAGCACCGGGAAGCTATGGCCTTCTGGGAGTAGCGGATATCCTTTGCGGAAAGGTATCACCTTCAGGCGGACTTGCAGATATCTTCCCTACCTACAACATGTCTGCTCCTGCAATGCAGAATATGGGTAACTTCTCATATAAGAACGCAGCAGATGTTATCACACGAGAGAACAGCAGCAATTACATCATAGAGGCTGAGGGCATCTATGTCGGATATCGCTACTATGAGACAAGATACTATGATGCAGTTTTTGGACAGGGAAATGCAACAGGAACAGCAGGAACTTATGCTTCTGGATCAGGCTGGGATTATGATGCAGAAGTAGCCTATGGATTTGGATATGGACTTTCATATACTACCTTTGATATGGAATTTGAGGGAGAGCCTGTATTTAATGTTTCAAAGAAAGATGATGTAACTACAGCAACAGCTACCTTCAATGTGAAAGTCACCAATACAGGAAATGTACCGGGTAAAAAGAGCGTACAGATCTATGGTCAGGCTCCTTATGAGCGGGGCGGAATCGAAAAGAGTGCCATCGTTCTTCTTAACTATGGCAAGACCGGACTTCTTCAGCCGGGAGAGTCTGAGGTTGTATCTGTAGATGTTGATCTTCAGTACATTGCTACATATGACAGCTCTTACGACAACGGAGACGGAACTTACGGATCATATATCGTGGATCCCGGAACATATTACTTTGCATTTGGTAACGGTGCTCATGACGCACTCAACAACATCATGGCTTCACAGGGCGTAGCAGCAGAGAACCTTGTTGGAGAGGCTAATGCTGACTATGCATTCAGCACAGAGATAACAGAGGATACACTTTCAAGAACAGCCTTTGCTTACAGTAAAACGGGCACAAAGATTTCTGATCAGCTTGACTATGCAGACTGGAATCATTTCCAGGAGGGTGAAGTTACTTACTTAAGCCGTGCAGACTGGAATGGAACTTATCCCAAGACATACTCAGATATGACTCTTACAAGTCAGGAGATGATCGATTATCTCAATGGTAAGTACTATACAATTGCTATTGATGATGATACTTCCGGAATCGAATGGGGCAAGAAGAGTGATCTCATGTTTTATGAGATGGCAGGCCTTGACTTTGATGACGCAAAATGGGATGAACTCCTTTCCGAGATGACTCTTGAGGAGGCTCAATACCTTGCAACCTTTGGCGGCCCAAGTATTCCGGGTGCCGAATCTATCGGAACTGTAGAAACTTATATGACTGAGAATGCTGGTAACGGTATCGCGGTTAACCTTAATGCTTCCAAGGATACAGAAGCCCCATGGAACATCAGTCCGGAAGATCCAAACGGAAACTGGCATCCTGAAGTATTCGGCAGCAGCCCTCTTACAGCAGCTTCCTTCAATCCGGACCTTGCTAAGAAGCTTGGTGAGTTTATAGGTATAGAGTCACTCTTTACAGGTATTCCTATCCTCTGGGGACCGGGACTTAATACACATCGTCATGCTTACAACGGACGTAACGGTGAGTACTATTCAGAAGATCCGATCCTTTCAGGATACACAGCAATGGAATTTGCTATCGGAGCTCTTGAATATGGTCTGATCGCTGCACCTAAGCATTATGCATTTAATGATCAGGAGACAAACAGAGCAGGTGTTGCTCCGTTTATGACAGAGCAGCGTGCAAGAGAAGTAGAACTCAGAGCATACCAGATCGCTTTTGAAGCAACCAAGTATGATACAGAGGATAATGATGCCGGAATGAGAGGTCTTATGATCTCCTTCTCCAAGATCGGTCCGGTTGAGTGTACTGTAAGTAAAGGTCTGATGACAGAAATCCTTAAGAACGAATGGGGATTCAAGGGTTATGCAGTAACAGATATCTATGATGACTTTGATCTTTACGGATCAGTTCTTACATCGGGAACAACCTGCTATGACACAAGAGGTATGTCGGGATTCTACGCAGATACAACTCTTACCAGCCCAAGATTTGCTAACCAGGCAGATGGCTCAGCTATCAGTGCAGCAGTCTTTGCAGGCGATGCCAATGCTCAGCAGGCTGTTAAAGAGTCAGCACATAACGTACTGTATGCGATCGCAGCAAGTAACCTTATGAACAGATATAATGAGACAACTCATGTTGTTAAGCTGAACACATGGTGGAGAACAGCTTATCATTCTGCGATCGCTGTAACAGGTCTTTTAACGGCAGTATTTGCGATCCTGTTCGTACTCTCTAAGAGAAAAGAAAAGGAGGCTTGAAGATGTCAGATTTTATGAAAAAACAGAGCGTGGGAGCATACTTCAATGTAATTGCTGCCATCCTTGGAATAGTTGGTATCATTGCTGCCTGCGTATGCAGCAGTATGACTGTGACTTATGCCCTTGGAAACCTGGGAATTATCATCGTGCAGGGTGTTTTGGGAATAGTCCTTGCCTGTGCAGCCGTAGTACTTCCCAATATCTTCGGAAACCACGATATCTGCAGTACTATTGCGGTTTGTGTTTCCATCGCGCTGTTTACAGCAGCTTTCGGACAGGTTCTCTCTGAGAGGATCCTTCTGATCGCCGGACTCTTTAGCTACGACTCGGTAAATACTGTAGGCTGGCAAGTGTTTTATGTGACAGTTGTTTCAATCGCAGCCTTTATCATAGGGGCGCTTTTGATGATCATCGGAGCATTTACACGTTCAGTTAAAGAAAGATAAACGGCAAAAAACATGCGTTTATAGATGAGAGATAAAGAGACGATAGTTTTGTGAAATATCCACAAAACTATCGCCTCTATTATGTTAAAACTATAAAATTCAACAATATATTATTGACATGGCAGTGATAGCTTGGTAGCATATTGTTATTACATGAAACGCGTTTCAGAAACCCGTTTCAGAGAAGATTTTTTTATGAAAGAGTTGCCTGACGAAAACACCGTCAGGCACTCCCGGGTCAGGTAAGAAGACCTTCCGGTTGCCTGTTCCCGAAGTGAAGTAGAAAGGAAGTGTTGTTTTGAAAATAGCTGTAGTCGGAAGCATTAACATGGATCAGACAGTTATCGCTGAGCGCATCCCGCTGAAGGGAGAGACCCTCAAGGGTTCGGAGCTTCATTACATCCCGGGCGGAAAGGGTGCCAATCAGGCGGTAGCCATGGCAAGACTTGGCGCAGAGGTTTCCATGTTTGGCTGTGTGGGTAATGACGATAACGGAAGACAACTGATCGAAAACCTCAAGTCTAACGGAGTAAATACAGATAACATAAAAACAGTTGAAGGAGTTCCTACAGGAATAGCTCTTATCACGTTGGGGGACAATGACAACACCATAGTTGTTGTGGCCGGGGCAAACGCCTGTGCAGACAAGGCCTATGTTGATTCCATAAGAGAAGAGCTTGTGAAATTTGATATGGTGGTTCTCCAGCATGAGATCCCGCTTGAAGCTGTTCATTATGTTGTAGATATCTGTGCAAAAGAGAATATTCCTACAGTACTTAATCCTGCTCCTGCAGCAGAGGTTCCCAAGGAAATAGTAGATAAGGTAACCTACCTTACCCCTAACGAACATGAAGCGGTACTGATCTTTGGGAATGAAAAATCAGAAGAGGAGCTTTTGAAGGAGTATCCTGAGAAGCTTATCATTACAAAGGGGAGCAAGGGCGTTGTGACCTGCCTTAAGTCAGGTGAAATTCTCAGTGTTCCCTGCAGAAAGAGCAAGGTGGTTGATACCACCGGCGCGGGCGATACCTTAAACGGCGCTTTCGCTGTAAGGATTGCAGATAAAGCTTCAATGAAGGAAGCATTAACCTATGCAAACACCGCAGCAGGTCTTTCCATCGAGAAGATGGGCGCCCAGGGTGGGATGCCTACAGCAAAGGAAGTAGAAGCTGAATTGGAGGTTTAAGATGAAAAAGAATGGAATACTAAACAGTGATATATCCCGGGTTCTTTCATATATGGGACATACAGATCAGATCTGCATCGGAGACTGCGGTCTTCCGATTCCTGACGGCGTTGAGAGGATCGATCTTTCAGTAAAGTTCGGGATGCCGAGATTTATGGAGGTGCTTAATGAGGTTGGTGCTGACATGAAGATCGAAAAGGTCATCCTTGCAGAAGAGATCAAAACCATGAACCCTGAAGTGCACAAGGAAGTGCTTAATTTTTTGGAGAAAAATGAAACGGGTTTCAAAATCGAGATCGAATATGTTCCCCATACAAAATTAAAAGAGCTTACAAATAACAGTAAAGCAGTGATTCGTACCGGAGAGACAACTCCTTACGCAAACATCATCCTTCAGTCAGGCTGTATATTTGGTTGATAACAGGAGCAGATAATGAATATAAAAATGAGTGGCATCAATAAAGCCTTCGGCGGAAATCCGGTCTTAAGGGATGCGGGATTCGAGCTGAGCGATGGAGAGATTCACGCACTTATGGGCGAAAACGGTGCCGGAAAATCAACATTAATGAAGATTTTAACCGGTGTTTACACTAAGGACGCCGGAGAAATATATGTAGACGGTCAGGAAGTCTGCTACAAGAATCCTCAGGAAGCAGAAAAGGCCGGGATCGTCTTCATACATCAGGAGCTGAATGTTCTCTTCGATATGACGGTTGAGGAAAACATGTTCCTCGGTAAAGAGATCACTAAGAAGTTCGGTGTTTGCGACAGGCAGGCAATGAGGGCTGAAGTAAAGAAAATACTTGATACTCTCGGAGTTAATATCAGCCCTGCAGCAAGCATGGATACACTTTCCATAGGACAGCAGCAGATGATCGAAATCGCAAAAGCCCTTATGGTGGATGCAAAGGTCATCATCATGGATGAGCCTACGGCAGCACTTACACAGAAGGAGACAGAGGTTCTCTTTGGGGTTGTGAGAAGCCTTAGGGAAAAGGGCGTATCCATCGTTTATATCTCTCACAGAATGGAAGAGATTTTCGAGCTTTGCGACAGGATCACCATCCTTCGTGACGGTCAGTACATCGGCACCAGAGAGATCAGCAAGACCGATATGACTGAAGTTGTCAAGATGATGATCGGTCGTGAAATCGGTGAGAGATATCCGGAAAGAGATGTGAAGATCGGAGACATTGCTTTCGAAGTTAAAAATCTTAACTGTCCCGGAGTTTTCTCTGATATAAGTTTTCAGGTCAGAGCCGGAGAGGTTCTCGGCGTTGCGGGTCTCATGGGTGCCGGACGTACAGAGATCATGCAGTCAATATTCGGAAATATGCCAAATGTTACGGGACAGATTTTTGTGGAAGGAAAAGAGGTCCACAATAAGAATCCGGAGCAGGCTATGAAGAACGGCATCGGTTTCATCACTGAGGACAGAAAGACAGAAGGTCTGATGCTTGAAGAAAGCATTATGAAAAATATAGCCATAACCAATCTCGGCAGGATTTCAAAAAACGGAGTTCTGAATAAGAAGAGCGAAATGGATATGGTTAAGGCTGGCATTGAAGAGCTTCATATCAAGTGCACAGGACCGGAGCACTATTGCAATAAGCTGAGCGGTGGTAATCAGCAGAAGGTTGTATTTGCGAAATGGATATTCACAGATCCAAAGGTACTTATACTGGACGAGCCCACAAGAGGCGTGGATATAGGTGCAAAAAAGGAAATCTACTCTATAATTAATAACCTTGCCGCACAGGGAGTGGCGATCATTATGGTTTCCTCAGAGCTTCCTGAAGTTCTGGGAATGTCCGACAGGATAATGGTTATTACAGAAGGAAAAATCGGCGGATTTATAGACAGGCAGGATGCCAACCAGGAAAATGTCATGATTCTCGCCACAGGAGGCCAAAACGATGGAAAGTAATAAATTAATGAATAAAATTCAGGATCTGGGAGCACTTATAGCACTTATAGCGCTGGTGCTGGTCATCAGTATCATAAGCCCTCAGTTCAGAACTATAGATAACTTCTTATCTCTTGTTCGTCAGTCATCCATTAACGGATTCATAGCCTTCGGTATGACATGTGTTATCCTTACCGGCGGAATCGATCTTTCGGTAGGTTCAACTCTTGCTCTGGCAACAGCATTTTGCGCTTCCTTTATCAAGGGCGGAATGCCGGTTGGAATAGCCATGATACTTGCACTGCTTATCGGTGTAGGCTGCGGACTTGTCAGCGGAACACTGGTTACAAAGGGAAGATTACAGCCCTTCATCGCTACACTTATCACCATGACAGTGTACAGAGGTATCACTATGATCTTCATGGACGGAAAGCCGATCTCAGGACTTGGAAGCAGTTTCCTTCTTAAGTTCGTTGGTAAGGGAAGTCTTTTCGGAATCCCATTCCCGGTTATCTTATTCGTACTTGTATTTCTGCTTTTCTTCTTTGTGCTTCAGAAGACAGTATTCGGAAGAAGAGTATATGCCACAGGTAGTAATGCTGAGTCAGCAAAGCTTTCCGGCGTAAACATTAACAAGACAAAGCTTATCACCTATGCAATCTCAGGCGGTATGGCAGCACTTTCAGGTCTCATTCTTTTATCAAGACTTGCATCTGCACAGCCTACACTTGGTAACGGTTACGAGCTTGACGCCATCGCATCGGTTGCCCTCGGCGGAACAAGTATGAACGGTGGACGTGGAAGAATCTGGGGAACCTTCGTAGGTGTACTCATCATTGCGGTACTTAACAATGGTCTCAATATCATGGGAGTTTCTTCATATTATCAGTCAGTTGTAAAGGGAATTGTCATTCTCATTGCGGTACTTTCAGACAGAAAGCGTTGATGGGAATTGAGAATAAAATAAACATTTAAGCAATAACGGAGGAGAAAAAATGAAGCTTAAAAATTTATTCACAGTAGCAGTAGCGGGTATTATGGCTATGTCAGTTGTAGGCTGTGGTTCAGCAGTATCAGTTGACGGAGAGAAGAAGGCAGAGCCTGCAGCAACAGAAGCTGCAAAGGCAGAGGCCGGAACTGAGGCCGCAAAGGCAGAGACAGAAGCTGCAAAGGCAGAGGCAACAGCAGAAGGTTCTGGCACAATAGGTTTATCACTTTCAACCCTTAACAATCCTTTCTTCGTAACCTTACAGGAAGGTGCTCAGGCTAAGGCTGACGAGCTTGGAATGGAGCTTATCGTTGTTGATGCAGGTGATGATTCTGCTAAGCAGGCAAGTGATATCGAAGATCTCATCTCAAAGAATATTTCAGTTCTTATCGTTAACCCTGTTGATTCTGATGCAGTTGCACCTTCAGTTGAGGATGCTATCGCAAAGGATATCAAGGTTGTTGCAGTAGACAGAATGGTAAATGGCGTTGACGTTGATTGTTCTATCGCATCAGATAACGTAGCAGGTGCTCAGATGGCAGCTGACTATATCGTAGAGCTCGTTGGTGAAGGCGCAAAGGTTGCTGAGCTTCAGGGTGTAAACGGTGCTTCTGCTACTATCGACAGAGGTGAGGGTTTCCACAAGGTAGCTGATGAGAAGCTTGACGTTGTAGCAAGCCAGACAGCAAACTTCAACAGAGCTGAGGGTATGTCAGTTATGGAGAATATCCTTCAGGCTAATGCTGATGTTCAGGCTGTATTCGCTCACAATGACGAGATGGCTCTCGGTGCAGTTGAGGCTGTCAGCGGCAAGGATATCGTAATTGCAGGTTTCGATGCTACAGATGATGCTATCGCAGCAGTTAAGGAAGGAACAATGGCTTGCACAGTTGCTCAGAAGCCTGACCTTATGGGTGCAACAGCTGTTGAGACAGCTCAGAAGCTTATGAACGGTGAGACAGTTGAGAAGTCAATGCCTGTAGAAGTTATGCTTGTTACTAAGGAAAACGCATAAAAATGTGATAGAATCGTGGAGAGAGTAGCACAAAATGATTCGGTGTCAGCTTTTGACACGCACATGAAGACAAACGGAGAAGGACAAGATGGCTACGATACGTGAGGTTGCAAAGCTGGCAGGAGTTTCTCCTGCCACAGTTTCCAGGGTAATGAATGGAACTGCAAATGTTGATGATGATAAAAAGAACCGGGTTCTGGAAGCTATTGAAAAAACAGGTTTTCAGCCAAACCAGCTGGCCAGGGCCCTGTTCAAGAATTCCTCACGGCTTGTGGGACTTATAGTTCCCAACATCGATAACCCTTTCTTCAGTGAGCTTGCCCGAAAGATAGAGGAAGAAGCATTTAAACGCGGTTATCAAATTGTGCTTTGCAGCTCAGGTAACAACAGCGACAAAGAGCTAAGCAATATCAGGATGCTGAGTCGCATGAAAGCGGATGGCATCATCCTTATCACAAACGGAGAGCATACCGGAAAGATGATAAAAGAAACAGATCTTCCGGTGGTGGTTGTGGATCGTCATATGACAGATGGAGGCGAAATCGCCTACATTGAATCCGATCATTATACCGGTGGTGTTCTGGCAACGGAGCATTTATATGAATGTGGCTGCCGTAAGATTGTGTGTCTCCGGGGACCGCAGGAATATGCCAGTGGCAGGCTAAGATTTAAAGGTTATCAGGATGTCTGCAGAAAGTATGGGCTGGAGGAGATGTATATCGATACGGCTTATACCTTCGAAGCGGGTTTGAAATCAGCAGAGCTCCTGATGGAAAAGTATCCTGAGGCAGACGGAATATTCGCCGCCAATGATATAGTGGCTATATCTACCTATAAAGTTCTGAAGAACCATAAGATCAAGGTTCCTAAGGATGTGAAGCTTGTGGGCTTTGATGATATCAGGTTCAGTTCCCTGATGACACCGGAGCTTACCACCATAAGGCAGCCCATTGGAAAAATGGGAGAGCTGGCAGTAGATATAATCTGTAATTACGCGGAAGGAGAGCCCTATGATGAGGCCTGTATCCTGGGAGTGGAACTGGTGAAAAGGGAAACCACAAAATAAATATAGTAGTGGGATCGACTTCATACGATTCCTGAAAAATGTGAAAAAAGAGGCATCTAATCTAAAATCAGATTAGATGCCTTTCATAGTTTTAACGAAAATCCGCCGGGGACGGAACCGTTCCCGGCGGATTTGGAAGTCTCATGTATTGCTGTAAAATGCGCAGATTATAATTCAGGTATGTTTCTACCCATCAGCCTACAGCTCCGGTGCCATTACCTGTGTAAAGGAGTCTTCCGCCGGAGCGTCTCTTAAATATGAGCTTTCCTGAGGAAGTCCAACCTGAGGTTCTCCATTCAAGCGTTATAGTATCCTTTCCGTTATAGGTCATATCATACCATTTATCGGAGATGGTACTTCTGCAGCCCCACTTATAACCGTCGGCGGAACCGATCTTAAGTGAATCACCGTTAGGATTAGCTGAATCATAGAGACTGTATGGTGTTCCGGAACTCATGTACAGACCAAAATCCATGGAACCGATATAAGCATCACCCGGATCAACTTCAACCCAAAGATCTACTCTTTTATCTTTGCTGTAACCTGACTGATCCCGGTTATCCCAGTTTCCGTCGATGGTATAATACTCGCCGGAATCATTGTAATTGCCCTGCTTACCCTTAGAAGGATCGTATTCTCCATTTTCATCAACATAATATCCATCCGGTGTCCAGGTGCTGGTGAGCATTGTGCCGTCGGAACCAAGGTAGTAGTCTCCTACCCATTGATTTTTAGCTGCGGCACCGCTGTTTGTGAGGTAATACCAGTTCCAACCGTTATTGTACCATTCATTGGATTTCATCCATCCATGACTGTCAAATGCGTACAACTCATCGTCAATTTCATACATTCCGTTTGCCAGATAGGATCCGTCCGAAAATCCGTACCACCATCCGTAATCACCCTGTATCCAATCTCCGGAGCGGGCTAAAGAAGTCAGACTGAACATGATCACGAGTAATCCTGTCAGCCCAAGTGTCATCAATGTCTTTTTTAACTTCATCAGTAACCTCCTTTTTGAAAAATTCTCACATATCACGATCGTTGTTCGGCAGAATATTCCACTAAACATACACTAATAAAAAATATATTCTTATTATACCAAAAATTCGAACTAAATATAGCTAAAAATCCGTTATTTAATAAGATTTGTACAGACACTAGGTTTATGCCTCAAATTATGGTAAACTTATGCCTTAGTACTTTAAAGCAGAGGTGTGTGAAAGTGGAACTTATAAGTAAAATTTCAAGTGAGCTAAATAGTATAGTCTGGGGAGTGCCAACCCTTATCCTTTTGGTAGGTACCGGAATATATTTCACGGTCAGACTGGGATTCATTCAGTTTACAAAATTTGGATATGTAATGAAAAACACTCTCGGAAGACTTTTTGAAAAGAGGTCCAGTGAGAGTGGTACACTTACTCCCATCCAGGCTCTGACAACGGCTCTTGCGGGAACGGTGGGTACCGGAAATATCGCAGGTGTTGCGGGCGCCATAGCCATGGGCGGTCCCGGAGCTATATTCTGGATGTGGGTAGCAGCGATTTTCGGAATGTGTACAAAATATGCCGAGATAGTTCTTTCTGTTCATTATCGTGAGAAGAACGAAGCAGGAGATTATGTAGGCGGTCCTATGTATTATATAAAGAACGGTCTCGGAGAAAAGTGGAAGTGGTTAGGCATCCTGTTCTCCGCTTTCGGAGCCATAGCTTCCCTGGGAATCGGTAATATGACTCAGATCAATACCATCGCAACTTCCATAGGATCTGTATTCAAGTCCTTTGATCCTGAAATCTCAGGTGATAACCTGCAGAGGATCTACATGATCATCGGAATAACCGGAGCGATCCTTACAGTTCTGGTTCTCTTCGGTGGTATGAAGAGAATAGGTAATGTTACTGAAAAGCTTGTTCCCATCATGGCTTTGGTTTACATCATCGTTTCCGTAATCGTTGTTATCACTCATATCGGAAGTCTGGGTGAAGTTTTTTCAAAGATAGTTACAGGCGCATTTTCTCCATCAGCTATAAGCGGAGGTCTCCTGGGGGTTACTATCCAGCAGGCAGCAAAGGCAGGCTTCGGACGAGGCATTTTCTCCAACGAGGCAGGTCTCGGTACAGCGGCTATAGCACATGCGGCTTCCGACGTTGACCATCCGGTTCATCAGGCTATTTACGGTATATTTGAAGTATTCATGGACACCATTGTTATCTGTACACTTACAGCGGTTGCCATCCTTATCTCCGGATGTGCAGACAACTTTTACGGTAAGTCCGCCGGTACAGATCTGACCATCATGGCCTTCAGTACAACATTTGGTGATAAATGGGCATCTATCATTATTGCCTCCTGCATCACTCTTTTTGCATTTTCAACCTTACTCTCCTGGAGCCTTTACGGTTCAAGATGCCTTGAGTTCTTATTCGGTACAAAGGCCATCATCGTATACCAGGCAATTTATGTTATATTCATAGTTGTGGGCTCCACAGTTCAGCTTAGCCTTGTATGGGAGATTGCAGACACCACCAACGGACTTATGGCGGTACCAAACCTTATTGCGATTCTGATAATGTCTCCAAAGGTTATTTCTCTCACCAAAGAGCATTTTCAAGCGATAAAGTAACAAAAGATTTCCGGTTTAAACATTTTAAACAACTTTACTGCGTGGCAGGTGGAAAGAATTCCGCCTGCCACGCTTGATTTTATTTATTAATGCTGTTTTTTTAGCCGAAGTAAGTGATATACGGATTTATGTCCGGTCGACTGCCTGATCATGTTTCAGACATCGAAAAGTTTTTCCGGGGGATGCATTATGAAGATTAAAAAATCAGTATTCATAGTTCTCATATTTTCTATGATTTTGCTCAGCGCCTGCGGCTCGAACAAAAAAACTAAAACCTCATCAAAAAAGCAGAAGGAAGTCATTGCAAAAGTCGAGACTGAGGCTGCAGATGAAGAAGAAAATGAAGCGCTGATAGGGGAAGAGGCGCTTAAAAATGCTCTCAGAAAGAGACTTGAACGATGTCTCGGTATAGAAGGTGCTTCGGGAGCTTCTCTTAAAACTTTACACCAATCGGTTCAGCTTCTTAAATTAACAAGAGACGGTGATTATTCATTGAACATCGTTACTCCTGTTGTACAAGAGTTTTATGATTCATTAAGTGCGGATGACCAGAAAGATTTTTTGAAGACCTGGGGAGGAATCGATTACTATACAGATACCATTCTCAACGATTTTTTCTCAATAAGCGGAATGCTTGAGGATGCCGGCGATCTGGAAATCGGGAAAGAGATTTCCTATGATGACCAAATGAAGGATAAGTGGGCGATAGTACGTCAGGGAATAACCGGTGTATTGCCGGAAGCTGTGCCTGAAACAGAAGAAAGCAGTAAAACAGATGAGAGTACAGCCTCCGATGGCAGCAATACTTCCCCGGAAACTGATGCTGATGGCAATGTTCTACCGACGGAGACTGACGCCGATGGTAATGTTATTTTGAGGAAGACTGATGAAAGCAGTGAAGCCATCACTACCGGAGCCGATGAAGACAAAATAACCGGAAAGTCCGAAAAACAAAGAGACACCAGGAATACAAACGTAAACAATCCCGTTGTAGTAGTGACAGAAACAGTTGAAGAGACGCATGAAGAAGAGACCTACGAAGAAGAAACCTATGAGGATGAGACAGAGCCTACGGTGAATTATCCGACACTTGGTGATTATTCAGAGACTACTGCAACTGAATTTGGTCCAACCGTCGGAGATACTTATACCGATACCTTTACCAATACATATGCAAACACCGGTACGGATACATTTACGAATGTGGTCATCGTTTCGGTGGATGAAAAACTGGATCCCGCCGAGCTTGGAGGTCTGTCCTCAAAATACGATCTCAGGCTGATCTATGATTATCAGAACTTTGATATGTATGCATTTTCCTGTGACAGTGCCTCCAATCAGGATCAGATGGATTTCCTGATGGCAATGCTTAAATCGGAGAATCACATCACCTCCGTTTCGCAGGACAGCAGTGTGCAGCTTCATTGAGACAGGAAAAGTCTTCGTTTGAACCATTCATTTTGAATTGAGAGGAGATATATTGTATCCTTATAGGTAAAGAAATGATGTAAGTTAATTTTTGGCAGGAGGGGTTCACATTATGAAGATGAAAGACAAGGTCATAAAAGGGCTTTGGATCATTTTGATAGTGATATGCCTTTGTTCATATATTGTGTATAAAAAAGGTTTAAATGCCAAAGAAATAGCCATTGCTGCCCACAGCAGGTTTGCTGAAGATATCGAAACAGAGGCAGCGGCAGAGGTTCAGGTGGATACCTATAACGGAATCATCGGAACTATGGATAGTTTTGACTTCATATCCCGGGTTAACGGCCGGGTTTATGGACTTTATGTAAAGTCGGGAGATGAAGTAAAAAGAGGTGAGCCCATACTCCTTATCGATAACAGAGATGAGGCCAAGAAGTTAAAGAAAGCCTGGGATGAAGCTGTCGGACTGATCGAACCGGCTAAAGAAAAAGCCCTTGAGGCAGCGGATGAACTTAAGAGGATCACTCCTTTGTACAATAAGGGAGAAGTGGAACCGGAAGCTTATAAGGAACAGGCGGAAGAATTGAATCTCCGGACGGAGGAACTTTCGGAGATTATAAAGAATTCAGATACGGCAAAGATAAAATATGATATATCTGTAGTTAACAGTTTTATTACAGCTCCGGCTGATGGGGTCATCGTCAATCTTAATCTTAAACAAAAAGAAGATATTTCCGCTGGATCAATGCTTTGCGAGATTACTGAAACCGATATAAAATATATAGAGTTCTCGGTGAAGGAGCACATGATTTTTGATATTTTTCTCGGGGAACAGGTGACTGTGACTGCCGATGAAGTGGAACACAGAGGCAATGTCATTGAAATAGATCGTACAGGGGATGCATCAAATCTTCACAGGGTCAGAGCGATCATCTACGATCCCGGAGAACTAAAGGATGATCAAACCGCTGAAGTCAGATTCGGTTATAATGACGATAAAAGTAATGAAGAGACGCTTAGTGAAGCAGAAAGCTTGAGTGTGGCCGGGTAGCCATGTAGGAGAAATCATTATGGATCATATCTTTTCCGGAAAACGATATCAGGATGCATTACAGTTTGCATCCCATGCTCACAGAAAACAAATGCGGAAAGGTTCGGATGTGCCTTATATCATTCACCCAATCGAGTGTTCTATGATCGTAGCTTCTATCACAGAGGATGAGGATGTTATCATAGCGGCACTGCTTCATGATGTAATAGAGGATACGGATTATGGCTATGAGGATATAAAAATCCGTTACGGGAATAGAGTTGCGGACCTGGTTCAAAATGAAACTGAGAACAAAAGAAATGATCAGCCCCGTGAGAGTACCTGGGTCATAAGGAAGAAGGAAACCATCGATCACATCGAACAGGCGGAATATGAGACGAAGCTTATTTGTCTCGGAGACAAGCTTTCCAATATACGTGCCTCCGTCAGGGATTATGAAAGTGACCGTGACTCTTTCTGGGATCGTTTTAATCAGTCTGATCCGGTATTTCAGGGGTGGTACTACCAGACCCTGAGGGATATTCTGGCAAAGGACTTTTCAGACAGCGACGCCTGGAAAGAATATGATGAACTCTGCAGTAAGTTGTTTGGAAACCTGGATCTCAGGGAGATAGAAAAGAAAATATCCGATTAACCTGCAAAGGGAAACGCTTAACCGGCGGATCCCTTTTTTGCTTTTAGAGAATCTCCGTAATACCATCTCGACTTTCATACGTGTTTAGTGCAATAATATGCTTATCGATTTTCAGGAGGAATTCAGCTTGACTTTAAAAGAATTGGAAAAAGGAAAAACAGCCACTATCGAAAGTATAGGTGGAGAAGGTGCCTTACGTCAGCATTTTCTTGACATGGGACTTATACCGGGAGTGGATGTGACACTTATAAAGTTTGCACCCATGGGAGATCCCATGGAGCTTAGGATAGCCGGCTATGAACTGACAATAAGACTTTCGGACGCGGATAAGATAGAAATCAGAGATGTGAGAAGCGGAGGAAGTCCGGAACCGGATGGGAAGCCGGATTCATATAAGGATATCCCGCACCCGTCTCTCGGCGAAGAAGCTGATAAACCTGAATACTATGTTGAACATAAGAAGAAAGAGGCAAGAACCGGAAAGCTTACATTTGCACTTGTAGGTAATCAGAACTGCGGAAAGACGACATTGTTTAACCAGCTCACGGGAGCAAATCAGCACGTGGGCAATTTTCCCGGAGTTACAGTAGACAGAAAGAGCGGCCCCATAAAGGGGTATCCCGACACGGAAGTCGTGGACCTTCCCGGAATATATTCTCTTTCGCCCTATACAAGTGAGGAAGTGGTCTCCAGGCAGTTTGTTCTGGAGGAAAAGCCTTCAGCCATCATCAATATCGTTGATGCCACAAACATTGAGCGGAACATGTACCTGACCATGCAGCTTATGGAACTGGATATACCTATGGTCATCGCCCTCAATATGATGGATGAGGTGGCGGGTAACGGAGGTACGGTTAATGTCAACCTTCTGGAGCAGCTTATGCAGGTGCCGGTCATTCCCATTTCCGCAGCGAAAAATCAGGGCATTAAAGAGCTCATAGAGCATTCTGTACATATAGCGAGATATAATGAAAAACCCGGCAGGAAGGACTTCTGCGGGAAGGATGATCATGGCGGTGCCGTGCATCGTGCCATTCATGCCGTTATGAGCATGATAGAGGATCATTCGGAAAAAGCAGAGATACCGATCCGTTTTGCTGCAAGCAAGATGATAGAGGGAGACAAGCTGGTTAAGGATGCTCTGGGGCTGCATGAACATGATGCAGCAGCGCTTGAAAATATCGTTTCACAGATGGAAGAGGAACGTGGTCTCGACAGGGCAGCAGCCATTGCAGACATGCGTTTCACCTTCATTTACAGAATCTGCAGGCAGACGGTGGTCAAACCTCATGAAAGTAAGGAACACACCAGAAGCCGGAAGCTGGATGAATTTTTTACCGGAAGGTGGACTGCCATACCGGCATTCATAATTATAATGGGTCTGGTCTTTTTCCTGACTTTTAACGTGATAGGAGCCTTCTTCCAGGGAATTCTGGAGGTGCTTATAGGAAACCTTACAGAGATAGTGGATTCAGCTCTGACTTCTGCCAATGTCTCCGCCCCTATTCATTCGCTTGTTATTGACGCTATATTTGAGGGTGTAGGCTCGGTGCTTAGCTTTCTTCCTATCATTGTGGTGCTTTACTTCTTTTTGTCTATGCTTGAAGACAGCGGCTATATGGCGAGAGTCGCGTTCTTTATGGATAAGCTTTTGCGAAAACTGGGACTATCCGGCAGAAGTATCGTCCCGATGCTGATAGGCTTCGGCTGCAGTGTTCCTGCCATCATGGCTGCGAGAACCCTGCCCTCCGACAGAGACCGAAAGATGACGAGACTTCTGATACCTTTTATGAGCTGCAGTGCAAAGATGCCAATCTATGCTTTCTTTGCGGCGGCATTTTTTCCGAAATATGCGGCTGTCGTGACTATAGCTCTTTATCTTATCGGTATAGTCATGTCTATAGTTGTGGCTCTGATCGGAAAGAAAACATTGTTTTCCGGAGAAGCGGTTCCTTTTGTTATGGAGCTTCCCAACTATAGACTTCCGGGACTTAAAAATGTTGTAATGCTTATGTGGGATAAGGCAAAGGATTTCCTTCAGAGAGCCTTTACGGTTATCTTTCTCGGAACCATCGCTGTATGGTTTTTAAAGAATTTTGATCTCGGATTTAACCTTGTAACGGATTCCGAAAAGAGCATACTTGCGGTACTTGCCGGAGGCATCGCGCCATTATTCGCGCCTCTCGGGTTCGGAAACTGGAAGATAGTGACATCCCTCATCTCAGGCTTCCTTGCGAAGGAGAGTGTGGTCTCCATGCTTACTGTGCTTTATGGTGGAACTTCCGGACTAAGGGCGGAATTAAGTGGCCTGACAGCCTTTGTATTTCTTGTTTTTTGTCTTCTTTATACTCCATGTGTTGCGGCTATTGCGTCTGTAAAACAGGAGTCCGGAGGAAGAGCAGCAATTATTACAGTTTTTTTCCAATGCTTCGTTGCATGGGTGGTGGCTTTCATAGTCAGGCTTCTGGGACTTGCCTTAGGATTTGTTTAAATCAGATGTGGTGTTATGGCGTATAACGACAATAGAAAGAATAAATACAGAAACGATAAATACATAAAAAAATCAGGGAAGACAAGTTTTATCACCTGGCTGGTGATAGCCATTGCGGTTATATATACCACATTTTTGCAATCCCATCCGGGAAATGTTAAGCCCGAGACAGTTAAACCGGAAACAGTTAAGACTGAATCTGTCTATGCGATACCGGAATATTCCGGAGAAACCTATGCGGTCATAAATGATAATGTTCCCTTTTTTACAGCGGATGATATGACCACAGAGGCTTTTGAAATCTACAGTGATTTTGATTCCCTGGGGCGTTGCGGTGTGGCCTATGCCAATGCCTGCCGTGAGCTGATGCCCAGAAAGAAGCGCGGCGATATATCCCATATAAAGCCTACAGGATGGGTACAGAGGAAATATCCGGGGATAGTGGATTCGGATCCGCCATATCTTTATAACAGAAGTCATTTGATTGCTTATTCACTGACTGCGGAGAATGACAATGAGAGAAATCTCATTACCGGCACAAGATACATGAACTATGATGGTATGCGTCCCTTTGAAGAGATGGTTGTGGAATATATTGACGAGACCGATAATCATGTTCTCTATAGAGTTACACCCATGTTCACGGGAGACAATCTGCTTGCTGACGGAGTGCTGATGGAGGCATTATCCGTAGAAGACGGCGGGAAGGGCATATGCTTTTGTGTGTACTGCTACAATGTTCAGCCCGGAATAGAAATCGATTACAGCACGGGAGAAAACCGGAAAATAAAGTAGTCCGGATACTTGAAATCCGATGAATATAAGACGGTTTGACCGGTTAAAACAAATGAAAAATAATTTTAAAATATTCTAAAAATAAAAAGCAACTTTTTGTTGACAATGCCGCTTAAGTTTTGTATCATAACACTCGCGTCACCGATAAGGTGATTGCGAAAAGCAATTGCGGGTGTAGTTCAATGGTAGAATGTCAGCCTTCCAAGCTGAACATGTGGGTTCGATTCCCATCACCCGCTTAGCTGCCCAGATAGCTCAGTTGGTAGAGCAGAGGACTGAAAATCCTCGTGTCACTGGTTCGATTCCGGTTCTGGGCATCCAAGATGATAAAGACAGCGATAACATTCACACTGAAACTGATCATCTTTTGTATAGTGTTTCGTTCTTCACAGAAATGAAAGTTGAACGGACATTAATAATGCGCGAGTAGTAGAGTGGTACTACGTCGCCTTGCCAAGGCGAAGATCGCGGGTTCGATCCCCGTCTCGCGCTCGTTACTTAGTTAAGGAATCATTGAGAAATCAATGATTCCTTTTCTTTTAGTTTTTGCTTTTTTTATAAAGGATTACGGCTTTTCTGTTTTTGTCTGTTACAATATTGATAGAAAAATATTGGAGGAAATACCGATGATAAATTCAAAAGTAAAGGAATTTCTTGAAATAAAGGGATTTGGCGACAGACTTACGGAACACCCGGAGACAATAGATACTGTAGAGCACGCTGCTCAACAGATCGGATGCACAGAAGCTGAAATTGATCCAGCCGTTTTTTTTAAAGGTAAACCGCGAGTTTACCTTTTTTTATTTGCAAAAATGTATCATTAAGACAACAGATAAGAAATGCCTCGCTGCAGAGGGGCAGAAATAATATACAGAGATATGCAGGAGGTAGCAGAATGAGTAAAGGTTATACAGAGATAGTTTACATTTTGGACAGAAGCGGATCTATGGGAGGTCTTGAGGCAGATACAATCGGCGGGTTCAATGCCATGATGGAAAAGCAGAAGAAGACAGGGGAGAAGGCATTGGTCTCCACAGTTCTTTTCGATGACCTGAGTGAAGTGATACATGACAGAGTTCCGATTGAAAAGATAGAGAAGATGACAGACAAGCAGTATTATGTCAGAGGATGCACGGCTCTTCTTGATGCAGTAGGCGGTGCGATCCACCATATCGGTAATGTTCACAAATATATAAGACCTGAAGACAGACCTGATAATACTATCGTTGTTATCACCACTGACGGAATGGAGAATGCAAGCTCCCGGTACTCAAGGGAGGAAGTTGAAAAAATGGTGAAACATCAGCAGGAGAAGTATGGTTGGGAATTCATTTTCATCGGTGCCAATATAGACGCCTATGCGGAAGCGCAAAAGTTTGGTATCCGTAAGGAGCGGGCAGTTAACTACGTATGTGATGAACTTGGTACCGCTAATGTCTTTTCCGGTATTTCCAAGGCTGTATGCTCGGTAATGATGGCCCCCAGTGCTGCAAAGGCAGGTGAATGTCTCGATGAAAGTGACTGGCATGAAGAAATCAATGTAGATTTCAGGAAACGTGGCAAGGTTCAGGGAAGGAGATAACCCTAAATTGCGTCATGACGCAAAAAATGGTAATAGAGAAATGATGAGGGATATGTAATAATGGGAATGAATTAAAGATCCGTTGCTACAGTCATCTCAGTGCACAGAGAATCAGAGATTCATGGTATCAGGTTTAAAAACTCAATGTTGTACGGGAGGATATCATCATGACTTTTCTTGGAAATCTTATATGGCTTATATGTGGAGGCCTTTTGAGCGCCATCGGCTGGTGGTTGGCAGGACTTCTTTGGTGTATTACTATCATAGGAATACCGGTGGGGATGCAATGCTTCAAGCTTTCAACATTATCACTTTGTCCTTTTGGTAAAGAAATAGTAAATGGTGGAGGAGCAGGTTCGTTTCTTCTAAATGTTCTTTGGTTCTTTTTATCAGGCATTGAACTTGCTTTGGGAAATTTTCTGATTGGCTGTTTTCTGTGCGTCACCATCATTGGAATCCCATTTGGTCTTCAGTTCTTTAAGATAGCAAGGCTGAGCCTTTGCCCGTTTGGAGCAAGTATAGTGAATATAAGATAAGATTACTTTAGCCGTCAGGGTCAGACATTTTGGGTCTGACCCTTTTTTTTGGCAAAAAATACCGGTTGATCAACAATCAGGTAAAATCTATGCAGCATAGAAAATACTCTTTTTTGTTGTTAAAAATCAATAAAGCGTTGAATTAAGAACATACGTATGGTACAATGCATATACATTGATGAGTATCCCGGGGCTTCGCACGCTGAAAG
Organism: Oribacterium sp. KHPX15; assembly: GCF_900107835.1. Classification (GTDB taxonomy): domain Bacteria; phylum Bacillota; class Clostridia; order Lachnospirales; family Lachnospiraceae; genus Oribacterium. The sequence goes on from NZ_FNRG01000028.1 coordinate 27,212, forward strand.
AGGTTATACATGAGAAATATAGGTGAGGTAATAGCACGTAACCGAAGAAGAAAGAAACTGTCCCAGAAGGAGCTGGCTAAACTTCTTGGCGAATATGATATCGCCATTAAGAATGCCGGTATCAGTGCATGGGAAAAAGGAAACAGTACACCCAATGCAGAGGCACTTTTGGCATTGTGTAAGATTCTGGAAATATACGATATCTATACGGAATTCATCGGGGAGAATCCTTTGGATCCCTTTATAGAGCTTAATGAGGAAGGCATACAGAAGGTTCTTGATTATATCAATCTTTTGGAAAAGTCCGGTGATTATAAAAAACTGCCGGAGGGAGTTATCCCTATGCCTGTCCGGTATATGAAGGTTGCGCTTACACGTGCATCTGCCGGTACCGGAAACTTCCTTGATGAAGAAAATTTTGAAGTGATGGAGATAAGGGAACCGGTTCCTGATAAAGCTGATTTTGGCGTTTATATCGCCGGTGACAGTATGGAACCCAGGTTTCATGACGGAGAGCTTGTCTGGATCGAGCAGAGGGAAAATCTCGAATCCGGTGATATAGGTCTTTTCTTTTTCGATGATATGACCTACATAAAAAAGTACGTGTCCAATAAGCTTGGGACATTCCTTGTATCTCTAAATGCAAAGTATAAACCCATAAAGATAGATGAATTCAGTACCTTCAGGATTTTCGGAAAGCTTGCGGAGTGATGAGTATCCCGAACGAAAAATCAACTGTAAACGGCGAAAAGAATTTTGAAGGCGTTTCTTTAGCCTCCAGAATTTATATCGCTATAGATATGAAAAGCTTTTATGCATCAGTGGAATGTGTCGCCAGAGGACTGGATCCTCTGAAAGCAAAGCTGTTGGTGGCGGATGCCACAAGATCGGATCAGACTATTTGTCTTGCAGTATCTCCTGCCCTGAAAGCTATAGGTGTTCCGAGCAGACCGAGGCTTTTTGAGGCAAAGCGGGCCATCAGAAAATATGAGCAGACTTATCATACAAAGGTACTTTATATTACTGCAACACCACGTATGGCCGAGTACGAAAAAACCTCAGCAAAAATCTATGGGATATTCCTAAAGTATGCATCTTCTGAGGATATTCACATTTACAGTATCGATGAATGCTTCATCGATTGTACGCCATATCTTCACTTCTACGAAATGAATGCCACAAAGTCCGGACAACACCCGGCACATGTTATGGCTATGACTATGATAAGGGATGTTCTTAAGAATACCGGAATCACAGCCACAGTGGGAATAGGTACAAATTTATATCTTGCCAAAATAGCTATGGATATCGTGGCAAAGAAAGCCCCTGCAGATAAGGACGGAGTCCGTATCGCAGGACTTACGGAGGAAAGCTATAGGTATCTCCTCTGGGAACACAAGCCATTGACGGATTTCTGGCAGATCGGTCGTGGTAAAGCAGCAAGGCTCGAAAAAAATCACATGTACACCATGGGAGACATTGCCGAGCGTTCACAGTGTGATGAAGAGTGGTTTTATAAGGTTTTCGGAATAGATGCTGAGATACTCATAGACCATGCCTGGGGCGTGGAACCGGTGACCATGTATGATATTAAACACTATAAAAGTGACAATCATTCTCTTTCCAATGGTCAGGTTCTTCCGAGACCCTACAAATATGATGAAGCCTGTATAGTTTTCAAGGAAATGATAGATATCTTATGCTGTGATATGTATAAGAAAAAACTTGTATCTTCAAGATTTACGTGGTGGATCAGTTATGATTATAAGAGTCTTGAATATTTCCCGGGCTATGACGGAAGACTTGCCATAGACTGGTACGGGAGACTTCATCCCGCCCATTCAACCGGTACCGTAAGATTTAAATCAGCCACCAATACCGCAAATATCGTTATCGAAGGGATTATGAAGGATGTAGATAAAAAAAGTGACCACAGGGTACTTTTAAGGAAGCTTGGAATATGCGCCTGTGATGTGAAATCTGATAACGGAGTTTATCAAATGGATCTCTTTACAGACTACGATGCTCTGAATAGAGATAGACAACTTCACGCAGCGCTTCTGGAGGTGCGAAACAGATATGGAGCTAATGCCATGTTGAAAGGAATTAATTTTTTGGAAGGTGCAACCACAAAGATGAGGAACGAACAGATCGGAGGCCACAGAGCATAAGTGAACTTTGGTCTGTTTTCAGACTTGATGAACAAGTTTAAAAAATATTTTTCATCACCATTTGTGCCACAACACGACGGCGGAAGGGAGACCAGATATGAGTATTACCGGCGATTCAAATTTCCCTCCTTCATTTAAATACAAAAGTGTTTTGGAGAAAGGCAAGCCTGTACATGACAAATATGACAGCTTTTCAATCAGGCATCCGGCCATGGATCTTTCAAGAAGAGCTAAAATTTTCAGCCCTTTTGACGCTTTGAAAGGCTTTAATGAGGAGTTATTCAAGACAGAAACTAAAGTTTCGGAGTTATTCACTGACGAAACTTCGCCTTTAGAGGAAACACCGTAGAAATAAAAGATAAAAAATATAGAGGAAAAATATGTGTACAAGATATGCACTGGAAAAGGAACTACCGGAATTAAAAGAAATAACCTATGCGGTATCAAGATCTGTTCTCGCGAGTAAGTTCATAGATACTCATGCCCGTCCGATCATTACCGACGGGGTGGTGCGACCTACCGATATCGTTCCGGTCATCGCCCCGAATGCAAAAGGGATGAAAACAGTATTCCCCATGCAATGGGGATTTTTGGCGAGAGACAATAAAAGAACACTGTTTAATGCAAGGGTTGAAACTGCAGGTATAAAGCCTACCTTCAGAGAGGCCTGGAAATCACACCGATGCATCATTCCGGCTTCCTATTACGTTGAGTGGCAGCATTTCAAAAGTCCTGACGGAAAAGAAAAAACCGGAGATCAATATGCCATCCAGCCAAAAGGTTGTACCGTAACCTGGCTTTGCGGGCTGTATCGAATCGAAGATGGATATCCGGTATTTGTAATCCTTACAAAGGAACCAACCGCAGAGTTATCACGGATACATGACCGTATGCCGGTAATGCTTCCCAAAGATAAGATAGAAGCATGGATCAGTCCGACATCTGATCCGACAGAGATATTGCCTTATGCTCTGTCGGATATGGTCGTTTGTTTGAAATGATGTGGTATTATGAATCATGGGGACATAAGCAGATATATACTTGATGGGCTGGCCCTGTCTGATGAAGAAATAAGGATAATGAAAAACAAATATCTGACAGCTTAAAAGAAGATTGAAAAAAGGCCTGTAAAGTATAAACGGTATCTTCACAGGTCTTTATCGGGGTCAAACTCTTTTCACTCCCATAAGAATTCTGTCGATATTTCTCCTTTTCGGGTCCAGGCTTTTCTGTAACTTACCGATAAGCATTCCCATAAGTCTGCCGACCACGTAATATATGACTGCAACAGATATGAGTGAAAAGAAGGCGTCAAAAGTACGGCTTCTTATCATATCACCGGCCCTTGTCAGATCCTGAACAGCGATGTAACCGACAATGGCGGTTGACTTCAGAAGGGATACCGCTTCACCTTTAAAGATAGGAAGAATATGCATAAGCGCCTGGGGTAGAATGACTCTGAAGAGGGTCTCATTATCTGAAAATCCCAAAGCATAAGAGCCTTCAGTCTGGCCAATGTCTATCGCTCCGGTTCCTACCTGAAGCATACTGAACACCGAAGTCCCAAAGGTAAGGGTGAATGCCATGATGGAAACAATGATTCCCGAGATATCATGTTTACCGAAAATGACATAGAACAGCACCATCAGAAGTACTACAGCAGGAATTCCGACTATGACACCGGTCACTGTCTGTACTATACTGAACACTGTTTTCCCGGTTTTTCGGCAGAGGAAGAATAATGAAAATCCAAACACACAGCCCAAAAACATTGACGCTATGGTAATGATCATGGTATTCAGAAACCCTTTTAGGAATACATTTCCTCTGTTTTCCTGAATGAAGGTTTTGTAAAAACTGTTTCTTATTGAAGCAATGAGATTGCCGGTTTCTTCATTAGTTTCCGCTGTTCCGGCTTTATCGGATAAAGCAAGTCTGTCTTTTCTTACAACCAAAAAGGATCCACCCCTGTAAAAAGGATCCGAGAAATCCACCTTTTCACGGCGCTCTTCTGTTATGGACATACTTGCTCCCGCAAGGTCTGCCTTTCCGCTCAGAACCGATGGGATAAGTCCGCTGAATGCGCATTCTGTTATTTCAACCTTATAGTCCATCTCCCGTGCAACCTGCATTACGATATCAACTGCATAACCTACAGGTGTGCCGTCGGAACCCAGGTAGCACATGGGTGGAGCACCGGTATTTGCCCAGTATCTGAGAGTCCCCTTTGAACCTTCCCAATCCGGAGGGTTGATAACCTTAAGTGCTTCATCATTACCCATCCACTTCTCAGCCATCTTTTTTTCGAGACCATCGTCCATGAGCTTTTTCAGTGCTTTATTAAAAGGCGAAACCAGTGGACTTCCTTTTGGGAATGCAAATCCATAAGCATCATCCTGAATGCACTCCGGAAAGATGGCAAGTTCTTCGTGCTCTGCCACCGCTATTTCAGCTATGGGCAGATCCATGATGACGGCGTCGCTCTTTCCTGAGATTACTGAGGAAATCGAGTCCACAGTACTGTTTTGCATAAGGATATCCACATCCCCTTTTAGTATCTCATTTTTTTCCATATAAACATCGAAGGATGTTCCTGTAAGCATTGAGATCTGTTTGCCTTTAAAGTCAGAGAGACTGCTGAAACCGGCGGACTCTTCCGCAGCAGCACTGAGGGTGAACATTGAAACCATGAGGATACATGTGGACATCAAAAATGTAATTAGCTGTTTTTTTCGAGCCTGACTAAAACCCATTTCTTTTCTCCTCTATAAATGCATGTTTTTCGCCATTTATCTCTGACATACAGATGCAGATCTAATTGGCTCCTTATTAACTTTGCACCGTTCCCTATAAACCTGTATCATCAAATATGCTGTTATTGTTCAATAGTATAATTATTTATCGGCATAAATTCCGTTCCATATTATATAATGATGTGGGTGTCAAAAGTATTCCCACAAAGAACTTTGACAAGGCTACATATCTTTACTTTATTAGCGCAACACGATAAAATAAGTAAAGAATATATGGAGGTGAGCTCACTATGATCTCGTATGAGGGTCTTGAAAAAGCATTAAAGGAAAAGGGCATAGGAAAGACAGTACTATCCACGGAACTTGGACTGTCCACTCGAACGATTGCAAAGATAAAAAAAGGAGAGAAGCTTTCCAAACGGAGCATACAGAAGATTGCCGATTATCTATGTGAATCACCCGATGTGATCATGAGGGAGATTTCCGATAACAGGATTCTTCAGGTACTACGTGATGAGAAGGCTATTAGGATGCCGGGAGGTCTTTATCATGAGCTTCAGGTAAGAATGACTTATAACTCCAATCATATCGAAGGAAGTAAACTTTCAGAAGATCAGACAAGATTGATCTTTGAAACAAATACAATTGATGTAGGCGACGGGATTCCGGTAGATGATATTCTGGAAACAGTTCATCATTTCAGAGCGATTGATTATGTAATAGACGTTGCTGAGGATCAGCTTACAGAAGATATGATCAAGCATCTTCATTATATTCTCAAGCATGATACCAAGGATTCGACTCTTGGGTGGTTTGCAGTAGGAGATTATAAAAAGCGTGCTAATATTGTTGGAGGAAGAGAAACTTCAAAACCGTCTGAGGTGCATAAGCATATGAAAGCCCTGATAGATGGATATAACGCCAAGGATAATGTTACCATTGAAGATATCATAGCATTCCATGCTGAATTCGAGTATATCCATCCATTTCAGGACGGAAATGGCCGTGTCGGAAGGCTCGTCGCATTAAAAGAGTGTCTTCGTTACAATGTCATTCCTTTCATTATTGAGGATGCAAAGAAGAACTATTATTACAGAGGTCTTTCTGAATGGCGTAATGAGAAAGGCTGGCTTATGGATACTTGTCTTGATGGTCAGGATACATTTAAAAGCCTGCTTGATATGCTTGAAATACTGCAAGAATAATATTGTTAAATATGGATGAAAACGCATTTATTTCTTTGAGTTTAAGATTATTCAGGCCTTACCTCAGTAAAGAGGGGACTAGGCAGCTTGAAGAAATAACAGGTGGGAACTGACAGGAACTACACCTGCCATAAGTTGTTATAGAATACAAACAAAAAAACGGGGCTTTCGCCTGGGTGATTCATTCAAAGCGAAAGTCCTGTTTATTATAAACTTTTAATTACTGTGCAGCATATTTAGCAGCATTCTCACCTGAAATAAAGCCCATGTAAGCGCCTACTCCAAGAGCCTCGATGGAATCCTCCTTGTATGCCTGGATAACAGAACCCTCTTAGGTTCTCTCAAGATACTCCGAAAGCTTCAGGAACTTATCAGCAATCTCCTTTCATACATGTTAAAATTTATATGTTGGCGTAACAATTTCACTGTGCCAGTGAAGAGGTAACGTTAATTTCAGATGATTATGAGCAGATGATTAATCAGCTGTTAGAATGATAAATCAGAGTTTGAGAGAAAAAATGTATAGAATTGAGACAGACACATTTATATTAGAATTTTCTCCGGAGATTCATTTACGGGACTTTGCATATCCTGTAAATGTAACGCTAGGCGTGAAGGTTTCAAGTTATGGCTATTCAGCTGAAACATTTATGGACGTCGGTGTTCAGGATATAGCTGAATTTGCTGTTCAGCTGAAGAATCTCTATGAAACACTGTCAGGAGAGTCAAGACTGGAAGAACAATATAGTGTTCACAATTATATTGTATTTATCGCTGAACCGAACGGTCATATCAAAGTCACAGGATGCTTGAACAATAAAAACGCTTTTGGATATACACAGGAAATAAAATTTGAAAACGAAATTGATCAGACTATTTTGAGAAGCTTTATCAATCAATTATTTTCTGATTTCAGCAAATATACTGAATGACAAATTTTGTTTTCAAGATGAGGGGACAATAGATTTTTAAGTTCAGTTTACATGTAGTAAAGGATTTCAAAATGTTTAAATACAGAGAAATGAATGAAGCAGATAATGAAGTAGTAGCTGTTCTTGTAAGAGATAATCTGAAACAATTTGGACTTGATGACCTTGGAGAGTCTGCATCCAATTGGGGCGGTGAAAAATGGCATGAGATGGAGATAAGGCTAAATTTCTAAATAAATTGAGGCGACAATGTATGGGCAGTATCAAAACTAAAAGAATTTACAAAGCACCAGAGGTGAATGATGGTATAAGGATACTTGTTGACCGGCTCTGGCCAAGAGGGATAAAGAAAGAATCAGCGGCAATTAATGCATGGGAAAAGGGAATTGCTCCATCGGCGGAGCTTCGGAAATGGTTTAACCATGATCCGGAGAAATATCCTGAATTCCGTAGGAAATACATGGAGGAGCTTGATGTTTCAGAGGATGCTGAAAGGTTTCTTGGATTTGTGAACGAGCATTTTAGATCTACGAACATAACCTTGCTCTATTCCGCAAAAGATGAAGAACATAATAATGCTTTAGTGCTTAGGGATTGGCTGGCTCGTGATAAAGAGAACAAATATGAGTCCTAGCTAAGGAATTGGACAAATACAAAAGCTTCATGACCGGTAATATCTGTCGTGAAGCTTTTGTGATGAGGGTTTCGTAGATAAACCTGAACTTTTTTCAGGGATCATTACTACACCTAAAGACTTTTACTTTCCATTATCTAGAAACATATTTTTATCTGATCGTAATATTGAGATAATATAATCGACCAGCTCAATTCATTACTTCTTCTCAAAATCCGGTTTCCATACAGCAAACTGTGCAAGCTGAGAATCCGTGCGGTTATAATACCTTGTGTTCTTGTCCAGCTTTGTAATCTCTGCCATCTCATTAGCTGTCAGTTCAAAATCGAGGATATCCAGATTGTCCCGGATGTGATCGACATTCTTGCTGCCGGGTATTACAACAAATCCCATCTGGGTGTGCCAGCGAAGGATGATCTGGGCACTGGACTTGCCATATTTATTTCCGAGTTCTGCAAATATTGGTTCATTGATCAGAGCCTTATCGCCGTGTCCCAGGGGATACCAGCTCATGAGCTTAATGTTATATTTATCCAGGGTCTGACGCAGTTCCGTCTGCGTGAAGTAGGGATGTGCCTCCACTTGAATAAACTGGGGAACGATCTCCCATTTGGTCTTAAGTTCTTCGATATATTTCCCTTCAAAATTGGAGATACCGATTGATTTTATTTTGCCTTCCTTGTATGCCTTTTCAAGCTGTCTGTATCCGGCAAGCCAGTTTCCTGCAGGCTGATGGATGTAGAGAAGATCCACATACTATACGCCAAGTCTTTCAAGTGTTTCGCCAACAGCATTGTCGTTCTCATATTCACTTGGCCAGAGCTTTGTGGAGAGAAATACATCCTCACGTTTCATTCCGCTATCCTTGATCCCTCTGCCACACGCACGTTCATTAACATAGGCATTTGCAGTATCCACAAGAGAGTATCCCATTTTAAGAGCTTCTTTTACGCTGTTTTCTGCATCAGTGGGGGATAGCATAAAGGTTCCGATTCCGACAACAGGGCATTTTACTCCGTTGTTAAGTATTACATATTTCATGATCTGTTCCTCCTTCAATAGGTTGATGCTTTGGAGCTTGTAAGCTTCCAGTTTCCTTGTTCTTTTCTCAGGGTGAAGTCTCCTCGAAGTCTCCACCTGTTCTTTCCACTGCCGTATACGGCGGCCATAACTTTACTTTTTCCAATCATAGTTGCGGTTTCTCCGTTTATGGTAACATGAATATCATCGTGATCTGCGGAGTAGTAATTGAAAGTGCCGTCAAGCAGACATCGGATGAATTCGTCTACGGACTGAAGTGTGCCGGTAATATGCATGAGATAGTAATCTTCTGACATCAGGCTTCGGAGACCCGCTGCATCTTTGTTGATCATGCATTTCCAGTACTGCTTGTAGATGTCTTCAATGATTTCAATGTCGTTCATGGTTATTCCTTCTGCTCTGATGGGTCAAGATATTTGATTACCTTTGCTGGAACACCGCCGGATGCGGACAGGATGGCTGAATGATTCAGGAAAGCGTTCTTGCACGCATCATCTCATCGACTGCTTCTACGAAATAGGGTTCCATGATATTTGTGGGGCCGCCATTATCCATCAGTTCATATACATATCCTTTTGCGTATTCCATCTCGATTACCTACTTAGATCAATCCGTTTTCTAAAAGCCAGTTCTTTACCGCACCGGTAGAGTTTGCAGCATTGCTTCCGATGATGGACAAACCTCTTTTGACATTTGCCCCGGGAGCAAGTTTCCTGATATTGCCTTCCGAAGATCCCATGCCACTTCCTTCGTTGGTGCAGAGAGGAAGGATCGTCTTGCCGGTGAAATCATATCTGTCAAGGAAAGTGTAAACCGCCATCGGCATCGTGCCCCAGTAATTCGGATATGCGAGGATGATAGTGTTATAATCATCAATGCTGTTCAAGTAGTTTGTAAGTTCGGGTCTTGCATCTGCCCGGAGATCTTTCTTCGCCTCTTCGATGCAGGTCATGTAGACGGGAGAGTAAGGATTCTTCATTTCAATTTTAAAGGTATCCGCCTCGATCATTTCCTTCATGCCATCAACAACAATCTCCGTGTTGCCGACCTTCACATATCTCATTGCTCCGCCGAAGTAGTTCTCATCTGCTCTTGAAAAGAATGCGATCAATGTCTTTGCCATTTATATGTCCTCCATTTCATTTTGGGTCTTGTACCTTTGTTCTTTCTGAGCATATTGTCACATATAGCACTGGAAAAATCCAATCGAAATACTATATAATTGATTTAATTATTAAATAACAAGGTGGTAAATCTATGAACACGAAGCAGATTGACTATTGTATCGAGCTTGCACATACGCTGAATTTCAGTCGTGCCGCAGATAATATGTTTGTAAGCCAGCCTACATTGACATATCAGATAAAGCTGCTGGAGGATGAGGTGGGCTTTGCTATATTTGAAAGAAGCGGAAAAGGCGCGGCACTTACTCCTGCGGGTTCACAGTTTGTCACATATCTTGCGAATATGCGGGAAGAAATGAAACGTGCCATTGAACAGGGACAGAATTTCAGCGCAAAGTATAAGGACAATATCACAATCACCATGATGGTGAGACAGGCTGTATATTTCCTTCCTGAAGCGATAAAGATCTTTGCGGATAAGGAGCCGGATATACAGATCACGCCGAAGTTCCAATATGAAAATGGTGTGGAGAGTTTTTTGAAGGAGGAAGCGGATATCCTTTTTACATTGAAGGAGACGACAAAACAGATACCGGGGATAACCGTACACGATCTTTTTGAGAGCAAGATATATCTGATCTCTCAGAGAGATGATGAGCTTGCTGTGAAGAATCTGCTGACCGAAGAAGATCTGTATGGAAGGACACTGATGGTCGGTGGTGGATCTCCGCCTGCTCTTAAAGCGGTACAGCATAGGCTGTTCGCATCAGGGAGGGTTGACTATTTTAATAGCGCGGATCACGACACTACGCTTACGAATGTGGCAGCTGGAAGAGGAATCTGCCTGGCTCCGGGATTCCTTAATGATCACAGCGGTCAGTTTGCCTGGACACCGTTCGACTGCAAGGAAAGCTTTTCTTGCGTTCTGTGTACGCATAAGAATGATTCGAGGGAAGGGCTGATGGAATTTATTGATATCCTAAAGAAACTATACAGGGAAGCGGTGGCGTTTCCGCTATAGATATAGCGCAATAAGTACCATCATCTTCACATCCCGTAACAGGTTATCACATTAGAAAAATTATTAATCATAATAAAAGTGGGGGAAGTATTATGACCTTTTTTTCACGTTAGATGAAAGCTATAGGTAACATATATTTACCATGAATATTCAGCGACGGCCTGGAGCAATTATTGCTCTAGGTCTTTTTTGTGTGGTTGTTTAATTATAGTGTAGAAGATATGGTATGATGAATCATAGAATAATTGATGAAAACTGTTTGGAGAAACCTAAGTTAATGAACAAAGTGTTCAATATTATAAAAAGCATACTGAATGGGGTTATCATATCAGGAATTATTATTTTCATGATCGGTTTGTACTACCTTATCATAAAGGCCGGCATTCCATATCAGGATCCGACAGAGGAGCTTAGAATTCAGTACGTAATCAATATGGGTATCGGGGAAACGCTTATTGGAAATGGATTTTTAGTATTTATCCTGGGACTCATTGGAACTGTAGGGATATATAGAGCATGGATCCGTCATCTTGCTTTATTAGCTATGGTATTACCGGGAGCACTCATTAGCAAAGGCCGGAATTTGGTAGACCAGGGGAGCGTGGTAAATGGCAACGTACGTAATATCGGATATTCACGGACAATATGATATGTTAATGGATCTGCTGTATAAGATTTCGTTTAGTGATAAAGATACACTTTATATCCTCGGTGATATCATTGATCGCGGACCACATCCTATAAAGACCATGCGAAAGCTCATGGAGATGCCAAATGTAATCTGCCTGTTGGGGAACCATGAGTATATGGCGCTGAGATGTCTTGAATTTCTCATGAATGAGATCACAGAAAAAACCATGGCCGATTTAGATGGAAAAAAACTCAACAACCTGGTTTTATGGATGCGGAACGGATGCAGCACAACTATAAAGGAATTCAGGGAGCTCTGCAGAGAAGATCAGATAGATATTATTGAGTACATAAAAGATTTTTTGATTTATGAAGAGGTTTCTGTTGCCGGGAAAGATTATCTTCTTGTTCATGCAGGATTTGGGAATTACAGACCTGATAAAGATTTAGAAGAGTATTCCCTGAATGAGCTTGTTTGGGATAGGACAAACTATGATATTCAGTATTATCAGAACAAGTATATCGTTACCGGACATACACCTACTCAGATAATCAAGGGGAATTCCAAACCCGGATTTATATACAGGAATAAAGGTAATATTGCAATTGATTGTGGGGCGTTTGTCCCTGGCGGAAGACTTGCTGCTTTATGTTTAGATTCAGGAGAAGAGTTTTATTCGTATACAAATAAAGCAGCTTCTGGGATTTAATGCATTTTATTGGTAGAATAATTAAAGCGAAGGCGATGTTGTAATGAAAAAGAAATGTATCATGATAATTGCAGTTTAAGGGATGAATTACTTATAGATGAAAGTATTGTCGGAGGTGTTTAAATGGGAAGTATTAAAATGGTATTGTTTGATCTGGATGGTACATTGCTGCCAATGGACATGGAAGAGTTTACAGGTGGGTATTTCAAGCTCCTTGCATCCAAGGCTGCTCCCCGTGGTTATGACCTTCAGTCTCTGGTGAAAACTATTTGGCACGGCGTAATGGCGATGGTGAAGAACGACGGATCCTGCAAGAATGAGGACGCGTTCTGGAAAGATTTTGCCTCTATATATGGGGAGGATAAGGCTGTAGAGGATCGCCCGTTATTTGATGAATTCTACGCAAATGAATTTAAGGATGCAAAGCGATTCTGCGGTTATAACCCGGAGGCTGCAGAGACTGTACGATGGATAAAGAATCAAGGATTCCGAATTGCTCTTGCAACTAATCCGCTGTTTCCTTCTGTTGTAACAGAAACCCGTATCCGTTGGGCAGGACTGGAGCCTGATGAGTTTGAATTCTTTACAACCTATGAGAACTCAAACTTCTGTAAACCAAACCTTGATTATTACCGTGAAGTGCTGGAGAAGGCTGGCTTGAATGGTGAGGACTGCCTTATGGTCGGAAACGATGTTGGTGAAGATATGGTAGCTGCAGAGCTTGGCATGAAAGTGTTTTTGCTGACTGACTGCATGATAAATAAGGAAAATAAAGACATCAGCCAGTACCATAGGGGTAGCTTTGAGGAACTTAAAAAATATATGGAAGAGGCATTGGCATTTGGTCTGACTGAAAATATGTAGAATCCGAAGATGTGCCGGGTAGTTGGAAATGCATTACACAAAATCGCAGAAGAAGACAAGGTGGAAAAGATACTTGAGAATCAACAGGTGATAAAGACTCCTATTGTGAGAAACGGTAAGCTTTCTACGCTTGGATATCAGCCGGATGTATGGAAGAAGTGGGAGTGAGTAATAGTTTGAGGTGCGTATATGGTTAAAAAAGTTGCTATTGTCAGTCTATCATACGGTATCATGGGAGAAGACTCTGCAAGACATGAGGTTGAAATAGGCATAAAAAGGCTCCGGGACTATGGACTTAAAGTAAAGATAATGCCTCATGCTGATAAAGGAATAGATTACGTGAAGAATCACCCAAAGGAAAGAGCAGAAGATTTACTTGCAGCTTTATCTGATGATTCCATAGATATGATTCTCTGTGCCATAGGCGGAGATGACACTTATAGATTGCTGCCTTATCTTTTTGGAAATGATGAATTAAAAAACGCGGTTAAGGAAAAGATATTCCTTGGTTTTTCAGATACGACTATCAATCATTTAATGCTTCATAAGGTCGGTCTCAATACCTTTTATGGACAATCATTTTTGTCGGATATCTGTGAAATGGAAAAACAGATGCTTCCATATACGGCAAAGTATTTTGAAGAGCTGATAAAGACCGGGACCATCAAAGAAATCACTCCAAGTGATGTCTGGTATGAGGAAAGAACTGACTGGTCTTCTGGTGCTGTAGGCACGCCAAGAAAAGCGCATAAAAACAACGGATTTGAATTGCTGCAGGGATCAGGGCAATTCAGCGGGGAAATCTTTGGCGGATGTTTGGAAACGATTTTTGATATATTCGATAACACAAGATATGAGGATTCTCCGGTGCTTTGTGAACGGTATAAGCTCTTTCCGGAGCTTAGTGACTGGGAAGGAAAGATATTGCTTTTAGAAACCTGTGAGGAACAGGTTACACCGGAGCATTACAGGAAGATGCTGGTCACACTTAAGAAAACCGGCATCTTTAATGTGGTTTCCGGAATCATATGCGGGAAGCCCATGGATGAAAAGTATTTTTCAGAATATAAAAAGATAATCCGTGAAGTTATATATGATCCAGCTCTTCCTATAGTTGCAAACATTAATGTTGGCCACGCAACACCAAGGTGCATAATTCCGTTCGGGGTTAATGCAACAGTAGATGTTGATAATCAGGTTATCAGGTTTAAGAAAGGTATAGAATAGAGTCTATCAGGAAAAAATCATGAAGATTGAATGGGTTGATGGTTTTGGAATCAAAACCGCTGTTGAAAACGGTGGAATCGTAATATCTGCAAACAGGGAAGGAATGCTATCGCTTGCGAAGCAGCTTACAGCATTAGCTGAAGGTGTTCCGGGTGATCATATCCACTATGATGTCTATAATTCTCTCGAAGAAGGATCGATAGAACTGACTATTGAACGACAGTAGGAAAACCGAAAAGGAGCATATAGTGTTTTATATTAAAACGGACAAAGGAGGCTTACCACTGAACCTCTTATGGAAGAAAAATATCGCAGAAGAGTACAAAAGGTGTGTGAGATTAACGACAAGCATTGTGTTCCGGTAAAATAATCACTTTATAAGAAAGGATCTGTGATGGTTAAGATATATTGTTATAAAAAATGTTCAACATGTAAAAAGGCCCTGAAGTGGATGGACGAAAATAAAATTGCTTATACATTGACCGACATAAAGGATGATCATCCGGATGAGAAAATGCTGAGGGAATACCATAAGAAGAGCGGTCTTCCGTTAAGAAAGTTATTCAATACCAGCGGCCAACTATATCGCGAGAAGGAGTTGTCAAAGAAACTTCCAGAGATGAGTGAGGAAGATATGTTTAAACTTCTTGCATCTGACGGAATGCTTGTGAAAAGACCGTTACTTATCATAGATGATAAGGTTTTGGTTGGATTCAGGGAGTCTGAGTGGAATGAGGCTTTTAAAGAAGATTAATGGAGTCACAAAAATATGATGACTTGATAAAGTACATCGCAGAAGAAGACAAGCTGGAAAAGATACTTGAGAACCAACAGGTGATAAAGACTCCTATTGTGAGAAACGGAAAGCTTTCTACTATAGGATATCAGCCGGATGTATGGAAGAAGTGGGAGTGAGATAAATCTTGATCAGGCCTCAATATTGGAGGGAATCATATGAGTGACTACAGGATCAATACAAGGTCATTTATCGCTCCGGGACTTGCCTGGTTGACGGGGCTTTTGTCATCATTTTCGCACCTAATACAGATTATCTTATCATCCATATGAACCATGCCTTTATATTTGCATGGGTGATGATATCATCTACGTTCTGCATTACGCTTTTACAACCTATCAATTAAAAGAAGCATTTACCGAAGGTAAAACTATTAATGATTTTGGGCGTAAATATGATGAAGAGGGATTTTGTAAGGTTCTGGCAGCATTTTTGGACAGCGGCAGGACAGATATGGATTTCTTTTATGCGGCAAAGCTTGTAGACGAAATGGTATGATGACTTTGATTCTCAACAATGGGGAGAAACTCGATGCGCCTGTTTATTGCAATAAACTTTAATGAAAACATGAAGTATGCTCTTTTAAAGATGCAGAATGAGTTAAAAAAATCCGGAGTAAAAGGCAGTTTTACACGTGAAGACAGAGCAAGGAAAATATGGGATGATTTATACGGAAATAGGGTATGCTAAGGCATTTTAGTATAGTTTATAAAGATGGTTCCGGAGGAGAAAGCATAAACGGGAAAGGAAATGCCATGAGTAGATTAAAAGAACTAAGAAAATACATTGATAAGAAGCTTAACAAGATGGAAGATGAAGATAAAAGAACCGGTGCTATTGCCCATCTTTATGGAGTGTCACTGGCAGCTCAAATGATAGCGAAGAAAAGGAGTCTTGATCCTGAACTTGCGGCAATGGCTGCAATGCTTCACGACATGCACGCTTATAAGACCGAATCTTATGATGATCATGCGCATCTTGGCGCAGATTATGCA
Organism: Oribacterium sp. KHPX15; assembly: GCF_900107835.1. Taxonomy (GTDB): domain Bacteria; phylum Bacillota; class Clostridia; order Lachnospirales; family Lachnospiraceae; genus Oribacterium. Next base: position 43,312 of record NZ_FNRG01000028.1, read on the forward strand.
AGAAATGTTCTTACAAAGCTTGAACTTACAACTCCTGAGGAAACTGAAATTATCTGCTCAGCAATCTATCACCATGATGACAAGCTGAATGTAGACGGTCCCATGGACGAAGTCCTCAAGGATGCTGATGTGATCCATCACTGCGTGAATGACTTATCAAAACCTATTAAGGAAAAAGAACAGGCAAGGTTTGACAGTCTTATGAAGGAATTTGGAATAGAGGCATGATTGAATCATATAATCTGTGGAGGGAGAATGATGGATAGACCTGGGCAAAAGATATTCCTGTTGAGCAGGAGATAGAGCTAGAAGGATATCGCTTCTATATGGTCCACAACATAAAGCATATAAGAGAAGATCTGTCCGGCATTGATTTTGTGGTATATGGTCATTCCCACAAGTATGAGAACCGGCAGAAAGACGGAATAACTTATCTAAATCCAGGTAGCTGTGGTCCGCGGAGATTTACACAGCCTGTGACTTTATCTTGTCACAGGTGTCTGGTATTCCGATGAAGGGGCAAATCCTACGATTGGACAACAAGGTGAATGGAGCGAAGAGCCTGAATTTAAAGTTGAAGTTAATGTTGAAGATTCAAATGTAGACAGGACTGTGGAAGCTATAAGAAAAGCACATCCATATGAGGAACCTGTGATAAATATTTTGAAGCTTTATTAATTTAGAGGAAAGTTTATGGCATCTAGTAAAGATTATTTGGAATTCATATTAGAACAGCTTTCGGGATTGGATGAAATCTCTTATCGGGCAATGATGGGTGAATACATCCTTTATTATCGTGGTAAAGTGTTCGGTGGCATATATGATAATCGATTTCTTGTGAAACTGACAGAATCTTCTGTCAAAATGATGCCAGATACATCTAAGGAAATCCCGTATGAAGGTGCCAAAGAAATGATACTTGTAGAGGAAGTTGATAATAAGGAGTTTCTCAGGGAATTGGTGGAAGTGATGTATGACGAATTGCCTTCACCTAAAGCTAAGAAACGAAGTTGAGACAATTGATGCGGTTCCTGATGCCTGGTACGATGTTTGGAAGGAACTTGAAGGCCCGATCACATTTCGAAGGGATTTTCCGGGTTACTATGAAATTGATGTAGTGGAACAGAATGTGTTTTAGAGGTTGATGAATATGTCACGATATGTGGTTTTTGATGTTGAAACACCGAATCATATGAATAACAGGATGAGCGCCATAGGTATTTCTGTTATTGAGGATGGAAGGATTACTGAAGAATACTATACTCTGGTGAACCCCGAGCAGTCATTTGACTATTTTAATGTACAACTGACTGGAATTAGTGAACAGTCAGTCAAGGATGCGCCTAACTTTCCTATGGTTTGGGATAAGATTAAACCCATTATGAACAGCGGAATGCTTGTGGCTCATAATGCGGTGTTTGATCTTGGAGTCCTAAAGCACTGCCTTGAGGGATACGGTATAGACTGGAAACCATACGTCAGATATATGTGTACCGTTCAGATGGGAAGAAGGCTGATCCCAGGCATCAGTCATAAGCTTAATGTCCTGTGTGATCACTATGGGATAAGCCTTAATCACCATCAGGCCGATAGTGATTCCCGGGCATGCGCCGAGATACTTCTAAGGTATTTTGAGTCAGGTGCTGATGCTAAGAATCATATCAGGACATATTCTTTTAGGAAGGAGTAGTCCGTGAATAAAAAGCAGGGCAATAACTGGACTGCTTACCATGACAAAGACACGAACCGGTACTTTGCAGAGATAATATACACCAGTCGTGAAGGTAGGGAGCAGTACAATTACGAAATCACTCATTATATTTATAAACGGTTGGGCTCGTTTAATGATGACATTGAAAATGAAAGACTGATAAGAACTGCAAAAATGATCTATTCATTTGAAAACACAATGTACGGTACTTTAAGACCGGAGAGGACGGTCTGGGATGAAGAAGCCAACGAAGCTATGAAGGATAGCGTAAAAAAGATAGATAATAAAAAAGGAAAAAAAGGAAAGTAACGCTAATAACAGTTTATGGCGGATACATGGGAGTAGACACACAACTGTTTACGGTTTGCAGATTACTGTGGGCCGGGACCTTAGTGAGGCAACTAAATGGAACTTGATGAAAAATGGATAAGAGAACATCTGCCCATACTATCACACACTGTAATTTTCAGATTAAATATCAGAAATAAACATAAACACAAAAGTTTTCTATGAACTATGGCAGATGGAATGCTGCGGTACTCCCTTTAAGATTGGTGACTCCATCGAATGGCATGTTATCAGCGCAGACAGACTTATACGACCTTTCGATATAGACGGGCTTGAATACGCCTATGATGCACATACCATTAGCTAATCAGTGGTTTGGTAAATAGATATGATAATACGATTAATGACAATAGAAGACTACGAAAAGGTTTATCAGTTATGGCTTTCTTGTTCAGGAATGGGGCTAAATAACCTTGATGACTCCAAGGACGGAATTGCTAAATACCTCGATAGAAATCCTGATACTTGCTTTGTTGCCGAAAAGTCTGATGAGATTATTGGTGTAATAATTTCAGGACACGACGGAAGGCGCGGATTCATTTATCATACAGCGGTAAAACCTGAGTATAGAAATCAAGGAATCGCTAAGATGCTTGTAGAGGCAGCTATGGATGCACTTAAAGCAAATGGGATAAACAAAGTTGCACTGGTTGTCTTTGACAGAAACAAAGATGGAAATGCATTCTGGGAGAAAGTTGGATTTTCTGTTAGAGAAGATCTGGTCTACAGAAACAAAACAATCTCAGAATTAATAAGGATAGACACTTAGATTCAAGATAATGCAGTAAGGATGAACAACAATATTCGGATTTTAAAAAATAAATATACAGTCAACGGGTACAAGGATTCTCTTTTTACAAGGAATGAAGCTGAAAATGCCATCCGCTTTCATAGGAGTCTTCCGTGTTACAATGAAACGCCACTAAAGTCCCTGTCATCCACTGCAGAGAAGTACGGTGTCGGGGCAATCCTAGTAAAAGATGAGTCTACAAGATTCGGACTTAATGCATTTAAGGGACTTGGTGGAAGCTATGCCATTTTCAGAATACTGTGCGACTATTTTGGAATGGATCATGAGACATCAGTTTACGAGGATTTCCATAATTCTATAATCCGAAAACAATGTGAGAATATTGTATTCGTAACTGCAACAGATGGAAATCATGGAAAAGGTGTTGCATGGGCCGCAAGCCTATTTGGATGTAAGTCACATGTGCTGATGCCGAAGGGCTCTGCTGAGTCAAGAAAACATGCGATTGAAAATGCAGGGGCGAGCTCCGTTTTGATAACGGAGCTAAATTATGATAAGACAGTTGCCCTTGCAAAGAAGCTTGCTAAAGAAAATGGATGGATTCTGGTTCAGGATACATCTTGGGAAGGATACGAGGAGACTCCCCGCTGCATCATTGAAGGATACCTTACAATGGCTCAGGAAATCATCGGACAGATGGGAGGGAGGAAACCGACTCATGTGTTTCTGCAGGCAGGAGTAGGCGCGATGGCAGGAGGAATCACAGCCTATCTCATGGACGTCTATAAAGATGATCCACCGATTATTACTGTCGCTGAACCAAGTACCGTCGCATGTGTTTATTTATCAGCGGAAATAGCTGATGACAAACCACATTCAATTGATGGTGATCCTGAGACCATTATGGCCGGCCTTAATTGTGGAACACCATGCAGTATCACATGGCCTGTTCTCAGAGACGCTGTTTCATTCTACTGTGCTTGTGAAGATTGTATTACTGAAAGAGGGATGCGGGCCTATGCCTTACCGGAGAATGGAGATCCCGCCATCGTTTCAGGTGAATCCGGTGCAGTGACATATGGATTACTTCTGGAGATTCTTGAGGATTCGGAACTAAGGAAGCTCTGGAAAATAGACGAAAACTCAGCTATTTTACTCATCAACACTGAGGGAGCTACAGATCCGGTTAACTATGAGAAAATCCTTGGCAGGGGGATGATCAATGAATGCAAAACGAGGATATGTACCTGAGGATGACAGGAACTTTTCAGAATGTGTAGTTAAGGATATGCGGTCAGCCTCTCGTCATTTATGTTACCTTATAAGTGAAGGATATGATCTTACTCTCAATTAGTAGAAAGCATCTCTTTATGTAAGCTGGAAGATAAGGATGAATTCAGGAATTAGTGTAACTGGTAACTGTTGTAAAGTTCTGCTTAGTTGATTTTTTAGGCGGTAAATATGAAGAGAATAATAAAGTTTATTGGGATATCGTTAATAAGTATTAGCCTGTTGTGTGGCTGCGGTACTGGACTAGAGATTCCGGAGCCGTTAATAGATAACATTATATCGTCACAGAAGAACGAAACAGATAATACTTCTTTCAAATATGAACATGACCCAAGAGACAATGCAAAGGCAATGGAAGACATTATTGATAATCCGGATGCAGTATACGGTTTTTCACCAAGTCCGGAATCAAAACGTCTCGGAGAATATGCAGAGTATGATTGGACTGATCCTGAGTTTGTTGCTGACGCAAGGGAAAAACGCATAGAATATCATAAGTCGTTGGATTCAATGACAGATATCCTATACAAAATGAAGGAAGAAGGAGCAACGACTGAAGAAATGGCAAGAGCTGTCTCAGCTGAAAAGAACCGCCTCAGGCTTGAATCATACAAAGATGATCCGGAGGGACTTGAAAAGCTCAAAAAGAGTAATATGGATACTTATGGACATGAGGACGGTCCTACTCCTGATGAAATGTTTGAGAAATATGGTAGTTGGGAGATAGTTATGCAAAAAGCATTTTCCACCAATATGGGAATGGATGCTTGCTGTGGATTATATGATGAATATTATCAGTTGTATATCGAACTGGGATATATAAATGAATAAAGTAAGCAAGGGTACTGTCTCCCTAAAGGCCACCTGCTAAAGCAAGTGGGTTTCCGTCCATGGCAACGAAAGGTTTTATTTATGAAACTCCCGAATCAAGATTTGCTCATGCCATGGATAATCTACAGCCGCTATTACTAAATGAAAGTAATGATGGTGGTGACTGGAGAGAACATAAGGCTACAGCTGATAAGGTTTACGGAAGGCAGAAAAAGACAAAGCTTGGTTCAGAGAAGCTTTATGAGGAAGTGACTGATAAAATTTTGCAGAAGAATATAAAGAATGGGAATATTCTATAGCTTCTTTCTTTATAAAAAGGATGAATATAATGTGGGAACTTGACTATGATAAACAGGCAAATTACTGGATAAAAAAGGATGCTGATTCAGCTAAACTTGAACGGGAGAAACTGAAGGAAAGAATAGAATCCTTTATATGTGAGAGAAAGACCTGTGCACTGGCTACGGCTTCGGACGGTTTCGTAAGATGTACTCCGATCGAATATAATTTCTTAGACGAAGCATTTTACTTTTTGTCGGAAGGCGGGCTTAAGTTTAAAGCATTAAAAGATAATAAGAATGTCAGCATTGCTATTTTCGACGCTTATGATGGATTCGGAAAGCTGAAGGGGCTTCAGGTACAGGGTAAAGCTTGGATGATAGAGCCTTTTTCAGATGAGTACTTGAAGATTCTTGAGTATAAGAAGATTCCGGTTGAAGCTATCAGGAAAATGCATGATGCCATGAATCTGATAAAGGTAGTTCCGAAGAGTTTCGATTATCTTGATTCGGAGCTTAAACAGGAAAACGTAAAAATAAGACAGCATTTGGAACTGTAAGGAAGGGGATAGAAAATGATAACGAGAGAAGAAGCTTTTGATCTATTGAAAAAATACAATAAGGATCCGTTCCATATCCAGCATTCACTGACTGTGGAAGCAGTCATGAAGTGGTATGCGAAGGAGCTTGGATATGAGGATGAAGAAGATCGATGGGGAATCGTAGGACTTCTCCACGACATTGATTTTGAACTTTACCCGGAGGAACACTGCCTTAAAGCGGTATCCTTACTAAGGGAAGGCGGGGTAGATGAGGGTATCATCCATTCTGTCTGCTCACATGGATATGGGATTACTGTACCTTGTGGTGTGACAATAGATGTGGAACCTATACATGAGATGGAAAAGGTTCTGTTTGCTGCAGATGAACTTACAGGATTTATCTGGGCTGCGGCAATTATGAGACCATCAAAGAGCACAAAGGACATGGAATTAAAGTCCCTGAAAAAGAAGTATAAGAGCAAGGGCTTTGCTGCCGGCTGTTCCAGAGAAGTGATCGAACGTGGCGCCGAACAGCTTGGCTGGGAGCTAGACAAGCTCCTAGACATGACACTTAAGGCTATGGCCGCAAGTGAAGACACGATCAATAAAGAGATGGCTGCTGAAGGACAGGCTCAATAAAGGGAAATACTCTCGGGGAATACAGGAAAAAATTGAAATGAACTATATAAGATATTTGTTTCTGGCATTCACGCTTCTAAGCCTTATCTATTCTGTCAGTATCTACATGGTAGGAAGTGGCACATTCTCATTTTTGATATGGATATTCAGTGCAATTATTTTCGGACTATTATTCTATCTTTCAGGCAATGGTAGGTGGATGAAGATCCCATTTGGGATAAGATGTGCAGGTTACATTATAATCGGATTAACGGCAATATTCTTTACCATCTGCTTTATTGCCATGGCAAGTCACTTCAATGATAAAGGTGAAGAGAATCTTGACTACATAATTGTCCTTGGTGCGCAGATGAAAGGTGGAAGTCCTAGTACGATCTACAGATTCAGACTTGATGCTGCATATGACTATCTCATAAAGAATCCGGATACTATCTGCATTGTATCCGGTGGAATAGGGAAGAATGAGACTGTCAGTGAAGGAGACGGGGGAAAGGAATATCTCATTTCAAAAGGCATTGCTCCTGAGCGCATCATCGCAGAAACAGAAGCCAGGGATACAGTTGAAAACATATTGTTTTCAAAAGAGATAATGGATCAATCTACAAGCGATGATACACTAAGGATAGGTATAGTGACAAACAATTTCCATGTCTTCCGGGGAATTCATCTGGCAAAAAGGTATACGGAATACGAAGTTTGTGGGATAGCAGCATATACAGTACCCTGGTACCTTCCAAACAACATGGTAAGGGAATGCTTTGGTATTGGAAGGGATTTAAGGAAGATGAGATAGAGGTTCCTTATGAGGATTGATTACCCTGAAGCTGTCGGCAACATTTAATTGATGACGATATTTTGGGCAAAAATATACTGAAATTGTCTTAATTATGGGATTAGGATATAAGAAAACGTTTAGAAAGGAAAAACTTAAAAACAGGAACGTAATAAACAAATTAAAATTCAAAATTAATTTATTATTTTTAACTAAAGCTATTGCAATTTAAATAATTTATAGTATAATTAGTATTGTAAAGAGGAGATGAGAAAAGAAAGGAACCCAAAAAAAGGTTCGCTTCTCTTTAAACTAAGATCCAACCTAGATCTTAGTTGGGCAAACCCGGAGAAATCCGGCGACGCAAAACTACAGGGGCCGAAAGGCCAGCCAGTTGCAATCTTCATGGAGCACAAGCTCCGAAGGTTAGTTCTCGAATCAGAATTAATTCAAGAAGGTTCTAGGTTAACTGGCACAGGGTACAAAACCCGGTGCCAATTTTTTATCCAAATCACTTAAATAGCAAACCCGGAGAAATCCGGCGACGCAAAGCTACAGGGACCGAAAGGTCAGCCAGCTGCACTTGAAAGGAAAAGAAAATGAGAAAC
>NZ_FNRG01000029.1 GCF_900107835.1 Oribacterium sp. KHPX15
GGGTAGGCATGTCGGGACTGGATAAACGCTGAAGGCATCTAAGCGTGAAGCCACCCTCAAGATGAGATATCCCATCGTTAAGAGTAAGACCCCTTGAAGACTACGAGGTAGATAGGGCTAAGCTGTAAGTGCTGTAAAGCATTCAGGTGATAGTTACTAATAGGTCGAGGGCTTGTCCAAAAAGGCTGGAAAGGTTAGAGGTTTAGATGGATTACTGAGAATGATTCATAAATGGTATGCTGTTTTGAAGGTACGATACTTCATATAAATATTCCTTCATAGCTCAGTCGGTAGAGCACGCGGCTGTTAACCGCGGTGTCGTTGGTTCAAGTCCAACTGGAGGAGTTATGCCGGTATAGCTCAGTTGGTAGAGCAACTGATTTGTAATCAGTAGGTCTTCGGTTCGAGTCCGAATCCCGGCTTTTGAAACAGGGTATATGCCCTGTTTTTTTAGTATGACGGACATGCCGTCAATCTGTGGTGAAAGTCTACAATATCACTTTTGTTTATCGTAATTATATAAAAATATAATTTGTCGATAATAATTTTAGGTAAATGTAAGAAATGGATTATTTTATAATCCGGCTTTTTATTTTCTTTAGCCTCCCTTATCGATATGTCTTCAGTTTGTGTTTATTTGAATGTATGGATATTAAAAATATTCAAGAAGTTTATATCGTAGATCTTCTGGGTGTAATGCTCATGATAGGTGTATTAGCCAGCAGATACCATGGCAGTAGTAGAAATCGCTGCAATCGGTATCTATTTTGGCTGTCTGTTGTCATTACAATATCCTGCATTACTGATACTATAGTTAATTCTTTAGGTGTATATGAAATTACTGCCTATAGGTTTGTCGCCTACATAGGGTATTTCTGGCTGTATTTTTCGATGATGATCATTGGACCTTTATGGGTGCTGATAATCGAACAGCATATAAATCAAAATCCATCTAAATTATTGAAATCTCTGATTAATTATATATCGCTGATAGGTGTTGCTGGACTTGTGATAAATCTATTCATCCCTGTTATCTTTATTATTGATTCATCATGTAAGTACTATAGGGGACAATATTTCTGGCTATATATAGGTTATGCCCTGTTTTTCTTTTTTATCGGAATTTTGGTTTATGTCAGAGGAATTAGGCATTCAGGATTTAAGACATTTTTCCCTGTATTTCAATTCTTTTTCCCAATTATTATTTCTCTTGTTTTGCAATTGTTATTTACCGAAATATCTATTATATGGTCCGGGTGTGCTGTAAGTGTTGTTTTAATGTTTATTAATTTACAAAATGAAAATATTTGTATAGATAAACTTACCGGATTATATAACAGATATTATTTGGATCGTTTCAGTCATTGTTTTGAAAAGCTGGGAAGCTTTTGCTTTATGATGATGGATATCAATGGGTTTAAACATATTAATGATAAATATGGCCATTCTGAAGGGGATAATGCCTTGCTAATGGTGGCTGATGCAGTACGTACATGCGTAGGTTCCAGCGGAAGTGTCATACGTTATTCCGGTGATGAATTCATCATTTTATTGAATACTTCAGAATCAGTTGTTGCAGACAAATGTATCGAAGGCATTAATAAAAATCTTGAAAATGCAAACAAGTTTAGCAAGCATCCTTACGATGTATCTGTTTCTATCGGTTATGATTTTTTTGACATGAAACAGATAGAACTGGATAAACTGTTAGAAGTTATAGAAGGAAAAATGCACGAAGAAAAAAGGAAATATTATATGGCGCATGATCGTAGAAAAAATCGAGTTGAATAATAAATATAGATTATTTTGAATTCTATTAAACCGCTCTAATCCGGTATCAATTCTAAGAACTGATACCGGATTAGAGCGGTTCTTTTGATAAAAAGACTATATACGGATTATACTTAGTTATTCAAGGTTAGCGTGGCTTCCATGATTGGAAATCGTTGGTTTTAACGAAATACGAAGATTACAGCAATCATTACCAGTAAAAATACTAAATTATATACAGTGAAAACGGTGATGTATTTTTTCGTATCTGCATTTTCTGTTTTTACATATTGCTTAAACGAGATAAGGCTTGCCATTGAGGCAATGAGTGTTCCAAGTCCGCCGACATTGGTTCCAATGATAAGCTTCGATATGTCAGATGTAAAACCGGAACATAATATTGCTGCCGGAACGTTGCTGATGAACTGACTTAAAATGATAGAAGTGCTGATTTCGTGTGAGTTCACAATGGTATGAAGCATATCATTCAAGGCAGGTATCCTCTTAATGTTTCCTATAAATATAAACAGAAAAACGAAAGTCAGGATCAGAGAATAGTCCGGCTTAAAAATTATTTCGCGGTCAAATATAAGAACAGAAGCTAAAATAATCAAGAGGCCTGCCTGATAAGGAATAACATGAGCAACCACAAGTATAGACAATAAAAAGGAAACAGAATACATGAGTATAAGGTTCCTGTCATGTGTGGTTCTGGAATATGTTGTTTTTTCTGTCAGGGCAATGTTCTTTTTATCGATACAGAAAATGCAAAAAATAAAGAGTACGATGGCGGCTGCTATGCTGTAGGGAAGCATTAGCATGATAAATTCGCCTATGACCATATTTGATAATGAATATAAATACAGATTTTGCGGATTCCCAAGGGGCGTGAGCATGCTTCCCAGGTTTGCGGCTATGGTTTCAAGCACGATGGTATTGATAAACAGATCTTCTCTGTTGGCAATCGATAATGTGATAATTGAAAATGGCACAAATGTCAGCAAAGCCACGTCATTTGTAATGAACATGCTGGAAATAAAGCAGAGTGCCACAAAGATGATGATCACTCCTCTCGAAGAGCTCATCTTGTTTACAAGGAATTCACCTATTTGTTTGAATACATTCTGTTTCTGGAAACCTGCCATGGTTATCATCAGGGATAGAAGGATAACCAGGGTTCTGTAATCAATATAACTAAAGTAAAGGCTGTCGGGACAGACAAAAAAACATGAAACTGCAGCCAGCATCATTGATATAACAAGTACTATTTCTTTCTTAATAAAAATCTTTAATTTGTCCATAGAATTTATCCTCATTCAAGACCACAGATTTTAGCGGTATATTTCTGAAATACAGATACCAGTTTTATTAGGCATCTGTTAACGCTGTTTTTTTATATATTATCTGACATTGAAATCAATTTATTCGGATTATTTTGAATCGAACATTTTTCAAACAATTGGCATATAAAAAAGCTTTGTATAGTATTGCACAGTATAATCGATTAATCTACAAGAGGTTTTTGAATTAACAGGTTTTCCGTGACACAAAAGATGGGATACTGATTAAAAATGACAATTATAAAGATGGATTTAAACAATATAAAATAAAAATAAATTCTGTAAAAATACAATTGACGGAAAATATTTCGCATGTTATTATTCTTTTACAAGAAGATTTGAGATACTCATAATTGTTCAATAGTTGGAAATATGAATTGAGTTTAGATTTTTGAGTGTTGATTTGATTTCGGGGTATCGTATCTTCTTTGTACATAAAATATATAGAATGTGAGGTTATTTATGAGAAGACCACACGAAAGGATAAGGCCTTAGCATCTGAAGCGCATAGATGCTAGGGCCTTTGACTTTTTGGTATACGGTTTTATGTGCTGTTTTTATGAAATGGTGGCGAAATGGTAATCAGTGTGAACTAAAAAGGTTTTCAGGATATAAATACCTGATTCTTTTAAATCATATTTATAAAACCTCTTGTTTTAATCGATATTAATGTTGTAAACATTGTTGTTTTTTCAGGTTTTAACATGAGATTTTTGACTTTCCAACCCTATGACTGGCTCGAAACAACTGTCGATAAGGCGATAAACAGGTATCTGGGATTTGATGCGGTTTATTGTGTTAATGCTGACTATATGGATGTTGCATTTATTAATGCATTTCTTATAACTCCATCTATACCTGAAATCGCCATTTATTTTGAAACGGAAGATTTTTATATGATCGACAAGGTGGAGCAGGAGAAGTCTGTCATATTTACGGAAAAATGTGATTTGGGTGTTGCATCGTCTGAAAGCTACAAGGAGATAGCAGGGGAATGGAACATTAGTCTGAAAAAGTATATCAATACATATTATCCGTATAAATTTGAATATCTTGTAGATAAAAGACGTATCCGGGAAAAGGTTATAATCGATATATGTGACAGAGTGTCTAAGTCATTTGGAGACAGTGATCAAAGTAAAAAGAATGATTTGGACGATAGCATTATGGATTTTCAGATGAACTCATGGGAATTCAAGAAGAATAATCCAGAAAAATTCAAAAAAATTAATGATGTAGTTCTTCTCAGAGGAGCCACAGCGCATAAATATCTGAACAGCTATCGATATAATGAATTGTTTTTTGAAGATTATAAGAAGCATTTCAAAATAAGAAAAAAAGATACCGTAATCTCAGGAAAAGGAATAATTGACAATAAAAAGGATGTGTATGAGCTTCAATGCAATTATTACAATAATCCAAGTGATCAGACACTGAATCGATTTTGTAGTTTCCTAAAAGAAATTATTCATACAACTTAAGATGTTTTAAACTGTTGCAGGCACACATTTGAAACTGATGATGCAGAATCAAATGTGTGCCTTTTAATTGTGAAAATTATTTTTATATATTATAATATTATAGAATTATTTATTATTAAAGTAAGGTTTATTCCGTATATTACGGCAATAATCAGCCATATTTCAGGTGCAGGTATAATTTTCAAAAAGCGGGTAATATGTTTTTTAGAAGACTAACAATAAACGGAGCGGGGAATATGAAACATTATAAAAATCTTATGAGTGCTTTGGGAGATGCAATGCCGGTATGTCTCGCGTGGAGACTGGCAGGAACAGACGACAATTTTTTTAATGCGAGGGATTTGTTTGCATTTGCATTGTCTGACGAAGAAGAGGAAGGAAGCCTGAAAGAAGGGCAGTTCTATGTTGTTTCGACAGAAGGTGCCATCGGAATATCCTCAGGATATGAGTATTTTGTCAGATGGTTGTTTATCCCTCTTGAAGGGAATACATATGATAAGGAAGTGGTGCGTCTTAAGCAGGAATTAGAAAATGATATGCAGCCACAGACGCCATCTGAGAGTGTTCAGCCGACACAGGGCATGGGACAGCCAAATATTCCTCCACAGGGTATACCGTATCCAAATATGCCGGCACAGGACATGGGACAGACAAACATACCACCGCAGAGTATGCCATATTCAAATATGCAGTCACAGGATATGAGACAGACAAACGTACCTCCGCAGGGTATGTCATATCCAAATATGCAGTCACAGGATATGAGACAGACAAACGTACCTCCGCAGGGTATGTCATATCCAAATATGCAGGCGCAGGATATGGGACAGACAAACGTACCGCCACAGGGTATGTCGTATCCAAATATGCAGGCGCAGGGCATGGGACAGACAAACGTACCACTGCAGGGAATGGCACATCCAAATATGCAGGCGCAAGGCATGGGACAGACAAATGTACTTCCACAGGGCATGCCGTATCCGAATATTCAGACGCAGAGCATGGGACAGACAAATGTACCTCCACAGGGTATGCCGTATTCTAATATGCAGGCGCAGGGCATGGGAAAGCCAAACGTACCGCCGCAGGGAATTCCTCAGCCCGGAGAGCAGCCTCGTATCATGCCTAAGAACGATCAGCGGCTGTTCTGTCCACAGTGCGGATACCAGCTGGGTCCGAATTCGCGGTTCTGTCCCGGATGCGGGGCTTCCGTACCCAGGTAACTATACGCGGTATCTATCGTAATATGTTCAAACCGGAGGGAATATAGATGTTTCAGAACCAAAACAAGAATTCCGGTCCCGGATACCAGGGTGGACAAAATATTGATCCCAGGCATCAAAACGGACAAAACAATAATATAAATTCCGGGAATCAGAACTGGCAAAACAGTAATATTGGCTACGGATATCAAGGCAGTCAAAACAACAATAATCCGGGATATCAGAACGGACAGTACAATAGCAATCCCGGTAACCGGCAAGCCAATAATGGTGTTGCCGGAAATCAAAATATACAAAGTAGTATTAATGATCTGAGATTCCAGGAACCTACATTTCGGCAATATTGTGCAGATCCGAAAGCCCCCAGATCATATATGGCTTTGATTAAGGCAGAGATAAAGCAAAGGATAACGGGATTTTTCAAGAATCTGCCCGCAATGCTGGTGATGATGTTGGTCGTTACAATAGCGACCACTATTTTCAATGTTTATTTCTGGTCTGTGATTAATGATACCATGTGGGCTGGAAGAGGCCCATGGGGAAGACTTTCTTTTATTCCATACCTTATCGGAGGAGGAGTATATTCAGGCTCAGCTTATAAGGGAGTAACTCCTTTTGAAACTGCCGGCCTTTCACTGACCGGCAATCTTGTAGCTCCACTGACCTTCGCGCTTGGCCTATTGTTTCCCAGACTGCTCATGAGAAGAAAACAGGGTGGTTCCAAAGCCATATCCGAAGATTTCTCAAGTGCCATACCCATGAGGGATCATTATGAGAAGGCATTGGGCGTGCAGCCGAATCCGACTGCAAATAAAACAAATTCAGGCCCGGGGACAGGAATGCCCAAAAATCAGGGAATGTCTTACAATCAAGGTATGCCTAATAATGGGATGCCATATAATCAGGGAATGCAAAACAACCAGGGCATACCCAACAATCAAGCCATGTCTGATGGACAGAGGATGGCAGAAAATGCAAAAGAGTTAGCCACCACCAACGGTTATATAGATCTCTCAAATCTTTCCAATAATATTTATATGCGTTTAGGACTGTGCTGCGCTGTGATTTTCGGATTCATAATCAGAAATCCTTTTGCTGTACCTGTGTTTGCTGTACTTTTATATTTTTCTTTTGGACAGGGAGGTCAAAGCGATATCGGATATCTGTTTTTCCGCTTGCGTTCAGCAGACGGCAGACTTCACAATGGCAGTAAAACTAAAGTACCTTTGTTTTCCGAAGGCATGCTGATCATGTATTATATGGCCGTAGGTTTGTTTATGTACTCGGCTATTAATGTCATACTATGGTTTCTGTTTAATTATAATTTTTATTTCCGTTTTCTTGTAAGTGCCGGTCTTGTTGCGGCGATCTTTGTTCTGGGAGGCGGAGGCAGCAAGCAGGCCATGAATATGATTCCGATGATGATCGTAGTGGCTTTTGGGGCAATGCTTTTTAACTGCATTACTGCATTCGCGGATGATAACGGATGGTCCGAATCGGGAAGGACATTAAGTGGCCTCATGCATAATAACGGATTCCCAAAGTCCCTCGGAAGTTCCTTTTTACCACCGTTCTTCTGGGATTTGGCTATCCTGTTTGGGTGGCCGATCATTCCACCAATGCCGCCTGGAATAATAGATTATATACCACCGGAGCCGGTTCCGCCTGCACCGTCTCAGAATCCATATGATTTCCCTGAAAGGCCGAAGGAATGGAGCCTTAATGATGAAGGCGATGTAAGCTTCGTAAATCCTATAACGGGAAAGCGAGAGAAGTATGGTCTCGTAGGTTATGATGAAAATGGTAACCCAAGGTATATAGGTGAGAATGGTAATTATTATGACCTTGAAGATCTGCTTATAAGCTATGATAATGCTACCTCCAATACACAGTATTACCAGGATGCCAACAAAGGCCTTCAGGAATGGCTTGAAAGACAGCGTATAGAGAATTCCAAGCTTTCCAGAGATGGCATGCAGTACCTTGAGGATAAATGGAAATGGGAAGCTCAGCAGGCAAAGGAAGAAAGAGAAGCTGAGCAACTCTTCAAGATGTGGCAGAAATACGGTGGCGAGCTTGATAATAAGGAATCCATCATGAAGGCCATGGAGAAGGCCATAGGAGAAGCTTGGAAGGATGCGGAAAAATATAAAGCCGATGGTGAATACTGGGACAAGATGACAAAAATCGCGGAAGTAACCGAGAAGGTTGCTGACTATAGTCTGACCGGACTTTCCTATGTTACCGGTAATACTAAAATCAAGGATATATACGACATAACAAAGAAGTATGCTTCCAATATGAGTCAGGCATATGCTGACGGCAAGGGCGCCGAAGGGATGGGGAAGGCTTTCCTTTCGACCTCTGCAGAAATGTGTATTGACAAAGCAGCAGGAGTTATGGGCGGAGATGGCTGGCATTGGAGTGCTAAGCTTACCGGAAAAGTAGGCGGCGAAGTATCAAAACAGGTTTGTAAGAATCTTGAGCAGGGAAAGAAATGGAACGACGGTCTGGAGAAGGCAGCGTTTAACGGAACTGTTGATTATGTGACAGATAAGATGGATAAGATTACAGGTGGAGCATCCGGTGAGGCTGCCAAGAAGGTCTGGTCCAACCTTGAAGAAGGAAAGGATTGGAGTGACGGAGTTGGTTCTGCGGCCTTTAACGGAGGCGTCAAGGGTGGAATTGATCATCTGGCTGATAAGGTCAAAGATATGCAGAAAGAAAACCGTATGGAAACCTTTAAGAATGATACTGCCAATATGGCAAGAGCCGAACAGAACGGAATGTCTAAGAAAGGTCTTGAGTCCCTGGAGAAATTAAGAAATGATACATGGGTTGAGAATAAGAAGGCAGAAGAAGCATTTGGACTTGTCACTGATGCTATAAAAAATGAATCTAAGGATATTTATGACAAGGTTACCGGAGAGATGGGCAAGTACGAACGCGATCTTACCAAGGAACACAATGAAAAAATGCTGAAGGATCTTGCCAACAGAAAGGCGGAGAATGCAAGGCTTGCTGAAGAAAGAAAGATCCAGGAATACAGAGATGCCATCAGAAGCAATGCACAGCAGCCACTTTAAAAGTATCCAGGAGTTTGTATCAGGTTTTCTATGAAAACCTGATATGCAGCGTCAGCCGAAGAAGAAGTAGAATTTCAACCGGGTGACGTTCCCAAAAAAGAGAGGACGGTTATGGAAGGATATAAATCATTCAGGGAAGCTGTAGAGAGCGTTAGCTCCGTGGCAGGTCCCTGGCAGGATATCTCCACGGGAGCATGGCTAAGCATTGACGACCTTCGTGAAATGGGAAGGGTGTATGATGAAACTACTGAACCAAGCGGGTGGCTCTATTTTGTGACCTTTGAAGAATCCGGTGAGATCTGTCTTGCAAACACCTGCACAAAAGAAATTAATTTTCTCTTTGTGCCGGAGGGAAGCAAGTATCTTGAACTTATCGGGGCACAGGAAAAACGAATTTACGAGATACGGCAGGCACTGGTACCGGTAGCATATCAGATGGTAATGGACAAGCTGGAAGAGATGCACGATGATCCTGAGAAATTTGTTGCTGCATTTGAAAGGGATTCGGAAATGCTTGCTGAAGATATTATTTATCGTGCAGGGCATTTCATGAAACCGGGGTCGAACCCTGTCAACGGAGCAGAAATCAGGGATGAAGATGCAGCAAAAGTATATAGGATGCTTAGAACCCCTGGGCTTGCAATGAAAACAGCGGCAACAAGAAACGAAATTAGGAATTCTTCGGAGCCGTTGATCGAAACGAATACTCAAACGGTTTTGGAACGTTTGGACTATTGCGGAATGAATTAACATTAGCCCCGGTCTGTTTGCAAAGAGAAACTAAAAAACATTATCAATAGAAAAGTTGGACAGATAGGTTTGTAAATGCCGTATATCAAGGCTAAAAAAACAATATATTGGGGAGGAAGGAAAAATGAAAATAATCGGAATCAGAGGAATGTTTGCGGCAGGACTGGTTGCTGTATTGCTGACAGGATGTGCGGGCAATACAACAAAAACTGAGACTGAAGGAGTAAAAACCGAAGCGGCAAAAGCCGGGACAGAAGCTCCAAAGCCTGAAACAGAAGCTCCAAAGCCCGAAACAGAACCTCCAAAGGGTTCAGGCGAAGTGAATATCTACACCGCCGTGGATCAGGTGCATTCAGAAAAAATCTTCAAGGAATTTGAAGAAGCCACCGGAATAAAGGTGAACCCTGTATATGATCTTGAAGCAAATAAAACCACGGGACTAACAAACAAGATACTCATGGAAATGGAGCATCCGGTGTGTGATGTATTCTGGAACAATGAATTTGCCCAGACCATAGAACTCGAGAAACAGGGAGCATTGGCACCGTATGTTTCGCCTGTAGCTTCTGATATTCCTGATGCCTATAAAGATAAGGACGGGTACTGGACGGCCTTTGGCGGAAGAGCCAGAACCTTGCTTGTGAACACGGATCTTCTCGAAGAAAAGGATTATCCGGCATCAATATTTGACCTTACAAATGGGAAATATGAGGGAGATCAGATAGCTATAGCATACCCCATGTTCGGTACCACTCGTACTCAGGCGGCTGCCATTTATGCAGCTATCGGTGCAGAAAAGGGCAAGGAATTCTTTCAGAAGCTTAAGGACAGCGGAGTACAGGTAGTGGACGGAAATTCCGTAACCAAGGACATGGCTGCTGCCGGTCAGGTTAAGATAGGTTATACCGACACTGATGATGCCAAGGAAGCTTTGGAAGATGGTGCTCCCGTTGAAATGTGTTTCACCGATCAGGAGGAGGGAGGCCTCGGCAACCTGATCACCCCCAATACCGTAGCCATGATAAAGGGCGCTCCCAATGAAGATAATGCAAAGATATTCATTGATTACATTATCTCTCTGGACATGGAGAAGGAGCTTATCGATATGGGATTCTTTGATCTGTCCATAAGACCGGATGCACCGGTCGAAGGCCTGAAAGTCAAAGGTATGAATGTAAACCTTGTGGAAGTATATGATATGCTGGAGACAGCAAGCAATGACATGCAGGAAATATTTTCAGTACAGTAAAATCACAACAGTATGCCTTGTGTATATGCTGCTTACTTTTCTTCCCGTAATCTGCTTTATGATTTCGGGAAGACTTGAGGGAGAAGTCTCTCTAAACGCTCGCAGGGCAGGATTGATGGTCAATTCTTTCGTGATAGCATTTTTCACTGTGGCGATCTGCCTTATGATTTCGGTTTTTGCGTCACTGTGGATTTATACGGAATTTAGCAGGCGGTCGCTGCTGCGCTGGTTTTTTCTCACACTGGCGCCGGTACCGCCATATATTTATGCACTTTCGTACATGAATTTTCTCAGGTTCATGGGAAGATACTTCCCGGAGGTTTTGAGATACAGAATGGCAGGAATATTTCCCTGTGTTGTGGTGGAGACCTTCGTATACCTGCCTTTTGCCTGTGCAGCGGCACTTATCGCTCTTGATCAGGTTAATGAAAAGGAATGGTCCGCAGCTTTGTTATTTGACAATGCAGACAAAGTCTTTTTCAAAGTGATATTCCCAAAACAGCTCCCCTGGCTTCTGGCCATCGGTGCTATCATATTTGTTTTATCCATCACAGATTATTCAATACCGTCACTGTTTCAGGTTAATGTTTATTCCATGGAGATATTCAGCGATTACTCGGCGGCGGGACAGAGTGTACATTCTTTGTATCTTTCTTTTCCACTAATGCTTACATCTGCTGTTGTAATCATATTTTCACTTCTGCCTTTGAAGAATATTTCCTATACCATGAAGGCTGAGACAGGGATAAAACCTGCTTATTCAAAGTGGCTGAAGGCGGCAGGAGTGACTGCTGTTTTACTGACATTACTTCAGATCATTCTTCCGATTATTTCATTTATTCCTTCTATGCAGAATTTGGGCGATGATCTGATTTCGGCATCTTCAGAGCTATGGAATTCCTGTATTTCCGGGCTGATTGCTGTGCTTATCCTGACTGTGCCCTCGGCGGCAATGGCATTGCTGCTCTCAAAAGATGATATGAGCTTTAAAACCATTGTCTGGGTGATTGCCGTGCTTCCCTTGTGTATTCCGGGGGTTTTGACTGGCATAGGAGTTTTGAAACTCTTCAGTTCAACGTCTTTATATGTTTTAAGGAACGGAGCATTATTTCCCGGCTTAGGCCTGGCCATACGTTATATGCCATTTGCTGTGCTCATACAATACGGCTGTTATTTAAGGATAGACCGTGACAGGATTCGTGCAGCGAAGCTTCTGCAAAACCATAGGGGCAGTGCATTCCTGAGGGTACAGCTTCCGCTAATGGTGCCGGGACTTATCATTGCAGGCATAACAGTTTTTTTGCTTGCCCTTGGGGATGTGGGGACCTCCCTTGTGCTAATGATGCCAGGAAGGGAACCTATGTCTGTTAAGATATATAACTATCTTCACTATGGTTCCTCAGAGAAGGTGACGGCTTTCTGCATGATGCAGATGGTGGTGAGCCTGGTGATGATGGGAACTGTATGTTCACTTTCAAAGTGGTTTCAAAGAAGAAATATTTCCAATGGGTAATGAGGGTACAGTGGTTAGAATCAGTTTAGTGATTTTTATCTGTGCCTCCTATCGTTTATGAGGGAATGGAGACCAATATGTTCGAGATAAAAGGTATAATAAAAGAATACCCATCAGTAAGGGCTTTGGATAATGTTTCCCTTAGTATAGATGATGGTGAGCTTATATCCATACAGGGAGAGAGTGGCTGCGGTAAATCAACGCTTCTTCAGATTATCGCCGGTATCATAATGGCTGATTCAGGAACCATCACAAAGAATAACGAACCGCTTTCCTGTATTCCTCACAAAAGAGGAGTATCTATGGTGTTCCAGGACAGTTTGTTATTCAATAATATGACGGTAAGTGAAAATATCCTTTTCGGATGTCCTCACAAAGACAGGGAACACAGGGATAAGACTGTCAGGGAACTTGCGGATGCTTACGGAATTGGTGATTTACTTAAGCGCTACCCATATCAGATATCCGGAGGACAGGCCCGCAGGGCTGCTCTTGCAAGAGCCCTTGCCTGTGAGAGAGAGCTTTTGCTGTTGGATGAGCCTTTCTCGAATCTTGACAAAGACTTGAAGGAAAACATTATCAAACGCACCAGGGAGCTCTGTGAGGGAAAATGTTCAGCCATTTTGGTGACACACAGTGAAGCAGAAGCATTGGCGTTTTGTGACAGACACCTATATATGGAAGAGGGCCACATACTGTGAAAACTGCATGTAAGTACTACTTGCGCCGCAGTACTAAGGTGTAGGACTGGAGATAAGTATGAATAAAAAGAGCATATTGATACTTGTAATAATATTCGGACTGCTCATAATTTCAGGTATCGCCTATCAGATCTTAACGAGAAAACCGGTGACGCAAAAGGATGAAGCATTAACGGTACTTATGGCAGGTACGGAAATCTCAGCACTGTTTGACGACGGGGATGAGGTATGGGCAGGTACGGGAGAAGGTGTATTCATTATCAATCGAGATACCGGTGAAACGATAAAAAAGCTGGATCCGGATATACATATGATCTTTTCCGCCATGATTACAAAGACAGAGGACGGTCTCATCTGGGTAGGACATGAGGACGGTTTAAGTGCATTTGACATGGAGTATAATGAGGTATATAGATTCAGTTCCCCTGAAATCCCCCAAGGCCGCGTAAATACACTTCTGGCAGATGAAGACGGTCTCTGGGCAGGAAGTCAGAACGGAGCCGCGCATTTAAGTCTAAGGGAAGGATCCTGGGTTGTGGACGAAATACTGACAACAGAGTCAGGACTCTCAGAAGATGTGGTTCAGGTCATAAAGAAAGTTGGTGATGAACTGTGGTTTGGTTCCTATCTTGCAAGGGAAAAGGGAGGCATAAGCATTTTTTCGGATGCAGGATGGACTTACCTGAATGTTGACGACGGTATTCCCCATAGCTACATAAATGCGATACTTCCGCTTTCAGACACCAAAGTTCTCATTGGCAGCGGTCAGATGATATACGGAGGTTTAAGTATTGCCGAAAAAACAGATGAAAAATGGACTATAACCGCTAACCTGGATCAGAATGACGGGATTCCGGGGATGAAGGTCAGGGACTTGTTCATGGATTCCGCCGGACGGCTCTTTATCACCACAGAAGCGGAAGGAATCATCATTCTTAAGAATCCTGAAGAGCTTAATACTACTCCACTTGAAGGACAGATTCTGAGCCAGGAAAACGGACTTTCAGATAATGAGGTCAAATGCATCATCGAATGTGACAGCTGTTATTTCTTTGGATGCAAATACGGACTGACAAGGTGGGATAAGATTTAAATTTACATATAATCCAGTTGGAAGGATAAAGAGATATGAACAAAAGAGTAATCTTATTCATTACGATGATTTTTTCTGTGATCATTTTATCAGGATTCTCAAGCTGTCATGGACCGCAGTATGAAGAATCTGAAAAAACAG
Organism: Oribacterium sp. KHPX15; assembly: GCF_900107835.1. Classification (GTDB taxonomy): domain Bacteria; phylum Bacillota; class Clostridia; order Lachnospirales; family Lachnospiraceae; genus Oribacterium. The sequence continues at coordinate 14,348 of NZ_FNRG01000029.1, forward strand.
AGATGGAGGAAAAGGGCAGTGCGGTAATGCAGGCCTGGCTGGATGAATACATTCCCGGGTCAAAAGTGCTTTCAGCGGAGGCTTACGTTGAGAGGTATCCCAGTGGTCCCTATTATCTTTCGGATATTGTTGACGGAAGCTTTAATGACGGGGAAATGGACCGGAAGTATGAGGTTAAGATTGAAAACGGGGAAGTATTTCTCGAAGGAGATATGAATTTTCTTACCGAGAGGGTAAAGCCCTATATTCTTGAAGCTCTTAAGCTTTCCGGGAAAAGTCCTGAGTGCAGTTTCAGAGGGTTTAATGTTTCCATGCAGCAGGAGGCAACGCTCTTTCGCAAAGGAAAGGCACATGATGAAAAGTCTGTGGATGTTGAAATGCTTCCGGGAGAACTCGTAATTGCACTGACCGAAGCAGATCCCGAAGGAATGAGGGAATTTCTGAACCGAAATGAAGACGATATCATAAACTGGAATCAGGAGGCATGCGTCCTTATAGATGAATTTGTAAAGAAGTCGGATAAGAGACCTGTGATATGCGTGAAAGGAGACATTACCATTCCCGAAGATTGCGATCTTCAAAAATATAATATGGCTTTTTTTGACAGTCTTAACAAAACGGAAGGACTGTATTTTCGATATGTTTCACTCTGTCAGCATCCCGGAACATTGAAAGAAGATATATTTGCTCCGGATAGCATGGGGCCTTACTACATTGAAGTTACATGCAACGGAAGAAATACCGAATACGAAAGATATGTAAGAAAGCCCTTTGAGGATTTCTTTATAGAATATAAGGAAGAATATTATCGGGAAGAAAGCCGCAACGGCACTATTACTGTTAAAGAGCAGTATAAAAATGATGTGGGACGTCTCAGCATGAACAAGACTGAGAATGGCTATGGATTCAGCTTCAAGGATGATGACTGGTTCATTTTCACGATATTAACTGACGGAAGTTCAAAACTTAATGAACACGAATATACCGATCGCTTCGATCAGGCTGCAAATCTTGGTTCAGGTTCCTATGGGGGCAACCGTTATATTGATCATGAACTTCATTGGAAAAAGAGAGACGATGGAGCTTTGATACTTGCTAATGATGACGGTACTGCAGCGTGGCTGGATAATGCAGATGAACTTATAATAAGGGATTGATAAATACTTGCAATTCTCTCGAAGAAGAATCAATAGAAATGACTATTGAACGACTGTAGGAAAAATAAAAGATATCTTCGTATTTTTTTAGTAATAAAATTATGAAAATGAATCGATAGAATAGTAGTGTAAACCGTATAGATGAACTATGAGGAGAAGTGTATGGATATTAATAATTTCAATGAAGACGATTATAGTGAGATGCTCATGGGAATGATCGTAAATGGCGGAGAGGCCAGAGATAATGCTCTGAAGGCAATTCAGGCTGCAAAAAAAGGGAATTTTGAAGAAGCTGATGAATTACTTAAAAATTGTGACGAAACTCTTCTTGAGGCACATCAGATTCAGACCGCTATGATTCAATCGGAAATAAATGGTGAGTATATTCCTATGATGTCTATGATGGTACATGCTCAGGATATTCTGATGGACGCCATGGCTATAAAAGATATGGCAGTTGAATTTGTAGAGCTGTATAAAAGGTTATAGTGAAATTTTGATAGTTCCAGAAAATACACAGACATTAAGGTATGGTAGATGTGCTTTTCTTACGTTTTTCTCTCAGTACTGACATATAATTTCATGTTTAAATAGCATTGCAATATGGGAAAAGGTCTCTGATCAATAATCGATTGATTAGGGCCCTTTTTTTATGAAAAAATCCGGACCGGAACAAGATTATGGTATTTGTTATTCAGCTGTTTTCCGCAGGTATGGTCATGATTCCATACATAGTAGTAAAAGGAGGATTCTACGGAGTAAGACTCGACCTGACTACAATCATACTGCTTTTTATCGTAGGACTTGTTCATACAGGAATTGCATATGTTCTCTATTTCGGAAGCATGGATGGATTGAGAGCGCAGTCGGTTGCCATCCTTAGTTACATCGATCCGGTTTCTGCATTGTTGTTTTCAGCTTTCCTTTTGAAGGAACCGCTAAATATCGTAGGAATCATAGGTGCAATAATGATTATTGGGTCCGCTGTCATTAGTGAGATGCAGATTGGGCTTCCAAATGGAAAGTAAGTGCATCCAACCTCATAAGTGTGACGGTATTGCACAGGGTCACGATGGAATAAATTATTCTCTTGCACATCGTGAAGCTTCGGTAACAATTAAATATTGCCGAAACATCCGGGCCCACCGGAATTTTCCTATTATCTCTTCGTTAAACAAGGGTTTTGCGAAATAATTGTATTATGCAGTTACCTTTATGCAGTTACCTTTGCAAAACTGATAATACCCCGAAATTAAGCATTTACCTTTTCAAGTGACGCTGCATACTGTGTGCATTTTAATTGAAAAACTAAATTCTTATCCTCCTGTATGAGTCAAAATTTTATTGAAATTCAGCTGTTAACTCTCCTTAACCGTGTATGTCTGATATTGCGCTTAACTTCATTTTGGAATATTACATTATATCTTGAATCCAAAATGTTGTTTTCATTTGGATAGACATCCCTTATCTTTCCGATCATTGCTCCACCATCCAAATACACTACTCTTTCACCGATCTTGAAGAGAATTGATTCTGTTATCATCTCTTCAGCACCGCCAGTTACCTTTGCCATCATTTCATCATTAAGCTCTATATTCTTATTATCTGACATTTTGGTTTCCTCCTTGTTATTCTTAGAATCTTCCGTTGATTCTTCATTCCGTTTCTTGATGATTCGACTCTATCATGTCCATATTTCCTTTACAATATTTCCTGTTTATTCGGTTGATTTTCATGTCTATTCGGTCAGAGTTGAGCGTTTGAACGGTAGTTTTAGGGAATTTACGGAGTATTTGATGGATACCAACTATTGACATCTGAAACAGCTACGTTTTTACTACATACTCTTTTCTGAATCTGATAAATATCAAATTTGATAGTCACTGTCTCTTCAAAAATCGTAAATCGACTCAACTGTTTATACAAAAAATATCCAGGCCACACCTTATAGATATGACCTGGATATTCTTAATTTGCTGCCTTGAAATTATAAATCGGCTTCATTACCTCTATCACATCCACTGACTCCTTTATCACATTAATGATGTCATCAAGTGATTTATAAGCCATAGGAGCCTCGTCAATGGTAGCCTCACACACTGAAGTTGTATAAACATCCTTCATGGACTCTCTGTACTCATCCATTGAAAGATTGTACTTAGCCTTGCTTCTGGACATTATCCTTCCGGCGCCATGCGGTGCCGAATAATTCCACTCGGGATTTCCTTTTCCTATGGCAAGAACAGAACCATCCCTCATATTAATTGGGATAAGAACTTTCTCCCCCTTATGTGCGGCAATTGCTCCTTTTCTTAAAATCATCTCATCAGTATTTATATAGTTATGGATTGTATGGAATGCCTCACCGTATGATAGTCCTGTCTTCTCTAAAAGTATCTCCGCCATCTTCTCACGGTTCCTCTTTGCAAAACGCTGACATATCTCTACATCATGTAGATAATCATCTAGATATCTGCCTGTAAGATAACAAAGATCCTCCGGCATTGTCATTGGACCTTCATTATATTTCTTATCATAGAGCTCTTTTAGCGCCGCCTGTATCTCTTTGCGTCTCCCCTGCTCCTTGTAAGTTCTTATGATTTCCTCTCTTGCCTCAAGATACTCTCCGATCCCTTTGTCGAGATCCACAGCAAGTGTCTGATATATCTCAGCCACCTGCTTGCCGAGATTCCTTGATCCGGAATGGATGACAAGATAATTTGTACCGTCTGTTGCCCTGTCGATCTCTATAAAATGGTTTCCTCCGCCAAGAGTCCCAAGGGATCTCTCAAGACGCCTTGAATTCTTGAGTTCCCTGTAGCATCTTAGTTCCGTAAGATCAAACCTCTCGATTCTTCCTTCCCAGACGTCCATTCCGGAAGGTATTGAAAAAGCAGCCATATCAAACTTCTCAAGGTCGATATCCTTTTTCCCGAGGTTAACGGTGTACATCCCGCACCCAATGTCTACCCCGACCACATTTGGTACTGCTTTGTCTTTTATTGTCATTGTGGTACCGATAGTACATCCTTTACCTGAATGTACGTCAGGCATAATCCTGATTTTTGAGCCTTCGGTCATTGGAAAATCACACATTCTTTTTATCTGCTCTATTGCCTCGTCTTCTACAACCTTCGCATAGCAGAGCGCTGTATTGACTTTTCCTTTTATCTCTATTGCTTTCATATCTGTTCCTTTCACATAAAGCCGGAACTATTTATCCCGGCCTTATGAAGATTATTGCTGTATGTGTCTTTCTGTTGTGTTTTAATCTTAACCCAATACTAAGGTGATAAATAGATGCAGATTGAAAGAGCTTTACAACCCCAATTATATATATATTTATAGGATTATTTGTTATAATACCACTAGATTACAACCCCAAATAAGAGAGGTCATCATGACTGAAAAATATAAGATCTATCTTTCTGAAGATACCAGGACAAGACTCATAAATGATGCGGAGCTGTTTGAATTTACAAAAAAAGATGGTTCAGTAAACCTTAATGCCTTTATTAAAACTCTGATAGTGAACTATTTTGATCAGTACCGGCACGACAGTGAACATCTTCTCTTAAACATCACAAATGACCTTAAGAGTATGACATCAATGACGGGCAAAGATGCAGAGCTTTTGGCTGAAAAGATCATAAGTACCTATGTGAAACCCGATGACAGGCACAGCACAAAAAACATTGCCCTAAGTCTTACAGTCAGCGGATCTTCCTATGGAATTATCAGGATCATAGAGAATAACCTGCTGAAGGATACCTCCCTTTCCCAGTATCTGAAGGACATGTTCAAGTCATACCTGTCGATTCCAAGGAGCGAAAGAGAGGCTATCATCTTTAAAGACACCTATGATGATATAAAAAGAGCGCTTAAAGAACACCGGATAATGTCATTCACCAATACTACCTCTGGAGAAGAACAGTCTTACTTTGTTGAGCCCTATGTTATAGCTCCATCAAAAGAAGAACAGTGTAACTACCTTCTATGTAATGATAAGGCTATCCAAAAGCCAAGGACCTTCAGGATTTCAAGATTAAGGAGTGTTTTTGTGACAAAAGACACATTCAGTATTGATGACGGGATCTTAAAGGAACTTAGAGAGAAGGCCATCCGGAGCCCTCATTCAGTATCACCTGATGTGCATGCAGTTGTAAGACTGACGGAATTCGGCATTAAAAAGTTCAAGGTCGTGACCAAGAACAGACCTATCGTTTCAAAGACAGAAGGCGACCTGTATCATTTCGACTGGCCTGAACTGCAGCTCGAGGAATACTTCAAGCGTTTTGGCCGGGATGCTCTGGTGCTGGAGCCGGAGACATTAAAAGAACGGATCAGAAAATACTATTACTACGGGTTAAGGGAATACAGTAAATAAGACTCAGAAACTTGCTTAATTCTTTTTCTTTCTTGTCCATTGTAATCAAGTTAACTCTTAACAATAAGGAATACACCGGACAATAATAAAGCTATACTCACAATCAAACCAAATCCGATACCAAATACAGAAGTTTTCTTATGTTCTTTCATAAGTTCTTCTTTACTGTGAATATTCTCAAAGCATGATATAGAATCAATGGTATCGGATTTTTCAAGCCGATTACCTGCCTGCTTGCCAATAAGAGCAATTGAATCAATGTTATCAACTACGGTTCCGCGGTAGCTTATCCTTATGGCACCTACCTGTTCGGTATAATCATTCCACAATAGGTCAGAAGCTTTTTTTCCATCACAGTTTTTAAAATACCTAGAATCAGTATCTGTTATATAGAGAATATCATTATATTCTTCGGCACGAAGACCCTGAATTTCATCAAAAAGAGCCTGAAGATCCTCATTATTGTAATCAGCTCTTTGAAGTTGTTTTGAATTTCCTCCAAGACTGATCAACAAACTGCTGTCAACCTCGTACTCAAGACCGTTTATGTTTCCGAAGAAAACCTCATCAGTTAATGCTTCTTCATTATTAAAACTATATAAACGTTCCCATTTGATCTGATCCACACCGTCATATTTCAGCTCTTCAACTTCACGATGAATCACCGGATATTTAAATCTCAAACCAAGTTCATAATCTTCAGCATTATCAATTAAATCAGTTGATACCAGCAATATGATATCTTTTCCTTCATTAGCAGGATCCACCTTGCCGTCGGTTATGAACGGAGCTTCTTCCAGTTGATTTACAGTCGCAGGATTGGCAAAAACAGCTTTTGTAGCTGCAAACGTGAAGAATCCGCCTACGAGTATTAACACCACACCAATTAATTTTTTTATCATGTTTTATACCACCGTTATTGTCATAATGCGAAAACTCTGAAAACAAAAAGGGTTTAAATATAGCTTACAGTCTCATTTAAATATATTGTATTTATAATCTATTCCGGCAACAGAATCATGCTGCAAAAATCACCTGTCTTTTTTTTGCATCTTATCAGCATATATATGATCCACACTGGCAATCCTATATACCCTACCAGAACCAATATAATCCCGGAAACAAAACTGTCCGGATTTACAATAAGCTTGTTTAAAGCTGTGAAGGCATCGTAAATCGTATGTATAATTATCGGTGCAAATAAAGCGATAATATAATAGCTGACCGAAGATTCTTTTTTTAAAACCTTCCTATACCTTGCAATTCCGATAAACTCGCCCATCAACATATTAAAAGCCATATGGGCAGGAACTGATACCTTTCTAAGGAGCATATATATAATCTCCATCCAAGTATCATCACCTGAGTATGCCATTTCTTCCATTATCGTAAATCCAAATCCAACAGCTGCTCCTAAAAGTATATATTCATAAACGTTTTTCAGTCTTGGTTTAAAGATTGTGGCAAACAAGATGATTGCAATAAACTTGATAACTTCTTCCGGCATGCCGGCGGCCATAAAGGCACTTACAAGCGATCCCATTAATGAAGGCATCTGATCAACTGCAGTCCTCAATGCAGTATTTGCAAAAAAGAGCTTAACTCCTATAAAACCTGAGATTTCCATCGTGGCCATACCTAAGGCAATCGGTACAAGGGCCTGTATCCAGCCAATAGGCTCAGGGATTTCTCTTTTAACCATCCTGTAATATAGTATTCCGCATACAAAAACCGTAATGATTAAAGATAAAGCTGTAGAAAGAGTCATGCATGTCCTCCTAAAATAAACGGTTGATAATGATACTTTCTCTTCGTATCCTTTAATATTTTGGTTAATCCCGGATCTTTTCGAAAGCAATCCGTGGATAATCGTCTTCTTCGACATAGATCGTCCCACATCTTGTGAAGCCAAGCTTCTTTAGAAGATTCTGCATTACAACATTATCTCCATGTGTATCTATCCTAAGATGCCCGCATTTTTCAAATGCCCAGTTAAGTGTTTCCTTACTGATTAAGAAAATTATGTCTCTCTGCTATACCTCCCGCAGCAGATACCATGTCAAGTTCATCATCCGACAGAATCCTTATGGAGTCAGAGGTTTCACCTGCATTGCCAAAGAGGTCATGATTTGCATGGTCTACATACGTTCCCCATTCAATTTTTCATTTCAAACTTAAGTTCTATTCGGTTAATAACCCACTGCCTCTTTCATACAGATAATTTGAGCCAAAACCATATGTGCCATCTTCCAACTCAGTAAGTTCAGGTACATTTACCGGAAGTTTACCCTTTGGTTTATTGTAACCGAAAATAGTTTCGATAGCGGCGATGATGTTTGCATTAATGGCACCTTTACTAACTCCGTCAGAAGTTTTATCTGTAGGATCTATATTTAGTCCCGAACCCATATACGAAAGAACTATACCATCGGCATCACTATAGACCGCTGCATCATAAGGAAGATTTTCACTCAGAAGGATAAATTTACCTCCATTATCATGAACGTCCTTCAGTGCAGAATGAAGCGCTATGTATTGTGGATTCTCCTTGTCATAAAAAGCGCTGCCTGATGCATATGAAAATGCAATAACTATATCAGCACTTGATATTTCATTTTTCATATCATCTGTATAATTAAGTTTTACATCTGCAGAAGAATCATAATAATACTCAACACTTATATTACTATCTTCAGAAATAAGACCTTCTTTCTTCATTTCATCAATAGCATAATTAATTGTGCATGAATCGTTCTTTTGGCTTCCAAGGAAAACAATATCCTTTTTATCTTGTGCTAAAGGAATAAGATCTTCATCATTCTTCAACAAAGTTATTGCTTTTCTGGCAATTTCCATCTCATCCTCATGATGTGCTTTAGAGCCTACCTCTTCAATATGATTTTCAGAATTGGTTTTGCCTTCACTCTCATCTATGCTTCCGCCGTCAATATCAAAAATATGATATTTATTTTTCATTACCAATATACGTCTTACACTCTCATCAATTCTCTTTGAGCTGATTTCTCCGGACTTAACCAATTCAGATATTCCATTTATATAGTCATCATAATAGGCAGCAGCATCTTCATTATTAAGGTCTGTCGGTATCAAAAGAATGTCTACACCGGCATTAATGACTTCTCTGGCTACATTGATACCGTATTCCACAGTACCTTCCTCGCCTTTTACAAGTCCCGCAGTTCTTATTGCTTTCATTTCCAATGCATCTGTAACAACTACTCCATTAAAGCCCAGATCGTCACGCAAAATGTCAGTGATCATCTTCCTGGACATAGTGGCCGGATAATATCCTTTTGTAACTCCATCGCCAAATGTTACTTCATCATCAATCAATGGATAGGTAATATGTGCAGTCATTATCATATCCGCACCATTATTTATTGCTTCTTTAAAAGGAACCAATTCAACTTCTTTTATTTCGTCATATGTCTTTTCAACTGAAGGAGTCCCTATATGACTGTCAGTCTCAGTATCACCATGCCCGGGATAATGTTTATATGTCGCAATTATATTTTTTTCCTTCAATCCATCTGCAAATGACTTACCGAGTTTTGCAACTACCTCCGGATCATCTGAAAATGATCTTGTTCCAATGACAGGATTAGAAGGATTATTGTTTACATCGATATCCGGTGCATAATCTGTATTAAAACCTAGCGCTGCTAATTCTTCTCCTATTATCTCTCCTGTTTTTAAGGCATTGCCTTCGGCATCCGTTGTTGCGCCTATTGCCATATTTCCTGTCATTCTGGTTCCGGATGTGAGTCTTACGACAATCCCGCCCTCTTCATCCAAAGGCATAATATAAGGGATATGAACCGAAACGTTGTCGGACTGTTTATTATTATCCTGAAGATTCTTCACAAGATTATATACCTGTTCATTATCTATGATATTAGAACCAAAAAGAATGACACCACAATACTGATGCTTTTGCAAAGCGTCTCTTAGTTCCGGATTGTCATCTATATCTGTGATGTTTTCACCATCCCAGGTTCGTATGGCCGGTATAATCATCTGAGAAATTTTTTCATCCATTGTCATGTTTGAAATAATTCCATCCATTTCAGAACCTTCTTTTTTTGAATCTTCTTTTTTTGAACATCCACTTAAACATAGAGCACTTATCAAACTGCCCGTTATGATTATTCGTGATAATATCTTACGATTAATATGATTCTTTTTCATTCCCATTCCTCCACCAACGCCTACCGTTTATTCTGAAATTACATTTATTTTCTTTTTTATGCATCTTCAGAATCAAACTCATAAAAAATATATATCTTTTATTTTACCGCAAATAATGCGTTTTATCACAATAAAAAACACTCGCCCAGGCTCACAGGGATATCTCCGGTGAGAGCACTGAGGAATCCGGTCTCCATGTCAAAGGCTACTTTCTCGCCGCATATGCCAGTAGATAAATGGTTTATTTCAAATTAAGCAAAACCTTTAAAAAGATCAAAAAAAGACAGCTATGTTTCCTGCCAAAATGCAGATCCAAAACATAGCTGCCTTTTTTTTAAATCATCCATTGTTATGGTGTGAATGACATCATATACCATTTTTTGAATCAATCCTCAGCTACGAGCATTTCAAAACCTTTTAACACTTTTCTTTTCATCGTATATTACTTACTCCTGTCCTACAGGTGTCGCACCAACGCCGTTCCACGCACCGTCAGCACCGACTGTGTGTCCGTCCGGTGTTATGGCTGCCGTGTACATGCTACCCTGTGTTTCGCCGGGTGTGATATCGAAATAGTACCACTTGTTGTCGATCTTCTTCCACCCTGTAGCCATCCTGCCGCACCATCCGTCCTTATCAGGCATTAAATAGAATTTCTTTCCGTTATAGTCGAACCAGTTCGTCTGCATGTTTCCGGAGGCATCAAAGTAGTACCAGTATCTCAATCCATTGTAATCAAGGCTCATCCACTCTGACTTTGCAAGTGTTCCGTCTGACTTTGTATAGGTCCATGTATCAGTATCGGCACTGTTTGCCCATCTTCCGCCTACATCACTCGCAGGTACTCCCGTCTCTGCCTGATGGTCTGCAGGTACGTTCCGTGATGTGACATTATTGATCCGGTCAACCAGTTCCTGTGAAGCACTGCTTTTGGATGAATATCCGGAACTGCTTCTGCTTCCGCTGTCATCTGAATCATCATCGGAATCATTGTCACTTGAACTTGAGCTTGAGCTTGAAAGCCTTGGAATAGTCTCCTCTTTGGTATGTGACGAATCATTTTCACAAGTGTATACCTTTAAGCCTTCTTCATCATAGGTTGGTCTCTTTGTGACCTCATAGGCACCCCACTTGTGGCCGGTTGCTTTGATGATAAATGATGACTTATCTGTTATTTCAGAAATCATAGTTTCATCTTCAAACCACTTGTCACAGCTTTCATCAATACATCTGTAATATGTTTTGTTTCCAACAGTCTCACATCCCGGTTCAACAGCTTCCACTTTTTCTAAAGTATGATTATGCTTTTCAGCTGCACTCCATATCCCTACCTCAACAGAGGTAGCTTCACTTGCGGTCTTGTCTGCCGTTTCAGCATAGCGTACCATGTAGGTTCCGGCAGTCAGGCCAGTGATCTCAGTCGCGTTATTTCCAACAGAGGTCCATACAATGTCTCCATCTTTCTGGTACTCCATGGCATCTGTCACACCGCTGATCATACCGTCTGTTGATGTGCTGCTTGATGCCTTGATCGCCGTGAGACCTGTCGGGGGTTCCTGATTTTTCTTTATAATGAGGTGCACGGTCTTTGGCAAGGCGTAGGCGAAGTCTCCGTCCGCGTGAGGCGTTACTGTAGCGGTGTAGGTTCCGCATTCCACTAGTGCGTCCACGGACTTTCCAGCAGCATCGATCCAGACAATGTCCACCTCGTCCTCGGAGACTGGTGTGCCGTCCAACGCAGTGAGCACGAGCTCGGGGGTGTGGTCGGTCCCATCGAAAGTAACTTGTGCTGGCTCGGTCACCGTAAACTCGTTGGCGTCGTAAGTCGCGTAGAGTGTCACGCTTTTAGGGGATGTGACGTGTGCGCCCAAAGCGAAAGTCGGTTCGACATGCGCCATGCCAGGCTCGATCACGGTCGGATCGTCAGTTGTCCACCCAGTCTGGTGGATACCACGCGCATGGTTAAAGCCACGTCCGTCGCTAAGGTTGATTGTTTGCGAGGAGTCTTCCCTCCACTGAATGAGTGCTAAGGTCATGCCGGTACCGTCGAACACTTTATAGTTGATGACGTTGCTACTGAGAGATTCATCATAAGCAACCCAGGTGCCAGCCATTGTCTCACTGTCCCAAAGCTCTGCCAGCTCTCCCGGGCTCAGGATACTGCCTACGGGATAGGTCAGAGTCGCGTCTTCACTCTCGCCATCGGGCACAAGGCGATTGCTGAAGCGCCAGTACTTGGGCGTGTCAGGAAGCGCGATCTGTGTCTGTTCCGCGCCCTCCAGCGACGAGCTCGCACCGAGCTTTAACTCATTAAGACTCTCGACACCCTTGAACATATCGTCAGCATTCGTGCACGACTCGGGGGCGAAGTTTTTTAGATCGACACGCGTGAGTTTTGTGCATCCAGAGAAGAGTCCTTCGATCGTTGTCGCGCTTCCAGCGGTAAAGCCTGCAGGGAAGATAACCCCATTTAGGTTCGAGCATCCTGAGAAGAGCCCGTCCAGCGCAGTAGCCTTGTCGAGGGTGAAGCCACTCGGGAGGGTGAATAAACCAGAAAGCGATGTGCACCCCTCGAACATGCGGCTCGCAGAGAGCAGATTCGCGGAGCTAAACTTATCGCCCATTGCAATTGACTTAAGGCCACTCGCACCCGCGAACATACCGTCCATGGAAGTGGCAGCCGAGGTGTCCCAGTCCTTCAGGTCCAGATCGAGCTTGATTTTCTCGTCACCGGAGATCGTGCCCGTAGCCACGCCTGCGAAAGTGTTGGTGAAATCGGTGACGTGTGACGTGTCGACATAGTTCGCGTTGGTGAACGCCATGAGGTCGGTCGCACCTGCGAACCAGCTGTTCATGCTGCGCGGCGCCATCTTTTTCCAGTTATCAGACACCCCGAACCTGACGGACTTAACCCCGCCAGCTGTCAGAAACTCTTTCCAAGGTACATCGTCGGCCGAGGCTACCGAGCTTGGTACCTTCCAGCATATCGGTGCATCTTTCCATGTGCTCTCGTCATTTTCCTCGATTCGTGGAACGCCATCAGGTGAATAAATGAAGTACAGCTCGTGGGGCTGCACATATACGATATGCGTTGCGTCTGATCCCTGGCCGTGGAGCATCCCTCCGTTCTCGTTGTAGACGGCATAGAATTCGCTTTGTGCGTCGTCCTGAGGAACAGCATCGTCCGCCCATGCCGGCTGAACCATCATCGCCAGCGATAGCAAAAGACTCAGTAGCATCCTCCCTATTTTCAGTCTCATCTAATAATCTCCCCCTTCTTCCTTGTTTGATTAAAACGCCGAAATTGACTGGATATACTTACCCCGCCAACATACGACGGTTATCTATCTCAAATGTAATATGTAGTTTTAAACACCTCGCTGCCTCTTGTCTTTGACTGCGTTGATTCCCAGCATAAACATATCAAAAAACTCATCATCGTCATTACTGCTCATAATCCGGGCTCCTTTCAATAGAGTTTACTTTAGCCCTTCACCACTATACGGGTTATAAACTTCTATATATTCCTTTGGTACGTGCTTAGACAGCCATACACCATTTTCTGACATAAAAAACTCATATCCCTCTTCTGCCATTCTTCCGGCATATACTTTGAATACTACAGGTTTACCATGTCGGCTTCCTACTTTGACCGCCGTATCATAGTCTTTTGACAAATGGACGTATAATCTTGATTTAGGGATAAGTCCCTTCCCAAGTATGGACTCAACATACTTTTCGCCCGTACCGTGCCAAAGGATTTCAGGAGGAATGGTCTTTTTTAGTTCCACATCCACGTTAATAGAATGCCCCTGATTAGCCCTGATAAGCGTCTTATCCTCGTTAAAGGAATATCTTTGCTTATCATCTTCCGCTACTATCTTTTCAAGCATATCCATGCTGAACCTATGTGTTTTTCCTATCCCGTCAATTAGTTCCCGGACGTTTGCCCATCCATGCTCATCAAGCTTTATACCGATGACCTCCGGTTTATGCCTAAGAATAAGACTCAGGAACTTGCTTAATTCTTTTTCTTTCTTGTCCATTGTGATCACCTTCTAATTTTTCAAATTTTTTGTGACCTGTTTAATACAAAACCTGTGTATAAGATTAGAACGATAAATATTATAACAAAGGAGACCATCATGAGAAAATATAGAACAATAACTCTTTGTATAGGACTTGCAACACTTATCACATCAACGGCACTACTTACTGGCTGTCAGTCTAATGAGATCCCTTCAATTCCTTTACAGACACAGATCACCACATCTTCTGTTTCAGCCGAAAACACCATCACTGTATCGGCATCCGGCAAGGTCACTGCTGTCCCTGACATGGCTATGATAACCTTTTCCATAACCACTGAAGGCAAAGACGTGAAAACGGCCCAGGACAAGAATAGCGAGGATGCCAATAAGGTTGTTGAAAAACTCAAGGAGCTTGGCGTAGAAGAAAAAAGCATCAATACATCAAACTACAATATCTATCCTCAGTATGATTATGATGCCCAGGCCGGAAATCGAATTTCAGGCTATACAGTGGATACCACTCTGACTGTGAGTGACATTAAGATAGAGGATGCGGGCAATGTTATATCTCAATGCGTGGATGCCGGAATCAATAGCATGAACAACATCTCCTACTTCTGCTCCGGCTATGATGATGCTTATAATGAAGCCCTAAAGGAAGCTATTGCTAATGCTGATACGAAAGCTCAGGCTCTCGCTGAAGCTTCAGGTAAGAAGATCGTAGAGATAAAAAACATCTCGGAAGGATATCAGAATACTTCTCTTCAGTACAGATCCGGATCCGTTATGAAGAATTCTCTTGAAGCAGCTTCGGATGCAGTCATAATGCCGGGAGAATCCGATATTGCAGCAAATGTTACTGTAACCTATATCATGAGCTGATGCTCCGAAGCTTGTTCCCCAAATAGAGAAAGGCACTTACTTCCCACTTGGAAGCCCAATCTGCATCTCACTAATGACAGCGGACCCAATAATCATTATTGCACCTATGATCCCTGCAATATTTAGCGGTTCCTTCAAGAGGAAAGCTGAAAACAACAATGCAGAAACCGGATCGATGTAACTAAGGATGGCAACCGACTGCGCTCTCAATCCATCCATGCTTCCGAAATAGAGAACATATGCAATTCCTGTATGAACAAGTCCTACGATAAAAAGCAGTATGATTGTAATCAGGTCGAGTCTTACCCCGAAGAATCCGCCTTTTACTACCATGTATGGAATCATGACCATACCTGCGGAAAACAGCTGAATTACAGTCTTTTGATAAGGCTCGATCCCTCTGATTATTTTATTGATGATGATAACTATAGAATAAAATACCGCGGCACCAAGACCGAATAATATCCCGGACATATTTCCGGTCCCTAGTCTTTCACCGCCGATAACACCTGACACCAGAACCATTCCTAAAATAGCTATGATTGCGCAGATGCATTCTTTTAACTTCAATCTCTCCTTAAAAATGATCGGGGACAATAAGACAACTATTGTAGGCTGCATATAATAACAAAGCGTAGCAACGGCAACTGTTGTATGATTATATGCCTCAAAAAGAAGCATCCAGTTGACACCCATTACTGCACCTGAGATAACAAGACCAACTATAGCAGAAAGTGCCGATTTCTCCTTAGATGTTCTGTGGAATACCATAATAAAGATTAGAAGAAATAATCCACCAAGAAGCCCCCGCGAGAATGCCAAAAATGCGGAGGAAACAGGAATATATCTTCTGAAAATCCCAATTGTTCCGAAAATCAGCATTGCTACAATATTCATCAATACCGATTTCCGCTCATTAACAGGTTCCTGCATGATATACCTCTCCTACTATGGACGCCTCAACTTGAATACCGGACGCACATTCCCAACAACAGTTCCGTGGTCACTTAATAATGGTGTTTCTGAAAAATCTTTCAATGCTGATTTTTCTTCATCCGACAAAAGCCCTAATTGATCTAATGTACTCATCACAACAGGATAAAGCGCAGTAAAAACATCACCATCTTCGATTTTTACTGCAATTCCCATATCCCTTCCTCTTACTCCTACAAGAAAAAGTCCATTTGCTCCAAGTTTTCCTATAAACTTTCCTTTTGTCACACGAAGGAGTTCTGTGCAGAAATCACCGGGTGCTGCTATCATATCAGGTTCATTACACATTGACTCTGCTATGATTTTTGCGCCATCCCTGTACTCCTTCGGCAGATTTTCAGGTGTAGTAAATCTTGCGTATGCCATAGCCATATTCTTTATTGGAACAGCATGTACAGGTACTCCGCATCCATCATTTCCGACAACAATATCCCTTTCAGGTATCCTCGTAATATCTGATATCAGTTTTAAAATATCCTTCTGTATGGGATGCTCCGGACTGTCGTACCCTTCCATTGGATAATTCAAAGCAATGCACTCAGCAATAAAAGCAATATGTTTGCCCGAGCAGTCAGAATTATACTGTTTCATCTCCTGGTTTTCCTTTAGCTGTTTCTCGCGATATGAAGGATAAAACGAATAAGGCTTACCGGTTTTAAGATCATAAAGTGTAATACCTATCTTATCAAGAAGCCCCATTATGACTTCCTGATGTATGGGCATACCATAATGAGATGAACACATAATGGCATATTCTTTCTGTGTAAAATGCCATCTCTTTGCCGCTCCGGAAAGGAAGAGATTTATCCCCATTAAAGGTTTTTGTGTTGACCTGAAAAAAGTAACAAACTCCGGATCGCCAACAGTATACAGAAGTTCTCCACTACTATTACAGACAACAATATCTCCAAAATGTCGTAGTTCTGTTATTGTCCCTCTTGTTCCTTCAGCTAATACTTCTGCCATGTGTATCACCAATTCTTCTTTGTAATTATCAGTTATTCTAAAAAACCACCTGTATATAAGTCTGCGGCTTTTTGTCCGTAATCATGTATCCCCTCACATAACTGAGGTTTTATTTAGGATATCTTGGAAACTGTCCCAACAACTGCGGAACAAATTTTTCAATTACTGCACATAGCAAAAGGGCAAATGTAAAGGAAATGCATGTAGCAATACATGCCACCAAAAGTTGCGGTCCTTCCAACCAGGTACGAATCCATGGAATCACTAAATCCAACTGAAAATTCTTGTGCAGGAGGTTTCTCCATAATAGCCGCAATTACTTCTTCACGTTCTATCTATTAATTCGGCTCTGAAACGGTTCATCATAAGGAATCAGGGAATTATAGCTGTTTCTGTAATAAAAAATCATTGATTAAATAACAATTTGTGACCTTAAAGATAAAGACGGCTGACCATAATGGTCAGTCGCCTTCTCTATAATATCTTGTACATGGAAATCACTTCCTGATATCCACATATCCTCGAATTAAAGCCTCTTGGATTACGTCCAAATTCCACAAATCCCATAGCCTTGTACATTTCAACTGCCCTTATATTGTCCGAAACAACGTTTAATTCAATCTGTACAAATCCAGCGTTTTTGGCGCATTCTATACAGGCCTCTGAAATGGCTTTCCCGATTCCCAGCCCCCAATATTCCTCAAGTACACATACGCCAAAGTCAGTACGGTGCCTCAGCTTATGTATTGTTCCTATTGCTTCAATGCCTCCGGTCCCGACGATTTTATCATCCACAATAGCAACGATCTCTATATCGGTAGGGCTCTTGGTTTTATCTGAAAGGAACTTAGACTCCCGTTCAGGATCAAAACAGTTTTCATCGGGATATGCAATCATAAAGTCAGTTTCAGCATGTGTCTTATTGTAAACATCACAGACTTCTTTACCGTCCGGCTCGTCACCGTTTCTGAGTAATGCCTCTTTTCCGTTTTTTAGCGTAATCTTCTTGCTATAAATCATCAGCTACTCTTTCCTTTTTCCTGATATTTCATTTCCATTGTCTTTCGCGCACCTGATTAGTGCATCTGAAACATCACTGAATCTGATGCCATGATTCTTTGCCTTACTGCAATTCATCCAAAGATTATGTCTTGTCGGTCCATCTTCTACTTTGATATTAAGTCCAAGCTTTTCAACGAATTCTTTTGTGATCTCAAACATGGATCTGTCAGTCTCACTGCCAAAGTTATAAGCTCCTCCTGGAAGTGCGATGACATTATCAACATTTTCTTCAACTTCCTTTACGTAAGTGATGCCTCTGTACTGTTTAGAGCTGAAGGAAACAGTATTTTTGGCATTAATGATATTCATGTAGTAATTGGGCCTCTTCGTATAATAGTCATACATCCATTCAGCACGAAGCATTACTGCATCAGGGCAAATATCAAGGACTCTGTTTTCCATTTCAAGCTTATGTTCAGCATAAATATTACCGGGCTTGACTATATCCTCTATATATGGACCTTCTTCATCAAGACCACTATATACCTGGTCAGAACTGAAACAAATAAGCTTTCTGCCTTCCGATGCCTTTGCCAATAAAATCGGTATCTCAACATTTGCAATATGCGATGCTTCTGGATCCTTCTGACACTCTCCAATATCTGATATGGCTGCCGTATGAATGATCACATCCGCACCACTCTCGTCAATTATCCGCTTAACCTTTTCGAGCGTTGCATCTCTTAAAGATGGTGACGCAACAACATCTTTACAGCCTTCCATTATCTTCCCGCCAACAAATCCAGTTGCCCCTGTCACAAGTATCATCCAGCTATACTCCTTTACAATAACTTTGCTCCAAAAATAATTCCGCAATGCTCAAAGATCCTCAAGATCAATAATCTTTATCCCGTTTTCTGAAAGCATTTCAGCAAATACTCCCTTTCCCGGGATGAGTTTTCCTGTAAAACTCCCGTCATAAATCTGCTTTACACCACATGAAGGACTTCTAGACTGAAGGATTGCAAGATCGACTTTCTCTTCGAGTGCCTTCTTAAGGCAGATATCAGCTCCTTCCCTGAATTCCCTGTCCTTACTTTCTCCGTTTCTGTTTGTGACTGTGCCTCCAACTATCTCACAGGGAATACGAGGTATAGGAAGCCCTCCCGCAACTTCAGGACACACAGGAATGACGTCATGCCCTTTTACGTATTCAGCTACTTTCTCACTATAGTTATTACCGCCATTGTATTTACAATCCCGCCCAAGAAGACAGGCACTTACAAGTATTTTCATTTCTCAAATATTTTTCACTCTTTATTCTTAAATATAATTGTTAATCTCTGATCTTCTCAAAAGCGATTCTCGGATAATCATCTTCTTCAACATATATCGTCCCACATCTTGTGAAGCCAAGCTTCTTTAGAAGATTCTGCATTACAACATTATCTCCATGTGTATCTATCCTAAGATGCCCACATTTCTTGAAAGCCCAGTTTATGCAAAATGCTCCAATGCCTTTTCTTATCTTCATGATATTTTTTAACCCATATATTTTTCCAATAGAACAAGATTCACATCAGGTATACCATTGAAAACCGTGGGTATAATGGCAACCTCTTTATATCCAAGCTTACTGTACATTTTCCGTGCTGTCATATTTCGTTCGTTAGTATCTATCCGAAGTTCCGAGCAGCCGTTTTCCAATGCATAGTTTTCATAGAACTTTATAAACTCTTTCCCCAGTCCTTGCTTTCCGGCCATGGGAGATATGGTGAGCGTGTGGAGTACACATACTTTATCGTCTTCCGCCTCATGCTCCCATTTAGTTTTCTTATATACGTCCACCTGGATTTTATTTATTATACCGGAGCCAAGAACAATACCGTCCTGTTCAATAACAAAAAGGTCGTCTCTTTTCAAAGCCTCCTCCGCCGTTTCTTTTACAGGATATATTCCCCGGATCCAGCCAACAGAAATGATTCCTTCTTCCTCTGCCTGATGGATCTCATCATAGATATTTACTACTGCATCAAGGTCCGATTGCTTTGCTTTACGTATCATGATCTAAGCCCCTTTTTAACATTTTCAAACGTCGTATGTCCATCCATGCTCGCTATGGTAGATCATCTGTCTTGTCATGCCGCCGTCTATGCAGATATTCTCACCAGTGATAAAACCGGCTTTATCAGAACATAGGAACTTCACCATTTCAGCGATATCTTCCGGCTTTCCTACTCGTCCTACAGGCTGCTGTAAGGCATCTGCTCCTATGATTTCAGTATCAGTCGTATCTATCCATCCCGGTGAAATACTGTTCACTCTGGCTTTTCCTGCAAGGCTGATTGCTAGAGCATGTGTTAATGCAGCTATCCCGCCCTTTGCCGCTGTATAGCTTTCTGTTTTAGGCTGGCTCATCCTGTCACGTGATGATGAAATATTGATTATGGATGCCCCGTCTGACAATACAGGCACCAAAAGTTTTGTGAGATAAAACGGAGCAGTCACTCCGACGGAAAGAGCATATTGAAAGTCCTCGTAACTGCATTCATCAATACCTTTCATGATTGGAAGTGCATTATTGATGAGATAATCTACATGTCCGGACTGTTCTATCACATGTTTTGCAAATCTCTCTAATGTTTCCTTATCTGCTACATCACCCACAAACCAGTCCCCGGGTGTTTTATCAATAATGTGCACGGTAACACCATCAGCCCGAAACGATTCTGCGATAGCTTTTCCAATCCCGTGAGCACCACCTGTGATTGCAGCTACTTTACCATTGCCCATAACGATCTCCATAGCTTTCTTTTCGACATTCATAGAACCTCGCATTCAATACTTCTCTAAATTATATAAGATCAGCCATTTCTATTCTCCGTATATCCGATTCTGTCAGTAACAAGTTCTGCCCACGCAGGCACAAATCCCGAACCAAGAGCAACTTTCTGTGAAGCAATGTGGGACATAGATGTTCCATAATATGGAAGCCTGTTCATCCCCAAAATCTCGTTCTTTAGTAAAGTCACAAGCATTTTTCCTATCCCTTTTGCTTTTACTTCAGGATCAACATTTATTCCGATCTGCCACATTACAGGACTGTCCATACTTGCGCCGGCCATGCCGAGTATTTTGTCATCCTTAACAGCTGCAACTCCTATTACGTCCGGTGCTGTCTCACAGAAGGTAAAAGCTTCATCAAAGCGAGGATCTCCTCTGAACTGCTCGATTTCACTGTCACGATACCAACGTATTTCGTAATCCGCAGTATCAACTTCCGACTTATTCTCAGCAATATAGAACGGATGAACCATGCCTATCTGGAACCCATCCTGGCTGAGTCTTTCGTTTAGCTTATGCATGTTCTTTGCTTCAAAGAACCATTCAGATTTTGCATCAGCATAGTTATCCCGGCACCATTCGATGATATCCTTTTGTCCTGTAAAAAGAAGTTTTCCGTTCACGGCTATTATCTTCAGGAACATCTCATCTTTTTCATGAAACCTGCGTCTTAGTTCCAGAGGTCTATACTCTTTAAAGTGATTCTCTTTATCTATTATATCAAAACTGGAACAGCAGTAATCAATTGCCAGCTGTCCGCGTAATATGTCATTCATTTGTGTTTTTAAAGTCCTTCGTGTTTTTAGATAATGCTGTTATAGAAATCAACCGCCGCCTGTATCGTATTCCTTGAAGTAACATCTACTAACTCTACATCCGTATGTTCAGCTGCAATAGCATCTAGTATCTTTTTTGTATTCCCATGATGTTTACTGTAATAAATAATAGCTGTTGCCATATCGACACTCCTGTCATTTACTATTGTTCTTACATCAGGCTTTCCAGAATTTCCTGTGTCCTCTTATCAAAGTAAAATCTCTCTGTGGAATTCATGCTTAATCCTCCTGCTCAAAATCAATACGGTGAAACAAAATCATCAATGTTGATTTACGTTCGGCTTCAGATTCCATATATATGCTTCTTATATATCTCATTATACAATAGCAAACCGTTTGTTTAACATAACCACATAAAAAAAGGTCTCTAACCGATTGGTAAGAGACCTTCTCCTTTCTCATTGATTTGTTTTTTATATTAACATCACTAATGTATAATTACAGTATTATATTTTTGGAGGATTTTAAAAAATGAAGACCCCATCAGATTCATTCTGATAGGGCCTTCTATTTATGGAGGTATATTTTTTAAGAGAGATTTATTATTATCTTTTAATTAGATTCCGAATTCCTGTGCCCAGTATGTTCTGCCGTTCTGAGTTGTTGTTGAGATTGCGCAAGTTGTGAAGTCAGGCTTTAAGATGTTTGCTCTGTGTGTAGGTGATGCCATCCAGGCGTTTACTACGTCGTCTGCTGTGTTGTAGCCTTCTGCAAGGTTCTCGCCGTACTGAAGATCTGCATTTACTGTGTACCAGTCTGTTCCGTCCGGTCTTGTGTGTGAGAACTTAGTTGTGATCTCGTTTGCTCTTACTACTGATGTTGTCTCAAGTGATGCGCTGTACTGAACTGCTGAAAGTCCGTTTGCCATTCTTATCTCATTAACCTTTGCAAGTGCCTGAGCCTCAAGGTCAGTCTGTGCAAAAGATGTAAGTGTCATCATTACTGCGAAGAAGATTGCTACGAATATTGTTCTAAC
>NZ_FNRG01000031.1 GCF_900107835.1 Oribacterium sp. KHPX15
CAGCGCATCAAAGTTGCAAGGATACATGAAAAGATTACAAATCAGAGAAATGACTTTTTACATAAAGAGTCAACAAGGCTGGTGAAAGAAAACCAAATCATCTGCATTGAAGACCTTAATGTAAAAGGAATGGTTCGTAATCATAAACTCGCTAAATCTATAAGCGATGTATCATGGTCGAAGTTCTTTGATATGCTTGAATACAAAGCATTTTTCTATGGTACTGAGATAATCAAAGTTCCAAGATTCTATCCAAGCAGCCAGACTTGCGGTTGCTGTGGATATAAAAATCCGAATATTAAAAATCTCAGCATCAGAGAATGGACTTGTCCTGTTTGTGGCACATACCACGATCGTGATGGTAATGCTGCAAAAAACATACTAAAAAAGGGTCTGTCACTACGTATGACAGCTTAACGAATAACAAGGTAGGCACGGGCTGTGCCGAACCAAACGCTTGCGGACATCGTTGGGAAAACTGCTCTCTACGGAGAGTGTGACAATAACCATGGTGGTTGAAGCAAGAATCCCATCAAGCTTTAGCTTGTGGGAGTGTCAAAAAATTATTATTTGCTTTATGCTTGTTGATGTGTTAAACTCCTCAAGTCTTATCGATGAAACAACTTATTTTGAATAAGTTAACATAACTGATCGGGCAGAACCTGATCAGTTTTTTATTGCATAAAGGAATAATAAATGACATTTAACGAATTAAATCTCAGCAAGCGTATCGTTGACGCCATCACAAAGGCAGGCTACAAAGAGCCGTCACCAATTCAGGAACAGGCTATCCCCCTCATGATGGAGGGCAGGGATCTCATCGCCTGTGCACAGACCGGAACCGGAAAAACAGCGGCATTTGCATTGCCGGTTTTAAATATTCTTGACAATGAATCCCGCCCGCATCCCCGCGCCCTTGTACTCACACCCACAAGAGAGCTGGCCATACAGATTCTTGAAAATTTCAAAAAGTATGGCAGATACATGAGACTTCATACCGTATGTTTCTACGGTGGTGCAAAGCAGGGTCCCCAGATCGGTGCTTATGAAAGAGGCTGTGACGTTCTGGTGGCAACCCCCGGCCGTCTCCTGGACTACATGAATCAGGGTATTGTGAGCCTCAGGGACATCGAGATATTTATTCTTGATGAGGCTGACCGAATGCTGGACATGGGCTTCATCCATGACATCCGTAAGGTGGTAGCAGAGATACCCGAAGAAAGACAGACGGTAATGTTTTCTGCCACCATGCCAAAGGAAATCGAGGCATTGGCACAGGATATACTGCATGATCCCGAATCCATAAAGATCGCGCCTACCACAAGTCCGGCTGAGACGGTGGATCAGAAGATCTGTTTTTTGGAGAAGAACAACAAGAAGATAGTACTTAGTGACTTCCTGAAGCAGGATAATGTCAAGAAGTCCATCATTTTCACCAGAACAAAGCACGGAGCTGACCATCTTGTAAGAGATCTCGGAAAGCTGGGCATTGAATCCATGGCTATCCATGGCAACAAGACCCAGGGACAGCGTCAGAATGCACTTGAGAGATTCCGTTCCGGAAATATCAAGGTACTTATAGCTACTGATGTGGCGTCCCGTGGTATTGATATACCGAAGATAAGCCACGTGTTTAACTATGATCTTCCGGAGGAGACTGAATCCTATATCCATCGTATAGGACGTGCAGGAAGAGCCGGAGAGACCGGAGAATCAATCACCCTTTGCAGTAAGGATGAAATGGGACTTCTTTATGACATCGAAAAGATGATGCAGAAGGAGATTCCGGAGTTGGAAACCGAGCTTTCAGTTTCAATCGAGCGTGTACAGCGCGGCGAGAGAAGAAGATTCGGAAGAGCGGTTGCCGCAGCAAAGGCTTCGGCTAAGGAAGACAGATTCTCATTTAAGAAGAAAGAAGATAAGCTCAGGAAACTTAAGGCTAAAAAGAAAGCATCCCAGAAGAAGACCGGCTTCGAAAAATTCTACAAGAAGAACGGAGACATCTTCGAAGAAGCAACTAAAGCCTTTGAGACGAAGCAGAAAAATCATTCCGGTAAAAAGGTAAAGGAAGAGACCGGGAAAAAGAAGGAACATAAGAGAAGAGCGTCATGAGCAAACAAAAAGCCCAAAACCAAGGAAAGGAGTAGAATTCCTATGGTTTTGGGCTTATAAAAAACTGCACCTTCAGGGACTTGAACCCTGGACAAACGGATTAAGAGTCCGCTGCTCTACCAACTGAGCTAAAGGTGCATTCGCTGCATCAATGCAACGAGTAATAAAATACATGTTCTCAGGATATTTGTCAAGAATTATTTTATTTCTTTGGCTTAAAAAATGGTTTAAATACATTGAGAACACCGTCCTCATCTTTTTCGGCAGCTTCTCTGGCGTCAATTGCAAGCTGCGATTCCAAAACATCGGCAAATATCGGAGCTTCAGTGGTCATTCCTTTGGGATAACGTGTGAAAATCTGGGAAAAGGCTTTTCTCAGGTCCTCCGGGGGATACTCCAAAAGGAAATCTGAAAGGATACCCTTGTATTGGTTCTCAACGCCGTACGCAGTGATATTGAAAGCTCTGCAATAATAGGTCATGGCATTGGGCTCACTCGCCTCATATCCGACTATGGTTGTGTTATAAATATTGTCGGAGATTTCCTTCAGACTGCATTCGCTTAATGCTTCTTCCAGATATTTTAAAGCTGCCTTTTTGTTAATATTAATCATAGCTGTCCTCCTCATATCCCTTAAATATAAATTCGGCTTTGGAATCGTATTTATAAGGAGGTTATGATAATGTTTAATTCGTTCGATATATAATAGTAGTACGATGATGCAACCGAATATATATGGTTATATAATGTTGTGATTCAAGACATTTTCAAAATACATTATAAGAATTGAAAGGTATCCTCTATGGGATTTTTAGAACAACTGCTGGGAAAATCCGAATACAAAACCTGCGAAATGGAAATCAACTTTGCCATGGAGGAGGGTGACGAGGAAAGCGGATATATCATTGCCGAAATATTCGGTGAGGAAGTTATCGGCTGGAATAAATATATACATGCCCTTTGTTCCTTTAAGGAAGACTCTGAGCTCTGGGACTATGATTACACCTATGTTGAGCTTATTAAAACAGCAAACCGGTTTCCCGAAGTTACCATACCTGTCCTGTTTCAGCTTAAGGGAGGAAAGGTTACAGACATGCGGGTCGATTTCATCACCTACAGTAACAGAGTAAACGATGAAAGCTTTGCCGAGCTCCGGGTGAAAGCCTTTCATGTTATGAATATAAAATCTGCTTTTGATCGAAGATCAAAAGAGCCGCGGCTTTGAGCGGTTCAAAAGAATCCGTTGGGATTCTATCCTCTGATACAAATAATGAAACCTATATAATCATCTTAAGATTGTATTAATTCCGAAAAATCCTACTAAAAAAGTGTAATAAAAATCGGCCATGAGCCGAATTACTAGTGCAGAGGGAGCTCATGGGAAGGGAATTTTCCTATGCAATGTTCGTATGAACATAAAGATATCTCCGAGGGATCGGAGATACTTAAGAGAAGGATCTATATTAATGTTAAAACGATTAAAAACATCGGAGCAGGATGCTTCGATGTTTTTTATTTAAACATGAGAGAAAAGGATGCTCTGGTGAATGTACTCGAGGTGATAAAAGGAAATCTTGGAATACATTGAAAAATGGTAGTTAGTAGCAGTTCAGCCGGTGGACCATGGGGACGGAGTTGGTGGTCCACCGGCTGAACTGCTACGGTAGTAATGGAAGTAAAAATGGGCAGACATCCCAAGTATTGACGGGGATATCTGCCCATTATCTATAATGGTAACCTATATTTTGGAATGATTCCCTATGACTATTTCTTTTGCGGATTCCCAACCTCGTAGGAGAACCATTCGGTTTCATCAGGACGTTCAGGACCGATGCCGGTATTTATATCTTCGGAATCGGAAGCATCGGTGGCTTCGCTGCCGGGGTATGTGTCCGCATGAGTTTCTTCGTAATCGTAGGTCTCGGTGTTTTCATTGTCGGAGTACGTGCTCTCGGATGTCTCAGAAGCTTCCTCTCCCTGAGTTGAAGCTGCCGTAAGGTTACTTAAGCTTTCTGAAACTGCTGCGGCGTTTCCCTGAGCAGGCTGGTCATTTCCGAAGGTAGCAGCAGTGGTTTCAGCTTCGGTGCTTTGGATCGTCATTTCAGGTACCGCTGCAGGATTACCAGGGTCAGCTTCCGACGGTCTGCCCGGATTACCGGCTTTTGAGGTTTTGTCGTTTTCTTTTGTGGTCTGCTCCGGCAGATCATTTTCTGTTTCTGTAGGTTGTCCATCCCGGTTAAGAGGTATAGGTTTTCCTTCTTTGTCAGTCAGACCGATATATGGCACATGCTGGAAACCGTCTAAGTAGGAGGGTAGAGAAAAGTCTCCGCCGAGGATGATGCCGTGTAAGGTATCTGCCTGTTCCTTTGTGGAAAAGGCCAGAATAAGGTTACCGTCACGCTCGTAAGAGTAACCATCGTTAAGAGGCATGATAAAGCGTACCTTAACTGCATCGTTGTTACGCTGAATGATACGTCCGAATCCGTTGGTTCCGTCTCCGGTGGCGGCATAAAGGTCATTGTCGCCTTCCACAAGATCATAATCAACGCCGATGATAGTGCCGAACTCTCCCGGTTTCAGATCATTCACGCCGGCAGCTTTGTTTGCAGCACCTTCGCCGGCGGGATCACTGACTCCTTCCCCATCGGCACCGGCTTTATCGGAAAATGGAAAAACCCCGTCCCGATCTTCCACCCTGGCCGCAGCTTTCACCGTGTTCTCAGCCAGAACATATGTGAAGTCATCAAGACGAACCAGCTCTGAAACCGGAAAATAATGGTATCGATCCAGTGTCGTCACTTCTTTCTTTAGAGGAGAAATCTCCTTGTCATTATACCCGGTACTCTTACTTACTTTTTTTTCTATAAAATGTAAAATCCTTTCGGATAAGAATTTCTGACCTTCATTATTCAGATAAAGCCCATCAATGGTGTACTTGTGTATGGCTTCCTCAGCGGCGGCAGTCCTCTCAGCAATATCCTTTGAAGCGATCTCATCAGCCTTTTTCTTGGAAATCCCATCAGACTGCATATCTGCGGCCAGACTCTCGCTGGTGGCAGAGCCGTATGGCAGCTGCGAAATCGTGGCACCCTTGGCGGTAGCATCAGGATCTGTCATCTCAAGTCCTACGTTTATAACAGATGCATCATAGTGCTTTGATATCTTATACAGTGCATCGTAATTTTCATCTGCGTATCCAAGCTCAGGAGCTGTCAGAGCCTGATTGGACAGAAGTGAAATGATACTGCATTTCTCAAATTTTCTCCGAACCTGTCTGAGGACACCCTCGTAGTAAAGCTCGAACATCTGAGGCTCGTCCGTCATACCGAGACTCACGATGCAAAGATCGTATTCATTTTCTCTGGAAGCTGCCACAGTCCTTGCATCCAGGATCTCTCCGGCGAATTCACCATTTTGGTTTTTTACATCACCGGTGTCGTTTTGCACCTCACCGGTGTAGGTACCTTCCTTATCCTTCATGGCACCGGCAGCAGCAAGTACCGGAGAGGCAGTGCCATCAGGAAGCTTCATGAGCTGTACCCAGGCACCGTAACCTCCGTTCATGCCGGACAGGGTAATGTTTTCGACCTCGGCCTTGACACCGAATTTTTTCTTCAAACCTGCCTGAAGTAGCTTGCTCCAAACTAAAGATTTGTTACTGACACCGAAGCCATTGCCGTAGGCATCACCAACTATCAGGATCCGTACAGGGAGATCATGCTCAAGCCGCTGGTAGAAGCTGTCATTAACCTCACGCCTAAGCTTCAGAAGCTGTCTTTCTGTTAAACGTACCTGTTGGGAATCATTATAAATCTTTTGGTTTTCGCTTTTTGCCCATTTCTGATAATCATTTTCGCTTTGCTTATCTAAGATTGTGGAAATTCCGAGAAAGATCAGAATCAGGATACAGACAGTCCCCAGTATAATCCTTATAAAAAGCGGATTTACAGCTCTGCGTTTATCACATAGAAATCTGAACATAACCCCTCCAATTATATAAATCCAAGTTTAAAATCGGGGGGATAATGTTTAAACGCCGCATATGTCAAAGGAACTATTATTCTGTCATATTTTCCAGTGCATATTCTACAGCTTGAATTACAAAGCTTGAAAAAGAAACATCCTTTCCTTTAATGGCTTCATTTATTTTCTCTACTACTTCGATGGGGAAACGAATAGTCTTGTTCTCGCTCTCTTTACGATTGGGTCTTATCTGAAATGCCATTTTTTATACCTCCGTACAACACTAAATGTATTGCAAAAAACATTAAATCACAGCACCGAAAAGAGCAATTTAATATACTAGATACAAAGAATTGCAAAAAACTGTTTTATACGAATTGCATAGTGCAATGCAAAACGTATTGCATTATGCAAACCAAAGGGGTATGTTTATAGCCGGAGGCAATAGCTTAAAAAATAAGTATAGAGTATGGGCGATGGGGTCCGGTTTAAGAGATAAGATAAATACTTTCCGGTAATCTTTCAGAACCCAGGGGAATAAAGAGGAAGGGTATATAGTGTGGTGTATATCAGTATCAAACAATACGCATCGGATTGGGGACTAACCATCAAGTATGTTCAGCTGCTGTGTAGGCAGGGGAAGATAGATGGTGCAATAAAAGAAAAGGGTCAATGGATGATTCCGGAGGATGCGGGAAAGCCGGAGGACCATCGTGTAGTCAGTGGAAAATATAAAGGCTGGAGACAAAAATACAATGTGAATTGCAAGATAGATGGGGATCTGCAAAAGATGATTGATGAAGTTAATGAAAATGCACTTCGAGCACATAACATTGTTGAAAAAAAGAAAAGACTGGTTTTGATAACAAAAAAATAATCTAAAAGCAGGTATCCTTAAGCGTTCATCTTGATTGCCATAATGAAGCTTAGAATGACTTTTACTATCTGCTAATAACTGAAAGGCGAAATTACATGGGAAGTGATCATCTATATGAAAAAAAGAAACACAGCCGCAGACCCGGTAAGCCCGTATATATATTTTCAGGGATCATAGCGTTGATGGCTGTTGTGGCTTCTGTATGGCTATATAACGAATATAAGCTGAGAAAATCCATAGAAGCAACCAATGAAAAAAACAATGTTTACACTACCGGAGCCGCAGAAACCATAACACCGGAAGAAATGAATGAACAGCTAAAGGCAGCAGGCATGACCATGAATGAAGACGGGACTGTGGGGCTTGAAGGTGTAGACATGGAACGTCTTATAAATATGATGCAATCTGCAGCAGTTGAAAGTGAAGGAGCCGGAAATGAGGGAGGAATTCCTGATATAAAGTGCAGAAAATCAGAGGATGGAATACTTATCTATACAGTTAACGGTCGAGAGACTACAGAAAGACCGCAGCTCTTTGGGCAGAAAGAACTCTACTACAACGGAGTTCATTATAAAAGAAATACGGCAATTAAAGCATGGCTCATCCTCGGAGTAGATAACAAAGGATCTTTACAGATTGACAGGGATATAAGCGAAATCGGTCTTTCGGACGGAATCTTCCTTGTGGCGGAGAATACTGCAAAAAACAGGGTGCATATCATCCAGATTCCCCGTGATACTATGACCACCATTACAGTAACTGATGAAAACTCAGATCCCATCGGTACGGCGGTAGATCACCTGACCAGAGCATGGATGTACGGTGATAACCACGAAAAATCCGGCAAATACTCAATGGATGCAGTTTCGGGTGTTATGGGAGGACTAAAGATCAATGGCTACATGGCAGGTTCTATTGATATCATCAATGAGCTTAATGAGTATGTAGGAGGTGTAGAAGTCACTATCGAAGAAGATGGTCTGGAGAATGTGGATCCTTCTTTTGTAAAAGGTGCTACCGTGCTTCTGACGGGGAATCAAGCTGAGGAATTTGTAAGAAGAAGAGATACTACGGTGGATTTTACGGCTATGACCCGTATGTCGAGACATCGGCAGTATGCAATAGCATTTGGGAATAAGGTTATAAAACTTGCAAAAAAGGATTCCGATGTTATACCGGGAATGTTTTCTCTCATAGAAGATAACATCGTAACAAATATGGAGAAAGGCACCTATCTAAAAATCGCAATGGATATTGCACTAAACGGTGAACTTCTAAACGATAGTGATTTCTCAACCTTTGAAGGTGAGAACCTTGTTAACCATGAAGCAGATAAAGATGAATTCTGGCCGGATTATGAGCAGGTAGACAAGCTTGTGCTGGATACCTTCTTCAGGCAGGTGTGATGCTTACTGATGTTGTTTTTATTGCCGGTTTTTAATGCCAAATTATAAAAGAATAAGTATCGGTTTTGACATATATTCCCTAAAAATGTCTAACTGACTAATTTAATATTTAAAGATATAGAGGGGTACTGGGAGTAGGATTGTGCACTGCGGAAGTACCTTACTACACATTTTTTATGGAGGTATATACCTATGAAAAAGAAACTTTTAACATTGGCGCTTATCGCAGGACTTGTACTTTCAAGCTTTAGTGCTTCTTTTGCTGCGGGGTCCTCAACCAATGACAGAGGCAGTAAATCATCAAGTTCATCAAGTTCATCAAGTTCATCGAGCTCATCAAGCTCAACAAGCTCAGGCAACTCAGGTGCAACATCTGTTTCTACCAATGCAAGCGGACAGACAGTCACAAAGAATGAGTATTCATCTAATGGCGTTGAGATGACAGTAATTACTGTCGGCAATGATGGAACTACACTTAAGGAAGCTGAGTTCATGAGCGGCGGTACACAGCACGTTATGCTGAGAACCACAGAAGGCGGTTCTGCTGTAGGACCCAATGGTGAGACTATCAACACAAGTCCTATTCTGGTAATCACAGAGAATGGTGTCTCTTTAGGATGCTTCGTTAATCCGACAACAGGCCTTCCATTAGCTACAGGTCAGGACGCTTTTTACTGGGCTTATGATGCAAACGGCAACCTTGTTGTTCACTATGTAAATGCACAGGGTTACTTCTACACAGGAACACAGATCATCAACGGACAGACATTTATATTTAATGACGAAGGCGTGATCATAGGTTGATGATTCCATCATCCGACCTGCTCGAGGGGTTATATACAATCGCACAAATTGTATCAGGATTATGAATCGGAAAGGCAGGAGACCCGGTCTTCTGCCTTTCATAATAAAAAATCTACGCAAGGGATTATTCCGGTATGAGAGATTAGAAACTGTCATCGGTTGTACCCCTTGCTATATTATGCCTTGATACAGGCTCCGGAGCTTCCGAGGCTTGTAACAAAACATGATTTAGGAGCCGATTAGATCTGCATCTGTATGTCAGAGATAAACGGCGAAAAACATGCGTTTATAGAGGAGACCCGAGATGTTCGATATACACTCTCACATCATCTACCACATAGATGACGGCTCCCGGGATATAGAGGAATCTGTAAAGCTTATACGTTCTGCTGTGGAGCAGGGAGCGACGGATATTATCGCTACTCCCCACTACTATGTGGAGTACCCCACCGGATCGGTACGAATACGGGAAAAGCTTTCAAGCATAGAGGAAGCTGTGAAGGATGCCGGTATAGCTGTGAGGCTTTATGCCGGAAATGAAGTCCTTTATTTCGACAGTATGACAGAACGCCTGAAGGAAGGGGAGATACTTACCCTTGCGGGAAGCAGATATACTCTCATAGAGTTTTATCCTCTGGAGAGCTACAGAACCATCCTTAAGTGTGTGCGAAATATAAGAACCGCAGGATATCTTCCTGTTATCGCTCACGCAGAGAGGTTTAAAGGTCTTAGAGAGAACGGCCTTGGGGAAGTCATAAACCTCGGCGCCTATATCCAGCTTTCGACAGAACCTATAGGAAAAAAGGGTCTCGGTGCATTTTTTGACGAGGAGACAAAATTTGTAAGAGATGCCCTGAGGAACGGACAGGCCCATTTTTTGGGGACTGATATGCACCGTATGGATACAAGGCCACCGGTGCTTGATTCAGCCACAAGCTGGATCAAAAAAAATCTTGATGAGGATTACGCAGATGCGATCCTTTACAAAAATGCAAGACTGATACCGAAGGATATGGAGATCGATTTGTGATCAGGGAATCCAGAGGTATCTGAAAAGGGGAAGAGTAGTATATGCCGGAAAACAATACTTTACAGCCAAAGAATGTGGTACCGCTTAAACCTGCCCAGGACAATGTTATCACCATTGATCTGGTGGAGCTTTTTTTTGAACTTAAAAAACATATCTTGCTGCTTGTCATGTCTCTCATCATAGGAGGCGGAGTTGGTTATGTTGTTTCAAAATTTGTCATGGTACCTACCTATACCAGTACATCCATAATCTATGTAATGAGTAAGGAAACAACCCTTACATCCCTTGCGGACCTTCAGATCGGTTCACAGCTCACAGCGGATTACAAGGTTCTGGTTACATCACGTACTGTTATGGAAGATGTCATAAAAAAGCTTGGCATTGAAGGTATGGATTACCTTGATCTCAGAAAAAAAATAACTCTAAACAATCCTAACAATACGAGAATCCTTAATGTTTCGGTACTGGACACCGATCCAAAGAGGGCAAAGGCTCTGACGGATGCCATTGCTGAGTGTGCGTCGGATTACATAGCAGACATAATGGAGCAGGATCCTCCGAAGATCATCGAGTACGGTGAGATACCGTTAAAGAAAACAGGACCCCATACAGGAAAGAATACAGTCATCGCTGCCATGCTTTTCTTTATGATAGCAGTTGCGGGCATCACCATAGCCATGGTTACGGATGATACCATCAAAACCCAGGATGACATCGACAAGTATTTCGGTCTTCCTGTTCTCGCATCTATTCCCGAGAAGGATCCTGAAGCTGCCAAAAAATCAGAGCAGTACAACTATTCTTACAGAAACAGACTTCACAAGTAAGGAACTTATGGCATGATGATCAATAAACATGAAGTGACATTAAAACTTGAAGCAGCTGATGACTTCAGATACACCGAGGCTCTGAAAACCTTGAGAACAAACCTGATGTTTTCAGGCTCTAAAGTAAAAAATATACTCATCACCTCAACTTCACCCAATGAAGGAAAATCCACAACCTCCTTTGAACTTGCAAAGGCCTTTGCAGAGTCAGGAAAGCGTACTCTGTATATGGACTGTGATATACGTAAATCAGAGTTTGTTTCGGTTCATCAGATTAAGGAGCAGACTTCGGGTCTTTCCCAGATGCTGACAGGTCAGATAGAGCTTGAGGACGGTTTTTATACAGATCCCCGGATCCCAAATCTTGATATGATTTTTGCCGGACCTTACTCACCGAACCCCACAGAGCTTTTTGAGGATGAGATGTGTGACAAACTGTTTCAGCTTATAAAGGATCTCAACTATGACATCGTAATCATGGATACGGCTCCCGTTGGAACTGTCATAGATGCAGCCATACTTACAAAGTATGCAGACGGAGCAGCCCTTGTGGTGGAGTCAGAGGTAACCTCGAGACACATGTTCCAAAGAGCCAAGGAGCAGCTTGACCGTACCGGTGTCAGGTTCCTGGGAGTTATCCTTAATAAGGTAAATATGACAAAGGGCGGTTACTATAACAGATACTACAGTAAGTACGGAAAGAAGTACGGTAAGTATTCAAAATACGCAAAGTACGGATACGGATATGGCGGCAGAGAAGAAGCAAAACAGAAATAACGAGAAGAATACAAGGAATTATCACGAAAGACTGGTTATGCTAATGTTTGCAGACGGTCTTTCTATGGTGCTGTCCTATTTTCTGGGTCTCTTCATAAGATATGAGTTCGTCATAGGAAGTATCCCCAAAAACTACATTGACAATCTCATAAGATTCCTGCCATGGCTTATACTTTCAAGCTTCATCGTTTACTACATCTTCAGACTGTATCACAGCATATGGAGATTTGCCGGAGTTTCGGAAGTAAACCGCATCCTGAAGGCCTATATGGTCATAGGAATCCTGCTTATAGGTCACGGTTTCGCCATGCCCTACTGGATACCCAGAAGCGTTGCTCTCATAGGATACTTTTCAAGCCTGTTTTTCTGCGTCTTCATAAGATTCGGCTACAGGATCGTAAGATACAACCTGAATTTGAGGCGCAATAAGATGAATGTTGACGGCCTCGACAAGGTGCTCCTGGTGGGAGCCGGTCAGGCAGCCAGAACCATCATCAGGGAGCAGCAGGTAAGTAAAAAAACTGAATTCGTTATAAAGACAGTGGTGGATGACAGTCCGAGACTTCAGGGAAAATATATCGAAGGTAATCGCATAGAGGGAACCAGAGAAGATATACCGAGACTCGTAAAAGAGTACGATATCAACAAGATAGTCTTCGCCATACCCACCGCAAGTAAGAAGGACAGAGCGGATATACTTAATATCTGTAAGGATACGGGCTGCAAGGTGCAGACGGTTCCGGGAATCGACCAGCTTGTGAACGGCGAAGTAAGCATTAAGAAAATCCGGGATGTGGAGATCACGGATTTACTCGGCAGAGATGAAGTCCATGTAAACCTTGATGAGATAAAGAAGGCCATAAAGGACAAGGTTATCATGGTAACCGGCGGCGGTGGCTCCATAGGGTCTGAGCTTTGCAGACAGATAGCAGCGTCAGAGCCAAAGCAGCTTATCATCTTTGATATCTATGAAAACAATGCCTACTCTATAGAGCAGGAGCTGAAAAGAAAGTATCCGGAGCTTGATGTGGTAACGCTTATTGGTTCGGTCAGAAATGAGGCGAGAATAGAGGATGTCATAAAGGCATACCATCCATATATCATCTATCATGCAGCAGCCCACAAGCATGTGCCCCTCATGGAGACAAGCCCTAATGAAGCAATAAAAAATAACGTGATGGGAACCTACTATACTGCGAAGGCAGCAGCCGAAAACGGAGTCAGGAGATTCCTTCTCATCTCAACGGATAAGGCAGTTAATCCGACTTCCCTTATGGGAGCAAGCAAGAGAATCTGCGAGATGATCATCCAGATGATGAGCAGGAAGTACCCGAAGACCGTATTTATGGCAGTAAGATTCGGTAACGTACTTGGATCAAATGGTTCTGTTATACCGCTTTTCAAGAAGCAGATAGCGGAAGGGGGTCCCGTTACGGTTACGGATCCTGAGATGACGAGGTATTTCATGACCATACCGGAGGCGGTGTCGCTGGTGCTGGAGGCAAGTTACTATGCTAAGGGCGGAGAGATATTTGTGCTGGATATGGGGAAGCCGGTGAAGATCATGGATTTGGCGGTGAATATGATTAAGCTGTCAGGATTTACGGCGGATGAGAATGGGATTCCTATTAAGATCGTCGGACTCAGGCCCGGGGAGAAGATGTATGAAGAGCTGTTGATGGATGAGGAAGGGTTGCAGAAGACACAGAATGAGCTTATATATATCGGCAAGCCGATTGATATGGATGATGAAATCTTCATAAAGATGCTCAAGAGGTTGGATGAAGAGTCCATGAAGGAGAGTGGAGATATAAAGGCTTTGGTGGCAGAAGTTGTACCAACGTATAAGGTGGAAGCAAAGAGTAAAAAGTCTATTGCTTAGAATAAGTAATAAATAGTGTAGTGTGAGTGGGTGGCAATAAATTGTCACCCACATTATATATGCAAAGCAGAATGTTGTCAGTAATACGAAACCAAAGAGGAAAAAGTCAATGAAATCATTAGGTAACATCAAGCCATTTGAAAATAAGGTTTGGCTCAGCTCACCTACAATGCATGGTGATGAACTTAAATATATGAAAGAGGCCTTTGATACAAACTGGATGTCAACTGTTGGTAAGAATATCAATGAAGTTGAACGAGTTGTTGCAGAAATCGTAGGATGTAAATATGCGGTGGCTTTATCATCCGGTACAGCAGCCCTTCATATGGCAACCAAGCTGGCAGGAGAAAGATTATACGGTCAGGCAAAGCCCTATGAAGGTACATTGAGAGGACATAAGGTTTTCTGCTCGGATATGACTTTTGGTGCTACCGTTAATCCAGTTGCTTATGAAGATGGTGAAGCTGTATTTATCGATACTGAGTATGATACCTGGAACATGGATCCTGTTGCTTTAGAAAAAGCATTTGAAATCTATCCGGATGTCAGACTGATTGTGGTAGCACATCTTTATGGAACACCTGGAAAGATTGATGAAATAAAAAAGATTGCTGATGAGCATAATGCATTAATTATTGAAGATGCAGCAGAATCCTTCGGAGCAACCTATAAAGGAAAAGAAACCGGATCCTTTGGTGGGTATAACGCAATCAGCATGAATGGCAATAAGATTCTGACCGGCTCATCCGGTGGTATTTTCCTGACGGATTCTAAGGATGATGCAGACAAGGTCAGGAAGTGGAGTACTCAATCAAGAGAGGACGCTCCATGGTATCAGCATGAAGAGATTGGTTATAACTATCGTATGTCGAATGTTATTGCGGGGGTTATCCGAGGTCAGCTTCCATATCTTCAGACACATATCGATCAGAAGAGATCAATCTATGAAAGATATAAGGAAGGTTTGAAAGATCTTCCGGTTAAGATGAATCCATATGATGAAAAGTCAAGTGTTCCTAACTTCTGGCTTAGTTGCATGATCATTGATGAGGGTGCCATGTCACCAATGGTTCGCGGTGATCAGGAATATCTGTATCAGTCAGTGCCCGGGAAGACAAATCCCCATGAGATATTGGAGATGCTTGCGGTAATCAATGCGGAGGGACGCCCGATTTGGAAGCCTATGCATATGCAGCCTATATTCAGGACAAATCCTTTCGTGACGGTTGAAGGTAATGGCAGAGGGCGAACAAATGCATATATTTCTGGAGGTTCTATAGATGTTGGGAAGGATATATTCAATAGAGGACTATGTTTGCCAAGTGATAATAAGATGACGGTGGAGGAGCAAGACAGAATTATTGATATAATTCATAGGTGTTTTGAGTGACAGATCAATAACGTCAGTGTTGATGCGCTTGAGATGATCTTGATCTGGGCTGGTGCGAAATTGATGATGTAATGAATTTGGTGCAGCTATTGGTTTTGGAATATGGAAATTGGTAAAGGGGAAGATAGATGTTACTTGAGAGAAAACAGGGGTTTTATGAGAAGTATATAAAAAGGCTTCTTGACATCATTTGTTCTCTTCTTTTCATTATTCTTTTATGTTGGTTGTATGTAATTATAGCGTTGATTGTCAGAATTAAGATGGGAAGCCCAGTGCTCTTTAAACAACCGAGACCCGGTATTGTGAAGAACGGCAGGGAAACTATTTTTGATATGTACAAGTTCCGTACAATGACGGATGAGCGTGACAAAGATGGTAATCTTCTACCTGACGATAAAAGGCTGCCGAAGTTCGGAGCGATGCTTAGATCCACTAGTCTTGATGAGCTGCCTGAGGTGTTTTGTATACTAAGGGGTACGATGAGTATTGTTGGTCCTCGACCACAGCTTGTCCGAGATATGGTATTTATGAGTGATGAGCAACGTATGAGACATACCGCAAAACCTGGACTAACGGGATTGGCTCAGGTTAAGGGGCGGAATGCTATCACATGGGAAGAAAAATTGGATTGGGATCTAAAATACATTGAGAATGTGAGTTTTTGGAACGATATAAACATTGTCTTGAAAACTGTTGTAGCTGTATTAAATAAATCTGGAATTACCGATGGGGAAAATGTTACGTCCATGGATTATGGGGATTGGCTACTAAAGTGTGGGAATATTACAAACACAAAATATGAAGAATTGCAGGAAAAAGCAAAGGAAATTTTGGAGGAATAATAATGGTTGAAGGATGGAGATATTATAATCATGCATTACTTCCAACTACTGTCTTGCATGATGAACCGGATGTTGAAAAACTTAATAATAAGAACCTATGGACAGGGTGGGGGGGGTACCGTTCTTTGCTAGATGGACTTCGGATTTTGACTGTGGATATGAGACATCTTGGTGGAATGTGATAAAGGATTCTCCCTTTAATATAGATGAAATTAAAAGCAAAAGAAGATATGAAATAAAAAAAGGTGACAAGAACTATAATGTAATCTTGATAGATTATGAAAAATTATATGAAGAACTATTTGTAATCTATAAGGCCTCAAGTATGAGCTTTCCAGAGTACAGGAGAAGTCATTTTAATAGGGACAATTTTAATAAATCTTTTGAAAATATGGAAGATGATGGGTTTGTCTTCGGAGCTTTTTCAAATATAGATGGATCACTAAAAGGTTATGCTCAACTTAGAAGAAGAGGAAGATATATAGGGTTTATTTCTTTACGAGTAGATGTGGCGGAAGAAAAAAACAATATAAACTTCGCGATTGTACATGAAGTATTAAACTATTTTAAGGATGATCTTTCAAATGGATCATATATTGATGATGGAGCACGAGTTGTAATTCATACAACAACACATTTTCAAGATTATCTTGAAAAATACTTTGGATTTAGAAAAGCATATAGCAAGTTGCACATCAAATATAGATTTCCATTTGGGATAATGGTTAGAATCTTTTATCCATTTAGGAAATTGGTAAAAAAAAATAATAGATTATTAAATCTAATTGATGGTGTATTTATTCAAGAAGAAATAGTTCGCCATGATCATTATTTATATTAAATGGGTGGGGTTATGAAAAATTTTGTATCAATTATTATGCCATCATATAACACAGCAAAATTTATTAGAGAATCCATAGAGTCTGTGATTTGTCAAACATATTCGGATTGGGAGCTGTTGATAGTAGATGACTGTTCGACAGATGATACTGATGACGTGGTTAGTACTTTTCTATGTGATAAAAGAATAAAGTACATAAAAAATGAGAAAAACTTAGGCGCCGCATTAAGTCGTAATCGTGCACTTCAAGAAGCAAAAGGCCGGTGGATTGCTTTCTTAGATTCAGATGACTTGTGGATGCCAAATAAACTAGAAAAGCAAATTAGATTCATGGAAGATAACGGTTATTATTTTTCATATACTAAATATGCTGAGATAGATGTTGAAGGAAAAAGAAACGGTGTAACGGTATCGGGGCCACAGAAAATAACAAAGACAGGTTTTTTTAATTATTGTTGGCCGGGCTGTTTGACAGTTATGTATGACACTGAAATTGTTGGATTAATTCAGATTGTAGATATCAAGAAGAATAATGACTATGCTATGTGGTTGAAAGTCTGTCAGAAAGCAAATTGTTATCTGCTAAATGAAGAACTCGCATTTTACCGTCGAGGTCGTGCTGGTTCTCTTAGCACACATAGTATTGGAACAATGATTGGTTGGCATTATAAACTTTATCGAGAAGCAGAAAAGCAAAATGTAGTAAAAGCTGCAATCAGCACATTCAGAAATATGCTATTCGGATTATATAAGAAAAAGATATATGTGAAGAGAGACTATACAGATACTTAGAGTGAATATAAATAATGATGATATCATAGCCGTAATAAATAGTATCGTTTAAGGAGTTAAAGAAGATGGAAAGAGATTCATTTCTATACAAAACTCGTAGAAAATGTCAGGTTTTGGCTCATAGAGTTTTATCAAACGAAGTAATGTCAAAGCTTTATTATAGGATTGTACTTCATAAAGAATTGAATCTAGAAAACCCACGGACTTTTAATGAGAAGATTCAATGGATGAAGTTATACTATTATCCTCATAATTCTCAAGTGGTTAATGGCTCTGACAAGTATGCTGTAAGAAAATATATAGAGGAATTGGGCTATGGTGGCAAGCTTGTTCCTTTAATTGGTGTGTGGGATAGAGCAGAAGATATTGAGTGGGATAAACTTCCGAATCGATTTGTTCTTAAGTGTAATCACGGTTGTGCATATAACATTGTTGTTCCAGATAAGAGCAAACTGGATAAGGTAGCGACTGTTAAACAACTAAATAATTGGCTTGAGGAAGATTTCGGTGCTTTCAATATTGAACTCCATTACTCGGCAATTAAACATCATAGAATAACGTGTGAGGAGTTTCTTGGCGAGATTATAACTGATTACAAATTTTTCTGTTTTAATGGCGAACCGCACTGTATTTATGTTTCGACAGACTTAATTCATGATCGTCAAGCACAGATAGGTTTCTTTTATTTGGACGGTAGGAAGATGCCGTTGTACAGAGATGATTATACAGATATTTCGGAAGTGGAGCTTCCTCCGTTCTATGAAGAAATGAAACAGGCAGCGAAAGATT
Organism: Oribacterium sp. KHPX15; assembly: GCF_900107835.1. Lineage (GTDB taxonomy): Bacteria > Bacillota > Clostridia > Lachnospirales > Lachnospiraceae > Oribacterium. Next base: position 18,333 of record NZ_FNRG01000031.1, read on the forward strand.
TATGTCAAGACTTTCCATTTGTTCGTGTTGATTTTTTTATTGCGAATAACACGTGGTACTTTGCTGAACTTACCTTTACCCCATGCGCTGGAATGATGCCATTTTGTCCAGAAAGGTTTGATTTAGAGTGGGGAAAGATGATTGATTTGTCGAGTATAGAAGAGGGAGCATTGATTAAATGAAAGAACCTACTTGAAACAGCAATGGCGTACATTAGGTACTCATATTTGAAAGCCTAGGCCTCGAGGCTGGGATTAGGCGAAGGCGGAGAAGATCGAAAGCTATAAAGCGAAAGAACGAAGAAAAATCAGAACTGTAAGCTATACAATGTGATAGACTATTCTATACTTATAGGCGTAGAAAGCAATAATCAGCGTTATATAAATCCGAGAAGGATTAGTAGGGTCTATAGAATGTTGTGAGTACAAAAAAGAAAATAGTATACTTGGGAGATCTAATAATCTACAGTGAGAGTTAGCAGAGATAATTTAAGTCTAGTTAATGAAGAGTATTAGACGTTAGTATAAAAATTGTATAGATGTATAGTAGTGACACTCCCCAAAAAAAGAAAACATATTTTTGAGGTCGATAGATAATGATTTATGAAATGGAAACAGGTCGGTGCCACGGCAAGGCATTGGAAATGGAAAAAGTATCAATAAGGTTTCGATTCAAGATTTGGAATGACACAAAGACTGAATTAAGAGATGGATGCAAGAAAAATATATGTATGATTCTGTGAAGAGAAGGGACATCACTTCACATCAGCAAATATATATGAAAGGATAGTCGAGCGGTCTACTCGATAAAGAAAAATGAAAAATTGCGGTGTTTTTTCAATATTCTGGAAAAACTATAATTATGGTGGACAATTGCAAGCTTATGCGATGTGTGAAGCAATACGAAAAGTTGGGTTCACAGCTGAACAAATATGTTATGTAAGGAAAAGTTCTTTTTATGTTCATAAAGTAAAGACTGTATTAAAAAAGTCGAGAAAAGTGAGATTAAATTACTATTGGAGATATATTAACAGATTTCTTCTAAAAAGTGGAATTAGAGCAGATTATTCTAAAGCGGTTATAAATAAGTTTGACTCTTTTATGGAGTTTGTGCCTCATTCTGGTATATATACATTTGAAAATGTGCGCGAATGTGTCTCATTGTATGACGTATTTGTTTCTGGAAGCGACCAGGTTTGGAATCCTGACAATTGTACAGATGAATGGTTTTTTAACTTTTTGCCAAATGAAAAGAAAAGGATTGCTTATTCTGCAAGTATTGGAAAGAAAGATATAGAGAATAGTGAAAAAGCTAGGTTAAAACCATTAATTGAAAAATATTCTAGTATAGGCGTACGTGAAAATGAGGGAAAAGAGCTATTAAGCTCCTTTGTCTCAAAAAAAGTAACAGTTGTACTTGATCCCGTAATGCTTTTAAGTGAGGAGGAGTGGAATAAATTCGATAAATGGGATTTTTTAAAGAATGAAGAATATATATTTGCTTATCTGGTGTCTTATGAGAAAAACATAAAAGATAGAATCATAGATTTTTCAAAAAGATTGAAACTAAAAGTTGTGTTAGTCATAGATCCAAGGAATGTATTGAATCAGAACCCAAAGGGTACATGGATACCCTTTGGTACCGGAGTCGGACCTGAAGAATTTATTGCATTAATGCTGAATGCAAAATATGTATTTACAAATTCATTTCATGGCACGGCATTGGCGATTAATTTCCACAAAAATTTCTTTACTTACTACTCAAGGCCTGTCACTGATAAAGAAAATTTAAATTCACGCATTGACACTGTTCTTGATATTTTTAAATGTAAGTCTAGACTCATTTTTGAAGACTCAAAATTGTCGGATGAGGAATTAAAAAAGAGCGTAGATTACTCGATGATTAATCGAATTATAGAAAGTGAAAGAGTAAGATGTTTAGATTTTCTAAAAAACTCTATTGAGGAGAAATAGTTGTGATTAAGAATAACGTCCAGAATAAAGTTGATCGAAGCTCATGTACAGGATGCGGGTTATGTGTAAGTGTGTGTCATCAAAAGGCAATAAAGTTAGTTGAACATGATGATGGCTTTTTGTATCCAAACATAAGTATCAATTGTGATAATTGCGGAGTATGTCTAAATAGCTGTCCAATTGATCATCTTTTACATTCACCATTAGACAGCGACAGTTTATCAGCTTATTCTTATAGACTTTCTGATCGGGATGAATTAAGAAAATCTGCATCTGGCGGAGCAGCTACAGCTATGATGCTTTATGAATTATCAAGAAAAGGAATAATTTACACTTGTAGTTATGACAGTGATTTTAAAAGCTCGAGAATTATAAAAATAAATGAAAAATCACAACTTCAAACGGTAAAAGGCTCAAAATATTGCGAATCTATGCCACCTAATTATGTGTTAATAAAAAATGAATTAAAACTAGGTGCCGAGATTTTATTCATAGGACTTCCCTGTCAAATTGCTGCACTAAAAAAGTATACAGGAGAAACTGATAATCTGATTACAGTTGGATTGATTTGTACAGGAAAAGGAAGTCGTATCCTGTTACGAAAAAACACAGAATTTCTAGTGAAAAAATTCAACTCAAGGATACTATCATTTAATGAACGCTTTAAGAAAAAGAATTGGTTAGTCCCATGGATGAATGTTACTTTTGAAAATGGAAAAAAGTGCAGCAGAATTTTAGGAAATACACCATATGGAATGCTTTGCCATAAACTGATTCGAAGATCTTGTTTTGATTGTAAATATAAAATTTCAAATGCTCCTGAAGATATTTTGATTGGTGATGCATGGGGTGCGGAAGTGTATTCAAAAAAAGCATTCGATAGTATGGGGTGCTCACTTATAATTGGAATTAATGAAAAAGGAAAAAAGTATGTATCAAATATAAAAGGAATAATGGAAGAAATATCGTTAGATGAGGCATTGAAATGTAATCATGCAATTGATAGTAACACAATAAAAGATAAATTCTATAATGTAGACATACAGATGTTACATACTAATTCATTAGAAGAAATTGTTATAAAAAATATTGGAGTAAGAGGGATGCTTTTAAATAATATTAGAAATACACTCAAATATATTCTTCCTGTACCAATTGTTAAAACAATATTAAGAAAAAAGCATTCATTTTGAGGTATTGGAGGAATGATTATGCTACGAGTAAAGGTGGTTACTTCAAATATAAGAGGGTTCCTCAAAACGTTATTCGATTATAAATTTGATAATATTACATTTATATATTCAGATAAAAAGATATATGACATTGCAAATAAGAGAAGAAGTTTATTTGCTAAACTTATTCATATGAAGATATTTGATTATTTAGGAATATTCCAAGTTGTGAAAGCAAAATATAATAATGAAGATATTGGGGTTACATATAATCGGTTCTTAAAAACAAATAAGCCATATTTAATTTTGTCTGAGAACCCAAGCGCTCTAGTGAACTATTGTTGGGACAGACCAAATCATTATATTACTAAACAAAGACTCAAAAAATTATTTAGAGATAATAAATTAAAAAATATCATATGTCTTTCGAAAACTTGTTTCAACTCATTTGGTAATCTTTACGGAATTGAATATACAGATAAATTGAAACAAATATATCCTTTAGTCGTTGATGATTTAAATTATGGTAATACTGAAGTACGTATGAAGTCATATTCAGATGTGTTAGAATGTCTATTTATTTCATCGGATTTTTATCTGAAGGGTGGTCAAGATGCATTAAAAGTATTTAATACTATATATGAAAAATATCCAAATATTAAGTTGACGATAATTACTAAACTTGAACAAATTAAAGAAATTGATATTGCCAAATATAAGAATGTTACTTTTTTAGAATTTAATCTATCTAGACAGGAACTGAATGAATACTATAAAAAAAGCGCTATTTTTATAAATCCAACTAGAATGGACAGCAGTTCTTTATGTACTCTTGAAGCAATGAAGTATGGTTGTACTCTTATTGCAACAGATATGTATGCTATAAGAGAAATGCTAACAAATGAATATAATGGATTCATGCATAAACCGTTATATGATTACTGGAATGATGATTTTCTGCCAAATACCAAAGATAGGAAATATAAGGAATATGTTTTACATAGCGGAGTAATAGATGAGGATTTAGTTGAATGGATGATACAAAAGATTATATATCTTTATATCAATCGGAATATATTATATGAGTATTGTAGGAATTCATTAATTAGAGCACGTAATGAAGAATTCTCTGAGATTAGCGTTGCAAAAAAATGGAAAAAAATAATTGAGGAATCATGCTAATATGATTGGAATTGTTATATTAAACTATAATACATGGGATCTTACAGCTCAATGTATAGAAAGCATTGATAAGTCCTGTCATATTAATTTCAAAATATATATTGTAGATAATGCATCAACTAAAGAAGCTCCAGAGTCAGTTTCGGGTTTTATTTCTTCACACTTGAAGTGTCAATTAATAAAAAATACAACAAATAAAGGATATGCTGCAGGGAATAATATTGGCATAAGGCAAGCACTACAAGATAAATGTGAGAAAATATTAGTAACAAATAATGACGTGATTTTCAAAGATAATGCTATCGATTTGCTTTATTATTTTTTGAAGGAAAATGAAGAATATGGTATTGTTGGTCCCAAAGTGTTTCTTCCAGATGGATCAATTCAAGAAATAAATATGGGATGTAAAATGACCATTAGTGGAAAATATTATTATTTATTAAGAAAGACTCCATTAAAGTTTTTATCCCGTGGATTTATGAAGAAATATCGGGTTTTGCCTGAAAATACTACTAAACCATTTGATGTTTTTGCAGTTTCTGGATGCTGTTTTATGATAGGAAACAAAGCCATGGAATGCCTTTTTCCATTAGACGAAAACACGTTCTTGTATGAGGAAGAGAATATTATTGGACATAGAATGGAGAAAATGAATCTTAAAACCAAGTATTATACTAATAGTGAAATAATACATCTTGGAGGGAAAAGTACAATGCTGATGAATGATTTTTCATTTAGGTGCTTTTGTGAAAGTGAGTACTACTATTGTAAAACCTATTTACACGCAAATAAGTTTTGGATTTTTCCTTTGGTTCTATTTCGAACAGCCGAATATATTCATAAATATGGTATTAAAAATAGTACGTTTTTGATTAAAAGATGGCTATAACTATTGCTTGGGATTTAGTGGAGGATATACTTTACCAATGTATTTGATGTGTGTATTTCTCGCAGCTTTATGTGGATTTATTAATTATGTAAATGATAAAACTATTATTAGTGCGGGAGTATTATTTAATTTGTATTGGGGAATCAATGTGTTATTAGGTAGCCTTGGCTTGTTTGAAGTTCCTACGGCAACTGATAGAGTTTATCTAATAATACTGATCGGAATTTTATTCTTTAACATTGGAACATTAATTCCCCGTAAGGTAGCAATAAGATGGATTGCAAGTAAAGCAGATTATAATATTAATTTTTTGCTACTGCGATTTATATTTATCGTAATATTTATATATTTATGGATATTTGATATTGCTGTAATAGGTATTATTAGGTCTGGTATAGAATTTGGCAAAATACGTTATTATTATTTGGGGAATATATTTAAAAACTTTTGGGGAGGATATGAAGTGGCCTATTTCTTAAGGCTTTGTTTGATTAATCCACTTCTCTTCACATATATAACGGTTGTGTTTTCTTATATTTGTGTTGAGAATGAAATTAAGTGGAAAATGTTCATTGGAGCAATAATGTTAACAGTAATGGAATATTTTGCTTTTGGTGATAGGTTGATAATCTTCTTCTGGATCAGCTGTGCAATGGTATCATACGGCTATATTAAAATAAAGATTCAGAGTAATGAGAAGACTAGGAATAGACTTAGAAGAGTAATGGTATTAGCAGTTGTTGCCATACCGGCTGTTGTGCTTATTAGGGGAGGCAATTTTACTACTGTTTTAAGAAGTACATATACGTATTTTGTAGGTTCATTACCATTTCTTGATTATAGATTAAATGATTTTGGTGATTTGACATATGGTTTTGCATCTTTTCAGGGAATAATTAGACCGATTGCTGCCGTCTTTAAATTGTTTGGGATTGAATTCCATTCCTTTGAATTAGCAGATGAATTTCTTAATACTAATCAAAATACTGTCTTAAGCATGGGGAGCTATGGCGGAACTGCTAACACATTTAATTACTTTATAAATTGTTTTGGCTTTTTTTTAAAGGATGGGGGATATATCGGCGTTGCAATCTTTTCGTTTTTATGGGGATTGTTTTCAATGAGTATATACAATAGATATGTCAACGAAAAGGGTAATCTTTTGGTTACAGCTTTATACATAATGGTTGTTTTTTCAATAATGATCGGAATGATGGATTTTGCAATGGTTGAAGCTACATTTGCGTGTTGTATATATTATATTCCGTTTGTTATTCGACAAAGAGAAATAAGGGACGAAAGTATTACAAGAATAAGTGTAAAAGTTTAGCTTTAATATTTAGTTTATTTAATTAGTGATATAGAACCATGCCTTTTTCGTGTATTGAAATGAATAGTATCTATAATTGCATATTAAAGTGTATTTGATGTTTCAAATGATGAGTATTATTTATGTTAAGCTTTTAAGAGGGGAATAATATCTTAGAGGATAATGTTACTGATACTGTAATATGACATACTCTAAAGGGAGGAATCATTATGATTTATTTAATTGCAAACGCGTTTACCACATCTGGTGGTCCAGAATTATTGCACCAATTATGTCATCATCTTAACAAAAATGGATTTGAAGCATCAATGGTATACTATAGGAAACTTAAATTTCCAACAAACGGACCAGAAGAGCCTATTATAGAGAAATATGGTAGATATAGCTGTCCTTATGCAACCAGAATAGTAGATTCACCAAATAATATTATTATTTTTCCAGAAAACACTATGTTCTTTTTGCCAAAATTTAAAAAGGTAAAAAAATTAATATACTGGTTAAGTGTAGATAATTATTATAGTTCTTTCAGGCTTAGGTATGCAAAATATTATGCACCTCTGGGAATGAGGAGAGAGAAGTACAATCCTTTCAAGAATAAATACATTCATTGCGTGCAATCAGAGTATGCGCGGCTATTTTTATTGTCTAAGGGTGTTTGCGAACAAAGTATTCATAGATTGTCAGATTACTTGAGTGAAGAGTTTATTAAGGCTACTAATGCTGAGTCTAGTTATGAAAAATTTGATACTATTCTATACAACCCAAAGAAAGGTTTAGAGTTTACTCAGAAAATAATATCATCATATACAGATGTTAATTGGGTTCCATTAATAAACATGAGCCATTCTGAAATGCTTGATGTATTATCTCATTCAAAGGTTTATATTGATTTTGGTAATCATCCGGGAAAAGACAGAATCCCAAGAGAAGCAGCAATATGTGGTTGTTGTATAGTTACTGGATTAGAAGGTTCTGCGGCAAATGATATAGATATACCTATTAAAAGAGAGTATAAATTTTCATCGGATTTAAATGAAATACCTAGAATTATTAAAAAGTTAAAATACATAATTAAGAATTATGAAACATGTAGGTGTGATTTTGATTCATATAGAAGCGAAATTCGGTCAGAAGAGAATATTTTTATTAGAGAGACTATTGACTTGTTTAGTAAAATAGCCCAATGATTCAAAAAGCGAATAAATAGGTCTTATGTTTAGCAACAATCATCGATTTGCCAGATTTTTTGTTGTAAACTATAAAGTCGAGCTCAACTCCTTGCTTTTCTATATGTCTGCAGTAAATAATATGTGTAGAATGATATTTTTGTCAGCGGGCTAGGTGAGTATAAGAACTTGGATATGGATCGTATATCATTATAATCTTGATTGGAGAAAGAAATATAGTAGCTTGTTATGAAGACAAATTCCTTGTTTTTCAATTCTATATTTAATGTAATATATAGATTTTTAAATATCCTGTTTCCTCTGATTACGGCTGCATATGTTGCTCGTGTACTAGATTCGAGCCTTATTGGAGAGATTGCATATGTTCAGAATATAACTCAATATTTTGTTTTGACCGCTACTTTGGGATTGCCCAATTATGGAACTAGAGAAATAGCTAAAATACGTGAGAATTCTAGAAGCGTAAATAGGACTTTTAGTGAGTTATTAATTTTAAATTCTATGTCTACCACAGTATGTTTAGCATTATATACTCTTTTGATATTGATTGTTCAAAGTTTTAGAATAAATAAAATACTATTTGTCATTACCGGTCTAAGTATTGTTCTTAATTATATAAATGTGGATTGGATGTATCAAGGGTTTGAACAATATCGTTATATTGCTGTACGAAGCTTTATAGTCAAATCAGTTTCTCTTATTGCTGTGTTGTTATTTGTAAAGCATAATGAGGATTATCTGCTTTATGCTTTTATTACATCTATGGCCATTGCAGGAAACAATATTTATAACATATTTAATTTGAGAAAATTTGGAATTTCTTTAACTTTAAATGGAATTAGCTTAAGAAAACATCTCATTCCTGTATTTAGTCTTTTGCTTACTACAGTTGCTATAGAACTATACACTTTACTTGATACTACCATGATTGGAATGCTCTGTAGTAAGGATAATGTTGCGTTTTACAACTACGCAATAAGAATTACAAAAGCAATAATTGTGGTTATGGCTGCGATTGGAGGGGTTCTGCTTCCGCGATTAAGTTTTTATAGAGGTAATGGAGATAATGAATCCTGTTCAATTATTGTTGAGAAAACTCTCAATATTTTATTCTTTTTACTTATTCCTAGCGCAATAGGCCTCGGAATGTGTTCAAGAGAGATTGTTATATTTCTATATGGAACAAAATTCATTAAAAGCATCCCGATTTTGAGAATATCGACACTATTAATAATTACTTTAGGGTTTAGTAATTTGTTTGGCACACAAATACTTGTTACATATAATGCTGAAAAGAAATTACTTGCTTCAACATTTATAGGAGCTATTTCAAATATTTTTTTAAATATGTTTTTGATACGATTGTATCAAGGTGAAGGAGCCGCCATAGCATCAGTGGTAAGTGAAGGGCTAGTTACTTTATCAACGTATATTTTTGCTGGAAAATACTTGAAAATTAAAGCGGATAAACATGACATAATCTGCAGTATAATTGCTAGTATAATAATGACTTTGATTATTATTGGTATCAAACTATGTATTAATAATATATCAGTATTATTATTTGCTGAGGTTTCAATTGGGATTATAGTATATTTTGTAATTACAATTTGTTTAAAGAATTCAGTTGCAGTTTATTTTTTAAATAAAATAAAAAAGTTAGGTGGTAAACGTCAAACCACTATAGGGTAACCGTGGATTATAAATTTTTTATGGATATTGACAAGAAAAGCCAGTCACCCATCATGTTTATGATGCTGAGGATTTGTCCCTGATAATTCATGAAGAGTAAATAGTGTAGAACTATGTAAGAGATTGATGATAAAACTTGGTGTAGACATTGGCATGTATTTTATTAGGTACGGTTGTAGTCAGAGGAACGGACAGTGTAAAAAAGCAATGTATAATTTTTATGGGGTATAGTAGTGAAAAGAGCAGATTATTATTTGAAGGTCTTAATTGTTTCAATGGCTCTGAGCGGGTTAGTAGCCGGAGCGGCATTTGCGAAGACATTGCGGTCGTTGGCATTAACGATAGATCCGGAAATTCAGATCGGTGAGAGTGTGGGGACCGAGAACATTATCATCAATAATGGTAAAGAGAATAGTGATTACGAAGCCAGTGTTATGACGATTAACCATAAGGATCCTGTATGGGGACTGGATGACGAACCGGAACTTTTGATAAGTCTGACCGGTAAGAATAATTATAAGTTTAGTCTTAAGAAGGAAGATGTCACTGTGACTAATCTTCTGACCGGGGGCGTCGCAGGGAACGGGGCTACGGTTGAGGAAGTTAAGGTGAACAATAGCGGGTACGATGCGACTGTAAAGGTAAAGCTTGCCAAGCTTGCATTAACGCATACCGGGAAGATTGATTCTGTGAAGATCTCGCCGGAGGGTGTGGTGTCGTGGGACGAGGCATTGGGCTCCACAAGCTATGAGATGAGGGTGATGAAGGACGGCTGGTCTTACAGGACCGTGATTGCTGACGAGTCGAACACAAAGGCACATAAGGAGACCATGGAAGTGTTCGGAGATGTGGGCAAGGGACCAACGGGGACCGAGAAGGACGAAGAGATCAAGGCACAGGAAAAGACAATGAGGGTGGAGAATGTGCTGGAGTATGACCTGAAGGGGCTTGTTAATGAGTCCGGTAACTATCTCGTGGTGGTTGTGCCGCTTAACGGGACGAACAGCATGATAAGGGGAGACAAGGTTGTTTCCGGGGAAGTGTGGCTGGAGCCGAGTGTACGCGAGAGCTGAAGTTCTTCAGCACGTTAGTGCCTGTTGCCATTAAAATCCGTCAGAAGTTTGGCATCAGGAACATTATTTTCAGCCCGGAATTCCTACGTGAGACCAAAGCGCTCTATGATAACTTGCATCCGAGCCGTATCGTTGTCGGCTGTGATGATGGTCAGAAAGATTTGTTTAGAAGAGATTAATAGTAACACCGTCGATGCGGGGCATCGGGACAGCAATGCTGTCTGGATAAAGGAAGAGAGTGTAATCTATGAACATTGCAGTAGCAGGAACAGGATATGTAGGTCTTTCGTTGGCAGTGCTTTTGAGTCAGCACAATCATGTGACCGCAGTAGATATAATCCAAGCCAAGGTCGATAAGATTAATCAGTGGGAATCGTCAATACAGGATGATTACATTGAGAAATATCTGGCAGAGGCAAAAGCAGGTGAGCGGAAACTTGATCTAACTGCAACCACGGATGGAGAAAAAGCTTATTCCTCCGTAGATTATGTGATTATTGCAGCTCCGACGAACTATGATCCGCAGAAGAATTTCTTTGATTGCTCTGCAGTGGAAAGCGTCATTGAACTGGTGATGCAATCCTCGGAAACAGCAATGATGGTCATAAAATCCACCATCCCAGTTGGCTACACAGAGCGTGTAAGGAAGAAATATCACACTGATCGTATCCTGTTCAGCCCGGAGTTTTTGAGGGAATCAAAGGCTCTATATGATAATCTGTACCCGAGCCGTATTATTGTAGGTTGTGACGAGGCGTCCAGACCTGCTGCTGAAACCTTCGCTCATCTTCTTCAGGAAGGTGCGGAGAAGCCGGATATAGACACACTCTTCATGGGTTTTACAGAGGCAGAAGCAGTCAAGCTTTTCGCCAATACTTATCTGGCGCTTCGTGTGTCCTACTTCAACGAGTTGGATACCTATGCAGAAATGAAGGGGTTGAAAACACAGGACATCATTAATGGCGTCTGTCTTGATCCACGCATCGGGTCTCACTACAATAATCCATCTTTTGGCTATGGCGGTTATTGCCTGCCAAAGGATACAAAGCAATTACTTGCAAACTATGAGGATGTGCCGGAGAACTTGATCCAGGCGATTGTTGAGAGTAATAGGACCAGAAAGGACTTTATTGCCGACCGTGTGCTTGATAAGGCAGGATATTACAGCTATACTGGCAATTCCATGTGGAACGCTGAAAAAGAACGTCCTATTACGATTGGCGTATATCGCCTTACCATGAAGGCAAATAGTGATAACTTCCGTCAGAGCAGTATTCAGGGAGTAATGAAGAGAATCAAGGCGAAGGGCGCTACAGTGATAATCTATGAGCCGACCCTTCCAGATGGAACAACCTTCTTTGGCAGCCTCGTAGTCAATGATATTGAGAAGTTTAAGTCTGGATCAGATGCCATCATCGCTAATAGGTATGATGCGATTTTGGACGATGTAGAAGAAAAAGTCTACACGAGAGATTTGTTCCGTCGGGATTGAGTCACTGACCGGGGAAGCAGGTCTTCCTCGGTTGGTTCTTTCGCATATCTTAATTAACATGTGTTATTTGACGTTTTACCGATTCTGTGGTACTAAACCGTCATTATCCATGGGAGGTGACCCATATCGAAAACAATCGCACCAGGCATATGATGAGTCTGATCTTTCTACTCGTTTACATTTTTACTGTCCTGTGGTTCACTGTGCTGAAACGGCCGACGGGATATCATGTCGCCCGGTTTGAACTGTTCTGGTCCTATAAGCGGTGGTTTGCAGGGGATACAGATCTGGGAAACGAAATCATGGCCAATATAGCTATGTTTATTCCGTTTGGCTTTCTGGTGAGCTCTGTCCTGCCGACCTCCAACCACAAGTCCAGAGTAGCCGTGATAACGGGGACTGCAATCCTGTTCTCCTTCACCATCGAGATGCTCCAGATGTTTCTGATGAGAGGACTGTTTGAGTGGGATGATGTGTTTTCCAATACACTCGGCGCAGTGATTGGAAGTGGGCTTTTCATTCTTGTCAGAATGCTGGCCTCCGAGAAACTCAGGATGACGCTAATCACATCCATTAGCCTTGTTTTCATGATAGTCTGTCTCGGCGTCTATATCCACGGGCGCGGAGCAAGCGGTGTGGAAGCGGATACTACATCAAGAGCTTACTGTTTTCAGATTGATGAGGCGTTAGTGCATGATGGTAAAGTCGAACTTAATGGCTTTGCCTTTCGTTACGATCATCCCATGGGTACTCCGAAGCTGCTTCTGCATTCGACTGACAACGGAGAACCGATAATGCTGAATATGGAGTATGGACTGGCTCGACCCGATGTAAATGATTATTTCCTCTGCGACCGGGATTACACGAACGTTGGCTTCACGGCGAGTGGAGAAGCAGAAGACGGTGAGTACGAAGTACTGATTCAATGGCCGCTGACAGTGCCATTATCCACGGGTGTGTTCATATCATCAGCTGGCGTTCATTATTTCCCTGAAGAGAGCTTCGCAGCACCGAATATAGACGCGGAGTTTATAGCGGCTGGCATTCCTCGTGTATATCTGCCGGACTGCCATTGCTGGGTGTATCAGTATCATAATGACCTCTACTGGATCGCAGATCAGGATTTTAACTTCGAGGAAGATAACACAACATACATCCAGTATCAGATGTGGACGACGCAGATTCAGAATCTGCCGGAGAAAAGGCTTGAAAACAACTGGTTCTGGGACAATATCGGTGGATACTTTGAAAAGTATGAAATAGATGGTGACTTCGGCGACTACAGGGTTATGAAGCGGGAGATACCCACAGCCTATTCCGTAACATCCATTGTTACCGGTTATTACAAGAACGGAGAGTGGATCTGGAAGAACTATTTCCGACCGATTTACAGCTTTCCGGGAGGGGAGACGAATGAGCACCAACCCCTCAAGTGATTATATCGATTTCATCTGCTCCCCCTACAACTCCTCCTAGGTGTGGATCATACTTTAATGACACATTTTTCGTTGTACCATTCGATCTTTGAATCGTGGGTAAGAAAAGAATAATTCTCGGCTTTTGCCTGTGCAAGAAGAAGCCTGTCAAAAGGATCTTTGTGACCGTGATTTTCAGCTTCGGATGTATCGAGCCGGGATGCAGCCACTACATGCTTATTATTCATGTTGAGCTGGAAGTATCCGGCTTCCTCACAGTATTCTACAAACTCTGAAGCGGTGAGGCTTAAGTTCGTATGTGGGGCATCGTGTTTCATCATCACTTCCCAGGTGGATACCGAACTGAAGTATACGGAGTTGTCAGGATCCATTATGAGTTCTTTTGCCTTTTGAGGCAGATTGGGATTATCGCCTATCGCCCATAAAGCAATGTGGGTATCGAGCAGAAGGTTCATAGGTCACCTCCTGTAAAAAGGTCAGCAATGTAATCATTATCTGCATCAAAATCATCGGGCATTGTGAATTTGCCTTTAGCGATGCCGATTCGGTTTGAGACCGGCTTTTTTTCGATGGCGGTCATCTTTACAACAGGCGTTCCGTTTCGGGCTACACGTATCTCATCTTCGCGATTCGTTTCGATAAGGCGGATGAGTTTTGATAAATCAGTTTTGGCTTCAAGGATATTTACCTGCATCATAACACTGCACCTCCCATATTATATGACTAAGCAGACCAGACTGATCTTCTTGACTAAAGTATAAGGGATGAGGATAAAAAACAGCAAGTTAAAGATTCATTAACTGTGTGGAAATTAGATCGTGCAAAAAACAATTAGAATCGACATTCAGTGAAGTATAAAGGTATCTTGCATTGTAACGCAAATTGCGTTACAATGAATAAAAGGAGTTGATATACATATGGAGAAAACAGCAACACTTAATTTACGAGTTAATCCTACAACGAAAAAATCAGCTGAAGATGTGCTTTCACGTCTGGGAATTCCTATGTCTACGGCTATTGATATGTATTTAAGACAGATTACGCTTACAGGTGGAATTCCTTTTAAGGTTTCATTACCTCAGGCACCAGATGTTATTAATGCAGATCTTATGACGACTGCAGAGATTCATGCAAAATTGCAGGAGGGCTTTGAGGATATTGAAGCTGGACGAGTACAGGATGCAAAGGCAGCATTTGCAGCTTTTAGAGAGAGTCACAGATGAGAGAATATCCTGTAAAAATTACTGAGAAAGCATTGCGTGATATGGATGGGATATATGAGTATATCGCAGTAAATCTGCAATCACCGGAAAATGCTATGAGACAGTATAACAGAATAGCAGATAATGTTCTTGGACTTGGCTTCTTTCCCGAGAAATTCAGACTGGTAGATTTTGAACCTGAACGCTCACAAGGACTTAGGCGAATGCTGGTAGATAATTACTCGGTATTTTATGTATTTGAGGAAGAGATTGTC
>NZ_FNRG01000033.1 GCF_900107835.1 Oribacterium sp. KHPX15
ACTTTTTTTGAATCAGGAGAGCCCCCAGTGCCATACGTAGTGGTTTTGCAGGCATTCCACAATCAGAAGGAAACAGATCTGCATACACAGCTTCTATTTCATCCCAGGGAATCATAGCAGCTTTTTTTATCCATTTATTCTCTGGATCAAGTTTTAGACCCATTGGCTGATTGAAATCTCCGAGACTAAACTGATGATTTTGATTTTTCTTATACATGGGATTCTCCGCGAAAAGTGCAAGGTTTTTGAGAAATTATGATGTAATTCCTTGCATCAATTATCTCACGTATAGGCAAAAAAGTCAGCAATTTCAAGGCATTTTAGTTCTTGAGCATACACTAATTACATGAGGCTTCTCTGTAGAAGTCCATGATTCAACTTCTTTTCCGTCCTCGTTTGTGATCTTAAGCTTTGCTCCGGGGAGTTCTTTACCGTTTGTAATATCTGTCTTACGGATTGAAATCTCTGATGCAGATGCAATCTCTTCTTTAAGAGGTGCATCATACATGATTACGCTTTCAGCTACTTTTCCGTCTACTACTTCAAACTCAATATCTTCAGCAAGATCATAGCCTTCTGGTGCAGTTATCTCTTCAAGTGTGTAGAATCCGTCCTTAAGGTCCTTAATGATGTGTGGTGTTTTCTTTGAGGTCCAGCTCTCAACTACATCACCATCCTCGTCATAGAGCACAAGGAATGCACGGCTAAGTTCTTCCTTTGTTGTGGCATCCTTCTTTGAGATTGGGATTTCGTTATTTATTTCCTCTTCCTCTTTTTCCTTTACAGTAAGAGTGTGCTCTACTGTGGTTGTTGATGAAGTAAGTACGTTCTGGTGTTTTGAATCAGTTACATAGAAGCTGAGTGCAACGTCTTCTGTTGTGAATTTAATCTCTGTAGGCTCAGAATCGCTTACAAAACAGATCTTTGTGCCTGTTGTGAACTCGTCACTTCCGTTTACTGTAATGCCTTCTGTTGTGAGCTTAAGTGTGTGGTCTGCATCATCAGATGCTGTCACAGTTACTTCATTTGACATATATGTGCCGTCATCCTGAAGTGTGAATACTATATCCTCATCCGCATTGAATGATACATTTCCTCTTTCTGCAGTATCATTCTGAATTGCATTGAGAAGAGCATTTCTGTAAGCAGCCACCTTTGCTTCGGTAAATACATATCCGTCGATACCCTTTATCTCTGATGGCTCATGCGCTCCATCTGTTACAAACCTATATAAAAGGCTTGATACAACATTAAGAGCCGCATCGCCATTCTCAAATGACCCCTTCACAGAATCATAGCTTACACCGAGTACTTCTTCAAAAAGCCCGGTCTGGTCGTTAGGAACACCGTAGTACATGAGTTTCTTCACATTGTTGTACTGGCTTTCAGATAGTCCGCTGGATGAAAGGGTGTAACCGTTCTTGCTATTAACTCGTCCTGGCATCCATCTGTCGTAGTTATAACAGAAACCTATCTCGTCATTAACGTAGAAAACGGCTTCGCCTTGATCGTAGAATGAGAACACTACATCCTTTATCATCTCATCCGGAAGATTACCACGGATGTCCTCATACTGATCAATACTTGTGAATCATAAAACCTCCAACCGCAGTGTTTCCATAATCATGGAAGATTTTGGAACTTCGTATGCATATTCTTCTATGGTAGGGATATCCAAATCATATATTATATCTCTGTAATTTCGAATTAACTCTTTATAATAGTCAAAGGGTATTTTTTTCTTGTGCCGGATCAATTCGACAATAAGACGTTCCCTGGAATAAATGCGTATGGAACACCCCTCTCTGTCCATTGCTGTCAAGCCAAGCTCAAGAAGGTCTTTCTGCTCAAATATCTGGACAACCCTTTCATCTGCAATCTTCGTGGCGTCCCTGTCTGTAGCCAAATAAAATTTTTCAGGGATCACATCCGTCAAGTCATAGTAGTAAAAAGCACTGTTCATCGTAAAAATAGCATCCGGATATTTCCTAGATATTACAGCAAGAGCAGGCACATACTCTTTATCTGAATAAATACCACTTTCCTGTTTATAAAGCTGTCCTGTTTTAACTGCTTTATTTACAAGATATTTAGATCCATATTCATTTACACACTCGGCATATGTAAATATCATCCTTGTCCTCCGCAATTCTATATTATTTGCGTATGTTCAGGTAAATATTATCACAGTTGCACCTTTTAATCAACCAACAGAACAGTAAACATAAATACTGCATAGTCCTTGCTAATCTTGTAATGGCAAATGATCTCTATTTACCATTTTAATATCTTCTAATAGTCTTCTCTGGATAGTTCACATCCTTTTGAATGTCATTCTCAGATTTAAGCATCAATAGTTGTAGTTAAGAGTCAGCTTCTTGTCCTTCATTCCGTTCGTTGTACGGATTGAAATCTCGTTTGTTCTCTTAGCTGTACCGAAGTATCCAAGGACATCGTTAGGGATGATCTCTGCGTCATCACCACTATTGCTACCATGACCATCATCACCGCCTGATGGATTATCGTAAGGCTCCCGATCAGTGTTACGGATCTTCTTCCACTGTGCGCGGAGTGTAATGGATTCTGAAAGGTCAGATATGACAGCACCGTTCTTGTAGAATGTACCGAACATGTCCTGCTTTGTCGGATTCTCGATATAGAAAGTCGGAGTCTCGACATTATAGTAAAGCTTCTTATAATCAATCCTACCGCCGTTAAGGTTGTAGGTGAGGGGTTCTTTTGTTATTATTTTTTTTTCGAGATTTTTTGTAAAAAAATTCTGGCTCCGCCAAAGGGAGCCAGAATTTGAAAAAGTTATTCTTTTGTTTAGCTTTTCTCATACCTTGCCGAACGTAACCTGTAAATAGGAAGTAACAAGAGATAGAATGAAGCAAATATTGCTGTTGAAGGTGCACCTACTGTGGCCAAAGGAACAGCTCCGGCTATTGACCATGGAATTAATGGTGCGATAACGACTGCTGTATCTTCCAGATCAACAGCGAGTTTATCCTTTTCTTTATATAGTCCGCTGCAAAGCTGATTACAGAGAAGGATTGTAAGGGTCTGGTTGCATGCAATTATAGCTGAACCAATTGAGGAACAGAATAATGCAGTGAAGCGGTTAGTTTTACCGGCCAGGGAGGAAACTGAATGTTTTACGTTATCAAGGAGCCCTGTCCTATTAAAGATATCTGAATAAGATGATGATATGCAGACTATTAATCCGCTCTTCAGCATTGAAAGCACGCCTCCACCGCTCAGCATGGAAGAAAGAGCCTCATCCTTTGGAGTGAAACCTGTTAGTGCAGTATGTAATATCTCAATGAAAGATATATTTTGTACAAAAAGGCAGATAGGTATTGCAGAAAGAATGCTTAGTCCCATGGCGATCTTAACATTAACATGTAAAATGATAAGAAGCATAATGGTGACTGCAGGAATGACGGTAATCCATTCGAGCCGGAAGGATGTTGAAAACATATCTTTTAGATCCATAATGGGACCTTCAGCGGAAACGGATGAACCTATCGCAAAATATATAACGCAAGCTGCAATGAAAGGTATTAAGGAAGTACGGATCATTCCGCGGATATTCTTATAGATATCTGTTCCGGTGATCCCTGCAACAAGTAATGCACTTGTTGATACAGGTGAACATCTGTCACCGAAAAAAGCACCTGATAAGACAGCACCTCCGGTCAGCATCGGACTTACTCCCATTGTGGAACCCATGGAGGCACAGATCACACCCATTGTTGCTGATGTTCCGAAGGATGTTCCGGTCAGAACCGAGAGTCCGCTGTTAAGAAGAAAAGTCATAAGAAGAAAAATGGATGGTCTAATAAGGGTTGAAGCCTTAGAGACAATAAAAGGAATGGTTCCTGAAGCCCTCCAGAGTGCAGTCATCACACCTATAAGGATAAAAGTAATCAATATATTACTAACGGTTTTGATCCCATTGATAGCCATGGATATTAGAGACTTCCAGGAAAATCCTTTATGTCTTCCGTAAAGCATGAACAGAATAAGCCCTGCCAAAAGAGCACAGATTATTGAAATATTCAGCGATATACAAAGCAAAAGACTTATGCAGAATAGTCCTAGCACTATATATTCCATAAGGTCACATCTCCATCAGTTTGAGTTATTCCCAAGGCTTAATGACATTGAAAGTTAAATATATGGTAAAATATACATTATTTCTGTTCATATTGATAGAGGTTCCAATCAGCCATTAGATTATCTGTTTACTTACGATAATGACGGTTATCTTTCCAGGATCACGCAGCTTCACTATGATGATAATTTCAGCGGATTCATGGATATGATCTATGAGACTATTGGCTGAAAACAATATGATAAACCAATGATAAAAGCCTTACGAAGATGAATGACTCTTCGTAAGGCTTTTGATATTTATTAGTCTTATCAATAATACGATTATTATCTTCCTAAAGCTGCCTGACCGCCGTCCATTGTGACGAGTGAACCGGTGATATGGCTTGAAATATCTGATGCAAGGAACAGAGCGAGATCTGCAACTTCTTCAGGTTTTGCATAGCGCTTATCAGGATATGCGGCAGCAAAGATCTTCATAGCTTCTTCCTTCGATACATTCTCACCAAGTGCCTGCTTTTCAAGCTTTGTCATCATAGGGGTGTCGATAGGTCCGGGTCCTATGCAGTTAATATGGATTCCCATTTCGGCAACTTCAAGAGCCGCGCACTTTGATATACCGAAAACGGCATGCTTAGAAGAAACATATGCTGACATAGTGGCAGCACCTGTAATAGATCCTTGTGAAGAGATATTAACAATAGCGCCGTGCTTCTGCTTCTTCATCTGCTGAAGGGCATATTTCATTCCAAACAGAGGTCCGAATACATTTATGTTGTATACAGCCATCATGTTGTCTACTGTCTGCTCATCTACAGGGATGCTCTTTCCTTCGTATCCGGCATTATTTACCTGGACATCAAGAGAACCAAAATGTTCTACGGTCTTTTCAACCATATCCTTTATCTGATCTTCTTTTGAAACATCAACAACAAATGTGAGAAGATGATCCGGAGCAATGTCGAGTGTTGGAACCAGTTTGTCGAGCTTCTCCTGCTTTGTAGAAGAAATTGCAAGTTTGCAACCCTCTGCAGCAAAAGCTCTTACCAAAGATTCACCTACGCCGCCTGTTGAACCGGTTATCATGACTACCTTATCTTTTAATTTAAGATCCATTTTTCGTTTCTCCTTTCAAACGTTTCTTATAGTAGTTAGTTTAGCATAACCATACACAATGTACAATTTAGATTCTTTTGGTGTTGATTTAATTATGGTTTGGGTTACATGAATCCTACTCCGTCATTACATTTGATTTTTAATCTTTAGGATTTGCAGGCTTCCCTGTAAATCCTGTTGAAATATATCATTTCTGCTATTCCTGTGATAGTCCATGAAAAAATATACAGAAGGTAAAGTGACGTTACTGTTTTAAAATATGCAAATACAGTAAAAATCCAAATAATACGGAACACACAGGAACCAAGAATAACTATAACAGTTGGGATGAAGCTCTTTCCAAGACCTCGAGATGCCGCAATGGAATCATCCATAAACGCAGAAAAGCCATAGGATAAAGCCATTATGGAAAGACGGTACATTCCGGTTTCGACAACCGCCTGATCAGTAGTGAATATCCTTAGGAACGGAACTCCAAATATATACAGGCTTAAACCAATGATACTTCCTATTACAAAACTATAGAAAAGACTTATGTGATAAGTTTTTTTGACACGATCCATTAGACCTGCACCATAATTTTGTCCGATGAAGCTTGCTCCGGCTGTGTAAAATGCAGCCATTACATCATAATCAAGCCCGTCTGCATTCTGCGCTGCGGCTGCTCCGGCAACTGTAATTGCATCGAAGGTATTTACTCCGTACTGAACAAAAAGATTAGCAATTTGGAAAATAGCATTAGCTAAACCTGAAGTCAAACTTATGGGAAGAATACGCATTGCAATCTTCCTGTCAAAATTCGCAAAACTTAAGTCTAAGCCGATCATTGCTTTCTCACGAATGATGGAAAACAAAATGCAGAAGGCAGAAAAATACTGTGAGATCACACTTGCAAGTGCAACACCCACCACATCCAGGTTCATGACTATTACAAAGTAAAGATTAAGCAGAATATTAATGAAACCTGATATAGTAAGTAACATCAAAGGCTTACGGGTATTACCGGCTGCGCTGTATGTAGCATTACCGAAGTTAAAGATTGCAAGTGCCGGAATACCGAGAAAATATATGCTCAGATACTTCATCGCCCCAGGTAGTAAAGATGACTTGGTTTTGAGCAATGATAAAACCCATATCTTTGTCACTTCACTGAACAGCATCGTAAAAAGACCTATAATCAGACATAGGGCGAATGCGGTGAACACTGCTCTTTTCACTGCTTCATTTTTGCCTTTGCCTATCGTATAAGCCACGGTAACATTTACACCGTTTGCAATGCCGATAATAAAGGTTGTATATAGTGTCACCAGCGTGGTTGTGGATCCCACAGCACCTAGTGCAATCGGTCCCGCAAATCTTCCGACAACTGCAATATCAGAGATATTGAAAAGGATCTGCAGCAAATTAGATGCTATAAGCGGAAGGCTGAACATCAATATTCCGCTCCAAAGAGGGACTTTTGTTAGATTTTTCGTTGTGTTTGATCTGTTTCCCATTTTGTGTGCTTCCAAGACCCATTTAATACTATACTTACGACTAAAGTCACGAGTGTACGGCAACAAACCATTAATCGGGGAGGGTTTTAACCGTCCCCGATTGAAATTTATCTTATAAAATTCGTCTTTATCTTATCAACCTTTTCGGGCTCCTCAACTCCTGCCTTCTTTCCGGCCTCTATACACTTGAGAATCCAGGCCATGTTCTTTCCGAGTACGTGCATGGTCTGTATGCCCTCCTTATCCTGCATGACCTCTGAAGGTACATTTCCGTGAACCATTGGCCAGTAATTGGTTGTAACGAGAGGCATCTCCGAATACTGAAGATATTTATTCAGTACATCCAGTGTTGCTGTGGTACCTGCACGGCGGGCTGAAGCGATGGCTGCTGCCGGCTTGTGTCTGAGAACCTGTGATCCTGCCCCGAAGAAACGGTCAAGGAACGCAATCACCTCACCTGACGGTGATGCATAGTAAACAGGAGAACCGATGATAAGTCCTTCTGACTCCTTCATCTTTTCAATTGCCACCTGGACCATCTCATTAACCTTGCCATCCACGGCATCCTTGCCCACATGGAAAATCTCTGTGTCGATGCCTTCTGCATTAAGCTCCTTTGCAATCTCTGATAATGCTGTAAATGTACATCCCGCTGCATTTCTGCTTCCGTTGATCATTAATACTTTCATGAAATACCTCCTGTTTATAAGCATGTTTTCGCTGTTTACTTACTACATGCGAATGCATATCTGATCGTTTTCTATTCTAAAATACAATCTGCATTTTAAACCCTATTATACAAGTTTGAGTTAATAAAACAAATCGTCCAACACCGCTTAATCTTTATTTTCAGCCATAATTAAGCAGTGTTTATCATTTGTCGCACCCTTTGCCTCTTGACTAATCCTTGTTTTCGCCTAAACTGTGATACATCATATCGTATAAATTTTATTTAAGAGGAATATATAATGCTTATAAACAGAGAACACGTACTTTCAGCTTTTGACCGTTATACATCAGCCTATGATGTTACGGATGTGAAGGTAAAACTCAAGATAGATCACACCTACAGAGTAGCAGAACTTTGCGACAAAATATCCGACTCACTTAATCTGTCTCAGGAAGACCGTGACATAGCCTGGCTTTCCGGTATGCTTCATGACATAGGCAGATTTGAGCAGTTAAGGAGATATCATACATTTTTAGATAAAATCTCCTGCAATCACGCAGAACTTAGTGCAGAGGTCTTGTTCATAGACGGAAATATCAGATTGTTCACGGAGGATTCTTCGGAAGACGAGCTCCTGGAAAAAGTCATTCGTCTTCACAATATCTACATTCTGCCGGAGGATCTAAGTGATCGGGAGCTTCTTTTTGTTAATCTCCTGAGAGATGCGGATAAGGTAGACATTATCAAGGTCAACTGCATCACACCGAGAGCAGAAATATATGACATTCCTGAAGCTGATTTCAGAGCTTCGACCATATCTCAGGATGTTTTCGAAGACATAGTCTCAGAACATAATGTTGACAGAAATCACTCAAAGACACCTGCCGACTATATCATCGGGCATATCGGTTTTGTATACGGACTGGTTTACAGACAGAGCTTCATTGAGGTCCGTCAGCAGGGCTATCTTGATGAGATGCTGGATTTCAAGAGTGATGTCGTAGACACCAAAGAGAAATTCAAAATGATAAAAGAGACCATAAACAAATACATAGACAGACACATAGAGAGTATCTGATTCCCTCTATTAACGCTATTTTTTGGAGCCTTAATATCTGATATACAGATTCAGATATTAAGGCTCCATTTTTCAAACGACATAAAAACGTCACATTTTTGATTTATATATTTTATTGTTAATTGCCGATAGTCAATTAACATATACTTAATACCTTTAAATAATGGTATTCGTTTTATAATTATTTTCACTTAAGACACTAACGGAGGATAACTATTGATAAAAAAAATACTACCTACAGCCCTGGCTGCGGTCGGCATCACTCTTAGCGGAGCCCTGACTTCCTTTGCGGCCATTCCCCTTTCGGATTTTGGCTCTTCGGTAAATCCAACCCAGATACAGGCAGTCACCAATCAGTACAATATGATCCCTGCGTCCATACGGCAGGCTTATGAGGCAAGCGGAAATGTGATTTATTTCTTTGATACCAATCCGCTTGTGGACAGTGTTCTGGGCGCCTATTCCGGTCAGGAAGGTCAGGAAGCAAAGATCATACTTACAAATCAGGACTATGGTGGGGCCGAGGCCATCACCCACGAGATGGGGCACTACTTCGACGACATTTGCATGGCAGATCAGAACGCCAAAATGAAAGTGGTTGTATACAAAGGCATTAAATTCCTGGTCACTGAGGAAGGGGACAGATTTATATCCGATACAGATGAGTTCAAGAGGATATTTGAATATGAAGTAAAATCCTCTCCCGTGTCCTCTTACGAAAAGACCGATGCCAATGAATATTTCGCCGGCGCATTCGGTCTCTACTGCACAGACCCGGACACTCTCATGGCTTATGCGCCTTATACCTACAATTACATCGACAAACTGGTGAAGGATTTCACTGAGCTCTATCCGGCATCCGCAGAAAACATCGCCCTGACAGTAACTATTCCCGCCACCATTGACGAAATCACCGGCGGAGCCACAGTTTCAGGCCTTTATATTAATAACGGTTCTTCTGCCAATGCTTCGGGCCAGACATCATATCAGGATCCGACAACTGCCGAAGTCCAGAGTGCCAGAGCTATCGGAAACGTCACTCAGGTGTCAGGCGTGTCCTCTAACGGAACCTCCTACACCGGCTATACCAATGCCAACATCGAAACAGAGGAAGGTGCTGCCAGAACAAACGAAACAGTTGAAAATGCCGTGTCTGCCGCTTCACAGGGAGAAGGCACCACAACCGTAGTGAATGCTGACGGGTCTGTCACGACAACAACCGTAAAGTCCACCCCTTACGGCACTTTGGTTTCGGTAGTTACTACATATCAAAGTTCATATTGATTTTTCTAATCCAAAAGAGCAAGGGCGTTCACCCTTGCTCTTTCTGTTTAATGACTGTTAGATAACCTTCCAACTGAGGCATATGCAGGTCCGAGTGGTCGGACATCCATTTGAATGCGTTGAGCTGAGTTGTGAAAAATCATAATCCACCGGGGACGATTCTCGCCGGCGAAAACCGTCCCCGGTGGACTCATCTTAAACTAAGATCAAATAACACTACGCATCTCAGTCCCAACAGAATTCATGCTGATCATCACACTGAAAACGAGAATCGTAACCAACACTATGTGCACCAGCGGATACATCGCCCTTCTGTTCATCCCCGGAAGCTGTTTTCTCTCCCAAAGGCTAAGGATCGGCAGAAAATAAGTCATATATACAAACCTATTGCTGTATACTAGTCCTCCCATCATCTCCGGTCTTTTCTCGAGATCTTTTATATCCATATAGCCGAAGATAAACACCAGGGCCTCAAAAATCAGAAATGTGTTAGCCAGATTGAATTCCATATTGTCTCTCAACACCAGCCAGTGATATGCCAATGCCAGCACTCCGGGAACAACCGCCTGAAGCCAGACGTACTTTTCCTTCTTTAGTTCTGCTGTAAAACCTCCGACTGTACCCTTAGCATTGTGTACTCCTCCGTCAAATGCTCCTGTGCCTGACGCATCCGAAGTACTGAACCCACCGGCACCTGACGTATTTGTCGAACCAAATCCTCCCGCTGTCTGGTGTTTTCTTCTCTTTATGGTTCTTCCGCATCCCGGACACTTATCCGCCTCATCCGGTACGTCACTTCCGCAATTGGTGCATACCCTCATGGGTTTAATTCTTATGATCGGATTCCCGCACTTCGGGCAATTAATCGTATGTGCGTCTATATCAGCTCCGCATTTAGGACAATTCATTTCAAACCTCGTTTGTTGCTTAATTCCAAAAGTATATATATAACTAAATATCTGCTTTATAACCCACTTATTGTACTACATGAAACATAAAGATAATACACCTTACTTATTTATTCAGATATTACCTAAATTACTAAGATCTGCCGGAGCCAAGAACCGGACAGAGCCGGCGGGCATCCGTTTATATGCGTTAAGCGAGGACGAGAAAAATCAAAATAATCCCCCTTAGAACCACTTGGATCTCTTTTTCCTTAGCACCCTCGCCAAGTCAGATTTTTCATAAAGAAAATATCTGACATTGGCGAGGGCCTAGTGGTTCTTAGGGGGCTTGTTTTAGATTTTTCCGCCGCAAGCGCCTCGCATATAAACGGATGCCCGCCGGCTCCGGACTACCTATATCCGATAATATTACTTGTTATCAGCTGTTGCAGCCTTAGCAGCTGTACGTCCTGATACGAAGATTTCTGTGATAGCGTTACCGCCGAGACGGTTACCACCATGGATACCTCCGGTTACCTCACCTGCTGCGTAGAGACCAGGGATAACATTGCCGTCCTTATCAAGAACATGACGGTCAACGTCAACCTTGATACCACCCATTGTGTGGTGCGTTGAAGGAGCAAGAAGACGTACACGAAGCTTAGCATCATCAAGGTTGTATGTATCAGTCTTGTATGATCCATCATCGTTCTTCTCTGCATCACCGATAAGAGCTGAGAACTGCTTCTTTGTAACATCCTTAGGCTGTGTTCCTGTCATGATAGCCTGATCGTAATCCTTGATTGTCTCGATCACAGCGTCAGCATCGGTATCGAAACCAATCTCCTTGAAGAGATCAGCGAGCTCGCCGATAGTTCTTACATACTGTCTGCCTTCAACGTCCTCATCCTTGTATGGATATGGTCCAGGGATAGGAACTGCTGCATTAGCAATCTCGATGAATACGCCCTTGTGGCCCTTCCACTCGATACCATTCTTGAACTCGCCAAGAGAAAGAACGTCACGCTCAGAAGTCTCATCTACGAAACGGTTACCTGTTGTAGGGTTAATGTAGATAGCATAATCTCCGCCACCGAATGCAAGATCACCATCATCTACCCAAGAGATAGGCATAAGCTGTGTGAAGCCTTCACCTGTTGTATCGGCACCTGCTGCCTCAGCCATCTTGATACCATCACCCTGAAGTGATGAACGGTTTGTTGTCTCAAGCTTATCATTGAGATATTCACTTGACCAGTACTCGTTGGTCTCAACAACCTTAGCGATATTTGCGGCGAAACCACCGGTTGAAAGGATAACACCCTTTGTTGCATGAGCAACTACAGGAGTTCCATCATACATTGTAGCCTTAACGCCTGTTACACGACCGTCTTCAACGATAAGCTCTTCAGCTGTTGTACGTGTCATGATCTTGTTTGCTTCGTTAGCATTCTTGAAAGATGTCATAGGAGCCATGAAGTATGTTCCCCATCTTCCGCCGTACTCTTCTGTCTTTCCATCGCCATCAGCATCAACATTAGCACCGATGAACTGATTCTCTCTGTACCAAAGAGCACCGATAAGTGTAGGCTGTGTATCCTCAACGAAGGTTGAACCCATTGACTCAAGCCATGGCTTGATATCCTGACCGTCTGTGATGAACTGAGTTACGAGATCAACATCACCATAGATCCATGATGACTTGTCAGCACTCTGACGAAGTCCGCCATAGTAGGTCTGGAAGATATGAAGGTTCAGAGTTGAGAAAAGTGTAAGATCAGACTCAGGTGTTCCTGCATCAAGCTTAGGCTGTGCCCAGTCAAGATATGCCTGGATCTCTTTCTTAAGAGCCTGGAGTGTAGGAAGATAATCCTTAACTACACCGTGCTTTGAAAGCTCTTCGATATCACCGGCTACATACTCGTGATCATTGTAGTAATCAGCGTCGAACTCGTCCTCAGACCAGTTAAGGATAACCTTCAACTCATCGATACATCCCTTAACTGACTTAACCTTGTTATACTCATTTCCGTCGAAACCCTTGCCTGTAGTTGCATCAGGATCCTTCTCATCCCATACGAGATAAGGCATTACAGACTGATACTGACCACCGGATACAAGTGTGTTACCACCGACCTGAGCATTCTTCTCGATAACAAGAACTGTGTTGCCGTCCTGAGCTGCCTGAGCTGCTGCAGAGATACCTGCTCCACCTGCACCAACTACTACAACATCATAGGTCTCTTCGATAGTATCCTGTGCCTTTACTTCAAGTGCATTGTTTGTAAATGCATCCTTGTTTGTTACACCTGCCTGGTCAGCTGCATCATTAACAGCTTCCTTGATAGCTCTTGATGAGAATGTAGCACCGGAAACACTGTCAACGCCTGTTCCGTTTGCTGCAATGATATCATTGATAACGATATCGAATGCAGGAGTACCAACCTGATCTGTTTCCTTTGACTCCTTAACTTCGATAGCTGTTACGCTCTTGTCATCGAAAGTTACATCAACAGTAACTTCGCCATTGTAACCTGTTCCCTTACCTGTGTAAGTTCCGGCTGTGAATGCAAGCTCTGCATCGTTAGCTGCAGGCTGCTCACCCTTCTTGGCTGCTTCAATAGCTGCTGCAGCTGCAGTCTTAGCGGCTGTAGATGTTACTGTAGCCCCTGAAACACCATCGATCTCTGCTGACTGAGCAGTCTTGATCTGATTAGCGAGCTCTTCGAGAGCAGCTCCGCCTACCTCAGGTGTTTCCTTATCTCCTTCGACCTTTACGTCTGTTATCTCACTATCTGTTGTTGTGATAGTGACTGTCACACTTCCTCCGAAGCCCTGCTCGGAACCTGAATAAGTACCGGCAACAAAGCTTCCTCCGGCCGCCGCTTCTGTTGCCGCCTCTGTTGCTGCTTCTGTTGCAGCCGCTGTGGTTGTTGCAGGCGGTTGCTGAGCAGTACATGCTGTCATTGATGCAACAAGCCCTATGGCCATTGCGCCCTTAAAAATTCTTTTCATTCTTCTCCTCCTAGAGTATAGAATATATACTAAAATACTAATATATTTAATCATAATTAACAGTGAATATCAATTTGAAAGCGGTTACAATAGTACAACTTTTTGTGAATGATATATCATTAACCATGATATCCAAAAAATAGCCATGAATTTGAGAATTATCCCTAAATTCATGGCTATTATATACAAAAAATTATTTTCTTTTACTGTACTATTTTCGTACTAAATCATCGTTGATACTTATCCCCGCCGATAACCCGAACAAATAATAACATCAAGAGATTACAGATAAGCAGGCGAGAAAGCCAACGGTTTTAACCCTGAGAGCATATCAAAGATCACTGAATCGTTATGATAAGTCCGTGGGGAAGACATGTTATAGGGAAATCATATGTGTCGCTAGTCAAAGTACCGATGGCGATACACACCTGATTCTCGCAGTTTGATTCTATAACCTGAACAGAATCATCCTTAACCTGCATCATGTTGATATAGTGTTTTGTCTCCAGTCCCTCATCACCCATTGATGCCAATGTTGTATCCGCCGGGACTTCCGAAACCTCTCCGTCTTTTATCATATAAAGAGCGTCCTTGTTAAGCGGTGCCCTGAAGATCTCTCTGTCTACGTACTGCACTACAACCTCATACTTAGGCTTTGAGTTGTAATGACTATATGCCATCGCGCCAAAACCTATTGCAATGACAGCCGCAATTATACCAAGTAAAATAATATTTCTCTTATTCATATATTTATCCTCCGGGAGCAGGCATAAACCGAATCCGTCTAAGCAGGAATCCGTTCCGTCAACTAAGTTTGAAAGTTTACTTTCAAATCTAGTTTCTGTCAATAATCTCTGCACATCCTTGCAACTTAGAAGTCACAATTCTACATTCAAAAAAACTGTTCTTCATCCCGTTATGTATATCTACATAGTTTTGTTATGTCCTGAACCAGCATGGTGTATTCCTTTTTCTGTTCCGGAAAAAATGGCCACCTGAGAGTAGTTTCCCTGAGCCCAATACTTTCCGAAGTATACCTCTCACGTACATCTTTTATACATTGCCAGGCACCTTCAACCGGATTTTGAGGATCATACTCCGAAGCGAGAACCACCCGCTGTTTTGCTGATTCCAATATAGCTTCATTAAGAACCGGCACGAAAGCATCATCCAGTTCTTTTATATGATCATGAAAGGGTTCAGGATCTATGGGTCTGCCGCCAAGTATCTGCTCGGAAACATTACCGGCAAGAACATGCCAGCTGTATGACAGTATACTCCAGAGTTGACTGTGAAGCCCTGCCGCAACTATAAGATCATACTTGCCCTTTGGAAGTATCTCTGAAAAATCTTTTACACTTTTGTATAGCTTCTCTTCCAGCAGCCTAAGCTCGGATATGGATCTGTTGATGAAATCTTCCTCCGTAACCGTCCTTCCATTTTCAACCAGATACATATAAAGCCTGTTAAAAAAACTTTCCGTTGCTGCCTCGGTAATACCCGTCAGGCTCACGTTTATCACGCCAACTCCCGATGTACGCTCAAGTCCGTATCTTCTTACAGCTACCCCGAGCCCATCTTCATCCACATCAAATAGATCAATGCTTTTAAATCTCTGACTGATTCTTCCCAGATCTATATCATTGCAAGGCCCGGCGCCAAGAATCGCGATACTGCCGGAACGCTTATTGTCAGGATCGTTTCCTTTTAGATATCCTTCTTCCGACTGTCTTTCTTCTAACTGTCTTTCTCCCAGATATCCTTCGACCGGATATCTTTCTTTTTGATATCCTTCTTCCGGATTTTTTTCTACGCAGAGAACTATATCCGTAAGACTCTTTCTGTAAAAACTCCAGTTCTCAAACGCCCCCGGAATCCTAAATTCATTTTTAATACTCTGAAAAACGCTCATTGCTATATTGTAGCGGAATTTTTAAAAAAAGCGAGAGGCAACCGGATTTTTTCGGAATACAAATAAGGCAGCCTCGCAAGGCTGCCCATTGTAATTATTCTTTATTTTTGTCGAAGCGACCCGGTTAACCGGCTGCCCTCTGTGGCTGTTCTGCCACTTCAAGGCTCTTCTTTTCTTCGTAATCCCTGAGCGCCCTGACAGCGTGCTTTGACATCGGTATAAGCGCAATCATATTGAAGACGGTCATAAGGCCAATGCCTACATCTCCGAGATCCCATACAAAGGTATATGCCGCAAGACATCCGATGAAAAGATTCACAAGAGCTATTGCCTTATATATGGTCTGTGAAGTCCAGTTATCACCAAAAACATAGGCCACATTTGAACGGGCATAGAAAAGTATTCCCAAAAATGTGGAGAAGCAGAACAGCCAAAGAGTAACAGCGATGAAAACCACACCGGCATTACCAAAATGATATCTCATGGCTTCCTGAAGAAGATCCATACCGTTAAGTCCACTTGTGATGTTCTCCGGAACCAGAAGGATCACGAAAGCAGTGCAGCTGCATATGATGATGGTATCGATAAATACGCCAAGAGCCTGGAGAAGTCCCGACTTTACAGGATGATCCACATCCGCACTTGCCGCTGCACAGGGCGCAGAACCGGAACCTGCCTCATTGGAGAAAAGCCCTCTCTTTACACCGTTCATAAGAACTGCTCCGAAACCGCCTGCCAGAGCCTGTCTCAATCCGAAGGCTTCAGTAAATATACGGCTGAAAACCCCGGGAAGCTCTGAAATATTATTGATGATGGCAAAAAGTGTAAGGAAGATATAAAATCCCGCCATGATGGGAACGATAATGTTCAGAACCTTGACAGTAACATTCTTCCTTAAAACTATAAATGCTCCCGGTATGCAGAGAACCACTGCGGTAGCCAGAGGAGGCACGTGGAAAGCATTATCAAGAGCAGAAGAAACCGAGTTTCCCACAACCTGACTTATGCCGCACCAGCAGAGAAGTGCTGAAAGAGCAAAAAGAACAGCAACTATACTCTTTTTCTTTTTACCCGCAAGCATATGATGAATATAATAGGCAGGGCCGCCTCTGTATCCGCCGTAAAGCGGATCCTCCTCCTTATATATCTGGGCGAGGGTTGCCTCAACAAATGCAGTGGCAGAACCAATAATGGCAGCGAGCCACATCCAGAAGATAGCTCCGGCACCACCGGCGGAAACAGCCGCAACCACTCCCACGAGATTTCCCATACCAACACGTGTGGCAGTAGAAACTATAAGAGCCTCAAGACCGGATACACCGCCCTTTTTATCTTTATCAACGTTTTTCTCCATCGATACTCTGATCATCTCGGGAAACAGCCTTATGGGCAGAAATCCGGTGATGACCATGCAGTAAATACCTGCAGGTATAAGCAGAATAACCAGCAGCGACAGACCGAGAGAAGATCCTCCCGGAAGCGGGATCTTTACCAGATCTCCCCAAAGAAAATTGTAGACAAATTGAAATAACTGCATTTTATGATACCCATTCCTTTACGTTATTTGACCTCTAACATTATACACCGGCGCTTTAGGAAGTCAAAGTGTAACAGTGTAAAGTCTGTGAGTATTCCGTTAAACAGTTTTAATGCTCTTTATAAATTTTTTTGCCTGTAAAGTCTCTTCCACCATATAGCTTTACTTTAGGTGCAAAATTTCCGTATGCTCTATTGCCGCCATAAAGCCCGTCGGTATGATTTGAACCGTAAACTTTATCCTTAAGATAATTACCGCCGGAAAAGTACCCACCGGAAAAAGCTCTTGCTGAACCGGCTTTACTTCTTTTATCCGGGTCGATACCTCTGTCCAGAAGTTCATTAATAAAGGTAGTATCCTCATTTTTATACTCGAAAAGATAAAGCGCATTTTTCGCCCTGGTAATTCCCACGTAGAATAGTCTGCGTTCCTCCTCAAAGGTTTCAAGTTCCTGAAGATCATCACCGCTTGCAGACTTCCTTAGAGAACTACTCTTCCAGGCAATATCCGGAACCTCCTGAGGGAACACCCCATCCATTACGTCCATCAGGTAAACGGTGTCATATTCAAGTCCCTTACTGCTGTGAATGGTGGAAAGCACAAACATACAGGCCGGATCATTATCCTTATCCTGAAGAAGGCGCTGTAATGCTTCTAACCTGTCGAGAAGTCCCTTTGGGCTGTTTTCCTGATACGAAAGACTCCTGAGAATCGCTATTTTGCTTTCGTTCATCTTATTTCGCTCAAGATAGTTGTTGTAACCCATCTGTCTGGTTATGCGCCCGACAGCCTGATCCGCCTTATCCTTTGGAAGATTCTTTAAATGGTCCTTCAGCTCCTGAAGACTGCTCTCCGTTCCTTTGGGAAGATTACAATATCTGAGGGCCGCATCTATCACAGGAAGTTTATGCTTTCTGCTCTCGTAACAAGCCTGCTCTGCAAGAGCCTTTGACAGATAAGTTTTCATTTTATAATAAATCTGAAGAAAAAGCTCTGTATCCATGGGGTCCAGAGAAAATCTGATAATGTTTGATATATCTATTATCGTTCTGTGGGTAAAGAAACTCAGATCCATGTTTTTGATTCTGTAGGGCACTCCATTTCTTTCAAGGAGATCCACAAGCGGAAGCGCACTTTCATTGTCCCTATAAAGAACCGCTGTTTCAACCTTACAATCAGATGCAACCTTCAAAAGGTAACTGTATCCCGCATTCCTGCTCTTAAGACTTATTGTT
This sequence comes from Oribacterium sp. KHPX15, assembly GCF_900107835.1. GTDB lineage: Bacteria > Bacillota > Clostridia > Lachnospirales > Lachnospiraceae > Oribacterium. The sequence continues at coordinate 18,347 of NZ_FNRG01000033.1, forward strand.
CTGAAATCTCCACCCGCAGCCCTATGTGTAAACATTACCTTTTCGTGTCTCAGAACATTTTGGGAAATGAAGTGCTGCGCCTTATCGACTATCTGCTTTTTGGATCTGAAATTCTCTTCCATCAGAAGCACCCTGGCTCCCGGATGTTCCTTTTCAAAATTGAGAAGTGCTTCAGGATAAGCCGCTCTGAAACCGTAAATGCTCTGATCCTCATCCCCCACCATGAAAATATTTCCTTTCCCTGATGCGATCAGGCCAATGATGGTGTGCTGTATTTTGGAAGTATCCTGAGCCTCGTCAACACATATGTATTTATATTTTTCCTGTATATATGAAAGTGTCTCCGGACTTCGTTTAAGGATCATAAGGGCATAGACCATCTGGTCATCATAATCCATAAGTCCGCGGCTCCGCATTTCCTCCTGATACATTGTATAAATTGCGGAAATCTTTATGTCTTCTGTTTCATCGAGACTCTTAATCTCCTCCTTGTCCAGCATCATGTTTTTGATATAGGTAATAAGCGTTCTTACAGTCTTAAGGTCGCTTTCAGTTGCATAAGTCTTCTCCACCTGCTGAAATATCCGGCCAAGCATTTCTGTGGTAATTTTTTCATCAGTGACCAGTGTAAATGCCTGCTTCCCGATACGTCTACCATAAAAGTTAATGATTCTGGCACATACTCCGTTGATGGTCCTGAACTCAAGACTCTCCGTATATTTATCTCCAAAAAGACTTCTGAATCTCTCCGCCATATCCCTTGTCGCCGCAACAGTATAGGTAAGTGTAAGTATACTGCCCGGATCTATATGCTTCACATAAATCATGTACCCGAGTCTCGCGACAAGAACTGTTGTCTTACCGGATCCGGGCACAGCAAGAAGCAGCACCGCACCATCGACGGCATTAACCGCGGCACGCTGCTGCTCAGTAAGTCGTATATCATGTTCCATAAGGTAATCGTAAAAATTCATAGGACAGAATATAACATACGACACACAGGAATCTCAAGCTAAAGGTATCCGATACTCTTATGAATAAAAGTTTTTGGACGAATGATAATATAGAAACGTTAGTTTCTTCAACCTGGAAAATGCAGGGAATATGCCCCAAAATTTGCATTTTCTACAAGTCAGAGAGGTATCACCGATGTCAAAATATAAATCCATTTATGTAGCCGCTATAATCATATGTATGTTTCTCCTATTTACCGGCTGCGGCAAAAAAGAACCGGAATACGAATCTCTTGAGGCAGAACTCCATGCCATCATGCAGGACAGGATCAGCAATCCTCTGGTTATGAGAATGGATGACACTTCGGGAACTTCCTATCTTTATCTTGATGATACTCTGGGCGTACTGTACCAGCCAAGTCATAAGAAAAAATCCATCACCATCTGCAATAAAAACAAGGATACAAATGTGTGGTCTACTTATGGTTATCTTATGAAGAGTTCCGAAGACAAATACAGTGCCTACACACCAAAGTACGCTGTTGATGCCGATGCAATGCGGGCAGATTATGTAACTCCGTTCGTTAATTTCACCGTAAAAACGGAAAACGAGAAAGAAAAAAGTCTGCAGATAGTTGTGAATTTCGCCGGCGCGGATGAAACCTGGGAGGTGAGAATAGATAATCCCAGTTTTGTGTCATTCAGAAGAACCGTTGTTCCTACCGACATCTGGATGTATGACAAAACCTCCGGAGAGTACCCCGTTGTTCTGTCAGCAGTAGTGAATGAAGTTAAAGCTGCAAATTCTACCATGGGTTCTCTTATTGAAGCCCGTACAGAAGATATTATAAATCCACCTAAAAAATCACTTTTAGATCAAATCAAAGATATTTTTAAAAAATAATCAGGCATGACTCCACTGATCAAAAATCCCTGTGGACTTCCATATAAAAACAGCGCCGAAGCTTTTGCCCCGGCGCTGTTTCGCGTACATGAACATGATCATCCAAGAAGATTCAGCATAGACCCTACAGCATAGAGATTGTTATAAGCGTAAGGTGTCTTCTTTGAATAATCAAACATCAAATTCAGATAATCCTGTCCAAGGTCTGCTGACTGACCAAAGATACTTCCGCCACTTCCGAGAAGACCGGTTTCATTACCAAGCAGGCTTCTGCCCATAATACTGGTTACGGACTTCGATAATGCTTCATCGGCTTTCTGACTCAGATTTGTTGCGATTCCATACTGACCTCCGATTATTTCGCGGGTAGTATCATAATCGTTTTCAAGAGCAGATTTCAGTCTGGCCTCATCCAGACTCAGATTACCGTTCTTGTCATAGGACAATCCAACCATACTAAGAACCGTTCCGTTGGAAATCTTCTTTGACATATCCGAAATCTGACTGTAAACGCCGCTGCCCAGACTCTTACCTACAGAAAGTGTCTCCATGGTATCGTTATACTTTTTCACCATATCCTTCATGGCGGACACAATGTTGTCTTCATCGACACCGGTGTAAATACTGGTTGTTCCCGTACCCTTCAGAGTCATAGTCGCATCAGCATTACTTAAGCTGATAGTATTGGACTTTGAGGTATATTGGGTCGTTTTGCCATTCTCGGTAATGGAATACCTCGCCGGTTCAGTATCTGTTGCCAGATTCTGAACATCAACTGTAAATTCCTTCGCCCTACTGAGAGACTTTGTGGATATCTCTGCAACACCTTCGTCTGAGGATCCAAGCGTAAACTCAGAGAAGACATTTCCCGGTTTGTAGTAGCTAAGCCTGTCAGCCGCCTTCTCCATACCCGTCAGGTCACTTTTGTAAAGGCTGAGAAAAGCCGTGGTATTATCGACACCGGAGGTAGATGTACTCAAGCCCTGAGTTCCAAGATAAGACGAAACCCTGGATGCATTTCTCGAAGCAAGTGATGAATTGATACTGTACTGGTATCTCATCAGATCATACATGCTTTGTATGCTTGAGGAATTGTAAAAATCAAAAGAACTTACACCGCCTAAAGCACTTATTGACATCTTTTGCCTCCTTTCATCAATATTGTCAGTACATATCCTTATGTACTGCAGTGTTCCGATCACGAACTATTCGTCTGTATCATTACAGACTTTCCTACTTTTATGATAACACAACCCGCAAAAATCGGCGACATGAAAATAATTTTTTATTTTTCATCGGCATTTTATACATAAATTTCGTTTATATATAAATTTAATTCTATAAATTTAACAAATGTATTCCACGGAGTTATTATAGCTATACACCAAACGAATGAGAAGAAAGGTGCACGTCTTCTCATTACTGAGTCGAAATTTATGTGATAAATTCACGGATAGTTTAAAGGGGATTTTACTATGAAACAATTCAAATTAGGGCTTGTTCCAAAGCTCATCATTGCAATCATTCTGGGTATTTTGATCGGACAGTTTACACCATTATGGTTCTGCAAACTTGTAGTTACATTATCAACTAACTTCAGTGTTTTCCTGAAATTCGTCATTCCTCTCATGATCCTTGCCTACGTTACTATGGGTATCGCAGATCTTTCACAGGGTGCAGGAAAGCTCCTTGTAGTCACAGTACTTATTGCATATTCAAGTACACTCATTGCCGGAAGCCTCTCATTCATAGTTTCCGACACACTTTTCCCTCACTTCATGACTCCTGATGCTCTTGAGAAGATCCAGGCAACAGCTGATGTAAGTGTAGGTTCCTACTTCACTATTTCACTTCCGGCAGTCATCGATACACTGTCAGCAGTTGTGCTTGCTTTTATCCTTGGTCTCTGCATGTCAACTCTTCGCGGTAAGACCATCGGTACTTCTCTTTACAACGGAATGAAGGATTTTTCAGCTATTATTGATTCTGTTCTTCACACAGCTATCATCCCTCTTCTTCCGCTTTACATCTGCGGTACCTTTGTAGACCTTACATACTCAGGCAAGACATTTACTATCCTCAGCATTCTTTGGAAGGTGTTTGTGGTAGTTATAGCTATGCACCTTATTTATATTTTTATGCAGTTCACACTTGCAGGAAGTATTGCTCACAAAAATCCGTTAACACTTATTAAGAACCAGATTCCGGGTTATACAACAGCTATCGGAACACAGTCTTCAGCTGCAACCATCCCTGTAAACCTTGAGTGTGCAAAAGCTGACGGCGTTTGCTCTCAGATCAGAAACTTCGTTGTACCTCTTTGTGCCAACATCCATATGTGCGGATCCATGATCACCATCACAGCCTGCGCTACAGCAGTATGTCTCATGAATGATCTTCCTATCAGCCTTGCAACAGTTATTCCTTTCATCATGACCCTTGGCGTAGCAATGGTTGCTTCACCGGGAGCTCCGGGCGGATCTATCATGACTGCTCTTCCATTCCTTTACATGGTATTCGGAACAACTGCAGGTGACCCTAACGGTCCTATCTGTGCACTTATGGTAGCTCTTTACATCACACAGGATTCTTTCGGAACAGCATGCAACGTTTCAGGTGATAATGCCATCGGCGTTGTGGTTGATCAGATCTATAAGAAGTTCATCTTAAAGGATGCTGAGGCTAAGGCTGAACCGGCTACCGCCAAGACAGTTTAAAAAACCTGGAACTCTGTTCCCATGCAAACCGTCCATCGGTGTTCGCTGATAACTAAGTGCCAATCAGCATTTTATGATATTTACCCTTCGGCGGCTATGCGATAAACTAAAATCAGTGTTTCCTTAATAACGGGAACACTGATTTATCTTTTTAAAGGAATTTCTGTAGAGCTACGCAGAATAGTCTCAAGTATATTAAAGAAAGTTATCGGATAAAAATGAATATTTTCAACATCATAGGACCCATTATGATCGGTCCTTCCAGTTCACACACTGCGGGTGCCTGCCGAATCGGCGCAGTGGTCAACAAAATAGTTGATAATGATACCCTTACAGAAGTTAAAATCCAGTTATCAGGTTCATTTGCCCGTACCTATAAGGGTCATGGCACAGACAGAGCCATCCTTGCAGGCATCATGGGCTACAAGAGCTGGTCTGAAGAGATCAGAAATGCCATGGATATAGCAAATGAGCGTGGACTTAAATATGAGTTCATAGCTGAAGATATTCCGGGAGCTCATCCCAATACCGCGAGAATTTCCTTCACCTGTGCAAGTGGAAAAACCGGTGTGGTCGAAGGTGCCAGCATCGGAGGCGGAAACATTAGAATAGACAATATAGACGGCATGGAAGTAAGTTTCAGCGGAGAAAACAACACTCTGTTTGTTCTCCATCAGGATAAACCCGGTGTCATCGCCAATGTTACAAATCTTATGTACTGGCGTTACGGTGACCTTAACATCAGCGGTTTCCACTTAAGCCGGAAGGAACCGGGCGGTGATGCCCTTATGACTCTGGAGCTGGATGAACTCCCTCCTGAGCAGCTGATAGCAGACCTCAAAAAAATGGATAATATCGATAATGCATTACTTATTCACGCGATTTAAAATGTCAGATAATCGATAGGCCTACACCAAATTTAAGATTAAACAGCAAAAGGATGCACCTTATCAAGGAACCGATTAAATCTGCACGTCAGAAATAAACAGCAAAATAAAACGCGTTTCACAGAGGAGATATTTAATGCTTACATATAATTCAGTAAAAGAGCTGGTGAACCTGGCAGTTCAGAACAAATGCCGCATCAGTGATATCTGCATCAAAGACCAGGCAAAGAAAATGGGCAAGTCCGAAGATGAGCTTTTCGAACAGATGGAAAAATGCTTCGACACCATGTGCGAATCCGCAGAATGGGGAGAACAGGAAGGGCGCAGATCAACCTCCGGCCTCACCGGAGACGAAGGATATCTCATGAAGAAGTATGCCGAAAAGGACGGCGGTCTCATGGGTAAGCCGATGTCAAGGGCCGTATCCCGTGCCCTTGCGGTTTCCAATTGCAACGCTGCCATGGGAAAGATCGTGGCAACTCCTACTGCCGGAAGCTGCGGAATACTTCCGGGTTGTCTTATCACTGCATATAAAGAAAGGCAGATGCCAAAGAAAGATATAGTAATGTCTATATTTACTGCAGCGGCCTTCGGTATGATCATTGCCCAGAAGGCTTCCATCGCAGGTGCACAGGGCGGTTGTCAGGCAGAGTGCGGCAGTGCCTCAGGAATGGCAGCGGCAGCTCTTGTTGAGCTCATGGGCGGAACACCTCAGATGTGCGCCGACGCTCTCGCCATCGCCATCGTAAACCAGGAAGGTCTGGTATGTGACCCCGTAGCCGGTCTCGTCGAGATACCGTGTATCAAGAGAAATGCTTCCGGTGTTGTCATTGCCTTCTCTTCTGCGGATATGGCTCTTGCGGGAATCGAAGCAAAGATACCTGCAGACGAGTGTATCGATGCCATGCGCGAGGTTGGAGATGCAATGTCAAGAGACCTGAAAGAAACCGCCACCGGCGGACTTGCAGCTACTCCCACAGGAAAAAAGTACCGGACTCAGGTCTTCGGAGAATAACAGAATGATTATATCGGGTAGGAGATTTTTATCTCCTGCTCTTTTTTACCCCATGAAAACTTCTTCGTAAAGATATAAAAAGTCGGACAAAAACGGAAAGCTTCCGTTCCTGTCCGACTTTTTCATAAATAATGTCAATGAGTCTTATTAAATCTATATCCCGCTCTTGATCATGAACACGTGGAAAAAGACCTGTAACACTAATATCAGATATTCAAAAGCTTGCTGTACTCTGCAAGTGCGCCCTCTGTCTCGTGGGCAAGAACCTTCTTTGCAAGGGTCTTTCCAAGCTGAACGCCTTCCTGGTCAAAGCTGTTGATATTCCAGATGAAGCCCTGGAACATTACCTTGTTCTCGAAGTGAGCAAGAAGTGCACCGAGAGCCTTAGGATCAAGCTGATCTCCGATGATGATGCTTGACGGACGGCCGCCCTGGAAGTTCTTGTTCTTGTTCTCGTCAGACTTTCCGCATGCAAATGCTACGATCTGGGCTGCAACATTGGCACAAAGCTTCTGCTGGCTGGTGCTGCCCTGGATGTCTACGTCATTCTCGCACTGGTTGTTGCGGAATCCGATAAACTGAAGAGGTACGATGTCTGTTCCCTGGTGAAGGAGCTGATAGAAGCTGTGCTGTCCGTTTGTTCCCGGCTCACCGAAGATAACAGGACCTGTTACATAATCGATAGGCTCACCGAAACGGTTAACGCTCTTACCGTTAGACTCCATGTCAAGCTGCTGAAGGTGTGCAGGGAAACGGCTCAGTGCCTGAGAGTATGGAAGAACCGCTGTGCAAGGGTATCCAAGTACGTTTCTCTCATAGAAGCCGATAAGTGCATCAAGCATTGCCGGATTCTTTAAAGCATCCTTGTTTGTTGAGAGCTTGTCTTCTGCTGCCGCACCATCAAGAAAGTCTGCGAATACTTCAGGTCCGAAAGCAAGTGAAAGAACTGCTCCGCCTACTCCGGAGGTAGATGAATAACGTCCGCCGATATAATCATCCATATAGAATGCAGTTATGAAATCATCACTGTGAGCAAGCGGTGATGTCTCTGAAGTAACAGCGATCATGTGCTTTGAAGCATCAAGACCAGCCTTCTTCAGGGCGTCCATAACAAAGGACTGGTTTGTAAGTGTCTCAAGAGTTGTTCCTGACTTTGAAACAAGTATGAAAAGTGAATGAGCAACATCGATTGAATTAAGTACAGCTGTTGCATCATCAGGATCAACGTTGCTGATGAACTTAGCTTCCATCTTGAAGGTGTTGTGCTTCTTTGCCCAGTTCTCAAGTGCGAGGTACATAGCGCGGGGGCCAAGATCACTTCCGCCGATACCGATCTGAACTACTGTTGTAAACTTCTCGCCTTTTGCATTGGCAATTTCACCTGAGTGCACCTTGTTTGCAAACTCAGCGATTCTCTTCTGCTCGTTAACATAAAACTCACGCTTGTTTACTCCGTCTGCAACAACGTCCTTTCCAAGCTGACCTCTGGTGAGCTGATGGAGAACCATTCTCTTCTCGCCTGTATTGATAACTTCTCCCTCATAAAGAGCCTGATACTTTTCGGTAAGCTGGGCCTCATCAGCAAGGGCTGCGAGAGCCTTTAATACATCGTCATCAACCTCTTTGGAAGCATAATTGTAAGTAAGACCTGCTGCCATCGGTACAGAATACTTGCCGACTCTCTCAGCACCCTTTGCACCGGACATAGCCTCCACAAGATCAATGTGCTTAACATTTTTAAGTTCCTGATAAGACTTTAAAGTATCGAGATTGTTCCAGTTTGTCATGTTCAGATTCCTCCTTAACCATGTACCTTCATGGATTAAATTTGTCTGGTATTTCTATAAAAAATCCAACAGCTACATTATCGCTTTTATTTGGTCATTTCGCAAGTGCTGTTGCAAGTTCCTTCAGCTGTGCCCTGGATGCATCATCCACAGAGGATGTCAGCTTAACGGAAGGCTCCAGGATGGTCATGTCCTTCATGGTGCCAAGGATCTCTGTCATCTTCTTCCCTGCCATCGATGCCCAGCTTCCGTTTTCGATGAGTCCAACCTTTCTTCCGGACAGATTATGGTTCTTAATGTCTGTAAGGAAGGTGTGCATATGGTCAAATATCTCTGCATTGTAGGTTGCACTTGCAAATACAAGTGTTGAATACTCAAATGCTGTGGAAAGAAGGTATGAATAATGTGTTTTTGAAACATCAAATACCTTTACATCCTTAACCCCGAGCTCCGCAAGATCCATAGCGAGAATATCGGCAGCATTGGCAGTATTTCCATAAACGGAACCATAGAAAATAGCTACTGAATTCTTCTCAGGAGTATAGGTCGCCCACTTGGTATAGAGATCAATTATCTTTCCGAAATCGCTTCTCCAGAGATGTCCGTGGAGAGGGAGGATCATCTTGATATCAAGGGCTGCAGCCTTCTTAAGAAGTGCATTGGTCTGAACACCGTATTTTCCTACGATATTGACATAATATCTTCTGGCTTCAGACTTCCAGTCCTGATCCCAGTCCACTTCATCGGCAAAAATGTTTCCGCTCATGGCTCCGAAGGCTCCGAAAGCATCTGCCGAGAACAGTGTCCCTGTAGCAGCTTCGAAAGTCACGATAACCTCCGGCCAGTGAACCATAGGTGCCGTGAAGAAATTAAGTGTATGATGGCCAAGTTCAAGTGTATCCTTTTCCTTTACTGCGATGCCGTCAACTTTGATGTGATAGAACTGGTCGATCATCTGTATGGCTTTCTGAGATGCCACGATCTTCATCTCAGGGTATCTCAAAAGGAGTTCCGGTATGCAGGAACAATGATCCGGCTCCATATGCTGAACTACCATGTAATCAAGAGTTCTGCCTGCGAGGACATGGTCTAGATTATCCAGGAACTGACGTGAAACAGCATCATCTATTCCATCCATAAGACAGGTTTTGTCGTCAAGAATTACATAATTGTTATAGGACATGCCTGCCGGCACGGGATAAACATTTTCAAAAAGCTCCAGCCTTCTGTCAGAAGCCCCCAACCACCATATATTCTTCTGCACTTCTCTCACGTTATACATAACGATTCCTCCTAAGTAAATTTTTTTCAGGGATGCATACTACCAAATTAAATTCTTGTAAGGCACCATCCCAACTGCCAATTTTTAGTCATATCTAACCACCATTATAAACCATGAAAAACTTATTGGACATTATTTTAATCAACTGTAATTCACTTTTTTTACAGTATTTTTAACCTCCTGAGGTTATATGGTTCAGACAAATATAAACTATCCTTATTGTTTTTCCTTTATTCTTGCCAACAGTTCCTTATTGCGCTCCAGCATATTATAGATGCCGTCCTCTGAAAGAATCCCCCGTTTCAGTCTCTCGGGAAGCTTACCCTTTTCATCCATAGCGTAGTCATCCTTCCACTGTCGGCTTGTATAATACTTTTCCAATACCTGAATCTCAGTCTGAAATTCTTCATACTCTGCCATCTTCTTTTCAAGGGCGTCCATCCTCTGTATCGCCCTGTCAAGAATATCTTCCATCTCATAAAGGTGCTTTGGAATATTCTCGGCTGCAAGACGATCCCTGTACTGCTTTTTCTTTTCACTGTACTTCTTTTCTATCTCTGTGTAAGGAATCAGGATCTGTTCTGCTTCGATTTTTCCAAAGACATATTGAAGGGCTTCATCATCGGATAATTTCTCTTCTGCCTGTTTCTTGTATGCCTCATACATCCAGTTACCTATCTTTTCCTTCTCTGAAGTCTTTAACTGACTGTATGTCTTATCCACCTGCGAGAGCTGTCCGTTAGCCATATTTTGTTTGTTCATAGCCATAATCCCCTCATTTTCTCCTTCCGGGAAATTAACCTGTTAAGCACTTATTATTCGATTGTATTCCGGTCAAATGCATCTTTATTAATAATATCACAAAACCGGGATTCTTTTTTTATAAGATAAACTTTATCTATATGATCGTGCCGCTCAGTTTGCTCCCTTCGCTGCACTGACAGGATACGAGGACATGGTAAATGAAGAAGCCAGGAGAGTAGAAAAGGTAACAGACCTCCGGGGAGAACCTGTGGATTTTCCTGATAATCCACCGGATTGAATATTTCTTATACAAAAAGGGGCTGTATTTAAGGCATAAAAAATCAGAGGGTATTTCACCTCTGATCTAAATAGATATAATTTGGCAAGGGGGGTCCCATTATCTAAATGGCATTGGAACCGTCCCCGGTAGTTAAACCGGTGGGCTATTATTCACTTACTTAAACTTCCCACATAAATAGTGGGCATCGCACCTTGAAAACTCTATATTCTAGACTATAAAAATACAATTACGCCACTTTGTAATCACTTGTCAGAGCATCCTGCATATATTCAGGCAATCTGAAAAAGAAATCCTTATAGATTTCTTCAACTTGTTCGTCTGTGATATGAAGTATGTTCTTTATACTTGCAGTCATAGCCTCTACGAGTATGAAAAGAGAATGTTGGAATGTAATGTCTTCCATTTCCTGTAGCAGTACATAGAAGATTTCTCCTATCGTACGTTCGTCCTGATCTTTTCTTTGATATACAGAAAGATACATGTATCTGGCAAATACGATGGCCACA
>NZ_FNRG01000026.1 GCF_900107835.1 Oribacterium sp. KHPX15
AAGATTTGTGAACATCGACGCCACAACAGGTTTGATAAACAACTTTCATAGGCAATGCTCCTTTCCTTAAAAAATAGAGAGAAGCCATTGACTATTCCACCACACATTTAACAAGAGTTAAAACAATTCTTAGTGTACGGTCTGATAGAGCCACTTATTTGTGCTTGAAAGGTGGGAACTTACACTGATTAGTATGCTGTCTAAAACGAGAAAGTTTTTACGACTCTCCTCATCGTGCTTTGTAGTGTAGCTTCTCGCTTTCATTATATATGCAGCATAGAGGGGAATCGATACTTTCATCACTATTTGTGCCGCCGCTCGCCGGCGGAATGGTAATTAGTATGAAAAACTTCTATAGGGTTCAGATGTATCTCATCTGATGGTCATATATTATCACCATTAGCTGAAAGGAAACTGAAACAAGACAGCTTTATCATCGAGAGAACTACTTCTACGTTACAGACTCTCTTTCAGAATCTGTACAATCTCATCTCGGGTAAGTACTTTGTATCCGCCTTCAAGAATAAATGTACCGTCAGCGATACCTTCGATCATATCCTCTGTAGCTCCGAGTTCAGAAAGACTCATGGCTACACCAAGTTTCTTCATCCAGTTTTCCATTGCTTCGAGACCTGCCTTTGCAACTTCCTCATCAGACTTGCCTTCTGCGCATATATCCCAAACTTCCATTGCAAATCGCTTAAACTTCTGAAGTCCATAAGGCATGATGAATCTGTAATATGGCAGTGATACTGCGGAAAGTGTCATTCCATGCGTTGCATCAGTATATCCTCCGGCAGACTGTCCGAGCATATGCACCATCCAGTCAGTGGTCTTTCCTCTTGAAATAAGCGTGTTCAGAGCCCAGGTTGCAGTCCACATAATATTTGATCTTGCTTCATAATCTTCAGGATTCTCGATAGCGATCAATGAAGAATGAACAACTGACTTCATCAGAGCCTCAGCAATGTAATCGCTGGTATTGTCGTCTTCCCCTGAGAAGTACTGCTCGCAGATGTGATTGAAAATATCATATATACCTGCCACCATCTGTCTCTTCGGAAGACTCATGGTGTATTTCGGATTAAGGATGGAGAATTTGGGCATGACCTCCTCACCGAATACATGCCCTATCTTTTGATGAGTCTCATGATTAGTGATAACAGAACCGGCATTCATTTCCGAACCGGTACCTGCCATTGTGAGGATACAGCCTACAGGAACGATCTCGCAGGTCGGCTCCTCAAATCGAATATAATATTTCTCCCATGGATCTTCATCACAGTGGACTGACACTGACACTGCTTTTGCATAGTCACAGCATGAACCACCGCCAATTGCCAAAAGCAGGTCAACATTATTCTCTTTGGCAAGCTTAACACCTTCGCGAAGCTTAGCTACTGTAGGGTTAGGCATTACCCCGGAATCCTCAATGATATTTTTCCCATTTGCTTTAAGAATTTCAACAACAGCATCATAGATACCGTTCTTCTTTACAGATCCTCCACCGTAAATGAGCTGTACATTTTTCCCGTATTTTGGAAGTTCCTCATTTAAATACTTTAAAGAATCATCTCCAAAATAGAGCTTTGTTGCATTCTTGTAACTGAAATTTCCTAACATTTTTTATCCTCCTAAATTTATTCCCAGGTCAGTTTTCCTGTTTTTTGTGCTATTTCGTATCTGCCTATCTTGTATTCAAGTTTTTCCAGTGCAATATCATACTTCTTCCTGTTTTCTAGGATCTGCTCTCTTACTTCCTTAAGCAGATTTGTTCTGGCATCTATGGTGTTATCGCCTTCCCGGAATAACTTCACATATTCTATCAGCATTTCCACCGGAACTCCGGCATCACGCATACAGACGGCATTCTCCACCCATCCGATGTCAACTTCCTGATAATCCCTGATTCCCCCGGCCGTTCTTGTAACCTCAGGGATAACACCGACTCTCTCATAATAACGGAGCGTATCCGGAGTCAGATTGTATTTTTCACATACTTCTTTGATGGTCATGGCTTTTCTCCTCGTCTATTGATGCTGTTTTTGAGTCTTAATATCTGACATACAGTTGCCTTTCTGATTGTCTCCTGTATTTCCTTGTGTCCTCTGGTCAGGCACACTTTTCCTTTCCGCCTACTATAATCTTTCCGTTGGAATTCTCATCATCCCTGATGATCTCTGAAACCTCGGGAACCGATATGGAACCCGAAAGAGGATTCTTGATACTGATCATCGGAGTAGTTATGGTTGCTTCAACATCTGACTTTTCAAAGGCAAGATCTGTATCGATCATCCTGCAGTTTATAAGCTTTAGTCCCTTGCAGTAGCAAAGTGGCTGAGTCCCGATGATGGTGCAATTTTCGAAAGTGACATTTTCACAGTACCAAGCGAGGTATTCACCCTTTACCACACTGTTTCTCACAACAACATTTTTCGCATGCCAGAAAGCATCTTTTGTATCAAAATTGCAGTTCTCAAAAAGAGAATCCGTGATGTACTGGAAAGAATATTTGCCCTTGAGAGTCACATTCGAAAAATCAAGCCGCTCTGATCTCATCATGAAATATTCACTCTGAACTTCAGTATCCTTCATACTGATATTCTTCACAGACCAGCCAAACTCAGGAGAAATGATGTCACAGTTTTCAATATTTATATCGGAACATTCTCTCAGTGCCTTTATTCCGTGCATTTTTGAATTTCTTATGTTCGCATCATTTGTATACCAAAGAGCTGCCCTGCAGTTTTCAGTCATTTCAATGCCATCAAGCGAAAGCCCATCATCATGCCAAAACGGATATCTGAGGTTGAAATAGCTATCCTTCACCACAACATTTCTGCTCTCTTTAAAAGCACTCTCTCCATCTGCGGGGCCGTCAAACCTACAGCCCTCCACAATGATATCCCTGCTCCCATAAAGGGCTCTCTCTTCATCAAAAGTTTCGTTCTTTATAACCATATCTCTCATTTATTTCTTCTTACCTCTATATAAATGTCCTCATTTGTTACTTTTTCATATCGGTGTCTGTAAGGTCATACTACACCTTAGAGTTCACTCCAGGTCAATAGGCTTTCTGATTTTTAATTCTAAAAAAAATCTAAAATGAGAATAAGCCTTCCGAAGAAGGATGACTCTGCGTCGTCTTCTTCGGAAGGCTTTTGTTTACTGAGATATCGAAGCCGGTAATTATTCGCCGCCGCTTCTTTAAATATATTAAATTGTCAAAACAAAGCTCCGGCTCCGGTCTTTTTAACCCTGTGATGCTTCGCTCTCTTCACCGAAATCCATAAGTCCGGCTGTATCATCCGTTACAACAACTTCTTCCGCTGCATCAGACTCAGAAGGTACGGAAATAAACTCTGAAACGTACTGATCCTGAGAAGCCCCTTTAAGCATGGCGGGAATGTTTAAGATGATACCATCCATATTGTACGGAAGAGGCTGAGTAACCTTCATCTGTACTGTATCGCCGCCCTTCTCTTCTGTAACCACAAGCTCCATGGTCAGCTTCTGTCCCATTACATCAACCATACCACGCTCGTTCTTCTTCAGAGAAGCAACCTTCTTTCCATCCACCTTGACCTCGATTTTGTAAGGAACTTCGGCTACCAGATCAGAAGATTTATTATCAAAGTAAACCGTGTGACCTCTTCCGATAACAAACATAACAGCTGCTATCGCCATGATAACCAGAAAGGCTGCAATACGATATATCAATGTCTTCTTTTTCGAATTATTCATTTGCTTCCTCCTGAGCCAGTGCCAGCTGCTCACCGGCCTTTGACTTGTTCTTTCTCTTATTGGTCTCATACATGATAAGAGCCACTGTAATAACCGCATAAGATACAAATACACGGAAGTACTCACCGATCATTGAGTCACCGGTTATAACAGTTCCTGCCTTCGGCGCCACGATAAACATGGTGTGGAAGAGAATGATTCCGAGGAAAACATTACCGATGGATGCCTTTTCGACTGACGCACCACCAACCAGAAGTGCAGCGATACAGAACATACCGATCTGAGAGTGTGAACTGTAGGTTGCGATGTTACCCATGTTCTGGAGGTAAATGATCATTCCGATTCCCGCAAATACTGTTGAGAGAACCATGGATATGATTCTGGTACGTTCAACATCGATACCTGAATCTCTGGCAACACCCATATCCTGACCTACTGCTCTCATATCCTGACCAAGCTTTGTCTTTCTGAACCAGATGATAACGAGGCAAAGAAGGAATATGATGATAAATGTTGCCACAGGGATCTTAACACCCCCGATGTTAAGAGGAATAAGGTTATCAAGCTTCTGTCTCATAGAAAGAAGTGAAACTGTGTTTCTGATACCATAGCCTCTGGGAAGCTTAATGTTGCTGTGCTGAATCGGGATAACAGGTCCCATGAGATAAAGCACGATAAGCTGGTAGATACCATTGATGAAAAAGCTGATGATGTAACTGGTTATCATCTCACGGCCCTTAGCCATATTGAGAACCTTTCCGCAGAAAAGTCCGAGGAGAGCTGAGATAGGAACAGAAACTATCATAGCCAGTATCATTCCGGGGATGCCCACTATCTGCCAGTCGCTAACCAGGATAAGTCCGATTTCTCCAGCCATGGCACCAAGTGTCATAGAGAAGTTAAGTCCCATTCCGGCCATGATAGGAATGAGAAGACTCAGTATAAGAAATGCATTTCTTCCCATTCTTGTAACTATCTCATTGCAAAGATAGCTTGGGGAAAGCCCCGAAATAGGTGCACACACAGCACAAATGATAACAAACATGAGTGGAACGGAAAAACGTCTTAATAAATCACCATAATTTATCTTATTCATTTTGTTTCCTCCGTTTTTCTTGTAAGTGCATACAGAATCATTCCGTTGGAAACAATTATTCTGATAACCTCACTCATATCAAGATGAATCATATTATTCATAACTGTCGGTGTCATGGTAACGATACCCTGGAAAAGGATGGTTCCGATGATAACATTCATAACTGATGCCTTATTAACGGAAGCACCTCCGATGAGAATCGCAGAAACCGCCGGAAGGGCCATGTAGAATGGCGCCATATAAAGCTGAATGAATCCGAAGCCCTGCTCATATACAAGGATTCCGATAGCTGCCAGCCATGTAGACATTACAACGGAGATAAGTCTTATCTTGTCAACATTTACACCTGAAGATCTTGCAAATTCCGGGTTTGAACCTACGGCAGTCATTGCAGTTCCTGTCTTTGTATGAAGGAAAGCCCACATACCGAAAGCCAGAAGTGCAAAGAAAAGAATTGAACCGGTCGGAATAGAGAGATTTCCGATGTTTATCTGAAGAATCTTTGCAAGTGCCTGTGTGTAGTAACCCTCAAGGGAAATAGTTGTTCTCAGACCCTTTCCTGCCATACCCCAAACCATGTTAGGACTGTGGTAAGGAAGAAGCAGCCACATCATACACATAAGAGAAACCGATGAAAAACCAACATAGGTTGCGATCATCATTTCTCCGCCCTTGATCTTATTGAGAAGCCATCCGTAAATGCATCCAAACACAAGTGCAAAAGGTGTTGCAAGAAGGATTGCCATAAGGAAAGAAAATGCTCCTGTGAATCCAAGCTCAATGGACAGTGTAGCTCCCAAAAGTCCTGAAATGATTCCGAGAGGCAATCCGAAATTAAGACCGCAGCCCGAATGAACCATAGGTACCATCGCAAGCACCAGGATTCCATTCCAGCTGAAACGGTTTATGATATTTGAGATCTGTGTAGGAAGATCAGCTCCTACAAAAGGTGAAACCACAAGAAGGAGGACCAGAAATCCGGTAATGATCAGTCTCGGAAGCCCAAAATCCTTTGCTATATCCTTCACCCTGTCACCAAGAGTGATCGTATTAGTTTTTTCAGTCATCACAATTTACTCCTTAACAGTTTTTCAGCATGAGCTCACCGAATTTTTCAAGTTGCTCTCCTGCCGGAAGTATGCCTGCCACCTTGCCGCCGGATACGATGGCTATTCTGTCACAGGTTCTTCTCAGCTCTTCAAGCTCCGAAGAAACCATGACGATGGTGACTCCCTGCTCCTTATTAAACTTCTTTAATGCATCAAGAACCAGTGCCTTGGCTCCAACGTCGATACCTCTTGTAGGTTCGCTTACAAAAAGAAGTTTGGGTTCAAGCGCAAATGCCTTGGCAAGACAGATTTTCTGCTGGTTTCCACCTGACAGCTCTTTTGCTTTCTGTGTTGAACCGGTGCACTTTATCTTGAACTCTTCTATGTACTTATCGGTAACTTCTCTGATGGCTGCATCATCTCTCCACTTGAGAAGTCCGCCAAGATACTTTTTGAGGAATTTATCCTGTATCTGCATGGCAGGGAAGGAAACATTCCACTCCAGTGATTCATCCAGCAGAAGTCCAACGCCTCGTCTGTCTTCCGATACAAATGCGAAAGAAGAATCGAGACATTTTCTCGGATTGTTAAGAGGTATATCCTTACCCTCAAAGGTTACCGATCCGCCTGACTGATAAAGTCCCATAACTCCGTTGGGGATACCCAGCTTACCTTGTCCTGCAAGTCCTCCGATTCCGAGGATTTCTCCCTCTCTTACATCAAGGCTTACATTCCTTACAGTCTCTCCCGGCATATCTACCCAAAGATTTTTTATGGACATGATAATGTTTTTGTCCGCACCGGTATCCTCAGTTACATAAGATACATCTGAATCCGCAACATCACGTCCAACCATCCATTTAGTGATGTCCTGAACGCTGGTGTCCTTTGTAGCTGATTCATTTACTACGTAACCGTCTCTCATAGTTACTACTTTGTCACATACCGCGAGGATCTCTCCAAGTCTGTGTGTGATAAAGATGACGGCAATGCCTCTCTTGGACATTCCCCTTATAGAATCAAGAAGAGCTTCCGCTTCCTTTTCTGTAAGAACTGCTGTAGGCTCATCGAGTATAAGCAGCTTCAACTGTTCTTTTGAAAGCTCTCTTGCAATTTCCGTAAACTGTTTGTGTCCCACAGGCATGTTGCTTATAAGCATATTCTTATCTATGGTGACACCCATTTTTTCAATGGATTCGATGGCACGTCTGTCCATATCCTTTCTGTCCAGTGTATCCATACGGTCACTGAAAAGGTCTGACAGCACGCTCTTTTTCTTTGATTCTCTGTTCAGTAATATGTTTTCTGTTGCAGTAAAACCCGGAATAAGTGAAAATTCCTGATGAACCATGCCAATTCCGGCAGCAATGGCGTCAAAGGGTGATTGAAATGACACCTTTTGGGAATCCAGTATAATCTCTCCCCCGTATCCTCCGGTTTCACGGATCACATCCGCTCCGAAGAGTATCTTCATCAGCGTAGACTTACCTGCACCATTTTCTCCGCAAAGACCTACAACCTCACCTTCTTCTATTGTAAGGTTAATGTCTGAAAGAACCTGATTCCCGAAAAAGTCCTTCTTAATGTTTTTCATTTCAAGTAGTGGTGCTTTACTCATTGTTATAATACCTTTCTAAAATGAGATTTCTATCAGCTTTTCACAATATGCTTTCTTATTGGAATACTGATATGGTTTAGCCCAAAAATGTGGGGAGATATGGATATCTCCCCACAATGGTCTAACCTATTTGCGACGCAATCTGAAAGCATCCTTTGAATAATTACTTAGTAGTAAAGTACTTCTCAGGAACCTCAATCTCTGTTGATCCCATGTACTTACCAGGATCGCCCATGATGTATGTATCCTGATAGATAAGGAATGTATTGTCAGCCTTAACACCTGTATCAGCATTTGTATAGTTTGAACCGTTCCAAGCTGCTCCAGGTGAGAACTCCTCATAAGCCTTTGAGATATCGTCGATATCTGTAAGCTCGCTGTTTCCGTCTATAACGTTCATAGCGTGCTGTGCAAGACCTGCAGAAACTGTGTAGCCATATGAATAAGCCCATGTTCCGAATCTGCCTGCACCGCCTTTTTCAACAACTGCACTCTCAACCTTTGCAAGGATCTTTGTGAAATCTCCTGCTTCCTCTGTAAGGTCAAGTCCAAGTGCTCCCGGATATCCCATAAGAGGTGATGGAAGATCAGCCTCGATGAAGTATCCGCCGTTCTCGAGAAGTCCTCTGAGAAGCGGCTCTGTGTGAGCATCATTTGTACAGAAGTAAGCTGAATTCTGACCATACTTCTCAACCCACTCAGGAACGTGCTCAGCGATGTAAGCCTGTGCACCAGGTACACCAACGTCAGTTGTAGGATCCGGAGCGGACTCCATTACGAAATTCATACCAAACTCTTCACAAGCAGCCTTCATGATAGCAACACGACGGCTCATGGTCTCGTATGAAAGGTGACGAGGGAATGAGATGTGAACGAAAGTATCGCAGCCAAGCTCGTGAGCTGTACGGATAATGAGATATCCACGTGCTACGAAATCGTTGTTACATACAAGGTCTGCCGCGCTTCCGATCTCAGGAAGATCCTCATGTGACTCACCTGCGATACAGATGATGTCAGGTCTTCTTTCCTTGATCTGACGGAATGCCTCTGTTGTTCCCGGGATAGCCTGGTTAACAATGATTGCCTTCATTTCAGGATCATCAGAAAGGTTAACGATGGTCTGAACAGTTGTCTCAAGCTCCTCTGTGAAGTTATCAGGATATGTAGCAAGGATAACTCTGTCCTCACCATACTTAGCCTGGAATGCTTCAGCTCCTCTTCTGTCATCCTCTGACTGTGAAACTGAACCGGTTACGATACCGATGTGGTAGTCTGAATCTGCTTCAGCAGCTTCAGTTGCAGCTTCAGTCTCTGCCTTGTCATCCTTGGCAGCCTCTGTTGCAGCCTCTGTCTTTGCTACTGTCTCAATAGTTGCTCCTCCGTTACTGCTTCCGCAGGCTGTGAGAACTGTTGAGAGCAAAAGAACAGATGCCATGACTTTTGCAATTCTTTTCATACAATTTCCTCCTTCTTTTGTGAATAGATACTATATATATACATATTTCAGCCATATGTAGTATCCACACGCACTTTAGCACTTTTATGCTTTAACGCCGCATAACACGAGTATAGCAAACTATATTTCCTCAAACAATATAAAGTATTACAATTAGTTATTTTTAACATAAAAATTTTTTTATTCATAACCTCAACGAATATCTTACTGATTTCATAAAATAAAAAAAGATGGCCACAAATTTGACCACCTTTTCTGCTTAACTTAAATATATGGGATAATGTTATCCCCTCATATGATATACTTCAGTACCTGGAACCATATCATATCCTTTTGCCTTAGCCATTTCACTTACAGTCACAAGCTGGAACCCCTTCTCCTGAAGAGCAGGAATGAGATACTCGGCTGCTGTGGCCGTTTCAGCATAGGTGTCATGCATGAGTACAATGTCTCCGTCCTTAGCCTGTTCAAGCACTACCTTTATGGTGTTATCCGGGTCCTTGGTTGAATAATCAAGCGTATCCACTGACCATATGATCATGGGAAGTCCCAGCTCTCCTACCTTGGCATTGATCTCAGCGGTACGGTTTCCTCCCGGTGGTCTGAAAACTGTGGGCGCGACTTTCACGGTCTCCTCCACCATATAGTCACATTGCCGGATGACGGTTCTTATATCCTCAAGAGGGATGGTATCAAGGTAATTATGTGTATAGGTATGGTTTCCGAGCTCGCATCCAAGCTCCACCATCCTCTTTACACAGTCATTGTTTTCACCCACAACTCTGCTTCCCTGCATAAAGAAAGTCACATGACCTCCGTTATTCTGAATGGAATCCAGTATGCGGTTTGTAACATCAGCTTTGGGTCCGTCATCAAAGGTCAGAGCTATCATAGGCTTTGAGGGATCGATCCAGCTTATATCCACCGGTGACTCCAGGAACTGATTGTTCATGGCCACATACTGATCAGGTATCAGATATTTCTTAAGAACATATCCGGTTTTTCCGTCAAAACTGAACTGTTCCCAACCTTCGATATTTCGCTCTACCACCACTTCAGCGTTTTCATCAAGTATTCCCAGAACTTCAGAATCACTTTCAGAATCGGCGTGAACGTTTACAGCCGTCAGTACTCTCGAAGTATAAGGGAACTCAAATTTTGCTCTCTCTATCTTATCGCTCTCGATTACGATCTTTTCCTGCTCGCCTGAAGCTCCGTCAGATGTTCCATCAGACTCTTCCGAAGTAACAGCCGTCTCCTCGGCTGTTGTTTCTGTCTTCCCATTTACCTCAGGAATCCCCGCTGCATTGCAGGCGGCAGCTTCTGCCATCAATGCTCCCGCTGCTGCCAAAATCAAAAAAATGTTCAGCCTCTTCATACTTATTCCATTACCCCTTTGTTTTTTAATCTGACATACAGATGTCTCTGTTTTTAACTCTTTCCTGTCACTCAACTATATAAACTCTGTCCCCAAGCTCCATCACATCATAGATGTCTCTGACCCACTCGTTCTTAACTCCGATACACCCCCGGGTGGCATCCATGAGCTGGCCGTTACCATGGATCTCGATACCTCCACCGAGTCCTGTCTTTCCGGAAGGTTTCTCCAGATTCCGGTTTTCATTCAGGAGCTCAGTAAATGTTGACTGCCCTATGATGCCTTTTTTCAGTCCATTCTCTGCATCCACTATGTTCGGATAGTTTACCTTCATTTCCTCTTTCAGGGCATCAGACACTTTCATTTCACATATGTAATAGTATCCCACAGGAGTTTTATAATCCCCCTGTTTTTCCTTGTTGCCTTCACCCGCCCCCGCAGTTGCCATATAGGATTTTATAACATTTCCGTTTTCCCAAACCTCCAGGTAGTGGGAAGACTTGTCATAGGCAATAGCTCTTCTTCCATGGCTGGCATATTTCATAAAGGTCTTGTTAATGTTGTTGTCCTGAGGATTAAGCTTTACACCGTCAATGTCAACATAGGCAGTTCTGTCCGGAACGAGACGGTCTCTCACCATCTCCCCGTTCTCATCAAAATACCTTTCAAGCCCATCAGGACATATCATGTATCTGTTTCTTACTCCATGCAAAACCGCAGCTTCCTGTGCTTCCAGGATGCCCGCGGCATGTGCAGGATTAGACACCGGGCTGCCGAATCTGGCTGCACCGCCCAGCGCCGCTACATCTACGACTCCGTCATAATTTGGATCATCCTCGTCCTCCACAGCGTATGATGACAATGTCATACATCCGGAAATGATGGTCAGGGAAAGAAGGGCAGCTAACATATGAAACCGGGATTTCTTTCTTTTTTTGTTTTTAGCACACGCAAGATGCCTGATCATACTATCACCCCTTTTAACCGTAAAATCACTCAACCTTCACAATCACTGCTAAATGATCTATATTCTAAAGGTTGAGTATTCATACTTCCATTTAAAGCCTTAATCTAATTCTTCCAATGCTCCCAGATACCTGTCAACATATCCAAGTATCTCGTCAGCATTATCTCCATCTTTTATATAGGTAATGTATCCTTGCAGCGAATCCGCCTTTGCCTTCAGAACTTTGGCACGGGAATCAACAAATATCCTGCTTTCATACTTGCTGTTTCTCGCATCCTGCATGAGATTGCATGCTGCACTGTTTCCATCCAGAGCTATCATTACGGACTGGCGACGCTTGAATATTTCATAGGCAAAGCTCTTGTAGGTACCAAGTGGCGATGATTCTATGGACACCCGGATTCCGACATTGGCTTCCCTCAGCTTATTCATCTCTTCTTCGGTGGTCGTAGCAGGCACAAAAACAAAAATCTGATATCTGTCACCGGCTTGTTCCAGCACATACTTTTCATAGCCAGTCATGGAAGGTCCCACAACGAAAAACATCTTGCCGGGATCTCCCTTATTTATAAGGTCATTAAGAAAGGCGCATTCCTGTTCACGGAGCTTTGTCACGTGGTGTGCATTATTGAAACTTCCTCCGGCAATAACTACAGGAATGAGGTCCTCCGGCATCTCCTTTATCTTATCCTTGAATTCAAGGGCGCTGTCATATTTTCTTTCTCCGCCGTCAAGGTCCATAAACGACTCTGACTCGGCATCGATCCTTTCCTTCAGGAATTCTTCCGGTGACATACCCTTGCACATTGCATAGAATTTCTGGATCTTTTCATTAAACTCAAACATAGACTTACTGAGTATGGCATCTTCCGCCTTACGCATCTTTAAAAAGTCCTTATGGTTAAGGTCCAGCATACGCTCAAGAGACAGCTGTTCGTCAATGGAATCCGTTCCGTAAAGTGCTCCGCCGTCTGTTCCCTGGATACATGCTATACCGCTGTTTAAATACTGTTTTAACGGGTGGGTATCCAGTGTTGAAAGGTTATTGAGACGAACATTGGAAGTGATCTGGAATTCAAGCACAACCTTCAGCTCGCAAAGCTTTCTGATAAGCTCCCTTCCCTTTTCCGTATCAAGATCCGCAGTATAAAGTCCGTGACCTATTCTCATATGAGGAAAATTCTGATCCTCTGCCAATGCTTCCTCAACACATTTAATACTGTTGAAAACATTATCCGGAAGGGAGTCATTTTCACCCGCATGAATCCTGACAACATAGGACGGAATATCCTTCGCGATTTTAACGATGGCTCCGATAACCGATTTCAGTTCAAGGATATCATTGATCTCCTCGCCTACAAAATCGCTGCCCGCAATATACGGATCCACAGCCACGGCCTTCAGCACCTGAAGATTCTCCGTGAAATAATTACCGCGGGCTACCTGGTCCTTCAAAATAGTAAGAGGGATACGCCTGAGAGCGGCAAGGAATCTCAGTGTTACGCCGGTTTCTCTGGTGATCTTCGGCATAACCTCATGTATCTGCTGTAAGGTCTCTGCCGCTTCCTCTTTCTTCACAAGGGCGGTATCCGAAATTTCGGCATAAACGATTCCGTTTTTCTGGTAAGCTCTTGCAGTCCAGAGAAGCTTATCCTGATACAGAGTGTTGTCAGCGTAATCCGGATTTCTCCTGTCCTGCTCCATCTGCTTAAGAGCATTAACGATATCTTTATCCGGTACAGACTCAATATCCTTGATCTTTATTTTCTTCCGGGCTTCCACTCCCTTTGTGAATACATACCTGTAAATGTATACCTTCTCAAGATTTGTGAAGACTGCCTGACCATCCTTCATCACCGCAAGGGATGCCCTTATCTTCGGAATGTTATAACGGCTTCCGGAAATATTGTTAAGGATCAGATCCGCAAAATTGATCTCCGTGTTGTCATCTATTTTTCTTTCGAGATATTTACCCTGAAGACCGCTGTTTTTAAATTTTACAGCGACCTTCTTTCTCTGCTCCTCCAGAGCTTCACGCTGCTCGGGAGTGATCTTCAAGCCCAGCTTTTTGATGTAATAGTAAGGATACCTTATCTGATGATGGATGCCCATGGCGATGAGAATATCCGGGCTCAGGTTTGCACTTCTGTGGGTATGAAGATCCGTATGGAATTTCACATCCTCCCTGATGTAGGTCTTTACCAGAGTCTTTCTGATATCCAGAAGATATCCCTTTGTCTGACTCATAAGAGTTTTTGCGATGGCAGGCACATAGGCCTTTCTCTCGATAGTCCCGTCGGGATAGATATTGGCAACCTTGGTATCTCCCATCCTGAGTATGTAGACCTTTTCATTTTCTCCATTAAAATAACAAGGGACCATGCCTTCGATCACCTTAAGTCCCTCTGAATTATAAGTAATGGGAAGATCACACACCTTGGCAAAATTTGTTATCAGATTTCCGGTGCCGTGGTTTGGTGTCTCAAGTATGTAGGACATCACATCGTCATTCATGCTTAAAGTTACGATAACATCCTTTTCCTTATCCAGATAAAATTTTCCAAAATATGCCATATCAGATACCTTTTTAATGTGAAAACTACAGTTTGGATCCCCATGCCTGCCGTTGAAACTTCACACGACTAAAACCTCGATGATGTATCGCCGCAAAGCTTAAACACGGGAAATGTCATCACTCACAGTGCCAGTTCATCCAGTGTATTGCCATAGGAGTTCAAAAATTCATCCATAAAATCCTTTACTTCAGGACACTCTTCCTTCATTTTATCCAGGGCTTTCAATGTTGACTTTTGTGCTGTAATGAACTCTTTATTGCCGGATCTTTCTTCTTCAATGCACTTGATCAGTGCCGATAATTTATCGGCTGCTTTCACCAGCTTACGCATATACATTTCATCTTCATCATCTTTATTTGGCTTGAAAATGCTGCTGAACGCCGGTCTCAGATCATCGGGAAGTCTTTCCAGAAGATGATCCTCTGCTATACGTTCAACCGTTTTGTAAGCATGCTTTATTTCTTCATTATAATACTTTACAGGAGTGGGCATATCTCCGGTAATGATCTCAGAGGCATCGTGATAGATGCCGATTAGTGCAGCTCTTTCGCCGTCAAGATGTCTCCCGTATCTTACATTACCTATTATACATAATGCATGGGCGATCATAGAAACTTCGACTGCATGTTCACTGAGATTTTCCGGACGGGAGTTCCTCATAAGTGCCCATCTCTCGATATATTTCATTCTGGATATAGTTGCAAAAAAAGTATAATTATTCATTGTTACTCCGATAATCAGATGTTTTTGTATTTTTATTATTTTTTATCCCTGATTTTCCGTTCTTAATACCGATCTCCCGAATATCCCCGAAAATGATAAACGAGAGATTATATTATTATGAAATTTTTCTAATTTCGTAATATTTCGTTTGGTTTTGACGCTATTATAAATATACTTCATTTCTATGCATTATTCGTTTTATTTTTAACGATTATGCATTCTATGATTTATGATTTGTCACCTTTAGGATCGGTTTTTGGGAGGGGGATAACATATGCAACTACAGATCAACGCCGAACAACGAAACCAGCTTTATAAAAAATGGAAAGAAGAGTACAAAGTCCGTACCGACATGCACAAAGAATTTCATAAGATTAAAAAGCGTTACCTTTGTGCCTATGCTTTTATTCTCCTGATGATGTACGGAGCCTACCAGATTTCCCTTAATTATGAGAAGTTCAGATTCTTTGAGGCTTATGATCTGTATCAGTTTTTTTTCACTGCCTGTCCTTTCTTCATCCTGCTTCTGGCTATTCATGAACTTGTTTTGTATAAAAGCATTCCGGATCCCGAAAAGATGGAAATTGATGACTTCTTTGTATTTCTTTCCTACAACGAATTCAGCAAAACCACAAAGATCATGGCCATGCCGCTAAGCGAACACTTCAAGATCAAGGATGATCCTGAAGCCATCAGCAAAACAGAAAATTCAGAGAATTGCGTGATCATCGGTCAGGTAAATGATCAGTAGAAAGATTCCATACAGTTTTTATAATCGAGACCCGATAATTGAGAAGGGGAGCAAGCTCCCCTTCTTTTTATATAGCCATTTTCTTAGCTTTTCTATTTCTTATTGTTTCAACTATGGAAAGCTTTCTTTTTTCTTCCTTCGGCATCACCTTGCCATCCCAGGTATTAAAAATCTCCATCATCTTTCCGGTAAGCTGCCCTATGGTCATCTGTGACGCATCATCAATATACTTCAGAAGTTCATCATCCGCAGTAATCTTTTCAATCCTCCACTCGGCATCCCCGACACTGGCAAAACCACCTTCTATTAAGTTTTTTTCCTTGTCTATGATGTCAAAGGATACTCCATCACCTGACACAACATAGTAAATACCATGTCTTTTTCCGACTATTCCGTTTTTATATTCTTTAAACTTTGCCATTTTATCCCTTCTTATCCCACATTGTTGGCTTCTGTGCTATCTGTTCGTAATCATTTACAAGGCTTGCCAGCAGCCGCTTATAGGTTGTAGTTTTTGTATCATCCGGTGTTGCTTTTATCCAGTCAAAGTAGTGAGACATGTAGTCTGTAGCCCAGGCATCATAAGCATCAACCCGGATTTGTCCCGGCTCAAGATTCTTTATACATGCATGATAAAGATTTTCAATCTGGGCCTCTGTAAAATCCTTGTAAGTTGCCATGTAAAAGATCGGATAAACCGTCTCATCAGCTCTCTTTTCGGCAAGCTCTTCAGCATTAGCGGCTTCTTCTACCACTTCATCAACGGTAAAGACCTCTTCTTCCTTATCCATATCCATGATATCCTGAGAGAAAAATGACTCTTCAAGGGTCATCTGATGAGGTTCTGTATCATCGATGATGTTGTCAAAGTTACCATTATACTCTGAATCCAGTATGCTCTGGGTTTCCTTCAACTCTCCACTGGTCTTTGCAAGCATCAGGAATTTAATACGCACAGGACGACGGTATTTTTTTCCCATGGCATCGGTTTTCAACGCTTCGTACGCAATTTTTATATCTGTATAATGATTTATCTCTTCCCTCGCAGGAGCAAGTACATCTCTTTCAAAAAATGAGAACTTAGACCAGCTCTTAGGGATCTTCGCTACATTTTTTCCTTTTTTATTCGGATCCGGTTCCCAATCCGCTATCTTCCTCATAAAGTCATTGTCCGTACCTGTTCCAAGCTCAAATGTCCAGGTCTTATTATTGAACTGATAGGATCTCAAAAGATCAAAGATTCTCGGACTGTACTTATGTGTCATAAGAGAAGTCTCTTCAAGACGGGGGGCAATGTAATACTTTTCCTTGTCTGTCATAAGGTTATAGAGAAACGGAAACATATCCTCATGGAACTTTATCTCAACATCACCGCTTCCGGGATCCATATGCACAACATTAAGCCAGTGGACCATTGCTTCCTTACCGCTTTCCAATGTTATCCACCAGGTTTTCTGTCCTATATCATTGAGTATTGCCTTTGTATTGGTATAGCTCAGCTTATTGGCTGATGCACTGCGATGTATGATCTGCTGAAACTCGCTGCAGTTAAAGGTATATACCGTGTTGATATCATCCGTGGGTTTTATCTTGGAGATGAGGTAATTTACGGCTTTACTTTCAACCAATGTAAGCGAGAATTTTCCCTCCTGAACCATCTTTGTGCTTTTGGCAACCTTTTGCTTTCGAGCTTTTTCTATACTGTGACCCATAAAAATAAAAACTCCTGTAATTCGTTGAATTCCTGAACGGAATTTTACTCAACCTTCGTTTAACATACCATTAGTGTTCTTCTCGGAAAGTTGAGTGATCGTACGGATTATTCTCTCTTATTAATTAAATTCTATTGTAAAATAAGATAAAGTGTATTTCAATGATTCTGATACCGTAAGTTAACTCAACTTTTACGTATTTTTGCTCAACCTTCCGTAATTTCACTCACTTTTCGGCAGGCTTTTTACGTAAATTCTCTTTAATTTCCGTATGCGAACTCAACTTTCACTTGATGCTGTACTCCTAAAGGCGTATCTTCTCCGTATATTTACTCAACCTTCAGAATTTCGAGCGCTGCGGATATTATTTACCGTAAATTTACTATACTTTCATCAGTTCAAAAACACTATTGCCGTATAATAACTCAACTTTTGCTATAAATCTACCGTCAAATCTCTCAATTTCAGGCAGGGTATTCCGTAATATTTGCCAACACTTCCGTAAAATCACTCAACTTTTTATACCGGGTTTATTCTGATTCACCGTAAACTTAATCAATCTTCTATTTAATTCCCGTAAATTTACTCAACTTTTCTAATGATTTCAGACATTTTGGTTACTTCCTGACTATGGAAGATACCGTACATTTACTCAACTCCAGACATATTCTTTATCTGAAAAACCCGTGATTTTACGTGCTTTTTTCTTATAGTTTAAGGAACCGTATAATCACTCAACCTTTTTTATCTGTCTTTTACAGGTTTACCGTAAAACAAATCACATTTCATAATATGTTTCCGTAAATTTACTCACCTTTTATATTGATGTCCGGCTTTTCAGCTGCTTTATATATAGAAAAGATACCGTATAATTCCTCAACTTTACCGTAATTTCAAGCTTTTTACCGTATAAAAACTCAATATTTACGTACTATCACTCACTGTTTAACGTATTTATACTCTCTTTTCTCCGTATATCTACTCTCTTTTCAACGTACGTATACTCAACTCTGACGGTATTTCTTCTATAAGATAATAAAATAAATAAAATATATATATATTAATATTATCTACTACTACAATATGGTTCTCAGACCGTAAATTTACTTAACTTTCAAGGCTATGTAGTTGTAGTAGTTGTCTTACACGTATATTGTTTCTTTAAATTCTGTAATCGAACAAGGATTATACTGTTTTGACTCAATCCTCTGATTAAAAAAACACCAATGAACGAAGTCTGTCTTCTTTCATTGGTGTTCTATGTTTTGAAACTTCTGTACCTGAATCAATTATTTTGTGAATTCGGGTAATGCATAAACCTGAACCTCATCATGGCCGGAATACAAATTCCTATACATCAGAAATCAGGGACTGCAGATCATCAATTATGGTTCTGATCTTTTGTACATCATTCTTACTGAACTGATATCCTCTCTTCTCTTTACGTTTTACCAGTTTTATAACGTTGTCATTTATTTTGGATATCATTTCATTTACAGCTATTGGAGCTGAAATACCTATGGATTTATTGAGCTGTTCCTCATCGGCTTCTTTGGCTTCTTTAAGGATCTTATGGTATTTATCAGCTTTTTCCTTAGCTCTTCTCAGCTGTGCCTGAGTATTGATAAGTTCAAGTGAAGAGCTTTCGTCGGTTTCCTGATCGCTGTTAACCAGAGATTCTAGTTCCAGGGTTTTGTTCTTCAACCTCAGGATTTCGTTCTCCTGTTCCTTGAGCTTTTGCTCATTTTCGCGAAGTTTTTCTTCTGTAGCTTTCTGTGCGGCCTGACGTTCTTCATCCTGAGATTTTAACTGCTGATATTCGTCTTCGGTTACTGCTTCGCCATGTTCATTAATATAATTCAATATATAGTTCTGAACATCTATGCTTCGTGATGCATACTGGTTTGCTTGATTAATAGAAATCTTTTCTTCATCAAGCAATGTCTGGAGACCGACGATGAGATTCTTGTTGATGGAATCATACTTTCTTATCTGTCTTGAAGAAATTGAGAGTTTCTCTGCTATCCTGTCATACAGCTTTTTTTCGATGCCTCTGCTCTGAAGGAGTTCCATAAGTCTGGAAACTCTTTTTCTCATATCTCCCGGATGTGAAGACTCTGATACAGCATCATAGTTCATAAGGAGATTTAACTCCTCAAGTTCTGTCCAGGGGATATCGTCCCTGAGGATCAATGCCGGAAGCTTTCTGTGCATGAAAGAAGGGTTTCTTTCAAGAATAAGAGAAAATGCCGCATATCTTCTGTGTCCGGAAATGATTATATAGTTACCGGTTGCCTTACCTGTTCTCTCCTCTCCGCCGTCAAACTCTCTTGCTACAACGATGGCTGACTGAAATCCGTTTCTTTCGATGTTTTCCGAGAATATATCAATATCTGTATCGTCAATATCTCTGTTGTTAGGGAAGGTGACCAGTTTTTCGTACTGGATCATTTCAATCTTTGAACCGTTACCGAGGTCAAGACTTACTGTATCAAGCTTCTTTTGTGTATTTTGAAATAATATAGCCGCGTTGTTATATCCAAGGGGTGCGGCATCTTTTTTTGCTGCCATTTAACTCCTCCTAATTTGTAAATACTTTTTTTTGAGCCTTAATATCCGAAACTAAGATGCAGATGCGATCAACCTTGTTAAAGACTGTAATGCCATTCTTGTTTCGAAGAATTTTTAACGCTTATCCATCTCAAATCTTGTTTTGGCATTTGAGTATTTTCTGAGGAGTTTCTTGTAGTCATCCAGGTCGATCAAAGACAACTGCTGAGCGACATTTATGTAGTCGGTTCCTGCATTGGTCTTTTTATCGTAATAGTAAATAGGCATATATCTGGAAAGTGATTCTGCGATATTGTTATCGTCTCTTATAACTGATTTTAATGCTATATTCTGGAACATTGCATCATATGCTGAATACTTCTGACGTACCAGAGTGGTTCTTGCCTTTACATGGGCAAGGAGTACACCTATGATCTGTAGTTCACTGTTATAATCTGCCTGAATTCTGTAATAGTCCTGGATTACGTCTGAAATTCCGTCATAAGAGAAGTTTGCAGAGTCAACCGGGATAAGTACGTAATCAGATGCTATCAATGACATATCCGAAAAGCTGTCGGCTGCAGGGTTATTGTCAATGATTATGGTGTCGTATTCTCCTTTTATCTTATCCAGAACTTCTTTAAGTCTGAAAAGATCCTTTTCCTGATAGCCGTTTGAATAAAAGAACTGGTCCGGTCTTTTTACATGCTTGTTATTGGGAAGTACATCTACTCCGAATTCTGAATGTACCAGCACTTCTTCAAGTGTGGCATCACCGAAAAGCAAATCTGTTATGTCAGGATTTTCTTCGTTAAAAGCTCTGTATACCTGGCTTGAATTTCCCTGGCAGTCCATATCGACTATGAGGGATTTCTTTCCTACAAGTGTGGGTACACACGCAAGTTCTACACAGCTGGTTGTCTTACCTACGCCGCCCTTTTTATTGAATGCACAAATAATGCTCATTTATTCCTCCGTACAAACGTTCTATAAAATAACATATCACATTTATTGTACTATATTTTTTGCATAAATGAAATATTTTTGGTATAAATATTTTGATTGTTCTATTTCTGTTGAGATTTAGTCCTATACCTGTTTATATACAATTATTTATTTTCTAGATATTCTGCAGGAATAGATTTTGATTATAAACGTTTCTGATTTTTCATTTTTGAATATAGTCATTATATTGATTTGTATTTATCTGGATTAATTTGTGATTATATTATTTTGTTTTGATATGTTTGTATTTAATCTTAGGTTGTATTAAATCTTAAGTGGATAACAATAAAGGTCTGAATGTATTAATATTAAATTGTTGGTTTTAAAAACCGATTAATATTTAGTTTAAAGATCAGCGTTTTTGTTTTCTTATTATCCTGATGTTGTTTTACATAATTGCTGTTTAAGAGTGATTTGATTTTTGTGTGATGATTTAATTATATTTCGGGATGAGTGAAGGTAGGTGATCGACTAAACTATGTGAACCGAGTTCAAGAACATGCGTTCGTGAACTCGGTTCACACTCGGTTTGCCGGATATTGAGTCAAAACAACTTTAACACAAAAATGAATTCGAAATTGATCAATATAAATATGATAAGTTTAGATTAAATAAACACTGAATGACGATGTGATTATTTCACCTTTAATCTCTATGTCTGCAACATAATATTCGAATAATATATTACAAACAGATTTTCTTCAAATAAATATATTAGTAATATAAATGTATAGTGATCAAATAAATATATATAATAATAGAGAAGAGAGATGTGACAAGTTTGAACCCGGTTCACAAACGAGCGTTCTGAATATAATTAAACACATATGTTATAAATGTAAAATAATTATAAAGTTTATAAAATATTTAGCGTAAAATGATGGATGACAGTAGCGTGAAACATAGAAATATTGAAGAGAATAAGAAGAATCAAAGCACAATATAATGATATTAAAAAGGTTCATGATACAATATATAGTGTTTAAGAAAACTGTGAAACATTTTTATCCATTGCGTGAAACAAAGGTTATGACTGCGCTGTAGGAGCCATCGAAATGGTTAATGTGATGGGGCAGATCTGATGAGCCTGGGGGACGGAAAAGTCATATCAAATAGCATTTTTCCGTCTCCCTGGTCCATTATCAAATAAGAATACGACAATTTTGTTTTTATGAGCAGCAAGCTTACATATTCAGTTAACGATTCTTCGATAGCTCTGGTGAGGGGCCGCAGTATTCGTTTTTGCGTGTGATAAAGAAAAAAATCGCAATCATAGCTGCCAAAAGCTCTGTGACCGCCTGAGCAAGCCATAAGCCGTCTGTACCGAGAAACTCAGGCAAGACTAAAATCAACACCGTCTGAATAATAAAGGTTCTGAAAAAAGCCAGGAGCCCGGATACTAATCCATTATTGAGTCCGGTAAAATAAGCGGAAGCATATTCGTTAAAGCCCTGGAGCAGAAAAGCAAAGGCATACATACTCAGTGCGTGGATTGACAGTCTATAGACCGTCTCATCATAGCCGACGTAAATTTTGGAGATCGCAGGCGCGGTGACCCGTGCCAGGACAAACATCAACATGCCGAAAACAATGTTCAGTATGAGTCCCTTTTTCAGCAGGTTTTTCAGTTCCGGGTAATTTTGCGCGCCAAAGTGGTAACCTACGATGGAGGTGGTTTGCATTGCCAGACCATAAAATACAGAGGCGAAAATCCCCTCGACAAAGATTGTCACACCATAAGCTGCAACACCATCCTCGCCCAGCATTCTGAGCAGCTGAAAATTGTAAAGGGCAAAAATCAGCGATGTCGACATGTCATTAACCATCTCGGAGGATCCGTTTCCACAGGCTTTCAAAAGCGGTATAAGCTGAACTCGTCCCTTGCAAAAGTGAATGGAACTCGAATTCGGTCTTGCAAAGTAAATCAGGGGAATCAGGCCGTTCAGACAGGCACCGATTCCGGTGGCTACGGCAGCACCTACCATTCCCCAATGAAAAACGGCCACAAAGAGCCAATCGAACAACAGATTGCTGAACAGGTTCCCAAGAGAGATGTAAAATCCTAGTTTCGGCTTTTCAGCTGTGATCAGGATGCTCTGAAAGGTGTAACCTAAAATCATGATGGGCAGAAACAGGAAGAGGGTATGGCCGTAAGGAAGTCCGTATTCCAGAATCTCCGGTGTTGCGCCGATCAGCACTGCTACCGGGCGCAAAAACCATATGCCGAGCACGGTCATCAAGACACCTATTATGACCGCTGTCTTGATGATTGCGGTGAAATAACGATTGGCGTTCTCCGGCTTTCCGTTGCCCAGCTCAGCTGCAATCAGCGCGCTTCCTCCCGAACCGAACATATAGCCGACCATGGACAGAAGCAGCTGAAATGGATAGATGATATTTATAGCGGAAAAACCTGTCTTGCCTATGTAGTTTGAGACAAAGTAACCGTCAACCACATCATAGGTTATGGAGATCAAGATCATGCCGATGGTCGGCATGGCAAAGAGCAGCAGCTTTGTGTAGGTAAAATGATCGGATAGCTTAATCTCTTTCATCTTTTTCCTCCCACTCGTCTGCACCTTCCAGCACTATACGTTCAAAATGGTCTATATAACGGTCATGGAAATCTCGTATTTTTTCTTCCGAGAAGCAATTGGCAGCCCATTCTATTTCGGAATCAAAAAGGCCGCTGTTATCGTCGTTTTCCAGGAATTCCAACTCCAGACGCGCACCGGGAGCATGGTGACGGTTTTCCAGTTCAATCTGCAATGGATACAGAGATGCAAGCTCGTCGGCATTCATGTTCTGCTGGTAGTTAACCTCCATAGGATCGTTGTAAAATGCGGAATCCTGAGCGGCAAAATAGTCATAGCTGCAGTGGGAGATACCATCCGCTACCTGCCGTTTTATTTCGACAATCAGCTCCTCCAGGCTGTGTATCTGATTCATGTGGACACCAACCGGCAGATTTTTTATCAGCATTCCTACGGAATCGGACGCAAAGCTGCCGAGACGATTGTTGAAGATCCAGTTGGTCATGATGTCATTCCTGCCGCTGGTCTCATGCAGGGTTAAAATGGCCGCAGCAATAGCTATGACACTTCTTGTGGTGTTCAGCCGTTTTTCAGCCTCCTCAAGATCAGAAGCGTCAAAGGGGAAACGGATTACGCGGCCTGCCGCCGTGGGAACGGATTCCTCCCTATCCGGTTCGGGAATATGGCACCAGTCATATCCGTCATATTTTTTCTCAAAATAATCCTTGTCCTCCAGATACTTCGGCGACTTGCGAATATTGTCTTCATTGTTAAGGTATGCACAGTAATAGTCGGGGGGTAGCGGCTCGCCGTGATAAGCTTTGACTATACTGGACATGATTAGACCGATACAGGCCCCGTCCATTGCCAGGTGGTGGACATCATAGAAGAGATAGCTGTATCGTCCGGTAAGGAACATGCGTACCCGCAGCAGTGGTGAGTTGAACATAGGGAAGGGCTTAACCAATTCGTCCTTCATGTGGATAATGTCCATATCGGTGCACGTTTCAAACTGAATTTCGGGAAGCATATCCGGGCAATAGGTCTGGATCAGTTCCCCTTGCTCGTCAAATCCAATTTTCATCGACAGAGCAGGATGATGATGAATGGCCTG
The DNA here is from genome assembly GCF_900107835.1 of Oribacterium sp. KHPX15. Taxonomy (GTDB): domain Bacteria; phylum Bacillota; class Clostridia; order Lachnospirales; family Lachnospiraceae; genus Oribacterium. The sequence goes on from NZ_FNRG01000026.1 coordinate 24,274, forward strand.
ATTGACCGCTTTCCGCAGGCGTTCAGGATCTATCTTTCGATTAAAGCGGAACAGATAGTACATATTGTTCCACATAGTGGAATGGGTCTTTGCAAACTGATAATCAATAAGCTTTGTCTGCATGGCGCTGAGATAGTGAGGTTTTTTCCGCGCCTGTGCTTCGATTTCATCCAGACTCATCCCTTTTTCCGTTTTCAGAAGCATGGCGGCGATGCGTTCGATGCTTCGCAGCGAATAGATGTCTGCACTGGTCACGCCGTAATCCATAAGTTTTGAAGTCAGGACCATGCTTCGCAGCGAATCTCCGCCCAGCTCAAAGAAATCATCTTCTACACTGATCTGATCAGGCTTCAGGTTCAGAACCTCAGCAAAGGTATCCAGCAGCATGCGCTCAGTATCATTCCGCGGAGCGGTCACATTCCGTTCATTCTGAGTTGGCTGTGGATCGGGAAGAGCCTTTTTGTCTACCTTACCGTTTACAGTCTCCGGGAGTCTGTCCATCTGTATAATGACCGACGGGATCATGTAATCCGGCAGTCGTTTGCCCATAAAGGCCTTTAGCTCGTCCAGATTGACTGAATCCGCAGAGGTAATATAACCCGCAAGGTAATCCGTGTCGCCATGGCAGAGCTTAACGGCACTACCCTTGATATCGGGGTAGCTGCCCATGACACGTTCGATTTCGTCAAGCTCGATGCGAAAGCCTCTCAGCTTAACTTGATTGTCGATTCGACCCAAGATACAGATACGTCCGTCCTCCGTCCATGAGGCGAGATCACCACTGTGATAGGCGCGCATACCTCGATAGGTAAAAAATGCCTTAGCTGTTTTGTCCGGCAGATTTACATAGCCGCGCCCGACGCAGGCTCCGCAGATAATCAGCTCGCCCTTCTCACCGACGTCAAGGCTGTTTCCATCGGCATCCATGACAAAGAATTGCGTGTTAACGATGGGGCCACCAATGGTAACCTCTTCATCCGGCCTCATTACGACGGCCGCACACCCCATGGCACACTCGGTCGGTCCGTATACGTTCATAATCACGCTGTCTTCCCGCAGGGCGCGCAGCTTCATGTACAGATTCTTCGGGAAGGCCTCCGAACCGACATCGTAGAACTCAATCTGTCTGAGCGCCTGAGCGCACGCAGGTATCCCCACGATATTGGAGAGAAACGTTGGGGTGCAGGTGATGCCGTTGACGTGGTTGTCTTGGATTGTCTTTGCCAGAAGGAAGGGATCATGGATTTCCTCTGATGTCGCAAGGCACACGGTATTCCCATTGCATAGCGGTACAAATTGTTCCACGATCGAAACATCAAAGGAGAATGCGGCCATCGCCAGTGTGATGCTGCCGGGTTGGGCGTAGTGCATGATTTCAACGGATTTTTCGTTTCGATGCACGTAATTAGCAAGATTTCCCTGTTCGATCATGACGCCCTTGGGACGTCCAGTGGAGCCGGAGGTATAGATGCAGTAGGCCAGATCGCCGGACGCGATTCCCTCCGCCGAGGGATAGGTGTCATCAGTCTGTGTTTCAAGGATGTCCTCCACAGCCAGGACTTCAAAGCCGCCTTCGGACAGAGCCGTCCGTTCTTCGCACAGGTTTCTGCTTGTCAGCAGAATGGTGGCGGAGGCATCTTCCATGCTAAACAGAATTCGTTCATCCGGATAGGAAACAGTAAAGGGAAGAAAAGCCCCGTGTGCCTTCAACACGCCTTGCTCCGCTACATAGGCAAATTCTGTACGTTCCAGCAATATGCCTACCAGAACGTCACGGCCAACACCTTTTTTGATAAGTAAATTGGCTACTATGTTGGAGAGACAATCCAGCCTGCCATAGCTGAGTGCTTTTCCCATGCAGATAACTGCAGTTTTATCAGGCGAGAGAAGCGCGTGAGCATGGATCTGTTCGGATACCGGAATAAAAGGAAAAACCAGATCTGTCTGATTTGTCCGTTCAATAAGGGACTGTGTTTCATTCTTTTTTATGGTTGTCATAGTGAAACTAATTCCTTTCTGATTTAAACACGCACAATACTTCAAGGCTTTTTAGCCCGAGATAATAACATGATACCAATGTGGTCAACCTTCCGTCAATTTTACAGGAGAGCATTATTCTTATAATTATCTAAAGAGACAGCCCATAAGGGAGTTTGAAGATGCCATTTTTTTAAAAAAGGGTATTTTCTTATAGCTTTAATGATAACCGGAGGATTTATCCGGTCAGGAAAAATCTGTGATATTATAGTGTTGTTAAAAGAGTTATGGCATATATAGAAAACGTGGTTTCCAGAGGTGACAATATGGTAGATTACGGCCTAAAAGACAGAGTAGCAATAATTACCGGAGCCAATAACCCATGGGGAATCGGAGCGACGACTGCGCTTGCATTTGCCCGTGAAGAGGCAAAGCTTGTCCTGGTTTATAAAAAAGTCTTCAGACCATTTGATGCGGCAAAGATGGATAAAAACGGCGCAGACAGATACTACGGAGCAAATGCAGGAACCGCAGAAGCGGTGGAAGATAGACTTAAGGAAATGAATGCTGACTACCTTGTTTTGGAAAGTGATATTTCAAATGAGGAAGCGGTAAAGGATATCTATTCTGCAGCCATAGAAAAATATGGCCGGGTAGATATTTTGCTGAATAATGCTGCAACTGATGATGAAACCGGATGTGACACGATCGAAACGATTACACAAAATGTGATTGATGATACATTTGCAGTTAACGTTCGTGGAAGTATTTTGATGATCCGGGAATTTGTAAGGCACCATGGTGATTATGGAAGAATCATCAATATCTCTACCGATGCCGCCCAGATTTTTGCAGGTCAGATCACTTATGGTGCAAGTAAGGCAACATTGGAAGCTCTGACCAGAAGCATTGCTCTTGAAGTAGCAAAATATGGAATCACAGTAAACTGTGTTGCTCCTGGACCCACTCAAACCGGATGGATAGATGAGGATTTTGAAAAGGTGGTCATTCCTCTGATTCCTATGGGAAAACTTATACAGCCACAGGATATTGCGGAAACCATACTGTTTCTTTCAAGCGAACAGGCACGAATGATCACTGGACAGGTGATAAAGGTGTCCGGTGGAAAAGCACTGTAATTTATGATTATTATGAAAAGATTATTTACTATTGATGATTTCATGGTCGCATTAATTGCTGCGCTTGGTTATGGCTTTGGCGAAAACATCGCATACCTTCTTGGCTGGCCGCAACCCGCATGTATAGCGGCATGCTTTGTTCTGGGAATTGCTCTTGAAGAGCTCATAAGCGCAATCGTCTTCAGTAAGGCTGTCCAGAAAAAGCCAATAAACCGTGTCATTACTTTTGTGGTGATCTTTCTGATTGTTGTGACTGCCCAGTGTATTTCTGTAAGATGGATGGGTGTATCAATGCTTGCTTACATAATGGAAGAGTCCGCATTTGTCATCGGGCTTCCCGTTATCGGCTTTGTAATAAATCTTCTCTTACGTGCATACCACATACGGAAGATCCGAAAGCTTTACGGGGATGGAAGTGAAGGGTTTATATTCGATGTGAAAAAAGAAGATATCGAAGAAACAAACATGCAGAACCGGGCTATAACTGGTGAATACGATAAAGACTGCGCAGTAAAGACAAGAACCGGTATCTTCATCGGAGAAAAGCAAAAGAACGTAATCCGTTATCTTGGGATTCCTTATGCAAAGCCACCGGTTGGTGAACTCAGATGGAAGGCTCCCGAATCGCTTCCTTCATCGGAGAATGTATTTGAAGCTGTAAATTTCGGAGCTTCGGCCATACAGGTCGAGCATAGTGGAGTGATCTTAAAGCTTCACAGGCAGAGTGAAGACTGTCTTTATTTAAATATCTTTACCGGAGCAAAAAAGACGGAAGCAAAAAAGCCTGTTCTTGTGATGTTCCACCATGGTGATTTTACTTGTGGAGGATCTGCCAATCCACTGCTTGATGGTTACAACTATGCCGGATCCCATCCGGATGTTGTATTTATCAGCTTCAATTACCGCCTTGGTATATTCGGATTTATCGATTTTTCAACTGTCCCGGGAGGAGAGGCTTACCCTGACGCATTAAATCTGGGGCTTCTTGATCAGATTGCGGCACTTAAATGGATCAAAGAAAATATAGCTGCATTCGGAGGTGATCCTAAAAAGATTTCGGTAATTGGATTTGAGTCCGGAGCGGCATCTATCTGTATGCTCACAGCTGATAAGCGTGTTACGGGGCTGTTTAATAAAGCTTTTGTATTTTTTGGCAGTCCTGAAATGGTATATGACACGCCGGACGGATCACGAATCCTGGCAGAGAATCTGTTAAAAGAGACAAGTACAAAGACGATGGATGAGCTTGTCCGGCTTGATACGAGATCATTGAAGGATGCATCACAAAAGCTTTGGAAGGACTTTTGCGGACCTGTCTGCGACGGAACATGTTTTCCTGCTGATCTGTACCATGCCTATCGGGAAGGATATGCTTCAGACATAGATTTCATCATTGGCATTCCCAGTAATGAAACTTCAGTTTTTCGCTCATTTGTCGGGAAAAAGAATTATGAAGTTCTTATATCCGAAACTATGTCCGAGATCAAAAGCAGCATTAATGGTCCGATAGTTGATGCGGTACAGGAATATATCCGGACACAGGCGGATGCTTCAGCTAAACTTGATACAAAGTCAAAGCTTGTAGAAGAGTGGCTCGCCCTTAGTATTTACCGGGTTGCGGTAAGTCTTTCCGAGGGCGGAAGCAGAGTATATGTTATGTACTGGGATGAGAAACCGGTACTCGAAAAGCTGGGTTCGGGGTCGGTTGATGCAGTGGCGACACTCCTGGGAAACAGTGAGGCTTTACGTATGTATGGCAGTGTGATGAACAAAGATTTGTCATTGATACTTCAGACATTTTTACTCAAATTTATAAAAGGAGAGTCCATGCAGCTGTATACTAACGAGATCAAGGGGGTTGATGCGCTTAAATGGAAGGCATTTCCCGAGGATCTTACCGTATCGGACGGAAAGATCATGTGTGATTAAGCCCACAACAACGTAGGCAGTCAGGGAATTATGGTACCAGGTTTTATGAATCAGTGATTATAAAAAGGAAATACGTTAACAATGATCGATGTATCAATTCCATATCTGATTGTGATAAATGTCATTGCCTTCCTGTTGTACGGTATCGATAAGGAAAAGGCACGAAAAGGAAAATGGCGTATCAGTGAGAAAGAGCTTATTCTTGTGGCGGTAATCGGAGGCAGTGTCGGAGCATTTTTCGGGATGCATTTTTTCCATCATAAAACCAGGCATTGGTATTTTAGATATGGTATACCGGCGATAGTTATTCTGCAGATTATATTGATTACAGTTCTAAAGAAATAATACTTTTAACCGTTGGAGCATGTCGTAAGGAGGATGATCATGGAATTTAAAAAAGGATTAGGTTGGAAAGCCTGCTATGATGAAGAAAGAAATCTTTATACAGCCGAACGTGGTGGACCGGGCGCCTACAATTTATATGAAATCACAAAGGAAATATATGATCAGCTGGAAGATGGCGCAAGAGAAATTGATGTTTATAAGCTGATCACTGAGGGAAGGCATCTGTATATGGATGTGGATGACAGATGCGGCCCACCATATACGGTAGTATTCGATCACGATTACGAGAAACTATGTCCATGGGCAAATGTTATCTCGAGCGGTAAAGTATGGCCGGATGAACTCACGGATGCGGCGGTAGAGATTTTTGAATCTGAAAAAAACAACCGGGAACAGAGGCGCAAAAGGAGAGAAAATAATACGCCAGAATCCTGAGAGCGAGAATAGTTAGTGGAGGTAATCAACATAATGCAATTAAGCATTTTAAGTAAAACAATTAGTGATACAGCAACAAATATTTCAGATTCTACAGGTATGGGAATCGCACCAGCGCTTATCTGTATGTTGTTATGTTGCTTTGTAGTTTATAAAATCACCAAAAAAGTCATTCACATTATTTTCACGATAATTGTGATTGCCATCCTGTTCACGCTGCTTAAAGGTATGATTTAAAAATTAAATTAAAAGTGAATAGAATATGAGAAAGGCGGTTCCCGAAAGGGAACCGCCTTTTTGAACTGAGGTAGGAGAAATTGCAAAAAGATGGAATTGTTTCACGGATTAATTCTTTGAAGAATTATCCTGAGCTGCTTTATCACTGTTAGCTGATGACTGATCTCCGGACTCAGAAGATGTACCGGGCTTTCTGTCAGGTTTTCCTGAAGGCTTTTCGCCGTTTTCAGATTTCGAATGATTGCCGTCAGCCTTTGAATCCTTTTTACCGCTTTCGGATTTTGAGTTGTTACCATCAGGTTTTCCGGATGGCTTTCCTGAAGGTTTTTCACTATTGCCTGACTTCGCATGATCGCCATCAGGCTTGGATCCTTTTTCGCCCTTGCCGGATTTATCTTTCATGTCGGGTTTTTCAGCCTTGCCTGACTTGCCGTTCCTGTCGGAAGAAGAACTCTTGTAGGCTTCAACGGCTGTTCCGGTTGAACTTGTTCCTTCTTCATATGCAGTTCCGTTAACATAAAGTGTAAAGCCGTTAAGGTCGATGGCATCTTCATCACAGGAAAGGCTTGTGATATATGAATCACCTGTCAGCTTCCATGTGGAGTCCTCGGAAATCTCTACGTAAACCGCACCTGCGGCACCGTCGGTATTGATAGCACCTGAGTAAAGAGTGCCGTCATTAAGGTACATATTGAGGGTGGAAATGCTGTCGACAACAGTGTTACCTTCAAATGCCTGCTTTGCTGCAGTGAATGTAACCTGTCCGCCGTTTGAGCCTTCGGAACCCCAGCCGGCGGCTTCGATGCGAAGGAAGTCATCACTTGCATAAGTGAAGTCAACATTTTCGATATCTATCTCGGCAGTTGTGTTGTTAACATAGAATATACCGCCATTCTTGTTTATGAGTGATCCGCCTGTCATCTTAAATACAGCAGTGCCTTCATCGGCATCGCCGGACATTGACTGGTAGAGCATTACAGCCTGGTAAACATCGGATTTCTTGCTGTTCTTCTTTGTGTTGTTTGCAGTCATGTTGACATTTTCAAGGGTGACAGAGTTTTTACCCTCCACAACAACACCCTGTGCCACATTTGAAACAAGCTCAGCATTCTTTACTGTGATATCAGCTGTTGAATAAATAGCCGGAGAACCGGAACCGTTGGTTTCATAGTAACCGCCGTCCACGTTTACAGTTCCGCCGCCTCTGTCAGAACGTATAGCCGCCGATGATCCACCCTGGGTGATGATGTCGAGGTTCTCTGCATTCATGGTTCCGCCACCGGTTGTCATGAGTCCTCCGGAGTTGTTGGAGTTGGTTCTTATGGTAGAATCGGAAATATTGACCGTGGTGCCTTCACCGTAACTAAAGACAGCATTGGCATGCCCGCCATCGGTTGTGATCTCGGCATTCTTAATGTTTAAGGTTGCGCCGTTTTCAGCAAATACGGCAGCATTGTCACCATAGAAATCAGCTTCCTCACTTCCGGATTCGCCGGTCTTATTTACCGAGATATTTTCGTAGCTAATGTCTTCGCCGTCTGCATGTATGGCATGGCCGCCATCTTCGCTGTTCTCGTAGGTGTTTTTTTCTTCTGTCTTATCTGCAGCCTCCTCAGCTTTTGTAGTGTCAGCTTCTGTATCAGATTCAGTTAATGTTTCGGTGTTCTCCGCTGAACCTTCCGATGAAGCAACAGGAATTTCTGTCCCTGCACTACAGCCAACAACATTTGTGGCAAGCATAGATGCTGCCATAAGCATAAGTATTTTCTTCTTCATAGTAGTATCCTCATTTCTGTTGGGATGAATCCCATATGGACGTTGTGTGATCTGATCCATAACGATTTAAGTGTTTGTAGGATCTGATATTCACTTCTTACATGACGCATAATACCCCTAAAAGCTTAAATGAGTCTGAAATTTATCTGATCGTTTAATAAAGCGGTTCCCTTTCGAAGATGTTCTTTTTCTGTTGGTATTTTTGAGTATGCAATTATTCAATGTAACATTTGAAAAAAATCAAATTCAATATCTATTATCCTTTGAAAAAAATCAAAAATATCCCTGTATATCCTTTGAAAAATGTAAATGTATTGATTATACTTTAATACAAGAGAGGTGGTTTCATGCTGAAAAGAGATATTTATAACTTATTAAAAGAATGGAAAAACCGTGAACATCATCCCCTTGTTATCAAGGGATTACGTCAGACAGGTAAGACATACATAGTAAAACAGTTTGGAGCGGAATTCTACGAGAATTGTATATACATAGATTTAAGAGCCAATCAAACGATACATAGTGCCTTTGAAGGTGATTTCAATGTGGACAGGATGGTAATGTCTATAACCGCTGTAGATACCACCGCCAGATTTGTGGCCGGAAAAACTCTTCTGATATTGGATGAGATCCAGGACTGCCCGAATGCCAGAAGTTCACTAAAGTATTGGGATATAGATGGAAGGTATGATGTTATCGCTACCGGAAGCTTTTTGGGTGTTAAAGGATTTCGAGAACCCTATGTGAGGGGAATTCCTGTGGGCTACGAAGAGCAGTTGGATATGTATCCACTCACATTTAAAGAATTTCTCTTCAATACCGGCATTAGTCCCGAGATCATGGAATATGTTTCCAAATGCTTTAAGAAACATGAGAGTGTTGAAAAGACCATACACGAAAGTCTGCGATCACTGTATTTACAGTATCTTATCGTCGGTGGTATGCCTGAAGCAGTGAATTCTTTCTTTGAGACTCATGACTTAAATTTAGTGAAAAGCATTCAAAAAAGAATTCTAAGCTCAATAAGAGATGATTTTGGAAGATATAAAAACTCAGAAGGCAATGACAAGATAAACGAAGTATTAAAGCTTAGAGCGGAAGCCTGTCTCGATTCCTTGCCATCACAACTGTCAAAGGAATATAAGAAGTTTAAATATAGTCTTGTTAATGTTAAAGGAAACTCTCCTGAGAAAGCAGATGGATTGCAATATCTGGTGGATGTAGGTTTGGTTGTTCGTTCTTTTAATACCCTGGAGATTTCATATCCTCTTGAAGGGGTTAAGATAGCTAAAGAATTTAAGGCTTTCTTCATAGATACCGGATTATTGGTGTCACAGCTCGGTGATGAGTTGCCTCAGAAAATTCTCGCCGGGGACATCAGCTCCTATAAAGGTGCAATAGCGGAAAATATGGTTGCTTCAGCCTTCGCCGCAAATAGTATAGGGTTGTATTATTATCATGCTCCCAGTGGTTCTCCGGAATTAGATTTCCTGTTCGAAAAGGAAGGTGAAACAACCATAGTTGAATGCAAAGCAACCAATAATAGAGCAACAAGCATGAAATTTGTTCTTGAACATCAAAAAAAATATGGTGTTCATCCGGCCATAAAATTTGCAGACACCAATGTTGGTGAAGGTAAGGGGTTCTGCACATTTCCTTTGTATGCGATAGGATTTATCGAACGAAATATTAAAGACAATATTATTTCACCGGTCGAGGTCAAAAATCTGCAAGTTCCTGAAGACTGAAATTTAAAAAAGTGTCTTCAGGCTGAAAAAGCCTGAGGACACTTTTTTATAATACAGGGTCAAATACACTCCTATACTCATATATGAGCTTGTCATATTTTCTATCGCCAACCGTGAGACCATCTTTCTCAGTGAGAACAAGATGCATTCCTGCCTTTTCAAGCACCTGGCACGATCCGATGTTCTCAGATGCGGACCAGGCTGTCACACAGGGAATTCCTTCATTTTCCGTCAGATACTCCAGTACTTTTCTCAAAGCCTCCGTCGCAAGGCCTTTCCCCTGCCAGTCCTTTACAATACTGAAGCCGATTTCGATCCGGTCATCCTGATAATCGTAGGCTCCGATGGTTCCCACCACGACATCGTCAATATCCATCACCCACGAATAGGTGTGTTCATCATCATAATCGGCGATAAACCGTCGCACTGTTTCCTGCGTCATTTCCAACGTAGCATAAGGATTCCATCCTGAGTATTGGGACATCGCCGGATCTTTTCCCAGATACTGGTGCAGCTGCCCAGCGTCTTCCGGATGGTATCTGCGCAAGGTAAGCCGTTCTGTCCACAATTCAACAGTACCATGTACCTCAATTTCATCTATAGCGGCAATCTGCGAATTGTAAATAAGATTGTCCTCTATGAAAAGTCCGTCTTCATCTCCACCGTACTCGTGCATCAGGAACTCATACCCGCCGTATCCCGCTATGCCTGTATAGGTTTCACCATATATGTCCTTAAGGCGGACGTGCTTTCCATCGTAATTCAACAGCTCCATTGTTCTACTCCATTTATAATCGCCATCAGCGCTATTTCCCGTTTTTTATGCCATCCGATATTTCCTTTGAACCATCGGTTCTGAACCCTTTTTTGATAATTATACATCAAAGCTGCAAGTATAAAATCTTCCGCTACTATATGGTCTGAATTCAGACCATATGAAAATCTGTTGAGCTATGTTATGATTCTAACGGCTTAGAATAATAGGCTAATTCTGTACTACCTTTTGATTAGGTTGTACTGACTATATTCAATAACAGGAGATCCGATTGGATGAACGATAGAGACCTAGATGATTCACAATGGAATAGTTTGTTTGAAATGGCAAAAGATTATGAAGAGCAGGATGACTATGAGGATTATTACGAGGCATCCTCAAATATCATTGATCCTCCGGCCATAAGGAAATTCAAAACTCCCGAAGAGGCACTGAAAACATTATTCGGTTATGATGATTTCAGACCGGGCCAGAAGGGAATCATAGATTCCATTCTTAAGGGGCAGGATGTATTTGCGGTTATGCCCACAGGTGCCGGTAAATCTGTATGCTATCAGATTCCGGCAATGCTTTTGCCGGGGATTACTCTGGTCATATCCCCGCTCATTTCTCTCATGCAGGATCAGGTGAAGTCATTGAACGAAGCCGGGATACCTTCTGCTTTCATAAACAGTTCCCTTTCCAGAGGTGACTTTTATGAAACCTTACGCAGTGTAAGAGAAGGGGCTTACAAGATCATATATGTGGCACCGGAACGTCTCATGACAGATGAGTTTGTAGATCTTGCAAAATCCATAAGGATTTCAATGCTTACAGTAGATGAAGCCCACTGTATCTCCCAATGGGGACAGGATTTCCGTCCAAGCTACATGAAGATCGTAGAGTTCGTAAAGCTTCTTGATGAGAGACCGATCATCAGTGCTTTTACGGCAACTGCCACAAAGAACGTCAGGGAAGATATAGTATGCATCCTGGTACTCAGGAATCCCTATACTCTGGTTTTGGGATTTGACAGAGAGAATCTTTTCTTCCAGGTGGATAAGCCCAAAGACAAAGATAAATACCTTTTGGATTTCATTGCAGACCATCCGGGTGAGAGCGGAATCATTTACTGTTCTACAAGAAAGAATGTAGACAGTGTTTTTGAGATGCTGTTCAAAAAAGGGATATCCGTTGGCAAATATCATGCCGGTATGAATCCAACAGACAGAAAGAAAATGCAGAATGATTTTGTTTATGATTATACAAGTATCATTGTTGCCACCAATGCTTTCGGAATGGGCATAGACAAGTCCAATGTAAGATTCGTCATCCATTACAATATGCCCCAAAGCATGGAGAACTACTATCAGGAAGCCGGAAGAGCGGGAAGAGACGGACTTGAGTCAAAGTGTATCCTATTGTATTCGGCGCAGGATGTAGTCATTAACAAATTTTTGCTGGAGAAAAAGGAAACAACCGACATTGATCCCATGGATCTTGAAAACATAAGGGAGCGGGATAATCAGAGACTGCAGTCCATGGAAAGGTACTGCTATACCACGGAGTGCCTTCGAAATTATATACTTAAATACTTCGGGGAGCAGCCAAAGGAACCTTGCGGTGATTGCGGAAACTGTCTCAGGGAATTTGAAACCATCGATATGACCGAGGCCGCAAAAAAGATCATCAATTGTGTTTACGAGGCAAAGGAAAGATTCGGAAGAACTATCATCGTTGATGCCGTATTGGGAGCAAAGACCGCAAGACTAAAGCAGATAGGTGCAGATGAATATAAATCCTACGGAGCTCTTTCATCGTCAAACAAAAGCCTTCTCCTGAGACTGGTGGAGCAGCTTATCCTCGAAGGTTATCTTCAGGTCGGTGCATATCAGGTTCTGAAAATGGGGGATATAAAAAGGCTAAAAAATCCCGAGAACAGGGTTCTTGTAAAGATCACAGATGAAGATAAGCGTCCGGCTGTTAAGATAAAGACAGAGAAGAAATCTGTCGGAATCAATTCACTTACATCCTCAGGATTCAAGCTGTTCGACAAACTTCGCGAGCTTAGACTTGAGATTGCACGTGAAGAAAACATGCCGCCTTATATCATTTTTAATGACAAGACATTGATCGAAATGTCAGTAAAGGTACCGATGTCAGAGATGGAAATGCTGAGAGTTTCGGGTGTCGGTGATCATAAATTCGGAAAGTACGGTGAGAGGTTCCTAGAGACTATCAGGGAATATACTGAATTATATCCAGATCTTCTTACCGACAGGGTTTTACCGGAACAGGAAACAACGGTTTCTGTTTCGAAAGTCAGAAAAAAGGAAACCAAGCAGGAATTCAGTCTCTTTCCGGAGGAAGCTGAAAACTATAATTATGACGGATATAAAACGGTATCGGAAATTCGCGATGAGATGAACCGGATATGTGAGCGGGAAAATGTCAAAAGGCTTCCTGCTACCAGACTCACAGAGATTTTGCTGGAGGAAGGTATCATATCAGGTGATTTTGATTCAGACGATACATACTCAAAAATACCGACAGAAAAAGGAAAAAAACTTGGTGTGATCGTTGAAGACAGAATCAGTCAAAAAGGAAATGAGTACCACGTTCTGAAATATTCGCCTGATATACAAAGTATTTTGGTTCAGCATTATGTTGAGTGAAAATGATGAAAAAACTCTCGACCGGTTACAATCTGTAACCGGTCGAGAGTTTTTTATTCTAATCTTGAGTAGTAGTCCGCTGCTTCTTCGTATTCCCTGTCATCCTCAATGTAAACCACAACAGGGTTATGTTCAGCATCTTCCTGCACTTCATAAAGGACGCATTTTTTTGAATGATCAAGTTCTTTTTTTTCATTTACCGGAAGCATGGCAAAGTACTCTTTTTCTTTAAATGTAAAATACTTATGTACACCATAATCTGTCGAAGTTCCGTCCTGAAACGAAAGTGTAACAACAAGATCCTCTAAATTCTTTCCTCTGAATTTCATATATTATATCTCCTTTGCCAATGCTTATAATTCTACACGAGAGTAATCAGGGTGCGGGTTTTTCCTTGTTGATAATTCAACAAATCCATTATAATACTATTTGAGCAGAAATCATGGATATAATAACATTTGTAGATTCCGGATATGCAGCTGATTCTGCATCCGGAGCCACAGAACATAATGGTTATGAGGATGTTGGATAAACTATGATATATCAGGATTCGATGAGTGGATGGAGGAAAAACAATGGAATTATTTGACGGAAGGCCGGAGAATGTTGAGGGGCGGCTGCCAAGAGAGGTACGCACTTATGAGTTTCTGGATTCTTTGGGAATAAAATATAAAAGAATGGATCACGAGCATGCGGAAACAATGGAGGCTTGCGAGGAGATAGATAAAATCATGGATGTTGTGATGTGCAAGAATCTGTTTTTGTGCAATCGACAGAAGACAGCATTTTATCTTTTGATGATGCCCGGAGATAAGAAGTTTAAGACAAAGGAATTGTCTTCTCAGATAAATTCTGCAAGACTTTCTTTCGCGGAATCGGAGGACATGCTGAAGTATCTTGACATAGAACCGGGGGCTGTCAGCGTTATGGGTCTGATGAATGATAAAGATCATGCAGTACAGCTTCTGATAGACGAGGATGTGCTGAAGGACGAGTATATCGGATGTCATCCATGTGTGAACACGGCCAGTCTGAAGATGCGCACTGATGATGTGATAAAGAAGTTTCTTCCTGCTGTAGAGCATGAATACATGACGGTTCATTTGGTGGGAGAATAAATAAAACAGAATCGTAATTACGAAAAATTGAACCCGGTTCAATTTTTCCGATGGTTCCGGCAAATGAAAACAAAAGAAAATAATTTTCATAATTTGCTTTACATAAACGGAATAATGATATATGATTCCAAAAGAAAAGAGATGACTTGATCATCTTTAAAAATGAATATGATCTTCGGGGAAGGTGAAATTCCTTATCGGCGGTAAAGCCCGCGAGCCTTATGGCAGGATCCGGTTAGATTCCGGGGCCGACAGTATAGTCTGGATGGAAGAAGATAGAGAAATCGAAATATCGGTTTTCTTTTTGCTAGGTATATCAACCCCGAAACAGTTATGTTTCGGGGTTTTTTTATGAAAAAACGATTTACTTTAGCTCTTATAAATGAATGTTCAAATAATATTGAAATGCTTCAGGATTTCAATATTTCTTCTTCCTTCTCATCACCTCTTAATGCTGTTTTTCGAGTCTTAATATCTGACATTCAGATGTAAGCTTATTGGCTAATAAAAAATATTTTATGTCTTAAGAATAGGCAGTTCCCAGGATCAGAGAGGAGTCCCATTGGAAAATGAAAAATATATGCGTCGTGCAATTGAGCTGGCAAGGCTGGGAGAAGGATGGTGCCATCCAAATCCTTTGGTCGGAGCGGTAATTATAAAGGACGGAAACATTATCGGAGAAGGGTTTCATGAACGGTACGGAAGTCTTCACGCAGAGCGTAATGCTATAAAAAATCTGTCTGAGAGTGCGGAAGGTGCAACACTGTATGTGACATTGGAGCCCTGCTGTCATCACGGGAAGCAGCCGCCATGTACCGAAGTTGTTCTGGAGAGCGGGATAAAGAAGGTGGTGATAGGTTCCCGGGATCCAAATCCGAAGGTGGCAGGAAAAGGAGTAAGGTTCCTGAAAGAGAATGGGATCGAAGTGGTGGAGGATTTTCTAAAGGATGAGTGTGATGAACTGAATCCTGTTTTCTTTCATTTTATAACCACAAAAAAGCCTTATGTCACTATGAAGTATGCCATGACCATGGACGGAAAAATCGCAACAAAAACCGGCAGATCCAAATGGATCACGGGGGAAGAGGCGAGAAGGCGGGTTCAGGAAATGAGACATGCTCATATGGGGATAATGGTGGGAATAGGAACTGTTTTGGCAGATGATCCTATGCTGAATTGCCGGATACCCAGAGGAAGGTCACCTGTGAGGATCATTTGTGACAGTCAATTGAGAATTCCGCTTGATTCTGAAATTGTAAAGACAGCTGATGATTACAGCACCATCGTGGCTTGTTGTTTTCCCGGGATTCCCGTTGGCGAGTTAGATCCGGAGCACGATTTTTCCCATGATATATCTGAAAACCTGATCATGGATGATAGTCATGAGGATTCAGGATTTCATGAAGATCTGTGTTTAAGAGATATAGCTTTCAAACTAAAGGAGCTTGGTAAAGCCGGGATCACGGTCATCAATTGTTGTCCGGAAGAAAGGATAACCGAGTCCGGTGTTGATCTCCAAAAACTGATGACTATCCTTGGTGAAAGAGGAATCGACAGCATACTTCTGGAGGGCGGAGGAACACTCAACGAAAGCGCATTGAAGGCAGGAATCGTAAATGAAATTGATGCTTTTATCGCACCAAAGATTTTTGCCGGTAATGCAAAAACTCCGGTCATGGGTTTGGGAGTGGATAATTTAGAGGACGCCTACAGATGCGAGATAAAAGATGTGGAACAACTCGGTGAAGACATTCTGATCAGATATGTAGTTTCAGGTAAAACTGTCAGATAGACAGACGTTTTAGAATTCCACCGGGGACGGTTCTTGCCGGCGAGAATCGTTCCCGGTGGATAAGGAGAGGGAGCCGGATAGATCTGCATCTGTATGTCAGAAATAAACGGCGAAAAACATGCATTTATAGATGAGGGAGGAATAAGTGTTTACAGGGATAATCGAAGAGAAGGGGTTGATCAGGAACTTTGATATAAACGGAAGTTCCGGACGGACCATCATCAACTGCAGAAAGGTTCTGGAAGGAACAAAAACCGGAGACAGCATAGCGGTGAATGGAATCTGTCTGACTGTTACGGAACTTCATGAGGATGCATTCGCGGCAGATGTCATGGCGGAAACTGTCAGAAGAAGCTCTCTGTCCCGGGCAAGACCGGGAGATCCTGTCAATCTGGAAAGAGCCATGGCGGCTAACGGAAGATTTGGCGGACATATAGTATCCGGACATATCGACGGAACCGGAGTGGTACGGGATATAAGAAAAGAAGAAAATGCGGTCTGGTTCAGCATCGGGGCGACGGCTTCGATTCTTAAATATGTTATCGAAAAGGGATCCATAGCGATAGATGGGATAAGTCTGACGGTGGCTTATGTTGGTGAAGAGATATTTAAAGTATCGGTCATACCACATACTCTCAGGGAGACAGCATTGGCATCAAAGAAGGTCGGAAGTCCGGTGAATCTGGAGTGTGATGTCATCGGGAAATATGTTGGCAAGCTCCTGGGAATGAAAACCGGAAATCTGAATAAACAGAATGAGGAGAGAAACGTTTCCGAAACAAAGTGGGTGGACGAAACAAACGGAATAACAGGATATGCCGGCAGCTCAAACGGCGGGATGACCATGGAGTTTCTGGAAACGTATTTATAGAATGGGCGGACCGACTTGAGGCCGGAAACTTGAAGAAATAGGCAGATAGAATCCGAAGTGGGATCGGAACAATCTGATAAAGAAACATTAAGCTGATCAAAAAGCGGGATGGAGGAAAAAATGGAACGAAAATATGCAAGTATCGAGAAGGCACTGGAGGATCTCAGACAGGGAAAGATCATCCTTTGTTCGGACGACCCGGACAGGGAAAACGAATGCGACATGATATGTGCGGCAGAATTTGCAACCCAGGAGAATATCAATTTTATGGCAAGTTTTGCGAAGGGACTTATATGTACACCCATGAGTTTGGAAATCGCAAACAGACTTCTGCTTCCGCCTATGGTTTCCGAGAATACGGACAACCACGAGACGGCATTCACGGTATCGGTTGATCATATAGACACAACAACCGGGATTTCTGCAAAGGAGCGTGGACTCACTATGCGGAAGCTGGCAGCAGGAGAATCAAATGGTACAGATTTCAGACGTCCAGGTCACGTTTTCCCGCTTACTGCAAGGCGCGGGGGAGTACTGGTGAGAAACGGCCACACAGAGGCTACCGTTGACCTCATGAGGCTCGCGGGACTTACGGAGTGCGGCGTTTGCTGCGAGATCATGGCAGCGGACGGAACCATGATGATGACCTCGGAAATCTGGGAGATGGCGGAGAAGTATGACCTTACATTTATCACCATAAAGGATCTGCAAACCTATATCCGCATCCATGAGAAGCATGTGGTGCAGGAAGCCTCGGCAAAGCTCCCCACAAAATTCGGCGAGTTCAGGATGTGCGGTTATGTTAATGACATCACCGGTGAGCATCACGTTGCACTTGTAAAGGGTGACATCGGAACGGGTGAAGATGTGCTGTGCAGGGTTCATTCGGAGTGTCTCACTGGTGATGCATTCGGTTCCCTGAGATGTGACTGCGGACTTCAGCTGGAAAAATCCATGGAGATGATAGAAAAAGAAGGCCGTGGGATACTGCTCTATATGAGGCAGGAGGGCCGCGGGATCGGACTCATCAATAAGATAAAAGCCTATGCACTTCAGGAAGAAGGTTATGACACTGTGGAGGCCAATGTTAAGCTCGGTTTTGCACCGGACATGCGGGAGTACTGGGTGGGCGCGCAGATACTGAGAGATCTGGGAGTGAAGTCCCTGAGGCTTCTGACCAATAATCCGGATAAGGTTTATTCCCTTGAGGATTTCGGTCTGACCATCAGCGAGCGGGTTCCGATTGAGATCCCGGCACAGAGGTACGATATAAGGTATCTCAGGACAAAGAAAATAAAGATGGGGCATATATTTAATGCCATAGATCTGAAAGAAGATGAAACAGCCTGAGGCAAAACCTAAAGGTGATTCCGTGTACGTTGCTTTCAGAAGAAGACTTAAGAATCATCATTAAATCAGATAAGAGTTATCAGTTATTGGGAAATACAGAAAATTATAGGTAGATGGATATAAGAACAAAGGAGAAGGAAAATGAGAGAGATCAATGTTTTGGAAGGAAAGCTTGTTGCAAAAGAGGGAATGAAGGTTGGTATCGTGGCGGCCAGATTCAATGAGATCATTGTGAATAAACTGCTTGGCGGAGCCATTGACGGACTTGTCCGCCACGGAGTGGAGGACGGGAACATTACCGCCGCCTGGGTACCCGGTGCCTTTGAGATACCTGCAGTTGTGAAGCGTATGGCGAAGAGCGGAAAGTACGATGCAGTGATAGCTCTTGGTGCGGTGATAAGGGGACAGACCAGTCATTATGATTACGTTTGTAATGAAGTTTCCAAGGGAGTTGCACAGGTTTCATTGGAAACAGGGATTCCCGTTATGTTCGGAATTCTGACAACCGACAACATAGAGCAGGCTATCTCAAGAGCCGGAAGCAAGGCAGGAAACAAGGGCTATGACTGCGCTGTTGGTGCCATAGAAATGGTGAATGTGATGGAGCAGATCTGACGAATCAGACTCTGACACTGTAGAACTGGATTAAGGAAAACAATAGAAAGAAGGAACCGTGTTGAACTGACACGGTTCCTTTTTTGACCTATGGTAGTCTGCCTGCTTCTTTGTCATATTTTAAATTTCTGTAGTAAAGCGCTATGTCTATTGATACCAGTAGTATATCTGCCAGGTAGAACCAGAAGGAGTGAAGAAGTTCTCCGGTTCTCAGATATACTATTATCTTTGCGGATATTCCGAACAAATATCCGATGACTACAAGATATTCGTACATCACGCTTTTTCCGAGGGTGGTTTTACTTTTTAGCGATTTCAGTATGTTGATGGGCCATGAACAGCCGAAGATGATCAGCATAATTATTTCGCACAATACTACTATATCCATAGATATTATCTCCTTAACCTTGATATAAAACCAATTAATATTTTTTTATAAGATTTAATGCATTACCACGACAGACCTTTTCAGCAGTTTCGGGAGAGAGCTTGTCTAAGAGGGAGTAATATTTTGTTACTTCGGCAGGGTAGTTAGACCAGTGACCTACCTTGTCTGTACCTATCATAAAACGATCGGGATATTTCTCAATGAGCACAGCCCACATTTCCGAAAATATAGTCGTTGAATTATTAAAATGTTCCATTTTGCTCATCAGGTCTCCTTTTACATAATTCTCAAAGAATACCCAGGATATATCAACGTAGAGATTAGGATGATTGTGAAGAAGTTCTCCCGCAATTATCAGCAGTTCTTCAATCTCGATTCTACGTGAAATACCTATATGAGCCCAGATGATTTTACAGTTCCTGTTGAAGGAAAGAGCCTCCTCCAGTTCATATCTGTATTCAGGTTCAGTGGCATTTTGAGGAGAGATGTTATGATGAACCAGCACGGGCAAACCACGGTCTGCGGCCAGGTCAAAAATCCTTTTGAAAGTCGGATTGTTAATTCGAAGACCTTCTCCGTAGGTCAATGCAGTAAGGTCGTCATGTCTGCTCATGATCTCACCTATGCCTTGCCAGAAATCCGGATACATATCCAAAAGACGCTCTATCTGGTCAGCAGCATATTTGTCTGTGCAGTCAACACCACAGCAGAAGGGATGAAATCTTCTTCTGATTTCTTCCGGCTGACACATAAGTTCATGGGCGAGAATGTGATCGGTTCCCGAATAATAGTAGCATCTGCTGTCGTCGCTCAGATAGTAGAGGGGTGGTTTTTTCATATCATTATTCCATTTCTTGACCAGAGGCATCCCAAAAATGATAGCCTCGGAGACACCACTCATGTCCATGGCACGGGCGAGTTCAGGGAACCCGTCCGAATTCTGGGTAAAATCAAGAAAATGCAGATGGGAATCTACAATTTTGTATTTAAGATCGTTTGTGACAGTTTGAATATCTGTTTTTTTATCGAAAATCATATCCTTGCATATAACCTTTCTGTAATTAACAAAACATAAATATGTCCAGGTATCCCATAATATCGACAGAGAATATCATTTGTATAAATCCTGTTCTTAAGGCTGAATAGTGAATGCACGGGATTTTTTCTATTGGCCAAAAATAAAAATTATTTTAAAATGGCTAATAGAATCTTGAAAAGGAATCTTAAAAGGAGTTTTGACTATGGGATTATTTGATTCATTAAAATCACAGGCTATATCCACAATAAGAAAAGAAGCAGGCAGTGCAGTTAATAATGCAGTGAATGGTGCGATGCAGAACATTGGAAAGGGACGCAATCATACAGAGACTTTTCAATTTAATGTTCTCCCGCAAAATCTGTCAGAACTTCAGTCTTTGCCGGAGGCATCATTAG
Source organism: Oribacterium sp. KHPX15 (assembly GCF_900107835.1). Lineage (GTDB taxonomy): Bacteria > Bacillota > Clostridia > Lachnospirales > Lachnospiraceae > Oribacterium. The sequence continues at coordinate 44,857 of NZ_FNRG01000026.1, forward strand.
ACAGTGCGTTTAAGACGGCAGCTCTTGTTATAGTGGCACTTACAATGTATGAACAGGATACGGCTGCATGTTTTGAAATGCTTAACTTCTTAAAAGGACCGGAACCGTTAAGTGAGTTTGAAAAACAATTTTTAAAGGACCGTTTGTCGGGAGCAACCTATAAAACAATGTCGTTCTTTGATGGTGCAATCCCCGGGAACAATTATCAGCCGACGGTTCCTTATACGTTAAAGGTTAGTGAAAATCCGTATTCTTTTGATAACGAAAACTGGGCTGTAATGTATGTTACCAGTGGTGGAGCGGATTCACCGAGACCGATCAAACTACGTAAGAAACCTTCCACAGGACAGTGGTTTTTAAATGAAATTCAATGCCTGTCGGATATACGCACACCTGTAGCGGCGGATCCGTGGGCTTAAAACAAAAATGGCTTTATCGAATATGAAGGCAGCGGAAAAAGCAGCTGAAGATGCCGAAGCCGCAGAAAAATCTATACGGATTTAGCGCATGCAAAAACAGAGTAAATACAAATATGTCAAAAGATATTATTGAGCCGGAATACTATAAAGATTTCAGATGCATAGGAGGGGATTGCTCTTTCACATGCTGTAAAGAATGGAAGATTGCTGTGGATCCGGACACAAAAAAGAAATGGAAATCCATAAAGACTCCGGAAGGAATGAAAGAACAGGGCAGACTCCCGGAATCTGTCAGTGAAAGCGATATGTTGGATGCTTTCATAGTAAAAGCAGATGACTCGGAAGTGATCGGACTGCTTCCAAATATGAAGTGTCCTTTTCTGGAAGAAGACCGGTTATGCATACTTGTGAAGAATCACGGAGAAGAGGTTCTTTCAAAAACCTGCCATACTTTTCCAAGAGAGAGTCATGTCTATTCTGACCGCGTGGAAAGAGCTTTGGTTTCCTGTTGTCCTGAGGTTGTTGACAGGTGGAAAGACATTGACAGTTTGAGTTTCACCGGATTTGATTACAAAGATGTTTCCGTGATCAAAAATCAAAAAAATGTATATAGGCAGGTCAGAGATCTCATGATGTATTATCTGGCCGATGACAGAGTGAGTAACAGGATAAACCTTTTAAAGGCTTTCTTTGTTCTTCTGGATATATATTCCAAAAATGGCATCAGGGATCCGGAGGAGTATTTTTCTGAAAGTACTTTAGTGGAGCTGGAAGAAACAATAGAAACACTGTTTGAGGAACCGGAAGAATCAGTGAAAGAACGTAACGAGTTGTTTCTTGATATCACAGAGAACTATGTAAAAGAAGGAAGATATGCAGAGTTCCTTGGTCCTATGATAGATGAAGCAGAGCGACTGAAGGATTGTCCGGACTATGCTGTCTTCCGTGAAAAAAACAAAGAATATGAAAAACTCATGAGAAACTATCTTATATCCGAGACCTTTTCAAGCCTTCTTTTTCCTGAAGCGGATATTCCGGATCTAGTCATGCAGTTTGAGTGGATTATGATGGAATATGCCCTTATGGAGCATGCGATATATCTCAAATGGCGTTCATGCCCGGATAAAACAGTCCCTTACGAAACGGTTCGTGACATGATGGTACTTATTTCAAGGCTTACCGGATATGGGATGGATGACATCGAAGAGTACCTTGTTAACAGCTTTGAGGATGCTATATGGGACTTTGGATATGCGGTTTTTCTGCTGGGATGATTTCTTCTGACAGAAGACTATCATTATTAAAAAACAAATTATCCGAAGACCATTTTGTGTTATAGTTGCAGTATGATTGTTCTACAGGATGATTATAAGGAGAACTCTGATGACGATTCAAAATCCTAACTATATGTACTATAAGCAGTTGGCAGATACATGGAAGAGTGCTGACGGTTCCATCACAGCCGTCCTTACTGATACCGTGCATATCACTGTAAAATATGGGGATGCAGTAATTGATGGTTATTACGATGTGGTTCCGGCAGGTCTTGATATGGCAACATCAATGCAGGGATTTATGGGCCTGGGAATGATGGGGAGTTCTGATGGTTTTTCATATCAGCATAACTTCGGTGAGGATCTCAGAATAAAGCTTGGTGATACAGCTCTCAAAAAAGGTAATGAGACGATCTACAACATTGCTTCAGCATGGCATGATATTGAAGACAAGCTTCACATCGACTTGATCAATGCTTTCACAGGAGAAAAGATAAGTTTCGTTCTGTCCCGTGACGCAGCAGCTTCTGCTGTAACACTGAAAGATGGCGAAGTTCAATGTGAATGCGGGCAGATTTTTTCCGGTAAGTTTTGCCCGAACTGCGGAGCACAGCGTAAAGAGGAAAATACATTCGTTTGTGAGTGCGGATATACCGGCCCCATCAGCAATTTCTGTCCGGAATGCGGTAAGCCTGTTTCATCACAATTGCAGAAAATAACTCCATCACCTTCACCCGCTTCTGCGATACCTCCTGTTGCCTTCAGGATTACTGATGATGGCACAATAGAGCCGGTGTATGATGATGGAACCGATAATTCTGAACAGGAGCAGCAAGCCGGTTGGACATGTTCAAAATGTGGAGCCGATCTTCAGACCGGAGATACATGCACCAAATGCGGAGCGGAGATAACTAAAGAACTGCTTTTTTCGTTATCGGAATATAAGTCCACCAATCCTCCCCAGTATGATGGTGTTCAGGTGTGGAAGTTTTCGGATACCCAACTCATAATGCAGAGGGGTAGTCGTTTCCGGTTCATACCGGCTACCGTCATTGAACCTGCATTGGAAATCATCAGAAAATACGGCATCGATAATAAGGAGAAGAATAAAAGCCTCATGCCGGGAATCGCTGGAGGTTATCAGTCAGTCAGCTTCTGGGACGGAGAAAAGATGGTTGGAGCTTCTACAGACGATATGCCCGGAGCGGCGAGTGCATACTATGAACTTATGTCGCTGTTCATGACGGCAGCTAACGAGTAACTCTTAAGTCGGTGGACCATGGGGACGGGATTAGTGACACTGGCTAAAGCATTACAAATGCCGACACCGTATCCCAGGCACTTGAGCAAAAACCTTCAGGCTTTTCCCAACCATTGCATATAAAAGTCTGCCCAAGTTCCATTGAACAGGCATGCTCTAGAGGATTCTCATATTCATCTATCAGGTCGTCATAGTGGGCAATTTTCTTTACTGTAATATGGTCTAAAATTAGATAATATGCAAATCTTTTGTGTTGTGGTATGCTTCTAAAGTCTGGTAGACATTCAACGATTATAATCTTGAAAATTCATTTCAGAATGATCATTCCTAATTATACAAATTTTATTATCAGCTTTGCGCAGAACTGATATATAATCAAGGCGAGAGGTTCATATTTTTCTCGCTGTACTTTAGGAGCAGATATGGAACAATATGAAATAGTATGTAAATATGCTGATATAAAAGTAAAGGAGGTGCGGACATGGCTACATCAAGCATTTTTCATAACGTAGTAATTAATGATTCAAAAAAAGCAGATGCTTTCATTTCAGCGATTGAAGCATCTATAGCAGATCCATACAAGACATCAGAAAAGCCTGAGACCAAAGTTGAGTCTGATCCTGGTAAGATCAGTCATTTAATCGACCTTTGGAAAAAGGAGACTGTTAAGTAAATGACTCCAATTGTTTTCAACATACTTGATTTGATCGACATTGGTGGCAGCGATGTAATAGAACACAAGCTTGCCACCTTTTCGTCGCCTAAAAATCCCGAAATTGAAAATTTTATAAAATATAGGGCGATAAGCTTTGCTATAGGAAAGCTATCAATAACATATCTTGTGAATGATGATCAGACAGGAAATATCCTGGGATATTTTTCCATTACACATAAGTCTATTATCATAAATGGAGATAACTTATCCTCCACAACCAAGAAAAAGCTAGCAAGGTATTCCCGGATGGATGCTTCTACAGGAAATTACATGGCTTCATCTTTCCTTCTGGCTCAGTTTGGAAAAAACTATGCATTAGAAAAAACAGATCGGATAGATGGTTCAGATCTTATGCGTCTAGCTACGGATGTGCTAATAAACATTCAGCGTCAGATAGGTGGAGGAATAGTTTATCTTGACTGTGAAGATAATGAAGCTCTTATATCGTTTTATAAGAAGCAAAATTTCAAAGAATTTGATGATCGATTTTCATCAAAAGACAATCAGAAATATATTCAGTTTATGAGATTCTTCTGAGATGTGCAACAATAGGATCCCCTAATTTCTTTCTTCTAAAATCAATAGATAGCCTTTCCTTTCTGGGATTTTCAAACAATATCACAGTCTTCATCCATGGTTTCCAACAGAAAACTGACCGGTCTGAAACCGTCGTTACATGAAATCATAGCTGATTTCGGATTCTTCATCCAACCGTCATAGAAGTTTTCCCCACCGTGAGCCAAAGCCATTACAAATGCCGACACCGTATCCCAGGCACTTGAGCAAAAACCTTCAGGTTTTTCCCAACCATTGCATATAAAAGTCTGCCCAAGCTCCATTGAACAGGCATGTTCCAGGGGATTCTCATACTGCTCTATCAGATCGTCATAGTGGGCAATTTTCTTTACTGTAATACGGACCTTTTTCATGGGTAGTCTCCTTTGCTTGTATGATATACTATTAGAGTATATAATTCTTTGCTTTTATACATTATGAGCAAAGACTAATTTCTACATCATACAAGATATTATACATGACGGAATGCTTTATGATTATTATAAAGCAAATGAAATATCTATAAGGACAATTTACGGAGGAGTTAAATGTTTTATCTGATTGAAGAAACATTGAAAGAAATCAAAAAGGAAGATTTAAAAACCACGGACAAGCAATATGTTGCCGTGTTGTCCTCCGATGAATGGAAACAGGATTTGGATATGTTTGAAATGGGTATAGATATAGGCCCTGATCTCTCTGAGATATTCACTACAAAAGCAGAAGTGAACTATGATTCTCTTACAGGTTCATTTTCTATTCCAAACAGAAATGATCTTTCGGGAACGGACAGCAAGTTTGCCTTCGTACTTGACGAAAAAGGAATAGTGTTTATCGATGACAGCGGTAAGGCAGAAGAACTGATAACCAATATCCTGCGTGTGAAAAAGTGGAAGTTTCCGAGTCTTGAAAGATTTATATATGATTTTCTGGATCAGATAGTGATAGATGATTTAAGGCTCATGGAAAAATACGAGTGTGAGCTGGATTCCATGGAAAAGACTATCATGGACGGTAAGGACTCGTTTCCATCAGTCAGACTGAATGATATCAGAAACGATATACGAAATCTTCGTATCCATTATGAACAGCTCCTGGATCTAGGTCAGGAACTTGAAGAGAATGAAAACAATTTCTTTAAGCAAAAAAACCTGAGATACTTCAGGCTGTTTTTAAATCGTGTGTCAAGACTTCATGACTATTCGGCTTCGTTACGGGATTATACTATGCAGCTGAGAGACCAGTACAAGGCACATCTGGATATCAAACAAAACAGCATCATGACGATACTGACGGTTGTTACAACGATCTTTATGCCGCTTACGCTTATAGTAGGATGGTACGGGATGAATTTCCGATACATGCCTGAACTTGAATGGAGGTGGGGATATCCTTTAATAATTGTTGTAAGCATTCTGATTGCTGTGGGTTGTTTACTGTTCTTTAAAAAGAAAAAGTGGTTGTAGTTAAACAGGATGGTGCTCCAGAGCTTTATCAATACATGATGAAAACCATCTATTATTGAAGCAGGATCATCTTTAGGGATTTACAGGGGAACTAAGTATATTTATATGAGAAAAACGGAGGTGAGTTATGATCAATGCTGTCGGCAGGGAAATACCTGATGAGATACTCAGAGAGTACGGAAAAGAACCGTTTAACGGAGTTCATTACAGAGACAATAAGCCATATAAAAAGGCTGAAGTTACGGCTTGTGGCATGGTTGATCCAATGAGAAACAAGATGGTGTCATCCATAAGGGAAGCGATGGAAAAATGCAACGCCCATGATGGCATGGTTTTCTCATTTCATCATCATTTCCGGGATGGGGATCATATAGTCAATATGGTGATGCAGACTGCCTTTGAAATGGGACTTAAGGATCTGACAGTCTGTGCCAGTTCCATTGGCGCTGCCCATAGTGTGGTTGCGGATCTAATCGAAAAAGGCATCGTCACAGGCATACAGACTTCCGGAATCAGGGACCGTATAGGAGAGGCCGTATCATATGGAAAGCTTAAGACGCCTGCCATTATCCGTTCTCACGGTGGACGTGTGAGAGCTATTGAGGAAGGTGATGTACATATAGACATCGCATTTATCGGGGCTCCTACAGCGGATGAATACGGGAATTTAAGGGCAGTAGGCGGAAAGAGTGACTGCGGTGTTCTGTCATACTCTATGGTGGATGCAAAATATGCAGACTACACTGTGGCAATTACAGACACTCTTGTACCGTTCCCCAATTATCCGCCATCTATCCCAATGACTGATGTGGACTATGTCTGCGTGGTGGATGAGATAGGAAATCCTGCAAAAATAGCCAGCAATGTTATCCGGATGACTCAGGATGTAAGAGAACTTATGATGGCGGAAGACTGTGCAAAGGTCATGGCAGCAACGCCGTTTTTTAAAGATGGTTTTTCTTTCCAGACCGGAGGAGGCGGAGCTTCCCTTGCGGTTACACGATTCCTGGAGCCACTGATGGAGGAGAGAAACATTAAAATGTCTTTTGCCATCGGCGGTATAACGAAGCCCATGTGTGACCTTTTGGAAAAGGGTTATATCAGAACCGTTGTCGATGCCCAGTGTTTTGATAAAACAGCTATAGAATCGGTAAAAAATGATCCGAGGCATTATGAGATTTCAACCTCAGAGTACGCAAATCCTCTTAACAAGGGAGCCTTCGTCAATAAGCTGGATTTTGTGATCCTTGGAGCCCTGGAGATAGATACCGGTTTTAATGTAAATGTCACAACAGGCTCAGATGGTGTGCTGCGAGGGGCACCGGGAGGACATCCGGATACGGCAGCCGGAAGCAGATGTTCAATCATTGTTGCGCCTCTTATAAGAGGACGCATACCCACAGTGGTTGAAAGGGTTGTCAATGTCACCACCCCGGGTGAAGCCGTTGATGTTCTGGTTACGGATTATGGTGTAGCCATTAATCCAAAAAGGAAGGATCTTATAGAATGTCTTTCTGCGTCAGGGCTTCATATCATGACTATTCAGGAATTGCTTTCGACTGCATTAAACATCGTCGGGAAACCTGAACCCATTCATTTTGAAGATGATATAGTAGGAATAATTGAAAGCCGGGATGGTACAATAATGGATGTGGTCAGACGCATAAAACCGCAAACAGAGATACATGAGATCATAGGGTGATAGGGCAAACGGTGAATATGTAAGGACCATTAATATAGTGTCGGAATTCTCGGAAGTGAAATAAAAGCCACCCCCCCGTTTCTTCTTAATCAGAAGAAACGGGGGGTGGCTTTAAGTGTTTCAAAGAATATGAAACGATTCGTGATTAATGATTTTAAAAGATTGTATAAACTCTGCCTGGTAGAAACCGTTTTAAGCCCCGGCCTTAAATACCTTGCCGCTGCTTAACCAGCTTCTGATGTCTGATACTCCGAGAAGTTTCTCGTAGCTGTTGCCGGATGAGATAACAAGAGTAGGAGCCTGTTTGATTCCAAACTTTTCTACAAGTGTAGGATTTTCCATTGCATCCATGATCTCATAATGTACGCCTGCTTCGTCAAGAAGTGATCCGGCAATCTTGCAGTTAGGACATGTAGGAGTCTTGAACAGCATGATGGTATCTTCGGCAGCAGGAGATGAAATTGTGTTTGTTTCATTTTCCGGCTTGATAGCATTGGTCTCAGCCTTTGGCTTCATCTTAAGTCCTTCGTGAGTCAGCTTGGAATTTCCGAGATTATAAACCTTGCGGTCTTTGTACTCCTGAGCCTTTCCGTCATTCCAGTTGGCGATAGGTCTGTAGTAGCCGGTGATACGGCTGTAAACCTCTGTCTTTGCACCGCAGTGAGGACATACTGTCTGTTCGCCTGTAAGGTAACCATGCTCCTTGCATACTGAATATGTCGGTGACATGGTGTAGTAAGGTAGTTTGTAGTTCTCTGCAATCTTTCTTACAAGGCTGGCAGCTGCTTTCCAGTCAGGAAGCTTCTCACCAAGGAATGCGTGGAACACGGTTCCTGAGGTGTAAAGAGTCTGCAGCTCATCCTGGATATCAAGTGCTGAGAAAATGTCCTCAGTATATCCAACAGGAAGGTGTGATGAGTTGGTGTAGTAAGGAGTTCCGTCCATGTTTGCTGTGATGATCTCAGGATAAAGCTCCTTGTCATGCTTTGCAAAACGATAGGTTGTGGACTCTGCAGGAGTTGCTTCCAGGTTGTAGAGCTCACCGTCATACTGAACCTGATACTCTGACAGGCGGTTTCTCATGTGGTTGAGAACATCCTGTGAGAACATCTGTGTACGTTCATCAGTCATATCTGCACCGATCCAGTTTGCGTTGAGGCCGACTTCGTTCATACCGATAAGACCTATGGTAGAGAAGTGGTTTGCAAATGTGCCGAGATATCTCTTGGTGTATGGGTACAGACCCTGCTCCAGAAGCTTTGTGATGACCTGTCTCTTGGTGTGGAGTGATCTTGCTGCGATATCCATAAGATGATCGAGTCTCTTATAAAAGTCTGCTTCGTCAGAGGCAAGATATGCTATACGCGGCATATTGATAGTAACAACTCCTATAGAGCCTGTTGACTCTCCGGAACCAAAGAAACCGCCGCTCTTTTTACGAAGCTCTCTCAGATCCAAGCGGAGTCTGCAGCACATTGAACGGACATCTGAAGGCTCCATATCAGAGTTTATGTAGTTTGAAAAATAAGGTGTTCCGTATTTGGCAGTCATTTCAAACAGAAGCTTGTTGTTCTCTGTCTCAGACCAGTCGAAATCACGTGTGATGGAATATGTCGGGATAGGATACTGGAAACCGCGTCCGTTGGCATCGCCCTCGATCATGATCTCGATAAATGCCTTGTTTACCATATCCATTTCCTTCTGACAGTCGCCGTAGGTGAAATCAAGTTCTTTTCCGCCAACAATGGCGTTAAGGTTTCTGAGATCGGAAGGAACTGTCCAGTCCAAAGTGATATTTGTGAAAGGAGCCTGTGTTCCCCAGCGGCTTGGAGTATTTACGCCATAAACAAAGGACTGTATGCACTGCTTGACTTCCTTCTGGGAAAGATTATCCACCTTTACAAAAGGAGCCAGATAAGTATCGAATGATGAGAAAGCCTGTGCGCCTGCCCACTCGTTCTGCATGATTCCAAGGAAGTTAACCATCTGATTGCAGAGAGTAGAAAGATGGTTTGCAGGTGAAGATGTGATCTTACCCGGAATACCGCCGAGACCTTCCATAATAAGCTGTTTCAGTGACCATCCTGCGCAATAGCCGGTCAGCATGGAGAGATCGTGGATATGAATGGCAGCGCTTCTGTGAGCCTTGGCAATTTCATCATCGTATACTTCTGAAAGCCAGTAATTGGCCGTGATGGCACCTGAATTTGAAAGAATGAGACCGCCAACAGAATAGGTGACAGTTGAATTCTCTTTTACTCGCCAGTCATTGATCTTTAAATAGTCATCCACGATATCCTTGTAGTTAAGGAGGGTGGAATTGACATTACGTACCTTCTCACGCTGCTTACGATAGAGAATATATGCCTTTGCAACATCGGAGTAACCGGACTCGGAGAGAACCTTCTCTACACTGTCCTGAATCTCTTCCACGGTGATCTTGCCATCCCTGACCTTGGTCTCGAAATCTGAAGCTACTCTAAGTGATATAAGGTCAATAACGCTTGAATGATATTCCTTCTCTAAAGCTTCAAATGCCTTTGTGATGGCTGCTGATATTTTGGAAATATTGAACTCAACTATAGCGCCATCTCTTTTAACTACCTGATACATAGGATCCCTCCCCCTGTGTTTTTGTGATAATTTAACGATAACACAAAGGGATCGAAGGTTCAATATGTAGAAGTGCATTGTAAGTAAAACGCAAGATATTGTGGTTAACGACATTTTGATCAGATGGAAAAAGACATAAAAAAGCGGATATGATACGCAAAAAATGTGTATCATATCCGGTCATCTTTAGTATCCGAATGCAAGTGCGCCGCCGTCGAGTGCATAGTCCTGTCCTGTGATATATTTTCCGTGAGGGCCGATCAGGAAAGCTGCCATTGCACCTAAGTCTTTGGTGTCACCGAAATCATGTACAGGGATGCGGTTCAGGATCTGTTGTCTTCGTTTGTCATCCATAACCTCATCCAGCATCTTGGAGTGGAACCAGCCGGGAGCAATGGAGTTTACACAGATGTTATCGTTTGCCCATTCTATGGCAAGACCTCTTGTTAATCCACAAACTGCAGCTTTACTTGTACAGTAGGGGACAACCAGTGAGAATCCAAGATGTGCACTCATGCTGGAGATATTGATGATCCTGCCTTTGAAAGGACTTTTTTTCAGATAAGGATAACAGAGCTGTGACATGGTGAAGACGCATTTAACATTAGTATCCAGAACACGATCAAATTCTTCTTCGGGTACTTCCTGAGCAACACACTTATAAGTGGTTCCTGCGTTGTTGACGAGGAAATCAAGATGTCCTTCGTGTTTATCTGCAAGTTCTGCAATAATCTTTGTCATGGCGGCTTTATCGTTAATGTCACCTTTGATATGTATGGTGCCGGCCACACTGTCAGGGAAACCATCCTTAACTTTGCCGGTTCTGGAAATTATGTAGACCGTCGCACCCTGAAAAGCCAGCATATTTGCAATGTCAAGACCGATGCCGCTTGAACCGCCTGTTACGATTCCGGCATATCCTGTAAGTTCACCCATGATTTAATTACCTCCTGATTTGCGAATGATGTATTTTATATGGCGGCACGTTTTGGATTATTACGCTGTGCCACAGACAAAAGATAAGGTTACTTTAATAATTAAAATTCTCTATGTTATAATGACTGCATATTTCTTGATCTGAAAAGATTTATAAAATCTCCCACGGCTGAAAACCTTGGAGCTTTAGCTCCGAGGATGAAAGCCGCTTTGCTAAATTAACATCTCGCCTAAGCGAGATAAACAAGATATAATTCTATCCCATGAATAAAGGATATAAACATGGAAATCGAAATAAATATCTACTTCGTTACCACTTAATTTTAGTATGTAAATATCGCAGACATTTGCTAAGTGCTAATAATATCTCTTCAGATATGAAGACACTTACTAAAACCATCTCTAACAAACATAATGTTCTGATACATTATATGGAAGTTGACAAAGATCACTTACATATGATGATAGAAACAACACCTAATATTAATTTGTCAGATTATGTAAGAACTTTAAAATCGTACACTACATTTCACATTTGGAAGAAATATTCTCCCTATCTCGGCAAATGCTTTTGGAAAGAGAAAACATTTTGGTCAGATGGATATTTCATAAGTAGTATTGGTGAAGTGAGTAGTGATACTCTTAAACATTACATAGAGAATCAAGGAAAGAACACTTGATAATATACAACAATGTTGTATGATGATCTCAAGAGGTAATACTTATGACAATTTTAGAGTTACGTCAAAAAACAGGACTTTCACAAAGTCAATTTGCTAAACGTTTCCATCTTAATGTGCGCACAGTACAAACATGGGAACAAGGTACTCGTAAAACGCCGGATTATGTAATATGGCTAATAACTAAAGTGATTGAATTGGAGGAAATAGTAAATGCCAAAAGGGATGGAATTTAGAATCTATCCAAACAGAATACAAGAAACCATTATCCAAAAAACATTTGGCTGCTCAAGAGTTGTATATAACTCAGGTCTTGCTCTTCGTATTGAAGAATACAAGAATGGTAATTCTGTTGGATATAAAGAAACTAATTCCATGCTCACTTCCATGAAGAAAACTGAAGAGTATTCATGGCTTAAAGAAGTTGATTCTATTGCCTTG
>NZ_FNRG01000037.1 GCF_900107835.1 Oribacterium sp. KHPX15
CACTCGCTTGAGATTCACTAGGTTTCATCTCTCGCTCGTTCGACTTGCATGTGTTAGGCACGCCGCCAGCGTTCATCCTGAGCCAGGATCGAACTCTCATATTAAATACGAAAGAGATTTCTCTCTTTTAAGTTCTTCCCGTTCAGAACTAAAAGCTTGGCTTTATTTGTTCTGTCCGTTTTCTTTACTGCGATTGTATTTTCGCTTTAGACCTTTTTGGTCTCGCTTCAGATCTTTAAAGATCCTCCGCTTCTGAATCTTCATATAGAATCTTCAGGGTCTGTGTATTAATCGATCTTTGATTTTCAAGGTTCAAAAATGCTTCGTTTGAAGCTATTTAATTGCCGCTCTTTACGAGCGCTCAATTAATATAGCAACAAGCGAAGCATATGTCAAACACTTTTTAGGATTTTTTTATGTTAGTTTTGTCACCGGCCTTAACATCAATCTCAGTTCTTGCAAAAATGCCCTTTGATCAAGCGGTGGATAACTCCCTAACTAAAAAGGCCGTCCTCCGGGATTTCACTCCCTAAGGACGACCTTTTTTCTTTTTATCTCTGTCTTCCCAGATAGAAATCGAAATCTGTTACGATACCATTTTCATCTGTTCTGGCATTCAGAATACCTATATATTTCAAAAATACATACGCATCTATGACACGTATCTCATTAGGATTGAAGTCCTTGTAGTGAAGCCAAGCCTTATTGCTGATCTTTATAGTCTCAGTTCTGGACTCACCTACAGGCACATCCTTGTTATGATCATGGTAGACCTGGGCTTCAAACACTGAATAGTCCCCCATATCACGTCTGTTGGCAGGCAATATCTCTACAAGTGTATCAGGATAGGATTCGTATTCCTTAGCGAAACTAAATTCAGCATTTTCAGTTTCTTCAGCTGTCTCCTCAACTGTTTCCTCAACGCTTTCCTCAGTTTCTTCCTCTTCAGGCGCTATTTCGACAACAAAAGTCTCCGTAACAGAAGCTCCTTTATAACCGTCAGCCGTTTGTCCATAAGCTTCAACTTCATAAGTACCGTTCTCCTCCAGTATTATAGGGAGATAGTACTTAGATTCATCCTCTGCTCCGTCGTCAGTTTTTAATGTGTAGTAAATATCGCAGGTTCCTGACGCAGAAAGACTTACGGATATAGGACTGTCATAGGTTCCACCTGCCTGAGAGAAGCTTATAACCGGCTCGAGATCATTATATGCCTTCTGCAAAGCTTCACTCTCAGGATGAGCATCCAGTGCAGCTTTTATCATATCCACCGCTTCATCATGTCTGTTTCTATTGACATAGGTGTCTGCCATATGGATCAATGTTTCCGTTTCAGCATCACCAAGCTCCATATACTGTGAATACAATCCCTCAGCCTTTTCGAAATCTCCTGAGCTGTAGGCATTTTCTGCATCCTTCAGTATTTTGACAGCTCTGTTCTCAGGCTTATTGTTCCAGGCATTATAACCAATAAGTGATAAAACCACTATTGCTGCCGCAGCTCCAGCCGCCAGTTTGGCTTTACTGCTGATTTCCGGCCCTGTCACAGTCTTTTCTGATTCAGAAGCTGTTTTCTTTGATTCAGAAACTACCTTTCCCGGCTTCTCTTTTTTCTGCTCAGGCTCTGCAGCTTCACCGGAATCTGTTTCAGGCTCCGGAACATTCGCTTTTTCTGCTGTTTTGAGTCCAGACACAGCTCCCTGCTTCTCTGTCAGCTGCTCTGATACTTTGTCTTCTCTCTTCGATTTCCGGTTCTTTTTCTTGGATTTCGACTTCTTCTGCTTTTTCTGATACTTATTTTGCTTTAGCTGCTCTGATAAGTTTTCTGTTTTATTATTGGTCTCAGTTTCTGATTCCACAACTACCTGAGACTCTTTTTCGGCCTCAACGGCTTCAAGGATTTCAACCGGCTCCGCCTCAGTTGTTTCCACATTATCAGTTGGCTCCGATCCCGATGGCTTTTCAGTTTCAAGCACTTCTTCAGTTTGCTGCTGAGCCTCAACTACCACAGACTCTTCTTTAGACTCAACGGACTCAGGTGCCATTTCCGGTACAGGTTTCCACTCAGCGGCTATTTGAGCAGTATCAGTTATATCAATTACATCTTCAGAGTGTTCGACTTCTGCTTTTGATTTATCATCCACCGCGTCTGCAATAACCGTCTCTTCGGTTACCACTTCGGTTTCAGGTTTGTCCTCAGCCGTTTCAGGTTCAACTGTCTCTGCTTCATTCTCAAGAGGTTCCTCTGTTTTGTTTTCCTCAGTTATTTCAGATTCTGCTGATATATCAGTGTCTTCTGTTATCTCTTCTGACACCACTGCTTCTGCTTCGGTTTCTGATTCTACAGTTTCAGTTTTTTCTGTATCTTCTGTCTCTTCTGTATCTGACGTATCAGAATCTTGCGTTTCTTCTATATCTGCAACATCAGATTTTTCTTCTGTCTCAGAATTTTCTTCAGCAGGCTCTTCTTCGACTTCTTCAGCAGGTTCTTCAGTGTCAGAAACAACCGGCTCTTCGACTTCCGGTTCTTCGACTTCTTCATCGCCAAATATATAATCGTCGGAATCATCCACAGAATGAAGAGTCGGATCATATGCTTCCTCAGTCTCAGGAACAACAGTTTTTTCAGAAGCTTCTTCAGAGACATTTCCAAAGGCCGCCTCTGCTTCGGTGTTGTTTTGCTCGGTTTCAGAAGCACCTCCTTCTGACTCGGTGTTATCTTTCTCGATTTCAATAGCTTCTTCCTCTGACTCTGACTCAGTGTTATCTTTCTCGATTTCAGCAGCTTCTGCTTCTCCGATTTCATCAGCTTCTCCGGTTTCAGGTGCTTCTTCTCCGATTCCATCAACTTCAACATCCTCAGAAATCTCAGCATTAGAAATCTCAGTATCAGAAGTTTCAGCACCAGAAATCTCATCATCCGAAGTCTTATCTTCAGCTATTTCTTCAGCCGAACCCTCTTTCAGCTCCTCTTCGACAGGATCTTCTTCATCAATAACATTTTTCCTTGCCAGTTCTTCTGCCACTTCCCTGTCATGGCGCTCATTTTCCGCCATACGCTTTTTAATTTCTTCTTCCGCTTCTTTACGGGCGATCTCGTCAGCTAATTTAGCCCTTTCTTCAGCCTCCTTACGCCTCTTTGCGGCCTGTTGTTCTCTTTCGAGCTGTAAGGCTCTGGCATACATTTTATCAAGCTGATCATCAGCGGATTCTTCCGCAGAGAGTGCACCACCCTGAACATCATCCGATCCCTCCGCTTCCTTTTGAGCATTCTCCTTCTGTATCATTTTCCGAAACAGTTCTGCACTGTAAAAAGGAAGGTTATCGTTATGACGTATCTCCGGGCTGCTTTCAGGGGATGATACAACAAACAGCATTCCGCAATTAGGGCAGAATGCTGATGTATCAGATATTTCATTATTACAATTTCTACAAATCATATCGCAGCTTCAGGAAAATGGTTATATCCCTTTAATCTCCTTAAACATTTAGTTATATGCTACTAGTCATTTATCAAAATAGCAATGATTTTTTTATATTTTAAGCGAAACCAATGTTTATATTCTTTTATTTTTTCTGGCTTATAAAGAAATCATTCACTCTTGATACCAGCTGCTGCTGATCCAGGGTTTTCAGAAGATATCCATTAGGCCGCATCATCATAACCTTCATGATGCTGTCCCTGTCATTTTTTCCGGTAAGGAAAAATACAGGAATGTTCCTGGTACGTTCATTTTGTCTGAGCTTATTGAGAACCGCAGGTCCATCCATCATCGGCATCTCATAATCGAGAAGTATCAGATCCGGTGTATACTTATCCAGATAATCAATGGCATGAGGTCCGGAGTTTACGATAGATACATCGTATTTTCCATATTTTTTCAGCCACCCACTGGACACTTCAAGAAAAGTACTGTCATCATCCACCAGCAGGATCTTATGGGTTTTTTCAGAATTGACACTCTCATCATTCAAGGTACGTTCACGTCTCAGCTGATCCACAAGGATCATGACATTGGCAGGATGAGGCATCTCGATGTTAACACGTTCCTTAGGATAAACCTTATAAAATTCTCTGTATTCATTAGGCTTTCCGATGGCGCAGATGATTCTGTTTGAACTTAAAGTCTCTATGTAGTCGAAAACCGATTTATCCGCAAATGAAACACTGTCCAGATACAGGATAAAAACTCCTGCATCACTTGCTTTTTCGTTAATGCCGGCAATATTAAAACCGCAGGTATATACAACATATCCGTTATTCTTCAGGATACGTATCATGGCCTGCGCCATAAAATTCAGATTGTCGCCTATGATCAAAACACTATTCAGATACATAAAATGTCATCTCCACTTTTCTACACTTATTCTGCTGTCACAAGCTCAGACAGCTTACCCCAGTCCGGTCCCTTTGCCGCATTTTTCAGTTCCAGATAAATAATCTTTTTCTTTTCCGGCAGACGATATTCTTTCAGCATCTCCAGCATCATTTTCAGGTCATCGATATCATACATCTCAACAAAGCTGTTAAGATTTATCATGAAATCAGACCATTCATCATCCGAAAGCTCCGGAAGATCTGAATCATCCTCTTCTTCCATGCCAAAATATTTATCCAGCGATTCATAAAGGCTTTCCGCCATACTGACAAGCCTTGGATTATCCATGAGGATGACATCAAGTCTTTCCTCATCTCCGGCTGCTTCAAGATCCTTTGCCAATGAGGATAACTCGGCTGCACCGATAATCCTCGCCGAACTCTTCATAGCATGCACCTTTATAGTATAATTCTTTATATCCAGTTTTTCAAAATTTTCCTGAATTATTCTTATATTATCTTTCAGACTGTCATAGAAGCTTCTCAGAGCAGTCAGGTATCCTTCAGCAGAACCGCAATGCTGAAGACCGTCCCTGACATTTAACTCCGGTATGTTATTAAGCTCTTCGGGTAACGTCTCCTCCTCTTGCTGATCATCCTCTTCCGGGACATCTCCTTCACCTGCCTCCTGTATAAGATCAGGAGAAATGTAGAATCTCAGTTTCTTTTCAAGAAGTCCGGCATCAATTGGTTTGGTTATAACGTCGTCAAATCCTGCCTTCATGTAATCCTCAATGGCACCGGTAACAGCATTAGCAGTAAGACAGATGATCGGGGTATACATACATGGTGAGCCGTCCAGTTCACGCATACGGTGCAAGGTCTCGATTCCATCCATGACCGGCATACGATAATCCAGGAAAATAATGTCATAATGGTTCTTCTTCACAAGCTCTATTGCATCCTGGCCGCTTTCCGCCGTATCGACCTTGATCTTGTTCTGCTTAACCAGGGCCTTGATTACTGTGAGATTCAGTGCCGTATCATCCACCGCAAGAATTGTAGCTTCAGGTGCATAGAATGAAGGTCCATTATTGATATATTCATCCTTCCGTTCTTCAACATTAACCTTACCCATAGGCGCAGGAGACCTTACCGCCTGAGTAAGCTTGAAAGAGAATATGGATCCTTTACCGTACTCGCTTTGAACCTCAAGATGGCTGTTCATCTCTCTCAAAAGCTTTTGGGTAATGTTCATGCCGAGACCTGTACCCTCTATTGTACGGTTTCGTTTTTCGTCAAGTCTTTCAAATGCCTCAAAGAGCTTTCCTATCTCTTCTTTTTTAATTCCTATTCCGGTATCCTCGACAGAAATGTCCAGCACAACCTCAGCAGGATTCAGGCTTTCAAGCTTAACTCTGAACCATACTTTGCCCGTCTCTGTATACTTGACCGCATTGGTAAGAATGTTGGTTATGATCTGCTTCACACGGATTTCATCCCCGTACAGCACTTCCGGAATATCCTCGTCAGCCTCCAGAATAAGCTTCAGCTTTTTATCCTCGGCACGCTTCTTTATCATATGATAAAGATCCCTAAGCATATCAGCGGTCTTATACTCGATAGGAATAACCGATAGTTTTCCTGACTCTATCTTGGAGAAATCCAGGATGTCATTGATGATACCAAGGAGTTCAACTCCTGCATTTCTAATGTCTATGGCATAGCCCTTAACATCGGAATCATCAGCTTCTCTAAGGATCATTTCATCCATGCCAAGGATGGCATTTATAGGTGTACGGATCTCATGTGACATGTGTGAAAGGAACGAAGATTTAGCCTCGTTTGCACTTTCCGCTTTGGAAATAGCCTCATTCAGATCATTCGTTATTGCCTGGAGGAAAATACTGGTTCTGTCCGCCAGCGGAATTACAGCATTCGTCTCAGCAACATTTATGGTATCGGAATAATCAACATGCTCCTGTATATCAGGCATGCCTTCTCTGAGTCCCAGGATAACGCTGGAAACATTGTGAGTGCCTCCCCTTCCATCCATAAAAAGGAATTGTCCCTTTCCACGGATATACTGAATGTTTTCATCAATATTCTGGAAGGCATTGAGCTCCTTATATTCAGGTACGATGTAGTTCTGTCTTGTATCGCTTCCGAATAAGAAAGAACCCTGTGGGACAAATTCTGCAAATCTGTTAACCTTATATGCTATCTCACTGAATATGCTGCTTTTATTACCGGATGAAAAGCTTATGATATCATCCTGTCTGAAATCCCCAAGGAAATACAGCTGTCCTGCCTTGTCATATCTGTAAGGGCTTCTGCTGAGGATCTGATTATCTCTTTTTACAAGGAAAGGGAATTCCCTGATGTTCTCGAGAAATGCACCATTCGGCTTTATGTTGAGATACTTTTCATATATCTCTGTAGCATTCATTCCGTCTATTTTTTTTACAATGTTTTCTCCTATATTTAATCCACTGACTTTCTTCCTTAACTCAATCTGAAAGTTCTTTCCCAGAGGTCTCCAACCGGTCAAAAGCTCGGTATGGACCATCAAATCTTTGCCGGACAATATAACTCCCGCAAATCCTCTGCAAAGTTTTTCGTTCTGCCATACAAAATGGGTATCAGACCAAACATCCTCAAAGTCCGCAGTCCAAATACCTGCTATAGGTATATTGTATTTCTTTTCAAAAAGTGACATGGGATAGGATATCTTAGCTGAACTCCCTGCTGCAAAAAGTATAATGCAGGCAGGATCCTCAATATTTTCCACCATATCTGAAAGCTCATCGAAGGCGCCCTGTTCATCGATATACTCAAATGTACAGGAGAAAGGTGTCACCGTAGTATGTTCCATAAGGCAGAAAGATACCCTCAGGAATTCGCTGTACTTATGGGATGCACCCTGGTGTACGCCTACCATACATATGTCAGGATACTTCTTGAATACCAGAGATAAAACGTCATACAGTTTATCTTCTGTGATCCCGTTCTCGGTAAAGACCAGAAACATATTCTTTTTAGGTTTATCCTGGATAAACTGTTCCCATTCCCGAAGAACCGACCACATTTCATCTCTACGGGATAATACGAAGGTTTTTTGTATCATTCCAATTACCTCTGTTTAAATAAGGTATCAATTTCCATCAACATTAATATTCACTATTCCCGAAAGAACCATATCTTTTCCATCTATTTCAACCGGCATAAGAATATACTTCTTTGGCTCATAGCGCCCATCGTCCATCTGTGTTTTTAATACCCTTCTGTCATGTATTGTTTTTCTCTTTGATAACCTTTCTTTAAGAGTTGACAGCTTCATAAACTCTGTGTATTTTTCTCTTTCATCCGGCGCTATATACTCCCGGCTCCATTCCTCTACAGCCTCCGTAAAAAGAGCGCCTTCAGAAATACCTCCATACTCATTGGTATTCATATAGGTATTCTTTATCTTGCCGTCTTTCATATCAACAAGATCAATCCTGTCGTACATGCAGTAGATTTCACCCATAGCCTTTGCAAACAGAGTAGCCTTGCCCCAGTTCTCATCATGTGTCATTGAGCAGTAGACTGCAAGTGCCAGAGCTCCGGTCTTAGGGTTTTTGGCTACGAATTTTGCTTTTATATTAATAAGATTTCCTCTGTAAACATGAGAGAACTTTACATCTGTCTTTTCCTTCTGAAGCTCCCTGATAAACGGGCGCAGCTTCTCCTGAAGCACACCGGATTTCTGGTTGATGATACGTTCCGCAGACTGGCTTGTTAATCCACCTATATATTTAAGATATTGCTTATTGGCCTCATTCTGATACAGATAGGTAAAATTCTGATCCTTATATTCAAAAACTGCCATGGCTTCAGCATTGGTCACACCGTTGGCTTCAAACATGGATCCGTTTTCTATCTCTATCTGGCCGATAGCATTGTAATAATCACGTTCTTCTATTGATTCCACCTCAAAGCCCTGCTTGTTCAATTCCTTTAAGGGCATAGGTTTGGAGAAGAAAAAGCCCTGGATCATTTCGCATCCCAGATCTTTAAAGTAATTATATTCGCTCTCGTTCTCTATACCTTCTACCAGAGTACTGAAATTAAGCCGTTTAACCATGTTGATAAAATAAGCTATTATGGTCCTGGCTCTCTCCAGCTCTTCACCTTTCAAACTTCGTAAAAATCTGACATCAAATTTTATCACGCTGTACTTTTTTTCAAGCGCGCTAAAAGAGCCATAGCCAAAGCCAAAATCATCCAGCCACTTCTCATGTCCCCTGGACAGCAGGTTCTCTATCACACCCTGGATATCATAATTATCCCTGAAAATTTCTTCACTGACCTCAAGGCATAGATACTTTGCAGGTACTCCGCTGTCCTGTTCCGCTTCCTCAAAAACATTTAAAAGATCACATTCAGCGAAATCGTTTTTTGTAATATTGACAGAAACCGGATATGGTGTATCGCCATTATCGATCTTCTCCTTAATATCCCTGCACACAGCATTTATTACATAAATATCAAGAAGATGTATTTTTTTGGCCTGGATCAATGTCTTTATAAATGCACCGGGACTGAGGAACCCGTATTGTGGATCCTCCCATCTGGCCAATGCCTCTGCCGCACATATCTTACCTGTAATAGTACGTATTACAGGCTGATAATATACCTTGATATAACCTTCCTTGATGGCTGTTTCGATGTTATCGACTATATACTTTTCAAGATCAACTACGGATACTGTACCGCTCATGTCATGCCTTTCTATACAATGCTTATATCATGTAAACTCTAACCTTTATTCATTCCCTGCCGGTGTGCAGCTTACTACACCCGCTTTAGCCACCGGTGGAATTCAGTTTTTTACTCTTTGTCATAACCACCTGAAGTGCAAAGAACAGATCCAGTGCCAGGAATACCGCAAGTATCCTGAAGGACCATGTGAAGCCAACTGCCTTCTCCAAAAATCCGAATACAAAAGACACCAGCGTTCCGCCTATTCCCGTCGCAACCGTTATGGCTGCTATTACAGTTGCAGTTTTAGTGCCGCTGTAATCTGCCGCATAAGTAAGTACGTTGGGATAAACCGCACCGCAGAAAAAGCCCATGATAAATACCACCACAAATGCAACGTATTCATTTGTAACTACAGACAGAAATGCCAGGAATAATGCTGCTCCCGTGGGTGCCGCACAGAGAAGTAATCTTCTATATTTGCTGAGATAGCCACAGATGATACGGGAAGGGATCATTGCCATCCAGAAAATTGAAAGGGCAATATATCCTCTTTCGGAGTGGACATTATCATGCATGAAACCGTTCAGGAAGAAACCGACTCCGTTCTCAACTCCAACATAGATAAACATGATGATACAGAGATAGATAACTCCCTTTATATAAATGTTTCCGGAACCGCCTGAACCCGCGCCTTCATATTCAAATACCTCAGCGTCCTCAGGATTCTCTCTGGGCTCGAAACTGATCTTCCAGAGAAGTACCGCAAGCACAAACGAAATCACGGCATCTGCCGCAAAAAACGTTCTCCATCCGAGGGCAGTCTTAAGAGCAAAACCCACTATCAAAGGAGCTACCACCGCACCAAATGCATACATTGCCGCAATGCCGCCCATCCTTTGATGCTTTGTAACCGGATAGGCATCATCCATTTCAGCGATGGCCACGTACTGAATGATACTTGTAGCAAATCCCAGAATGAAAACACCCACCGAGAACTGAAGTGAGCCGGTTGCCAGAAGGATAATGATGCCGGAAACGACTCTCGTGGCTGTGAACAGTGTAAGCATTATCTTTTTTCCCACCCTGTCAGCCAGGGAGCCAAGGATGATAGGTGCTATCATGGTGGCGAAAAGTTCTACGGAAGCTATAACTCCCTGAGCCCCGTGATCCAATGAATACTCTTCACCTATGTACAAAAGTGCCGCTTGATATCCGCCGGTCTCAAAGCCATTCATAAAGATAGATATCAGTAACAGGATCGCAATGTCATTGATGCTTTTTCTTTTGTTATTCATGTTGTTTCTCCATCACTTATCGGTCCTGACTATACCATTTTCGGATTGGAACCGATCGCTGCCCACAGTACCTACCATATTTGTCGACAAAAAATCGTTTATATAAAACAGCTTCTGTATTTTTTTAATGCATTTACATTTTATTCGAGACCAATTTTGATGATAATCATAGAATTGACAAAATCAGGGATTGAAAATATAATGTAAACGTTTATTTTAAGGGAGCGGATGCCGGGTTACATCCGCAGGTGTAGACTACATGCCTGTGCATGCGTGCTATAAGTTTTTTTGTAGGGAGGATAATAAAATGTCTATCAAGTCAACTATCACACTTCAGCTCAATGGTAAGGATTATGATTTCAACAGCATCACAAAGGATTCTGTTGCAGCAGCTCAGAAGATCAAGAAGGATGTTAAGGCTGTTAATGTTTATGTTAATGCCAAGGATTCAGCCGCTTACTTCACAGTTGATGGTGCAGGAAGCGCTGATTACAAGATCAACCTTTAATTTTCAGTAAACTGATGAAACGCCACCCGGGACAGTTCTCGACGTTGATTGAGAATTGTCCCGGGTGATTTAATTTACGGAAAGGAAGCTCCACCGGGGACGGTTCCCGCCGGCGAGAACCGTCCCCGATGGATTAATTAATGGACAGCAAAAGAGGATACACATCGATGTGCGGTGCACAACAATGTGTATCCTCTTTATTTTAAAACTCATATATTTAAATCACGATCTTCTTTAATACACTGCTTTTTTTCTTTGATTTATGCTCAACGATAGGCACGATGTCGTCTGTGGGCGCAGCAGCAGACTCTGTAAGCTCTCCTCTTACTATGCTGACCTGATCCGGTGCCTCGATGGCAAGTCTGACTCCATTTCCATCCACTCTTGCAACAGTTATCTTAATATTACCGTTTATGACCAACGTCTGATCTTTTTTCCTTCTTAACACAAGCATATATGAGTCCCCCTCCGATATTTATAGAAATAATATATATTAATTAAATCGTTTATGTCCTTACAGCATTATTACAAAATATCGTCATATTTTGATTGCTTTTTGTGAAAAAAATTGAGCTGAAAGCCTTTAAAATGCTTGAAAATATTGACATCTCTGATTTACGGAAATAAAATCAATTTCATAAAGCTTTTATTTTTTCAAAGGAGACATATTAATATGGCAAAGACAAAGACAGCTGCTCCTAAGGCAGCTAAAACCGCAGCTCCTGCAAAATCTGTTGAAGAGAAAAAGACAGAAGCTGTTAAAACTGTAGCTGTTAAGAAGGAAGAGCCTAAGAAGGCAGAAACAGCTGTTGAGAAGAAGGAAGCTCCTAAGGCTGCTCCTAAGAAGGCAGAAGCAACTGCCGAGAAGAAGGAAGCTCCTAAGGCTGCTCCTAAGAAGGCAGAAGCAGCTGCTGAAAAGAAGGCTGCTCCTAAGACTGCTGCAAAGAAGGCTGCTGAGAAAAAGCCTGCTGCAAAGAAAGCAACAAACGAAACAGCTGTTAAGGCTGCTGTTACACTCCAGATCAATGGAATCGATTATGATCCCGCAAGTATCGAGAACGATGCAATAGCTGCTGCTAAGAAAATCAAGGCTACCGTTAAGGATGTCAAGATTTATATCAATGCTGACGAATCAGCTGCTTACTTCACCATCGATGGCGAAGGCAGAGACGATTACAAGATCAATCTGTAATTATGCAGGTGGGACTCCCACTACTATATATTATTCAGGTCGTCACATTTTGTGACGGCCTTTTCTTTTAAAAAATCCCGTCACTCCTATAATGGAGTGACGGGATTTTTGCACGCAATATATTTCAGAATTAAGACGCAGTCTTTATGCAGCATCTGCCTTGTTGTTTCTGTCAGATACATACACAACAATATCATCCACCTTCTGACCGACGAGCTCAGCAAACAAGAAGAGGTTTTCTATACTGGGAAGAGTATCGCCCCTAAACCAGTTATATATAGATGTTGTTGATATATTCATCTCCTTACATATGTCGGAGACTGAAAAACTACTACTCTTTACAGCCAACCGCAGCAACTCGCCTGTGGCTTCCTGATCAATGTAACTCATATGTCACCTCACTCTGTTACTAATACCCGAACTATTATTACCAAAGATTTTATCATATGTATCTGTTAAACGCAAAGCATCCTAATGATGTTTTCCTTAAGGTTTTAAGACAATTAATGCCGTCACATATCCATCTGAGCCACAATGATCCTTGCCGAAATGAAATACGATACTGTCAACATGATATCTGTAATCTTTTTCTCATCACTGATCGCAACATTATCCGCTCCGAAGTACCCTATGATCTCTTCACCTTTTTTCAAAGGAACCTGAACCGAATTCCTGATGTTTCTTGTCTTCAAAAAGTCATATAATATCGCATCCGCATTTTTGACAGAACTTATATCTTCACAGAAATATTTACCACGTTTAAAAGCTTTGATCCTTTCAAAAATGTCTTTGTCGACCTTCTGTGATACTCCCAGATTCGGCCTTACCCCGTCAGCGCACCATTCATATCTCTCACTGAAGGTATTCTTGCTATGATCAGCCAGCATAAGGTAGATATGATCAGCAGCCACGTGATCCCCCAGCTCCTCCAATACCTTTCTTATGGCAAGATCATCATCCTTTTCTTCATTGAAAATTTCAGCGGTTCTCACCACGACAGCATTGGACTTATCGGATTCTGCCACATCCATCAGGTTAAATACTTCTTTACGGCTTGCATCATGATTCAGAAGCATGACCACACAGAAGCCGGTATTTGACACAGGCATGATGACTGTTTCCATCCAGCACCCTCCGATGGCATCGTATCTTATATCTCTCTTTGTGAGACCCAAAACCGAAACTTCATATATATCCGCTATAAGTTGAGGATCCGCTTGCAGAAATACCTCCTTATAGCTCTTACCAAGCATTTCTTCGGGTTTACGTTTCACAAATTTGCAATATGCCCTGTTTACAAACATGAATATGAAATCTTCTGCCTTCGTTCCGTCACCGTTAAACCGTACATTAACATAATAGGACGGAAGAGAGATGTCCTCATAAACATTAAATATCTCCGTAAGATCTTTAAATCGCGTATCCTTTTTTGAATTAATGTGGTCTTCCCTGTGGTTATTGTCAACTGTTACAGCATATTTACGCTTGATCTCGATATCATGCTGCCTTGCAACAACCATATACTCAAGGAGAATCGATATCATTTCCAGAAAGCTTCCCACATCTATCTGCAGGGATAATGAATAGTTATCTATCACCAGAACCCCCGCTAATCTGGTATTATCATAAAGCGGCACTTCGATAAACCGGCTGATATCATTTTCCTTTAAAAACTTATATTTTCCGGCATTATAGTCCTTTATATCTTCAATATTTCCGATGATAAAAGCAGAATGTCTATTATAAGCCTCCGACAACATCCCGATATAGTTATCAAAAGTTACAGAACCTCTCTTTTCCTTTAAAGAGAAAACATTATCTCTGCGCCACTCATAAGTGTTGTTTATATTCTTTTCGCCCATTTCAAGTAGAGCAATCCTGTCGGCAGTCAGAATCTCACCCATTTTTCTGATGGCATCATTTATGGCAGTACCCGGTTCTTCGCACCTGCTCAAAATCTCAACAACTTTATAGCCGGATTTTTGAGTAAGTATTCTCTTCTCATTTGCGTCATGTTCAGACTCCATCACGCTCATTTTATTATAAAATTCATGCAGTTTGAGCCTTGACGACATGAAATATGCGGCATTCTCAATGAATTTTCTGATGTCTATAGCCTTGTCATGATCGAAATTGTCTACACCAAGATATCCCAGAAGTTTCCCTCTGTGATACATGGGTGCGCTGATCATCCAGTTGATACCCTTGGATTTTAAGTAATTATATCCCTCCGGATAATCAAACTTAAGCAGATTAACATTCTCAATGACTACACTTGTGTCCTTCTCAAGATACTTTTCCCATAGAGAGATGTACCTGTAGTCATTCTGCTGAAGCTTGTTCTTCCCTTCATCTATACCGGTGGAATACCACTCAAAAGTATTGTCAAATGTTCTTCTGTCTGTTTCGAATATATATACCCTGGACGCACCGGTAACACTTCCGATAAACTTAAAAGCGTCATTTACAGCAGTTTTGAAATTAGATTCTGTATCAAGAATCCTTGCAAGCTTGACCAATTCTTCCATGGTTGCCTGGCCCACCGACATCCGGTTTTCCTTACTCATTTCGCCAT
This sequence comes from Oribacterium sp. KHPX15, assembly GCF_900107835.1. Taxonomy (GTDB): domain Bacteria; phylum Bacillota; class Clostridia; order Lachnospirales; family Lachnospiraceae; genus Oribacterium. The sequence continues at coordinate 14,635 of NZ_FNRG01000037.1, forward strand.
CAACAACCTCGCAGATAACTGCACAGGTTCCGGGAACCACTGAAGGCGCTGCGGTAAAATGTATCCAGTGTCTTGTTGCTTCATCATAGAGTATATGGTTTACATATTCGCCTCTTACAGCCCTGTAGGTATAGTCAAGCCATGCCCGGTCCGCCCTTGGGAAAGTTTCTATATATCCTTTTCCCAACAACTCCTTTTTGGTGATACCTGTCATTTCACTGTATTTCTGGTTGACGAACAGATATTTAATATCCAGCACCGATACTTCCGCGTCATCCATTACCGGCTTAAATACAACGTATGGAAGCGGAAGATCCCTGTAGACATCAGGAATAACTTCAGTATTACTGAATGCAAGATTTATTCCTTTTCTTTGGAAACTGATCTGCTGTCGTTTCTTTGCGATATCAATGATATCCTGAGTGTTTATGGCCTCAGATCCCATGGATAATCCGTAGGTCATGGTTAAAGAGCATCGGCACTTTTCAACCTCTTTAATGTTCTTTATTTCCTCCAAACAAGTCCTGATCTCCCTGGCGATACTATCTGTAGAAGTGCCTTTTTCACACACAGCAAAATAGCATCCATAGGTTCTTGCTATGGTTGCGGTATCCCTGAAGGATCTCTTTATAGTTTTTGCTATAAGTTTAATGAGATGCTCAGCGATTTCTTCTCCGTAGTCCGTAAGCACATCATTATATCCTTCTATATGTATAAATGTGTATATATAGTCCTGCCCATTTGCTTTAAAATTCTCATCGAATTCAAGCATGGAGAGCATCATTCCCTGGGAGTTAAGAAGCCCTGTCAGCGGATCTATCAGATTACTTTTTGTAACACTTGAATCTATATTCAGATCCTGCTCAACATCTACAAAATATCCTACCAGTCCTATGATCTTTCCGTCCTGATAAGTAGGGAATTTATTGGCAAGAATAGATCTCGGAACTCCTCCTACAATAATCTTGCCGGGGGCATTGATAACCGTCTCACCTCTCTCGATAACATGAAGCTCATCAGTCCTGTAAGGATTGTCATCGATATGCCATTGCAGATCTTCATCGGTTTTTCCCAAAATCTCATCAATAGATCTGAAATTATAATATTTCAGGAAAGCATCGCTGGCCCCGACAAATCTGCGTTCTCTGTCTTTCCAGAACATTTTTATATTTCCTACCTGAAGAAAGGCCTTGGTCCAGGCATCATCCTTATTGACTATAACTTTGCTAATGTCAATCTGGTTGGTTTCCAGCAACCGGCCTATGATATCCTCTTTATTGTTTGTTTCTTCAATTTCGGCAGGTTTAACGCATACGTAATATTTCTTCCCCTCAGTTTCAGGAATAAGCACAAACAGAAATTCCGTCCATTTGAAACTTCCATCATTCTGTTTTACAAGGAATATTTCCGAGAAACAGCCTCTGTCCGAAGATTTAAATCTGGCCTCAATATTTGATTTATCAAGAAATCTGCGAAGACGTTCCAGATCATTTATATGCGCCATCCCCACAACAAATTCGTCATAAAACTTTTTCAGTCCATATATCACTTCTCCGTCATTTTCATTGGATAATGTACTGGTTATGACAGTTCTTGAATCCTCTTCATAATCTATAAGGTATATACATTCATAAACAGACATGATAGTCTCCATGATACTGTTTATACCCTCAAAATACCCCCTTACATTCCTGTCAATGACATCCATGGAAACTGACAATACATGTCCGCTGTAGGAACTCACTACGGGAGCAAAGCTTATCTTGATATTTCGGTTCTTCTGCAGGATGATCATGCCCTCTGTTCTGTTATTCTTGATGGCTTTGCAGGCAAGCTTTCTCAATTTATCAAGATTCATGGATATCTCAGTTCCCAAGGTGAGATTTGACAGATTTTTCGAAGAACTTTCCTTTTTATCTATATCCCTTACATAAGCTTCGTTTTTGTAAAGTGTGGAAAATTGTTTTCCATCAAAGAAAAACAAAGCTTTAGGGTACTTTGATATAACGTCCGTAAGGCCGGCTTTCTGATAAAAGCCGTAGGTATCAAGACTTTCAAACAATAAGCCTTTTTCCTTCATATGTTCCAATGAAACATCAAGTTCTTCTGTTTCTATATGAAAATTTCCCTGTATCCTTTCACAACCTATATTCTTAAGGAAATCATTCTGCTCCCCGGTTTCAATACCTTCAGCCGAAGTATGTATACCCAAAGCTTTGACCATTTTTATGGTCATTTTTAAGATCTCACGGGCTCTGTCATTCAAATCTTTGAGAAAAGCAAAATTGATCTTTATTCCGTCAAAATTAAAATCCTTCAATGCACTTAAAGCGGAATATCCTGCACCGAAATCATCCATCCAGACTTCAAAGCCAGCATCATGTAATCTGTCTATAGCTCCGCTTACAAGTTCCCTGTCTCTCATGAGGACAGTTTCGGATATATCTATAGAAATGAGATTTCTGCTGATACCATGAGAATCACAGACTGATGAAATGATAGATACCGGATCGCATACTTCAAAATCTGTTTTTGAAATATTTACACCCACAGTAACAACAGGCTGACCGTTATCTAGCCTTTGCTGAAGCATATCTGCTACTTTTCCTATAATGTACATATCGAGGCGATATGCAAGTCCGTTTTCTTCCAGCACAGGCAAAAATTCCAATGGTGTAAGTATGCCATATTCCGGATCATGCCACCTTGCAAAGGCTTCAAATGCGCACACTCTGCCAGTAAGACTTCTTACCACAGGCTGATAGTAGGGTTCTATCCAGCCCTCCGCCAAAGCCTGATCAAAAGTATGAAGTATGTATTCTCTGTTAAGTTGTTTTCCGATTATGCTGTCATCATACCAGGCGTAATCTGAAACATCTATTCCTACGAGGGTATCCGCTGCAATCCTTGCCTTATCGCACACTTCATTCATAGTCATTTCCGGAAGATAATTAATGATACCCATACGAACCGTAAGAGTTCTTCCGTTATTGGCAGAATGCAGCTCTCCTATCAATTGGTTCAGCAATATCTCTATGCCTTCCGATTCTGCATATACAAAAAAATGATCAGAGCCAAACCTTGCACAATTCTGAGTAGGAAAATACTTTTTTAGAATATTGGAAAATACCAGCAGGAAATTATCAGCTTCTTCCAATCCGTACCTGGAACTGAAATTTTCCATTCCGTTAAAATCAAATGCGATAACCACCGGTTTTTTATTATCTGTATAAAGTTTGTTACAACCGGCCTTTGCTGATTTCATGAAATACTCACGGTTTAAAAGACCCGTAAGCTGGTCAACGGTAGATTCAAATGTAGATACAAAAACATAAAACAGTGGACCTTCTGCAGGATCTTCATACAGTTTTGCTATATCCTCTATTTCAAGTATCTTTCCGGTTTTTGTCATTATCCTATAATGAACTTTATCGAAATGCTCTTCGGAATTGTCTATCTGTATCTTGATACTTGTCTCAATTCTTTCGTAGTCTTCAGGATACACCATTCCTTTAAATGATCCACCTGTCAATTCCTGGAATTCTTCATTACTCTCACATTCAAACAGATCAAGTATAGCCTGATTGGCATAAAGTATCTGTTCTTCTTCCCAATCGGCCTTATAGATGAAAAATCCGCCCGGCATGGCTTTAAGACCATTCAGAATATAATCCTTACTATAATCTGCATTTGTAAAATCATTAACTTTTGTACTCATATGGATCTCCGACTGTATCAATGCTTATTTCATATGAACAGCAAAACATTTTTGCCGTCCAAATTTTTCGATATTACATGCCATATATGTAAATTATGCCGTATATCTTTTTTTCGACTAAAATCACAAAAATATGAGATAATCCTTATGGATTCCACACTCAAAAGCATGATCTAACAAAAAAGCTTCCTGACTCATTTAAGTCAGAAAGCTTTTGATAATCTTTATGAATCTGAGATGTTTATATCTTCAGGTATTATTTTTTCTTTTCGGCATTTTTCTTATCCTGGGACTCAGCAACCTGAACACTGCTCTTTACTTCAGCCTGCTTTTCATTTTTTAAAGCCTTTGCAGCAAACTTTGCGTCCTTACGGGCTACATACTGTAAAAGGTTGATACACTGATTTGAATAGCCCCACTCATTATCATACCATGCAATAAGTTTTACGAAAGTATCATCAAGCATGATTCCTGCTTTAACATCAAAAATACATGTCTGGAAGTTACCTCTAAGGTCAGATGAAACAATTTCATCAGTATTGTATTCAATGATATCCTTCATCTCATGACGGGAAGCATGCTCAATAGCTTCGCAGATTTCATCATAACTGGTCTTTGTTTTAAGCTGAGCAGTGAGATCAACAACAGAAACATCATTTGTTGGAACTCTGAAGCTAAGTCCTGTCATTTTTCCTTTAAGTTCAGGAATAACCATACCTACTGCCTTAGCTGCACCTGTGGAAGAAGGAATAATGTTATTAAAAACAGAACGTCCTGTTCTCCAGTCACGACCGCCATTTGAGTCAACCGGCTTCTGCTTTGATGTTGATGCATGGATTGTTGACATAAGTGCTTTCTCAATTCCAAACTTCTCATTAAGAACCTTGGCAAGAGGAGCAAGACAGTTTGTAGTACATGATGCGTTTGAAATAATCCTCATAGAAGGATCATAGCTCTCATTGTTTACACCGAAAACGAAAGTTGGGAAATCCGGATCTTTTCCCGGTGCTGTAAGGATAACCTTTTTGGCACCTCCCTTAAAATGCTTTTCACAATCCTCAAGACGGAGGAACTTACCTGTTGACTCAATAATGTATTCTGCACCGGTTGAAGCCCAATCGATATTAGCCGGATCATCCTCTGAAAATACATGAATTTTCTTCCCATTTATAACAAGCTCATTATCTGTATATCTTACACGACCTCTGAATCGACCAAATACAGAATCGTACTCCATCTGATAAGCCATACGTGAAATGTCAGCATTCCTCAGGTTGATAGCGCAAACCTCAATATCATTATCACGCTCCTCAAGGATTCTAAGGATAACTCTGGCAATACGACCAAAACCATTGATACCAACTCTAATCAACATAATTACACCTCTCTCTTTTTTTGTAAAAAATAACCTAGGCGTATATTAGCACTGTTTAATTTACATGAAAACAAATGATATTTTTCAGACATTTATGATTATTTATTGTCAATTTGCAAAACAGCTTCTACAAAAGATTGTGCATGTTCAACAAAGCCTGATTTTTAGCCATTTTTTGGCAAATGTTGTATACAATTTTTACATTGATAAAAAATTAATTATTGTTTTTTGTATCCAAAGAAGTGCAATTTAACAATATAAAAGACACAAATCCACGATTATAATCTACGTGAATTTGTGTCTATAAGAATCAAAAACAAATTTTTATGCAGTAAGTATCTTTCTGGCATATTCTTTTATATATGGCTGCATAATTGATTTTTTGACTTAAATATTAACAGTACTCTCTTGAAACTTATTAATATCCTCCGCAAAAGTTTCGGCAACTTCATCACAGATACCTTCCACTCCGCTATAAACCCTTATTCCAAGCTCAGAAAGAGAAATCAATGCGTCTTCATCTAATTCTTTGCAAATCATTGCATTTACTCCAATTCTTCGCAGAATTCCGGCAAGCGCACAATGTCCCCTGCCATCAGTTTTCACTAGAGAAGAATCAATGATAGCATTTTTCTCAATATTATAAATTTTGAAATAACTAATATTATTAAAGCTTTTTATAACATCTTTATCTTCAGGATCATAAGTAATTGCAAGTATCATTTTAAAGTCCTTTTCTATTGTTAATTAAATTGTCTATTTTAACGGAAAACGTTATGATTATAGATAATTTTTTAACATAAAACAAGGCAAAATATGCATTTTTTTAAATAAGAAAAAAGTTCCCCTCCTTAATCAAAGGAGGAGAACACGCCAACATTGATTACTTGTGAACTTTGTGCCCATCAGATTATCTACTATTAATATTCCCATCACCTATATAATAATGCAAAACAAAAATTTTTGCAACAACATAATTATTAAAAATAATATTTTTGTTTTATAGGGCAAGGTATTTAATTATTGCCATATTTCTGTAATATAAAAAATATTTCTACTTATTTCAGAAATATTCCAATAATCCAGAAAATACTATCTGAATAATATAGCATGAGGTACATATCAAATCAGAGTCGCCATGGATCGAATTCATCGGTAATAACAGTAAAAGATAGCTAAAAAAAAAGATCACCATCTAGTGATCTCTTAGACTTGCGGGAGAAGGATTTGAACCAACGACCTTCGGGTTATGAGCCCGACGAGCTACCAGACTGCTCCATCCCGCGATATTAATATTTGTTATTTTCAATTCTGTTAAAGAATCCTTTGGATTCTACTGAAACTAATCATGAACAGAATTAATGGGGCCTACAGGGCTCGAACCTGTGACCCCCTGCTTGTAAGGCAGATGCTCTCCCAGCTGAGCTAAGACCCCATTCAGTTGAAAATAACAACTGTGAAACTCATATCGAGTTTCAAATGGATGGGGGTGGATTCGAACCACCGAAGTCACTGACAACAGATTTACAGTCTGCCCCCTTTGGCCACTCGGGAACCCATCCATAAAATATTGAATTTTAAATGATCAATAAATCATTAGCGACCCGGGACGGAATCGAACCGACGACCTCCGCCGTGACAGGGCGGCGCTCTAACCGACTGAGCCACCGGGCCTTACTACTTTGAGATT
>NZ_FNRG01000067.1 GCF_900107835.1 Oribacterium sp. KHPX15
CAATTCATATTTCAAGGTTTATATGTCTGACGTAGGCCTTTTAAGGAAGAAATCCAATATAAATTACAGGACAATACTTGATGGTGACGCAGCCTTTATTCACTTTAAAGGCGCACTTACAGAAAACTATGTCATGGTGCAGCTTTGCAGCATGGGAATACAGAGTTATTTTTGGAGAACCAAGGCAGATGCTGAATTGGATTTTCTGACGGATTATGAAGGAGTTCTTCTCCCTATAGAGGTTAAAGCTGCAGATAATACCAAGGCAAAGAGTCTCCATCTTTTCTGCAACAGATATAAGCCAAAGATTGCCGTAAAAACATCCCTTAAAAATGTGGGAGACATCATGGATGGTGAGACACATATTTGGAGCATACCCTTGTATGTCCTGTTCAGATTAAAAGGCCATATTTTCCATGAGATGAACTGGAAAAATAATCAGTAATATAATTTTTTTCACCACCAAAAGCTACTACTTATAGCAGGGTGAAAACTCGCGGTAATGTTGAGAAGAAGGGTTTACCAAAGAAAGAGAAGAGAGCTGACTTCAAAGGGGTCAGCTCTTTACTGATCATCGTATCGGAATTGAGAGTGTACTATTATAAAAATAGTTACGAACATAATATTTTCTTAACGATACACGGAACTTCTTTGCGTTCTTTATTAACTGCACGATCAAGGTTTATTGAACTTTCGTATAGGTATTACGATTTTCTAGATACAGATCCAGAGTACCATTATCATATACTTCAAGTCCTATTGTACCGTTTCCGCCTTCATTCCAATACATTGTTTCTTCCGTTAAAACAAAATCATCCAACTGATTATTGATGAGGACTGTTATGGTTTCCGGATCCTTCCTCATAAGAACTATAGTCTGGAATTCCGGTTCTATAGAATAAAAATTACCGACTCCTTCCTTAAGCCCGGAAGTGAATGTATACGTTCCGTCAACCTGAGGACACTCCGCAGAAGTTCTGCGAATACCGTAAGTTCCATCAGCATTCACATACCACCAACCGCCGGTTCCGTCACTTACCCAGTTTCCTGCCAACGAAGTCATAGCCATGGCACAGATACTTCCCAAAGTCACAAGCATTAACTTTAAGTTTTTTTTCATTTTGCCTCCTTCTGTAAATACGTTTTCTCATTTACACACATACTAAATGTACATATCAAGATTACAAGACCATTATCTAAAGAATAATTCAACCGTTCTTATTCATTCAATTAAAATCAACGATGATTTTGTAATATATTTCTTCAGCACTTTGACAATCTGACTTCATATGGTATTGGTGTCATTCCGGTTTCTTATTATAGTCTTACATAGTATTTTTATCCTGAATGCTGATATCTTCACTGACTTTTCAAAAATAAAGTGTTAAATGGAGAACTCATTTTAATGTTGTCGGAGATATGGACTGTAGAGGGGAATAAAACGAAGATTAGCAATGAATACATTAAATAAATATCAGATACAGTAGATAATTGGAATATGCCATGTGCTGTACTGATCTGATGAAAATGTCTGTGGGGGTGAATGATCAGCTGCTCAAAACAGGTGAAGCACAAAGAGTTAAAAATATTGAAAGCATATGGGAAGAGGTTGGAATGAACATAAAAGATTATGAGTACATTGTTGAGATAGAAGCTCAAGGCAGTATCTCAAAAGCAGCGGATAGGCTTTCGATTACTCCCGGAGCACTTTCGAAATATTTAAACCGTATTGAAAAAGAGTTAAGTATTCAACTGTTTAAGCGAATTGGAAATCAGTTTGTTCCCACAAAGGCAGGACTCAGATATGTGGAATTGGGACGAGTCATCATGAATGTGGATGAGCAGTTGAAACGGGATATAGCAGGAATGATTGAATGTGGAGATGCAGCGCTGCATCTAGGTGTGCCGCGAGGTATGAATTCGTTCATAATGGAGAGGCTGCTTCCTGGATTTTATGAACAGTTTGAGAGTGAACAGGTAGTTATCGAGAGAGGGGGTTCAAAGGCTCTTATTTCAATGGTGGAGGATGGCAAACTTGATGTATGTATAGCATATGCAAGTGATCGCAAACCAAATCTGATATATCAGAAACTTGCACATGTTGAACCTGTGCTGGCTGTTCCTGCAGGATCCTTACTTTTGACTGAGACAAAAAAGAAAACTGCCTCCGGGTATCCGATACTTGATAATGACAGTTGGTTTAATGAGGCTTTTATAAGCATTACCACAAGCACTTATTCCGGGAGAATCGTGGAAGAAATGTTTTCAAAATATGGTAAACGTCCACCGGTAAAGCTGTATGTAGGAGACACAGAAACAGCGTTATCCGCTGTTGAAAACAATTTGGGCAATACCATAGTTCTGGCACTTCCCCAAACTGATAGGATGGTTCGTTTTTTGGCATTACCGTATATGATTGACCACGGTGTTGATGTTTATGCTGTTACGAGGCGTAACGGATACCATAGTGAAAGCATGGAAGCACTAATAAAAATTGCACAAAAATACTATTCGTGTATATGACGGAGGTGTTTACTTTTAGTAAAAGAAATACGAAAATATGTCGTTTGTGGAATGCATTTTTTGGTGATACATTACAGATATAGAAGCAGCTGTTAAAGGAGTTTAGGCCGAGCTCCGATCCAATCTAAGTTTTGAGTCATGAAAGGAGACAGATATGTCACAATCTGTAATAATGGGAATAGTTCTCGTTGCTATCATAGCTGCATTTCTCAGTGATCGTATTCCTTTGGCAGTAGTATCTCTTACAGGCGCAGTTTTAGTCGGGACGCTTGGGTTCGTGGAGCATAAAGAGGTATTTGTATCTTTTGCATCAACGTCAATGATCCTTATGATTTCCATGATGATCGTAGGCGGTTCACTTTTTTACACAGGTCTTGCGCAGATAATAGGAAACATGCTCCTCAAGTTCACAGGGGGCAGTGAGCGTGCACTCATTCTGATCGCTGTTCTCAGCGGGACACTTATTTCTTCTGTGTGCAGCGGTACAGCAACACTGGTTACACTTTTTCCCATCATAACAAGTTTATGCATAAGCGCCAAGGTTGTAGCTCGATATCGTTCAGAGTTGTTGGGATTAAAAGCAAGGATAGACGATAAGTTTTGCTTTGATCCTGCCTATGTGATGAATACGCTTCGTATGCTGGGTGACAAACTTGATATGCCAATTGCTGTTCATGCACCGAGAAGTCTGATTGGAATTGATATACTTCTTTCATATCTGAAAAAGGGAGATGTACTGTGCCATACGCTTGCGGGAAACAGTAAGGTTATGGATGTAGTGGATTATGATGGAGTAATCAGAAGGAGTGTATGGAAAGCTCAGGAGAGAGGCGTTATATTTGATCTTTCTCATGGAACTAACGCTTATTCATATGATGCGGCTGAGGCAGCATGGAAGGCAGGATTTTTTACAGATACTATCTCAAGTGATCTTCATGCGAGAAATCTTGGAGGACCTGTATATAGTTTGGGGAATGTCTTGACAAAGGTAAGAGGACTTACCGGTATGGAATGGTGGCAGATACTCAATAAAACTATAGTACAGCCTGTAAGGCTTCAGCATATTTCTGATAAAGCTACAGAAATACATACTGGAATGAAGGCGGATCTGACGATATTTAAAATTACGCATGAATGTGTTACTTTGTTCGACTCTAGGAAAGAGGAGCGTGTATTTAAAGAGCAGATCGTTCCTATTTATACCTGCGTTGGCAGGAATGTACACGTATGTCGGTAACAACCAAATAGGTTAGCTTTTTTATACCACATTGGTATTCAATAAAAATATTCCTGCAACTGAACTGATTTTAAAGATTATTCTTGGAAGAAATATATGAGTTATAACAGCTGATGCTCAGGAAGAGCTGCGTAGTCCTATTGTAGGCGGAAGAGATATCACTCTTGATATTCATGCTATAGATGAAAATGGAGAAGAAATAGATATTGAAGTCCAGGGAAGTGCAGAGGGAGCTCATGTAAGAAGAGCAAGATTTCATAGTGGCGTTATGGACTCTTGTATGCTTAAAGAAACTGATCCATTTAAGATTGTGAAGGATTCATATGGCATCAACCTTCAGTAAAGAAGCTCTCGACAAACTTATGGAAAACAATCTGCTCGGACGTATGGCAGAACCTGTGGAGGTTGCCAAAGCAGCTTTGTTTCTGTCCAGTCCCGTCTCAT
>NZ_FNRG01000045.1 GCF_900107835.1 Oribacterium sp. KHPX15
GCACTTTATTATCTTTTATGGAGATTGGTATTCCACGGTTTATCTGCTTAGCTCTGATGCAGGGCAGTTCCCCGTATTTTGAAAAATGAAGCATCTCTCCGTTTCCATAAAGACATTTTTCTATACCATGCCATACATCCTCGGCTTTTGTGAGAGCAAATACTGCATCTATGCCGTATTTCTTGCCGATAGGTATCATGGAAGTCCTGCAAAAATCCCAGGTTACATTATAGGCTTTCTGCATATCATTAAGTTGTTTAGCTAGAGATTTACGATGTTCCTTATTCTCGGTATTTCCGTATAGATTGAGAAGTTTACGGTATTTCTTTGTGCGCATAAGCTGGTCATGATTCTTTCTCATAAGGCCAACAAGTTCGTTACCTGCTTTACGGACCTTATCAGAAAGAGCAACAACCTTTTGTACATCAGAATAAGACATATCGGTCTCTGCGACTAAAATATGTCTGTCAGAAAGTTTATGATATTGTTTCAGAAGCTTATTGTATTCTTCATAAGTCATGGTTTTTCTGTTCCTTGATGTATTTGATTACTGTTGCTTAATGGTTTGATACATACAGTTTTTTCTTTTGTGAGACACGGATCATTCTCGTATGTATATGATAGCATAAAAGGTGTCATATTTATAGTGGCACATCAAAAAATACACTTCTAAAGGTGAAGCCATTCATCCCACGACCAAAAGGTCATGGGTTTTCTGGCTGATTACTTATAACACCTACGAGAAGGACAAGCGAAAAACATTACCGCAGGCTTGAGGAATATGCACCCAAAAGCGGAGCCGTAAGGGTACTGAGGTTGACCGAAAAGCAGTATGATGGCATATATTTGCTGGTTGGAGAAGACGATTATCAGGAAAAAACCGTAGGAAAGAACTGCCATATAATGTTATAATGTTTTCAAGGAATATAATCTTGTAACCGGCAGAATCAATATATTGTATTTCGGATTTTATCTGGTACAGGATGTACTACAAATACGAGGGTCAATTTTTCGACCATCGTTCAACTTCAGGGGGATTCGAACCCTGGGCCTGCTCTGTCAGCACAACCGTGGAGTGCAGCTTGGGCAGTCACATTATCTTCTGATATTTGCATTGCGATATGCCAATACTGTATCATTTATATAGAGTGTAGTTGGCAGAATAAGAAAGGAAGTGTGCCATCATGAAAAAATATCTGTTTCCTCTCCTCCTGATACCCATGATGATGCTTGCACCGGCGGTTTCAGCCTTTGCGGAAACCGGCCAGGTCTCAAACGGAATGTACACTTTTGAAGACCGGAACGGCAACATCATTACGGTGCCAGTGGAAGCCTTCGCTGCAGAAGTCATCAATTTTGCGCCCGGCTATCCCTGGACCACCGATCCGGATAATATAGATCCGCAGATCACCCTGGGCCTACCCGACTCCAGCGACGGAAGTAACAGCACGGGCGACCTCTGCCTCGGCTATGGGGGTTCCTTGGTTCTCCGTCTCGGTATGGAAGCTTACGATGGCTATGGCAATGACATCTATATTTTTGAGGTTGGAGGCAATATTGAGGATACTAAGGTCGAAGTCAGCAGCGACCTCCAGACCTGGTACGAGATCGGCATCGCAAAGGGAAGAACCGACGGGCTGGATTTTGCGGGCAAGGTTCCTGAAAACATGGGTTTCCAGTATGTGCGGGTTACTGACTACGGCGCATTCGACGGAGGAGACTGGCCTGGAGCAGACATTGACGCTGTCTGCGGTCTGAATGTAAGACCCGTGACATCCTCTTCCAGTGACACCACAGGAAATAGCACTGGCAACAACGACAATAACAAGACGTACACTTTTGAAGACCGGAACGGAAAAATCTTCACTGTACCTTTAGGCGCTTTTGCGGACAGGGTAATGGGTTTTGAACACGGCGATCCCTGGACCAGCGATTCGGACAACCAGGATCCGAATCTTGTTCTTGGTCTGCCCGATTCCAGCAATGCATCAAACTCCACGGGCGACCTCTGCCTCGGCGATCGCGGCCGTCTTATCGTCCGTCTAGGAGTTCCCTTCTTTGATGGCCCTGGCAATGATGTATATATTTTTGAAGTCGGGCCGGACGTCGAACAGACGAAAGTTTACGTCAGTAGTGATCTCGAGAACTGGTATTTTATTGGCATGGCTGAAGGGCGTACGGCGGGTCTGGATCTCGCCGGAGAAGTTCCGGAAGGCATGACCTTCTATTACGTCGGCCTGATTGACGGCGATGAGAAGTCTTCCGGCAGCTATCCCGGCGCTGACATCGATGCTGTTTGTGCGCTGAATACAAGATAATAGCTGATTTGCTCATGGATAATTTTTATATCACGACAATTTTCTTTTAGCCTTAGTAATACTATGATGTGAGTGTCAAATACAACATTCAGCCAAATTCGTGTACAATATCTAGTTTGTAGATTTGTTTCTCAAAGCAATATATTGTAGATAAAGTGAAGCCTCACACGACTAAAGTCGCGTGCTTCCAAATATGTAAGCAAATAAGAGAAAGATGGCGATGCCATTGTTCTCTTATTTTTTTACATAACCCCTCTTTAGGAGGGTGGACTGCGTTTCTACCATTAAGCCATAACTCAGATACTTATGCCGCTAAGGACATAAGCTCCGCATTGAGGTTAATTAATGTAGATAACGTGCTGGTGCTTCTCTTACTGCATTGAGGAACTTTTGCCTCAATAAGTAACCTTGAATTCACATCCAAGGATTTTAATATCTCGCGTATAAAATATCTTGCTCCTATATTGTAGGATGCAGATAAATCGCAGTTGTACGTTTTGCCGTTCTGGAACTTACAGAGTTCATATGTGTTAAAGCCGCCATCCCTGCCACGGAGCACATATCCACTGCCGTCATATGCCAGTTTTGATGTTCCCCATGCATTGACAATGCTTATATGCATTCCAAGCCTGTGGGCTTTATTTGTGACGATGGACTGTACTTCCTGACTACGCCATAACTTGAGTCTCTGCTTTTTTGAACCACGTGCCTTGCCTTTCCTATCCAGATGCTCGAACACTACTGCATCTGCATTGTAGAGTACGGCGGTCTCTATAATAAAGTTTGCAGTTTTAGTGGCTATGTCACGGTTTATACCTTTGGCTTTAGCCCAAAGCCGTGGCATTTTGCGATTGCCGTGTTGCTGTGCCTTCTTGATACGGTTTATGCTGTGTCTCAGATGGTCTGTTTCTCTTTTGAGACTACAGAAATGTCTCCCTAGAATAGTGCCATCCGGACGCATAACAGAAACCGTAGCGGCTGTATTAATGCCAAGGTCTACGGCAACAAAGGTCTGATCATGTACCGAAGTATTTGATAGTTTTACCTTTTCCTCAAACGGAAAATCCAGGAACCATTCCTTGCCTCGCTTTTGGAGTGTAGGGGCACACTGTTTACGTTCATTGCAACGTCTGCAAATATAATCCATATCGGACTTTTTAAGCTCAATGTTTATCCAGTCCCATGTATTACGGATATATACCTTTATCTTGGCAGTATACTTTCCCGTCTGGTCATACATCACAGTACGGTACATTGCCGGATAAATAAAACCTGCTTTAGGGTATGACGGTCTGCTACCAACAGGATTTTTCATCCAGTTAGAAAGGTTACCCATATAAGATGATACTTTACCGATAGCTTCGTTAATGGCACTCCGGCGCATATAGCTGGGCATCTTATAGAACTTCATATCAAAGTCCGGATATCTTGGAGATGGATTATCTTTTGTCGAATGGCATAAACGCTCTACGAACTGTTGACGTAAAAGGCTACCATCTATTAGGGATAGGATTTTCCACTCATTGAGGCAGACTGTTATGAGATAGTCCACAGCATGTCTATACACACTTATAGTATTTTTGAATATACTGTTGTAATGTTTGATCTTTACGCTGTAAGTGGAATAGATCTTCATACTGTGAGCCTCCTTTCTAAAGACACGGATTATTCCTGTATGTATATGATAGCACATTATGTGTCATATTTATAGTGGCACTTTAATATTTTACATTTCTAAAGGTGATGCCATTCATCCCACGACCTAAAGACATGGGTTTTCTGGCTGAATAATTAAAAAAGCCGCCTTACTCACGACTAAAATCACGAGTGTGCGGCGGCTAATCATCAAAAAAACAGCCTGACTGTTTTAAAGACTTATGGTTTCAGAACATCTCCGGATGTTCCTCATTAAAGCTATAGTATTTCTTATTTCCTATCACAAGATGGTCCAAAACCTGTATGCCTAGTAGTTTACCGGATGCTATCAAAGATTCAGTTACTTCGAAATCATATTTCGACGGTTCAGGATCTCCTGACGGGTGATTATGCGCTAATATGATTCCTTTGGCATTCGACAGTATTGCTGCTTTAAATACATCAGCATTCCTACAAGGTGCCGAATCAATAGACCCTATCGCAACCACTGTATAGTTTATGACTTTCAGCTTATTGTCGAGATTAAGCGCCCATATATTTTCCCTGTCTAGTTTTGCCATTTCACTCATTAATAGCTTTGCTACATCCTTGGATCCCTTGATTGCTTTAGAGCTGTACAAAGGCAGCCCTTCTCGGAGTTGTATTCTTGCTTCCTTAATTTCGTACATATTATTTCCTTTCGTATGCTTATTAAGCTTTTCCTTTTAAAAAAAATCTCACCTGCCAAATGCAGATGAGATTTTGACTTGTGGTTACGCGTAAGGATTAACTAGCAAGTTTTATAGTTTTTTCGTTAATGTCAACGAAGAACACGTTGTTGCTGAGTCTGTCTTCTGGTGCGACCTCTGTTTTGTTGATTTCCCGTACCATTTCGGCCATAAAACCTACGTCCTGTACCATTTTTGTCGCAGGTGCAAGGAGAACCTCATGGGTACTACTCGGAAGAAGGTAACAATTACTGCCAATCTTTTCCCTTACATCATCGAAAAACTTAGGATATGCGATTACCGCAGCTCCGTAAATCTTCTTAACGTTTGTAGCAACCCACAGCGGACACTCATCAACCTCCGGAGTATATCCCAGGATTTCCTTGAACTCATCCATTATCGAATGAAGCACGAAGGGCCTTATATCCTGAGAGCTTTTAAGAGCATCTTCGCGAATCTGTTCGGCATTTTTGCCCCACATCTTCAAAAGATTATCCTTAACTGTTATTGTAGCTTCGCCTGAGTCAGTGAAGTCATCTACCATGATTCTGTAATACTCCACAAGATCACCGGCTACTTTATGGTATGGGGTATTCTCAAGATTGTTCGTCTCTGAAGAACATATGCAGATTACAAGCTTATTTCTTACATACTCGTAATCCTGTATCCATTCAGCGTTATAACTAGCCGGAACATTCTCGATACCTTTTCTTACCATATCAATGACTGCCTGTATATTTCCTTCTTTTTCAATCTGCGGCTTTATTCGGTTCCAGTACAATGTAGCCCCAATGTTTTTGTCCTTGGGTTTCACTGTAATAATCTGTCCTGGCTTGTTAATAGCCTCTGATGAATTAATGCTAACCTCACAGTGGGGAAATTCCTTCTTAAGTGAGTCAACAACTGTTTCAATAGTAAAATTAGCCATTTTAGGCTCCTTTCCGGTGTCTTTACACCTTTCGTATGCTCATTTTCGAGCTTTTTCTTCATAAGTCTTTTCTCAATGATGACTTACTATCTTTGTTACAAACTAATTATGGAAAGGGATTTTTCTGATAACCTTCAATTTGAGCACAAAAAAAGCTGCGAAATGATTTTTTTCGCAGCTTTCATAATAATTTTTTAGACTTATAACAAATATACGGTAATTTAAAATACTATTATTCATTAAAGAAACGTCATTCACAATCTTCTCCAGGATATTTGTTATGCTCAACGCTAAAATGAAGAAGTTAACGAGACTTTTGACCATTTTTTTACCTTAAAAGGTCTCGTTAACCTCTTCAATTGCCGTGATGTAGGTCTACCCATATAATAGATATATGGATAGATCAAAAAACGAATTGGGAATAAAAAACAAAATAAAAAAATTGTTAGTGATAACCTTCCTTCATTTGCTTCAAGATATTTCAAAGCAAATATGGAAACTAAATCACCTCAGTCACTGTATGGATATGCTTTGGATCTGACATCTTTCTTTGAGTATTTAAAATACCGTGAGCCAGATTCATTTGACGTAGCCAGGATGACTCTTTTAGACCTTAATGAGCTTACTTCTTCGATCATTGAAGATTATCTCGATTACAGTAGAGAATACACTGATAAGGGTCAAATAAAGGTCAGGTCTGATGCGGCCATAAAGCGCAGATTCTTTGCGCTCTCCTCTTTTCTTGATTATTACTACAAGAAGGATATGATAGACCGGAATCCTGCATCAAAAGTGACTCCGCCAAGAGTAGATATAAATAGACCGGTTCCTATTACTACAACAGTAAACACAAACCGGAACATTATTGATTTCATATCCAATGGAACACTTGAAGGCCGACGGGCTGCTTTTCAGGAAAAAACTTGCCTTCGTGATGCTGCTATTTTCACATTGATTGCAAGTACCGGGATTAAGGTTTCTGAACTGGTAAACATGAACATAGAGGATGTTAACCTTGATGAGCATTATATATCCATAAATGGCCGCAGAAATTAAAAAAGGCTCATTTATATATCTGATCTTACTGCTGTCACTATCAGCTGCTATCTTGCAACCAGACTTGAAATCTAGCCGGTCCATGGACATGAAGAAGCATTGTTCCTCAGTCTCCGGGCACAAAGAATAACTGTGCGTGCTGTAGAATACATGATCAAGAAATACTCCAATGCAGTTTTAGATGGAGATGAACATCTGACTCCTGAATTCCTTCATCAGTCATTCCGCAACAGTCTTTTCAGCCAGTCCACAAATTCACCGTTTGCGCCTGATATATGCGGATTGTCCAGAAAGACTATCATGCAGTACTACCGCCCTTATGTTTACGATTATGAAAGTCGTAAGGGTCAGGAATTCCAGTGAATATAAATATATCTTTATAATCTCAGAAGTATAACTAATAAAGGATGCGGTGTTTGATCCGCATCCTTTTTTGAGTCTCCAAACTTGTGTGGGTAACTTCAGATCAGGTATCCATGAGCACCGTGAACCTCAACCCCATCAAAACCGGCAGCCTTTGCCCGCAATGCGGCATCCACAAAAGCCTTCTCCAGATCACGAATCTCGTTAACGCTCATTTCACGCGGTGTTTCAGGCATAGTCGGGTCTTTGATTGCTGATGGCGCGATTGGCTGTTCACCGGTGATCTGACTGGACGTTTCTCTTCCGGCATGATAGATCTGCGCAATGGTCTTTGCACCTGCCTTGTGAATTCTATCCGTAAACACTCTCCAAGGTTCTACCTGTCTGTCTTCCCAAAGGCCAGCCAGTGTTTTCGATGCCCCCGCAGTCCTTGTTACGGCAAAATCCTCTGTAATGATGATCCCATATCCGCCCTTTGCCTTGTGTTCATGATAAGCCATGAATTTTTCTGTCGGTGTTCCGTCTTCATTACAGTAATTCGTAACCATCGCAGAGACTACCATACGGTTTTTAAACTCTGTCTTGTTGATCGTGATCGGTTCAAAGATTCTCGTCAGTTTCATAATGCCCTCCTTCAAATAGCTTATTAACAACCTGTACCGTCGATATTACAGGCAACGGGCGTATTGTATCCATCATTGAGGATCCCGCCCTTTTCCTTAATGATATTCAGATTTTCCTCTAAATCATTGAGGGTAATTGCACTTCCTTTTAAGTCATAATTCTTCCCATTTATTTCAAGAAACAGCGTCGGGAAGGATGTGACTCCTATTTTTCTTGCCTCATAAAAGTCCGGATGGTACTTGCCCTCTTCAGAAATACGGATGAACTCCTCTGCAATCTTGTCTACAGGAAGGTCATAGGATTTGGCAATTGATTTGATCGTCTCCACGTCAGAAAGTGATTTGCCATCCAAATAGAATGCTTCATGCATCTTTGACGCAAGATTAACATGTTCTCCTTTAGGTAAGAAGCTCCTGAGAACTCCAAATCCTATTGCGGCACCATTCGAGTCAGGAACCATACTTCCCGTCTCTAACAGGTTCAGATATGGCTTGCCGAATTCCACTCCAAACATATCCGCAATTCTTTTATTCGTATCACTCATATACGGAAATGCCGAAAGCGAATGTCCGTCCATAAATAATCCACCTGATAACGCCGTTACTTCCAATTCCGGATGTGCTTCAATAAACGGTTTAAGAATTGTCTCAAACCCATAGCACCATCCACAATAGCTGTCAAAAATATAATACACCTTCATCTAAATACCGCCTTTCTAATTTTTGTCCTGGTCACAGGCTTCTCATGCTGTCTCTTCGCATCCGCAATCGCTCTTCTCCCTGTTCGTCTGCACCCTGTTTGAGCATCGCCAGTATCTTATCTTTCTCTTCCGGAAGGTATCCGTATACCGGCATCATGTTGGAGACATTCGTTGCATCCAGCAGTGTGTGGATGTCAAGCGTCTTCACAAAGGTATATAGTTCCTGTATCTTTTCTGTCTCTGTAGCTTCTACAAACTCACCACTTCTCACTTCTTCCATAAGCGGCGTATCAGGGAAGATGGAGAGTCCGGAAGCCAGCACCCTGACAGGCGACAGGTGGTTTAACACTTCCGCCGTTTTTATTGCATGCCCCATACCATAATCATGACCTCCCAGCCCGTATAAGAAGATGACGGAATAATGCATTCCCGCCTCATCCATCTTGGAGAGCTGCTCCACGATATCACTTCCATGATATCCTTTGTTCATCTTGTCAAGAACCGCATCATCACCTGACTCTATTCCGAATACGATCATGTCATATCCCATTTCTTTCAGTAACTTAAGCTGCTCCACAGACTTGTTCTTTACGCTGTCAACCCGACCATATCCGCCGACAGAAACACCCCAGGGCAGGTATTCTTTAATCAAGTCCATGATTCTTTTAAGCCTGTCATAGCTCAGCAGGAACGGATCTGCGCCTTGCAGAAAAATCCGCTTTACCTTCCATCCGGAATCCCGGATCTCCTGAAGATCCTCCCGTATCTCACTCTCCGGAGATACGGAGAAAGGTGCTTCCTTGTAAAAAGTGCAAAAGCGGCACTTATTATGCGAACAACCCGACGTTACTTGTAAAAAACAGGAACCAGCCTCATAAGGCGGTCTGACGATTCCACATGAAAAATGCATACGAATTCCTCCTCATTTCTATATATCCTTATATCTCGCTTTGTCGATATGTAATGGGTTAAATTAAACAGGATCTTCATCCCGTCTAATCTATGCACAACTTAAATTTCGTGACCGAAGTAGTCTGCCAGCGCAGAGAGGGTCTCTTCATTCCGTCTGTAATATGTCCACTTTCCGTGCCTTTCGGAATGAAGCAATCCCACTTTTTGCAGCATATCTAGGTAATGAGATACGGTTGACTGTGATATCCCGGCTTTGTCGCGGATGCTTCCAACACACACACCGCCTTTCAGATCCACCACATCATCAAAATGTCCTCCCTGCGGTGGAAAGTTTTTCTCCGGTTCCTTCAACCACTCAATTATGCTGAGTCGTGTTTCATTTGATAGTGCTTTAAAAATTTCAATCTTATCCATGTTTAACATCATATCTAATATTCGCGATATGTCAATGCTTATATGCAAAAAAACGGTTGATAGAGAAATATATTTACTCTATCAACCACCCTCTTACACTCTCTTGCAGAAGTCAATGCTCAGCCAGCCTATCCCGCTTTTCAGCTTTCCCCACATGGATGCACCCGCTCCTTCTGATACCGCTACTATGGTATAAACGCCCGGAAGACAGAACTGGGCACGGCTGTGATTAACTCCAGGACCCGTCCGTATATTCAAATCAGAAATACTGACCTTCACCAGGAACGGCACCTTCACCGCAGGTTCCGCTGCCTTCGGCTCATATATCACCTTACCATCCACATCGAACACCTTGTATCCAGGATTCTGATCCGCGCACTTCTTCGCATTGTCCAGAATCTTATAGGCTCCCTTCTTGCTCTTGGCATCCGCCCATGTCTTCCTGACACGGTACCAGCGGATCGCCTCACCGCCGGAATCCTTCGCATCATACTGAGTCAGGTTCCATGACACTTATTCCTCCATTCAAATAAAATTGGTGAAAACCTTCTCCTCATCGGTCTTTGATTTTTCAGGCTATATATATTTACCGGTTATACTAGCCTTACAGTTTTTTACATCATCGGGAGTCCCACTTGCAACTATCATTCCTCCATCATCACCGCCTTCAGGTCCCATATCGATTATGTAGTCAGCACTTCTTATCACATCAAGATCATGCTCTATGACAATAACCGTGGCACCGTGCACAATCAGTGTTTCAAACACATTCAGAAGGGTTTCTACATCTTTGGGATGAAGGCCGATTGTAGGCTCATCAAATACAAACACCGAGTCATCCTGCGCTCTTCCCATCTCAGAAGCAAGCTTAAGGCGCTGCGCTTCTCCTCCGGAAAGGCCCGGTGTTTCTTCGCCTAATGTCAGATATCCAAGTCCAAGATCATGGAGTGTTTCAAGCTTTGGCTTTACTGTCTTCATATCCTTGCAAAACTCCAGTGCAGTATTCACATCCATATCCATCAGCTCAGGTAGCGATTTTTCTGCACCAGATTTGTTTTTATAACGGATTCTCTTTGCTGGCTTTGAATATCTGGAGCCGCGGCATTCAGGACACGGGATATCAACGTCAGGCAAAAACTGAACATCAAGAGAAATCTCCCCGGTTCCGTCACAGATCTGACACCTTAAGGATCCTGTATTGTATGAAAAGTCGCCGGCCTTATACCCGTACTCCTTTGCATCCTTAGTTCTTGCATATATCTTTCTCAGCTCATCATGCACATTTGCATATGTTGCCACCGTAGATCTCACATTTATCCCAATAGGAGTTGCATCTATCAATTTTACATGCTTTATCCCGTCTGCCTCGATCTTTTTTACATGCTCAGGAAGTATCTTGTCATTACATAGATGTTCAAGCGCAGGTATTAGGCTTTCCAAAAGCATTGTCGTCTTACCGGAGCCGGAAACTCCTGTTATAACGGTCAGTCTTTTTCTTGGTACTTTTACAGAAAGTGGCTTGACAGTATGGATGCGTTCAGTTTCCATGCTGATCATTCCGTCTAAGAATATATCTTTGTTTTTCACCTTTTTCTTAGCATAACCACTATCTGACAGATATCTTCCAATGATGGAAACATCATTATTTTCAATATCTTTTATCGAACCTTCTGCTATAACATTTCCACCCTTAGCTCCCGCTTCAGGGCCCATTTCGATAATCCAGTCAGACTCTTTAAGTATCTGTGTGTCATGATCAACTAAGAGCACGGAATTACCATCTTTTACCAGATCATGCATTACGCCATTCAGTCCAACAATATTTGCCGGATGAAGGCCTATAGATGGCTCATCAAGGACATAGAGAACCCCTGTAGTCCTGTTCCTTACTGCCCTTGCCAGTTGCATTCTCTGCCTTTCCCCTGTTGAAAGAGTTGACGATGCCCTGTCAAGCGTCAGGTATGAAAGTCCCAGGTCCATTAGTCTTGCTGCCACCTCAAGATAGGACTCACATATGTTTTTAGCCATTGGCTGCATTTCCTTTGGAAGAGAAGAAGGCACTTTTTTTACCCACTCAATGGACTGCTTAAGCGTCATCTTACAGGCATCTGCAAGCGAGATTCCCATGAGGCGCGGAGCTCTGGCCTCTTCGGAAAGTCTTGTCCCTCCGCATTCAGGACAGATATCCTCCTTGAGAAATTTCTCAACTCTTTTCATCCCCTTCTCATCTTTAACCTTACTAAGGGCGTTTAAAACAGTAGCTGTGGCACTGTAATAGGTAAAATCCATTTCCCCGGCAGTGTTATTCTCAGCCTTCTTTGGCTTGTAAAAGATATGTTTCTTTTCCATCGGGCCGTCATAAACAATCTCTTTTTCCTTGTCAGTCAGATCCTTAAACGGCACATCAGTCCTGACTCCCATAGCCCTGCATACATCGGTCATAAGCGACCACATCAGAGAATTCCATGGAGCAACGGCTCCCTCATCAATAGTAAGGTTCTCGTCCGGAATCAGGGTACTTCGGTCAACCGTTCTGACTGTTCCCGTGCCGCCACAACACTTGCAGGCTCCCTGGGAATTAAAGGCAAGTTCCTCAGCGCCAGGGCCATAGAAATGCTCCCCACACTCAGGACAGGTCATCTCCATCATGGTCGCAACGCTAAAACCGGGTTTTACATAATGGCCATTTGGGCATCTGTGGGATGAAAGCCTTGAAAACATCAGACGCATACTGTTGAGCAGCTCTGTACCCGTACCAAAAGTCGATCTGATTCCCGGAACTCCGGGTCTTTGATGAAGAGCCAGGGCGGCAGGAACATATAGCACTTCATCCACATCTGCCCGAGTAGCCTGTGTCATGCGCCTTCTTGTATATGTTGAAAGGGATTCCAGATATCTTCTTGACCCTTCTGCATAAATAACTCCAAGAGCAAGAGATGATTTTCCGGAACCGGAAACGCCAGCGATTCCCGTAATACCATGAAGTGGTATATCCACATCTATATTCTTTAAGTTATGAACTCTTGCACCTCTTACCTGTATCTTTTTTGGCTGTTCATTTTCATTCATTATATTTAGCTCCATCTTTAAACTTCTTTTTCCTGACTGTTCCCACGGGCAAGCCTGTGGGGTACTGATTACCAAGCCTAGCTTGCAATCGTACATCATTTTCAGACTTTGGAGTTACAAGTGTAAATCTGTTTAACTGACTGCTCCCACGGGCAAGCCCATGGGGTTCTGATTACCAAGTGTAGCCTGTAATCGTACATCATTTTCAGACTTTGGAGTTACAGGTGTAAATCTATTTGAATCAGGACTTTCATTACCAAGCAGTCCAACGACCACATTAGCGGTAAATTTCTGTCTTGTGACAAGGACGTACAGTCAATCGCCCTGTATTGAATTGTTTTAAGCTACTTTAATTCCACTGTTTAGTACTTTTATCTTATTAGCCTTGATCCATGCGATCAGGGCTTTTTCTTTTGTGTAACACTTGTCAAAAGCCGCAATACATTTGTCTTTGTCTACATCTTTAGTTTTGTGATCGTAACAATATAGTAAAAATGATGAGTACCAGTCTCTTTGTACCAATGTCCCATCTCGGAGCTTATAAAGCCTATCAGACAACTTCTTTTTGATATAATCATCAGCAGTGTGGTCATACTGGCTTGCTCTATAATTACTAGGCACTTCTATATATGTACCACCTGAAACCTTGAATTTATTTTTCACTGTAGTCTGAAATCCGCCCGGACATCTGCTCTTTATGGACTTGCCAAAGCGCTTTTTCCTATTTAATCTGCCCTTGGCGTTTTTAGTTGTTTTCTTTACCCGCAGCATCAATTTACTTGCATTTTTAGGCTCTGTTATGAATGTATCGCCAAGACTTCTCAAATGATTAG
>NZ_FNRG01000039.1 GCF_900107835.1 Oribacterium sp. KHPX15
GAACGTAACATTCCGGAAATCACAAGAACGATGCTCACAAGACAGTTAAGACAATTAGAGGATGATAAGCTTATCGTCAGGAAAGTATACGCTGAAGTTCCGCCAAGAGTAGAATACAGCCTTAGCGAAATGGGTGAAAAATTCAGGAAGGTATTGGACCAGATTGAGTTATTCGGATTTGAATATATTGAAGAATTAAGGAAATGCAATGCTTAATGGAGGTTGACAATGAGTGAAATAAGAGACAAGAACGGACTTACCGAAGAAGAATATTTAAAATCCTATGATTCCAATAAATGGAAGAAGCCGTCTTTAACAGCAGACATCTGCATAATCACAAAGAAAGACTCAGAAGAAAAGGTACTGCTCATTAAGAGAGGAAATCATCCCTGTCTAGGCAAATGGGCCTTCCCCGGAGGCTTCTCTGAGGAAGGTGAGCGAATAGAAGAAACAGCTGCAAGAGAGCTTTCAGAAGAAACTGGTGTTGAAATGGCACCGAAAGATCTTACGTTAATAGGAGTTTACAGCAAACCGGGAAGAGATCCTCGTGGATGGACAGTTTCTGCAGCATATCTAGCTGTTGTTGATCCTGATAAGGTAAAGCCTATTGCCGCAGATGATGCAGCGGATGCCGGATGGTTTACTGTTATACAAGAAAATGACAATTACCGATTCGTGAATGGTGAAACAGAACTTAATCTTAAAGACCTTGCCTTTGATCATGATGATATTATGATGGATGCGTTAAAGAAAGCATGACAGGAAGAAAGGGACGGATTTAGCAGTGCAAAACATGTGCCTGCTAAATCCGCCCTCTTTTTAGGAAATAAATATTTATCAAGGAAACCGTATATATGTTATCGATGGTTAAGAGATGTATTTGTATCACTCCATTACACGTATAGCATGGTACGCTTCATGAATGGCAGTGAGTATCTTTCTGGGAGCAATGGCATCTCCGACAACTGTTACATCTTCATATGATTCATCAAGTATGTCTTCCAACTGATTGTTTGCTCTAAATCCGGCAGCGTTTAATACACTGTCACAATTGATAGTTGTTTCTTTGCCATCCTTTTCGAATATAACGCTATCCTTTGTGATCTTAAGAACCTTAGCGCCTGCTTCAACCTTTACACCACGTTCTTTAACCATCTTTCTTAGATGCTGATCATTATTAAGACAGTGTGCGGCAGTATAAAGAATGTCCGGAAGCATCTCAACGATTGTAACTTCATCTGCATTAGCAGCAATATCACAAGCGGCTTCTGTACCTGCAAGTCCTCCTCCGATAACTACGACCTTTTTACCGACTCCTACTTTGTGTATAAGATAATCACTTACAAGTGCTGTGTTTTCGATACCTTCAATAGGCGGAACCACCGGAGAAGCACCAGCTGCAAGTATAACTTTATCAAACTTACCATCTTTAACATTCTCAGCGGTTGCAGTTTTATTGAGTCTGATGTCTACTCCCAATTTGTAGCATTGAATTTCAAGGTGTCTGATGAGGCGGAGAACATCTGACTTAAAGTCCGGACCACCGGCAGCCCATAGTGTTCCTCCAAGTCTTGAATCCTTCTCCCAAAGCTGTACATTCCATCCGCGTTTTCTGGCAGAAATTGCAGCTTCCATTCCTGCAGGACCACCTCCGATGACAAGTATGTCCTTTACGCTGCCATCCGGCTTAGGAAGATCAAATGTCTTTTCAGCATAGCAACGTGGATTGACTGCACAGTAATAGTGCTTTCCCGAAAAACCCGCAAGCAGGCATTCATTACAGCCAACGCAAGGAGTAATATCCTCAGTATGTCCTGTCTTTA
The DNA here is from genome assembly GCF_900107835.1 of Oribacterium sp. KHPX15. Taxonomy (GTDB): domain Bacteria; phylum Bacillota; class Clostridia; order Lachnospirales; family Lachnospiraceae; genus Oribacterium. The sequence goes on from NZ_FNRG01000039.1 coordinate 1,824, forward strand.
CCTTTGTTGGCCAGAATGGATCTGCAAGCATCTGATGACCAAGACCCACATAATCAACTATCTCGTCTTCTATTGTCTTCTTGGCAATTTCCGGCTTAAACTGCTTTCCATCACCAAGTACAGGAATATTAACAACTTCCTTGATTGCCTTCTGTGCATCAATTTTGTGTGCATCATCACTATACACGGTTGTTATAGCCTGGAACCATTCCTCATAGCAACCTGTGTCAACATGAAGTGCTGCGATTCCGGATTTTTCAAAAATCTTGGCCATCTCTATACCTTCCTCGATGGTACGGAATCCTTCCACACGTTGAATAGGAGTGAATTTAACTATAATAGGGAAATTCTTAGGGACATTTTTCTGTATAGCTTCAATACACTCAAGAGAAAATCTCATTCTGTTCTCAAGACTTCCTCCGTATTCGTCAGTACGGTTGTTCCACTGTACTGACTGGAACTGGTCGAGAAGATATCCGCCGTAAGCATGCAACTCAATCGCATCGGCTCCGGCATTTACTGCCAAAGAGGCGGAATAACCTACTTTCTCAACAAGATATTTTATATCTGCAACTTCAAAAGGTTTGCATATTAAATCAGGAAACCAGAATGAGCTGACACTTCCGGCACTATATGGTGCTGTAAACGGATCTGTAAACTGCTGTCTTCCAAGTCCGGGAGACAACTGTACGCAGACCTTTGCACCATAATGATGACATCTTTCTATAAGCATATTAAGACGTTCTACGTGGTGAAAATTAGAAAGTTCAGTACATGGTCTTGGCTCGTACTTTGTAGATACTACATTGGCACCGGTGATGATGAGACCTGCACCACCTTTCGCTCTTTCCTCAAAATAATTTATACCTTCAATACAATAGGATCCATCTGCTTCTCCCGTTGTCCCCATTGGAGACATAAAAATCCTGTTTTTTAGCTTCATAGACCCAAGTGTTGTTTTGTCAAATAAACTATGTGACATAAAATACCTCCTTTAACGTTAGTAAACGTATCATTGACCTGAGTAAATTATTACTTGGCTGTTATTCTTTTGTCAATGTTGATTGGTCAATATGCCCATTTTTTCCGATTTGTACAAAATATATCTATTACTTTTGTATATATCGACATTCATATTTAAGAGGTGAAATTTAAATTGATTAACTATGTACTATGAATAATAACCATGTTAACATATTGAGTAAATAATCATTTACTTTAGTAAAAGAGGCGAATATGAAAACGATAGATAAGGAATTTATCAGAACTGCCACCATAGAACTTATACGAAACAAAGGTTACGCTAATGTTACGATAAATGATATTTGCAATGCCTGCAGTATAACCAAACCCACATTCTACAAATATGCAGGTTCAAAAGATGAACTGATTTTGGACTTATATGACACAACAATTAAAGAGCTTGTTTCAGATCCATATTATTTCATCGGTAGTGATTCATCTCTCGATCAGCTCCTTTATATTTTTTCCAAACTCATTAATGATACTATCACTTTCGGAAGTGATCTTTTTAGTCATATGATCATTTCAAACCTGCAGGAAAATCGTCATAGTTTCGATATGCGAAATCCTCTCACAAAAATCGGAGTACTTATAATAAAAAAAGCTCAGGAGAAAGGCGAGATACGAAATTCCAATCCTCCTGAGATACTTTACAATGTAATAGCACATTTATTTACCGGGCATGAGGTGAAATGGTGCATCAGCAAAGGTAAAAGCAAAGATTTTGAAGATTTTTTCCTGGAATTCAATGCCATACTTGATGTTCGTGAAGATTTAAAAAACTTATATAAGAAATATTTACCTGGTGATTAAATTGACCAATGTATATTCCACAAAATAGACCTTTTTAAGTGGTAATTTGCAAAATCCAGCACGAATGTATCATACTTTTTTGGATGGCAAAGGGCTTTTGGAAGCACAGTTGGATCACTTTTATAACTCGTTAATGCTACATGGGGTAGAAAGTAAAACCAAGCCTAAAAGCTGGCTGGATGCTTTTTTATGCTGAAAAAACGGCTGCAGAATACTGATGCTGGAACCAGACAGGTGTTTTTTTGATGAATTGCCATGGATGGATACACCTAGGTCAGGATTTATCCGTGCATCCGAGGGGTTTTGGAATACATGGCACATTTATAAAAGTGATTACATTTGAAGATTTGTTTAAATAAAGAAATAGTTCATTGAACCTGATATTATCAACCAAGAATTTTCTCTCTGACTTAGAGATATATGTTGATAAGTCTGACTGGGTTCTATCCCACATACCCTTTTTACAAATAAATGGGCGTACCTCATTAATATCGGATAAAATCTAGTAAGTATTAGTATAGGGATATTTGTATAAGAAAAATCAATTTGATGTCCCGGTAGAATTCAAACTACTTAATGTAAAAGATCATAATACCTCCAGTCCGGTTATCATCGGTACAGACGAGTACATAGCTGCCAAGGTCAGCCGCTGCAATAATTTTGAACTCGGATATGGTTATAGCTTTGAAGCCTTCTGTCTGTTTGCAGAGTCTCTTGGCATCGGAACTGTCATTCTTGCGGCATCTATCAGTCGTAGTGCTTTCGGATGTATTTCGTGGAATCGAAGAAAAAGCCGAGCAAGAGCTAAAGAACACCTCTCTGGCAGATTGCATGCAGAAAATCTATACCCTTATTCCCATAAAATCATCAATTGTGTTTAGCACCCGCTCAGATAAATTCTTATTCCCGAACAGCCACTGTTCATGCTGTATTTCAAATCCCCTGATATCCGGATCGTGAAAATATCTCTTATATCGTTCCAGGTATTTCTTGCCCATTTTTCTTGCATATATAAAATGCGCTTTAGTGCCCTCTACATTTATATCTTCATCAAGCCATGTTAAGAGATCTGAATAATACTCGTTTCTAATGGATTCAGGTCTGAATTTAGAAAAACACTCCATGAACTTCTCGGCGCTTTTTTCATCCATTTCGAGAAATTGCATAAGCATCTTTTTAAGCAGTTTTCTTCTGTATTTTTTCTTTGCAGCCCCTGTAAGAAAAGGAACGAAAAGCATCGTCTGAAGCTTTGCCTGAACAATGCCACACTGATCGAGGTCCGGACTTCCAAAAATGGCATTGTCAATATGTATGTTCTTTCTCATCATGATTTGACCAACAAAACTCGAGCCAAGGGATGAGCCTAAGGCACCATCAACCCGGCCATTATGATGATTAAGAATATACTCTTCTATTTTTCCGGTTACTGACAACATATCAGAGAATATAGTATTGTTTTTATCAAATCCATCGTAGTTCACACATATCAGATGATATTTTTCTGATAATGCTGGTATCACTGTTTCGAAATTAGCCTGCCAGTCACAACAAGTGCCCGGTAACAGCATTAACGTCTTTCCTGACATATTTCCCATTTCTGTAAACTGCATATTTCTTCTTATTCCTTGTAATATAACATAGCTTAGTTAGTATTATCTAACTACGTAGTCTAACACTTAAACTTTGCAATGTTAACAGAAAAAAGCGGTTAAAATCCGAATGTACAGGATCTTAACCGCCTTGGTTTATTATAAAGATGATAGAGTGCATATTACATGATCATCGGTTTTCAGAGGGTTACCGACAGATTTGGGGGCTGCCGGCTTTGAGTAGTATGAAAAAAAACTTCTATAGGGTATCAGATGTTCCTCATCTGATGAATTTATAATATCACCCTATACTGAAAAGAAACTGAAACTTGAAATATTTTCTGTCCCTAAACAAAAGACAGCTCCATCTGCCCGTCAACCCATGATTTTTGCAGGACATCATGTATTTTATCTCCGTCAGAATAATTCCCGATAAGAAACGGCGACTTCGGATCATGAAGCCTGCTTTGCGAGAGTACTATTTCCGGTTCTGCGTTGGCATAACAATACTTACAGAGATTCTTACAGGTATTATAGGCTCCTATGTCACATGTAAGATAACAGGAACATTCTGCCCTTGCACCTTTTTTCTTAGGAGCATCAAGCCTCTTTCCTATTGCTTTCTCATAATCACTTATCCTCATGCATCCTCCACAGTCGGCGCCATATATTGATAGCTCATCTCCTTCAGCGCAAGGCTTTACAGTCATCCCATGAAGGGACGCAATCCTTATCATTTCTTTTCCAAGTCTTAGCCTCTGCGTTTTTTCTACTTCTCTTGCTTCAGGGAAATTCCTTCTTACTTTAGGGAAAAGATCTATGAAGCTTATGACAACGGTCTCTGTATATCCATCAAGAGCCGATGCTATCTGTTCAAACGCATGTATATGGTACTCTTCTGTATAACGGTCTGAAATAAAGATAGGGTCATAACGCCATCCCATGGAATTCTTTCCAACCATCTTCGAAAGTTCTATGAAGTCCTCTATCAGCTTATGTTTGTTTGGCACATTAGTCTCTATATCTCTCCCGTAGGGAGTTATTGTAACAAACCAGTACTGACCGTAAGGTTTAAGTAGATCCATGTATTTGAACATTGGCGAAGGATTCTTTGTACAGAACCCTATAACATCAACAACTTGAGGAGAAAGACGGTAACGGCTGACCTGTTCAGGATTATAAGGATTACGCACGCATACAAAACCTTCTTTAAGCCTCCTGGAAAACCATTCTGAATAGAATGCCGGTATGTCCGTTCTTTGTCCTGTATTTATTATCATCAGATATCACCGCCTCAAAAATTCCCGATTATCAGCTCATGGAATCAGTATACCACTGCATCATCTTCGGTGTAGCCTTCGATTGAACCAGCCTTAACTTAGATACATGCTTATCTATCCTAGGATCATACTTAGTTTTGTAGTTTTCAGCAAAATGCTCCGAGTAATGGCTTTATATGTTTATATATATCTTCATAGTCCGTATACACTTTTCTAAGTTCGTTATGAACATTCTGCTTGAAATTCTCTTTTCCATATTGTTTAGTAACGATCTTTGCTACTGTATTAATCGCTTCTTGTGCATACTCGTTTTCTGACATTGCTTTCTGGATTTGTTTATTTAATTCCGATTTGATTTCTGATTTACTAGGTGCTTTCTTTGGTTTACTATTATTGACCTGATTAGATTTCTTAGTTGTATCCGTTTTCTTTTTATAAGAAATCTCTATTCTTTGTACTCTTGAAACATTTGCATTTTCTGTTGTTTTCCAAAACTCTATGATATTGTCGTAATCCTTATCTTTGCTCACAACAATGATATTTACATTTTTTCCCTTGTTTTTTCCTATTAGGTAACCCATGTACGAAACAATATGCATATCTATCGATTGACTTTTCGCAGGAACTCTGACTGTTTTAAGTTCGGCTCCACCATGCTCGTTGATGATATTAAGATCTATCTTATTGGCATTATTAGTAAAGAAGATAATTAAGTGGTCTGTTTTATTAAGACCACTACAATTAGATAAAGCACTACAACCTACATTTTCAAAATCAACAAGAAAAAATCTATCCATAATAAACTCCGTAATACCTGCTTTTAAAGATCTCTCTTTCTACTAGATCTTTTAAATAAGAATTGCTCTGTACTCTTTTCGACAATTATTATTCTATATCAACCCAAGATTAACAAATGCTTTGTAAAGTCCGTCTTCATCAACTCCTTCCGTCACATAGTCTGCTATTGCTTTTATTTCATCACTACCGTTTCCCATAGCGACTCCGATTTTGCAATACTCAAGCATAGGGATATCTATCTTTGCATCACCAAAGGCTATTGTATCTTCCTGCTTCATCCCTAGATTATCGAGAAGTACGGATATTGCATGCGCCTTTGTGATTCCTTTTGCATAGAAATCTCCAAAGAGGGCAAGTTCCCCGGCACCACCCCAGGTGCCTACATTGAGGTCCTTAAACTCCTCTGAAGCATCAATGTAGTCCTGATATGAGTTCAAGATAAAGCTTATCTTGTCAACATCATCTCTGTATAATTCGCCATCAAATATCATGTTAGGAAATATTGAACGGACTGTTACATTCGAGGCATCTTTTCCTTTTCTTCCCATATAGAGCTTGAGAACAGGCTCACTTGCTTTCTCAAAATTCTCACTTCCCAAAAGTCCATTACTGCTTTCCAGGTAAAATTCATGCTTCCTATCCTGCAGCCAGTCTACTATATGTCTGCATTGTTCTTCTGTGATATGCTGATGAATGATGACTCTACCGGCATCTTCTACATATGCTCCGTTCCCTCCAATCATGCCGTCCAGTCCGATGTTCCATATATTTTCATATACTTCAGCCCGGCTTCTACCCGTGCACACATATACCTTGTGACCGTTAGATCTTGCTTTTCGTATCGCATCAATTGCAGACTGAGGAATGACAGTTTCATAGTTTACAAGGGTTCCATCAATATCTATAAAAAGTACTTTGGGCATAGGTTGTTCTCCATTTGACACAGATTACTCATTTGATAATATCTCTATTTCGGCAAACATTATTATACCATTTAACCTATTCTTGTAGCTCGCTATTATTTTTATCAATGCCAACAAGCAACTATGCATCGCAAAGAACTATTCTAATGTTTTTTATCCATAAAAAAGAACGGACCCATATGTAAGTCCGTTCTGTCCTCATAGAAAATATGATATTACATTATTCATTTTCTGTATCGGATATATCCTCTATGTCATCTGATCTTGAATCTGCATCGTCTTTACTGTCGCTTGAGTCCTCATTTGAAGTACTGTCGTAGTCAGTCGTATCCTCATTCTTTGAGTCAACACTAGAATCTTCCTTTGAACTATTCTCCTTATCAGGATCTTCAGATTCCTTATCATCAGAAACCTTCTCTTCTTCAACAGTATCATCTTTTTCGCTGACCTGTTCAGCATCTTGAGATGAATCTGTTGAAGATTTGGTGGTTTCCTTCTCCTCTGTCTCTGCCTTGTCCAGTGAACTCTCATCGACTTCTTCTGATCCTGTCTCAGCGTCCTTCGAATCGGTTTCGCTGATCTCGGTAGATTCAGAGTCTTCTAAAGCAATTTCATCTGATCCTGTCTCAGTTTCAACTGCTTCTTCAGCATTTTTTGATGTTCCTGCAGATCTTGTTGATACTGCATGAACCGTTACCCCCTCTTCTTCCTCTTCGAAAAAGGTCTCTTTAACGAATGAGTCTTCGTTTAAGTTAAGGGTGAGGGAGCTTCTCTCTTTTTCTTCCCATATTGCAAAAAGCTCTACTTCGGATGTTATCACAAAAGTATCACCTGCCTGGAAGCTCTCGCCTGAGCCGTCAGACTCAGAGTTCCACTCGATAAAAACATAGCCTTCACGTTCCGGAGTAGGAAGTATTACTGTGTCAGAGTTAACTTCAACTTCTACAGCAGTGTCTTCTCCTTCAAGAAGGTCTTCATCAGAAACAGCATCGGGCATATCATTCTGGATATCCAGAGGATCAAGGTATCCCTCAGCCATTTCGTCACCTGCTTCGTAAGAGGTTGATTCTGATTCGTCAGCATCTTCCATCATGGAACGCTGGATCGTCGCAATCTCTTTGACTGCATCATCACTTACGGTGAATGTTGCAGTCGTGTTTGCGAAAGCCGGACTTGCCGCAATGGTTGCTGCAAAAATAGAAGCAACCGCGGTTGTCTTGACAAAATCTAGCTTCTTCATCGTTTTCTCCTTTATTCATTTTTTATTAAATACCAGGCATGGAGCCTGACATTAACTAAGGAATCAACCTTCGTTTCCTGTCTGTGTAGACGAAGAATCAGTTGTATTTGTTGTGTCGGAGGTGCTTGTTGCCTCACAGATACCGAGTTCTGCACCTGCAGCATAAATATCCTTAACGTTTGTGGTCTGGATCATGGCTGCCGAAACATCTACACCAACACCATCCTCTGTTGAAGAACGTCCATCTGAATTGTTTACGTCAATCTCTGCGAAGTCCTGTACTCTGAAGTAGTCGAATAATGTAGGCGTCTCATGTGGATCCTTCTCCTTTGATTGAAGAGGCTCTAAGAATCCATAGTAATAAACTGTCTGACCGTCCTGCTCGTACTTTGAGAGAAGAACAGCGTCTTCGCCAAGCTTATGTCCAACCGTAGGTTCTGCAACTTCTTCAAAGCCGTTCTTTGCAAGAATCACTGCATCATGTCTTGTTACAGAAGCTTCATCTGAGCGTCTTCCGCTTACTGTAGGAATGTTGACACGCATAACCACCCATGACTCATAGTTTACGTTTGAAGTGATAGATGGGTTCTTTAATACCTTCTGCCCTGGCTCAAGATCATCTGCGGAATCGTAGATACCATCTCCGTCTGTATCAGGCTTATCATTTTCATCGATCATGCCGTCACCGTTAATATCATCAGGCTGTCCGTCACCGTCTTCATCGACTGTGCCCCAGTTGCCTTCTTCTACAGTTCCGTCTGTTCCGTCTGTTGGTCCGTCAGGGTTTGAAGGATCGAAGCCTTCTGTTCCATGGTCTGCACCAGCAACAATGTTGAATTTGTTTTCAACCGTCTTTGCAGTTCCGGAATAGAGCGCGTATGCTCCACCGATGGTTGCTACTGTCATTAGACCAGCGCAGCCAAGCATTGCCAGCTTTTTTTTCATACTTGTTTTTCCCTCTTTTCGTCATAGTTCTCCAAGTGTTTTGCTTTTGGGCACATGAGTAAGCCATGTGCCCTGTTGTGTGATATCTAATTAGTCTTTGTACGGCTTTTTTATTGCCGACATTGTAAGTATGCTAGGAGTTCTTGTCGTATTAGTATTTTTTGAAAAAGTTTTTGAAAAATTTTTTTGTGCACAAAAAAAAGAGGATACCCGACGGTATCCTCCAAGTAGTATCGATATGATTATTATCCGTTCACTAACGGAATTATTACTCATTCTGCATGTAGTTCTGCTCTTTTTTCATATATTTTCTTGTCCTGTCGTCTCATGAAAAGAATTCTGGACAGAATAAGAATCAGGCTACTGCCTACAAAAATCTGAATCGGATAAGTATACAATACGCTTTCAGATATTATCATGCTAAGCATAGTAATGGCGCCTACCGGTGGCATATACATTATAGAAAAATAAATAACGGTAAGCATTCCACATGTAGCAACTATGGCTGCAATCGTAAGAGGAAGCCCTAACCTGATAACAAAGATATATCTTGATATCACACCAATTATGGAACAAAGAGTTATCACTGACACCGTTTTGACCGGCATATTTCTTGTCTTGTTCCCCGGCCTTGAAAACTCAGTAAATGCTACAAGTAACGGAGGGGCCACGATAAATCTATATCCTGTTTTGAATGCAACACCGGCAATTACTATCACACAAAGGATTCTGATAGCAGTATCTATCATATCATCTCTTGAATTCAGCATCACAGGAACATATTCCTCATCTGTCCGAATTCCCTGAAACAGAAAAAGGTTATGGAACAATATCACAAGTGAAGTCAATATAAATGCAGCTATTGGATACACTATACTTCTGGTCTGCATCATCACCGGCAGCACTATTGCTGATACAAATGGTGCGAATGTGGTTCCCGAAAACATAAAAAGCACCTGGGCGATTGTAAATGCCAGAATAACTTCGATATACGTATCAAACGGAACGAATCTTACAATGCACACTCCCATTATCGCACAGCCAGTAATAAGAGCTAACATACGCCTTCCGTTCACCTTCCAGCTTCTCTTTTTTGCTACCATATATCCAACTGCTAATGCTGTTATTTCGGGGAATATTATCTCCTTCTCATATAAAACCTCCGCAGAAAGTGTCATCAAAGCTACTAACAAAACGGTACTTGCGTACGGTATCACTTCCTTAATCTCAATATTTTTCATTACAGTTTTCCTATAACCCTAGAAGAATATTTTTGTTCTAACAATGTGAAGAGGCTGCCGCTTATAGACAATCATCTTTAGCGGCAACCTCTAAGGCATTGAGTTTTGAGTTATCCGTTCACACGTTTCTTGAGATCAGCACCAGCTTTGAAGCGTACAGACTTAGATGGGCCAATCTGCATTACAGAACCATCTCTTGGATTTCTTGCTTCTCTTGCTGCACGTTCTGCAACATCGAATGTACCGAATCCTACAAGCTGGAACTTGTCTCCATTCTCAAGGGCATCGGCAATTGTCTCAAATGTAGCTTTAACTACGAGATCCGCATCCTTCTTTGTAATGTCTGCTCTTTTTGCTACTTCTGCTATTAATTCCTGTTTTGTCATAAGAATCACCTCCGTAAATACAACATGAGTTTATTATACTACATACGAGAGAACTTGTATGTGTTTAAGACTTCAAGAGTTCAATCTTTTCCCTTTTGCATTTTGAGAAACGTGCCCAACACCGGGTCACTGTCAGTAATCCTGAAGCTCATACAGTGTAGATGGCAAAAGCAGATCATAACCTGTTATTCCCTCATTGTCAGTAGCCCCCGTATATATCACAAGAGAATCAAATAAATCTCCATCGTACTTATATTCCGTTTTCGATGACAGAACCCCTTTGAAATATGAAGAAGAGCATATCAAACGTCCATTACTGTCATACTCATAAAGCTCGTTTGATATCACTTCATCAGTAACACTATCACGGCACTGTAGTTCAATGCGGTTTCCTGAGCTGTCATAAAGATATGCGCTATAAGACTCCTGTCGTGCCCCATCCGCTGTATAGGGATAGTCATATATTCTGTTACCGGATTCATCATATTCCGTGTAGATTATTGCTGTATCCGCGAAACCGCCTTTATTGTCGCTGACCTTGGAATACTGGACTGTCTTCTGACCTTTTTCGTTTCGGTCGTAATCAATGATGATGACGGGATTGCCGTTACTATACTCGATTATCTCTTTCACTCTTCCGGAATCAAAATACGAGAAGTCATACTGCTTGCATTCCGCTCCATTCCGGTCTGTGGTCATGACCGTCACGAGATTCCCGTTTTCATCATAGATAAGCTGTTCTTCGGACCAGTCTATAAGATATATGCCGTAATGTTCCATAATATCGCTGTCGATACGTTTATGTTCAACTGCCCCGTTTGAGGCAGTCTCATTTAAGTCATGTGAATGGCTATCTGCCACCGGATCATCATTCTGTGTTTTGGAGTTAGAATCATCCGTTTCCTGAGTTTCTGATGATATAGATACATTATTGTCTCGGGTTTTAGATGAACTCCCACATGCTGAAAGTGCTAAAGATATTAATGAGATCAACACTATAATACGTCTCATGTCTGCCTCCTTAATTTTGAAGCTATTATAAAATGTCATCACTTTGAGGTTGAAAGTTATCGAATAATTACGGTCTTTCTGAAAACCTATATTATTCTCTCTTTACTGTTCTGAAATTACTTTACTCATGATCTTACAAAGCGGTTTGAAAAGTATCAGAGTCAGAACAAAGTTGCTGACACAATGGATGATATCATACGGTATACCGGCAATCCACCATGTCACAGCCATACTCCATCCGCCTATAAACAGGTACGGGATTGAACAGAACAGCCCGAAAAACAACCCGAAAAACCCTGATAATATGCAATAGAACACGAAACCCACTTTTTTCCTATTTGCATAGAATACCATTAAGATAAGCATTGGCCATATGTACAGATACATAATAGACCAAACATTGACCCCTTTAAGAAAGCACTCAATAGCTGTAAATCCAAATGCAATAAGCAGTGTTTTTCTGCCATAAAATATTGTATATACAATAAAAAGAAGCGTTACGACTTCTACATTTGGCAAGAAATCAAGCGCAAGTTTGGAGGCTTCCAGTATAGCAAGTGAAATTCCCAAATATGCTATGTCTTTTACTGATAATGCGTTATCACTCATAACTCTCAAGCTTAAGGGCATATGTATCCCCATCATTTACAGGCTGCGAATTTGCTCCGTACTGTCCGTACTCACCATTTACATATATAGCCCAATAGGTTTTCTTACTATCATCGGCTTTCAAGCCATTCACGGAAGTAATATACATTCCATAATCGCTTGAAGTACTCTCATATATAAAATCTTCCGTGTTTTTTAATTCGTCCAGTAATCCTGACAGATATTCCGCATCGGTCCTTCCTGAATAATGATTACTTTTCTCTCCATCTGATACTTCTAGTGTATATGCTTTCTGTCCACTAGAATCCGGCTTTGGCGAAAATCTGATATATATCAGCAAAAAACAAATGATGCATATGATGAATGCTGATATTCCTTTTATATACAATAGTTTCTTATTCATGATTCCCTATTCTTTTCCACAAGCTTATTTCTGAGTTAACTCCTCTGAAAATGATGTATATCTGGCACGTTTACAAAGCCTGTTCTCACAAGCTTAAGTATATCATAGGCTTTATATTTCTTTCAAAAAAGCCAGTTCTTTATGATACACCTCATCGGTTTTTTCTTTCTATATGCTATCTGAGCTACTTTTTCTTATTTTTCACATCGACATAAAAAAGAACTGCAGAAATCCGCAGTTCCTTTCGTTCACGAAATCCCATTTAAGATATCCAGGAGCTTTTTCTGTTCCTGCCTTTTCTCTTTTTCGTTCGCCATTATTATAGTCAGTGTTGTGATTGCATAGTTCTCAACATATGCTTTTCTCTCACCGCTTTCTGTAGTATAGGTGTACTCTTTATACTTATCTATTATCTCATCAACTGTTTCTAATAATTTTGTATATTCGTCCGTACTTAGTTCATTGTCTTTCTGATATGGTTTCCAGATTTTTAGGAAAACGTCATTCATCATAGCAACAAACTTTTCCTTTGGCATCGGTTTATCTCCCATTTCATGCCTCCCTTCGCAAACACTCCGATGACTTTTGTATCATTATACAGTAATTATGGGTAAAGATAATCGATATAGGATTGGAATATTATTCCGGCATTTAGTTATAAACGAAAATTTAATATGTTTTTTCGACAATATTCGTATAAATTCCCTCAAAGCTATAGTATATTGTTTTTGTAGGTAATCGTCATGCCCTCGTTGTATGTGCCTGGGTCTTTCTTATCTGAGAGGCATTAACGATGAACCATAAGAGCACAAAGATTATCCTGTTAGTGACTGCGGCCACTATTTTGATAACAGGTCCAGCTTTTGCTGATGTGAGGTTTGAGGATTTTGATGTTCCAGTGACGCAGCAACAGAAGGATGCTGTAAGAGCAGAATATAATAAGATACCAGGCATTGTAACATATCTGTTTGAGAGTCTCGGTAACTTCATAACTTTCTTTGATGGTTACGATCCGGAATACTCCCTACTACTCGGAATATATGCAGGAATCGATGGTGAAGGGTGTCTGATTCTCACTAACACAGATTATGATGGTGCAGGCACTCTAATTCATGAAATGGCCCACTTTCTTGATGATTATGTCTTTGAGGATATCGGATCGGAGAAGGCAGAGCTTAGATATAACGGTAAAACATTCGAATATGCAAAAGGCGGCATCCGTTCCCGCTCGGAACTTGATGATTTCAAGGCTATATATCTTGAAGAATGTTCGGGAAATTATCTTGTATCAGACTATGAAGCTCAGGACCAGTGCGAATACTTTGCAGGTTCCTTTGCAGCCTATGTAAATAATCCTATAGAATTATCTCAGATTGCCCCAAAGACATTTGATTTTATAAACAATTTGGTAAATAATCTGTGATTCATAATTTCCACAAAAAGAACCGTTCCCTTGTGTATGAAACACGGGAACGGTTCTTTCGTTCATTAAAAAACGCTAATATTTTTAAACTATTTTTTTATCAATTAGTCACAGATTCACGGAAAACAAGAGCTTTAATCCTCTCCGGCTTCTCCGGTCCTTATGTAATACTGGTTGCCTTCCATGCTTTTTCCGCTTTTTGTGGTACCTCCTGAATATAGTAGACGCATATATTGATTACCGGACTCGTCCTTTGTAAAGTAACAAACAATACTGTCATTATCGACCATATATGTAAGTGTTCCAGCTCCTGGATCATAAACACCTTCTGTATTAAAACTTTCGTTAAGACTTTTTCCTTTTATAATCAAATCAAGGTGTTCATTTTCATAAACGACATCCACCGGTGGTACCTTACGATCAATAGTCTCTCCCGACAACCCTTCGGCGAGCTTATGGAGATCATCCCAACCTTCCCCGTTTTCATCACTGAGGTAGGAATATCTGCCTGCAAGCTTTTCGGGACTATTCATTACGATATGATATGATTCCTCAATGGATTTCTCCAATTCTTTTGCGAGTTCTTCAATCTCTTTTTCAATGTCATGCATTTGATTCAGGCCATCGAGATACTTCAGGTATTCATCGATATCATCCAAGTTCAATTCATTCCAGGGCTTTAACATGCCGCCATCCAGTGAAGCTGTTCCTCCGGCTACATTATCCGCACCTGAATCAGCGAGAGCCTTCGCATACATTTCATCCATGCCGGCGGCAGTCAATGTTTTCATTACATCTTCACTAGCCTTATCATCATATGGAACAGGTATTTCTGTACTGACAAGGGTAGGGGACATGTTGCCGTTTTTATCTTCCTTCCAGACGATACCCATGATCTTACCTTCATTATTGAAGTCTTTAAGGGATTCACCCAAATACATGAGTTGCTGGCCCCAGTTTTCAAAGCCTTTCCAATTACCGGCAAAAAGGCCGTAAGCACCTGAAAAGGCACCCGCAACACCGATAGCATCTTTCATATTGTATAATTCCGCCGTAAGGTTTTCATCCGTTCCCAAAAGAATGGTTGCACCGGTATCATAGACATCCGTCACTACATCCACACCCTGGGTAGATAAAAGGGCTGCCGCACCGTAGTACTTTATCGCACCGCCGACTGTCATAGGGAGCGTTGCTGCACCAAAGGCAGTTGCCGCTAATCCGAAGCCTGCTACTTTGCCGGCGGTAGTCAATGCTTTGGCAACTTTGTAACAAGTATCATGTAAATCTTCTTTAAATTCGGCCTCACCATGAAGAACACTCTCGGCTAGCTGCATCTGTCTCCATGCATCTTTAGTATCCGTTCCGAGTATATTCGCAAGATGTTGTACCCGCTCACCTGCAGGAGCTGATTTATATAAATCATTCATTTTCTCAGCCCAATCGTGCAAGAGGTAAGTGGATGTATCATATTCAGCGGCATAGGCCCGAATGCCGAAAATGCTTTCCTTTAAAAAATCATCGGAAAATGGTGGGCGAATGTCTGACATACCTTTCCCAAATAAGCGTATAGAAAAGTTAGTGGGCGTGTCCCAAGGAATAAGTTTGGATTGTCTGCCTTCTTGAAGCCACTGGAAATCAGGTAACACTTCCGCCTGTTCCAATAGAGAACCCATGTATTCCGCTTTTGAACATACAGCATCGGCTGTTTTCCATGCTTCTATGCAGTGTTCCAGTATATCGGTGAGATCTTCGTCGCTTACATCTGACTGCGATACCCTTTCAAGCTTTTCCGTCCACATCCTGGCGTTAACATAGCTTTGTAGTGCCAGGTTTCCAGCAGTCAGAACAAGTTCACGTTCCCTGGAAACTCTGGGAAGAGTGATTTCGAGGATTTCCCCGGAAACAGCTTGTTGTGAGGTTTTGTCGTCCGTAACGGCAGGTTCCGTGCCTGTATTGGTATTCCCGGAAGATTCCTTTTGGCTGTTTTTTGCGCTGGTCGTTTCCATGCTGCCGGTAGTTTCGGAAGTACTTCCGCCACCACAGCCAGAAAGTAATCCTAATATGAGTGAAGCACACAAAACAACACTCAAAATACGTCTTTTCATTGCCATTGCCTCCTTTTCTTAGAATAATCGGAAATATTTCACCTCGAATCTTAAATCACGTTTTTGTTATTGATTTCAGCATAACATACATAGGTATCTCTGTGAATAAAGCTCAATATGCAAAAAAAAGCTGAAATACTCCCATGGTATTCATCATGGGAATATTTCAGCTATCATCTCTTCTATATGTTTGTTTTAGTAACTCAAAGCTTTCTTCCGCACATTGGGCAATAATTAATAGGTACATCCTTTGAGATTATCTCTACAGCCGATGACTCGTCGAACCCTACTGATACATGGAGAGTCTTCTCCGCTGGATCAATCTGGCCGTCACAACTCAAGCTCAGAATCGTTCGCTTCTTATGTTTAATCTTTTCCTTTGCAGAAAAAATCCACTTGTCAGGTAAATCTCCTGTTTCTCCATGTAACATGCAATAATCACACTCATTGTTTCTTTCGTTCATTTAATTGTCCCTTTTTCTTTACTGAAATTCCAAGGTTATGTCTGGAGTATCTTCCTCTATATAGGATTTATAATAGTCTACCGCGCTGCGCTCTTCATCAAGAGCAAATGAACCGAACTTGCGATACACACCGTTTGAGAATGATGCAAGATATTCTGCCTTGTATAGTTCGCAAAACGGATTAAAGCATCTTACGTACATCGGCATTCTGCCCTTAATCGTTGTTCGGAGAAGGATTATGTTTTTGGAGTGATAGTCTTTTTCCGTAGGTGGCATCAAGATATTCACGGTACTAATACCGTAGTCCTCATGGTCATTGAATGTCATACGAAACTGTTCTTCGAAGTAAGGAAACTCCATTCCTGTTTTCTCATAAAGGTTTCGCATGAGAATGAAAACACCGCCTACATCCCTTAGGTCTATTAATGTCTTTATTGTCTTATCCGGATTATCCAGATACATTTTGCAAAAAAATTCCTGTTCAAAAAAGAATCTTGGGTCTGTCTTCAAAAGGTCCTTTAATTCCTGTTGTTCTTTTGAACTCATCTACATACCTCCCAAAAGATTGATTCTCGAAAAGATTATACCTAATTCCGACTTCTTTTTCGCGGTCATTCTTGTTTTTAATCTCGTTCACTGCTTCTTCTTTTTTCTTTCTTTACTTTTCGGCTTGCTTTTCTGTTAACTGTTACTTTTTGTCCAAAGAAATACAGACTTACTACATAAAGCGCTACCGGCATGAACGCATACACGTTATGGAAGAATCCGAAGAAGATCGGCAATGCCAATATCAAACCAAAGATACCGTGATACGCTTTCACCATTCCACTTACGATATCGCCACAGCCGGTATCTTCCTTTTCTCTTGTTACTTCTGTCATTCCGGCAATAAGTGTTTTGATTGAAAACACCGTCATAACCGAGCTTAAAAATAAATTCTGCATATTTCCCCCTTGTTTACTTTAATTGAAGCTGAAGATTATTCCTGGTATTATTTACAAACTCTACAAATCGATTCAAGGGCTTATTCTCGACGCTGTTTGTCTCCACCGGCTTAAATACATCTTTATCCAGAATTTCAAAATCTTCCATTACTTCTTTTCGCGGAAACGTCTGGTTTGAGTGTACTTTGGCCTTTTTTGAGTCGGACTCCGCAATGGTCTTGTCAGAAGCTAGGCAGTCGATAAATCCCTCAAATTCCCGTACCAAAGACTCGTTCATATCATTTTCCTTTGTTTTTAGCTGGTTATGCTTTCTTTTGTTAGATGCAGCGTAAATCTTCTCTATCAGTCCCTCCGGATCCTCCTTAATGTACTCTTCGTTAGAATAGAATATACCGTTGGCCTGAGGAGATGCAGGAGAAAGATAATGGATTCCCATGCAATCGAACAGATAGAGCTTCCCATCCAGTTCGTAGAACACCTTTCCGTCGTACTCGTATTTTGTATTGATAATAGTCTGAGTGGTCATTTCGTACCTCCATATTTGTTTCTAAAATCATTATGGGAGGGGATATCTCGGATAAACATGATTTTGGGGTGATAATAATGCAATTTTTTTAGCCCCAAAATTTTCTTGTGGCGGTAACCGCCATACGCATATTTGCACTTTAAAATGCAATTGCAGTTTGATTTTTATTGGATGTTGAATAAAGTCGGATTTATACTCAAAACGGGTCCTTTTATAACCACCCGTTTTTACCGCATAAGGCTTATATATCAATGGTTAAAGGGCATTTTTTGGTGACTAGATATTGCAAAATGATATTTGAGCAGTATTAAGTCATCAAAAAGCCATATGTATCATAGAGAAGAACCATTGTGTAGGCTTATCTTCTGACCAGGCTCTAGGAAAACGCCAGGCGGCATATTAGCGTTTTGAAGTGCTATAGCAGTTAGAGCAAGGTGATTGATTATTAGCGTAGGATTTTTATCAAAAATATAGCTGAATACTGTTATTCCATTTTGCCGAATGATCCTTATATGGCAAAGTTTTGTGGAGTATTAACCGGTAACTGGGTGTTATATTAACAGTGTTCGAGAAACATCTAGTCATCAAAAAAAGCCGATAGAGCCTTGCATATTAATGGTCTGTAGGTATTTTTCGGTGACTAGAAATGTGAATGTTGTTTCAGCGAAATCTAGTCATCAAAAAACGCCATTAGAGCCTTATATTTCAACGGTCTGTAGGTGTTTCTCGGTGACTAGAAATGTGAATGTTGTTTCAGCGAAATCTAGTCATCAAAAAACGTCATTAGCTCCTTATATTTCAAAGGTCTGTAGGTATTTTTCGGTGACTAGAAATATGAATGTTGTTTTAACATTATCTAGTCATCAAAAAACGCCATTAGAGCCTTATATATCAACGGTCTGTAGGTATTTTTCGGTGACTAGAAAT